>NZ_JAGYWD010000005.1:0-597723 GCF_018587885.1 Pseudomonas sp. VS40 | reverse complement strand
TGGCGGTGGACTACCAAATTCAACGCATCGTGGACGAGGGTCCGTATGTTTGGGTGACGGAACAGACGGTTGTTTCCTACGCCTATGACGACCTTGGCCGACTGATTTCAGCGACTAACGCTGTCGGTGAAAGCGAGGTTTATCGGTACGACGATCAGCACGTCATTCTTGAACGCGGCTTGGCCGGTGGGGCGAGTTTCTACTGGGAGTGGGAACGGGCTGGCAAGGCGGCGCGGTGTGTCCGGCATTGGGCGAGCTTTTCGCAGATGGACACGCGGTATGCCTGGGACGACAACGGGCAGGTCACGGTGTTTAACGCCGATGGCAGCCAGGAAGTCTACGTGCATGACCAGCGCGCACGGCTGGTGCAGCGGGTGGATCCGGACGGGGCCGAGCACTTCAAGTCCTACGATGACAACGGGCGGCTGACGGTTGAGCAGGATCCGCTGGGCGCGATCACGGCGTATCAGTACGACGAAGCTGGGCGCTTGGTGGCGTTATTTCCGGGGGACGATGAGCCAACGACCTACGAGCATGACAACGGGTTCGTACGGGTTGTAAGGCGGGGTCAGGCGGTTTGGAAGTATGAGCGCAATGATCAAGGCGATGTAACGCGCAAGACCGATCCTGACGGTCATGTGACTGACTACAGCTACAACAAATACGGGCAGCTGGTTGGGGTTTGGTACCCGGATCATAGCTGTCAGCGGCTGGTTTGGAATGAGCGTGGGCAGTTGCTTGAGGAGCAGTTGCCGAATGGGGGATTCAAGCGCTATCGCTATGACGATCTTGGGCGACAAATTGCGCGGGAGGATGAGCATGGCGCGCTGACCCAGTATCAGTGGGACAGCGTGGGTCGGTTGATTCGCGTTGTGCCGCCAGGCGGCGAGTTCAGGGAATACAGCTACAACCCCTACGGAAAAATCACCGCCGAGCGCGATGAACTGGGGCACGTTACTCGTTACGAATATGCAGACGGCCTGCACCTGATCAGCCGACGTATCAATGCCGATGGTAGCCAGGTCAACTACCGCTACGACAATGCGCGTTTGCTGCTGACCGAGATCAAGAATGAAGTCGGCGAGACCTACAAACTCGCTTACCACCCTAACGGCCTGATCCAGCAGGAAATCGGGTTTGATGGTCAGCGCACCGCTTACGTCTACGACCTCAATGGCAACCTGCAGGAAAAGACCGAACACGGTGATGACGGTAGTCAGCTCGTTACCCGCTACGAGCGCGACCATGCCGGTCGGCTCGTAAGAAAAACCTTACCTGATGGCAACAAGGTTGATTACGCCTACGACCGCCAGGGCAATCTCCTCAGCGTCGAAGATGGCCATTGGGCCCTGGCCTACGAATACGACGCTCAAAACCGCCTCACCGCCGAACACCAAGGCTGGGGCACCCTGCGCTACGGCTACGACGCCTGCGGCAACCTTCGAAACCTACGCCTGCCGGACAACAACCGCCTCACGTTCAATCACGACAAAGGCGGTCACCTCGCCACCGTCGAACTGAACGGCGCAGTACTCATCTCGCACCTCTTTACTGCGGGTCGCGAACAGCAGCGCCAACAAGGCCAACTGCTCAGCCACTACCAACACGACCACCAGGGACGCCTGTTCACCCAGAGCATCAACGACGCCGAAGGCCCGCTATACCGCCGTCATTACGACTACGACAAATCCAGCAACCTCACCCGCCTGCTCGACACCCGCAAGGGCGACCACCGCTACCACTACGACCCCCTAAGCCGCCTTACCCGCGCCGACCACACCCAAGACGAGCAAGAACGCTTCGGCCACGACCCCGCCGGCAACCTGCTCATGCAAAACCGCCCCGGCCCCGACATCGTCGCCGGCAACCGCCTGATGATCCAGGGCGACCACCACTACGACTACGACGCCTTCGGCAACCTCATCCGCGAACGACGCGGCAAAGGCCATCGACTCGTCACCGAATACCGCTACGACTGCCAGCATCGGCTGATCGGCGTTAAGACGCCCAACGGCAAGACCGCTAGCTACCGCTACGACCCATTTGGCCGCCGCATCAGCAAAACCGTTGATGACATAACGACCGAGTTCTTCTGGCAGGGCGACAAACTCATCGCCGAGCACCACGCGAACCGCCACCGCAGCTACCTCTACGAACCCGACAGCTTCCGCCCGCTGGCCCTGCTGGAAGGCTTCGGCCCAAAGGAAACCAAGCCCTACCACTACCAACTCGACCACCTCGGCACCCCACAGGAACTCACCGCCCCGGATGGCGAAATCGTCTGGTCCGCGCATTACCGTGCCTACGGCGAAATCAGCCGTCTCGACATAGGAAAAGTCAAAAACCCGCTGCGCTTTCAGGGACAGTATTTCGATCAAGAAAGCGGACTGCACTACAACCGCCATCGCTACTACAATCCAGATGTTGGTCGTTACCTGACGCCTGATCCGGTGAAGCTGGCGGGTGGGATCAATGCCTACCGGTACGTGCCCAATCCTACGGGATGGGTTGATCCGTTAGGGTTGAGCTCATGTCCTGGCGGAGATGGTTGCAAGCAAGGCGCCATTTCTCAAAGCTCTGCGCTAAACGTCAATGACGGAGAGCCTGCTTTACCACAACTAACGCGCGCTGAGCGTCAAACAAGAATTGATGAGTTGGCTGAGTCAAACATTCATCGACGATTAGCGGAGCTTGAGACATCAATTCCAGGAGCACACTTCTTGGAAAAACATGGGGCTCAAACCCCATTGGCGTCCCAACTTGAGCGGGTAACAACCGCTAGAAATCCGACTACTGGCGAGATCGAGATCTTTGACAGAGGAAGAAGAGCAGGCACACCAAGACCACCAAGTGCTGCCACGCACTTTCTTAGTCACAGAGATCAATTTAATGCAATTGAGCGAGCTATTCTGATATTTAAACTCAATGGCCGAGCAGAAACCTCAAGACCTATGGATATGGGGAAAATTATCGGCGAAGGATATAAAAGAGAAGGTCTAGAATATGGAAAGCAAACTAAAGCAGTTGTGCATTTAAACACAGATGGAAAACCAATCACAGCCTATACGGAATTCGACAGATGAAAAGAAAACCAGACCTTGCGATATTGCAAGGCTTATTATTTACTTACAGCACAGAAAACACCAAAGATCTAGAAAGAGAAGAAGTCATAACTTCAAAAAATGTAAATAGCAAAGCTGAACTTTCAGAGCTATTCGACATTTTAACCAAACCGGAATTCCTCTCATACAAGGAGGATGAGCAGGTTTGGTTTATAGAAACCATTGAGCATTACCTATCGAAAGAGGAAGATTTTGAATCTATCTTTTATCTATTTGACACATACTTCGAAGACGAGATAACTAACAAAAGAGCATTCATGGCAGTACTGCTTGAACGTCTCAAGAGTTACCGAAACGAGACAGAATTACATAAAAAATAACGTAGGAACTGAATAGTATTACCACAAATAGCAAGCATTGAAGACCATTCAACTTAGTACCACCCCTCGCTTGCTCGCGTTGGGCCGCGAAGCGGCCCCAATCCAGACGATGGGTGTTTTCAGGTGAACCGGCATTGTCTGATTTTGGGGCTGCTGCGCAGCCCAACGCAGGGCAAGCCTGCTCACTACAAAAAAGGGTGTCATTCAGCGGAAAATCACCGCTTCGAAAGCTCCATAATCATCCGACTCAACAAATAAACCCGCGGCGCGACGCTCTCCACCTCCGCATACTCCTCCGGTGTATGGATATTCCCGCCAACAATCCCAAACCCATCCAACGTCGGCGTCCCTACCCCGGCTGACAAACTCGCATCCGCCGCGCCACCACTGCCTTCAATCGTCAACGTCTTACCCAACTCACCATAAATGCCCTGGGCAATCGCGACCAATTTGTCCGACTCCGGCGTCTGCGGCATCGGTGGCAGACCGCGCTGCAGGGTGGTCTTCACTTCTGTCTCGGGGATCAGTTTATTGGCCGATACGCGGGCCAGGTCTTTCTCGATGCGGTCAAATTCTTCTGGCAAGGCCGCGCGTACGTCGGCCTTGGCGGTGGCTTGGTCGGGGATGACGTTGGTGCGGTCGCCGGCCTTGATTACGGTGAAGTTGATGGTGGTTTTCTTCTCTTCGTCGCCCAGTTTGCCCAGTTGCAGGATCTGGTGCGCCGCTTCCATGGCGGCGTTGCGGCCGAGTTCCGGGGCGACGCCCGCGTGGGCGGCTTTGCCTTTGACCTCGACCACGGCGGTGGCGCTGCCTTTGCGCCATACCACCAGGCCGTCGGCGGGGCGGCCGGGTTCGAGGTTGAGGGTGACGTCGTGGGCCTTGGCGGTTTTGCGGATCAGTTCGGAGGCGGCGTCGGAGCCGGTTTCTTCGCTGGCGTCGAGCAGGAAGGTGATCTGCGCGTAGTCCTTGAAGCCCTGGTCCTTGAGGACTTTGAGCGCGTAGATGCCGGCGACGATGCCACCCTTGTCATCCATCACGCCCGGGCCATAGGCGCGCCCGTCCTTGATATGGAACGGGCGCTCGGCGGCCGAGCCTTCCTTGAACACCGTGTCCATGTGCGCCATCAGCAGGATCCTGGCCTTGCCGGTGCCTTTGAGGGTGGCCACCACGTGACTGTTGTTGGCCGCTTTGTCCGGCACCAGCTCGATGGAGAAGCCCAGCTGTTTCAGCTCATCCACGGCAATGTCGCGCACTTGCGTCAGGCCCGGCTCATAGCCAGAACCCGAGTCGATATTCACCAGGCGCTCCAGCAGTTTCAGGGCGTCGGCCTTGTACTGTTCGGATTGTGCCTGGATCTGTTTATGGGGTTCGGCGCTGTAGGCCGGCACGGCGAAGGACACGGCCAGGGTGGCGGCCAGGAGGGTGCGGGAGAAGGTGAAGAGCATGAACCGATCCTTGATTGTTGTTGGAGGGGCTGCCACACCCTACCCCACTAGATCGATCGCAACCAACTCCCCTGCACGGAACTCACACGGTTTCGCCCGCTGCTCTTGGCCTCGTACAAGGCCTGGTCGGCGTCGTTCAACCAGCTTGTGGAATCTGCATGGTTCGGTTGATACGGCGCCAGGCCGATGCTCAGGCTGACGCGTAAGGTCGGGGCCTGGGCGTAGGCCAGGGCGTTGAAGCGGTCGCGCAACGCATCCATCACTTCGGTGGCTCGGTTGAGGGCCATGTCCGGCAGGATCACGCAGAACTCGTCGCCACCGTAACGCCCGGCCAGGTCGGTGGCGCGCAGGTTCTGGCGCAGCACTTTGCTCAGTTGGCGCAGGACAATATCGCCGGTGACATGGCCGTAAGTGTCGTTGATGACCTTGAAGTGATCGATGTCGATCAACGCGATGGCGGCGCCGGCCGAGCCACGGCGGCAGCGCTGGAACTCGATTTCCAGGTGGTCCTTCCAGGCACCGTGATTGAGCAGGCCGGACAGGCTGTCGGTGCGGCTCAGCGCCAACAGCTCGCGCTTGTGTCGCGCCAGGGTCACCGCCTGGCGGTAGCAGATCCAGCCCAGGGCCAGCGGATACAGCATCAGGATCGGCAAGCAGGCGTAGAGCTGCGCCTGGGTAGTCACGGCAATGAATGCCGGGGCGAACACCAACAATGCCGCGCCGATGCCCAGCGCCTGCGCCACCCACCCCGCCAGCATGAAGCGCGGGCCGCCGATGGCCACGTTGTTCATGGTCATCATCGACAAGGTGGTCACGCTCGGCAGCGGGTTGAAGTGCATGGCGCCGACCCAGAACCCGCCGCAAAACGAGTCGAACAGCAGGTTGCGCCGTTCGCTGCGCAGGGCGTTGGCGCTGCGCAGGGACAGTTGATAGGCCAGGTGCGGCCAGGCAAACGCGTTGATCAGCATCCACGCCCACACCCACCAGGCGGGGTCCAGGGGATACATCCCGAACACCACGCAGACACATCCAAGCGTCAACCCGAGGGTGCGGGATTTGTACAGCCGTGAAGCGAGCGGAAGTCCGTTTCCTTCTGCAGCTGACATGGCGGAGTGAGATCCTGAGTGAATGCCTGGAGTCTATCAGGGGGCCAGTAATTCGCCACTACCGCTCATGCCTTCAAAACGCTCAGTGTGCAAAGCCCCGCGCCAGCATCAACGCCACGCCCAGCAGCATCACGGCGGTGATGCGCTGCAACAGCACACGGCGCCTGGGGTCTTCCAGCACGTGCTTGATGCGCTGGCCGAAATAGCAATACAGGCAGCCGCTGGCGAACTGCAGCACCAGGAAGGTCAGCCCGAGGATGGCGACGTCCAGCCTCGAGACGTGCTCACCGGTCCCGGCAAACTGGGGGAATACCGCGCTGAACATGATGAGGGTCTTGGGGTTGGAAAACCCCGTCAGCAAGCCCTTGCCAAACAAGCTGCGCGACGCTTCCACATGGCCGATCCGTTCGATCACTACGCCGCTGCTGGTCCACTGTTTGTAGGCAAGGTGGAGGATGTACGCGACGCCGATCACCTGGATGGCCTGGGTGATACCAGGGTGGCCCTTGATCAGCTCGGAAAAGCCCACGGCAAAGATCAGGATCGAAATCAGGTACGACACACTGGCGCCGATCTGCGCGGGAATCGAGCTGCGCAGGCCGTCGCGCAGGCCCAGGCTCAACAGTAGCAGGGTCATGGGGCCGGGGCTGAACGTCATGGTGGCGCAAAACAACAGAAAGTAGAGGAACGAAGAGAGGGTTAACGCACTTGTCATGGCCGAAGACCTGGGGAAGAGAGCGGGCAGTCTAGGCACTTGGCATTGCACGAGGCAGGTAAAGTGAGGCCTAATCCGCCCGAACTTCACCGGTAAAATCACCTGTAAAGATAAGGAAGTCCCATGTTCGTATCGGCCATCGCCTTTGTGGCGGGTACCCCCAAGGTGCAACAGATTGTCGAGGCGTTCAGCCGGGCCATCGAAAACGGTGAATGGGCCGCGGGCAGCAAGTTGCCGTCGGTGCGCGAACTGACCCAGGTGCTGGGCGTAAGCAAGTTCACCCTGAATGAAGCCCTCGACCGCCTGCGCGGGCGCCACCTGCTCACCTCCAGCCAGGGCCGTGGTTACTTCGTGGCTATCGATCGCACCCATACGGCCACCACGAACTGGGTGGATTTACTGCCCCAGGACTTGCTCAGCGTACTGCGGCGCCCGCTCGCGACGATCTCCGGCGACCTGCGCCCCGGCGGCGGCCACTTGCCCGAGGCCTGGCTGGACAGTGACGCCATTCGCCAAGCCATGCGCAGCGTGGTGCGCGCGCCGTCATTGCGCATCGCCGGGCTCGGTACACCGGCCGGGCTGCTGCCGTTGCGCCAGGCCCTGCAACAAAAGCTGCACGGCGAAGGCCTGTCGGTGCCGGTGGAGCAGATCATCACCACCCCCAACACCGTGCAAGGCCTGGACATGCTCATGCGCCTGCTGGCACGGCCTGGCGACACGGTGCTGCTGGATGCGCCGTGTTATTTCAACTTCCACGCCAACCTGGCCCTGCACGGGGTCAAGGTAGTGACGATCCAGCGCCGTCCCGACGGGTTTGACTTCACGGCCCTCGAACAGCTATTGGCCGAACACCGGCCCAGCCTGTACCTCACCACCAGCGTCCTGCAGAACCCGACTGGCCATTCCTTCAGCCCGGGCCAGGCGTTTCGCCTGTTGCAACTGACCCAGCGCTACGCGTGCCACATCGTCGAGGACGACCTCTACGGCGACCTGCACCCCAACCCAGCACCACGCCTGGCCGCCCTCGCCGGCCTCGACCAGGTCACCTACCTGTCGGGGTTTTCCAAGATTCTCAGCGCCAACGCGCGCGTCAGCTATGTGGTGGCGGCGCCGCAACTGGCGGCCAACCTCACCAACATGAAGCTGATGAGCGGCGGCTTGACCTCGGAATTGTTCGAACAGATCGTCTACCGCATGCTCAGCGAAGGCAGCTACGCCAAGCATCGCAAGCGTACGGTGCAACGTTTGATGGAGGCCGGTGGGCGCGTCGAGCAATGGCTCAAACGGTGCGGCTGCGAACTGCCGCTGGGCTATGAGGGCGGGATGTTCATCTGGGCGCGCTTGCCGCCGGGAGTGAGCGGTGAATTGCTCGCCCAGGCGGCGTTGAAACAGGGCATGGTGCTGGCGCCGGGCGTGCTGTTCGGCAACGACCCGGCGCATCGTGATTCGATGCGTTTCAATGTAGCCCACAGCGATGAGCCGCAGGTGCAGCAGGTGTTTGAATCGTTGCTGCTCAGGGCTTCGCACGCCCCTTGAGCATGCCGTGATTGACCAGCAACGTGCGCATGGTGTTGCGGGTGATCCCCAGCAGATCCGCCGTGCGCAGGTCGATGTTGGTGGCGGTCACCAGGCGGATATTGATCTTGATCGGCTTGCGCGAGCCCACGCGCACCACCTCCTGTTCCTGCAACACTCGCAGCAACTTCACCTGCAGGGGCAATGGCAGGTCGCCGATTTCATTCAGGAACAAGGTGCCGCCATCGGCTTCTTCAAACCAGCCGATACGCCGCCCCGACGCTCCCGAGAACGTTGCAGCGAGTGCGGGTCGGAAAACACCAGGGCCTTGGCGCGGATCGACAGCGGGTCTTTTTCACCCTGGGGCAAGGTCAGGATCGGCGTGGGCTGCCCGTGGGGACGGTTCATGAACAATTTCCCAGCGGCGAGATAGACAAAGGAGCGGCGACTTTACCCAGCGACACATATAACTAGAAATATTAAAAATCCCTTAGTACATAACCGTTTATCGGCAACCCTGCGGAATAGAGCCTGTCGTACCGGCAATTTTGCTTCGTCGTGTATCTCCTTATCACCAGATACACTGCAATACAAAGGGCACAAGGCAAGGCCGTCGCCAGTGGCTAGACTGCGGCCCAATCCGTATTTAACGAGGAAGGCAGCATGGATCATGTCGATCACATCCTGATCGTCGATGACGACCGGGAGATCCGCGAGCTGGTAGGCAACTACCTGAAGAAGAATGGCATGCGCACCACGGTGGTTGCCGACGGCCGCCAGATGCGCAGCTTCCTCGACACCACCCCGGTGGACCTGATCGTGCTGGATATCATGATGCCCGGCGATGACGGTCTGCAGCTGTGTCGCGAGCTGCGGGTGGGCAAGCACAAAGCCACGCCGGTATTGATGCTCACCGCACGCAATGATGAAACCGACCGCATCATCGGCCTGGAAATGGGCGCCGACGATTACCTGGTCAAACCCTTCGCCGCCCGCGAACTGCTGGCGCGTATCAACGCGGTGCTGCGCCGCACGCGGATGCTGCCGCCGAACCTGGTGGTGAGCGAGACCGGCCGGCTGATCCGCTTCGGCCGCTGGCGCCTGGACACCACCGCCCGCCACCTGCTCGATGCAGACGACACCCTTGTGGCCCTGAGCGGCGCCGAATACCGCTTGCTGCGGGTGTTCCTCGACCACCCCCAGCGCGTGCTCAACCGCGACCAATTGCTCAACCTGACCCAAGGCCGCGATGCCGATTTGTTCGACCGCTCCATCGACCTGTTGGTGAGCCGTCTGCGCCAACGCCTGCTGGATGACGCCCGCGAACCCGCGTATATCAAGACCGTGCGCAGCGAGGGCTATGTGTTCTCCCTGCCGGTGGAAATCCTCGGGGCCGAGCAATGAGCTTCAGATTAGGTTGGCCGCGCACCCTTGCATCGCAGTTGACGCTGATCTTCCTGATCAGCCTGGTGTGCGCCCATGGGCTGTCGTTCAGTGCGCAGTTCTACGAGCGCTACATCAGCGCGCGTACCGCCATGCTCGGCAACCTGGAAAACGACGTAGCCACCTCGGTGGCGATCCTCGACCGACTGCCCGCCAACGAACGCGCCAGCTGGCTGCCGCGCCTCGACCGGCAGAACTACCGCTACCTGCTCAATGCCGGCGAAACCGGCGAGCCGATGCGCAGCGACGACATGCCCATGGCCGCCACCTCGATCGCGGATGCGCTGGGCGAGCACTACGCGCTGACCTTTCGCGATATCCCCGGCATGCAGAAGCACTTCCAGGCACACCTGACCCTGGCCGATGGCAGCCCCATCACCCTCGACGTACGTCCCGCCGCCCTGCCCGTCGCGTACTGGCTGCCGGTGGTGCTGGTGCTGCAACTGGCGCTGCTGCTGGGCTGCACCTGGTTCGCCGTGCGCCTGGCCATCCGCCCACTGACCCGCCTGGCGCGCGCCGTAGAAACCCTCGACCCCAATGCACACCCCACGCCGCTGGACGAAAAAGGCCCCACCGAAGTGGCCCACGCCGCCGTCGCGTTCAACGCCATGCAACAGCGCATCGCCGAATACCTCAAGGAACGCATGCAGATCCTGGCGGCGATTTCCCATGACCTGCAAACCCCGATCACCCGCATGAAACTGCGCGCCGAACTCATGGACGACTGCGCCGAACGCGACAAACTCTGGAGCGACCTGGGCGAGATGGAACACCTGGTGCGCGAAGGCGTGGCCTACGCGCGCAGCGTCCACGGCGCCACCGAAGCCAGCCACCGCCTCAACCTCGACGCCTTCCTCGACAGCCTGGTATTCGACTACCAGGACATGCACAAACAGGTCAGCCTCAGCGGCAAAAGCGCCGTGGTAATCGACACCCGCCCCCACGCCCTGCGGCGGGTGCTGGTCAACCTGGTGGACAACGCCCTCAAATTCGCCGGTGCCGCACAATTGGAAGTCGGCTCGACGGCCGAGGGCGAACTGTCAATCAAGGTCCTGGACAACGGCCCCGGCATTGCCGAGGACGAACTGGTGCAGGTCATGCAACCGTTCTACCGCGTGGAAAGCTCACGTAACCGCGGCACCGGCGGCACCGGCCTGGGCCTGGCAATCGCGCAACAACTGGCCGTGGCCATCGGAGGCTCCCTAACCTTGAGCAACCGCGCAGAAGGCGGATTGTGCGCACAGATCAAGATCAAGTTGTGACGTTGCACCGGTTAAAACTCCGCATGTAGGAGCCGCGTACCCACGATGCGAAGCGAGCCGCTCTTGATCTTGATCTGGCTTTTGATCTTAGGCGCCCCGTCAAACACGCTGGCCGGAATTCGACAGGGATTTGGGGGGTAAACCGGCAGGGATGCCGGTTTAGCCGCCCCGCGCCATGGATGGCGCGTGGCGGCGGCCCCCCAAATCACTGGCGGATTACGGGCACACCGAGCCTAAGCGAGGTGCCGAGTGTTGGGGCAAGAGCCCTTTGCTTACTTTGGGGCTTTTCCAAAGTGAGCCGCCGTAAGGGCGGAACCATAAGCAGCCGTTACCCAAATAACGGATATGTACTCAATCACTACCAACACCCCAACCCCCCAACCCCCATCAGCTAACCGCCGTAGAAGGCTCCAACTGCCGCTGCGCCAACCAAATCTCCTCCTGCAACCACTGCCCAAACACCTGCAACTGCGGCATATCCGTCTGCTCCGGCCGGGTCACCAACCAATACGACTGATGCCCCTCCACATGCACATTCAGCACCTGAGTCAACTGCCCAGCCGCCAACTCCGCCGCCACCATATGCCAGTCGGCAATCGTAATCCCCAACCCATCGGTAGCCGCGCGTATCGCCAGGTCCAACAAATCGAATTCATACCCCCCCTGAGTGTCCACGCCATGAATACGCGCCGCGTCCAGCCAGTGCTTCCAAGTGAGGTAACGCTGGTCCTCACTGGCCAACACATGCAGCAACGTCATGCGATTGAGGTCCACCCCATCAATGCACTCACGGGCATACAGCGACGGCGCACACACCGCAATGTGCCGCTCCTGAATCAACAGCGAACTGTCCAACCCATCCCACTCACCATTGCCAAAACGAATCGCGCAATCGAGGGTGCTGGTCTGCGCCAAGCTGTCCTGCAGGCACGTGGTGATACTCAACTCCAGCTCGGGATGAGCCTCGCGCAGACGCCCCAGGCGCGGCATCAACCAGCGGCTGGTGAAGGTCGGCGGTGCGTTGATGTGCAGGCGGTTGGAGTGGGTTTTCTGCTGGATACTGCGCACCGTCAGCTCGATCTTGTCGAACGATTGGTGCAGTGCGCGCAGCAATACGCGACCGGCGCTGGTCAGTTCCAGGTGGTGGTGGCGCCGCTCCAGCAGGTGCTCGCCCAGCTGTTCTTCCAGCTGCCGCACTTGGCGGCTGACCGCACTCTGGGTCACGTTCAACAGCTCGGCAGCCCGGGTAAAACTGCCGGTACTGCCGGCCACTTCGAAGGCCTTGAGGGCATTGAGACCGGGCATTTTGCGTTTCATGAAGGGCACTCGAAGACGGCTGACGAGGTGCCAAGCATCCCATGAGCCAGAGGGAATTTCCTAGCCAACATGATTTTTTGTATCAACCGGCGCGTCTATCTCGACGCCTTGCACCCATGGCGCGGACTAACATGCGTTTAACGAACGTTTAACCCCTGAATTTATCGTTTGTCGATCTTTGCGCGGATGACAAAACTGCGGCCATCTCTAATAAAAACAACATGAGAGCAGCCCCATGTCCGACTCCAACGTTCTTGCGACCCTGGACGGTAACGCGCCGCACCCCGCCGTCGACGCCTTGTGCACCCAGGTGCAACGCGGCGAGATCAACCGTCGCCAATTCCTGCGCACCGCCGCCCTGCTCGGCATCACCGTGGCCAGTGCCTCCAGCTTCATCGGCTCGGCCCTGCTGGGCAACGACGCCCAGGCCGCCGATGGCACGCCGGCCCGACAAGGTGGCAGCCTGCGGTTTGCCTGCGCCATCCAGGAAATCCAGGACCCGATGCTGATCACCTGGATTGAAGCCTCGAACCTGCTGCGCAACTCCCTGGAGTACTTGACCTGGGTCGATGCCGATAACATCACCCACCCTTACCTCGCCGAAAGCTGGAGCCCTTCCGAGGACCTCGCCACCTGGACCTTCAACCTGCGCCAGGACGTGAAGTGGACCAACGGCGACAGCTTCAACGTCGACGACGTGCAGCACAATATCCAACGCTGGATCGCCGCCGATTCCAAGTCGGTCAACCGCACCGCGTTCCAGGACATCAAGGCCTTCGAGAAAGTCAGCGACTACCAGTTCCGCCTGCACCTCAAGCGGCCGATCCTGGCGATCCCGGAGATGCTCAACGCCTTCACCTGCGCCCTCGTGCACCGCAGCTTCAAGGCCGGCGATGACTGGGCCAAGAACCCGCTGGCCACCGGGCCGTTCACGCTGGTGTCGTTTGCGGTGAACAAGCAGGCCACCTTCGCCAAGCGCGCCGATTACTGGGGCAAGCCCGCCAACCTCGACGAACTGCGCTACATCGACATGGGCACCGACGTGTCCACTCACCTCGCCGCCCTGCAAGCCGGGCAGGTCGACGTGCTGTACCGCGTGACCGTGGCCGAACTCGACCTGGCCAAGCGCCTGCCCGGCGCGCAACTGCTCAGCTGTAAATCGGCGCAGACCGTGGTGATGCGGATGGCCTGCGACCAAAAGCCGTTTACCGATGTGCGGGTGCGCAAAGCCGTGGCGCTGTGCACCGACAACGCCCAGATGCTCAAGGTCGCCTATCGCGGCATGGGCACCCTGGGTGAAGACCATCACGTGGCGCCGTCCCACCCCGAATACTTCCCCCTGCCCAAGCGCGAGCGCGATGTGGCGGCGGCGAAAAAACTGCTGGTCGAGGCCGGCTTTGCCAATGGCCTGGACATTGACCTGATCGTCGGCAACACCCAGGGCCGTTATGAGCAGGACTGCGCGCAGATCCTGCAACAGAACTGCCTGGAAGCCGGCATCCGCATCAACCTCAAGGTCGTTCCCGCCGCGCAGTACTGGCCAATCTGGGACAAGGCCGCGTTCAGCCTCACCTACTGGGCCCATCGCCCGCTCGGGGTGATGTCCCTCGAACTGGCCTATCGCGGCGGCGGTGCCTGGAACGAAAGCCACTACAGCGACCCGGCCTTCGACGCGGCCCTGGACAAGGCCATGGGCATCATCGACCCGAAACAACGTGCGCAGGCCATGCAAAGCGTCGAGCAGATCCTGCAGGACGCGTGCGTGATCGTGCAGCCGTTCTGGGGCGACAAGTTCACTGCCGTGAGCAAAAAGGTGCAGGGCTTCCAGGTGCACCCTTCCGATTTCTATCCCATGGGCAATGTCTGGCTGAGCGCCTGATTCATAAGCGCTGTAACCCCTTCCCTGTCGGAGCATGCACCTGATGGCTCATTTTCTATTGCGCAAACTGCTGATGCTGCTGGCGACCCTGCTGTCGGTGTCGCTGATTGTGTTCCTGGCGCTGGAGCTGAATATCGAGGACGTAGCAATCAACGTCCTCGGCCCCTACTCCGCCGCCGACCAGCGCGCGGCGTGGCTGCTGGAACACGGCTACAACCAACCTTTCGCGTGGCGCTACCTGGTGTGGCTCAAGGCCTTCGTGAGCGGCGACTGGGGCACCTCGGTGTACTTCCGTGAACCGGTGCTTAAGCTGTTGCTGCCCAACCTGTGGCAAACCTTGACCCTGGCCGGCCTGGCCCTGCTGGTGATGGTTCCGGTAGCGCTGACCCTGGGCGTCCTCGCAGGGATTCGCCAGGGCTCGCCGGTCGACCGGCTGGTGTCGTTCCTGTCGATTGTCACCACCTCGATCCCGGATTTCGCCAGCGCGGTGTTCGTCTCGGCGATCTTTGTGTTCTGGCTCAACTGGCTGCCCGGTGTCAGCAGCATGAGCGACGGTTTCAGCGCGGTGGAACTGGTGCTGCCGCTGATGGTGCTGTGCCTGTTCGGCATCGGCTATCTGGCGCGTATCACTCGCGCCTCGATGGTCGAGGTGATGCAGGCGCCGTACATCCGTACCGCGCGACTCAAGGGCGCGTCCACCCCGCGCATCGTGTTGCGCCATGCGCTGCGCAACGTGCTGATCGCGCCGGTCACGGTGATCATGCTGTACATCCCGTGGTTGTTGTCGAACGTGATCGTGGTGGAGGTGTTTTTCGCCTACAAGGGCTTCGGCTCGCTGCTCTACACCGCGTCGCTGAACCACGATGTCTACCTGATCGAAGCCTGCGCGATGATCAGCGGCGTGGTGGTCGGTATCAGCAAGATCTTCTCGGACCTGGCCTACACCTGGCTCAACCCGCGCATCACCCTGCGCAGTCTCGGCGGAGGCCGCCAATGAACCTGCTCAACGCTTTTAAGCATCCCCTGGCCCTGCTCGGCTTGCTGCTGGTCGGCGGTTGGGTGCTGGTCGCCCTCTGCGCGCCATGGCTGGCGCCCCATGACCCACTGGAAAGCTTCACCCCGCTGCTCTCGCCGATGACCGCCGGGGAAGACGGCGCCCGCTTCTTGCTCGGCACCGACATGATCGGCCGCGACATCCTCTCGCGCCTGATCTGGGGCACGCGCACGGTGCTGTTCTGGTCGATCCTCGCCACCCTCACCGCCTTTGCCGTCGGCATCGCCATGGGCCTGTGCGCCGGTTACTTCAATGGCTGGGTCGACGCAGTGCTGTCCTACGTGGCCGACACCGTGCTGTCGTTCCCGGTGCTGGTGCTGTACATCGTGATCATCATCGCCCTCGGAGCGTCGGCGCTGAATATCCTGATTGCGGTGACCTTCACCAGCGCCCCGGCGATCTTCCGCATCATGCGTGCATTGACCATCGACCTACGCTCGCGCGACTACGTGCTCAGCGCCATCACCCAGGGTGAAGGCTCGCTGCGCATCATGCTGGTGGAGATCCTGCCCAACTGTGGCGGCCCGCTGATCGTCGATTTCTGCCTGCGTATCGGCTACACCGCGATCATGATCGGCGCCCTGGGTTTCCTCGGCCTCGGCCTGCCGCCGCCCACCCCGGACTGGGGCGGCATGATCAACGACGGCCGCGCCATGGCCATTTCCTTTCCGCATTTGGTGATCTTCCCGTGCATCGCCATCTCCACCCTGATGCTCGGCCTGAGCCTGCTCGCCGACGGGCTGGATGAACACGCGCAGCAAGGCGCAAGGAGTTGAACATGAGCCGCCATCAAACCGTGTTGCGGGTCGATAACCTCTCGGTCGAACTGCCAATCGGCGCCGACCGCAGCCACGCCGTGCAGGGCATCAGCCTGGAGGTGCGCAAGGGTGAAATCCTGTGTGTGATCGGCGAGTCCGGCTCGGGAAAATCCGTGCTGTCGGCGGCGATCATGGGCGATTACGCCAAAGGCCTGCGGCATGCCGGGGGCGTGATCGACTTTCTCGGCGAGAATATCTGCACCCTGGACGACGCCCGCCTGCGCGCCCTGCGTGGCAACCGCATCGCGATGATCTTCCAGGAACCCATGGCCGCGCTGAACCCGGCGATTCGCATTGGCAAGCAGGTCGAAGAAATCTTCGACATCCATGCCCCGCAGATGCCCGCCGCCGAGCGCCGTGAACGCATGCTCGCGCTGCTGGAATCCACCCAGCTGCCGAACCCGCCACGCATTGCCAACAGCTTTCCCCATCAGTTATCCGGCGGCCAATGCCAGCGGGTGGTGATCGCCATGGCGCTGGCGATGAACCCGGACTTGCTGATCGCCGACGAGCCCACCACGGCCCTCGACGTCACCACCCAGGCCCAGGTGCTGAAACTGGTGCGTGACCTGCGTGGACGCGGCCAGCACGGCATTCTGTTTATCACCCATGACTTTGGCGTGGTGGCGCAGATTGCCGACCGTATTGCGGTGATGGAAGGCGGCCGCCTGGTGGAAATCGGCGAGCGTGACCAGGTGCTGAACGCGCCGGGCCATGCCTACACCCGCAAACTCATTGCGGCAGTGCCGGCGCTGCACCCCGAACTGCATGTGCCGAGCGTCGACGGCGAAATGGCCTTGCGCATCGAGCACCTGACCAAGACCTACACCGTCGGCGGCCGCTCGGTGGCGGCGCTGCGCAATGTGTCGCTGAACCTGCCACGGGGCAAGACCCTGGCAATTGTCGGTGAGTCCGGCTCGGGCAAGAGCACGCTGGTCAAGGCGGCAATCCGCCTGGTGGACAGCGACAGCGGCCATGTGTGGGTTGGCGATACCGACTTCCTGGCCCTCAGCGGCGCCGCACTGGCGGCCAATCGGCGGCGGATCCAGATGATTTTCCAAGACCCGTATGGCTCGTTGAATCCACGCCACCGCGTCGGCGACATCATTGCCCGCGCGGCGCAATTGCGTGGGTTGTCGGCCAAGGACGCCTGGGCCGAGGCCGGCGACTTGCTCGAACAAGTCGGGCTCAAGCGCGACGCTCTGCAGCGCAAGCCCCGGCAGTTTTCCGGTGGCCAGCGCCAACGCATCGGTATTGCCCGCGCCCTGGCGATGCGCCCGCAAGTGCTGATTGCCGATGAGAGCGTCTCGGCGCTGGATGTGTCGGTGCAAAAACAGGTACTGGAATTGCTCGCCGAGCTGCAGCAGCAACTGAACCTGAGCATCCTGTTCATCACCCATGACCTGCGGGTGGCCGCGCAGATCAGCGACCACATCGCGGTCATGCGCCAAGGCGAAGTGGTGGAGTACGGCACCGCCGAGCAGGTACTGCTGCGTCCGCACAATGCCTACACCCAGGCACTGCTGGCGGCGGCGCCGGGTGCGTCCGACCTGCCCGCTGCCGGGCCGCCCTTGCGGCTGATCCGCCCCGCCGCGCACTGAGCCCAACCCTTTTCCCCGCGTCGCAGCGTTCGCTGCGGCAACGGGCTGCTGTTGCCCCAAAAAAACTAAAAACGAGAGTAAAACCATGCGACCAACGATGCGCTACTTCACCCTCATCCCCGTGCTCGGCGCCCTGGCGAGCCCGGCCATGGCCGTGCAGGTCACCGACAACCTCGACCTCGGCGGCGCCATCCGTGCGCGCTGGGACTACGACCCGGACCGCGATATCCAGAAGTTCGGCCTGGACACCGTATTCCTCAGCGCCAAGTACAACTCCGACAGCTGGATCGGCGAGGCGCAGTACCGTTTCTACGGGCGTTCGTACCCTTACCAGTACACCAAGAACTACGGCGATATCCAGTTCGCCAAGTTCGCCTGGGTCGGCTACAAGTTCAGCCCCGAGCAACAAGTGCAGGTGGGTTTGAACACGGTGCCATTCGGCTTGCAGCCCTACTTCGGCAGCACCTTCTACGAAACCCTGGGCAACGTGATCGGCCTGGAAGACGTGCAGCAGGTCGGCGCCAAGTACGTGCAGCAGACCGGCGACTGGAATATCCAGGCCGGCTATTACCTGCGCCCGGCCTGGCAAGGCAAGGGCACCAGCAAGGGCGTGACCTATTCCAGCGTGGTCTCCGGCGCCGACAGCTACGTGGCCGACGGCAGCGACAACCAGGAACGCAACACGGTGGTGCTGCGCGTGGCCAAGGCCCTGGACCTGGGCGACTGGAAGTCCGAAGTGGGCCTGTCGGGCCTGACCTCGACCCTGGAAAACAAAGACACCGGCAACGACGGCCGCCGCAACGCCGTGGCCATCCACTACCTGGGCAAAAACGGTCCGTGGGGCCTGCAATTGCAGGCGGCACGCCAACAGATGTCGCCGCGCAATGCCGGCACTGACGAAGTGGTGACCCTGGGCGGCTATGACGGCACCTTCAACGTCGCCAGTCGCGGCAACCTCTATGTGGCCGACTTGAGCTACGACGTGGGCGGCAAATACCTGTGGGATCAGGTCAGCGGTGTGAAGCTGTATGCCAACTACAGCGCCTTTGATAAATCTGCCGATGAGTTCAAGACGTCGCAGCGGGTGATCCTCGGCACGTCGTTCTCGTTCAGCAAATTGTGGATCGCCACCGAGTGGTTGATCGGCAAGAACGACCCGTACATTGGTGGCAGCAGCTATACCCAGAGCCTGGGGGCTGGGGGTAGCAACCAGTGGGAAAATCAGCTGTACATGAACATTGGGTATTACTTCTAACAGGCGTCTTTAGTTCTGGCGCTTTCGCGGGCAAGCCCGCTCCCACAGTTTGGATGCATTCCCCTGTGGGAGCGGGCTTGCCCGCGAAGAAGCCAGCACCAACACCCTAAAAATACAGTGTGGAACCCAAACCATGCGCCACCTCCCTGCCCTCACCATGCTGCGCGTCTTCGAAGAGGTCGCCCGCCACCGCAGCTTCAGCCAGGCCGCCGTGGGCCTCAACGTGACCCAGGGTGCGGTCAGCCGGCAGATCAAGCAACTGGAAGACTACCTCGGCGTTGCGCTCTTCATCCGCACCCCTCAAGGGCTGTCCCTCACCGAAGCCGGCTTCGCCCTCTCCCCGCACTTGAGCGACGCCTTCGACCACATCGAGCGCGCCCTGCAAGCCGTGCGCGTGCCCAACCTGCGCCAGCGCCTGCGCGTCGTCGCGCCGCCGACCTGGGCCACGCGCTGGTTATCCGCGCACTTGCGGCGTTTCTGCGAGCGTTACCCGGACATCAACCTCAGCGTCACCCACCAGGCGACCCACGACAGCCTCGCGGAAATCGACTGCCAGATCCGCTTCGGCCTGGCACCGGCGGCCCAGTGCCGCAGCGAACTGCTGGTGATGGAACGCCACATCGCCGTGGCCAGCCCGGAGTTGTTCACCGACGGCCAGCCGCCGGACCTGCGGCGCTCCCCGTTGCTGCACATCCTGCACGACGGCAAACGCTTGAAGGTCTGGGAGAACTGGTTGGCGGCCATGGGCCGGGAGGATATCGATGCCGACCAGGGCCTGGAATTCAGCACCCTTGACCAAGTGATCCATACCGCCCTGGCAGGCGGTGGCTTGGCGGTGATCGACCGGCAGATGATCGAACGGGAATTGGCCAACGGCAGCCTGTTGCCGATCACCCCCGTGGAGGTGATCGGCCCCTATGGCTATTGGCTGGATGTGGCGACGGACAAACAGGGTTTATCCAAGGTGCGGTTGTTTACGCAGTGGCTGGGCCAGGTCAGCAACCCCTGACACCGGGGGCGCCTCGGCCTTGCACGCCTGGCTCAAGGTCAACGCCTTGGTTTCCGGCGCCCAGGCCCAGGAAATGATCGCGCCAAATACCAGGATCGCCGCGAGAATGCCCATGGTCGGGCTCAAGCCGATCCCGGCCACACTCACCGGCAACAGGAAGGTGCTGATCGCCGAGCCCAGGCGACTGACCGCCGTGGCCAGGCCGATGCCACTGGCGCGCACTTCGGTGGGGAAGCTTTCTGCCGGGAATACCCCCACCAGATTGCTCACCGCCGACAGCACCAAGGTAAAGATGCCGAAGGTCAGCACCATCAACCACGCCAGGCTCCCCGGCAACACCGCCAACAGAAACAATGCCGCCGCAAGGATGATGAACGCGTTGATCAAGAAGCCCCGGCGCGAGAACTTCACCGTGCACCAGATACCAATCAGCGCACCGACAATCAGCAGCAGGTTAAGCAGCAACTCGGTGCCAAAGCCCTGGGACAGCCCCATCTTCTGCAGGATCGACGGCAGGAAGGTATAGATCGCGAAATACGGCATGACGATGCACACGAAGAACAAACAATTGAACGCGGTACGCTTGCGGTATTCACGGCTGAACAGCACGCCGTAGCCAGAACGGGCCTGGATCGACGGTTCTTCATCCAGCACCACGTGCTCGCCAAGGTGTTTCTTGACGATGGCGCGGGCCTCGGCGATGCGCCCACGGTTGACCAGCCAGCGCGGCGATTCCGGGGTGCCGATGCGCGCGATCAGGATCAAGCCGGCGGGTATTGCCGACGACGCCAGCATCCAGCGCCAGGCATCGTCGCCCAGGCTGAGCATGGCGGTGCCGACAAAGGTCGCGGCCACATAGCCGAAGGTCCAGATCACGCTGAACGAACCGAGCAGCACGCCGCGGTGTTTCTTCGGTGAAAACTCGGCCAGCATGGCGTGGCCGACGCTGAAGTCGCCACCCAGGCCAATGCCGATGAGGATGCGGCACAGCAGCAGGCCCATGGCCGTTTCGGCGTAGAACTGCATGACCGAGGCCACGGTGATCAGCACAAAGCTGACCAGGAAGATTTTTTGCCGGCCGAGGGTGTCAGAGATCCAGCCAAAAAACAGACTGCCCAGGAACAGGCCGATCAGGGCCGAGGCGCCGATCAGGCCTTGCCAGAAGGCATCGAGTTGCATCTGTGGGCTCAGCAGGGTGAAGGCGATACCGATCAGGCCGAGGATATAGCCGTCGGTGAAATGCGCGCCGAAGGTCAGGCCGGCGATTTTCAGGTGAAAACGGCCGATCGGCAGGTCGTCGATTTTGATCGATTGAGCAGTCATGGTGTTCTCCTATTGTTGTTCTTGACGGAGTAACGAAAAGCGAACTTTTGTAGCGAGCGGGATGTTGTGGTGAGCGGGCTTGCCCCGCGCTGGGCCGCGCAGCAGCCCCAAAACCTGCCAATGAAGCCTGGCTGGATGACTGAGTTGTCTGAATGAGGGCCGCTTCGCGCCCCAGCGCGGGGCAAGCCCGCTCACCACAGCAAAATCACAGCGGATTAGAGGCCGCCCATCAGCAGGTACTTGATCTCCAGGTAGTCATCCAACCCGTACTTGGAGCCTTCGCGGCCCAGGCCGGATTCCTTGATGCCGCCAAACGGCGCGACTTCGGTGGAGATGATCCCTTCGTTGATACCGACCATGCCGGCTTCCAGGCCTTCGGCCATGCGCCACACGCGGCCGATGTCGCGGCTGTAGAAGTAGGCGGACAAACCGAACGGCGTGTCATTGGCGCGTTGCAGCACGTCGGCTTCATCCTTGAACCGGAAGCACGCGGCCACCGGGCCAAAGGTTTCTTCCTGGGCGATGAGCATGTCGCCGTGGGCCTCGGTGAGGATGGTCGGTTCGAAGAAGGTGCCGCCCAACGCATGGCGACGGCCGCCGCACAGCAGCTTCGCGCCCTTCTCCAGGGCATCACCGACATGGGCTTCGACCTTGGCCAGGGCGGCGGCGTTGATCAGAGGGCCTTGCTCGGTGTCGCCGTCCAGGGCGCTGCCGACCCGCATGGCGCCCACTGCCTCTGCCAGTTTGCGGGTGAAGGCCTCGTACACGTCGTCCTGGATAAAGAAGCGGTTGACGCACACACAAGTCTGCCCGGTGTTGCGGAATTTGGAGGCCATGGCGCCTTTGACGGCGGCGTCGAGGTCGGCGTCGTCAAACACGATAAACGGCGCGTTGCCGCCCAGCTCCAGGGAGACCTTTTTCAGCGTGTCGGCCGCCTGGCGCATCAGCAGCTTGCCGGTGCGGGTGGAACCGGTGAACGACAGCTTGCGCACCACGCTGGAGGCTTGCAGCGCACCGCCAATCGCCACGGCGTCGCCGGAGACGATGTTGAAGACGCCGGCCGGAATTCCCGCCTGTTCGGCCAGCACCGCCAGGGCAAACGCCGACAAGGGCGTCTCTTCCGATGGCTTGAGGATCATCGTGCACCCCGCCGCCAACGCCGGGCCGACCTTGCGGGTGACCATGGCCAGGGGGAAGTTCCACGGTGTGATCGCCGCGACCACACCGATGGCTTCCTTGACCACGATGATGCGTGCATCCGCCTTGTGGCTCGGGATCACGTCACCATAGGCGCGCTTGGCTTCTTCGCCGAACCACTCCAGGAAGCTCGCGGCGTAGACCACTTCGCCCATGGCCTCGGCCAGCGGCTTGCCCTGTTCCAGGCTGAGCAGGTGCGCCAGGTCCTGCTGGTTGCTGAGCATCAGCTCGCTCCAGCGCTTGAGGCGCTGGCTGCGTTCCTTGGCGGTGAGCTTGCGCCAGGCCGGCAACGCGCGGTTGGCGGCGTCGATGGCCAGGTTGGTTTCTTCGGCGGTGGCGCGCTGTACCTCAGTAATCAGCGCGCCATTGGCCGGGTTAAGCACCGGGTAGGTCGGCCCACCGCTCGACCATTGGCCATCGATGTAGTTGCCATTGCGGATCAGCGGGTTCATGCCACGGCCTCGATCAGGTTGAAACGGTCCAGGCCCGGGCGGGCCGCACGCAGGATGCGCTTGCCGGCGGTGTAGTCGTTGATCACATCGCACGGGGTGTAGTTGCGTTCCAGTTCGTGCAGCTCCTCGGCATCCAGTTGGGTGTCGAGAGCTGCCAGGGCGCTGTCGAATTGTTCGGTGGTGTCGGCGCCGACCAGCATCACATCGACGCCTGGGTGGTTGGCGACCCAGGCCTGGGCGATCTGTGCGTTGGAGACGCCACGGGCGCGGGCCACGCGTTGCACCGAGTGGGCGATGTCGAACGAGGCCTGGTCGCTGTACATCTGCTGGGTGAAGAAGTCGGTCTGGTTGCGGGTCGATTGCACCTCGCCGGTGAGCAAGCCACGGGCCAGCGGGCTGAACACCGAGACGCCCAGGCCCTGGTCGCGGCAGAACGGGATCATCTCGCGCTCTTCTTCACGGTAGGCGCAATTCAGTTGCAGCTGCATATTGATCGGCTTGACCCATCCATTGCGCTCGCAGGCCATGAGGATTTTCGCCAACTGGCCGGTGAGCATGGTCGACACGCCGATGTAGCGCGCCTTGCCGGAACGCACGATGTCGTTCAATGCGCTCATGGTTTCTTCCACGGGGGTGTTCACGTCGAAGTAATGCAACATGAACACGTCGACGTAATCCATGCCCAGGCGGCTCAGGGACGCGTCGATGCTGTCCATGATGTGCTTGCGCGAATGCCCGCTGGCGTTGATACCGCTGCGGGTGCCGTAGCCGACCTTGGTGGTGACCACGATGTCGTCACGCCGCGCCACGCGCTTGAGGATGCGCCCTACCACTTCCTCGCCGACGCCGGCGGAATAGAAGTCGGCCAGGTCGATGAAGTTGACACCGTTGTCCAGCGCGTGGGCGACGATGGGCTCACTTTGCTTTTCGTCGAAGATCCACGGTTTCCAATCCGGGGTGCCCATGTTCATGGTGCCCAGGCACAGGCGCGAGACTTGCAGGCCGGAATTGCCCAAACGAACGTATTGCATGGGAATCTCCTCAGGCCTTGGGCGTGTAGAAAGGGTTGCTGATGTGGTTGACCACATCCGCCAGTTGCGCGGTGAACGGCGTGCCGGTCAGGGCGGCACGGATCGCGGTGCGGCAGGCGTTGTAGTTGTTCAGGTAGACGGCGTCGAGGTCATCGCAGGCGGGGTTGACCCAGTTGGCGGTGACAATGGCCCACTCGTCTTCGGCCTCGGCGGGCAAGGTGCCGTCGAGCAAGGCTTCAAGCACCGCCTTGGCGATGCCGGCCTGGGACGCGCCCCAGGTGGCGTTGCCGTGCAGGTCGCTGCTGATTGCGGCCTTGTTGACGTACAGGGTCATGGGCTTGACCGGGATGTTCGGCTGGGCAATCACCATGAACGGGCAGTGCCCCTGGCTGGGGGAAGCGAGGCTGCTGGCGAAGGCTTGGCCGGCCGGGCCGTTGCGTGGACCGATCAGGATGTTGATATGGGCCGCGTTGACGCCCGGGCCTTCGAAACCTTCGCCGATGTAGAGATCCAGTGTTTTCATTGCGCAAACGCTCTTTGTTGTTATGGGGAGCTGGTTGGCAAATTTTTAGCACTGGCGCTGAGGGCGGGCGTAACCATTAAAAGTCATGGGCTGTGAGTTTTGCTCATACCCCTGCGACATCGGCGGCGGTCTTGTGCGTTGACCATCGTAGTTACACACCATATAGTGTGCCCACAAACAGAACAGACCACTACATAGTGTGCAGAATCGATATTTACCGACCACACTACGCGCAGTATTTCAATGCCTAGTAGCCTGCAAATTGCATATTTTTGGACGGGTTCACACGCCGTCAGAACAGACCAGGAAGGAGTATTTCAATGCTGAGTTGGGATGAAGTCGACAACGAAGACACCGGTGCAGCGGTGATCAAGGGCGCCAACGCCGGCCACGCCAGTGAAGCCAACATGGACCGTCTCGACGGTGCCGGCGCCGCCGCTGCGCTGGAAGCCCGTAACGTGACCGCCAACGACTCCGCCGCGATCATCCGCGCCAAGGCCGCCCTCGACAAACTCGACGTCGCCGAAGGCCTCGCCGAGCTGGAAGGCTCCGCCGCCCGCGTCGCCGTTGACGAAAAGCGCATGATCAACTGCCGCGCCGACCTCAACCAACTCGTGCCCTTCAAGTACGACTGGGCCTGGCAGAAGTACCTCGACGGCTGCGCCAACCACTGGATGCCGCAGGAGGTCAACATGACCGCCGACATCGCGCTGTGGAAAAACCCTGAAGGCCTGACCGACGACGAACGTCGCATCGTCATGCGCAACCTCGGCTTCTTCTCCACCGCCGACTCCCTGGTGGCCAACAACCTCGTGCTGGCCGTGTACCGCCTGATCACCAACCCGGAGTGCCGCCAGTACATCCTGCGCCAGGCCTTCGAAGAAGCGATCCACACCCACGCCTACCAGTACTGCATCGAATCGTTGGCCATGGATGAAGGCGAGATCTTCAACATGTACCACGAGATTCCATCGGTCGCCAAAAAGGCCGCCTGGGGCCTGAAGTACACCCGTTCGATCTCCGATCCGAAGTTCGAAACCGGCACCGTCGAGACCGACAAAGAGCTGCTGCGCAACCTGGTCGCCTACTACTGCGTCCTGGAAGGCATCTTCTTCTATTGCGGCTTCACCCAGATCCTGTCCATGGGCCGTCGCAACAAAATGACCGGCGTCGCCGAGCAGTTCCAGTACATCCTGCGTGACGAGTCGATGCACTTGAACTTCGGTATCGACGTGATCAACCAGATCAAAATCGAAAACCCACACCTGTGGGATGCCGAGATGAAGGAAGAAGCGACCCAGATGATCCTGCAAGGGACTCAACTGGAGATCGAATACGCGCGCGACACCATGCCGCGCGGCGTGCTGGGGATGAACGCGGCGATGATGGAGGATTACCTCAAGTTCATCGCGAACCGTCGTCTGTCGCAGATTGGCTTGAAGGAAGAGTATCCGGGGACGACTAACCCGTTCCCGTGGATGAGCGAGATCATGGACTTGAAGAAAGAGAAAAACTTCTTCGAAACCCGTGTAATCGAATACCAGACTGGCGGCGCGCTGAGCTGGGATTAATCAACGACACAGACCTGACTGTGGGAGCGGGCTTGCTCGTGAAAGCGGTGTATCAGTTACCAGATTTATCAACTGACACTCTGCATTCGCGAGCAAGCCCGCTCCCACATTGGGTCTGCGGTGTTTTACAGACTTTGCAAATTGCCACTTATGCCCAATCAAACCATCAAAACCCCCTGCGTCGGCCTGTGCTCCACCGTTTACGGGGACCTGGTCTGCCGGGGTTGCAAGCGTTACCACCACGAAGTGATCCAGTGGAACGGCTACAACGCCGAGGAAAAACAGGCAGTGTGGCTGCGCCTGGAGCACTTGCTGGTGCAGGTGATGGCCAGCAAGCTGGAGGTGTTTGACGCGCACCTGCTGCGCCAGCAACTGGAAAATCGCAAGATCCGCTTTATGCCGCACCAGTCCCCGCATTGCTGGGCCTACCAGTTAATCGCACGGGGCGCGCGGGTGATCTCCAAGCTGGATGCGTATGGGCTGGCATTGCTGCCGGAGTTTCGTGAGCGCAGCCTGGCGGATTTGCGTGATGCGATTGACCGGGAGTTCTTCCTCTTGTCCGAAGCGCATTACGAACGGTACATCGCCCCCGGCTTCCTGAAGGAAGCGTTCGGGCCCGCCCTGATCGCCACTGTCTAAAAACACCACAAGCTCCATGTGGGAGCGGGCTTGCTCGCGAAATCAGTGAGCCCGTCAATACATCTGTTGCCTGAGCCACTGCATTCGCGAGCAAGCCCGCTCCCACACTTGGATGTGCGCCAGTCAGCGCGTCCAGGAGGCTTCGCGTTCTGCTTGCAGGCCATAGCGTTCGATCGCCTGTTGGCACACCTGCGGCGGCAGGCTGCCCTGCTCCACCAGCGCCGTCAGCGCTGCCAGCACCAGGTGATGGCGATCCACCTCGAAGAAATCCCGCAACGCCGCCCGCGTATCACTGCGGCCAAAACCATCGGTGCCCAGTACCGTGTAGCGCGAATCCAGGTACGAGCCGATCATCTGCGGCACTGCCCGCACATAGTCGGAAACCGCCACCACCGGCGCGCCGCTGGGCAGGCACTCATTCACATGACTAACCCGTGCGACCGCCTGCGGATGCAAGCGATTCCACCGCTCCACCTCCCGTGCGTCCCGTGCCAGTTCGCTGAAACTGGTGACACTGAACACCTCGCTCGCCACCTGCCAGTCCTCCGCCAGCAACTGCGCAGCTGCCTGGGCCTCACGCACCAGCGCGCCGGAACCCAGCAGGCGCACCTGGGCGTCGGCGGTGCCTTGCAGGCGGTACATGCCTTTGATGATCGCTGCTTCAACCCCGTCCGGCAGGCTGGGCTGCGGGTAGTTTTCGTTCATCAGGGTCACGTAGTAAAACTCGTCCACATCATGCTCCAACATCTGGCGCATGCCGTGGTCGAGGATCACCGCGAATTCCCCGGCGAACGCCGGGTCGTAGGCGCGGCAATTGGGCACGGTGGCGGCGGTGAGATGGCTGCTGCCGTCCTGATGCTGCAAGCCTTCGCCGCCCAGGGTGGTGCGCCCGGCGGTGGCGCCGAGCAGGAAGCCACGGGCGCGCTGGTCGGCGGCGGCCCAGATCAGGTCGCCTACGCGCTGGAAGCCAAACATCGAGTAATAGATGTAGAACGGCAACATGCGCAGGCCATGCACCGAGTAACTGGTGGCCGCCGCAACCCAGGAGCTGATGGCGCTGGCTTCGCTGATACCCTCCTCCAGGATCTGCCCGTCGGTGGCTTCGCGGTAGCTGAGGATCGAGCCGATGTCTTCCGGCTCGTAGCGCTGGCCGACACTGGAATAAATGCCGATCTGCTTGAACAGGTTGGCCATGCCAAAGGTGCGCGCTTCATCGGCGACGATGGGCACGATGCGCGGGCCCAGGGCTTTGTCCTTGAGCAGGTTGGTGAGCATGCGCACAAAGGCCATGGTGGTGGACATTTCCTTGCCGTCGGCGGCGATGGCAAAACCGGCGTAGCCCGACACCGCCGGCACACTCACAGGCGCGGCGACCGGGCTGCGGCTGGGCACATAGCCGCCCAACGCCTGGCGCCGCTGGTGCAGGTAGCGTAATTCCAGGCTGTCTGGCGCGGGTTTGAAGAAGCTCAGGGATCCGGTCTGTTCATCGCTCAGCGGCAACTGGAAGCGATTGCGGAAGGCGATCAACGCGTCGCGGTCGAGTTTCTTCTGCTGGTGGGTGGTCATCTTGCCCTGCCCGGCTTCGCCCATGCCGAAACCCTTTTTGGTCTGGGCCAGGATCACCGTGGGCTTGCCCTTGACCCGACGCGCCGCGTGATAGGCCGCGTGGATCTTGACCATGTCGTGGCCGCCACGCTTGAGGCGGTCGATCTGCTCATCGCTCATGCCCTCAACCAGCCGGGCCAGCGATTCACTCTGGCCGAAGAAGTGCTGGCGGTTGTAGGCGCCGTCCTTGGCGGCGAAGGTCTGGAATTGGCCGTCGACGGTGTTGGACAACGTCTCGGCCAGCACGCCGTCCGTGTCCTTGGCCAGCAAGGCGTCCCAGTCCGAGCCCCAGACCAGCTTGATCACGTTCCAGCCCGCGCCGGCAAACAAGGCTTCCAGTTCATCGATGATGCGCCCGTTGCCACGCACCGGGCCGTCAAGGCGTTGCAGGTTGCAGTTGACCACCCAAGTGAGGTTGTCCAGGCCTTCGCGGGCGGCCAGGGTCAGGGCTGACATGCTTTCCGGTTCGTCCATCTCGCCGTCGCCGAATACGCCCCAGACGTGGCGGTCGGTGGTGTCCTGCAAGCCGCGATGCTGCAGGTAGCGCATGAAGCGCGCCTGGAAAATCGAACTGATCGGACCAATGCCCATGGACCCGGTGGGGAACTGCCAGAAGTCCGGCATCAGCCATGGGTGCGGGTAGCTCGACAGGCCACGTGCGCCGACGGCCGGCCCACCGATCTCCTGGCGGTAGTGGGCTAGGTCGTTTTCGCTCAAGCGCCCCTCAAGGAACGCACGGGCATAAATGCCGGGGGCGGAATGCGGCTGGTAGAACACCAGGTCGCCGCCAAACCCATCGTGTCGGGCACGAAAAAAGTGGTTGAAGCCCACTTCGAACAAATCCGCCGCGCTGGCATAACTGGCGATATGCCCACCGAGTTCACCGTAGGCCTGGTTGGCGCGCACCACCATGGCCAGCGCATTCCAGCGTACCAGCGAGGCCAGGCGCTCTTCGGTGGCGAGGTCGCCGGGGAACGCCGGTTGCTGCTCCACGCTGATGCTATTGATGTACGGCGTGCCGTGGCGCGGTTTCCAGTCGATGGGCGCAGCGCTGGCGTCTTCGGCCAGCAGGTCGAGGATCTGTCGCGCCCGCGCCGGGCCGGCATTGGCGACCAGCGATGCCAGGGCGTCGCGCCATTCATCCAGTTCTTGCTGATCAGTCACTGCACGTGTGAAACCGTTCATGGGCACCTCCGGGCTTTTTTTCCAGTTTATGTCGGTGCCTGAGGATTTTTTGCCTGTTATCCGGCGCTAGAAGCTGAATTTTGAGCATGAATCACTGCCATTCGGCCTTTTCCCAGCACGTTGTGCTCAAGCACCCGTTCCTCTCGCAATTGTGTTTAAAATGCCGCCCGCTCAATGACTGACGTTTAACGATGACCCCAGACGCACTCGCCACCCTGCACGCCCACTTGTTCACCGCCCTGGCGACCCCGCCGACGGAAACCCGGCGCCTGTTCCACGGCCGTGGCCGTTGCTGGCCGGGCCTGGAGCAACTCACGGTGGACTGGTTGCAAGGCGTGTTGCTGGTGTCGTTGTTCAAGGAGCCGGACGCTGCAGCGCTGGAGGCCTTGAAACAGCTGCTGCAAACACACTTCGGCGGTTATACCGTCGCACTGCAGCACCGCTACCTGCCACAAAGCACCACCGAGTGGTTGGCGGGCAGTCCTGTCGACGAACTGACGATCACCGAAGGCGGCCTGCGCTACCTGATCGATTTGGGCAAAAAACAGAATAGCGGGCTGTTCCTCGACATGCGCTACGGCCGCAACTGGGTGCGCGAGCAGGCCAAGGGCCAGCGCGTGCTCAATTTGTTTGCCTACACCTGCGGTTTTTCCGTGGCCGCTATCGAAGGCGGCGCCGAGCATGTGGTGAACCTGGACATGGCCCGTGGTGCCCTGAGCCGTGGCCGCGACAACCATCGGCTCAACGGTCATGACCTGGGCAGGGTCAGCTTCCTGGGCCACGACCTGTTCAAGTCCTGGGCCAAGGTGACCAACAGCGGCCCCTATGACCTGGTGATCATCGACCCGCCCTCGTTCCAGAAAGGCAGCTTCCTGCTGACCAAGGACTACCAGCGTGTGCTGCGCCGCCTCCCGGACTTGCTCACGCCACAGGGCACCGTGCTGGCGTGCATGAACGACCCAGCCTTCGGCGAAGACTTCCTGATCGACGGCGTGACCCGCGAGGCACCCGGCCTGCGCTTCGTGGAGCGCCTGCAAAATCCGCCGGAATTCCCGGATATCGACCCACAAAGTGGCTTGAAGGCACTGGTGTTCCGCCAGGGCTGATGCCGAAACGTCCTACGCTTGCTACGCTAAGTGATACACCGGGGTGGTGAACCTTCTTACCCGCTTCCCGGTCGATACCTGCATTCCCCGGCCAGACTCGACGGCGTCACGTTGTCGGCTGCCCTGTTTCACCTTTTGGAGAACCGCCCGTGATATCGACCCTGCATGTAGCCAGACTCAAAGCCTGGGGCGCCCACGGCTTTACCGCCACCGGTGTGGTATTGGCCTTCCTGGCCACCCTGGCGCTGCTGGAAAACTCACCCAAGGCCTGCCTGCTGTGGCTGGGCCTGGCGCTGGTGGTGGACGGTGTCGACGGCTCACTGGCGCGACGGGTGAATGTCAGCACGGTATTGCCAAGCTTTGACGGCTCGGTGCTGGACCTGGTGATCGATTACCTCACCTACGTGTTCATTCCCGCACTGTTCATCTATCGCTACATCGACCTGCCGGACTTCACCCACCTGTTCACCGTGTCGGTGATCCTGGTGTCGTCGCTGTTCTGTTTCTGCAATGTGAACATGAAGAGCAAGGACAACTACTTTGTCGGCTTCCCCGCCGCGTGGAACGTGGTTGCGCTGTGCGTCTACATCATCCAGCCGGAAGCCTGGGTAACCCTGCTCACCGTGATTGGCCTGGCGCTGCTGACCGTGACGCCGATGAAGTTCCTGCACCCGTTCCGGGTGAAGCGCTTCATGCCGATCAATATCGCCGTGACCACTATCTGGTTGCTGTGCAGCTTCTTGATGGTGGTGGATTACCCGAACACCAACCCGTGGACCTTTGGGTTGTGGTCGTTGATGTCGGCGTACTTCCTGGGGATTTGTATCTGGCGCACGGCGCTGGAGTGGCTGGGAACACACAAATGACTCGGTGAACACTCTTCAAATGTGGGAGGGGGCTTGCCCCCGATAGCGGTGGGTCAGCTAAAGATGAGTCAGCTGGGGCACTGCCATCGGGGGCAAGCCCCCTCCCACATTTGGATTTGCAGACTCCCCGCGAGTAAGATGGCGGCCTTTCGCTTAGCGCCCTGCCAATAATAAGCCCAACCCATGCCCTTCGAACTCAGCGTAGACCTCACCACCCTCGCCATCCTGGCGGTTGTTGCCTTTATCGCCGGTTTTATCGACGCCATTGCCGGCGGCGGTGGCCTGCTCACCACACCTGCCCTGCTCACCGCCGGCATGCCACCGCACCTGGTGCTGGGCACCAACAAGCTCAGTTCCACGTTCGGCTCGGCGACCGCCAGCTTTACCTTCTATCGCCGCAAGCTGTTCCACCCACGCCAGTGGGTGCACGCCATCGTCGGCACGCTGATTGGCGCCCTCACGGGGGCGGTGGTCGCCCACTACCTGCCGGCTGAAACCCTGAACAAGATGCTGCCGGTGATCGTGTTCGGCTGCGGCCTTTACCTCTTGTTCGGCGGCACGCCCAAGGCGCCGCTGGACGCCGACGCGCCGATCAAGAAGAAGTGGCAGTCCACCCAGGGCTTCGGCCTGGGCTTCTACGATGGCGTGGCGGGCCCGGGCACCGGGGCGTTCTGGACGGTCAGCACGATGCTGTTGCACCCCATCGACCTGGTGAAGGCCAGCGGCGTGGCACGCAGCATGAACTTCGTCAGCAACGCGGCGGCGCTGTCGGTGTTTATCTTCAACGGTTCGGTGGACTGGATCGTCGGCCTGGCCATGGGCGTGTCGGTGATGTGTGGCGCGTTCTTTGGCGCACGCAGCGCGATCAGCGGCGGCGCCAAATTCATTCGCCCGGTGTTTATCACCGTGGTCCTCGGCCTGACGGTGCGCCTAGCCTGGCAGCACTGGTTCAGCGTGGCCTAGGCGACGGGCCAGGTAGAGGTCGATCAGGTAACGCGCAATCGAGCGTGACGCCGGCAGCGGCGGCAAGTCGTGGATGTTGAACCACTGCGCGTCCTCGATCTCATCGGCCTGGGGCACGATGTCGCCACCGGCGTACTCGGCATGGAAGCCGAGCATCATCGAATGGGGGAATGGCCAGCACTGGCTGCCCATGTACTGGATATTCTTGACCTCCACCTGCACTTCCTCGCGAACCTCGCGGATCAGGCAGTCCTCGGCCGACTCTCCCGGCTCGGCAAACCCCGCCAGCGTGCTGTACACCCCCGTCACAAAGCGTGGCGAACGCGCCAGCAGGATCTCGTCGCCGCGGGTCACCAGCACGATCATGCTCGGTGAAATCCGCGGGTAGCTGCGCAAGTCGCAGGCCTGGCAATGCATCGCGCGTTCGCGCGGCACCTGGACCATGGCCTGGCCGCAACTGCCACAGAACCTGTGCTCCCGCGCCCAGGTGCCGATCTGCGCGGCATAACCCAGCACTTTGTACAGGGTGTGGTCGCCTTGCAGCATGAAGCCCCGCAAGCCCTGCCAACTGCAGCCCGGCACGTCCCCGGCGCTATCGAGTTCCAGCAGGTACACCGGCTCGCCGTCGAGGTGGCCGATGCCGTGTTCGGCAAACACCGACAGGTCCTGGCGCTTGAGCCATTCCCGAGGGAACAAGGGGCCGTTGGTGTCATGCAAAAAGCCGTCGCGGCTGCGGGCAACGGCCCAGCCACCGGGGGTGTCGTTGTCCAGCAGCGTTGTGGTAATCCAGCCTGGGGTCATGTCAGTCAATCCACGAATTCGGGTTTCTGCTTACTCATGTGGGCCGCGATGGCCACGCGCAGGTCGTTGGATTGCAACATAGCCGAGTTCCAGGTGGCAACGTATTCCAAGCCGTCATTGATCGTATGGTCACGCATGTAGCTGATCATGGCCTTGGTGCCGGTGACCGCAATCGGCGACTTGGCGGCGATTTCATGGGCGATTTCCATGACGCCGGCCAACAGGCTGTCCTGATCGGGATAGACGCGATTGACCAGGCCGATGCTGCGCGCTTCCTCGGCGCCGAACTGGCGGCCGGTATAGGCCAGCTCGCGCAGCATGCCGTCGCCGATGATGCGCGGCAGGCGCTGCAGGGTGCCGACGTCGGCCGCCATGCCGATGTCGATTTCCTTGATCGAGAATTGCGCGCCCTCGGCGGCGTAGCGCATGTCACAGGCGCTGATCAGGTCGATGGCGCCGCCGATGCAATAGCCCTGGATTGCCGCCAGCACCGGTTTGCGGCAGTTGTCGACGGCATTGAACGAGGCTTGCAGCTCGAGGATTTTACGGCGCAACAGACGCGCATTGCGGCCCACATCCTTGCCGAACTCATTGGCGACCGAGGCCAGCATCATCAGGTCGATGCCGGAGGAAAAATGTTTGCCCGCACCGCTGAGCACCACGGCGCGTACGGCGTCGGTGTCTTCGATCCATTGGAAGATGTCGATGATCTCGGTCCAGAACGCCGCGTTCATTGCGTTGATCTTTTCCGGGCGATTGATCTGCACATGGGCAACGTTGCCGGTGAGTTCGACGACGAAAGCTTGGTATTCGGACATGGCAGTGATCCCTGACTGGCGAGTGATAAAGGCCAGACTATAACAAGGGTGCGCGACGGCACATCAGCCAAAAACGGGACGGGCAAACGTAATGAAATGTTGTAGGCGCGGGGTTCAGGGTAGGCCGATACATTTCATCCAGAAGCCACGGATGATCGGTTATACACTCTGGGCCACAGCCTGGAGCCGCTTATGCCGTCCACGTTCCGTTCATCCTTGATGCTGGCCCTGGTGGTCGTGTTCACCGGCATTGGCGCCGGCCTCGGCGCAATGCTGCTGGCGCTGCTGCTGCACGGCATTCAGCACTTGGCCTACGGCTATAGCCTCGACAGCCTGGTCAGCCATGAAACCTTCCTGTGGGGCGTGACCGCCGCCGCGCCCGAACGACGCTTGGCGGTGCTGGTAGCGTGCGGCCTGGTGGCCGGCCTGGGCTGGTGGGCGGTGTACCGTTATGGCCGCCCGCTGGTAAGCATCAAGCAAGCCGTGTCGGAAAAGATGCCGATCATGCCGCCCAAGACCACCCTCGCCCACGCCTTGCTGCAGATCATCACCGTGGCCCTTGGCTCGCCCCTGGGCCGCGAAGTGGCGCCACGGGAGGTCGGCGCATTGGCGGGCAGTTGGCTGTCCCGGCGCGCCCGATTGACCCCGGAACAGCACCGCTTGATCGTCGCCTGCGGTGCCGGCGCAGGCCTCGCGGCGGTGTACAACGTGCCGTTGGGCGGCGCAGTGTTTGTGCTGGAAGTGCTGGTGGGCGCGTTCAGTTGGCCAGCGGCGCTGATTGCACTGGCCACCTCGGCGATTGGCGCGTCGGTGGCGTGGATCGGCCTGGGGGCGGAATCGCAATACGTTGTGCCGCATTTTGTGCTGAGCCCGGCGTTGATCACCTGGGCGGTGGTGTGCGGCCCAGTATTTGGGTTGGCCGCCTATGGTTTTACCCGCCTGACCGGCGCCGCGCGGGCCAATGCCGCACGCGGGTGGCGCCTGCCGGTGCTGGCGTTGATCAACTTCAGCGTGATCGGCGGCCTGGCGATGCTGTTGCCGCAGATCCTCGGCAATGGCAAAGGCCCGGCGCAACTGGGGTTCGACAACGAACTGAGCATCGGCCTGGCGGCGCTGCTGTTGGTGGTCAAGGTGCTGATCACCACCAGCAGCCTGCGCGCCGGCGCCGAAGGCGGGCTACTCACCCCCGGCCTGGCCAATGGCGCGCTGCTGGCAATCATCCTCGGCGGCGCCTGGAGCCTGGCCTGGCCCGGCGTGCCGCTGGGCGCCTTTGCGATCATCGGCGCGGCGGCCTTCCTTGCCGCCAGCATGAGCATGCCGCTGACCGCGATTGTGCTGGTGGCGGAGTTCACCCGCATTGACCATGACTTCCTGGTGCCGATCATCCTCGCAGTGGTCGGTGCCGTCTGTGTGAGCAAGCTGTGCCAGCGCTGGGAAAACGCTGGATAAAACCCCGCACACGCGCCATCCTTCGCGCTTTAAGCCGCCCCCTCTGCGGCGCTCGACGTTTAAAGGATATGCCCATGCACGCCCACCCCCTCACCCCCGCCGAATTCGAATTTATCGAAAACACCCTGCTCAAGTACGGCGACGACCATTCGGTGCTGAACCTGGCCGAACTCGACGGCTACTTCACCGCGCTGGTGTCCAGCCCGGTCCAGGTGGACGTGGCAGAGTGGTTCCCGGCCATCTGGGGCGGCCAGAACCCCGAGTGGGACAACATGGACGAAGCCCAGGGTTTCCTCGAACTGTGCGTGCGCCACCTCAACACCCTGGCAGGCCAACTGGCCACCGACGCCCAGGCCTTCAAGGCCCGTTTCGATGAAACCGAACACCAGGGCCGGGACGTCACCCTGGCCGAAGAATGGTGCTTCGGCTACATCCGCGGCGCCGCCATTGGCAACTGGCCGGAACTGCCGCCTGAACAGGCCGCACTGCTGGAAAAAATCTCCTGGTGCGCCGAACAGGACAACTTCGAACTGCCCGCCGACCTGGACGTGCAAGCACACCAGCAGCGCGTCAGCGAACTCGAACCGGCAGCGCGGGCGCTACATGATTATTGGTTGGCAAAGCGATAAAGGCTGCGGGACGTACCGGCTTTTGCCCGAACCACTCAGGCCGGCTGTCAGACCTGAGTGCTGTAGATCTTGATCTGAGGCGCCCCATCAAACAAACACGCTGGCCGGAATTTGACAGCGACCCGAAGACCGCCATCGCAGGCAAGCCAGCTCCCACATTCAGATCGACGTACACCCAGTAAATATCAGCGCCCATGACCCCAAGCTCGACAAGCACCACATCTATACCCGATCATTCGAGTCCGCCCGTCGGCCACTCCATACCACCTTGCCTTGAATCAGGAGCCTTGTACCTTGAGTTCGCAGAAAACCGTGACCGTTACACCGCCCAACGCCCCCCTCAACGGCAAGGTCGCACCCCCAGGCTCCAAATCCATCACCAACCGCGCCCTGCTGCTGGCAGCCCTGGCCAAGGGCACCAGCCGCCTCAGCGGCGCCCTGAAGAGCGATGACACCCGCCACATGTCAGTGGCCCTGCGCCAAATGGGCGTCACCATCGACGAACCCGACGACACCACCTTCGTCGTCACCGGCCAAGGCAAACTGCAACTGCCACCGCAGCCACTGTTCCTCGGCAATGCCGGCACTGCCATGCGCTTCCTCACCGCCGCCGTGGCCACCGTCGAAGGCACCGTGGTGCTCGACGGCGACGACTACATGCAAAAACGCCCGATCGGCCCACTGCTGGCAACCCTCGGCCAAAACGGCATCCAGGTCGACAGCCCAACCGGCTGCCCACCCGTCACCGTGCACGGCGTGGGCAAGATCAAGGCCAAGCGCTTCGAGATCGACGGTGGCCTTTCCAGCCAATACGTATCGGCCCTGCTGATGCTCGCGGCCTGCGGCGAAGCGCCGATTGAAGTGGCGCTGACCGGCAAGGACATCGGCGCCCGTGGCTACGTGGACCTGACCCTGGACTGCATGCGCGCCTTCGGTGCCCAGGTGGAAGCCGTCAACGACACCACCTGGCGCGTGGCCCCGACCGGCTACACTGCCCACGATTACCTGATCGAGCCCGACGCCTCCGCCGCCACCTACCTGTGGGCTGCCGAAGTGCTGACCGGTGGGCGCATCGACATCGGCGTGGCTGCGCAAGACTTCACCCAGCCCGACGCCAAGGCCCAGGCCGTGATCGCGCAGTTCCCGAACATGCAAGCCACGGTCATCGGCTCGCAGATGCAGGACGCCATCCCGACCCTGGCAGTGCTCGCCGCGTTCAACAACACCCCGGTGCGCTTCACCGAGTTGGCCAACCTGCGGGTCAAGGAATGTGACCGTGTACAGGCCCTGCATGACGGCCTGAACGAAATCCGCCCAGGCCTGGCGACCATCGAAGGCGACGACCTGCTGGTGGCCAGCGATCCGGCCCTGGCAGGTACGTCGTGCAACGCGCTGATCGACACCCATGCCGACCACCGCATCGCCATGTGCTTTGCGCTGGCGGGGCTGAAAGTCGCGGGCATCCGCATTCAGGACCCGGACTGCGTGGCCAAGACCTATCCTGAATACTGGAAGGCCCTGGGCAGTCTCGGGGTTCAGTTGAGCTACTAAGGGCTCGGCGTCGGAATGGGGAGGCAACGCACATGACAATTCGCCAACCCTGCCCACCCGGCGCCTGTGTCTGCGACCGCGAGCAACTGCTGCAAGCACCCGGCGCCGACCTGCGTATCCTCAACCTCACGCGCCAAGAAGAGAAAAAACTGCTCGACCGGCTTGAAGACCTCAAGAGCCTGCAAGACCTGGAACACATGCAGCAGCGGATGTACGAGCTCCTGGGCATCCGCGTGCATGTCGCCCCCGGCCACACCGAGGTCAAGAGCATGCGCGGCATCCAGATCGTGATCGACGAGCTGCCAGGCATGTGCCGCAAGACCCGCCAATCCATCCCGGCCGCCATCCGCCGGGGTATGGAGAAACGTCCGGAAATTGCCTACCGCCTGCTGGACGCCCACGACCTGTTTCGCGAAGGTTAAATCAACCGGCGACGGTCTCGGTGTCGAACACCCCCTCGCCCACGGCCCTGGCCTTGTCCAGATGCGCCTGCACCCCGCCGCTTTCCGACTCCAGCAACAACGCCGACGTCACCACCTGCGCGCCACAGTAATCGAAGATCCCGTAGTCAATTTGCGTGCGCATTGCCTTGGCGTAGCCGTGTCGATCAAACGCATCGTCGTCCGCTGCGCCCAGGGCCAGCAGATGCACCTGCAGGTGCCGCAGCTTTTTCACCACTGGAGTGTCGGGGCCGTAGTCGATGGCCCAGCCGTTGACGAAGACGCGGTCGATCCAGCCCTTGAGCAGGCCCGGCAACGACCACCAGTAAATCGGGAACGCCAGCACCAGCGCATCGGCGCGGTCGATGCGGGCCTGTTCGGCCAACACGTCGACCGGTGGCGTGGCGCGGGTGCGATGCACCAAGTGGTCGGCGGCGGTGTAGCGCGGGTCGAAACCTTCGGCGGCAATGTCGGCGATTTCGTAGGTGTGGCCCGATGCAGTGAGGCCGGCGGCCACCTGCGCTGCCACACTGTGGGTGAGGGATTTTGGGTCGTGGTGAGCAACAACGATAAGTGCATGCATGACATTGACTCCCTTTGGGGTTAGCCTAGGCTTAAGTTACGATTAGTAAGTTACTTTTGGTATATAAGCATGTCAAGCAGCGAATCCCCTGCCCCCCGTCGTCGCCTGTCCCGTGAAGATCGCCTGCGCCAACTCTTGGAGGTGGCCTGGCAACTGGTGCGTGATGAAGGCACCGAAGCCCTGACCCTTGGCCGCCTGGCAGAGTTGGCGGGCGTGACCAAGCCGGTGGTGTACGACCATTTCGTCACGCGAGCCGGTTTGCTGGCAGCGTTGTATGAGGACTTCGATGCCCGCCAGGATCAGGTCTTCGCCAACGCCATCGCAGCCAGTGGCGACACCCTGGACGAGCGTGCCTGGGTGATCGCCGAGTCCTATGTGGATTGCGTGTTATTGCAGGGTCGGGAAATCCCGGGGGTGATTGCGGCGCTCAGCAGTTCGCCGGAACTGGAAGCGCTCAAGCGCCAGTACGAGGCGATCTTCCTCGACAAGTGCCGCGACGCGCTGTCGCCTTTTGGCCACATTACCCAGGCCGGTTTAAGGGCGATGCTGGGGGCGGCGGAAGCCTTGTCCCAGGCCGCAGCCAGCGGAGAGATCAGCCGTGAGGAGGCGCAGCAGGAGCTGCTCGCGACCATCCTGGCGATGGTCAACCGCGGCGCGTTCAAATAATCACTGGCAGGTGAGGAATAAATCGGCGCGACCGGGTTTACCAGAGTACGGCAAGCAATGGGCCCGCTCACCACAAGAGCCCACTCCCCCCTAAAGAAAGAACGCCGCCTAACGCCCGGCTACAAAAAGCTGCACCTTGCGGGTCAGTTGATCGAGGTGTCGATCGCGTTGTTTCTCTGCATCAATCATGGCGCGCTTGCCGTGCTTTTGCAGCAGGTAGGTATGAATCTGCTGCACCTCCAGTGAGCGGTAGATCGACGCCACATCCAACACGCCCATCAGGCCGTCAGTGCCGTAGTCCCGCGTATTCATCAACACCTGCGTGCCCCGCCCGCCGCGCACCTGGAAGCCCATGCCTTCAAATGCCGGCACCTTCTCCACCGAGCACGCCAATTCCGCATGGGGATAACGGCCCAGCACGTCGCGCATCATTGCGCGCGCCACACCCTGGCGCCGGTAGCCGACTTGCACGGCCATGAACGCAACGCCGCAGGCTTCTGGATCATCCTTCACGGGCAGGTAGAGGCAAAAGCCGATGAGTTTTTCCTCTTCCATCGCCACGACCAACTCGACAGCAATGCCCTTGGAACCGTCCAGCGCTTCCAGGTACAGGTGCACCTCAAAGCCAGTGGCGTACTGGTAGATGTTGTACAGCAGGTTGCTCGGCGGCAGCGCCACACTGCTGATGTCGGTGAGGTTGTCCACCACCAGTTGCAGGATCTGGCCGTTGATAGGCTCCGGGCACGGTGTGGTGTAGCGGGTAAGGCTGTACATGCAAATTCCTGGGGTTCAGCGTCAAGGCAGCGCCGATTGTACCTGCTCGACGCACACCTCGCGCAAACACGCGCGCAACCAACGATGGGCCAGGTCAGCATCCAGCCGCGGGTGCCACAGCATCGCCACGGTAAAGGTCGGCAATGTCAGCGGCAGCGCAAAGCAGTGCAGGCCTTCACGCGCATGGGCGATGTAGCGCTCGGGCACGCTGGCGATCAGGTCGGTGGTGCGGGCCAGGGCGATCGCCGTGGCGAAACCCGCGACGATGGTGCTGATTTGTCGCGTGAGGCCCTGTTTTTCGAGGGCATCGTCGATCTGGCCACGGTCCTGGCCACGGCGCGACACGTAAACATGCTGGCCTTGGGCATAGCGTCGCGCGTCGACGTCGCCCTGGCTCAAGGGATGGCCGCTGCGTACCACGCCCACCAAGCGGTCACGAAACAGCGCCTGGGTCAGCACTTCCGGGCTGGCAGTGGGATCGACGACGCCGGTTTCCAGGTCGACGCTGCCTTCGCGCAGCAGGGTGCTGTCCTTGTCGGTCTTGTTGATGAAGCGCAGGCGCACGCCCGGCGCTTCCCGGGCAATCCGCGCCAACAGTGCCGGGGCGAAATGCTCGACGAATTCTTCGCTGGTACGCAGGGTAAAGGTGCGCTCGACCCGGGCCATGTCCAGCGACTGCATCGGCCGCAACACGGCGTTGGCGTCCTGCACCAGCCGGCTGACCTGTTCACGCAACGCCACTGCCCTGGGCGTGGGCACCAGGCCACGGCCGGCGCGTACCAGCAGCGGGTCGCCGGTGGTTTCACGCAAACGCGCCAAAGCACGGCTCATCGCCGAAGGGCTCAGGCGCAGGCGTTTGGCCGCGCCCGCCACGCTGCCTTCGGCGAGTAAAACATCCAGGGTGGTCAGCAAGTTGAGATCGGGCATCGGCATTCCTTATCAGGCGTTACACGCATGTATTCACTGCAACCCATGCGCCTACCGCCATAGTAGGCGACGCCGTAGAGTTGTGACAGTTGCCTTCATCCAAGGATTTCCCATGCTCACTCCCTCACGCGGCAGCCTTGTCGGCCTGTCCCTGTCCATGTTGCTCGCCTCCCTGGGCACCAGCATCGCCAATGTCGGCCTGCCCAGCCTGGCGCAGGCGTTCGCGGCCTCGTTTCACGCCGTGCAGTGGGTGGTATTGGCCTATTTGCTGGCAATCACTGCGGTGATTGTGAGTGCCGGAAGCCTGGGCGACCACCTGGGCCGCCGGCGGTTGCTGCTGGCGGGCTTGCTGCTGTTCACCGTAGCGTGCGGATTGTGCGGCGGGGCGCCGGCGCTTGAATGGCTGATTGCCGCGCGCATCCTGCAAGGCCTGGGCGCGGCCGTCATGATGGCCATGGCGTTGGGCATGGTCGGTGATACGGTTGCCAAGGAACGTACCGGCCGGGTCATGGGCTTGCTGGGTACGATGTCGGCGGTTGGCACCGCGATGGGGCCGAGCCTGGGGGGCGTGTTGCTGAGCCTGTGGGGCTGGCGCGCGATTTTCCTGGTCGGCGTACCGCTCGGCTCGGTGGCCGTCGCCCTCGCCTACCGTTATTTGCCGGTTGATCGCCCTCGCGCGCCAGCGTCCACAGGCCTGGGTTTCTGGTCATCCTTGCAGGTGCCAGCATTGCGCGCGGGCCTGGCCATGAGTGCCTTGGTGGCCGCGGTGATCATGGCCACCTTTGTGGTCGGGCCGTTCTATCTGTCCCGCGGCCTGGGCCTCGACCCCGAGTGGATGGGCCTGGCGATGGCGCTCGGCCCCTGTGTCGCGGCGTGCGCTGGCGTACCGGCCGGTCGCCTCACCGACCGCTTCGGCAGCCAGCGCATGACCCTCGCCGGGCTGGCGCTGCTGGCCTGCGGTGCGCTGCTGTTGTCACTGGCGTCAGGGTTGGTCGCCTACCTGACCTCACTGGTCATCTTGACGACGGGGTACAGCCTGTTCCAGGCCGCGAACAACACGGCGGTCATGAGCGATGTGGACGGCTCTCGTCGAGGCACCGTCTCGGGGTTGCTGAACCTGTCGCGCAACCTCGGGCTGATCTTCGGCGCGTCCGTGCTGGGTGCGGTCTTTGCCTGGGCCAGCCCGGATGTGACCCGCGCCCTGCCGCAATCCGTGGCCTTTGGCCTGCATGTAACCTTCAGCGTGGCGCTGGGGTTGATCCTGCTGGCCAGTGTGATGGCATGGCGCCGCTTTGGCGCTTGTAACAAGCGTTAGAACACCCATTGAGGCAAAAAAACAAAAAAGGCGTTGCGCCAGACCGGGTTACATCGCGCATCATGGGCACTTTCAAGCTCAAGGGTAACGTCCATGCGCGTTCTGTCATTGATGATGGGTCTTACGACGCTGGCCGCCACTACGGTGTTCTGCGCCAGCGCGATGGCGAATGAAGAAAGTCAGTTGGTACAACAGATCAACCAATACCGCAGCCAGGTGCAACGCTGCGGCGACCAGGGTTCCCAGGAACTGCCGCCGCTGGCCAGTGATACGCGGCTGGTGCTGCCGGCCAACAATGTGGGCGACCTGCAGCAAGCGCTGGCGCGTGCCGCGTACCCGATGGTCAACGTGCAGGCCATCAGCCTGTCCGGGCCCAAGGATGCCCAGGCAGCCATGAAGGCAGTGCGCGAAAGCTTCTGCCGGGTGGTGCTGGACCCGCAATTCGTCGATATCGGCGTCAGCAACAGCGGCCAGGACTGGCGCATCGTGCTCGCCCGCCCACTGCTCACCAGCGGCTTGGGCGACTGGCAGACCGAAGGCAAGCAGGTGCTGAACCTGATCAACACCGCGCGCTCGCAACCGCGCCAATGCGGCACCCAGGCCTTTACCGCGACCACACCCTTGTCCTGGAACGAAGACCTGGCCGGCGCCGCGAACAGCCACACGCGCAACATGGCCAACGGTAATTTCTTCGACCACCTCGACCATGATGGCCGTACCCCTGGGGACCGTGCCGAACTGGCCGGGTACATCGCGAAGAACATCGGCGAAAACATCGCTGCCGGCCTGGATACCCCGCGCAAAGTCGTGGATGGCTGGCTGGCCAGCCCCGGCCATTGCGCCAACCTGATGAACCCGCAATTTCGCGAGCTGGGTGCAGCGTACGCCATGGACCCGAAGAGTGATGCAGGGATCTATTGGACGGGGGTTTTCGGCGCGCAGTAAGTCAATGTGCAGGCTCATCAAACGGTTGCAGCATCAAATCGCCATCTCATGGATAATGCCGCTGAACTTGGCAGCGGTCATTCCGGTCTGTTGATTGTTAACCTGACCCTTTCAGGCGTTCGACAGACCGTGGCAAACAAGGTGTTCTCGCAATGATGAATTGGCTGCAAAGCAGCAGCGACATGGCTGAGCGGGTTCGCCAGCATGATTGGGCGAGCACGCCCCTGGGGCCGCTGGAGCAGTGGCCGGATGTGCTCAAGACCACCGTGGCGCTGTGCTTTGCCTCAAGCTTCCCGCAAGCCATCGTGTGGGGGCCGCAGTTGACCATGCTGTACAACGACGCCTTTATTCCGATCCTGGGCGACAAGCCCTATGCGCTGGGCCGCCCATTCAGCGAGGTGTGGCAAGAGGTCTGGGCAGACGTCAGCCCCATCGCCAAGGCGGCGTACGAGGGGCATGCCACCTATATCGAGAACTTCCCCCTACTGATCGAGCGCGGCAACGGTCCCGAACAGGCGTACTTCACCTTTTGCTACAGCCCGATCCGCGACCCTCTCGGCAAGGTCGTGGGCATGCTCGACACCGTCACCGAAACCACCGCCACCGTGTTCCTCGCCCGCCGCCTGGCCGTGCTGGATGCCGTCGGCAGTGCGGTGGCCAATGCCACCGACGCCGAAACCATCATGTCCACCACCACCCGCTTGCTGGCTGAGCATTTGCAGGTGTCCAATTGCGCCTATGCGGACATGGACGCCGACGAAGACGGCTTCACCATTCGCGGCAATTGGGCCGCACCGGGCTCGCCCAGCATCGTGGGGCGCTACAGCCTCGCCTCGTTCGGCGCACGGGCCGTGCGCCAGTTGCGCGCCGGTGAGCCGCTGGTGGTGGAGGACAACCGGGTGGAATTCGCGCCGGAGGATGCCGCCAGCTATCAGGCCCTGGGCGCCCTGGCGACGGTGTGTTTCCCATTGATCAAGGACGGCCGCCTGACCGCCTTGATGGCGGTGCATCACAAGACCGCGCGCGTCTGGTCACCCTACGACCTGGCACTGGTGGGCGAAGTCACCGAACGCTCCTGGGCCCATATCGAGCGGGTACGCGCCGACGCCGCCGTGCGCGAAGGCCTGGCCGCGTTCACCGAGCTGAACGCCACCCTCGAACAGCGCGTGCTGGAGCGCACCACCGCCCTCACCCAGGCCGAGGCCGCGTTGCACCAGTCACAGAAACTCGAAGCCATCGGCCAACTGACCGGCGGCGTCGCCCATGACTTCAACAACCTGCTGACCATCATTCGCTCCTCGGTGGACTTTCTGCGCCAACCCGGGCTTTCCGAAGAGCGGCGCCAACGCTACATGGGCGCTGTATCCGACACGGTCGAGCGCGCCAGCAAACTCACCAGTCAACTGCTCGCCTTCGCCCGGCGCCAACCGCTCAACCCGGAAGTCTTCGATGTGAGCGAGCGGGTCAAGAACATCGGCGAAATGCTCGAAAGCGTCACCGGCGCACGCATCCACGTGCAGGTGCAATTGCCCGAACACCCTTGCCATGTGCGGGTGGATGCCAGCCAGTTTGAAACCGCGCTGATCAATATCGCCCTGAATGCCCGGGATGCAATGGAGGGGCAAGGCACTCTGACCCTGCGCGTGGTCAAGGTGGACGCCATGCCACGGATCCGGGGTGATGGGGAGGCCCGCCAGCCCTTTGTGAGCATTTCCCTGGCCGATACCGGCAGCGGTATCCCTGGAGATGCTGTGGAGCGCATTTTCGAGCCTTTCTTTACCACCAAGGCCGTAGGCAAAGGCACCGGGCTGGGGCTGTCCCAGGTATTCGGCTTTGCCAAGCAGTCCGGCGGCAACGTGGATGTGGCCAGCAACCCAGGGCAAGGCTCGGTATTTACACTGTATCTGCCAGAAGCGGCACCCCAGGCGATGCCCTCCGAGCAACCGCAGGACGACGCTCTGCCCACACACGATGCCGCGCAACGTCATATCCTGATCGTCGAAGACAACCTTGAGGTAGGCCGCTTCGCCACTCAGATCCTCCAGGACCTGGGCTACCAGACCACTTGGGCCACCGACGCCGAACAGGCACTCGCCCTGGCCGGCGCGGACGCCTTGGCGTTCGATGGGATTTTCTCGGACGTCGTAATGCCCGGCATGACCGGCGTCACCATGGCCAAGTTGCTGCGCCAACGGCGCCCGGACTTGCCGGTGGTGCTCACCTCGGGCTACAGCGAAGAATTGGCCGACAGTGGTTATGAAGGGTTTGAGTTCCTGCCCAAGCCCTACTCCGCCGATCAGGTTGCACGGGCGTTGGCCAGGGCGATGGCCTGAGTTACTCCGCCACCGCCACCTGATTGCGCCCCTGGGCCTTGGCGCGGTACAGCGCTTTGTCGGCGGTATTCATCAGGCCATGCAGGTCTTGATCCTGGGTATGGGTGGATGCCACACCCAGGCTGGCCGACAACCCATGCACCGGCTCCGATGCCAGCCCCGAGATCGCCTTGACCAACTGTTCGGCGATCGCCCGTGCCGTGTCCAGTGAGGTGTTGGGCAGCAACACCGCAAACTCTTCGCCACCCAGGCGCCCGTAGACATCGGCCTGGCGGAACGAGGCGCTGATCACCCCGCCTATCTGGCGCAACACCTGATCGCCGGCCTGGTGGCCGTAGGTGTCGTTGATTTGCTTGAAGTGGTCCATGTCCATCATCAATGCGCACAGCGGCTGACGGTTGTGACGGCATTGTTCGTAGAGCACCTGGGCACGTTCGAAAAACGCACGGCGGTTCATCAGGCCGGTGAGTTCGTCGGTCTGTGCGGCGCGGGTTGAAATAGTGTGGGCCCGTTCCATTTGCCGGGTCAGGCGAAAGGCCTTTTCCAAGGCATCCGACAGTTTGCGTGTAGCGCTGACCACAAAGGTGGAAAACACCAGCACCGCAATGGCGACGCCCACTTGCAGGGAAGAAGGCTGGAACAGCAGCCACAGCGTACACGGCAGCAGCACCAACGCCATGGAGGCCAGGGTCATGTAGCGGTAAGCCGAATAACACGACACCGCGCTGACCGACATGCCCACGGTAAACAACATCACCAGTACTTGGGAAAGGCGATCATCGGTAGGCATCACCGCCAGGGCGCCAGCGCCCCAGATCCCGGCCGACAGCACCAGCGTGAGCCAGTAGCGGCGCTCCCAACGATCGGGCGTGCGCTCGGCGTTGGGGCAGCGAAACCACTCCATGAACATCTGGACGCGCAGCAGCGACGACACCGCCAGCACCACCAGCCAGACCAGGATGACCTGATGGTCAAACCGGTCCCAGCACAGCCAGCAGAGCATCAAGGCCGCCAGGTAACTGCCGAAAATCGCGGCAAATGATTGCCTGAACAGCTGGTGCAAACGATCAGTGCGCACCTGCTCTTCTATAATGCAATCCTGGTCCTGCCCACGCCCAAGGCCATTCATGAAATCCGCCTGATTCGACTGCCACGACAAAGGCGCCATTGTGGCACCCTGCCACCAGCGTGGACAACAGAATCCAGCACGGTAGAGCCTTTAAAGCGATTCCGGCCGCAGAATCAGCACGCCCAGTGGCGGCAGATTCAACGACAGTGACACCGGCTGCCCATGCTTGGGTTCATCCTGGGTAAACACCTCGCCGCCATTGCCGTAATTGGATCCTGCGTACATATCCGCGTCGCTGTTGATCACTTCACTCCAACGCCCACCAAACGGCACGCCGACGGCGTAACCCTCACGCGGCACCGGGGTGAAGTTGGCCACCACCAGCACCGGCTTGCCATCCTTGCTCCAGCGCAGCCAGGCATAGACGCTGTTGATCGCATCGTCGCCGATCAGCCACTGGAAGCCCTGGGGCGCATCGTCCTGCTCGTGCAGGGCCGGCTCTTCGCGGTACAAGCGGTTCAAGTCGCCCACCAACTTCTGCACGCCTTTGTGTTCGGCGTACTGCAGCAGGTACCAGTCCAGTTGCTGGTCGTGGTTCCACTCGCGCCATTGGCCAAATTCGCAGCCCATGAACAGCAGTTTCTTGCCAGGGTGCATCCACATGAACGCCAGGTAGGCGCGCAGGTTGGCAAACTTCTGCCAGCGGTCGCCGGGCATCTTGTCGATCAGCGAGTGCTTGCCGTGCACCACTTCGTCGTGGGAGATGGGCAGGATGAAACGTTCGGACCACGCATACACCAGGCCAAAGCTCAGTTCGTTGTGATGGTGGGCGCGGTAGACCGGGTCCTGCTGGATGTAATGCAGGGAATCGTGCATCCAGCCCATGTTCCATTTGTAGTTGAAGCCCAGGCCGCCCTGTTGGGTCGGCTGGCTCACGCCTGGCCAGGCCGTGGATTCTTCGGCGATCACCAACGCGCCGGGGGCTTCCAGAGCCACCACGTCGTTCAAATGGCGCAGAAAGTCGATGGCCTCCAGGTTCTCGCGGCCGCCATGGCGGTTGGGCACCCATTCGCCGGCCTTGCGCGAATAATCGCGATAGAGCATCGAGGCCACGGCATCCACGCGCAGGCCGTCGATGTGGAAGTGTTTAAGCCAATGCAGCGCCGAGGCGAGCATGAAGCCGTGCACTTCGGTGCGGCCCAGGTTGTAGATCAGCGTGTCCCAATCCTGATGGAACCCTTCCAGCGGGTTGGCGTATTCGTACAGCGCAGTGCCGTCGAATTGCGCCAGGCCGTGGGTATCGGTGGGGAAATGCGCCGGTACCCAGTCGAGGATCACGCCGATATCCGCCTGGTGCAGGGCATTGACGAAATAGGCGAAATCTTCCGGCGAACCAAACCGCGCCGTCGGCGCGAATTGCGACAGTGCCTGATAGCCCCAGGAGCCGCCGAACGGGTGTTCCATGATGGGCATCAGCTCGATGTGGGTGAAACCCAGTTGCTGCACATAGGGAATCAGGCGCTCGGCCAGTTCACGCCAGTTGTACTGGCGGGCCACCTCGCCCGCCTCGTCCAACTCGCATTGCCAGGAGCCCACGTGCAGCTCGTAGATCGACAGCGGCGCCGTGGTCTTTTGCTTGTCGACCCGCGATTGCATCCACGCCTGGTCTTGCCAGTCCACCTGCAATGGCTGGGCAACCTTGGACGCGGTGTCTGGCGGCAGCTGGGTGGCCAGGGCCATCGGGTCGGCCTTGAGCGGCAGGATCCCGTTGGCGCCGAGAATCTCGTACTTGTAGGCCGCACCCGGCTGCAGACGTGGAATAAAGATCTCCCACACGCCGGAAGGATGGCGCAGGCGCATCGGGTGACGGCGGCCGTCCCAGATATTGAAGTCGCCCACCACCGACACGCGCCGCGCATTCGGTGCCCACACGGCGAAACGCACACCCTCGATGCCATCGACACGGGTCACCTGGGCCCCCAGGCAACTGCTGAGGTCGCGGTGATTGCCTTCGGCGAACAGGTACAGGTCCATTTCCCCCAGCAACAGTTGCTGGAAGCTGTAAGGGTCTTCGGTGATCTGTTCACCGCCGGCCCACTGGATTTTCAACAGGTACGGCTGCCGGGTCTTGAACTGCCCGACAAACAACCCCGGGACCTGGCTCGCGTCCAGGCTGCCGATCGGCTCGCCGCTGTCGCGCGCCAGCACCTGGACGCTCAAGGCCTCCGGCAGGAACGCGCGGATAAACTGGCCGCCGTGATCATCATCGTGCGGCCCGAGAATCGAGAACGGGTCGTGGTGCTCGGCGCGTACCAGCGCTTCGACGTCCTTGGACGCCGGCAATGCAGTCAACTTCGGTTGCAGCGGTTCTTTATTTGTAAAGCTCATGACGTCTCCCCACCGCGTGCAGTTTTCGATATAGGTGCAAGCCCGCTCAACAGTCCGTGCAACCCTTGCAGGGGCACCGGCAACCAGGTCGGGCGGTTTTCCGCTTCGTAGGCCACTTCATACGCGGCCTTCTCCAGGCTGAACAACGTCAGCGCTGCGTCCTGGCCTTTGGCATCCTGCCAGTCATGCGCCAGTGTAGACGTAGCGGACTGATAAGCCTGGATAAAGGCCTGGCGTGCTTCTTTGAGGTAACGGTCAGTCACGCGTTTGCGCGCCTGGTCTGCTTCGGGCGAATGGTCCACCCCTTGTACATTCAAAGCCATGGCTGCCGCATAGTCGAAGGAGCGCAACACGCCGCTCACATCTTTATACGGGCTGTGCTTGCCGCGTCGTTCGTGCAGTGGGCGCGCCGGCTCACCTTCAAAGTCGATCAGGTAGGCATCGCCCTTCACCACCAGCACCTGGCCCAGGTGCAAATCACCGTGGACCCGAATACGCAACCCGCCGGCCGTGGCTTTCGCCAAGGCCTGCACATGGCTGGCGATGGCTTTTTTCTGCGCCAGCAATTCACTGACCAGCGCTTGATCCGCGGGGTTCAACTGGCTTTGATGAAGTTTGAGCAGTTGCAACGCGCGGTCCAGTTGCGCGCCGACATCCTTGGCCCAGGCCTGGGTGTCCTTGGCCGTGGTGGCTTCGGGCTTGAAGTCCTTGTTGGTGGTTTTCGCGCCGAGTACCAGGTGCATTTCACCCAGGCGTTGGCCGAGCAACCCGGCAAAATCCGCCAGCTCGCCCAAGGCGTTGTAGTGCTGCTCCTGTTCGGACATGGCTTCGGCCAGTTCGTCGCGAATCGCGCGTTCCAGGTTGTTTTGGGTCCAGCCCCAAGCGTCGCCCTGGTTGCTCAAATAGCCTTGGGCAATCATCAGCAGGTTGTCCTGGCCTCCGGCGTCGTGGCGAATCATCGAGCCCAGCAACGGCGAGATATTCGGGTAGCCGGCTTCGGTCAGGTAGGCGCTCATTTCCAGTTCCGGGTGTACGCCGGAGGCGACTTTGCGGATCAGCTTGAGCACCAGGCTCTCGCCCACCACCACCGAGCTGTTGGACTGCTCGGCCGACAGGTAGCGCACTTCGGACTCATCCGTCAGTTGCAGCTTGGCCAGGTGCGGCGTGGCGGCAAAGCGCAGTTCGCCTTCGTTGGTGTTGAGCACGGTACCCGCCTGCAAACCCTGGATGACGGCGCGGATAAAGTGTTCGAGGCTGAAGGCATCGGTTACCAACCCCACCTGACGCACTCGGCGTACACGGGCCAGGGCCAATTGCTGCGGCAAGGCGCTGGTGAACTGGTCTTCACCGAGAAAGCCAAACGGCAACTGATAACGGCTGACCTGGCCACCGGCTGTCACTTCCAGTTCGCTGAGCAAGACCGGGTGCTGCGGGTCGCCAAAGCGCACACCGTAGGCGATGCGCACACTGTCGATGGCCGTGTCCTTGCCCGCGAACCAGCGGCGCTTGGGCAGCCAGGCCGGCAGTGCGGTCTGTTCCAGGGAGGCGCGGCAAGGTTCTTCGAGCAATTCTTCCATGCGTTTTTTCAATACCAGGGTGGTGAAGTCCGGCATGCTCTGGGCCGGTTCCACATGCCAACTGGGCATCTGGTTTTCCGGGGCGAGCACGAACCAATAAAAACCGTAAGGCGCCAGGGTCAGCAGGAAATTCAGCTGGCCGATGGGCGGGAAGGCATTCCCGCCGAGCATCTCCACCGGCACCATGCCGGCAAAGGCCGACAGGTCCAGCTCGGCAGCCTGGGCGCTGCGCGACACGTTGGCGACGCAGAGGATGATCTCGTTGCGCCCATCTTCACCGGTGAACTCACGGGTGTAGGCCAGGATGCGGCGGTTGCTCGGCGAGAGCATTTTCAGGCTGCCGCGCCCAAATGCCTTGGATTGCTTGCGCACTGCGAGCATGCGCCGGGTCCAGTTCAGCAACGAATGCGGGTCCTGGGCCTGGGTCTCGACATTCACCGACTGGTAGCCGTATTGCGGGTCCATGATCGGCGGCAACACCAGGCTGGCCGGGTCGGCGCGGGAGAAGCCGCCGTTGCGGTCGATGGACCACTGCATCGGCGTACGCACGCCGTCGCGGTCACCGAGGTAGATGTTATCGCCCATGCCGATTTCATCACCGTAATACAGGGTCGGCGTGCCAGGCATCGACAAGAGCAGGCTGTTGAGCAACTCGACACGCCGGCGATCACGCTCCATCAGCGGCGCCAGGCGGCGGCGAATGCCGAGATTGATGCGCGCGCGCCGGTCGGCGGCGTAGTAGTTCCACAGGTAGTCGCGTTCTTTGTCGGTGACCATTTCCAGGGTCAGTTCATCGTGGTTGCGCAGGAAAATCGCCCATTGGCAATTGGCGGGAATCTCCGGGGTCTGGCGCAGGATGTCAGTGATCGGGAAGCGATCTTCCTGGGCCAGGGCCATGTACATGCGCGGCATCAGCGGAAAGTGGAAGGCCATGTGGCATTCATCGCCGTCGTCGCCCTTTTTGTCACCGAAATATAACTGGGTGTCTTCCGGCCACTGGTTGGCTTCGGCCAGCAGCATGCGGTCGGGGTAATGGGCGTCGATCTCGGCACGGATCTGCTTGAGCACGTCGTGGGTCTCAGGCAGGTTTTCGTTGTTGGTGCCATCACGCTCGATCAGATACGGGATGGCGTCCAGGCGCAGGCCGTCGATGCCCATGTCCAGCCAGTAACGCATCACCGACAGCACGGCTTTCATCACCTGCGGGTTGTCGAAATTGAGATCGGGCTGGTGAGCGTAGAAACGGTGCCAGAAATATTGGCCGGCGACCGGGTCCCAGGTCCAGTTGGACTTCTCGGTGTCGAGGAAGATGATGCGGGTGCCGTCGTATTTCTGGTCGTCATCCGACCACACGTAGAAGTCCCGCGCCGCCGAGCCGGGCTTGGCCTTGCGCGCCCGTTGGAACCAGGGGTGCTGATCGGAGGTGTGGTTGATCACCAATTCGGTGATCACCCGCAGCCCGCGCTTGTGCGCCTCGGCGATGAAGCGCTTGGCGTCGGCCATGGTCCCGTAGTCGCTGTGCACGCCACGGTATTCGGCGATGTCATAGCCATCGTCGCGACGTGGCGAGGGGTAGAACGGCAGCAACCAGATGGTGTTCACACCCAGGTCGGCGATGTAGTCGAGCTTGGCGATCAGGCCAGGGAAGTCACCGATGCCGTCGTTGTTGGAGTCGAAATAGGATTTGACGTGGACTTGATAGATCACCGCGTCCTTGTACCAGAGCGGGTCTTTGATGAACGTGGCAGCGTTGGGTTTCTTCGCCATTGGAAACTCCGGGAAAATTCGAACGGGAGAAACGCGGTCACTGTAGGAGCCGGCTTGCCGGCAATGGCGTACTTGAGCCATGCAGCGATGCCAGGGGCCTTATCGCCGCCAAGCCGGCTCCTACAGGTCCGGTTTCAAGAAGTGGTGATACGCCAGATCCCAAACGGCATCTGCGGCTCCAGCCGCATCCACTGGCTTTTGCCATACCAGGTCCAGCGATGGCCGTTCATCAAGTCTTCGCCCTGGGTCTCGGCGTCGTCCGGCAGGCCCAACTCCCACAGTGGCAGCTCGAAATGGGCTTCTTGGGCATTGAAGGGATCAAGGTTCACTGCAACCAGGATGAAGTTGCTGCCATCCTCGCTGCGCTTGCCGAAATACAGGATGTTGTCGTTCCAGGCGTTATAGAGGGTGAGCCCCAGGTGCGTCTGCAACGCCGGGTTTTGCCGGCGAATGCGGTTGAGCTGGGCGATCTCGGCAATGATATTGCCCGGCGCGGTGAAGTCCCGAGGGCGGATCTCGTACTTCTCCGAGTCCAGGTATTCCTCTTTGCCCGGCACCGGCGCCGCTTCGCACAACTCGAACCCTGAATACATGCCCCACAGGCCTGAGCCCATGGTCGCCAGCGCGGCGCGGATCAGAAAGCCCGGACGGCCGGATTCATGCAAAAACGGCGGGTTGATGTCCGGCGTATTGACGAAAAAGTTCGGCCGGTAGCATTCGCGCCACGGCGATTGGTTCAGTTGCGTCAGGTATTCGCTCAGCTCGGCCTTGGTATTGCGCCAGGTGAAATAGGTGTAGCTCTGGGAATAGCCGACCTTGCCCAAGCGCGCCATCATCGCCGGCGTGGTGAATGCCTCGGCGAGGAATATCACGTCGGGGTACTTGGCGCGCACATCGCTGATCAGCCATTGCCAGAACGGCAGCGGCTTGGTGTGGGGGTTGTCGACACGAAAAGTCTTCACGCCCTCTTCCACCCAGCCCACCACGATATCGCGCAGCTCGGTCCACAGGCCCGGAATGGCGTCCGCCGCGTAAAAGTCGACGTTAACGATGTCCTGATACTTCTTCGGCGGGTTTTCCGCGTATTTGATCGTGCCGTCCGGACGCCAGTTGAACCAGCCCGGATGCTCCTTGAGCCACGGGTGGTCTTGGGAACACTGGATGGCAAAATCCAGGGCGATTTCCAGGCCATGCTCGGCGGCGGCCTGCACCAGGCGCCGAAAGTCATCGCGGCTGCCCAACTGCGGGTGGATGGCCTCATGCCCGCCCTCTTCGCTGCCAATCGCGTAGGGGCTGCCTGGATCATCGGGCCCGGCGGTCAGCGAGTTGTTCTTGCCTTTGCGGTGACTTCGGCCGATCGGATGGATCGGTGGGAAGTACAGCACGTCAAAGCCCATGTCATGGATCATCGACAGGCGCGAGTGCACGTCATTAAAGGTGCCGTGGCGCGCGGGATCGTCGGTGATCGAGCGCGGGAACAGCTCGTACCAACTGGCGAACAGCGCCGCTTCGCGCTCCACATCGATGGGGTACACCGTGCTGATGCTTAGATAAGCGCGATGATCGGCCTGGGTCATCAAGTGTGCACTGTCTTCGTGCATGAACAGCGCGACCTGCTCGGTTTCCAGCAGGCCGGACAGTTCGTGGTGCAGCAGCATCAGGCGATCGCGCAGTTCATTGTCACTGCGCTCGGCGGCCTGCAGCACCAGGCTGCGGCCTTCCTGCAGTTCCAGGCTGACCGGCACGCCGGCCTCATGTTTTTTGCGCAGTTCGTAGCAGAAGCTGGCGAAGGTATCGATCCAGGCTTCGATGCAGTATTCGTGGGGGCCTTGCTGGGTGACGGTAAACGCACCCTCCCAGCCATTGTTGCCCACATCGGTCATCACCACGCTATGCCAGCTTTCGTCCTGCAGCGGGCGCCAGCGGATCAGCACGGCGAGCTTGTCATGGCCGTCGGCGAACACTTTGCTGGTGACATTCACCCGTTGGCCAACCACGGCCTTGACGGCGAATTCGCCGCCGTCGATCACGGGGGTAGTGCTTTCGATCGCGATCCTGGGCAGCAACAGCGCCTGGGACAGCGGCAATATGGAGGTGTCTGGAACCTGTGTTTCAGCAGTCATCGAGCATCTTCCCCTTACGCCCTGTGGACGCTCTTTGCTTGATCCGGATTCTTCAGGCAGCCGCATTCTTCCTGAGCATGGCCGTAATAGGTCCGAGCCTGTGCCGTCGACAAAAGTTCAGGTGGATATGCCGCCATTGGGCGGGGAATCAATTTGCCCACGCGACTGTCCACCGTTAGAGCAAAGCACAAAGGAGGCCACACTGATGAATATCCCGATCCCGGCTGAAACACCGGACCCGAATATCGACAACCCCACCCTGCCGCCCACCGAACCGGAGCCGATTCCGGAAAAGGAACCGCCGGAACACCAGCCGCCTCCCGTGGAGGAGCCGCCGACAACTATGCCGCCCGTGATCGTTCAGCAGGTCTGATCACAGCAATCGTAGAAGCGGCTTGCATAGCCGCTCCTGCTTATTACCATTATCGATAGGATAGTTAGAAATCGTTCTATAAAACTGTCATAAATGACAGTTCGCGTGCGACAGCGAAAGTGAGAGCGTGCAGTGCAGACCTCATCACTAACGTTATCTCGGAGCGATAGAATGAAAAAGACAGTCGCCTTGCTACCGCTATTTATAGTGTCATTGACCGCAAACGCGGCAGGCTCTGATCAACCCCTCGACATCCATGTTGCTGAGAAACTCAACAGCCGGTACCAAGACACTTCAGTACACTGTGAAAATGGCGCAGCCGCCTATCATTGCAATGGCGTGCTCATTCGGGTAACAGATACCGTTACCACCTCGCTCCGTGAAAGGGAACGCAACGCAGCGTCATTTTCATATCTTCGCGCAGATACAGGCATCAAGAAGCTGTTTTCAACAGCATCTGGCGTCATCGTGAACGCGCTGCCTGAAGCAGCCTTGCCGACACTGACGGCACGCTGCTCCTACGTCACCAACGGCGCAACGGATCGACGCCCCGACGCCTGCGGTGTCACTGACGACCCTTTGCCTGGTTACGAGTTCGAGTGGAGCCGTCCCTGCGCTAGCCAAAATATACACAATGCAGAAGCATGGCTAGACCATTGGAACAAGGTACAGCCGGCCTATTTCTATACCTGCTCCTTCGATGCGTCGCCTGAGCAATTCGCAGTAAGCGTAAAAGCGCGAGAACTCTTAAACACTAGCACACGCGAACGATGGAACGAGGTTGTGACCACTGCCTGGCCGGATACAGCAATCAAACAGATGCCATTCCAGGCATTGTTCTATAACGTCGCTAACAGTAATGGCCGTGATCAAGTCATAAAGCTTCAAAACGACTATTACAAACACACACATTCTTTGTTGCCCGTAGTGAGGCTGGACTTGCTCGCTAACGACCAACAGATCTTCTCCTACCACCACGAAGACCAGACCACTATTCCTATGTTGCAACGTTTGCAGCCACACAATTAATACATCACGACGTCTCGTCGCGGTCCAGTCGTCGCACAATTCTCGGCATGACACTGAACACCGCCAAGGCCAGCAACGTACTCAGTACCGCTGTCGATTCCCGGCCCAACCCGGCCGAGACCCCAATCGCAGCGGTCATCCACAGGCCGGCGGCGGTGGTCAGGCCTTTGACATGGCCTTCTTCGTCGTCCTTGCCTTTGATGATGGTGCCGGCGCCCAGGAAACCGATCCCGGCAATCACGCCTTGCACCACCCGGCTCATGGCGTCCGCCTGGTTACCAGACATCTGCGGCACCATCACAAACAGCGCGGCGCCCAACGCCACCAGCATATGAGTGCGCACCCCTGCTGCCTTGCCCTTGCTCTCGCGTTCAAACCCGAGGATGCCGCCCAGGATCGCGGCGATCAGCAAGCGCACCGTGATCTGGGTGAGCTGCCTGGCGTCGCCGATATCGGCAAATTCAGCCTGCAGGGTTTGCAACACTTCATGCCACCAGGCGTCCATGGATGCCGTCCTTTGTCATTGTTGGTAAAGGATTGACAGCGGCGACCGCCAGTCAGTTGCCTGGAACCCCTACACATCGGTAGGCCCTAACCTTACATAGCTCACAGATAAGGAGAACGGCATGCCCATTCGTATCGAAAACCAGCTGTGCTACTTCATGCTCGACGACAACGGGCAGGAACAGAGCGTGCCAGCGACCCGGGTCAATATCGTGACCGACACCGACAAATCCATGTCGTATGTGGAATTGGCGGCCGAGCGCATCTATATCACTGAAACCGAGGCCGACGCCCTGACTGTTGCCGGGGCCCATGATGGGCGCCAGCATGTAAAGGCCGAAGAACCTGGTTCGCTGATTTGATTGATCTGTATCAGCACGCCCGGAATAACGCTGCACCTCAATAGCCACGGGGTGCAGCACATTGTCGCAGCGCCCCGCCCGTACGCCATCTGATCCGCTTTTTATCGCCATACCTGAGTCTGTTATGCAAACAGCCCCACGCGCATAGTTCATGCGCCTGATGGAGGCTGATGAGTGAACGACCATGAGCGAAAGAATCCCAACCGTGGACACCTTTGAGCCCATACACCCAAAGAAGGTGAAGGCCAAATCCAGCGACAACCTGATTCATACCCGCAGTTTCACCGGCCTGTTCCGCACCTTGCGCGTGGGCGGTGCAGGCTTTCTGTTCCTGGCGTTTTTCGGCACCGTGTGGCTGAACTGGGGCGGTCGGCAAGCAGTGCTGTGGGACCTGGCTGAAAGCAAATTCCACATCTTTGGTGCCACGTTTTGGCCCCAGGACTTTATCCTGCTGTCGGCGCTGCTGATCATTTGCGCGTTCGGCCTGTTTGCAATCACGGTGTTTGCCGGTCGCGTGTGGTGCGGCTACACCTGCCCGCAAAGCTCGTTTACCTGGCTGTTCATGTGGTGCGAGAAGGTCACCGAGGGCGAGCGCAACCAGCGCATCAAACTGCAAGCGGCGCCCTGGAGCCTGAACAAAGTGGCGCGGCGCTCGGCCAAGCACACGCTGTGGTTGGGTATCAGCGTGCTGACCGGGCTGACCTTTGTCGGCTACTTCACGCCGATCCGCCCACTGGCCGCCGAGTTGCTGACCTGGCAAATGGGCGGCGTCAGCCTGTTCTGGGTGCTGTTCTTCACCGGCGCCACCTACATCAATGCCGGCTGGTTGCGCGAAGCGGTGTGCATGCACATGTGCCCCTATGCACGGTTCCAGAGCGTGATGTTCGACAAGGACACCCTGACCATTTCCTACGACGTGGCCCGCGGCGAACACCGTGGCCCGCGCAAACGTGAGGTCAACCCCGCCGACGTCGGCCTGGGCGATTGCATTGACTGCCAGTTGTGCGTACAGGTGTGCCCCACCGGTATCGACATCCGCGACGGCCTGCAAATGGAGTGCATCGGCTGCGCGGCGTGCATCGACGCTTGCGATTCGATCATGGACAAAATGGGCTACCCGCGTGGGTTGGTGAGCTACACCAGCGAACATCAACTGCAAGGCGGCAAGACTCACCTGCTACGGCCGCGTCTGATCGGCTACAGTGCCGTACTGTTGGTGATGATCGCGGCCCTGGTGGTGGCCTTGGTGGAACGGCCAATGGTGTCGCTGGACGTGACCAAGGACCGTGGCATGTTCCGCGAGAACGCCCAGGGCCAGATCGAAAACATCTACAGCCTCAAGGTGATCAACAAGACCCAGCAACGCCAGGACTATCGCCTGGAACTGGTCGACGCCGATGGCTTCCAGTTGCAAGGCCAGACCGAGATCAGCCTGGCGCCGGGAGAAATCAGCGACGTGCCGGTGTCGGTGGCGCTGCTGGCGGATAAACCGGTGAGCACTTCGCAGACCCTACGCTTCAAGGTCTCGGATGTGCGCGAGCCATGGATCTACAGCGCCGCCGATAGCCGCTTCGTGGCGCCGCTGAACCGCTGAAATCTGTCTGAATATGTGGAGATCCAAATGTGGGAGCGGGCTTGCCCGCTCCCACATTTTAATCGCTGCCAAGTCTGAAAAACTGTTAAGGCCCCCATGAAACGCTACGAAAAATTCGCCGATGACATCGCAGAACTGATCCGCACCGGCGTCCTCGGCCCCGGCCAGCGGGTGCCCTCGGTGCGCTATGCCAGCCAGACTTACGGCGTCAGCCCGTCCACGGTATTCCAGGCCTACTACCTGCTGGAGCGCCGTGGCCTGATCCGTGCGCGGCCGCGCTCCGGCTACTTCGTCAACACCCATGCGCCCAGCCCGTTTTCCGAGCCGGTGGTGAGCGAACAGGTGCATGAGTCCACCGAGGTGGATGTCAGCGAACTGGTGTTCTCGGTGCTCGACTCGATCAAGGACCCCAACACCGTGCCCTTCGGCTCGGCATTCCCCAGTCCCATGTTGTTCCCGCTGCCGCGCCTGGCGCGCTCCCTGGCCAGCGCCAGCCGAGAGATGGACCCGCGCCTGGTGGTCACCGACATGTCGCCGGGCAACCCGCAACTGCGTCGGCAAATCGCCCTGCGTTACATGGTCGGCGGGCTGATGTTGCCCATGGAGGAACTGCTGATCACCAATGGCGCCCTGGAGGCCTTGAACCTGTGCCTGCAAGCCGTCACCGAGCCGGGTGACCTGGTGGCCATCGAGGCGCCGGCGTTCTATGCCTGCCTGCAAGTACTGGAACGCCTGAAGCTCAAGGCCGTGGAAATCCCCGTGCACCCGCGCGACGGCATCGACCTCAATGCCCTGGCGCAAACCCTGGAGCGCTACCCGATCAAAGCCTGCTGGACCATGACCAGCTTCCAGAACCCGATGGGCGCGACCCTGCCGGAAGCCAAGAAACAGGCGCTGGTAGAACTGCTACGTGGCCATCAGGTGCCACTGATCGAAGACGACGTGTACGCCGAGCTGTACTACGGCCAACAGGCACCCAAGCCGGCCAAGGCCTTCGACACCGAGGGTCTGGTGATGCATTGCGGCTCCTTCGCCAAGAGCCTCGCCCCCGGCTACCGCGTGGGCTGGGTCGCGGCCGGGCGTTTTGCGCAGAAGGTCGAACGCCTGAAATTGATGACCTCGCTGTGCCCGTCCATGCCGGCCCAGGCAGCGATCGCCGATTACCTGCAGCACGGCGGCTATGACCGGCACCTGCGCAAATTGCGCTATGCCCTGGAAGAACAGCAAAGCGCCATGCTGGCCGCCATCGCGCGCTACTTCCCGGCACAGACGCGGGTGAGCCAACCGGCCGGCGGGTACTTCCTGTGGCTGGAACTGCCGGAGCAGACGGATTCATTGAAGCTGTTCCAGATGGCCTTGGCACAAGGCATCAGCATTGCGCCGGGGCCGATCTTCTCGGCAACCCAGCGCTTTCGCAACTGCATTCGCTTGAACTACGGCAGCCCGTGGACCGAGGCATCGGAAAAGGCCATGGAGACGTTGGGGCGGATTGTGCGTTCGTTTTGAGCCAAGGGTCGCCTGCACTGGCGCCATCGCGGGCAAGCCCGGCTCCCACAGGGTACGCATTCCATGTGGGAGCCGGGCTTGCCCGCGATGGCGTCAATCGGTCAACGACCGCCCCCCAGGTCCAGAAACGTCCCGGTGGCATACGACGCCTTGTCCGAGAGCAACCAGATAATCGCTTCCGCCACTTCATCCGGACGCCCGCCCCTGGCCATGGGGATGCCGGACTCGAGCTTGCTGACCCGGTCCGGGTCGCCGCTCAGGGCATGGAAGTCGGTGAAGATGTAGCCAGGCCGCACCGCATTGACGCGAATGCCTTCACCAGCGACTTCTTTGGACAAACCCAGGGTGAACGTATCGATCGCCCCCTTGGACGCGGCATAGTCGACGTACTCGCCCGGCGACCCCAGGCGCGCGGCCACCGAAGACACATTGACGATGCTGCCGCCCTGCCCGCCATGCTTGGGCGACATGCGCAGCACCGCGTGCTTGGCGCATAGGATCGGCCCGAGCACATTGGTCTTCATGACTTTAAGGATGCGGAACTCGGACATCTCATCAACGCGGGACTTTTGCCCTACCGTGCCCGCATTGTTGACCAGTGCCGTGACACGGCCCAACTCGGCGTCCACACGGTTGAACAGCGTGATCACTTCATCTTCGATGCTCACGTCCGCACGCACGGCAATGGCCTGGGCGCCCAGCGCGCGCACCTGTTCCAGTACGCGATGGGCCGCCTCTTCGTCGGACTGGTAGTTGATGCAGATGCGATAGCCCTGGCGAGCGGCCAGCAATGCCGTCTCGGCGCCAATCCCACGACTGCCCCCGGTGATGATGAGGACTTTGTCCATGCGCGCGGTCTCCTGATTCAACCTGATGTTTAGGGTTGGATCCAAGAATAACCGTCACGCACGGCTTTTGTCAGGCGCTACCGCGTCTTCGGCGCGCTGGATATCCGCCATGAACCCATCCGCCGGCAGCGGATGGCCGAGCAGATAACCCTGCAAGGAGTTACACCCCAGCCGCGTGAGGAAACTCTGCTGCACATCGGTTTCCACACCTTCGGCGACAATGCGCAGCCCCAGGGCCTGGCCGAGGGCGACGATCGCGGAAACGATGGCCGCGTCGTCGCTGTCGTGTTCCAGGTCGCGCACGAAGCCTCGGTCGATCTTCAGCTCGTTGGCCGGCAAGCGCTTGAGGTACATCAGGCTGGAATACCCGGTGCCGAAGTCATCGATGGACAAGTCGACGCCCATGTCCGACAGTTGCTGCAATACCGTCATGCTTGCGTCGGCATCGCTCATGGCGGTGGTTTCGGTGATCTCCAGGGTCAGGCTGTTGGCCGGCAACTGGTGACGCTCCAGCGCTGCAGCCACACTCTTGACCAGCCCGGCGTGGCAGAACTGCAGCGCGGACAGGTTCACGGCGATGCGCCAGTCTTCGTAGCCCTGGGCGTACCACAGGCTCATCTGTCGGCATGCTTCGTTGAGGACCCATTCGCCGATGGGAATGATCAGACCGGTCTTTTCCGCCAACTCGATAAACATCCCCGGCAGCAGCACGCCCTGTTGTGGGTGCTCCCAACGCAGCAGGGCTTCGGCACCCACCGGGATCCCGCTGACCGCGTCAAACTTGGGCTGGTAGTACAGGCGGAATTGCTCCTGCTCCACCGCGTTGCGCAGGTCTTGCAACAGTTGCAATTGCTTGCGCGCATTGGTGTTCATCGACGCATCGAAAAAGCTGTAGCCGTTCTTGCCCACGCCCTTGGCGTGGTACATCGCGGCGTCGGCGTTCATCAGCAGTTCCTGGGGGTTGTTGCCATTGCCCGGGAACATGGCGATACCGACACTGGCGGAGATCTTCAGCTCATGTTCGGCCACCTGGAACGCGCGGTTGATCAGCACCACCTGGCGCTCGGCAAGGCCAAGGGCGTCATCCGGCTGGGTCAGTTGCACCAGCAATACAAACTCATCACCGCCAATGCGCGCCAGGGTGTCGTGGCTGCGCAAATCTTCGCGCAGGCGCTGGCCGACTTCGCGCAGCAACTGGTCACCCATATGGTGGCCAAACGCATCGTTGACGGGCTTGAAACCGTCCAGGTCGATAAACATCAGTGCGAAACAGCCGCCCTGCTCTTTCACCGCTTGCATGGCTTGCTGAATACGGTCGGCGAGCAGCGTGCGATTGGGCAGACCGGTCAGCATGTCGTGCAGCGCCAGGTGGGTGAGTTCCTGGTTGGCTTGGGTCAGGGAATCGGCGAGCACCGCCGTGCGCGCTTCCAGGCGCGCATCAAGCAGCGAGGTCAGCAGAGCGATGGCCAACACGGCGAGGGTGGTCACCAACACCAGGTTATCCAGGCCCTTGCCGCTCAGCCCGTTCAACGCCGCACCGCAGAAACTTTCATCGGCAAAACGCGCTGCCGCCATGCCGGTGTAGTGCATGCCGACGATGGCAAAGCCCATCACCACCGCAGCGCCGCCGCGTGCCAGACGCACGTACGGGGTATTGCGACGCAGGTTGAAAGCGATCCACAGCGCCGCGCCGCACGCCCCCACCGCGATCAGCAATGACGCGCCAAACAAGGTCGGGTCGTAGTCGATACCGGGTGTCATGCGCATCGCGGCCATGCCGGTGTAGTGCATGCACGCAATGCCAGTGCCCATGATCAGCGCGCCCAAGGCCAGTTGCCAGGCGGGCAAGCGTGGCTGGCTCACCAGCCACAAGGCAAAGCCGCTGGACAGCACTGCGATCAACAGCGACAGCGCGGTGATACCCAGGTCGAACCCCAGGGCAAACGGCAAGCGCAACGCCAGCATGCCGATGAAGTGCATGGACCACACCCCTACGCCCATCGCCATGGCGCCGCCGGTTATCCATAAATAAACAGCGCGGCCCTTGGCAGTGGCGATGCGGCCGGACAGGTCCAGCGCGGTGTAGGAAGCCAGGATCGCGACGAACAGCGAGATCACGACGAGTGAGGGTGAATAACTACCGATGAGCATGGGACTTCTCGTGCGCAACGGGCCTGAGACGCCCGTGCCAGGTGGCAAAGCGGGCGATTGTAGCGAGAATAATTCTTGCGCAGTTGATTAATTATCAGAGCGCCATTAGTGGCATTTTGACGCCAATCTACCGGCTAAAGAACGCCGCGGATTGCGCGGCTATTCCGGTTTTTCTGTAGCCGTGGCTTGCCGGCGATACAGGCGCCTCGGTACTCAGAACGACCGAATTGATGCCATCGCCGGCAAGCCGGCGCCTACAGGCGCCTGGCCGTTGGGCATCAGTCCTTTTCGGCGATTGGGGTCTGCCCGTCCCAGCCGCCGCCCAATGCGGCGATCAGTTGCACGCTCGCCACCAGGCGCGTCTGCAGCAAGGTCAGTACGGTGCGTTCGTTGCTCAGCGCCGTGGCTTGCACGGTGACCACGTCCAGGTAGGCAATCAGGCCGGCCTTGTACTGGTTCTGGGTCAGGCGCAGCGACTCACGCGCGGCCTCCAGCGCTTCGTTGCTGACCACCGCCTCGTCTTCCAGCACCTTGAGCTGCACCATGTAGTTTTCCACTTCACGGAAACCGTCCAGCACGGTCTGGCGGTACTTGGCCACCGTCTCGTCATAGGAGGCCACGGTTCGGTCGACTTCCGCCGAGCGCTGGCCGCCATCGAACAGGGTCATGGCCAGCTTCGGCCCCACCGACCAGAAGCGGTTCGGCAGGCTGATCCAGTCGGCGTAGGTGCTGCTGGAATAACCCCCGGCCAGGCTCAGGCTCAGGTCCGGGTAGTAGGCAGCCTTCGCCACGCCGATATTGGCGTTGGCAGCGATCACCGAGCGTTCCGCCGAGGCGATGTCCGGGCGGCGCTCCAACAGTTGCGAGGGCAGGCTCACCGGAATCTGCGGCAACGCGGGGATGTCCTTGCTCACCGCCAGGTTGAAGTTGGCCGGTGCCTCACCGATCAACACCGCAATCGCGTTTTCCAGTTGGGCGCGCTGCCAGATCAGGTCGATCAGGCTGGCCTGGGTGGTCTTCAGCTGGGTTTGCGCCTGGGCCACCGCGTCCTTGCCGGAAACCCCGGCACGGTATTGGTTTTCGGTCATTTGCAGGGAGCGCTGATAGGTCTCCAGCGTGGCTTGCAGCAAGCGCGTCTGTTCATCCATGACGCGCAGTTGCAGGTAGCTTTGCACCAACTCCGACTGTTGACTCAGGCGCATCGCCGCCAGGTCCGCCGAGCTGGCTTCGGCGCTGGCCTCATTGGCTTCGAGGCCTCGGCGCAACTTGCCCCAGATGTCGGCTTCCCAGCTCACGCCCAGCTGCGCATTGAGGGTGTCGCGGATACCGCTGCTGGAGCTGCTGAGGCTGGCGTTACTGCTGCCGGTGCCCTGGCTGGCGCGGGTTTTCCCGACGCTCAGGTCGACGGTGGGGTAAAACGCCCCGCGTGAACTGCGCACCAAGGCCTGGGCCTGGCGAAAACGCGCTTCGGCCTGGGCCACAGTCTGGTTGGAGGTGTTCAGGCGCGTTACCAGGTCGTTGAGTTGGCGGTCGCCGTACAATTCCCACCAGGCGCCACGGGCCAGGGAGTCGCTGGGGGTGGCCTGGCGCCAGCCCTGGGCTTCCTTGAATTGCGCCGGCTCGATGACCTCTGGCCGGTGGTAGTCCGGGCCAACGGCGCAGGCGCTGAGCAACAACGCCAACCCCACCGTAGGTGCGAGCTTGCTCGCGAAGGTCGTCAACGATAACGCGCCCAACCGGGAGGTATGCGGTGCCTGGGCGTTTATCGCCGGCAAGCCGGCTCCTACAGGGGAATGCGGTACGCCGGGCGTCGTTGAATCGCGCGGACGTGGTGCATTGGCGTGAGTTGAATCGGTCATAGCGCAGTGTCCAGGGCAGCATCGGTACGCACGCCGCGCCATTTGTTGAAGCGATGGCGCGCGCGGTCGAGATAGAGGTAGACCACCGGGGTGGTGTAAAGGGTCAGGATCTGGCTGAACACCAGGCCGCCGATAATCGTCAGGCCCAGGGGGCGGCGCATTTCCGCGCCGTCGCCCGCGCCCAGCAGCAACGGCAAGGCGCCGAGGATCGCCGCCAGGGTGGTCATCAGGATCGGGCGCAAGCGCAACAGGCAGGCGCTGCGGATCGATTCCAGCGGGCCCAGGCCGTCGTTGCGCTCCAACTGCAACGCCAGGTCGATCATCAGGATCGCGTTCTTCTTCACCACCCCGATCAACAGGAACAGGCCCAGCAAGGAGATCAGGCTGAACTCACCCCCCGTCAGGTAGATGGCGAGCATGGCGCCGACCCCCGCCGAAGGCAGGGTCGAGAGGATCGTCAGCGGGTGAATGTAGCTTTCATACAAGATGCCGAGCACCAAGTACACCGCCACCAGCGCGCCCAGGATCATGAACGGCTGGCCCTTCTGCGTGGCCGCGAAGGCATCGGCGGTGCCGGCCATCTTGGCGATCACGTCCTCCGGCAAGCCAACCTTGGCAATCGCCCGCTCGATGGCGGCCGTGCCCTGCTCCACCGTCACACCGGGCGCCATGTCGAAGGCGATGTTTTCCGAAGCGAACTGGCCTTCGTGGCTCACGCGGTCGTCGGCCAGGCTGTTCTCATAATGAGCGATGGTCGACAACGGCACCCGCGCGCCCTCGGCAGTGATCACCTGCATCTGGTTGAGGGTAATCGGGTCCTGGGCGTACTTGGGATTGACCTCCATCACCACCTGGTACTGGTTGAGGCTGTCGTAGATGGTCGAAATCTGCCGTTGGCTGTAGGCGTTGTTGAGCACCGCCGTGACCATGTCCATGTCGATGCCCAGGCGCTTGGCCTGGTCGCGGTCGACCACCAGCGTGACTTGCGCCGCGCCCCGGCCCTCGCGGGCGTCGATGGCGGTCAGCTCCGGCAGTTCACGCAAGGCCGCCACGACTTTGGGGTACCACAGGCGCAGTGCCGCCAGATCGCCGCTTTGCAGGATGTAGGAATACTGCGCGCTGGTCTGGTCGCGGCTGCCGCCAAATTGCAGGTCCTGGTCGGCCATCAGGAACAGCCGACCGCCCGGTACGAGCGGCACGTCCTTGCGCAGGCGCTCGATCACCGCCTGGGCAGAAATCTTGCGCTCACTGATGGGCTTGAGGCGTACCAGCATCACCGCGTTGTTGGTGCCGTTGTTGCCGCCGATAAAACCGGCCACGCTGAGCACCGCCGGGTCCTTGAGCACCGCCTTGCGGAAGGTTTCCATCTTCGGCTGCATTACGCTGAACGACAGGCCGTCGTCACCGCGTACAAAACCGATCAACTGGCCGGTGTCCTGCTGCGGCATGAAGGTCTTTGGCACCACCACGTACAGCGCCACATTCATGCCGATGGTCAGCAACAGGCTGAGCAGGGTCAGCCGACGATGGCGCAACACCCAGTCCAGGCTGGTGGCGTAGCCGGCGACCATGCGGTCGTTGATCTTCTGGCTCCAGCGCTGCAGACCGGTCATCTGGGTTTTGACATGGGGCTTGAGCCAACGCGCGCAGAGCATCGGGGTGAGGGTCAGCGAGACAATCAGCGACACAATGATCGCGGCCGACAGGGTGATGGAAAACTCGCGGAACAGGTTGGTGACAATCCCGCCCATGAACAGGATGGACAGGAACACCGCCACCAGCGACACGTTCATCGACAGCAAGGTAAAGCCGACTTCCTGGGCGCCCAGGTACGCGGCCTTCATCGGGGGCACGCCTTCGTCGATGTGCCGGGAAATGTTTTCCAGCACCACGATGGCATCATCCACCACCAGGCCGGTGGCCAGGATCAATGCCATCAGCGAAAAGTTGTTCAGCGAGAACCCGTACAGGTACATCACCGCAAAAGTGCCGACCAGCGACACCGGCACCGCCAGGGTCGGGATCAGCGAGGCGCGGAAGTTACCGAGGAACAGGTACACCACCAGGATCACCAGGCCCACGGCGATGAGCAAGGTCATCTCGGCTTCGTGCAAGGTCGCGGTGATCACCGGCGAGCGGTCCATGGCCAGGCTCAGCTTGACGCTGGACGGCAGCACCGCCTGCAACGCCGGCAACTGCGCCTTGATCTGCCGGACGGTCTCGATGATGTTGGCGCCGGACTGGCGGTTGATCACCAGCAGCACCGCCGGTTCGTTGTTGAAGAAACCGCTGTTGTAACGGTCTTCCACGCCGTCACTGATCTTGGCCACGTCGCCCAGGCGCAGGGCCGCGCCGTTCTGGTAGCGGATCAGTAGCGGCTCGTAGTCCTTGGCCTTTTCCAACTGGTCATTGGCCTGTATCTGCCAGTTGCGCTGGCTGTCTTCCAGGGAGCCTTTGGGCCGGCGCTGGTTGGCGTTGGCAATGGTGTTACGCACGTCGTCGAGGGCCACGCCGTACTGGTCGAGGGCCTTGGGTTCCAGTTCGATGCGCACCGCTGGCAGGGAGCTGCCGCCGATCTGCACCTCGCCCACACCGGGCACTTGCGAGAGGCTTTGCGACAGAATGGTCGAGGCCAGGTCGTACAGCTGGCCCTTTTGCAGCACGTCCGAGGTCAGCGACAGCACCATGATCGGCGCCTGGGACGGGTTGATCTTTTTGTAGGTGGGCATGCTGCGCATACCGCTGGGCAACAGGTTGCGCGAGGCGTTGATCGCCGCCTGCACTTCCCGCGCCGCGCCGTTGATATCGCGGTCGGAATCGAACGCGAGGATCACTCGGGTCGAGCCCTGGCTCGACGAACTGCTCATGGTGGTGATGCCGGCAATCGCGCCAAACGAGCGCTCCAGCGGCGTGGCCACGGTAGACGCCATCACCTCGGGGCTGGCGCCGGGCAAGCTGGCCGACACCACGATCACCGGGAAGTCGATCTGCGGCAGCGGCGACACCGGCAGCAGGTTGAAGCTGACACCGCCCAGCAAGAGGATCGCCAGGCTCAGCAGCATGGTCGCGACCGGCCGGCGAATGAAAGGTCCGGACAGGTTCATGACTCAACCGGCTCCAGGCTTTGCGGCTCTTTGCGCCAGCGGCGGCCAAGGCGATCGAAATACAGGTAGATGACCGGTGTGGTGAACAGCGTCAACACCTGGCTCACCAGCAGGCCGCCGACCATCACCAGGCCCAGCGGCTGACGCAATTCCGCGCCGGAACCGGTGGCCAGCATCAACGGCACCGCGCCGAACAACGCCGCCAGGGTGGTCATCAGGATCGGCCGGAACCGCAACAGCGCCGCCTGGTAGATGGCGGTCTGCGGGTCGAGGCCCTGGTTGCGCTCGGCGTCGAGGGCGAAGTCGATCATCATGATCGCGTTCTTCTTGACGATACCGATCAGCAGAATGATGCCGATGATCGCGATCATGCCCAGGTCATTGCCACTGAGCAGCAAGGCCAGCAAGGCTCCCACCGCTGCCGACGGCAAGGTCGAGAGAATGGTGATCGGGTGGATATAGCTCTCGTAGAGCACGCCGAGCACGATGTACATGGTGACCACCGCCGCCAGGATCAGCAGCAAGGTGCTCGACAGCGACGCTTCGAACGCCTGGGCCGCGCCCTGGAACTGGGTCTGCACGCCCACCGGCATGCCGATGTCTTTCTGGGTCTGGTTGATCAGCTCCACGCCTTTGCCCAGCGCGACGCCGGGCGCCAGGTTGAACGACATCATCACCGCCGGGAACTGGCCGATATGCGCAATCGCCAACTGGGCCTGGCGCTGCTCAACATGGGCCAGGCTGGACAGGCGCACCTGGCCGCCGTCGGTAGTTTTCACGTGGATCTGGTTCAGTGCCTCCGGGCCGAGGGTTTCGCCGGACTGGGCCTGCAACACCACGCGGTACTGGCTGGCCTGGGTGTAGATGGTGGAAATCTGCCGCTGGCCGAAGGCGTCATACAGCGCGTCGGTGATGGTCGATACGCTGACGCCCAGGCGCGAGGCGGCATCGCGGTCGATCACCAGGTACACCTGCAGGCCTTTGTCCTGCAGGTCGCTGGCGACGTCGGTAAGTTCGGGCAACTGGCTCAGCGCGTGGACCAGTTTTTCGCTCCACAGCGCCAACAGCTCGGCGTCCGGCGACGACATGCTGAACTGGTACTGGGTGCGGCTGACGCGGTCTTCGATGGTCAGGTCCTGCACCGGCTGCATGAACAGGCGAATGCCCACCAGCTTGTCGATTTCCGGTTGCAGGCGGGTGATCACCTGGGCGGCACTCAGGTCGCGCTGGCCGTGGGCCTTGAGGTTGATCAGCAGGCGCCCACTGTTGAGGGTGGCGTTGTCGCCGTCCACACCAATATAGGATGACAGGCTTTCCACGGCAGGATCGGCCAGGATGATCTTGGCCAACTGTTGCTGGCGCTGACTCATGGCCGCGAAGGAAATCGACTGCGGCGCTTCGGAAATGCCCTGGATCACGCCGGTGTCCTGCACCGGGAAGAAACCCTTGGGCACCACCAGATAGAGGAATACGGTCAGGCCCAGGGTAGCGATGGCCACCAACAGGGTCAGCGGCTGGTGCTTGAGCACCCACTGCAGCATGCTGCCGTAACGTGCGATCAACCAATCGATCCAGGCGCCACTGGCCTTGTAGAAGCGGCTCTGCTCTTGCTCCTTGGGTTCACGCTTGAGCAAGCGCGCGCACATCATCGGCGTGAGGGTCAGGGACACCACCAGGGAAATCAGGATCGCCACCGCCAGGGTGATGGCGAACTCTCGGAACAGCCGCCCGACCACGTCAGCCATGAACAGCAGCGGAATCAGTACGGCGATCAGCGACAGGGTCAGGGAAATCAGGGTGAAGCCGATCTGCTTGGCGCCCTTGAGCGCGGCGGCCAGCGGGGTCTCGCCTTCCTCGATATAACGGGAGATGTTCTCCAGCATTACGATGGCGTCGTCCACCACGAAGCCAGTGGCGATGGTCAGGGCCATCAGCGTCAGGTTGTTGATGGAGAAACCGGCCAGGTACATCACGCCAAAGGTGCCCACCAGCGACAGCGGCACGGCGATGGACGGGATAATCGTGGCGCTGACCCGGCGCAGGAACAGGAACGTCACCATCACCACCAGGGCAATGGCGATGAGCAATTCGTGCTGAACGTCTTTCACCGAGGCGCGGATAGTCTGGGTGCGGTCGGTGAGCACCGTCACGTCGAGGCCGGCCGGCAGGTTATCGGTGATGCTCGGCAGCAGCGCCTTGATGCGGTCCACCACCTCGATCACGTTGGCCCCCGGCTGGCGCTGGATGTTCAGCAGCACGGCCTGGTTTTCATTGGCCCAGGCGGCAAGGCGTTCGTTTTCGGCGCCGTCGACGATCTGTGCCACGTCCTTGAGGCGCAGCGGCGCGCCATTGTTGTAGGCCAGGATCAACTCGGCGTATTGCTGGGGCGACACTAACTGGTCGTTGGCGTCGAGCATCGACACGCGGGTGGGGCCGTCGAAGTTGCCCTTGGGCTGGTTGACGTTGGAGGCGGCGATCAGGGTGCGCACATCCGACAGGTTCAGGCCGTTGGCCGCCAGGGCCTCGGGGTTGACCTTGATGCGCACGGCCTGGCGCTGGCCGCCGGCGATGCTGACCATGCCGACGCCGCTGATTTGCGCGATTTTCTGCGCCATGCGCGTGTCGACCAGGTCGTTGAGCTTGGGCAGCAGCATGGTCTTGGAGGTGATCGCCAGGGTCAGCACCGGGGTATCGGCCGGGTTGACCTTGTTGTACACCGGCGGTGCCGGCAAATCCTTGGGCAACAGGTTGGTGGCGGCGTTGATCGCGGCCTGCACCTGTTGCTCGGCGACATCCATATTAATGTCGAGGTTGAATCGCAGGGTCAGCACCGACGCACCGCCGGAGCTGGTGGACGCCATTTGCGTGAGGCCGGGCATTTGCCCGAACTGGCGTTCCAGGGGCGCGGTGACCGCACTGGTCATCACGTCCGGGCTGGCGCCGGGGTACAGCGTCATTACCCGGATGGTCGGGTAATCCACCTGGGGCAAGGCCGACACCGGCAACAAGCGGTACGCGATGATGCCGGCCAGCACAATGGCCAGCATGCTCAGCGTGGTGGCGACCGGGCGAAGGATAAACAGCCGCGACAGGTTCATGAACCGACCTTTTGCGCCTTGCCGGCGGTGGTGCCGGTCTCCCCTTTAGCCGCAGGCTTGCCTTGCAGGTGTTCGGTCGGGGTGGTCGGTACTTCGCTGCTGTCGTTGACCACTTCGATCTCGCTGCCGTCCTTGAGGCGGTCGGTGCCTTCCAGCACCACGCGGTCGCCGGCCTTGAGGCCTTCTTTGATCACGGTGTTGTCGCCATCGGTGTCACCCACCACGAGGGGCTGCACCTTGACCTTCTTGTCGCCGTCCAGCACGTAGACAAAGGTGCCGGTGTTGCCGAACTGGATCGCCGCCGACGGCGCCAGCACCACGTTGTGCAGGGTGTCGGCCAGCAGGTGCACATTGACGAACTGGTTGGGGAACAGCGCCTGGTCCTTGTTATCAAAACGCGCCTTGAATTTCAGGGTACCGGTGGTCACGTCGATCTGGTTGTCCAGGCTCTGCAGCACGCCGGTAGCCTGCTGCTTCACGTCGCCACGGTCCCAGGCTTCCACGGGCAGCTTGTTGCCGGCGTGGTAGCGGGCGAGCACGGTTTCCAGGGTGTTCTCCGGCAAGGTGAAGGCCACGCTGATTGGCTGGGTCTGGGTGATCACGGCGAGGAACGTGGTGTCGTTGGCTGCCACCAGGTTGCCCACGTCTACCTGGCGCAGGCCGACGCGGCCACTGATCGGCGCGCGGATCTTGGTGAATTCGAGGTTGAGCTTGGCGTCATCCACCGCGCCCTGATTGGTCTTGACCGTGCCCTGGTACTGCAAGACCAGCGCTTCGGCGGTGTCCAGGGTCTGCTTGGCGATACTGTCCTGGGCATACAGGTCGCGATAACGCTGGACATCGACCTGGGCGTTCTTCAGCTGGGCCTGGTTCTGCATCAGCGTGCCCTGGGCCTGGAGCAAGGCGTTCTGGTAGCTGCGCGGGTCGATCTCGGCGAGCAGGTCGCCGGCCTTGACCATCTGGCCTTCTTCAAAGGCGATCTTTACCAGCTCACCGCCCACCCGGCTGCGCACATTGATGGTGTTGAGCGCTGTCACTGTCCCCAGCGCCTTGTAGTACACCGGGAATTCCCCCAGTACCGCCGGGGCCACGCGCACTGGCACCGGGCCCGTGGAGCCACCAAAGCCCGGGCGCATCATCCCCGACTTGCCAGCATGCCCGGCGGGCTTCTGCTCAGTGCCATCCTTGTGGCTGCCGGGCCAGAATTTCCAGCACAGGCCGGCGATAACCAGCAGCACAAGCAGGCCGAACAGCCAGCGGCGGGACTTACGGGGGGAGGATTGCATGGATTGATCAACCATTGGGCGCGAGAGCTTCTTCTTTGGGAGGCTGAAAGATAAGCACTGGGGCGCATTAAGAAAAGCGCCTTTACCGGCTATTTACCTTGGGCTTACAACTTTTAACTTCTGACCTTAGTTCATCGGCTATTTCGCTAAGCCGCTGACCGACAAATAAAAACGGCCTGGACTAGGCCAGGCCGCAATCATGCATCAAGCGTGTTACTGCAAAACGACAGTAACGTACCGAAACAGTTACTTCAAAACAGCCAGGGCTGCTTCGTAGTTCGGCTCTTGGCCGATCTCGCTAACCAGTTCGCTGTGCAGCACATTGTCATTTTCGTCCAGCACGACAACGGCGCGTGCGGTCAGGCCTTTGAGCGGGCCATCAGCAATCGAAACACCGTAGTCCACCGCGAAATCCGAATCACGGAAGTCGGACAGGTTCTTCACGTTTTCCAGACCTTCGGAGCCACAGAAACGGGCTTGGGCGAATGGCAGGTCGGTGGAGATGCACAGTACGACAGCGTTGTTCAGCTCGTTGGCCTGGGCATTGAACTTGCGGACCGAGGTCGCGCAGGTCGGGGTGTCGACGCTTGGGAAGATGTTCAGCACTTTGCGCTTGCCTGCGAAGGTCGCCAGGGTCGCGTCCGACAGATCGCCGGCAGTCAGGGTGAAATCAGGGGCTTGGGTGCCGGTTTTCGGCAATTCGCCTTCAACCTGGACAGGGTTACCACGAAGGGTGACTTGAGCCATGAACGGAATCCTTATGCTGATTTGGGTTTAACGAATTCGAGAGGCCGAAGTTAACCACAAAGTGCGTTCGCTACCTACCGCCAAACATAAATTGTCATGTCGCGGGTTATGGTTTAATTGCGCGCTTTGCGCCCTGCACCTCAAGGAAAACGATGTCGATGAATGCCCCTGCCACCAAAGTCCTGGTCATTGGTTACGTCTGGCCGGAGCCCCGCTCCTCGGCCGCAGGTGGGCATATGATGCAAATCCTTGAGTGTTTTCTTACACAAGGTTGGGACATCACCTTCAGCAGCCCAGCGACCATTGGCGAACACAAGGCCGATTTGCCTGCGCTGGGTATCGCCGAATGCGCCATCGAGCTGAATAACAGCAGTTTCGATGATTTTATTCGCGAACTCGCCCCGGATATCGTGCTGTTCGACCGCTTCATGATGGAGGAACAGTTTGGCTGGCGCGTCGAAAAATGCTGCCCCGACGCCCTGCGCGTGCTGGAAACCTCCGACCTGCAGAGCCTGCGCGACGCGCGTCACCAGCGTCTAAAGGATCACCTGAAGGCGCACCCCGACAGCGACGACTTCAGCGCCCTGTTTTCACCGACGTTGCAGGAAGAGTTCCGACTGATGGCCGAGACCGACCTGGCCAAGCGCGAAATCGCGGCGATTTACCGCTGTGATATCAGCCTGATGATTTCCGACGTGGAAATCCGCCTGCTCACCGAGCACTTCAAGGTGCCAGCCGCCCTGCTCCACTGGTGCCCGCTGATGCTGGAGCCGCCGACCGAGCCCTTCGCACCTTTTGAAGACCGCGCGCACTTTCTCAGCATCGGCAACTTTCGCCACGCGCCCAACTGGGATGCGGTGCTCTGGATGAAAAACAGCCTGTGGCCGCTGATCCGCCAGCAATTGCCGGGAGCGCAGTTGCACATCTATGGCGCCTACACGCCGCCCAAAGCCACCGCCTTGCATAACCCGGCGCAGGGTTTTCATGTGATGAACTGGGCCGAAGACGCCTTGCAGGTGATGACCGCCGCGCGTATCTGCCTGGCGCCCCTGCGATTGGGTGCCGGCATCAAGGGCAAGCTGGCCGATGCAATGCTCTGCGGTACGCCAAACGTCACCACGCCGATGGGCGCCGAAGCCATGGGTGACGAGCAGCCATGGCCTGGCGTGGTAGAACACAGCGCCCCTGCCCTCGCGGCGGCGGCGGTAGCCTTGTATCAGGACCGTGAACGCTGGACCCAGGCCCAGGAAGACGGTCGCCAACTATTGGCCCGGCGTTATGACCAGAAGGTCCACGGCCCGGCGTTGGTGGCATGCCTGGAGCAGTGCCGCAGCCACCTCACGGCCCATCGCCGGGACAACTTCACCGGCAGCATGCTGCGCCACCACGCGCATAAAAGTACCCAGTACATGTCGCAGTGGATCGAGGCGAAAAACCGCAACGTCTAGACAGCGGCGCTGGCGAGGTTGCGCGCGAGGGGGCATTATCCTACGCAGCAACCACAATAAAGCGACGGCAGCATGACCCGAGCAACGCGTATCACCGACCCTTCCTACGAACTGATGGACGACCATAACGGCTTGTCCATCATCTATCGCCAGCACGGCTTCCCCTGCCCGCTGGTGCGCTGGCACTTTCACAAGGAATACGAGTTGCACCTGATCGTCGCCAGTTCCGGCAAGGTGTTCATCGGCGATTATATCGGCAACTTCTACCCGGAAAGCCTGTTCCTCACCGGCCCCAACTTGCCCCACAACTGGATCAGCCAGGTGGAGGAAGACGAGGTGGTGCCCAAACGCGACATGCTGGTGAACTTCACCGATGAACTGTTCGAGCAAGGCAGCCACATCTTCGCTGAACTCAGGAGCCTGGCGCCGTTGCTGGAGCGCGCACAGTACGGCATCGAGTTCCGCTGCAAAAAAACCATCGCCCAGGCCATGACCTTGATGCAACGCATTGAGGACGCCCAGGGCATGGCGCGCCTGGGGCACTTCTTTATCCTGCTGGACGTGTTGAGCGCCTGTGAGGACTACCAACTGCTGTCCGGTGTGACCACACCGCAACTGGCCGATGAACACAGCATCGACCGTACCAACCGCGCGGTGGATTACATCTTTGCCCACTATGCGCGGGAGTTGCCGCTCGAAGAAGTGGCAGAATACTTGGGCATGAAGCCCACTTACTTCTCTCGCGTATTCAAACAGGCCACCGGGCGCACCTTCATCGAGTTCGTCAATCGGCTGCGTATCAGCAAATCCTGCGAATTGTTGGCCGATGGGGATAAAGCCGTGACGGATGTGTGCTTCGAGTCGGGGTTCAACAACATTTCCAACTTCAACCGGCGTTTTCAGCAACTCAAGGGCATGACCCCTTCCCACTACCGGCGCCTGGCGGTGCAGCGGCTTACCGAACAGAACCTGGCTTGAACTCAATGCCCGACGCATTACCGTAGGAGCCGGCTTGCCGGCGAACCCCCTGTAGACGCCGCGCTTATCCCGGTTTTGCGCGTTATCGTTGACCACCATCGCGCAAGCCGGCTCCTGCAGGGGGCACAGCGGGCGAATCGTTTCAGCCATCGGCAGCACGAGTGCAAAAAAGTATCAGTCCCAGTGCGCCCAAGGATTTGTCACAACCCCATTTCAAGGCTGTAATCAACGCACACTCTTCCTGACGACCTGTAGGAAGACACAACAACAATAACTGTCCTTCTGTAGCCCCCTGGGCGCGGAAATGGAGTGCGCGATGAAGTTCACAGCAAAAGCACTGCTTGTTTCGACCTGCATGACCACCTGCATGACCCTCAGCGCCGTCAGCTTTGGCGCGCAAACCCTGACCATTGCCACCGTCAACAACAGCGACATGATCCGCATGCAAAAGCTCTCGAAAACCTTCGAGGCCGAGCATCCGGAGATCAAGCTGAACTGGGTGGTGCTCGAAGAAAACGTGCTGCGCCAGCGCCTCACCACTGATATCGCCACCCAGGGCGGGCAGTTCGATGTGTTGACCATCGGTATGTACGAAGCTGCACTCTGGGGTGCAAAGGGTTGGCTGGAGCCGATGAAGGACCTGCCGGCGTCCTACGACCTTGACGATGTATTCCCTTCGGTGCGTGACGGTTTGTCCGTTAAGGGTTCGCTGTACGCCCTGCCGTTCTACGCCGAAAGCTCGATCACCTATTACCGCACCGACCTGTTCAAGGACGCCGGGCTGACCATGCCCGAGCACCCGACCTGGACACAGATCGGCGAATTCGCCAGCAAACTCACCGACAAGAGCAAAGAGCAGTACGGCCTGTGCCTGCGCGGCAAAGCCGGCTGGGGCGAGAACATGGCGCTGATCACCACCCTGGCCAACGGCTACGGTGCGCGTTGGTTCGACGAGAAGTGGCAACCTGAATTCAACGGCCCTGAATGGAAGGACGCGCTGAACTTCTACGTCGACAACATGAAGAAGTCCGGCCCGCCGGGTGCTTCCAGCAACGGTTTCAATGAAAACCTGGCGCTGTTCAACAGCGGCAAGTGCGCCATCTGGGTCGATGCCAGCGTGGCCGGCTCGTTCGTCACCGACAAGACCCAGAGTAAAGTGGCTGACCACGTCGGCTTCACCTTTGCCCCTCACGAAAAGACCGACAAAGGGACGTCGTGGCTGTACTCCTGGAGCCTGGCGATCCCGACCAGTTCCAAGGCCAAGGACGCCGCCAAGGTCTTCACCAGTTGGGCCACTTCCAAGGAATATGGCGCCCTGGTTGCCAAGACCGACGGCGTTGCCAACGTACCGCCAGGCACGCGCAAGTCGACCTACAGCGACGAGTACATGAAGGCCGCACCATTTGCCAAGGTGACCCTCGAATCGCTGAAAGTCGCGGACCCGACCAAACCGACGCTCAAACCGGTGCCGTATATCGGTATCCAGTTGGTGACCATCCCTGAATTCCAGGCGATCGGCACCCAGGTCGGCAAATTCTTCTCCGGCGCGCTGACCGGTCAGCAGACGGTGGATGCTGCATTGACCGCCGCGCAGACCACCACCGAGCGTGAAATGAAGCGGGCGGGTTATCCCAAATAAAGTGGGTACACCACTGTAAAGGTGGGAGCGGGCTTGCTCGCGAATGCAGTTTTGCAGTTGATGTATCCGTGACTGACGCACCGCATTCGCGAGCAAGCCCGCTCCCACACTGACCGCGCTTCGACTCTAGTTCTGCATGTACCTGACTGGTTCTGATCCTATGAATACCAACACTGCCCAAGTGCAAACCGCCGTGTCGGCCAAACCAGGCAAAAACCGCCTGGCCAACCCCGGCTGGTTCCTTGTCAGCCCCTCGGTCGCCTTGCTGCTGCTGTGGATGATCGTGCCGCTGGGCATGACTCTGTACTTTTCGCTGATCCGCTACAACCTGCTCTACCCCGGTGAAAACCAGTTCGTGGGGCTGGAGAACTTCACGTATTTCGTGACCGACTCGGGCTTCTTGCCCGGCGCCACCAATACCCTGTTGCTGGTGGGCAGCGTGCTGCTGATCAGCGTAGTGTTCGGCGTGTTGATCAGCGCCCTGCTTGAAGCCAGCGAGTTCTTCGGTCGCGGGCTGGTGCGGGTGTTGTTGATCTCGCCGTTCTTCATCATGCCCACCGTCGGTGCGCTGATCTGGAAGAACCTGATTTTCCACCCGGTGTCGGGGATCCTCGCCGCGGTGTGGAAGCTGTTCGGCGCCGAGCCGGTGGACTGGCTGGCGCACTATCCGTTGCTGTCGATCATCATCATTGTGTCGTGGCAATGGTTGCCCTTTGCGATCCTGCTGCTGATGACCGCCATGCAGTCCCTCGACCAGGAACAAAAGGAAGCCGCGCGCCTGGACGGTGCCGGTGCCATCGCGATCTTCTGGCACCTGACCCTGCCCCACCTGGCCCGCCCGATTGCCGTGGTGGTGATGATCGAGACGATCTTCCTGCTCTCGGTGTTTGCCGAAATCTTCACCACCACCAACGGTGGCCCCGGTTACGCGTCCACCAACCTCGCCTACCTGATCTACAACCAGGCGCTGGTGCAGTTCGACGTGGGCATGGCTTCGGCTGGCGGCTTGATTGCCGTGGTCATCGCCAATATCGCGGCGATCATCCTGGTGCGGATGATCGGCAAAAACCTGACTGACAAGCCTTGAGGGCCGCGCCATGACGCTTCAACAATCCCGCCGCCTGCAAAGCCTGTTGCTCGGCACCCTGGCCTGGGCCATCGCGATCCTGATCTTCTTCCCGATCTTCTGGATGGTGCTGACCAGCTTCAAGACCGAAATCGACGCGTTCGCCACGCCGCCGCAGTTCATCTTCACGCCGACGCTGGAGAACTACCTGCACATCAACGAGCGCAGCAACTACTTCAGTTATGCGTGGAACTCGGTGCTGATCTCCTTCAGCGCCACCGCCCTGTGCCTGCTGATCTCGGTGCCCGCCGCCTACTCCATGGCGTTCTACGAAACCCAGCGCACCAAGGGCACGCTGCTGTGGATGCTGTCCACCAAGATGCTGCCGCCGGTGGGCGTGTTGATGCCGATCTACCTGTTGGCCAAGAGCTTTGGCCTGCTGGATACGCGCATTGCGCTGATCATCATCTACACCCTGATCAACCTGCCGATTGTGGTCTGGATGGTGTACACCTACTTCAAGGACATCCCCAAGGACATCCTCGAAGCCGCGCGCCTGGACGGTGCCACGCTGTGGCAGGAAATGGTCCGCGTGCTGCTGCCGATCGCCAAGGGTGGCCTGGCTTCCACCGTGTTGCTGTCGCTGATCCTGTGCTGGAACGAGGCGTTCTGGTCGCTGAACCTCACCTCGTCCGCCGCCGCGCCGTTGACGGCGCTGATCGCCTCCTACTCCAGCCCCGAAGGGTTGTTCTGGGCCAAATTGTCTGCCGTCTCGACCCTGGCCTGCGCGCCGATCCTGATCTTTGGCTGGATCAGCCAGAAACAGCTGGTGCGCGGTTTGTCCTTCGGCGCCGTGAAATAACGGCCTTTTAATAAAAATTCAACGCGGAGGCCCATCCCATGGCCAACCTGAAAATCAAGAATCTGCAAAAAGGCTTCGAAGGCTTCTCGATCATCAAGGGCATCGACCTGGAAGTGAACGACAAGGAATTCGTGGTGTTCGTCGGGCCGTCGGGCTGCGGTAAATCCACGCTGCTGCGCCTGATCGCCGGCCTGGAAGAAGTCACCGAAGGCACTATCGAACTGGACGGTCGCGACATCACCGAAGTGACCCCGGCCAAGCGTGACCTGGCAATGGTGTTCCAGACCTACGCGCTGTACCCGCACATGAGCGTGCGCAAGAACATGTCGTTTGCCCTGGACCTGGCCGGTGTCGACAAAAAGCTGGTGGAAAGCAAGGTCAGCGAAGCGGCGCGCATCCTCGAGCTGGGCCCGCTGCTGGAGCGCAAGCCCAAGCAACTGTCTGGCGGCCAGCGTCAGCGTGTGGCCATCGGCCGTGCGATTGTGCGCAACCCGAAGATCTTCCTGTTCGACGAACCACTGTCCAACCTCGACGCCGCCCTGCGCGTGCAAATGCGCCTGGAGCTGGCGCGCCTGCATAAAGAGCTGCAAGCGACCATGATCTACGTAACCCACGACCAGGTTGAAGCCATGACCCTGGCCGACAAGGTCGTGGTGCTCAACAGTGGCCGTATCGAGCAGGTCGGCTCGCCGCTGGAGCTGTATCACCAGCCGGCCAACCTGTTTGTGGCCGGCTTCCTGGGCACGCCGAAGATGGGTTTCCTCAAAGGCAAGGTCACCCGTGTTGAAAGCCAAGGCTGCGAAGTGCAGTTGGACGCTGGCACGTTGATCAACCTGCCGCTGAGTGGCGCCACCTTGAGCGTGGGCAGTGCAGTGACCCTGGGCATTCGTCCGGAACATCTGGAAATTGCTTCCCCGGGCCAAACCACCCTGACCGTCACCGCCGACGTCGGCGAGCGCCTGGGCAGCGACACTTTCTGCCACGTCATCACCGCCAACGGCGAGCCGCTGACCATGCGGATTCGCGGCGACATGGCCAGCCAGTATGGCGAGACGCTGCACCTGCACCTGGACCCGGCGCACTGCCACCTGTTCGACACCGACGGTGTAGCCGTGGCCCGCCCACTGCGCGCCGCCGCCTGATTTCGCGAGAGTCGTGATGAAACTGAATAAGCAGAACCTCACCCAGTTGGCACCGCACGTGAAACTGCCGGCCTACGCCATTGCCAGCACCACCCAGGGCATCGCCCATATTGGCGTCGGCGGTTTCCATCGCGCGCACCAGGCGTATTACACCGATGCGTTGATGAATACCGGCGAAGGCCTGGACTGGAGCATCTGCGGCGTCGGCCTGCGGGCCGAGGACCGCAAGGCCCGTGACGACCTGGCCGGCCAGGACTACCTGTTCACCCTGTATGAACTGGGCGATACCGACGACACCGAAGTGCGCGTGATCGGCTCGATCAGTGACATGCTGCTGGCCGAAGACGGCGCACAGGCGCTGATCGATAAACTCGCCAACCCGGCGATCCGTATCGTCTCGCTGACCATCACCGAAGGCGGCTACTGCATCGATGACAGCAACGGCGAGTTCATGGCCCACCTGCCGCAGATCCAGCACGACCTGGCGCATCCGAGCGCACCGAAAACCGTGTTCGGTTTTATCTGCGCCGCGCTGACCAAACGCCGTGCTGCCGGCACCCCGGCATTTACCGTGATGTCCTGCGATAACCTGCCGCATAACGGCGCCGTGACGCGCAAGGCCCTGCTGGCCTTCGCCGCCCTGCACAATGCCGAGCTGCATGACTGGATCAAGGCCAATGTCAGCTTCCCGAATGCCATGGTCGACCGCATCACACCGATGACCAGCACCGCCCACCGCCTGCAACTGCACGACGATCACGGCATCGACGACGCCTGGCCGGTGGTCTGTGAACCCTTTGTGCAATGGGTGCTGGAAGACAAGTTCGTCAACGGTCGCCCAGCCTGGGAAAAGGTCGGCGTGCAGTTCACCGATGACGTCACGCCCTATGAAGAAATGAAGATCGGCCTGCTCAACGGCAGCCACCTGGCGCTGACCTACCTGGGCTTTCTCAAGGGTTATCGGTTTGTGCACGAAACCATGAATGACCCGGTGTTCGTGGCCTACATGCGCGCCTACATGGACCTGGACGTCACGCCAAACCTGGCGCCGGTGCCGGGCATCGATTTGACCGAGTACAAGCAGACCCTGGTGGACCGCTTCTCCAACCAGGCGATTGCCGACCAGTTGGAGCGCGTGTGCTCGGACGGCTCGTCGAAGTTTCCCAAGTTCACCGTGCCGACCATCAATCGCCTGATTGCCGATGGCCGCGAGACCGAGCGTGCGGCGTTGGTAGTAGCGGCGTGGGCGTTGTACCTCAAGGGTGTGGACGAGAATGGCGTGAGCTACAAGATTCCCGATCCGCGTGCAGAGTTTTGCCAGGGGCTGGTGAGTGATGAGGCGTTGATCAGCAAACGGCTGCTGGGGGTGGAAGAGATTTTTGGGACGGCTATTCCCAATTCGCCTGAGTTTGTGGCAGCGTTCGAGCGGTGCTATGCAAGCCTGCGTGACACTGGAGTCACCGCAACCCTGCAGAACCTCCTGAAGAAACCGAATTAACACTGTGGGAGCGGGCTTGCTCGCGAATGCGGTCTGTCAGAGACAAATGTATCGACTGAAACACCGCATTCGCGAGCAAGCCCGCTCCCACTTTTTGATCGGGTTAACACTCCAAAAAATAAGACTGCTGAGCACCCCATCATGACCCAGCAAAACCTGTTTCTCGGCATCGACTGCGGCACCCAAGGTACCAAGGCCATCGTCCTCGACGCCTCCAGCGGCAAGGTACTGGGCCTCGGCGCGGCTGCGCACACCTTGATCAGCGGCGCCAATGGGCGGCGCGAGCAGCACACCCAAGAGTGGCTGGACGCCTTTACCGAAGCCACCCACCGCGCCCTGCAACAGGCCGGCGTGGACGGCCAGGATATCCTCGGTATTGGCGTGTCCGGTCAACAACACGGCCTGGTGCTGCTCGATGACCAGGGCCAGGTGCTGCGCCCGGCCAAACTGTGGTGCGACACCGAAACCGCCCCCGAGAACGACCGCCTGCTGGCGTACCTGGGCGGCGAGAGTGGCTCGCTGGAGCGCCTGGGCGTCGCCATTGCACCGGGCTACACCGTGTCGAAACTGCTGTGGACCCGCGAGCAGCACCCGGACATCTTCGCGCGCATCGCGCATATCCTGCTGCCCCACGATTACCTCAACTATTGGCTCACCGGTCGCGCCGTCGCCGAGTATGGCGATGCGTCGGGCACCGGCTACTTCAACGTGCGCAGCCGTGAGTGGGATGTGGCACTGCTCCAGCACATCGACCCGAGCGGTCGACTGGAACGGGCCTTGCCGCCATTGATCGAGGCCGATCAGGCAGTCGGCACGATCCTGCCCGCCATCGCCGAACGCCTGGGCATCAACCCCAACGCCATCGTCTCCAGCGGCGGCGGCGACAACATGATGGGCGCCATCGGCACCGGCAACATTGCCCCTGGTGTGATCACCATGAGCCTGGGTTCGTCGGGCACCGTGTATGCGTTTGCCGACCAACCCAACGTCAGCCCACAGGCCTCGGTCGCGACCTTCTGCTCGTCCAGCAGCGGCTGGCTGCCACTGATTTGCACCATGAACCTGACCAACGCCACCGGGGTGATCCGCGAGCTGTTCGACCTCGACCTGGCCGCATTCAACGCCCTGGTCGAACAAGCGCCCATCGGCGCCGACGGCGTGAGCATGCTGCCGTTCCTCAACGGCGAGCGCGTGCCCGCCCTGCCCCACGCCACCGGCAGCCTGCACGGCCTGACCATGACCAACCTGACCCGCGCCAACCTGTGCCGCGCGGTCGTCGAAGGCACCACCTTTGGCCTGCGCTACGGCCTCGACCTGCTGCGCCAGACCGGCCTGCAAAGCCAGAGCATCCGCCTGATCGGCGGCGGTTCGAAAAGCCCGGTCTGGCGGCAGATGGTGGCCGATATCATGAACACCGAAGTGATTTGCACCGAACAAAGCGAAGCCGCGGCCCTGGGCGCGGCGATCCAGGCGGCCTGGAGCCAGTCCGGCGAACCCCTGGCCAGCCTGTGCGACAAATGCGTGAGCGTCGACCCGGCCAGCCGTACGCTGCCGGTGGCGGCCAGCGTCAGCGCCTATCAACAGGCTTACGAGCGCTATCAACAGCACGTGGCAACCCTTTAAGAGCGAACGACTATGTATCTGGTGTGTGGTGAAGCGCTGTTTGATTTTTTCAGCGAGGAGGATGCCAGCGGGCAGGCGTCCAAGGTCAATTACAAGGCGATTGCCGGCGGCTCGCCGTTCAACGTCGCCGTAGGCTTGCGCCGTCTGGGCATCGAGGCCGGATTGTTCGGCGGGGTGTCCACCGACTTCCTTGGCCGTCGCTTGTTGCAGGTGCTCAAGGACGAAGGCGTGAGCGAGCAGTTCCTGGTGGAGTTCGCCGCACCGACCACCCTGTCGATGGTCGCTGTGGGTGCCGATGGCTCACCGCAGTACAACTTCCGGGGCGAAGGCTGCGCCGACCGCCTGCTGGAAGTCGCCCACCTGCCCGCGCTGGGGGCTGACATTCGCGGCCTGCATATCGGCTCGTTTTCCCTGGTGGTGCAGCCGATTGGCGACACCCTGCTGAACCTGGTGAAGCGCGAAAGCGGCAAACGCCTGATCAGCCTCGACCCCAACGTGCGCCTCAACCCGCAGCCGGATATCCAGCTGTGGCGCGACCGCGTGGCGGAACTGGTCAAGCATGCCGACCTGATCAAGGTCAGCGACGAAGACCTGCACCTGCTCTACCCTGACCAGTCGCCGGAAAGCGTGCTGCAAGGCTGGCTGCAACACCGTTGCCAACTGGTATTCCTGACCCGTGGCGGCGACGGTGCCAGTGTGTTCAGCCGCCAGCACGGCAACTGGTCGCAACCGGCAGTCAAGGTGGTGATGGCCGACACGGTGGGGGCCGGCGACACCTTCCAGGCCGCGCTGATTGCCTGGCTGACCGAGCAGCAGCTTGACTCGGTAGAGGGCCTGCAACAGCTCACGCGGGCACAGATCGACGCCATGCTGGGCTTTGCCATTCGCGCCGCGGCGTTGACCTGCGGCAAGACCGGGCCGGACCTGCCGCATCGCAACCAGCTTGGATGAAGCTTTTGTCAGCCAGGCAAACATTAATCGATGGTTAATCCCGCAAGCCGAGAGTGAAGTTGTACCCACTTGTTGCGGAGAAACACCATGAAACTGCGCACGTTGATGCTCGGTGCCACCCTTGCACTGGCGGCTGCGTCTGGCCTGGCCCAGGCCGACGATCAAACAGCCGCCGTCAAACCCGTGCCTTACCACTACGGCCTGCCGATGAATATCGACAAGGTGCTGGCCATGAACGAAACCCCGACCGATGAGTGCAAGGTCATCAAGGCGGATATCAAGTTCCTGGATAAAGCAGGCAAGGTGGAAGACGTGAGCTACCGGAAAATGTCCGAAGCCTGCGACTTCCAGAACTGAGGCGTTGAAACAGTTGAAACAATAGAGCCAGGCCCGCACAAATAGGCGTACGCTTGCGGGCTTGTCATAAGGCTGAAAGGATTCGCCATGCTCTTGAATTTCCGTACTCTCGCCACCTTCACCGCCCTGCTGTGCTTCGCCCTCGCACTGGTCTGGGGCCTGCGTCCCGACCTGCTGCTGTGGTTGTGGAGCGTGGAGTATTCCAACGCCACCGGGATGGTGTCGCGCCGCAACGCCGCGCTCTTCCTGGGTATCGGCATCATGTTCTACCGCGCCCGTCACGCGCCCCCTTCGGACACGCGCCGCGCCCTGACCACCGGGTTTATCACCGGGTGCCTGGTGCTGGCGGTATTGGGGTTTGGTGAGTGGATCAATGGCAATGCGGGGCCAGGCATCCTGCTGGCGGTGGCAACAGAAACCGTATTGGGCCTGGCGTTTATCCAGGCCCACAGGTCTTCTGTCCCTCACACTCAAGCGTCAAGCTAATAGAGGCTGCGCCCTCCCGCTCGTTGCAGGGCGGGTGCATGGGTGTGCTTGAGGTCTTCGCGCAACGCGGCGATCAGGTTGCAAATCGCTCGACTGCTGTCGAGTTTGTCCGCGTTGATACCTTTGACTTCCAAATCCACCCGGTCACGGTCGCGGTCGTCATAGACCTTGATCGTCAGCGAGGCATCTTCGGCTTTGGTGCATTCGCACCGTTTAGGCAGGAAACTTCCTTCAATGATGCTGCGAAGCTCTAGTTCCGAAAGCATGGTCAACCTCTCCTTTTCTGAGACTGCCAACAGAGTGTTATGAACCTGGCAGGCGCGTGCCCGCCACGTCTCGCCGACCCTGGCAGACGCTTGTAACTCCCAAGCCTACTCGGCAAAAACGACCCTCGTTGTAACCTTTCCTCATAAGCACAGTGCGTTGTTATAGGGGTTGAACAGTGTCAATTGAATCGTCGTCGAACCGCTGCGATTAATCGTTTAACCCTGGGATTTAAGTTAAACGGCGCCCTGGGCAGCCACCCTTTCGGCAACATGTCGCAAACTATCGAAGTTGATGTTCGCCCCGGAATTGATCGCCACCAGGGTCTGCCCGCGCAATGGGTGACGGGCCACGTAGTGGCGGATGCCCGCGACCGCCAGCGCACCGGAAGGTTCGGTGATGGAGCGCGTGTCGTCGTAGATCAACTTGATGGCGCTGCACAGTTCGTCGTTACTGACGGTGATGACTTCATCCACCCAGTCGCGGCAGATCTCGAAGCCATACGCGCCGACCTGCGCCACCGCCGTGCCGTCGGCAAACCCATCGACGCTGGGCAGCACCACCCGTTCACCGGCCCGCAGTGCTGCCAACAGGCAGCTGGAACCTTCGGGCTCGACGCCAATGATGCGCACCTCGGGCCGCAGGTATTTGACGTAGGCGGCGACGCCGGCGATCAGGCCACCACCGCCCACCGGCACGAAGATCGCGTCCAGCGGCCCTTGCTGCTGGCGCAGGATCTCCATGGCGACGGTGCCTTGGCCGGCAATCACGTCCGGGTCATCAAAGGGCGAAACGAAGGTGCACCCGGACGACTCGGCCAACTGCAGCGCGTGGGCCAGGGCAAACGGGAAGCTCGCGCCGTGCAGCACCGCGTGCGCGCCGCGTGAACGCACGCCCAGCACCTTGAGTTCCGGGGTGCTGGCGGGCATTACAATGCGCGCCTCGATCCCCAGTTCCCGTGCCGCCAGGGCCACACCCTGGGCGTGGTTACCCGCCGACGCGGTCACCACGCCACGGGCTTTTTGCTCAGCCGTAAGCTGCACCAACTTGTTATAGGCGCCGCGAATCTTGAAGGAAAAGGTCGGTTGCAGGTCTTCGCGCTTGAGCAACACCTGGTTGCCCAGCAGTGCCGACAGGGCCGGGGCTGCCTGCAACGGCGTGCGCACCGCCAGGTCGTATACCGGGGCGGCAAGAATCTTCTTCACGTAATGTTCAAGCAGTCCCGGGTCGGCGGTGTGAGGCGCGGTGCAGGTGCTCATGGGTGTCTCCTGGCTTTTTGTCAAAAACCCTGGAGACGGAAAAACGAAACCCGCCTCTAGGGCGGGTTTGGGTACAGCCGTGCGCTATCCCGCCAAATGAGGAATGGCGGTAATAATGCTTGGCTGGCTGCGAAAGGCTTGAAATGTCATGTGACGAAACTAACCGGCGGCCTGCGGGCAAGTCAATGGCCAAGCGCCATTTGCCGGCCAGGGGTTTACTATTGATATACGAAACATATACGCTTTGTATATTGCTACCACACAGTGAACACCATGGGCATCGTCAAGATCACCGACCAACTGCACGAACAACTGCGCCTGGCCAGCGCCGCGATGGACCGCTCCATCAACGCCCAGGCCGAATTCTGGATCAAGATCGGGCTGCTCGCCGAACTCAATCCGCACCTGCCCTACAACGAGCTGATCAACAAACTGTTGCTGGACAAGCCCGACCTGATCCGGGGGCGCAGTTGATGATCAAGACTGCCGCACAACTGGCGGTGATGCGTGAATCCGGACGCCTGCTGGCCCAGGTTTTCACCCTGCTCGACGGTTTTGTCGCCGCCGGCCGCTCCACCCTCGAGCTGGACGCCGCCGTCGAAGCCTTCATCCGCAACGACCTCAAGGCCCGCCCCGCCAGCCTGGGGCAATACGACTACCCCTTCTCCATCAACACCTCGATCAACGAGGTGGTGTGCCACGGCATGCCCAGCGCCAAGGACATCCTCAAGGACGGCGACATCATCAACATCGACATCACCTTGGAAAAAGGCGGCTACATCGCCGATTCCAGCAAGATGTACATGATCGGCACCGTCGCCCCCAAGGCCCGGCGCCTGGTGGAGATGACTTTCGAAGCGATGTGGGCCGGCATCCGCCAGGTCAAGCCGGGTGCGCGCCTGGGTGATATCGGCCACGCTATCCAGAGCCATGCGCAAGCCAACGGCTACAGCGTGGTGCGCGAGTATTGCGGCCACGGCATTGGCCGACAGATGCATGAAGAGCCACAGGTCTTGCACTTTGGCCGTCCCGGCACCGGGTTGGAACTGCGTGAAGGCATGGTGTTTACCGTGGAGCCGATGCTCAACCAAGGCAGCTCGAAAGTACGCAGCCTCAAGGATGGCTGGACGGTGGTCACCAAGGACAACAGCCTGTCGGCGCAGTGGGAACATACCGTGGCGGTGACGGCGGATGGGTTCGAGGTATTGACCTTGCAACCCGGCGCCTGAACGACACAACCCCTGTAGGAGCCGACTTGCCGGCTCCTACAAGGACCGGTGTTCACACCACATTGGCGCCCCCCGCTATTCGCTTGAGCCCCACCACCATCAACCCCGCCCCAAGCCCCATCGCCAGCAGGAACAACGGATACGACACCCACCACGGCGTCCCCGCCGTCATCATGCTGAACTCCGACATGCCACCAATGCTCGCAATCAAGTTCAGCGGCAGGAACACCACGTTGATCAACGTCAGCTTGCGCAACAGGTTGTTCATGCTGTTGTTCATCAGGTTGCCACGCGCATCGATCAACCCGGAAAACACGTTGGAATAGATTTCCGCCTGCTTGTAGCACTGGTGGTTCTCGATGATCAGGTCATCGATCAGGCCAAGCGTCTCTGCGCTGAAATGCTCCTTCTCGGCATGGTTGCGCAACCGCGACAGCACCGCGCCGTTGCTGTGCAGCGCATTGATGTAATAGATCAGGCTTTCGCTGAGGCTGAACATCTGCATCAGGTGGTGGTTGCTCATCGACGCATTGAACTGCTGCTGCAACTCCCGCGCGACCAGCTTGATCACCTTGAGGTGGCCCAGGTAGTGATGGATGTTGTTGAGCAGCAGGTCGAGCAGTACGTCCAGCGGCGTGTGCAGCGGGCGGCGCTGACCCAGGCCGGTCAGCGGGGTTTCGTCGGTGGCGATCACCAGCAGGCGGCTGGGCGAAAACAGCAGGCCGCAGGACGACACCTCGAACACCAGGTTGCCGCCTCCGGAGTAGTTCTCCGGGCGTTTCCAGATCAGGAACAGATTGTCGGGGTGAAACTCGATACGCGAAACTTCATCAGGGTCCAGCGCCGAAGCCAGGGCGTGTTCGTCCAGCTTGTGGTGGTCACGCAGCCACTCGCGCTCGGCCAGGTCGGGGTTGTTGAACAACAGGATCGGGGCCTCGTCATGTTCCCCGCTGCGCAGCTTGCCATCGGCCAGTTCAAAGCGCTGGATCATCGCCGGCTCACCAGACCTGGCCCTGGCGCTTCAACTCCAGGCGCCGCACGAACTCTTCCAGCACCAAGCCGTAGAGGTCGTCCTGCAAATAGGCGTCCTCGATGCCCGCGTCCAGGTTGGGGTTGTCGTTGACCTCGATGACCACCACCTTGTCGCCGGACTGCTTGAGGTCGACGCCGTAGAGGCCATCACCGATCAGGTTGGCGGTCTTCACGGCCAGCTCTACCACGGCCTTGGGTGCTTCGTGGACCGCAAGGGTGCGGCACTCGCCGTTGATGTCCTGGCCGATGGCCTTGTGGTTGTAGATCTGCCAATGGCCCTTGGACATAAAGTACTGGCAAGCAAAGATCGGCTTGCGGTTGAGTACGCCGATACGCCAGTCGTACTCGGTGTAGAAGAATTCCTGCGCCAGCAGCAACACCGAATGCTCGAACAACTCGGCAGTCGCCTTGAGCAAGGCTTCCTGGCTTTCCACCTTGATCACCCCACGGGAAAAGCAACCGTCGGGGATCTTCAGCACCAGCGGGAACCCCAGGCGCTCGCCGACCCGCTCGAAGTCTTCCGGTCGCTCCTTGTACAGGATCTCGGTGGCGGGCATGCCCAGTTGATGGCTGTTGAGCAGGTCGGTGAGGTACACCTTATTGGTACAGCGCAGGATCGACGCCGGGTCGTCCATCACCACCAGGCCTTCGCTTTCGGCTTTCTTGGCGAAGCGGTAAGTGTGGTTGTCGACGCTGGTGGTCTCGCGGATCAGCAAGGCGTCGTATTCGGCCAGGCGCGAATAGTCCTTGCGCTCGATCAACTCCACATCGATGCCCAGGCCCTTGCCCACGCGGATGAAATTCTCCAACGCCTTGGCATTCGACGGCGGCAATTGTTCCTGGGGATCGTGCAGGATGGCCAGGTCGTAACGGGCCAGGCGCCGTGAACGTGGCTGGCGCCAGATCTTGCGGCTGAAGTTGTCGAGGGCGTGGGCGAATTGATCTTCCTGATCATCGCGCAACTTGTGCAACACACCGGACTTGACCCCTTCGATATGCCAGCCGTTATTCTTTTTAAAATCAACTAACAGGATGGGGCACGGGAACGCCTCAAACAATTGACGGGCCAGATCCTGCAACGGTTCTATATTGGTCCGGCCAAAGTAAAGTGTCAGGGTAAAGCCTTCGGTATTGCTGTAAAGATGATGACTCAGGGCTTTATCAAGGGTCTTGTCCAGGTCGTCCAACGCGAGGCCGTACAGCGACTTCCTGGTCAGTTCGCTGATGGTGCGCACCGACGGAATCACCTTGTGCCCACGGGCTTCGGCGAGCAGCGAGCAGTAATAACCGTGCCCCAGGTACTTGTAGCTGCGGCACAGGTTGATCACCTGGACACGCTTGCCGGTCTCGTTTTCCCGGGTCTGTTCCAGGTACTCCTGGGCGGTGACGATGTCTTCGCTGGGGAAGTAGGAGGCCCAATCTTCCTTGCGCTCGACAATGATCACTACTTGACTGGCTCCTTTGAGGGGGGCGGGAAAATAACCTTTATTAGTTATTGTCGCCGCGAGCGTTTGCTCGGATACTTCACGCCAATGACCTTGTACCGCCGACATAATATTTGATCCGCTTTAGAGAACTCGACCTTTTCTATTAAGCACGATCTTTTAGAGAAGTCCCGTTTCGTTACGCAACTTTTACGGCGGTCATATGGCTCTTTGCTTTCGCGTTGCAACCCCCTGTGATGTGCCCGAATTGGTGGCACTGGAACAACACTGTTTCACCACCGACCGGCTGTCTACGCGCAGTTTCCAGTGGATGATCAGCCGCGCCCACGGCCACTTGCTGGTGGCGGAAAACGACGGGCAGTTGCTTGGCTACGCGCTGGTGCTGTTCCACCGGGGCACCTCGCTGGCGCGCCTGTACTCCATCGCCATCGCCGCGCACGCGCGCGGCCTGGGGCTGGGCAAACAGTTGCTCGCCCGCATCGAAGCCATTGCCGTGGACCACGACTGCGCCTACCTGCGCCTGGAAGTGCGCACCGATAACCCCGGCGCCCTTGCCTTGTATGAGCGCAATGGCTACCGGCGCTTCGCCCTCATCAACGACTACTACGAAGACCACACCGCCGCCCTGCGCCTGGAGAAACGCATCGTCCAGCATCAGGATGCGCGCCCGCAAAGCGTGCCGTATTACCAGCAGACCACCGACTTCACCTGTGGCGCCGCCTGCCTGCTGATGGCCATGGGCGCGCTGGTGCCTGCGCGCGTGGCGCAACGGCGTGAAGAGCTGCAGATCTGGCGCGAAGCGACCACCGTGTTCATGACGGCCGGCCATGGCGGCTGCAGCCCCCAAGGGCTGGCGCTCGCGGCCTGGCGCCGGGGCTTCGCGGTGCGCATGCAGGTGAATGTACGCGGGCCGCTGTTCCTGGACGGTGTGCGTGATGCACATAAAAAGGACGTCATGCGCCTGGTACACGAGGCGTTCGAAGAGGAATTGGCCGGCAGTGGTGTCGAGCAAGTGTTCGGCGGCGCGTTGGACTTGCCTCAGGTACTGCGCGACGGCGGCCAGCCGCTGGTATTGATCAGCAGCTACCGCCTCACCCGCTCCAAGTCACCGCACTGGGTGATGGTCACCGATTGCGACGAAGACTTCGTCTACCTTCACGACCCGGACGTGGACCATAGCCAGCACCGCCAACCCCTGGACTGCCAGCATTTGCCGGTCAGCCATGGGGAGTTCGAGCGCATGTGCCGGTTTGGCAACAACAAACTGCGCGCGGCGGTGGTGGTCTTCAAGCCACCTGCTTGATCGCGGCCTTGGCTTCCAGTTCGCGCACCAGCGGCAACACGCGTTTGCCGAAGTATTCGACTTCTTCCTGGAAGTGCAGGAAACCCGCGAGCACCAGGTCCACCCCCACCGCCTTCAGCGCGACAATGCGCTCGGCGATCTGCTGCGGTGTGCCGATCAAGTTGGTCTTGAAGCCATCGTTGTACTGCACCAGGTCTTCAAAGCTGGACTTGGCCCAGTTGCCCTCGCCTTCCGGTGAGGCCTTGCCGGCCTGCTTGGCCGCATCACCAAAGGCATTCACGGCTTCCGGGTCGGCCTTGTCGATGATCTCTGCCAACACGGCGCGGGCTTCTTCCTCGGTGTCGCGGGCGATCACGAAAGCGTTGACGCCGACCTTGACCGAATGGTTATTGGCCGCCGCCTTGGCGCGAATATCATCGACCTGGGCCTTGATGCCTTCCGGGGTGTTGCCGTTGGTGAAGTACCAGTCCGACACCCGTGCGGCCATGTCCCGTGCCGCCCGTGAACTGCCGCCCTGGAACACTTCCGGCTGGCCCAGAGGCTTGGGCTTGAGGGTGTAATGGTTGAAACGGTAGAAATCGCCCTTGAAGGTGAAGTCGTCCTGGGTCCAGATGCCTTTGAGGGCGCGGATGAATTCTTCGGAACGGCGATAGCGCTCGTCATGTTCCAGCCAATGTTCGCCGATGGCCTGGAATTCGCCCTTGAACCAGCCGCTGACGATGTTCACCGCGATACGGCCGTTGGTGAGCTGGTCGATGGTCGCCAGTTGCTTGGCTGCGAGCGCCGGTTGCCATGGGCCAGGCAGGATCGCAGCGATCACCTTGAGGGTAGTGGTCGCCGCCAGCAGCGCATGGCTGAACGCCACGGACTCATGCTGGTTTTCGGCGCCGTAGCCGGCGGTGAAGCGGATCTGGGTGAGGCCGTATTCAAAGCCCGCGGCTTCGGCCAGTTGCGCCAGTTTGCGGTTGTAGTCGATGCCCCAGTGGGTGCGTTGCTCGATCTTGCTGACCACCAGCCCACCGCTGACGTTGGGCACCCAATAGGCAAATTTCACGGCTTGCTGACTCATCGAACAGTACCTCGCACAAAGGGATGTACCTAGCGCTTGAGCAGCAAGCGTGCCAGGCCCGGGAAACGCCCGTGCCTGGGGCGCAGGAAGCAAGGCCGGGTGCCGACGCCGATGTCGCAGACTGTGCTGGTTTGTCGATCAGCTGTTGCCAGGGCAACAGTGGCTGGCGACTTTGCCCCGCAAATACGGGCGCCGACACCCGGCACGGACTGTGCAATCTACCCTGTATTGATCACTGCCCAGGAACCTTGCCCATGACCGAACACCACGTTATCAACCCGCTGTCCACCGGCGTCGACTACCCGACCTTGGCCGCACGCTTCCGGCCGATTTTCCAGCGCATCGCAGAAGGCGCCGTAGAGCGTGAACACACACGCAACCTGCCCTACGCACCGATCCAGTGGCTGAAAGAGGCCGGCTTTGGCGCGGTGCGCGTGCCGGTGGAATACGGCGGTGGCGGCGCCTCCCTGCCGCAGTTGTTCGAGCTGCTGATCGAACTGGCCGAAGCCGACTCCAACGTGCCCCAGGCCCTGCGTGGGCACTTTGCCTTTGCCGAAGACCGCCTGAATGCACCGCCCAGCGCCGGCCGCGACCTGTGGTTCAAGCGTTTCGTGGCCGGCGATATCGTCGGCTGCGCCTGGACCGAAATCGGCAATGTGGCCATCGGCGACGTGGTCACCCAGGTCAGCCCCGACGGCGACCGCTGGAAGCTCAACGGCGAAAAGTTCTACAGCACCGGCAGTATATTCGCCGACTGGATCGACGTGTACGCCCAACGCAGCGACACCGGCGCGGACGTGATCGCCGCCACCCGCGCCCGCCAGCCTGGGGTGGTGCACAGCGACGACTGGGACGGCTTTGGCCAGCGCACTACGGGCAGCGGCACGTCGCGCTTTACCGATGCGGTGGTAGAGGCGGACAACGTCATCGACTTTTCTACCCGGTTCAAATACCAGACCGCGTTTTACCAGTTGGTGCTGCTGGCCAGCCTGGCCGGTATCGGCCGCGCGGCGCTGCGTGACTTGGCGCATCAGGTGCGCAGCCGCAAGCGTATCTACAGCCATGGCAATGCGGCCCATGTCAGCCAGGATTCGCAGATTCAACAGGTGGTGGGCGAAGTGGCTGCCCTGGTGTACGCCGCCGAGGCCAGCGCGCTGAAAGCGACGCTGCCGGCGCAACGGGCCTATGTGGCGCGGTTTGGTGGGGATGAGGAGGTGGAGCGTGAGGCCAACGTGGCGGCTGAGATTGAGTCGGCTAAGGCGCAGGTGGTGGTGTCGGAGTTGATCCAGCGTGCGACCAGTGAGTTGTTTAATGCATTGGGGGCTTCGGATGTGCGTCAGGGTAAGGCGCTGGATCGGCATTGGCGTAATGCACGGACGGTGTCGTCGCATAATCCGGTGATTTACAAGGCGCGGATTGTGGGGGATTGGGTGGTGAATGGGGTGGAGCCACCGTTTGTTTGGCAGATTGGGAATGGGCGGGGTTGAGCCTGGGTTTTGAGGGTATATCCGTTGCTGCGGTAACGGCTGCTATGGGTTCCGCCCTTACGGCGGGTCACTTTGGAAAAGCCCCAAAGTAACCAAAGGGCTCTTGCCCCAACACTCGGCACCTCGCCTAGGCTCGGTGTGCCCGTAATCCGACAGGTATTTGGGGGGCCGCCGCCACGCGCCATCCATGGCGCGGGGCGGCTAAACCGGCATCCCTGCCGGTTTACCCCCCAAATCCCTGCCGAATTCCGGCCAGCGTGTTTGACGGGGCGCCTAAGATCAAAATCAAAAGCAAAAGCACAGCGGCCTGACAGCCGGCTTGAGTGGTGTAGAGCAAAGGCAAAGGCCAACGCGGCCCAATGTAGGAGCCGGCTTGCCGGCGATGGTCGTTAACGATGATGGGGTACATCTGGATAAACGCGGCGATCTCACGGTTTTCGCCGGCAAGCCGGCTCCTACAAGGGACCGCGTATCTACGATGCGAAGCGAGTCGCTCTTGATCTTGATCTGAGGCGCCCCGTCAAACACGCTGGCCGAACGCAGGCTTGAATCCGTGGGTAACCCGGCAGGACGCCGGGTTAGCCGCCCCGCGCCATGGATGGCGCGTGGCGGCGGCCCACGGATTCAAGCCGGAGTGAGGGCACACCGAGCCTAAACGAGGTGCCGAGTGTTGGGGCAAGAGCCTTTTGGTTACTTTTGGGCTCTTTTCAAAAGTGACCCGCCGTAAGGGCGGAACCCATACCAGCCATCACCCAAACAACGGATATGCCCCCAAATCAAAACGCCAACTTATAACCAATGGCCATCAACATAACCGCCAAACAAGGCCGCAACACCCCATCTGGCAGCTTGCCAGTCATATGACTGCCAAGGTAGATCCCCGGCAACGACCCCATCAACAAAAACCCCAACAAATGCCAGTCCATGTTCCCCATGCTGGCATGCCCCAGCCCCGCCACCAGGGTCAGCGGCACAGCATGCGCAATCTCAGTCCCCACCAACCGCCGCGTAGCCAGGAACGGATACAAAATAAACAACGCCACCGTCCCCAGCGCCCCCGCGCCAATGGAGGTCAGCGCCACCATGGTTCCGAGGATCGCCCCTGTCACCACCGTGAGCGCATTCAGATTGCGCGGGCTCATGTGATAGTCATCACCCGCATGCCGCTGGGCAAACGCCAACAGGCTTTTCTTGAACAGAATCGCCAAGGCCGTCAGCAGCAACACCACACCGAGCGCCTGCTTGATCACCGCGTTCATGGCACTGGGGTCGGTATGCAAGCTGGCCAGGAACCAAAGGGTCAGCAACACCGCAGGCACGCTGCCCAAGGTCAACCAGCCAGTGATGGTCCAGTCGATATTCTTGTTCTTGCTGTGCACCAACACACCACCGGACTTGGTGATGGCCGCGTACAACAAGTCGGTGCCCACCGCCGTGGCAGGGTTGATGCCGAACCACAGCAGGATCGGGGTCATCAACGAGCCCCCACCCACACCGGTCATGCCCACGATAAAACCGACGATCAGGCCAGCAACCACAAACCCAACATTACCCACATCCATTACAGCTACCTGCGGCCTTATAAATTTCTGGCCGCAGGATAGCGATTTTTCTTATAACGACTTATATCAATATGATCTGACTTTATGCCTTTTAGCTCAGTCGATGACAGACGTACGCTTGGGTTTGATACGGAAAGGCCACGGTGTCGCGCCCCTTCAGTGAAGGATGCGTGTCGATCAGCGCCTGCAATTGCGCGGTCACCACAGCCTTGGACGCCTCCGGCAGCGCGGCAATAAAGCTCACGGAGAGGAAGCGGTCCATGATCACCTCCTGAGGGCTGCCCACATGGCTGTAGGGAAAACAGGTCACTTCGGGCTCGGAAAAGTACTCGCCGGTGAAGGCTTCACGCCAACGCCCGGTATGAAAACGCGGGGTATCGCCCTCGTAGGGGGTGATGATGTCGGTGATGGCCGCGACCCAATCCACCGATTCATCCCGCACGTTCCACACCAGGCCAAGGCGGCCTTGGGGCTTGAGCACGCGGTGGATTTCCGCCAGGGCCGCCTCGGTGGAAAACCAATGGAATGCCTGGGCGCACACCACCGCGTCTGCGCTGGCGGAGGGCAATGGGATGGACTCAGCAGTGCCATTGACCAGGCGCACATCGGGCAGCAGTTTGGTCAACTGCGCGCCCATGGCCGCCACGGGCTCGACGGCAGTCAAAGTCGGTGCCAGGGTGCTGAGCAAACGGGTGAACTTGCCGGTGCCGGCGCCCAGGTCGATCACGCTTGACTGGGCATCGATGCGCAATGTCTCGGCCAGCCAGCCTCTGAGTTGCCTAGGATAGTCCGGCCGGCCTTGGGCGTAGGTGACGGCCTGGGTAGAGAAACCTTGTTGAGCAGACGTGTGTACACCAGTCATTGTCAATCTCTCCTCGGGTAAAGCGGGGGGCACAGTGTGCGCCCTCCGGACTTTTTTTTCTAATCGCTGCATCCAATCGTGCGTGCCGTGGGTAGTCCTTTCAGTCACCCCGCTGTTTTACTGAAATGGAGAAGTACCCATGAACGCTAAAGCACTGTTCTGCCTCACCGCCCTGCTCGCTGCGGCACCGGCCGCCTTTGCCCAGACCGGCTTGCCCGACAGCATCAAGGTGCCGGACGGCCACAAGGTCGCGCTGGAAACCACCGGCGTCGGCGAAATCACCTATGAGTGCCGTGACAAGGCCAACGCCGCCGGCCAGACCGAGTGGACCTTTGTCGGACCCAAGGCGGTATTGAATGACCGCAGCGGCAAGCAAGTGGGCACCTACTTCGGCCCACCGGCTACGTGGCAGGCCAAGGACGGTTCAAAAATCACCGGCACCCAGTTGGCCGTGGCCCCCTCGGGCGCGGGCAACTTGCCGTATCAATTGGTCAAGGCCAACCCCGCTGAAGGCAACGGAGCGATGAGCGGCGTGAGTTACATCCAGCGCGTGGCCCTCAAGGGCGGCGTGGCGCCGAGCAGCGAGTGCACCGCAGCCAACAAAGGCAAGCAGGAAGTGGTGAAGTACCAGGCGGATTACATTTTCTGGGCGGCCAACTGAGTAAAGTCGTCTACGCTGCCCCCCATGCCGATCATTGGGGGGTAGCCATCCGTGTTTGATTACGAAGCCTGTCTGCAGGCTTGCGCCCGTGGCGATCAACGCGCCTTGCGCCAGTTGTATGAGCAGGAAAGCAGCCATCTGCTCGGCGTGGTGTTGCGCATCGCCAGGGACAAATCCCTGGCCGAAGACATCGTGCATGATGCGTTTATCAAGATCTGGCGAGGCGCCGGCAGTTTTGACCCCAGTCGCGGCTCGGCCCGTGGCTGGGTGTTCAGCGTGGCCCGCCACCTGGCGCTCAACGTGGTGCGTAACCATTACCGCGAAGTGCCTTTGGGCGACGAACACGAGCAAGTCGCCGCAACCGAAACCTTTGAATTCAGCGCGCGCTCGGGACAGGTCCACACCTGCCTGGAGCAACTCGACCCGGCCCGTCGCACGTGCATCCTGCATGCCTATGTCGACGGTTATTCCCACAGTGAAATCGCCCAGAAACTCGACACCCCGTTGGGGACCGTCAAGGCCTGGATCAAACGTAGCCTCGCCGCGCTGCGGGAGTGCATGGCATGAACGACCCACTGGACGAACTGGCCAGCGAATACGTGCTGGGCACCTTGCCCGGCGAACAACGCGCCGACGTCGAACAACGCCTCAAGCACGATGCCGAACTACGCGCTGCGGTAGACGCCTGGGAGCAACGCCTGTTGCCGCTGACCGCCTTGGCGGAACCCGTACCGCCCTCCTCTGAGCTGTGGCGGCGTATCGAACGTAACATCGCCAGTGCTCGCACGCACTGGTGGGACCTGCTGGCCGTGTGGCGCGGCCTGGCCGGTGCGGGGCTTTTGACCACGCTGGTACTGGCCGGGTTGCTACTGACCCGCCCGCCCACTGCCGCCCCAAGCTTCGTGGTCGTGCTGGTCGCGCCGCAAAGCCAGGCACCGGGCTGGGTGATCCAGGCCAGTAATGATCAGCAGATTCAGCTGATCCCGTTGGGCGTGATGGCAGTGCCATCCGACAAGGCCCTGCAGTTCTGGACCAAGGGCGACGGCTGGCAAGGTCCGGTGTCCCTGGGCCTGGTCAAGCCGGGCCAGACGCTGTCGGTGCCGCTGGACAAGCTACCGCCGCTGACACAAAACCAACTGTTCGAGCTGACCCTGGAAGACCCACGTGGCTCGCCGACCGGCAAGCCCACCGGGCCGATCCAGGCCATCGGCCGCGCCGTCAAGGTGCTTTGATCAGGCGACGCTGGGCAACCACACGCGGAACCGCGCGCCGCCCAAGGGCGAGGCCAACGCCGTCAAGGTGCCGCCCTGGGCTTCCAGGGCGCGCCGGCTGATGGCCAGCCCCAGGCCGAAACCGCCGGTGGCGCGGTCGCGGCTGCGGTCCAGGCGGTAGAACGGCTCGAAGATGCGTTCGCGCTGGTCCAGCGGGATGCCAATGCCGTCATCGTCTACCCAGATTTCACAACCCTTGGCACACACCTTCACGCCGACCTGGATGCGCTTGTCGCAGTAGCGCGTGGCATTGCGCAGCAGGTTCTGCAAGGCACGGGCGGTGAGGCGCGGGTCGAGGCTGAAGCGCTCCACGGCGCAATCGAGCGCTACGTCGATGACGATCTCGGGGTTTTCCAATTCGTCATCGACGCTGCCGAGCACGCTGTCGATAAACTCGTCGAGCATCACCTCGACCCGCTCGGGCAATTGCGCCGGGTTTTGCAGGCGGCTATAGGACAGCAACTCCAGCACCAGCTCATCCAGCTCACGAATATGCGCCACCAGGCTTTGCAGGCGCTCGCGGCTGGCTTCGGGCAAGTCTTCGGAGAGCGCCAGGGCCAGGCCAAAATCCAGGCGAGTGAGCGGCGTGCGCAGTTCGTGGGAGACGGCATTGAGCAGGTCGCGCTGCTGATTGAGCAGGTGTTCGATGTCGTCGGCCATGGTGTCGAACACCGAGGCCAGGCTGCCGATGCTGGAGCTGGCCGGAATGCGTGTGCGCTCGGCCAGGTTGCCCTGGCCCAGTTGCCCGGCGGTGCTTTTCAGGCGTTCCAGGTCACGCCAGTGCGGGCGCAGCCACACCAGCAGGCAGGCCAGCAGCGCGGCGACGATCAGCACGTTGATCGCCCAGTACAGCACGTTCATGTCCATCGGATCGGGCGGCACCGTCAGCTTGACCACGAATTGCTCGTTGATCGGCGAACTGATTTCCTCCATCCAGCCCCACTCTCCCAGGCGCACCACCGGTTTGCCCTGCTCCAGCAGCTGTTCTTCCATGGGCGTGTAGCTGGCGTCCTGGCGCAGCAGCAATTGCACTTTCAGCGGTGCGAAGTCACGGCCCAGTTGCTCGGTCACCTGTGACCAGCGTTCCACCGGCGCGCGCAGGTATTGCTTGACGATCAGCTTCTGCTGGCCGCGTGTCTGCTCGATGTTGTAGTCCATGTAGCGGTGTTCGAACAGCTGGATCACCAACGAGGGGATCAGGTAGATCGCCGCACTGTAGGTGACGATGGTGATCAGGTAGAGGCGCAGCAAGACACGAAACATGGGTCAGCATTCCCACTCGGAACGGCTGAACAAGTAGCCCTTGCCCCACACCGTCTTGATCTTGCGCGCTTCACCGGCGTTGTCGTCGAACTTGCGGCGCAGCTTGGAGATGGCCACGTCCACCGAACGGTCGGTGCCATTGAACTCGATACCCCGCAGGCGTTGCAGGATCTGGTCGCGGCTAAGCACTTCGCCAGCATGCCGGGCCAGCACCACCAGCAGGTTGTATTCGCCGCTGGACAGCTCCACCGCCTGCTCGCGCCAGGCCACGGTGCGCTCCGACAAGTCGATGCACAGGTTGCCCATGATGATCTGGTCGTTCGCCACCTGGGGCTCGGACAGGCTGCTGCGGCGCAACAGCGTACGCACACGGGCGAGCAGCACGCGCGGCTCGCAGGGTTTGGTCACGTAGTCGTCGGCGCCCATCTCTAGGCCCAGTACCTGGTCGTGACTGTCGTCGCGGGCGGTGAGCATCAGGATCGGCAGCCCTGCCGAGTCGGCACGCAGCAGGCGGCAGACTTGCAGGCCGTCAAGGCCTGGCAGCATCAGGTCGAGGATCACCAGGTCCGGCGGGTTCAGACGCGCGCGTTCACGGACGTGGTCGCCACGGCTGAGCACGCTGACGTGGTAGCCATTGCGCTCCAGGTAGCTGGCAATCAGCTCGGAGAGTGCGGCGTCGTCTTCCACCAGGAGGATGTTGGGCATGGTGTTTCCAAATAAGCAGTGATGGGCGGTACACAAATCCAATGTGGGCGCTGCTTGTGTGGGAGCTGGCTTGCCTGCGATACAGACACTGCGGTCTATCAGGTAGACCGAGGTGATGCTATCGCAGGCAAGCCAGCTCCCACACAAGCTGGTTGCCACATGTTGAATCGTTGGCGCTTGCAGGATTGTGCAAGGATATACGCCCTCTGCCGACTATGGGTCGCACCTTACATTTCTTCACAGACAAGCTACACAGCTTCACAGCACCCCGGCGCAGGTGACTTTAGGATGCGCCAGTCAATATTGGGATAAGAGCATGTCGAAGAATCTGTTTGCGCCGTTTTGCCTGCTGGCCCTCACCCTTGCCCTGAGCGCGTGCGACAAGTCCGCCGCCGAGGCACCGGAAATGCCGCTGGCCAAAGTGCGCATCGAAACCCTGGCCGCCAAACCCCTGTCCATCACCAGCGAACTGAGCGGGCGCATCGCCGCGCCGCGCATTGCCGAGGTACGTGCACGGGTCGCCGGCGTCGTCATGCAACGGGTGTTCAAGGAAGGCCACGACGTGAAACAGGGCGACGTGCTGTTTCGCATCGACCCCGCGCCGTTCAAGGCCGACCTCGACAGCGCCCAGGCCAACCTGAGCAAGGCCGAGGCCAATGCCTTCCAGGCGCGCCTGCAAGAACAGCGCTACAGCCAATTAGTGGAAGGCAATGCCATCAGCGGCCAGGACTACGACAACGCCCGCGCCGCCGTGCGCCAGACCAACGCCGAAGTCGCCGCCAACAAGGCCGCCGTCGAGCGCGCGAAACTGAACCTGGGCTACGCCACCGTCACCGCACCGATTTCCGGGCGCATTGGCCGTGCGCTGGTGACCGAAGGCGCGCTGGTCGGCCAGAATGAAGCCACGCCGCTGGCGATCATCCAGCAACTGGACCCGATTCACGCCGACCTGACCCAGTCCACCCGTGAGCTGAATGACCTGCGCCGCGCCTTCCGCGCCGGCAGCTTGAAGCAGGTCGGCCAGGACCAGGCCAAGGCCACGTTGATCGAGGACGACGGCAGCCTCTACCCGCTGCCGGGCAAATTGCTCTTCGCCGAGATCAGCGTCGACCCCGGCACCGGCCAGATCATCCTGCGCAGCGAGTTCCCCAACCCCGACCTCGACCTGCTGCCCGGCAGCTTTGTGCGGGTGCGCCTGGAGCAAGCCGTCGACAAGCAAGGCATCAGCGTGCCGCAACGCGCCATCACCCGCGACAGCGCCGGTATCCCGATGGTGCTGTTGCTCGACGCCGAGCAGACCGTGAGCCAGCAGCCGGTGGAACTGGGTGCAGTGATCGAAGACCGCTGGATCGTCAGCAGTGGCCTCAAGCCCGGCGACCGTATTGTCGTCGAGGGCCTGCAACACGCGCGCCCCGGTGAAAAAGTCGAAGTGGACGATAGCCCCGCGCCGAATGCCCAGGCCTCTGTCCGCTAAGGAAAGGAATCAAACACCATGCCGCAGTTCTTTATCGACCGCCCGATCTTCGCCTGGGTGGTGGCCCTGTTTATCCTGCTGGCGGGCGCCCTCGCCATCCCGCAGTTGCCGGTGGCCCAGTACCCCAACGTCGCGCCGCCGAAAGTCGAAATCTATGCCGTCTACCCCGGCGCTTCGGCGCAGACGTTGGACGAAAGCGTGGTCAGCCTGATCGAGCAGGAGCTCAACGGCGCCGACCACCTGCTGTACTTCGAATCCCAGAGCAGCCTGGGCTCAGCCACCATTACCGCCACGTTCCAACCGGGGACCAACCCGGAAATGGCCCAGGTGGACGTGCAAAACCGCCTCAAGGCCGTGGAGCCGCGCCTACCCCAGGCCGTGACCCAACAAGGCTTGCAGGTGGAAAAAGTCTCCGCCGGCTTCCTGCTGCTGGTCACCCTCACTTCCAACGACGGCAAACTCGATGACGTGGCGCTGAGTGATTACCTGGCGCGCAACGTGATGAACGAACTCAAGCGCCTCGACGGTGTGGGCAAAGCTCAGCTGTATGGTGCCGAGCGTGCCATGCGCATCTGGATCGACCCGCAGAAATTGATCGGCTTCAACCTGACGCCGGCCGACGTGAACGCCGCGATCAGCGCGCAGAACGCCCAGGTCTCGGCGGGCAGCATCGGTGATTTGCCGGGCACCAACACCCAAGAAATCACCGCCGCGATCCTGGTCAAAGGCCAGCTTTCAACGCCGGCCGAATTTGCCGACATCGTGCTCAAGGCCAACCCCGACGGCTCGACCGTGCGCATCGGCGATGTGGCGCGGGTGGAAGTCGGCAGCCAGGAATACCAGTTCTCCACCCGCCTGAACGGCAAGCCGTCCACCGCCGTCAGCGTGCAGTTGTCGCCCGGCGCCAATGCGCTGAGTACCGCCACCCTGGTGCGGGCAAAGATGGACGAGCTGTCGCGCTACTTCCCGGCCAACGTGGAGTACAAGATCCCGTATGACACCTCGCCGTTCGTCAAGGTCTCGATCACCAAGGTGGTCTACACCCTGCTCGAAGCGATGGCACTGGTGTTTGCGGTGATGTTCCTGTTCCTGCAGAACGTGCGCTACACCTTGATCCCGACGCTGGTGGTGCCGATTGCGTTGATGGGCACTTTCGCCACCATGTTGTTGCTGGGCTTCTCCATCAACGTGTTGACCATGTTCGGCATGGTGCTGGCGATCGGCATCCTGGTGGACGACGCCATTGTGGTGGTGGAGAACGTCGAACGCATCATGGCCACCGAGGGTCTGTCGCCCAAGGAAGCGACGAAAAAAGCCATGGGCCAGATCACCGGGGCCATCATCGGCATCACGTTGGTACTGGTGGCGGTGTTCCTGCCGATGGCGTTCATGGCCGGTTCCGTGGGGGTTATCTATCAGCAGTTTTCGTTGTCGATGGCCACCTCGATCCTGTTCTCGGCGTTCCTCGCCCTGACCTTGACCCCGGCCCTGTGCGCCACCTTGCTCAAGCCGATCGCCAAAGGCGAACACCATGCCAAGGGCGGTTTCTTTGGCTGGTTCAACCAGCGCTTTGAAAGCCTCACCGACCGTTATGAAGGCTGGGTGGCGTATGCCCTCAAGCGCAGCGGCCGCTACCTGTTGATTTACCTGGTGCTGCTGGTGGGCCTGGGCTGGATGTTCAGCCGCCTGCCCTCCTCGTTCCTGCCGGTGGAGGACCAGGGCTACACCATCACCGATATCCAGCTGCCACCCGGCGCGAGCAAGAACCGCACGGTGCAGGTGGCCGAGCAGATCGAAGCGCATAACGCCGAAGAGCCTGGGGTGGGTGATACCACCATGATCATGGGCTTCAGTTTCTCCGGTTCGGGGCAAAACGCGGCTCTGGCATTCACCACACTCAAGGATTGGTCGGAACGCGGCAGCGATGATTCCGCCGCCTCGATTGCCGACCGCGCCAACATGGCGTTCAGCGAACTCAAGGACGCGATTGCTTATGCGATCCTGCCACCGCCCGTGGATGGCCTGGGCACGTCCAGCGGCTTCGAGTTCCGCCTGCAGGACCGTGGTGGCGTCGGCCATGCCGCGTTGATGGCAGCCCGTACCGAGTTGCTGGCTGCCGCCGAGAAAAGCCCGATCCTCGCCAACGTGCGTGAAAGCGCGCTGGCCGAAGCGCCGCAAGTGCAGCTGGAAGTCGATCGCAAGCAGGCCAATGCGCTAGGCGTGTCATTTGCCGATGTGGGCAATGTGCTCTCCTCGGCCATCGGTTCGGCCTACATCAACGACTTCCCCAACCAGGGACGCATGCAGCGCGTGGTGGTGCAGGCCGAAGGCGACCAACGCAGCCAAGTGGCGGACTTGATGAAGATCAATGTGCGCAACAACGCCGGCAAGATGGTGCCACTGTCGGCCTTTGTCGAAGCCAAATGGACCCAGGGCCCGACCCAGCTGACGCGCTATAACGGCTACCCGGCCATCGCGATTTCCGGCGAAGCGGCACCGGGCCACAGTACCGGCGAGGCCATGGACGAGATCCAGCGCCTGGTCAGCCAATTGCCCGCCGGTCTGGGCCAGGAATGGACCGGCCTGTCGTTGCAGGAACGCCTGTCCGGTTCGCAGGCACCGTTGTTGCTGGGCTTGTCGTTGTTGATCGTGTTCCTGTGCCTGGCGGCGTTGTATGAAAGCTGGTCGATCCCGACCTCGGTGCTGCTGGTGGTGCCGCTGGGCGTACTCGGTGCGGTACTGGCTGTGTCTTTGCGCGGCATGCCCAACGATGTGTTCTTCAAGGTCGGCTTGATCACCATCATCGGCCTCTCGGCGAAGAACGCGATCCTGATCATCGAGTTCGCCAAGGACCTGTACGACCAGGGCGAAGACCTGATCACCGCCACCTTGAAGGCCGCGCGGTTGCGCCTGCGGCCGATCATCATGACGTCCCTGGCGTTTATCCTCGGCGTGGTGCCGTTGGCGATTGCCACCGGGGCCAGCTCGGCAAGCCAACAGGCGATTGGTACCGGCGTGATCGGCGGGATGATCACCGCGACACTGGCGGTGGTGTTTGTGCCGGTGTTTTTTGTGGTGGTAATGAAGTTGGTTAAAAAGCGCCGCGACTGATCGACGTCAACCGACGCAAGCCCACTGAAAAGAGCCCTTACAAACTGTCAATGTTGACAGTTTCGCAGGGTTCTTTTTCGTTTTAGTGTGCCTTTGTTCAATCCGAACGATCAGTAAAGAGAAGCTTCCCATGAGCGAACACTCAGGCTTACTGCTTTCCAACGGGTACCTGGCGGTAGGCATTGGAAACAGTTTTTTTGTCAGCGAAGACTTAACAGTAATCCATACGAGCCAATTGCTGCGTATTGAGGCACCGGGCACTGGAAACTCAGCCGGAAAATTCATCATCACGGTCAATAACCCTGGGAACGGTGGAACAGCCATACCGGTTGGTCCTGGCAACCCTTCGCAGCTCACCTACGAACGGTACGGCTATCCTACCCGTCATGCCGGTAGCGGAAGCATAACCTTCGTGTGGGACCCTACACGTAAAACGCTTGATGCGACGTTTGAAGCCGTCTTGGTTCCTGTCGCGCACTACCCCGCAGTCAAACTCACGGACGGCGCTATCCGTTACTTTGAATAAGCACGGCAGTAACCGCCATGTTTGATGGCCAGGACGTGCAACTGACAAAAAGGAGTGTTCGACGCAGTCAGTCAGGGACTAAAGAATGCGCTATGGTGCTCGCAGAGACATTTCATTGTGAGCCGCCATGCCGTTCCTCGCCCGCACCCACCCTCGCCTCTCCGCCGCCGCCGTGCTCGGCCTTGCCGTCGGTATCCTGGTCCCCGCCGACGGCCTCATCAGCAAAATCCTCATCGGCTGGAATGCCGGGGTCTGGACCTACCTGGTACTGATGCTATGGCTGACCCGCCGCGCCAAAGCCGAAGACGTCAAACGCATCGCCGAGATCGAAGACGAAAACGCCGGCCTGGTGCTGTTCACGGTGTGCATTGCCGCCATTGCCAGTTTGGCGACCATCACCTTCGAACTGGTGGGCAGCAAAGACCTGGCCACCTCGGAACGCCTGCTGCACTACGGTTTCACCGGGCTGACAGTGATCGGTTCGTGGTTGCTGATCGGGGTGATCTTCAGCGTGCATTACGCGCGCCTTTATTACACCTGGGACGGCAAGGAGCCGGCGTTACGCTTTGCCGAGGGCCTGACGACGCCCAACTACTGGGACTTCCTGTATTTCTCGTTCACCATCGGCGTGGCAGTGCAGACTTCGGATGTGGGTGTGGCCACGCGAAGCATGCGCAAGGTGGTGCTGGGGCAGTCGTTGATCGGGTTTCTGTTCAATACGGCGATCCTGGGATTCTCGATCAATATCGCCGCCGGACTGTTCGGCTGACCCTGTACGCACCGTCTATACGCCCATCCATTGCCGGGCGCCAAGAGCCTTGATGCGGTTCAACCGATGCAGGCGTTATTGCGGTTGAGTTCGACGTGGCGGAGCATGGCCCATACCAAGTGTCCTGGCCCCTCCTCACGCTAATACTCAATCGAATTAAAAAATAATTACTTAGACCGTGCAACCCAATAAGAAACACTCATACATCGCGCCCTTCGTATACTGTTAGTTCTGACAGTTTACAGGCTAGGCACTCTACTATTACATGCTTTAGACAGAGCCGATGATGCTCTGTTACTCGCACAATCATCAGCGTCGGAGAAGCGATCATGACTGTACAAGCGAACATTTTAACTCCTGAACAAAAACAGGCATTGGGCCCCAAACGAATTGTTGCCTCAGGTACTTTCAACGCACACGTCGATTCGACACCTGTCCGTTTTCAAACCACTACCCTGTCTCGCAACGTCGAACGGTCTGTCTTCCAAATCAATGCCCGACACGCTGATAATTCAGTGACCATCAAGGAAATATTTATCCAGGTCCCTGAAAATATTAATGTCGGCCAAGTCATCAACCTGGATGAGCAGGAGTTCACGGATGTCGAGGTCTGGTACGCGGTGAAGTCCCCCACGCAGCACTATACGGTTGAAGCTATTAAAGGCGAATTGACCATTTACGGACTGGCCCCCGGCGTTATTAAAATCCGAGGCAGCCTTCATGCAACCACCGATAAGGGTCCCAACGGGATCCCCCATACGCTCGATGTCGACTTCGACCTGACCAGTTGATGGCTCGCGCCACATGCAAAAACGCCCGTATCTCTCGATACGGACGTTTTTTATTGAAGGGCGCTTACCATGTGTAGCGTACACCCACGTTGGCACCCCAAGGCTGTTCGACTTTACTGCCGCTGCTGTGCTCAAGGTCCGCATGCAGTTGCAGATTCTTCGAAAGCTTCACCGCCACACCCGCACCGAATTCAGCGCGAGAACCGGACAGGTCGTTGTTGAACACGTTGTTGTTCACCGAGACCTTATTGTTGTTGGCAAACTCGTGCACCATTGCCGCTCGCAAGTAAGGCTGCACCACACTGCCACTGTCGAGTTGGATGTCACGCCCAACCGTAGCACCGGCTTTGGCCATGATCGAGCGCGTACGCTCGCCTTTGGCTTGCAGGCCATTGTCCAGGTTGTAATTGGCACCCTGGATCACCACAGTAGAGACTTGGGCATAGGGTTCAACAAAGAAGTCATTATCCAGCTTGATGTTACGACCAAACTCAGCCGACAAACCGCCACCCGTGTTGTTGTATTTGCCCTTGGACGAGGTGCCGTCACTCAGCCCCACCTTGGACTGGTTATGGAACCGGTTGACCTTGGCCACGGCATCGAAATACAGACCGCTGTCCTCATCCAGCCAAGTTGCATAAGCACCCAGGTAGTAGCTTTTCACATTGCCCGAAGTACCGCGCTTGAGGTTCAGGTCGGACGTACTGTGACCGGCCATCACACCGACCAGCCACTGACTGTCGGCCAACGGCGTATCGGCACCCAGCGTGAAGCCTTGCTGGCGTTGGTCGTAACCTACGCCCGTGCTGTCGGACACCTTGTACTTGCTACCATAACCACGTACCCAGACGCCCGCCTGGCCTGGTTCGAATCGCAGCTCCCCCATACGCGTACGCAGTGAAGTCGCCTCGCCGTACCACACCGTTGGTGCAGTGTTGAACAGGGCCAGTACCGAGCGGGTACCTGGGCTGATCACGCGATTGTTCGGGTCAAGGAACCAGTCGGTACCTTCCTGTTTCAGACCGTAGGAGTAGGCACCTACGTCCACTACATCGCCCACCAGGGAGAAGTGTGCGTCACCTCCACCGGTGTGCACGATGCGAATCTCTTCAGGGCTGACCGGCTCCGCACCGCTGGCCGCAAGCAACAGGCTGTGATTGCCCTTGGCTTCGCCTTCGATGTTCAGGAAGTCTGTAACACCACGGGCGAAATCAGTGCCCATGACAAAGGTGCCATTGCCTTCCAGGCTATCCAGGTCCAGTTGATAGAACGCATCACTGGCGCCAAATTTAACCGTGCCACCGGCCAGGCTCAAGTCACCTACCTGGCTGTCGCCGGTCAACTCCCAAAATGACGTGTCGCCAATATTCAGGCTGGTGACATTCTGCATTTGGCCGGTCAGGCTGGCGTAGTTCTGCAGGCTCAGATGTGCAGTGCTGCCATCCTCGACAATGACGTTACCCGTCAAGCGGCTGTTATCGACGTTCATGCTAGCCGTGGCGCCGCCGTTTACTTCCAGCAACGTGCCGTTGCCGCCGATCAACGTCGAGCCATTGCGCACATCAATTTCAACTCCCGGGGTCGAACCATCCTCGCCATTGACCACAATGGCGGAACCGCTGCGACCCTCGACGCTGGAGTTATCCAGGAACAGTTTGCCAACTCCACCTTCGTCATAATTATCGGAGAACAACACACCATTTTTGCCACCAATGATTGTGCTCTGGCTGGCAGTTACCGTTGCTCCGTCAACAAACACGCCGAAACTGTCGGCACCGGTACCTTCGACCAAGGTTTTTCTAAAATGTAGCTCGCTGTTGCCCGTTGCCATCGCGCCGCCAATATGCCCACGAATGGTGCTATTGAATACCTCGGCAACGCCTCCTTTTTCAGAGTCGAAGGACTGGAATGCTTGAAGACCTACCGTGGTATGGCTGGTAATGCTGCTGTCACGAATGAGAGCACTGCTATCATCCAGGCGCACTGCGCCGAACACCGCGTGGTTAGAATCAACGGTGGCGCCGTTCAAGCTGACAGTCGATCCCTGGGTCGCACGGATGTCGTCAATTTTGCTACCTGCGTTGACGATCAAGGCCGAATCGTTGACCAGAATATGCTGTGCCCGAGCGCCATTAACCGTCAGCTCGGACTTCAGGTCCAGTTGCCAGTCATTGGGCAACTCGCCCGCTTCAATGGTTTTTGACTCGCCAATCAGTTGAGCCGCCTGTACGTTCGATTGAATAGCCGAAAACATAAGAAAAGTAATAGTTGGAACTTTCATTATCTTGCTCAAGGGTTTGAGCTCGAAGTTGGATAACACGGACATAGGACTTCACTCTCTGGGCTGGTGCCTTTGAAACGGCTTGGCTCGTTCCCGTGGAATGGAGCCTTACCTGTGCGGCGCAGAGATTACCCAGCGAACATACCCATAGATGTAGGATTAATCTGAACAAGAGGTGGCGATAGGCAATACGAAGACCCGGAAATACCAGCTTGATAGGGCAACCGTACACAGAGTCACCTATAAGCAGCAGTTTGCAACTGCCGAAAACACCAAAGGGAAGCCGTGCCTCCCTTTGATGATTACAACTGAACAGTCGGTTTTAAGGCCTTACGATTGTCATGCCATCGCAGTATGTTTCCGGGTTGGAGAATGCGGTGTACTTCTGAGCCAACTCACTGTTACCCGTTTCTCCAGAGTCTACGACCGTGCTGTAGGTGACTTCACAAGGTCCAAACACAGACTGTTTAAGGAACGTACCGTAAGGGATTTCAACGATAAAGCCATTGTCCACATCCTCCTGGATCAACGATGGATGGATAAAGTCCTCCACGAATGGACCCGGTGGAAAACCAAACGCATCGCTGTAAAGAGTAAAGGTTACCGTCACACTATTACCGACCACCAAGCGTGGGTCTGCTGGAATGAAAAGCTCGGCATATAACGTCGGCGGCGCCCCAGGGCCGCGGCTTTTCAGGGAGTCGCAGCTCCACTCATCGTTCGCATCAGGGTTCAGGAACTCAGCCTCTCGCAGTATCACTGTCACGGCACCGATCACGTCGACCATCGTCACGTCAGACGGGTTTTCATTCGTGGTGCCGGGGCCAGTGACAACGTAGCTGACAGGCTGCATGCCATTACCGTGTCGAGCCACTACGTCCCACGGGATGGAGAACTCCGCCTCATCTCCGGGTACCAGCGTGCTGAGGGGGAAAGGCCCCACTCGTTCTTTTGTGACCCCCCAGAACAGGAAGAACATGTTGTCCGCATGGGGAGCCGCTGCAACGGTCCAGAGTGGAATCACAATCCTGACAGGCAGATCCGCATCACCGATGCGCAGCGTGTTCAACTCGGGGGCGGGGCCTGTACCATACACCTGTGCCAGTTGCAGTGCAGGGTTCACATCGCCAGGTTCCAGGGTGCCCGGTAGGACCGGACCTTCCACCGACAAATCAAGTTGCACCGTTTTTTCGGGAGAGTTGAAAAACATGCCATTTCGGTCGATACGGTAGCGCAACGTCACAGGCTGCGGACCCATCGTCGCGGTATATGCCGCCTTGATCATATCGTTGATATTACCGATGATAACGTCAAACCTATCAAGCTCAGGCGTTTGCGGGCCAAATGGCTGGTTCTCCAATTGCAGTTCGAACTTGTCCTGACCTATGGCGTGATTAGCGTATTCTTCAATATGAACCACAATGCCTTGCTTGTAGTCCGCGATATTGAGTAGATCGTCGGTGCTGCCGTTACGAGGTGCCGGCGCCAATGGCACGTAGACCTCTAGCGGAACAGGATCGTCCAGCAATGAAACCATACGAAAATCATTCGAGGAGGGCGCACTGACGTTACCTGCCCGATCACGGATGGTATAGACAAGATAATTCAAGCCGGTTACCAGTATCTGGGCGCGGGGCAAGAAGAAAGTGCCCCCTGTTGCCAACATCGGTATACCAGCCGGATCACTCACCAAATTCTCGGGGCGCGGGTCCATTGCCGGGCCGAAGTAAACAAAAAAAACGTCCCCTGGTTCAAATTGCCCCGGCTGTGCGGAATAAGTGTTGGCAGGAATGCTAAATTCCAGGCCACCTTCGTTTAACAGGAACGCATCGTCGATCACTGTACCTGGTGGCGCGTTGACGAAGACCGGAACAGTTGGCGGTTCGCGTGATGACTCTACGGCATAGGGCGCAATGGTATCGACTCGAAACGCGCCAGGGTTGGAGGTGTCGATGGCATTGCCCGGTACACCAGCTTGATTGCGGTATTGAGTGTTTCTGAGTTCATAAAAGCCATGCCTGAACTGGGGTCGCGGCGCAGGAACAAATAGATTGATGATGGGGGGAATCGGGGGAGTGATGGTCGTTAATTGATAGGGCCTTACAAAGGGGATCCACAGGGAGGGGATGTCTGCAGGATTACGAATTTCGACGCTCATCCAATCAGTAATCCTCGATGCTGTCCCCGTACTTAACTGTAGGTTGATACCAACACTTGCAACTGCCGCCGGAATAAGGCCATCTGCACCGATTCCTTCAACGATTGTGGGCGCATCAAGAACCAAAGGCTCAGATGTGATTTTTTTACTCATTTCAGTCTCTCCTTGGTGGTGTAAACAGGCACTCTCTCTCCCGCCGAATGTTTTTCCGGCGAAGCACACTCACTTAGAAAGCGGCCATCAGGCCTTCACCGAACCATTCGATGCGGCCCAACATTCATGCGGTGAGATAATCGCGCTCAGGGCTCGGGGCCATTACCGTCAATCCAGCAGTAAACAGGGTTTGGCAATGGCGGCGACTGAGGCACCACACGATCGAACTGCACATATCTGGATGCTGAGCGGCCAATGATGGTCCCCCCTCTGGACACCATGTAACTCGCCTGCCCGCCAGCGTTTTTTTTCAATGGCCGGATCAGGCGTTCGACATCACGGAGCCAGAAGTTGTAGCCCGATGCATCCGCTACCCCGTCCCAGAAATGCGCCAGCGTTTCCACAATATTGGGGTCCGGATTGACATCAGGGTATTGGGCGTATCCTTGAAATCTCAGCGTGACCAAATCCCCATGGAGCAAGTTCGCGTCGGGGGGGATGTGCACCTCGACCCCGAACCAGATGGGCGGGAGGGTGCTGCAGGTCAAAAACCGGTTGGGATGAGACTCGGATTGAGGAAAGCTTGGGCGGGTAAACGTGACGGGGGGAAGGCTGGTTTGCAATCTAACACTCGCCACCAATGAAAACGCCGGGTTCACATTGTCGGCGCGGTCTGCCAAACGATAAAAACAGAACAGCCAGAGAGCCCCAGGGAACCGCGTGAACACTTCACTGGGCACCTCAACAAAAATGCGGCCGCTGTCACTGGCCAACGGTGGCGAAGTCAGCGTTGGCAAACCCGTTGGCAATTCATTCCTATCAGAGAAATACATAAGCACCCGGTCACCGACCTCACGCCCCCGATAGCCCAGCGGTATTTCCATGGGCACCATAGGATTGGCATCAAGGTAATCCTGGGTGATCGGATCAATGGGAAAAATAGCCGGTGCAAGCAACTCGCCAACGCCGGGCGCGTCGCGGTCAATTCTGATGGTCACAGTGCCCGAGGTATCCATGCTGGGGCTATCAGGCGTGGTGTTATGAATCCTATAGCTGAGATCAACAACAGCACTGCTCAGCAGGAACGCCTGGGGAATCTTCGCTGGCAAAGGAAAATCGCCATCCGTCAGGGGGCCCCGCAGTTCGATGGGGGGCGCATCAACAGGTAGGGCGCCGCGGACATGCCACACGAAAATCAAATACTGGGATCTCTCTACGCCGGGTAGTACCGCCCAAGGCGTAGGGAGCGAAATGCATAAGTCGCTGAAGTAAAATTCAGCGGGGATCAACCCATCCGGTAATGCCTCGTCAACTATTGGGTCGGGCAGTACAAGAGTGCCTCCAGGACCCGAAGGGCCATTCGCACTTGGCTGGCCTGAATTGGAAATGGTCATCGAAACCTCCTGTTCCACAAACACTCTTGGCGTGCGTGGCGTGCCTCTGCGCTGACCGACCTATCGCATTCAGGCTCTGTTGGAGCGATTGAACACCTTCGCTTCCCCGGTCGATACTGTCAGAACTCACAGGTACCACCGCCGTTCGTCCGGTATTTAGGGTTTAACAGCCCCATATATCCGCAAAAAATTCTTGACGAGCCTCGTAGACTAGTGTGTTCTGAAACCGGTTTCAGCGTTTTACTTAATCCAATAAAAAAGGCTATACCGTGACCTCATTTTCCGCCGCCCAGCGCAGCCGCGTGACTATGCTCGACGTGGCCCAACATGCCGGCGTGTCCAAGGCCAGCGTGTCGCGCTTTATCGGCGACGACCGCGCCCTACTCTCCGATGCCATTGCCCTGCGCATCGAGCAAGCCATCGAGCACCTCGGCTACCGCCCCAACCAGATGGCCCGTGGCCTCAAGCGTGGGCGCACGCGCCTGATCGGCATGCTGGTGGCCGATATCCGCAACCCCTATTCCATTGCCGTGATGCACGGTGTCGAAACCGCTTGCCGTCAACACGGCTACAGCCTGGTGGTATGCAACACCGACCGTGACGACGAGCAAGAACGCCAGCACTTGGCAGCGTTGCGTTCGTACAACATCGAAGGGTTGATCGTAAACACCCTCGGCCATCACCTCGACCAACTGCTGGAACTGCAGCGGGAAATGCCCCTGGTGCTGGTGGACCGCAAGGTCGAGCCGTTGCACAGCGACCTGGTCGGCCTGGACAACCCCGCAGCGGTGCGCATGGCGGTGGAACATCTGCAACAGCAGGGTTATCGCGATGTGCTGATGGTGAGCGAGGCCACCGATGGCACCAGTTCGCGCTTGGAGCGCCTGAGCAGTTTCAAGACTGAAATCGCTAGCCGCCCGGCATTGACCGGCGCTGTGTTGGAGTTGGATGAAACGCTGCAAAAACACCTGAAAACCTTTCTCGCAAAACCTGGCCCCAAGGCGCTGTTCTGCGCCAACGGTGTCGCGGCATTGGCCTGCACCCGCGCACTGAAAAACCTGGGCTGCCACCTGTTTGATGACATCGGCCTGATTGCCCTGGATGACCTGGAGTGGTATCCGCTGGTAGGCACGGGCATCACCGCCCTCGCCCAGCCCACCGAAGCCATCGGCGCCAGCGCATTTGACTGCCTGCTCAAGCGCCTGCGCGGCGATACCGAGCCGACACGCACCCTGGACTTCCTGCCCCAACTGATCATCCGAGGCTCCACAAACCCCTTGTAGGAGCCGGCTTGCCGGCGATGAGGCCCTTACATTTCAAGGACGCCATCGCCGGCAAGCCGGCTCCTACAGGTTTTGGTTTACGTATAAAAATGAAACCGGTTTCAGAGGTAAACGACAATGCATAAGTACCCCGTCTCCATCAGCCTTTCCAGTTACGGCGCCGACCTTGTCCGCCAACAGGGCCAGTTGAGTTTTGTCGCGCTGCTGACGGCCGCCGGCGCCCAACGTATCGAATGGCGTGAAGAATTGCTGACCACCGAGCAACCCCACGAGCTGGCCCAGGCTGCTGTCGAGCATGGCCTGGAGTCGGTGTTCTCATCGCCCTTGGAACTGTGGGTCGCCGGCCGCGCCCAAGCGAATGCCGAACTCGCGGCCACCCTGGATCGGGCGCAGGCGTTTGGCGCACGCTGGCTCAAGGTGTCCCTCGGTTACTTCACCGACACCAACGACCTGGAAAGCCTGCACGCCCTGCTCAACCGCCACCCGGTCCGCCTGTTGGTAGAGAACGACCAGACCCTGCACGGCGGCCGCATCGAACCCATGCAGCGCTTCTTCACCGAAGTGGAACGCCTGGGCCTGCCGGTGAAGATGACCTTCGACATCGGCAACTGGCAATGGCAAGACCAATCCGCTCTAACCGCCGCACGCCTGCTGGGCCGGCATGTGGATTACCTGCACTGCAAGGCGGTCGCGCGGCGTGCCGACGGCAAGCTGGTCGCCCTGCCGCCTGGCGCCACCGACCTGCATCTGTGGGAACAACTGCTCAAGCACATGACTCCAGGTATTAGCCGGGCCGTGGAATTCCCGCTGCAAGGCGATGACCTGGTCGCGGTCACCGCGCAGCAGGTCGCCACTCTCGCCCTGCTGGGCCAACCTCGTGCGGAGCATGCGCATGTCTGAGATCGATATCCTCTCGTTTGGTGAAACCATGGCGATGTTTGTCGCCGAACAGACCGGCGACTTGGCCCAGGTGGCTCAGTTCCATAAACGGATTGCGGGTGCCGACAGCAATGTCGCCATCGGCCTGTCGCGCCTGGGTTTCAACGTCGCCTGGCTGAGCCGAGTGGGCAATGATTCGCTCGGGCGCTTTGTGGTCGACACCTTGACCCAGGAGGGCCTGGATTGCCGACATGTGGCGGTCGATCCGGCACACCCCACCGGTTTTCAATTCAAGTCTCGTGAAGAAGCGGGCGATGATCCCCAGGTTGAGTACTTCCGCAAGGGTTCGGCGGCCAGTCAGTTGTCTATCGCCGCCATCAGCCCTGCCCTGCTGCAAGCTCGCCATCTGCATGCCACCGGCATTCCGCCCGCATTGTCCGAGGCGACGCGCGAGTTGTCCGTCGAGCTGATGACGCAGATGCGCAAGGCCGGGCGCAGCGTGTCGTTCGACCCCAACCTGCGCCCCTCGCTGTGGGCCAACCCACAAACGATGATCCGCGAAATCAACGCCCTCGCCGGCCTGGCCGATTGGGTCCTGCCGGGCCTGGGCGAAGGTCGCTTGCTCACCGGCTTCGATGACCCGGCCGACATCGCCGCGTTTTACCTCGACCAGGGCGCCGAAGCCGTGGCGATCAAGCTTGGCCCCGACGGCGCTTACTACCGCACCCACATGGACCAGGGCTTTGTCGCCGCGGTGCGCGTGGACAACGTGGTGGACACGGTCGGCGCCGGTGACGGTTTTGCCGTGGGCATGATCAGCGCCCTGCTGGAGAACCTCAGCTTCCGCGAGGCGGTACAGCGCGGCAACTGGATCGGCAGCCGCGCCGTGCAGAGCCGTGGCGACATGGAAGGCCTGCCCACCCGTTCAGAGTTACCCAGTCGATCCGTTGCCTAACCCATTACCTGTTGCCACAACTACAACAAGCTCAGGAGCAACCCCATGGACACCGTGAAACTCGCCACCCGCCGTTGGTGGTACATCATGCCCATCGTTTTTATCACCTACAGCCTGGCGTATCTGGACCGCGCCAACTACGGCTTCGCCGCTGCCTCCGGGATGGCCGAAGACCTGATGATCACCCCCGGCATGTCGTCATTGCTGGGGGCGCTGTTTTTCCTTGGTTACTTTTTCTTTCAGGTGCCGGGGGCGATCTACGCGCAGAAACGCAGTGTCAAGAAGCTGATCTTCGTCAGCCTGATCCTGTGGGGCGGCCTCGCCACCCTCACCGGCGTGGTGTCCAACGCCTACATGCTGATCGTGATTCGCTTCATGCTCGGCGTGGTCGAAGCCGCCGTGATGCCGGCGATGCTGGTGTACCTGTGCCACTGGTTCACGCGTGCCGAACGCTCGCGCGCCAATACCTTCCTGATCCTCGGCAACCCGGTGACCATGCTATGGATGTCGGTGGTGTCGGGCTACCTGGTGCAGCATTTCAGCTGGCGCTGGATGTTTATCATCGAAGGCCTGCCGGCCGTGCTTTGGGCGTTTATCTGGTGGAAGCTGGCCGATGAGCGTCCAAAGGATGCCAAGTGGCTGAGCGACGCTGAGAAACAGGACTTGGAAACCGCGCTGGCCGCCGAGCAAGTCGGGATCAAGGCGGTGAAGAACTACGCCGAGGCGTTCCGTTCGCCCAAAGTGATCATCCTGGCCCTGCAATTCTTCTGCTGGAGCATTGGCGTGTACGGCTTTGTGCTGTGGCTGCCGTCGATCCTCAAGCAAGGCTTGCAGATGGACATGGTCGAGGCCGGCTGGTTGTCGGCGCTGCCCTACCTGGCCGCAGTGATTGGCATGCTGGTGGTGTCGTGGGGCTCGGACAAGCTGCAAAAGCGCAAGCGTTTCGTATGGCCGCCGCTGCTGATTGCCTCGATTGCTTTCTACGCGTCCTACGTACTCGGCGCCGAACACTTCTGGTGGTCCTACACCTTGCTGGTGATTGCCGGGGCCTGCATGTACGCGCCCTACGGCCCGTTTTTCGCGATTGTCCCGGAGATCCTGCCGGCCAATGTCGCCGGGGGCGCCATGGCGCTGATCAACAGCATGGGGGCTCTGGGTTCATTCGGCGGCTCGTACCTGGTGGGCTATCTCAACAGCAGCACCGGTTCGCCCGGCGCTTCGTACCTGCTGATGAGCGGCGCGTTGCTGCTGTCGGTGGTACTGACGATTTTCCTCAAGCCCGGCGCCAGTGACCGCACGCCGGCGCCCAATCTAGAATTGAAGGTAAAAGCCGCATGAAAAAGTCTGTCGTGTTGTACAAAAAACTCTCCGCGCCGCTGATGGCCCGCCTGCATGAACAGGCCGAGGTGACGCTGATCGAAGCCCTGGACGACACCGGCCTGGCCAAGCTGCGCGACGCCCTGCCCACGGCCCAGGGTCTGCTGGGTGCCAGCCTGCGCCTGGATGCCAAATTGCTGGACCTTGCGCCCAAACTGGAGGCCGTGGCCAGCGTGTCCGTGGGGGTCGACAACTACGACATCGACTACCTGACAGCGCGCGGTATCCTGCTCAGCAACACCCCGGACGTGCTCACCGAAACCACCGCCGACACGGGCTTTGCCTTAATCCTGGCCACCGCCCGCCGCGTGGTCGAGCTGGCCGACATGGTGCGCGCCGGTCAATGGAACAAAAACATCGGCCCGGCGCACTTTGGCACCGACGTGCATGGCAAGGCCCTGGGCATTATCGGCATGGGCCGTATCGGTGAAGCCCTGGCCCAGCGCGGGCACTTTGGTTTTGGCATGCCGGTGATCTACCACAGCCATTCGCCCAAGCCGGCGGTGGAGGCCCGTTTTGGCGCGCAGTACCGCAGCTTGAATGACTTGCTGCAACAAGCCGATTTTGTCTGCCTGACCCTGCCACTCACCGCCGAAACCGAGAAGCTGATCGGCGCCGAACAATTCGCACGGATGGGCCCGGAAACGATCTTCATCAATATTTCGCGGGGCAAGGTGGTGGACGAAGCTGCGCTGGTGGAGGCGCTGCAACAGCGCACCATCCGGGCGGCGGGGTTGGATGTGTTCGAGAAGGAGCCGCTGGATCACCACTCACCGTTATTGCGCCTGAACAACGTGGTGGCCACGCCGCATATCGGCTCGGCGACCCATGAGACGCGGGAAGCGATGGCCCAGTGTGCGGTGGACAATCTGTTGCAGGCGTTGGCCGGTGAACGACCGAAGAACCTGGTCAACGCCGACGCCTGGAACCGCTGATTCCTGACACACCATAAACCAATGTGGGAGCGGGCTTGCTCGCGAATGCGGTATGTCAGTCGATAGACTTCTTGACTAATCCACTGCATTCGCGAGCAAGCCCGCTCCCACATGTTGACCTCATTTCAGGTCAGATAACGAAACGCGCCACCATCCCATTCAAGTCCACCGCCAGGCGCGACAGTTCATGGCTGGCTGCGCTGGTCTGGTTGGCACCCGCCGCCGACTGGGTCGCCAGGTCGCGGATGTTGACCAGGTTGCGGTCCACTTCGCGGGACACCTGAGCCTGTTCTTCCGAAGCGCTGGCAATCACCAGGTTGCGTTCATTGATCAGGCCGATGGACTGCGTGATCTGCTCCAGCGCCACGCCGGCGGCGCGGGCCATTTCCAGGGTGGTCTGGGTGCGTTGGTTGCTCTGCTGCATCGATTGCACAGCTTCACCGGTGCCGTTCTGGATGCCGGCGACCATTTTCTCGATTTCCTGAGTCGACTGCGCGGTGCGATGGGCCAGCGCTCGCACTTCGTCGGCCACCACCGCAAAGCCACGGCCGGCTTCACCGGCACGCGCGGCTTCGATGGCGGCGTTGAGCGCCAGCAGGTTGGTTTGTTCGGCAATCGCGCGGATCACGTCCAGTACCTTGCCAATGTCGCGCCCCTGCGTGGCCAGGCCTTCGATCATTGCGGCGGTGTTTTGCACGTCCTGGGTCATGGTCTGGATCGCACCGACGGTTTCCATCACGCGGTCGCGGCCTTCGCGCGCGGCTTGGTTGGACTGCCCGGACGCTTCGGAGGTCGACACCGCGTTACGCGCCACCTCTTCTACCGCCGCCGTCATTTCATTGACCGCCGTCGCCGCCTGGTCGATTTCATTGTTCTGTTGTTGCAAGCCTTTGGAGGCTTCTTCGGTCACCGCGCTCAACTCTTCCGCTGCTGAGGCAAGCTGCGTCGCCGAGCCGGCAATGTGCTGGATGGTCTGGCGCAGATTAGCCTGCATGGTCGACAAGGCGCTGAGCAAACGCGCAGGTTCGTCCTTGCCATCGTCTTCGATCAGTTTGCTGAGGTTGCCACCGGCAATGGTTTCTGCGACTTCCACGGCCTTGCGCAGCGGCGTGACGATACTGCGGGTGAGCAGCCAGGCCAGCAATACGGTGAGCAATGCGGCGGCGACCGACACGCCGATCACACCGGTGATAGCGCCCTGGTAGCTTTGCCCGGCTTCATTGTCGGCTTGCTTGGCGTCGGCCGCGTTGATGGCGATCAGTTTGTTCAACTGCTCACCCATCTGGTCGGTACCGTCCTTGATGCGGCTGTTGATCAGGGCACGCATTTCATCGACCTTGCCCTGTTTGGACAGCGCCAGCATGTCGGCCTGGGCCTTGAAGTAGTTATCCAGGGTGGTCACGAACGTCTTGTACAACGCCGCTTCCTCTGGGCCCGCAGGCAGCGCCGCGTAGCTGGCCTGGGCACTCTTGACCTTGTCGGCGAGCACGCCCATGCGGGTTTCGGCTTCCTGCAGGCTGGCGGGTTCGCGGTTGACCAGCACCCGGAAAGACAAGATGCGCAGGCGCAGCACGTTTTCTGTGATAACGGCCAGTGACGTCACGCTGGGCAGTTGGGTCAGGCTCATCTCCACCGAAGACTGGCGGATCTGCGTCATGCGATTGACTGCGAACACCCCCAGTACAACCACTAATAACGCAATGAACGCAAAACCGAGAAACGCTCGAGGAGCAATATTCAATTGGCGGAGGGACATAAGGGGGGTGCTCTCAGAAATAGTGTTTGCGAGCGTCCCTGCTGCGAAACGATCTGTCAGCGTCAACGCGCTGCTCGGACCTTGGCCACCACTGTTGTCATTGATTTGTGGGCCTATCCTCGGTATCGGCAGGGTCAAAGGTTTCCCACAGGGCATTCATAAATATTTTTTTACACTTCTGACGATCGGCCGTTTCTGGCATCCTGCGCCTCCATTTTCTGACCCGAGCCCGTATTTTGTCTGACGCTCAAGCCCCCCGCCCGCGCTATAAATCCGACCTGATCTACGGCCTGGAAGATCGCCCGCACTTCACCGCGTCGGTTTTTGCCGCGTTGCAGCACGTGTTGGCGAGTTTCGTCGGCATCATCACCCCCACGTTGATTGTCGGCGGTGTGCTGGGCCTGGAAAGCGAAGTGCCGTACCTGGTGAGCATGGCGCTGTTTGTGTCGGGGCTCGGCACCTTTGTGCAGGCGCGCACATTCGGCCCGATCGGTTCGGGGCTGTTGTGCCTGCAGGGCACCAGTTTTTCCTTTATCAGCGTGATTCTCAGCGCGGGGTTCATGGTCAAGGCCCGGGGCGGCGGCACCGATGAGATCCTCTCGACGATCTTTGGCATCTGCTTTTTCGCGGCGTTTATCGAAGTGGTGCTCAGTCAGTTCATCGGCAAGCTGCGCAAGCTGATCACCCCGGTGGTCACCGGCACCATCATCACGTTGATGGGCTTGTCATTGATCAAGGTGGCCGTCACCGACATGGCCGGCGGCTTTGGTGCCAGCGACCTTGGCGCCGCCAGCAATATGGGCCTGGCTGCGCTGGTGCTGCTGACCATCGTGGTACTTAACCGCTTCAACAACCCGTTCCTGCGCCTGGGCTCGATTGTGATCGGCCTGACCCTGGGCTTCGTGGTGGCCTGGCTGATGGGCCGTGTCGACATGGCGGCGTTGCCCCAAGTGCCCTTGATCAGCGTGCCGGTGCCGTTCAAGTACGGTTTCTCGTTCGATTGGGTGGCGTTTATCCCGGTGGCGGTGATCTTCCTGATTTCGCCCCTGGAAGCGGCCGGTGACCTGACGGCCAACTCGATGATTTCCCAGCAGCCGGTCAAGGGCCCGCTGTATATCAAGCGCATCAAGTCCGGCCTGCTGGCCGACGGCCTCAACTCGGCAATGGCCGCGACGTTCAACAGCCTGCCGATGGTGACCTTCGCCCAGAACAACGGTGTGATCCAGTTGACCGGCGTGGCCAGCCGCTACGTGGCGTACTTTATCGCCGGGCTGCTGGTGCTGCTGGGGCTGTTCCCGATGATCGGCGCGGTGCTGCAACTGATGCCCAAGCCGGTACTGGGCGGCGCGACCTTGATCATGTTCGGCACTGTGGCCGTGGCCGGGATCAAGATCCTCGCCGAAGCCGGGCTGCACCGACGCAATGTGCTGATCGTGGCGATCTCCCTCGGCATGGGCCTGGGCGTTGCCGCCGTGCCGGAAGTACTGCGCGACCTGCCAAAGGCGCTGCATAACATCTTTGAATCGCCGATCACCGTGGGTGCGTTCTGTGCAATCCTGCTGAACATTTTCCTGCCGGAAGAGTTCATAGAACTGGAAGAAGATGAATTTGATCCGGAGTCCTCTACCCTCAAAGTGATGCAGGACCCGGACGTCACCCAATAGGAGCACTGTTTACATGCGCAAGCTCATGGTTCTATCGCTGTTGCTGCTGACCCTGAGCGCCTGCGCCCTGTTTCCCAACCGCGACCCGGTGAACATCAACGTGGTGGGCATCGAGCCCCTGCAAAGCCAGGACCTGGAAGTGCGCTTCGCCGTGAAGCTGCGGGTGCAGAACCCCAATGAAACGGCGATCGACTACAACGGCGTGGCCCTGGACCTGGAGGTCAATGGCCGGCCGTTGGCCTCTGGGGTGAGTGATCAAAGCGGATCCATCCCCCGTTTTTCCGAGACCGTGCTGATGGTGCCGGTGAGTGTTTCGGCATTTTCTGTGTTGCGTCAGACCTTGGGCCTGAGCCAGACCCAGAGCCTGAACAACCTGCCGTACGTGCTGCGGGGCAAACTCGCGGGTGGCCTGTTCGGCACCATGCGCTTTGTGGACCGTGGCACGCTGGACTTGCCGAATACCGCCACCTGGTAATTGCGCGGCTCACGTATGGCAAGCCCGCTCGCCACAGGATGGTGCTCAATCCGTCAGGTAGCGCACGCCGGGCTTGGCCCGTTCGTCCACCGTCAACTCGAACACATCTGGCCGGGCATAGTGCCCCACCACGTCATAGTCATACCGCGCGCGTACCAAGTCATCCGTATTGATTTGCGCCGTCAGCAAGCCGGTATCTCCCAGCAGCGGCCCGGCAAGAATGTCGCCCATCGGCCCGACAATCACACTGCCGCCCGCGATCAACGGGCGGTCTGAAGGCCAGTTGGCTACTTCGATGCCCAACGCCTCAGGCGAGGCCTGCACCTGGCAGGCACTCACCACAAAGCAACGCCCTTCGTGAGCCACATGACGCATGCTCACTTGCCACATCTCGCGCTCATCCACCGTCGGCGCGCACCACACCTCCACACCCTTGGCATACATCGCCGTGCGCAGCAGCGGCATCATGTTTTCCCAGCACACTGCGCCGCCGACACGGCCCACCGCGGTGTCGATCACCGGCAGGGTCGAGCCGTCGCCCTTGCCCCAGATCAGCCGTTCGGTACCGGTGGGCATCAGCTTGCGGTGCTTGGCCACCAGACCGCCCGCTGGTTCGAAATACAGCACGGTGCAATACAGGGTGCTGCCACTGCGCTCGATCACACCGAGCACCAGGCTGGCACCGGTGCGTGCGGACAGGCCGGCCAACATCTCGGTTTCCGCACCCGGTACATCGATGGCGTTGGCAAAATAACGGGCGAAGGCTTCGCGGCCTTCCGGCAGGCGATACCCCAACTGCGTGCCGAAGGCCTCACCTTTGGGATAGCCACCCAGCAACGCTTCGGGCATTACCACCAATTGCGCGCCGCTGCGCAGGATCTCGTCCTCATAACTGAGGATTTGCGCCAGGGTTTCACCCTTGCCGCCGGGCAAGGAGCCGATTTGCAGAGCTGCCACAGTAGAAATAGGCATCACGATCACTCCAGATAAGGGGGGTTGCCCATTCTCCCGCCAGCCTCGATCATGAATAAAGCCCACTTCAGTGCTGAATGATATGAGTCAAATGAATATCGCCCAGGTCGATCTCAACCTGCTGAAAACCTTTGAAGCCCTGCATGATGAGTCCAGCGCCAGCCGCGCGGCGTTACGCCTGGGCGTGACGCAATCGGCGATCAGCGCCGGTCTGCGGCGCTTGCGCGAGGTGTATGGCGATCAGTTGTTCGTGCGCACCGGGCGCGGCCTGGCGCCGACATTGCGGGCCAATCAGTTGAAGCCGGTGATCAGTGAGGCGCTGGACCGCTGCCGGCAAAGCCTGGCGTTGGTCAACCCGGATAACCAGCAGTACCAGGGTCGGTCGGTGGTGCTGGGTTTATCCGATGATTTCGAGATTGCCTATGGTCGCCGGCTGATCGTTGAAATCGCCCGGCGAGCGCCGAAGTTGCGGGTGATCTTCCGTCAGACCCACAGCCAGATTGTCGCCGGCGCCTTGCTTGAGCGCACGCTGGACCTGGCGATCACCGCTGGCGGGTTCGCACACAGTCGGTTGAGCCGCCAAGTGCTGGGGGAAGGTGATTATCGTTGCTTGGTGGATTCAGACCAGGCACGCATCAGTCTCGATGAGTTCGTCGCACGCGACCATGTCTTGGTGTCTTCAGGCGGGTTTATCGGGATTACCGACGAAGGCTTGGCCGCGCAAGGGCTGAGCCGCCACGTGTGCGCGTCGACCAGCCACTTCGCCGCACTGCCCTTTTTGCTCAAGGGCAGCCAGGCGGTGGCGACCATTCCTGGGCACGCAGCGCAGGCCATCGCTGACATGACCGGCCTGCGTGTACTGCCTTGCCCGCTGCCTCTGCCACGCTACCCGGTGGAGCTGGGCTGGAGGACCCAGGCGCAGCTTGATCCGATGTTGCTGAAAGTCCGAGAGGCGATTGTGGCGAGCTTTATTTAGCCGCTGCCATCAACTTGTTGACTTCACTGCGCACCATGTTGGAGAACTCCGGGGGCGACATGCCGTCGAGTTCCGCGCGCACCCACTCGGCCCACTTGCCCTTGCGCTTGGCGCGCTCACCGAACAAGCGTGCCGCTTCGCCCTTGGCCTTGCCGAGGTTGGTTTGCCACAGGTCATAAAGACGGGACTTTTCATCTTCCAGCTCGGCGCGTTCGGCGAGGGTCTTGTTGGCCAGATTGAAGCTCATGTTGAATTACCTGCTGCACAAATAGACGACATCTTACACTGTAGGTCGAAATTTCCTGATTCGGATTTTGCTCCAGACGCGGCGGCGGCAAAAAAACTGCAACTTTTGCCACACGCTGACACTCCATTGTTCACTGTCACATTCACTCGCAAGGAGTCACACAATGGCCCGCAAAACCGCTGCCCAAGCCGTCGAAGACCAGATCAAGGACCAAGCCTTCAGCGAACTCACCGCGCTGATCGAAGAATCGGACAAACTGCTCAAAAGCAGCGCCTCCCTGGTCGGCGAAGAAGGTGAAACCCTGCGCGAGCAGGTCGCCATCAAACTCAAGCAAGCGCTGGATTCCGTGTCCAACGTTCGTGAACGCAGCAAGCCGGTGGTAGACGCCACCGAGACCTACATCGGTGGCCACCCATGGCAGACCGTCGCGATCTCCGCAGGTTTCGGCCTGGTCGTTGGCCTGCTGCTGGGTCGCCGTAACTGATCGAACCGGGCTGCGCCAGCACTGGCGCAGCCTGTCTTATTGCTCGACCAACTTACGCAGCCCTGCCAGTTCCTGCGCATCCACTTGTATGCCCTGCTCGTCCGAACGCACCCGCGTGCGATGACGTCGATCCCCCGGTAACCGTCGCAACCCCGCCGCATGCATCTGCCGCACCAGTTCCTGGCTGCGCTCGGCAAAGCTTTGCCCGGCGGTTTTGCTCGGGTCGATCACGATCAACAGCTGGCCGGTCCAGGGCGTACGCGCGCCGGGGTGGTCTGCCCAGTTGAATTCAAAGGAAAAGTTGCCACCGGTCAATGCCGCCGCCAGCAGCTCAACCATCATCGACAACGCCGAACCTTTGTGCCCGCCAAACGGCAGCAACGCGCCACCTTCCAGAATGGCCTTGGGGTCGCGGGTCGGCTGCCCCAGGCTGTCGACGCCCATGCCCGGCGGCAGCAATTCACCTTTGCGCGCGGCGATTTGCACGTCGCCATGGGCAATGGCGCTGGTGGCCAGGTCGAACACGATGGGCATGCCGTCGGCGCGGGGTGCCGCGAAGGCGATGGGGTTAGTGCCGAACAGCGGGCGGTCGGCGCCGTGGGGCACCACGCAGGTCATGCTGTTGACGACACTCAGGGCCACCAAGCCTTCTTCGGCGAAGGGCTCGACGTCCGGCCACAGGGCCGCGAAGTGGTGGGAGTTATGAATCGCCAGCAACGCAATGCCGGCACTGCGCGCCTTCTGCACCAGCAATGGCCGCGCCGCTTCAAGCGCAGGCTGGGCGAAGCCATTGGCGGCATCCACCCGCACGAAACCCGACGCCACATCGGTGACCCTGGGCTCGGCCTTGCCATCGACCCAGCCGCTGGCCAGCGTGCTGAGGTAACCCGGAATGCGGAAAATGCCATGGCTGTGGGCACCATCGCGCTCAGCGCTGGCGCAGTTGTGCGCCAGGATCTGGGCAACCGTCGCCGACGTGCCGTGACTGACAAATATCGAGTGCAGCAACGCCACCAATTCAGCAAAGCCGATTGCAGTGACAGGGCTTTCACCAGAAAAAGACTGGGCAGGCATCTGAAGCTCCGATTTTATGATTGGAAGGGGCAAACAGCGTGAATCCAGCCCGCTGATTAAACAACGCAGCCTGCTGCCACTGTCAATCGGTGATTGCCGCGTATCAGCTATGTACCCCCTGGATCGGGCCTGTCGCACTTAGCCTGTGGGTCCTTTCTCGACGTTAAGGACGCACACCATGGCTCGGGCTACACCGCCGTATTTTTTTGATGAGTTTTTGTTGCCGGTGCGCAGGAACGAGCCATCGCCACGCGACGCGCCCTGGAAGACGATACTGGCCGCCCAACGGCAAAGTCAGGGCCAAGACGCTGGACGATACACGGCAGATCTTCATGAGCAACGAAGACAAACGCATGGACATCATCTTGGCGAACGCAGACTCCGTGACCTACCTGATCACGCAATTGCGACGAGAACTGGATGAGGGCGCCTGAACGGCGCCCTCGGAACCTGAGTGATCAGTCTTTCTGGTCACGCAGGATATTGCCCGATGCGCCATCGATACGCGCCTCATAAACGGTGCCATCGGACTTGCGGCCTTTGACTTCCCAGTAACCGTTGTCATCCGCCTCGGCGGCGTAAACCTCGACATAACCGGCCTTGGTCTTGGCCACCTCAATCGCCTTTTCGATGGTGATCCAGCCCGCGCCCGGTTTATCGGCCAGGGCGGCGCCCGCACTCATCAACGCAGAGGTTGCACACAGGGCGATTAATGTTTTCTTCAGCATTTTCGTACTCCATTGGGATTGACTGACATATGTCCTGAATTTTTTAGGTCGCCCCAAACGAGAATAAGTTCCAATTGATGTGCAATCGCCATGATGGCTGTTCTCGCCGCCTGCCCCGGGAGGTTAGAATGTGGGAAATCAGGATGAGTTAATGAGCGAAAAGTCCCTCTCAGAAGCCGAATATGACGCCATCACCGACGCCGCCGCGCATTGGTGCATGCGCCTGCACGCGGGCGATTGCACGGCCGGTGAACGTCAGGCTTTTGCGCAATGGCATGATTCCCACCCGCTGCACGCGTTTGAATACGCCGCGATGCTGGAGATCTGGGACGTCGCCGACCACCTGCCGCGCCATCAACCCACGCCGGTGGTAGCGCCCTTCAAGAAGCCACGCAGTCGCCTGCGCACCTACGCGGTCGCGGCAGCGATCTGCCTGGCCGCCCTGCCCATCGCCGCGTTCACTGGCTGGGAAGCGGGCTGGCTGCCCAGTTCTTATGAGCGCTTCGAGGCTGCCAGCGGTTTGCGCCAGGTTAAGCTCGGCGATGGCAGCCAGGTGGAACTCAACCTGGGCACTGAGTTGGTCTACAGCCATTACAAAGACCAGCGCCGCGTGACCCTGAAGAAAGGCGAAGCGTTCTTCAAAGTCAGCCATGACGCGACCCACCCGTTTATCGTGCACGCCGGCGAAGGTCAGGTGCGGGTCACGGGCACCCAGTTCAACGTGTGGAAGTATGAAGACCAGGTGCGCGTGATACTGCTCGAAGGGTCGGTGCAGATCGCCAGCGACAGGGTGCATGGCAGTGTGCCGCTCACCCCCGGCATGCAAGCCAGCTACCAACAGGGTGACGCCACGCCACGCGTCCAGGCGATCAACCCCAACGACATCGCGCTTGCCTGGCGCCAGGGTAAGCTGATTCTCGACAACCTGGCCCTGGCCGACGCACTGCCGCTGATCAACCGCTACCTGAGCAAACCGGTGATGCTGGCCGACGCCAACACCGGCACGATTCGCATCGGCGGTATCTACAACATCAACGAGGTCAACAACCTCGTGCCCTCCCTGCCCAAGGTCCTGCCGGTCTACCTGACCCAGAACCAAGACGGCAACCCCGTACTCAACGCCATTCCGCGTAAAACCCCAAAAGGCTGAGCCCTTGCCAGCAGGCACGGGCTTTTGCATGCCCGAAGTGTCCGAATTTTTTACACCTGCCTGCCCTGAACCGCCCATGGTGAGCGCGTTCATCGTTTTGTCATGCGTGGTGTTTCAACGTTGATACAGCGAGGTGAAGCGGTTGTGCAATGGCGCGGCAGGTGTGGCTTGAGGGCGTGTTGTCTCACTGCTGATACAGGGCTGCCATCACTTTGCCGTGTGTTAACTCCAACCCATTGAATAGCCACGAAATATCAAAAGCGGCACGGCTTCTGCTCTCTCCTTGACAACGCTGTTTAGGGTCAGCGTGAAGAATAAGGAATGCCGCCGTGATCACACTCACTCAAGGTTCGATGAACGTACTGCTGGCCAGCTGTGTACTCAGCGCCAGCATCAGTCTTCCGACCCTGGCGGGTGACGGCGTGATCGTGACAGGCCGCGACGTACAGGGTCACATGTACGGTCGACCTGCATTCGGTAAAGACCCCTACCCCACCACTGCTAACGCCAATCCGAGTCGCGAGATCCTGAGTTCCACGGGAGAACTCAGTGACATGGACATCCGTGGCATCAGCAGTGGCTCGAGTATCACTCGCTCTGTCCTTCCAAACGGCACTATTCCTGGGCTGAACAACACCCAGGGCAGTGTGTCGACACTCGGTTCCGGCACAGCCGTCGGCCATGGTGCCGGTGCTGCCATGGGCGGGCAGATCAGTGACTCGATCCAGCGTGGCATGGCGCCCTTGAACGGTATCGGCAGCATGATGGGGGGCAAATAATGAAACCTTCCCTGCTCCTTCTCGCCCTGCTGGGCAGCGCCTCGGTCATGGCTGACAACACCGCCGTGATGAACAACAGCGGCCAAGCCTACAACGGCAACTTGATGATCAACCAAGCAGCCGGCAACCAGCAGCAGACCGCCAATAACCGCGCCGTTGCTCTCGGTGGCCAGGCGACGACCAGCAATATCCAGCGGATGGACGGCAAGGTCGACCCCTCCCTGAACGCCAAGGCGGCGATCGAAGGTACTTCTTTTACCAATGGCAACGGCATGTTGGGCATCAACCAATCGGCCGGGGCTAATAACCAATCAGTCAATGCGGTGCGGATCAGCGTCAATCCTGGCCCGCAAAGCATCGACGACAGCGTCCTGTTGCAACAGAACACGACGACGCTGGCAACCGACTCAGGGCTCACCCCCACCACTGGCAGCCGCCAGGTCGTGACAAGCGACCAGGCCTTCACCGGCAGCCGAGGAGTGATTCAGGTGAACCAGAGTGCTGGGGTGGGGAACCGAGTGGCTAACACCCTGGGCATCACTATCAAGTAACCGCTTGGTAGCACGCGTAGACCGTACCAACACTTAACCAACTAATTAGAAGCAAGGAGAAACACCATGAAACCTCAAATGGCCCTGAAACCAATGGTTTTCGCTCTCGCCGCACTCATGGCTGCTGCTGCTCAAGCAGGTGGCTGGCACCCAGCGCCTCAACCTACCGGCGTGGTTGCCTCCGTAGTGACTGATGTTCAAAACAGCGCGGGCAACAAGTTCGATGACACCAAAACCGAAAACAATGCCTCTGCCGATGGCTCGGTGACCGGCAACAGCGGTAACACCGGTGTGAACGTTCAAGCCGGCAGTGGCAACCAAGCCGACAACTCCGGTGCCATCTCCAGCGCTAAAGGCGACTTCTTGACCGTGTTTGCCGTAGTCGATGTGAATCAAAACAGCGGGCTGAACAACTTTGTCAACAAAGGCACGCAAAACAACGCCTCCCTGGACAACTCGGCTAACGGTAACTCCGGCAACCTGGGCTACAACGGCCAGGCCGGTCAAGGCAACCAAGGCAAAAACAACCTGGCAATCACCACGGCTGATGGCAAAAACATCGCAGCCGCCGCCAACACCGAGCAAAACTCGCTCGCCAACAACTACCTCAACACCGCTGCTACCAGCCACGGTTATGGTTATGGCAGCAAACCTCAGTATGTATCGAACAACTCCAGCCTCGACAACTCGGTTAACCGCAACTCCGGCAACGTAGGTGTGAACCTGCAATCCGGTGCCGGTAACCAAGCCAGCAACAGCCTGTCGATCGGCCAGGGTTGCAGCGTCTGCGCCAGCGGCGTGCGCTTCTGATCCAACGGGGCCTTGGCAACAAGGCCCTTTTTTATTCCAGTGTCCAGCAGGTCAGACGATCATGCGCCTCGCGACCCTCACCCTCCTGATGTTGCTCACCGGCCCTACCTGGGCAGGCACCATGGCGATCTCTGCCATGCCTGGCGGTGCAGTCATCTACAAGAAGGTCGAGAGTATCCGTGAACGCCGGTTCGCCAACCTGGTGGAACAGAAAACCGATTTCAGCTGCGGTGCTGCGGCACTCGCCACCATTCTGCGCCAGGGCTATTGGCTCGACGTCGACGAAGACCATGTGATCAAAGGCATGCTGGTCAATGCAGACCAGGACCTGGTACGCACCCAGGGTTTTTCCATGCTGGACATGAAGCGCTACCTCGAAAGCATCGGCATGCGTGCCCGGGGCTACAAGATCGGGCCGGAAACCCTGGCGACGGTGAAAATCCCCGTGGTGGTGCTGCTGGAGATTCGTGGCTACAAGCACTTCGTGGTCTTGCAGCGCGCGGACAAGGACTGGGTCTACATTGGCGACCCGGTGCTCGGCCACAAGCGCTACTCACACGATGACTTCGTCAATGGCTGGAATGGCATCGTCTTCGCCGTGCTGGGTGAAGGTTACGACAAGGCCAACGCCTTGCTCGACCCGCCCCTGCCCCTGACCGCCAAGAACCAGTTGAATGAGTTCAGGCCGGTTGGCGATGCCGAGCTGATGGATTTCGGTTTCATCCAGAGCGACTTCTTCTAAGAAGCGCAATAAGGGGCAGGACGCTCCAGGAGCAGAAGATGAACACTCCCCGTTGGCTGACGGTCTTGTGTCTGGCAGCCTCAATGCCCGCTTATGCTTCGTCGGGGTTCAAACCGATCGAACTCAAGGACTCGGAAATGGCCGAACTGCGCGGCCGCTATGTGATGCCTGGGCGAATCATCAGCTTCGGTATTGTCATGAGCAGTACGTGGACCAATGCCGTGGGCGACACCATCACCGGCAAGGCCAGCATGCAAGTCGACTCGTCCACCATCACCCCGCAGTTCTACGTACAGACCACCGGCTCGACAGGTAACGGAACAAATCCCAACACGGGCACGGGTAATGTCAGCGGAGGGGCCGGCCTGGGCACCGGTTCGGGCGTGACCCAAAGCGTGCGCACCGCCGGCGACGGCAACACCGCCTATAACAATGTCGGCATCAACGTCACCGAGAACGGCTTTGCCCCTTCCAACGTCGTGCAATCCGGGCATGTGCTGGTGGCCGGCGGCACCGTGACCGGCGATAGCGCGGCAGGCCGCGTGAGTGTGTCGGCCAACAATGGCGGCTTGCAGATGGCGATCCAGGGCAACCATAACCAAGGCAATAGTCTCCAGCAGATTGGCGGCGGCCAAGTACTGCAAGGCACTGTATTGACGGGTGATAGAAACTTCGTCAGCAACATGACCCAGCTCAATGTGGTGATGAACAACGGTTTGAACAACCCGGCACTCAATTGCAATCTTGATCAACTCAAAGGCCTACGCACTCTCGGTTATTGAACTACGCTGACCCTCGACACTTACGCATTAGAAAAGGACGGCTTATTTCATGCATCGATCGTTATCGCTACGTGCGGTGGTCTGTTTAAGTACGCTCTTGCCCGGATCCATGTTGTATGCCGCGCCAGATGCCGATATCGAAACCCTCAAACGAGAACTTCTGGAACTCAAACAGCGGTATGAAGTGCAGCAAAAAGCCTTGGCGGTGTTGGAACAACGTGTGCGCCAGGTCGAAGATACGCCGTCGACACCAGCGCCCAAGCGCCTGGCGAAGTCCCCTGCTGACTTCCAGAAGGCCAGCGGTGCCACCGTGGCAGGCACTGGCGCTGCGGCCGCATCCGGTGGAGCGGGCGGCGGGGGCAGTTCCTATGGCCAGTCCCTCAAGGACGATTCGGCGCCTGCGCAAAGCGTGAGCAACCTCTATAACGAAGCCAGTGGTTTCTTTGGCAACGGCAAGTTCAGCTTTGAAACCGGCATCACCTACGCGCGCTATGACGCGCGCCAACTCACGCTCAACGGCTTCCTGGCGCTCGACTCGATCTTCCTCGGCAATATCAACCTGGACCGAATCAAATCGGATAACTGGACCCTGGACCTGACCGGCCGCTATAACCTCGACAACCGCTGGCAGTTCGACGTGAACGTGCCGGTGGTGTACCGCGAATCAACCTACCAGTCCGGTGGTGCTGGCAACAATGGCAACGCCACGTCTGAGGAGTCGGTAACCCGCGACCCCACCATTGGCGACGTCAACTTCGGCTTGGCCTACAAGTTCCTGGACGAAACCCCTACCCTGCCCGATGCCGTGGTGTCGTTGCGCGTAAAAGCGCCTACGGGCAAAGAACCGTTTGGCATCAAACTGGTACGCTCCACTGCCAACGACAACCTGTATGTGCCGGAAAACCTGCCGACGGGTAACGGCGTCTGGTCTATCACTCCGGGCATCTCGCTGGTCAAGACCTTCGACCCGGCCGTGTTGTTTGGCTCGTTCTCCTACACCCACAACTTCGAAGAGTCGTTTGACGACATCAGCAGTGACGTCAACCAGAAAGTCGGCGGCAAAGTCAGCCTGGGTGACAGCTTCCAGTTTGGCGTCGGCGTAGCCTTCGCGCTGAACGAAAAAATGAGTATGTCGTTCTCGGTCTCAGACCTTGTGCAGCGCAAGAGCAAGCTCAAGCCCAACGGTGGGGACTGGCAATCGGTGGTGTCCAGCGATGCGAACGCCGGCTACTTCAACGTGGGGATGACCATTGCCGCGTCGGATAACCTGACGATCGTGCCGAACCTGGCGATCGGCATGACGGATGATGCGCCAGACTTCACGTTTAGTCTGAAATTTCCGTACTACTTCTAGTGGTGTGTTTGAGGGCCCCTCAAGATCACCATTGCCGACAGCCAAAAGGAAAAGCCCCGCAACGATAAGGGTCGTTGCGGGGCTTTTCGGTTTACCCGCCCTAGCGGATCTGGTGTTTGTGCAGCAACCGGTAGAACGTGGGCCGGGAAACCCCCAGCACGCGGGCCGCGACACTCAGGTTGTCGCTGTGCCGGTTGAGCACGTCGCACAGCGCCTGGCGTTCGGCGCGGTGTTTATAGTCTTCCAGTGTAGCCATCGGCGGCGAAATTGCCTGTTGCCCAGGCAATCCCAGATCAACGGCTTCTATCTGGCGCCCTTCGGCCAGTACCAGGCCCCGGCGCACACGGTTGGCCAGCTCGCGGACATTGCCCGGCCAAGCGTGTTTGCCCATCGCGACCAGCGCCTCGTCACTGAAGCTGCGCGGGCGCCGGCCGGTTTCCTGGCTGTAGAAACGTGAAAAGTGGTTGGCCAGCATCGCCACGTCGCCATGGCGCTCACGCAGCGGCGCGGTGACCACTTGCAAGACGTTGAGGCGGTAGTACAAGTCTTCGCGAAAGGTGCCCTTCTCGACTGCGGCCTCAAGGTCCACGTGAGTCGCCGCCAACACCCGTACATCCACCGGAATCGGCTGGCTGCCACCCACGCGCTCGATCTGTTTCTCCTGCAGGAACCGCAGCAGGTTGGCTTGCAGTTCCATCGGCAAATCGCCGATCTCGTCGAGAAACAGCGTGCCGCCGTTGGCCGCTTCAATACGCCCGATCTTGCGCTGATGGGCGCCAGTAAACGCGCCCTTTTCATGGCCGAACAGTTCGGATTGGATCAAATGCTCCGGAATCGCCCCGCAATTGATCGCCACAAACGGCTTGGCGTGGCGTTGGGATTGGCGATGCAGGGTCTTGGCGACCAATTCTTTACCGGTGCCGCTGTCACCGCGGATCAATACCGGGGACTCGGTGGGCGCCAGTTTGGCCAGCAATTTGCGTAATTCGCGGATTGGCCGGCTGTCTCCCAGCAACTCATGCTCGGGCTCATCCACGGGGGTGTGGCCCTTGCCCCGCAGGCGCGCCATGCCGAAGGCGCGGCCCAGGGTGACCTGCACGCGGGCCACATCGAACGGCAAGGTATGGAAGTCGAAAAACCACTCACAGACGAAGTCGCCCACATTTTGCAGGCGTAACACATCCTGGCTGAGGACGGCGATCCACTCGGTACCGCTACGGCCGATCAGTTCCTTGACCGCCTCGGGGCGCTCCAGATGGTAAGGCTGCAAGCGCAGCAACCCCACGTCGCAGGAGCGCTCGCCCACTGCCTCAAGGGCACAGCTGTCCACCTCCCACCCAGCGGTGCGCAAACCGGGCAATAGCCCGTGGCAGTCGTCACAGGGGTCGACCACGAGCAAGCGACGCTGCACAGGTGTAACAACCATGACTATTCCTTGGCGTCAAAATTGTTAAAGTTATTTAGAAACAACGGTTTGTGACGCCTGGCGGTAACACTAGCAAGATCTTGACGCGGCCCTTGTACCGTTTCGCGATAAGTCTGGGCAAAAAGCCACCTCGCCACGCTTAGCGCAAAAAAGTTCAGGGTTGCCGAAACTTTCAATTAGCTTTCAAAACAGCCGCTTACATGACGTTAATCACTAAACGTCGAAAATAGTTGCTCTAACATGTGACCCGTACCCCGCGATCGTGCATCAGTACAAGTAACCCGCCGCACGGTCAGCCCAACCGCCGGCACTCACTTGAATGGGCAATGAGAGAGAACCCACATGAACGCCCCGCTCCGCATCAACGAAGCTCTTTTGATCGCAGACCGTGCCTTCCAGCCCTTTCAGTGCGTGGCCTGGCACGATGGCAATGGCGCCCTCAGCCTGAGCGTCATCGACCGCACCAATACCCGTATCGGCAGCAAACAATTGTCGTCGAGCACCTATAGCGACCCGGCGCAGTTGGAAAACTTGCTGTTGCAAGCCCGCGCCGAACTCGACAAAGATGGCCACCAGTTGCAATCCTGGGCAATGCCGAAGTAAGTCGGCACTGTAACTTGCGCGCCGTGGATTAATGGCGCGCAAGTTCAGTGTTAGAGCGTCAGTCGCTTATTGGGCGGCGAGGATAAACCGTTCAAAGGCTTGCGCCGCGCCATCCTCAATGTTGCTGCCGGTCACCACACTGGCCTGGCGCTTGACGGCTTCTTCCGCCTGCCCCATCGCAATCGAAAACCCCGCCACGTGAAACATCGCCGGGTCATTGCCGCCATCACCGATCGCTGCCGTCTGCTCAATAGGCACACCCAGGTGCGCGGCCAAGGTCTTCAAGGCCTCGCCCTTGTTGGCCAGCATCGCCGTCACGTCCAGATACACTGGCTGTGAACGCGACACATGGGCCAACCCCTGCACCTTAGGCTGCAATTGCGCCTCCAGCTCCACCAGCAACTGCGTGTTGTTACTGGCGGCGACGATTTTGTCGACCCGGTCCAGGTAAGGCTCGAAACTCTCCACCACGACCGGTCCGTAACCCAGGCCATCAGCCTCGCGCTGCACCATGGGCCCCGGCGGATCACGGCGCAGCCAGTCGCCATCGGCAAACACCCACACTTCCACGTCCGGCTCGCCCGAGAACAACGCCAGCGTCACCAGTGCCGCTTCCGCCGGCAGATGATGGGCAACCAGGATGCTGCCATCCGGGTTGATCAGGGTGCCACCGTTAAAACCCGCCACTGGCACATCGATACCGAAGGCTTCGATCAGTTGCAACATAGCCTTGGGCGGTCGCCCGCTGGCCAAGCTGAAAAACACCCCGCTGTCGCGCAGCGCACGCACCGCGTCGGCAGTGCGTTGGCTGAGGCGGTGATCCGGATGCAGCAAGGTGCCATCCACGTCACTGAGGATAAATCGGATGGGATGAATCGCTGCGTCACTCATCCGAGGCTATGCCAGGTACGCCCATCACGGGCCAGCAAGGCATCGGCGGCTGCCGGACCATCTTCACCCGCCTTATAGGCCTGGATGCCGTCATCTTCCTTCCAGGCATCGAGGAATGGCTGCACCGCACGCCAGCCGTTTTCGATGTTGTCGGCGCGCTGGAACAAGGTCTGGTCGCCGGTCATGCAGTCGTAGATCAGGGTTTCGTACCCGGTCGATGGCTGCATCTCGAAGAAGTCCTTGTAGGCAAAGCCGAGTTGGATATTCGCCATGTCCAGGGTCGGCCCGGGCTTTTTCGCCAGCAGGTCGAACCACATGCCCTCGTTGGGCTGGATCTGGATTTTCAGGTAGGTGGGCTTGAGCTCGTCCACCTCGGTGTCGCGAAACTGCGCATAGGGCGCCGGCTTGAAGCAGATGACGATCTCGGTGTCGCGCACGCTCATGCGTTTGCCGGTGCGCAGGTAAAACGGCACGCCGACCCAACGCCAGTTGTCGATCATCACCTTGAGGGCGACAAAGGTCTCGGTGCTGCTGTCAGGCGCCACATTGGCTTCTTCGCGATAGCCCGGCAGTTGCTTGCCGCCGATTTCACCGGCGGTGTACTGCCCGCGCACCGAGTTGGCCCGCGCATCTTCCAGCGACCAGGGGCGTACCGCACCAATCACCTTGGCTTTTTCACCGCGCACAGCGTCGGCACCAAAGGCCGCGGGCGGCTCCATGGCCACCATCGCCAGCAACTGGAACAGGTGGTTGGGCACCATGTCGCGCAGGGTGCCGGTTTTTTCGAAGAAATTGCCCCGGGTTTCAACGCCGACGGTTTCGGCGGCGGTGATTTGCACGTGGTCGATGTAATGGTTGTTCCAGAACGCTTCGAACAGCACGTTGGAGAAACGGCTGATCAGAATGTTCTGCACCGTTTCCTTGCCCAGGTAATGGTCGATGCGATAGATCTGCTTCTCGCTCATCACCTTGAGCAGGCTGGCGTTCAGCGCCTCGGCGGTGGCCAGGTCGGAGCCGAAGGGCTTCTCGATAACCACGCGACGGAAGCTGTCGTCGGTTTCCGTCAGCAGGCCGGCACTGCCCAGGCGCTGCACCACTTCGCTGAAGAAGCGCGGTGCGGTGGCCAGGTAGAACACCGCGTTGCCGGTGCCACTGTCGGCGATCTTCTTGCCGATGTCGGCATAGGTGCTGTCGTCGAGAAAATCGCCCTCGACGTAGCTGATACCCTTGGCCAATTGCGCCCACAGCTCAGGGTCCAGGGCATTATCGGCATTGCCCTTGACCTTGCTCGCGGCCTCGGTGCGAATGAAGTCCTCGAGCTTCTTGGCGAAGTCGGCATCGCTGATGGCGTTGTGGTCAACGCCGACAATGCGCAAACCGTCGCCCAGCAAGCCGTCACGGCTGAGGTTGTACAGCGCCGGCATGAGCAGGCGCTTTACAAGATCACCATGGGCACCAAACAGAAACAGGGTGGTGGGTGGAGCGGGTTCGGCCTTGGGTTTCTTGCCGTTGGCGGTCATTTTTTGGAAGTCTCCACGTGACCACCAAAGCCGAAGCGCATGGCAGAGAGCATTTTGTCACCGTAGGTGCTTTGCTGGCGCGAGCGGAAGCGGGCGAACAGCGAAGTGGACAGCACCGGTACCGGCACGGCTTGTTCCATGGCGGCTTCGATGGTCCAGCGGCCTTCGCCACTGTCGGCGACCGAGCCGGAGTAACCGTCGAGTTTCGGGTCGGTGGCCAGGGCGTCGGCAGTCAGGTCCAGCAACCAGGACGAGACCACGCTGCCACGGCGCCAGACTTCGGCGATGTCAGCCACGTTGAGGTCGAAGCGCTGGTCTTCCGGCAGGTTTTCCGAGTTCTTGGTCTTGAGGATGTCAAAACCTTCGGCGAACGCCTGCATCATGCCGTACTCGATGCCGTTATGGATCATCTTGACGAAGTGCCCGGAACCCGCAGGGCCGGCGTGGATGTAGCCCTGCTCGGCGCGCGGGTCGGCGCTGGCGGAACGGTCCTTGGTGCGCGGGATGCTGCCCAGGCCAGGGGCCAGGCTCTTGAAGATCGGATCAAGGCGCTGCACGGTCTCGGCATCGCCACCGATCATCATGCAGTAGCCACGTTCCAGGCCCCAGACGCCGCCGGAGGTGCCGACGTCGACATAGTGCAGGCCTTTTTCAGCCAGGGCCTTGGCCCGGCGAACGTCGTCCTTATAGTTGGTGTTGCCGCCGTCGATGATTGCATCACCGTCTTCCAGCAGCGTGCTCAATTCGTTGATGGTGTCTTCGGTGGGCGCGCCCGCTGGCAACATGACCCACACGGTGCGCGGCTTTTGCAGCCCGGCAACCAGGGCCTTGAGGTCGGCGACGCCGGTGGCGCCCTCTTCGCTCAGGCCTTTTACAAATGCTTCGTTACGGTCGTAGACAACGGTGGTATGCCCATTGAGCATCAGGCGCCGTGCAATATTCCCGCCCATGCGGCCTAGTCCGATAATCCCCAGTTGCATGTGCTGATGCTCCTAACTACTAAAAAATGTGTGACATAGTTTATAGCGCAATGAGGCTAATGAGGGTTAGTCCAGCGCGGTTACGTGTAGTTTCATGGAAAAAAGTTGCCATCGTTTCACCATCACGGCACAGAAAGTCACACGACCATCAAAAATAAAAAAGTTCCCTTGCCCGCAAAAAGAATTCAGAATTACCTCCGACTGCTGCCGAGAACCTCGACTCAAGCGTTCTGGCACACCGCGATACACCGGCTATTTGCGAGGTAAGCAATGAGCACTGCACAGATGAACCGTCCGCCACAGACCCTCTACGTCACTATCCGTCGTGACGAGCTGCGCCAGTTGAAAGACGAACGCGAACAGTTGCAGCAGGAAGTCATGCGCCTGCGCTCGCACATCATCCAAGCCCAGCTGGACCAGCCTACCGGCGCCCAGCCTGCACTCTGCTAAGCCTGGTCATCACTTTGTAAGATAACGTCTACACAAATCTCACAAAGTTTTCACACGCCCCTCCCGATACTCCCGCCCGAAGGGCCACCCCATGCAAGGGTGGCCTCTGTTGCGCGCAGCCCTGCGTGTCGACTGAAAATTACCGGGTTGGAGCGCTGGATGGCGATGTTCGAACGCAGCACCAAGTCTGCGAAAGGCTTTGATTGGGCTGGCCTTGGCTGGCTATTCCTGTTTTTCTGGTATTTCTCGGGTATTACCCAACTGCTGATCCAGCTCAGCGGCACGGCCGGTTTCAGTGGTTTTCGCCAAGCGTTCTTCATGAGCGCGATCTGGCTGGCGCCGCTGCTGATATTTCCCCGTCGTACACGTTTGATCGCCGCCTTGCTCGGTGTGGTCTTGTGGGCCTGCTCCATGGCCAGCCTGGGATATTTCTTTATCTACCAGCAGGAATTTTCCCAAAGCGTCATCTTCATCATGTTCGAGTCGAACATCTCCGAGGCAGGTGAGTACGCCACACAATACTTCGCCTGGTGGATTGTGCTGGCGTTCATTGCCCACACCGCCGTCGCCATTTTCCTCTGGACCCGCGTACGCCCCGTTTACCTGCCGCGTGGCCAGGCACTGCTGGCGGCGACCGCGATCCTGGTGGGCATCATTGGCTACCCGTTGGTCAAGCAGATCGCCCGCAGCGATACCCTCGACGATGCCCTGGATCGCTTCGAATCGCGCATCGAGCCCGCCGTGCCGTGGCAGATGATCGTCGCCTACCGCCGCTACACCGAGCAACTGGACAACATGCAAGGCATGCTCGACAGCGCCAGCCAGATTCCGCCATTGACCAACCTCAAGGACACCATGGCCGGCCAACCGTCGACCCTGGTGCTGGTGATCGGCGAGTCCACCAACCGCCAGCGCATGAGCCTCTACGGCTACCCGCGCAACACCACGCCAGAGCTGGACAAGCTGCGCGACCAATTGGCGGTGTTCGACAACGTCATCACCCCGCGCCCCTACACCATCGAAGCACTGCAACAGGTACTGACCTTCGCCGACGAAGAAAACCCGGACCTGTACCTCAAGACCCCTTCGATTGTCAGCGTGATGAAACAGGCGGGCTACAAGACCTACTGGATCACCAACCAGCAGACCATGACCAAGCGCAACACCATGCTCACGACCTTTTCCGAACAGGCCGACGAGCAGGTGTACCTGAATAACAACCGCAACCAGAACGCCCGCCAATACGACGGTGATGTGCTGGCACCGTTTTCCAAGGCCCTGGCCGACCCGGCGGAACGCAAATTCATTGTGGTGCACCTGTTGGGCACCCACATGAGCTACCAGTACCGCTACCCGCCGACCTTCGACAAATTCACCGACCGCCAGGGCGTCCCGGCGGGTGTGAGCGACGATCAACTGCCTACCTACAACAGCTACGACAACGCCGTGCTGTACAACGACTTCGTGGTGTCGAGCCTGATCAAGGACTACGCCAAGACCGACCCGAATGGCTTCCTGCTGTACCTGTCAGACCATGGCGAAGACGTGTTCGACTCGGCGGGCCACAGCACGTTGGGTCGCAATGAAGCCAACCCGACGGCGCCGATGTACACCATCCCGTTCATGGCCTACGCCTCGCCGAAATGGCGTGAAACCCACGACTGGAGCTTTGCGGGCGACTTGCAGCGGCCTTACAGCAGCTCGCAGTTGATCCACACATGGGCGGACCTCGCCGGCTTGAGTTTCAACGAGCTGGACCGTACAAAAAGCCTGGTAAGCGACAACTTCAGGCCGCGCCCGCAGATGATCGGCAACCCCTACCTACGCCAGCAGAAGCCGCTGATCGACTTCAGCCTGATCAAGCCCAAGAAGGTCAACCCGACCGATGTGGTGCTTCAGGAACCGCCCGCTCTGTAACAGAAAGATAACAATCATTCTCGTTTAAGCCTAAAGTTCCCCTTCTCCTTTCGTCTTTGAGCCATGGCCTTTTCTTACTGAGAAGGCCGCAAAGACGACAAGGAGTCTTCCGCGATGTTCGCGCCCTTTACCCGTTCCATGACCCTCAGCCTCGGCCTGTTAAGCGTGGTCGCCAGCCCGGAGCTGCTGGCTGAAACCGTCCCCGAAAACAAAACCCTCGAACTCGGCGCCACCAGCATCACCGCCGAAGGCCTGGGTGCTACCACCGAGCACACCGGGGCCTACACCACCGGTTCCATGAGCACCGCCACCCGCCTGAACCTGTCGGTCAAGGAAACCCCGCAATCGATCTCGGTGATCACTCGCCAGCAGATGGATGATTTCAACCTCAACACATTGACCGATGCGCTGCGCCAGACCACTGGGGTGACAGTCCAGCACTTGGATTCGGACCGTGCTGGCTACTCATCGCGGGGCTACTCCATCAACAATTTCCAAGTGGATGGCATGCTCAATACCTTTGGGCGCATGAAGTCCGACTCCGACACCATCATCTACGACCGTATCGAGGTGGTACGCGGCGCGACCGGCCTGACCACCGGTGCGGGCGACCCCTCGGCCACGGTCAACATGATCCGCAAACGCCCGACTTCGCAGTGGCAAGCCAAAGCGGGCGTCAGCGGCGCCAGCCATGACAACTACTACAGCTACCTGGATGTGGGCGGCCCACTGGCCTTTGATGGGCGCCTGCGCGGACGTACCGTGATGGCTTACCGCGACAGCCAATCCTTTCGCGATAATTACGCCCTGCAAAGGGAAGTCGGCTACGGCATTCTCGAAGCCGATCTGACGGACGACACCGTGGTAGCCGTAGGCTTCGATTATCAGAACAAACATGTGCAGGGCACCTCATGGGGCACACTGCCCTATTGGAACAGCGATGGCAGTAAGGCTCGCCTGTCGCGCTCCGCCAATATGGCCACCGACTGGAGTTCCTGGCCGCTCAAGGACAAGACCACCTTTGCCTCCCTTGACCACAAACTGTCCGAGAACTGGCGCCTGAAAGCCGCCTATACCCACCGGCAGAGCGATACCGACGGCAAGGTATATTACGGCGGCGCGGGTTTCCCGAATCCGGACGGTAGCGGCATGACCGCCTGGACCAACCAAATGGTCGGTACCTCGAAGATGGATGCCGTGGACTTCAACCTCGCCGGCGCCTACTCACTGCTGGGACGCGAGCATGAATTGATGGTGGGGTATGGGGAGTCGCAGCAAAGGGATTCTTCACCCTACCAGCGTTACAGCACACCCGAAGGCTACGAAACCATCCCTGATTGGCAACACATGGGCGGGATCGTCAAGTTCCCCGACCGCACCACCGGGCTCAAGGGCCCACACTCACGCAAACAACAGAAGGCCGGTTACCTGGCCACTCGACTGAGCCTGACCGACAGGCTGCACGCGGTACTGGGCAGCCGCTATGGCAGTTGGGAAATCGAAAGTACCCCGGCTGAATACGACGCCAATAATCAACGCGTCCCCGAACCCAAAACCCGCCAGACCCACAACGACATGTGGACGCCCTACGCCGGGCTGCTCTACGACCTGACGCCGGAATACACGGTGTATGCCAGCTACACCGATATCTTCAACCCGCAGGACGAACGCGACGCCAGCAAGAAGTACTTGGAGCCGGTGGTGGGCAGCAACTATGAAATCGGCCTCAAGGGCAGCCTGCTGAACGAGCGGTTGAACCTGGCCACTGCGTTTTTCTGGAGCACCCAGGATAACGTAGCTGAACTCGACAACACCGCCCCACCAGACCCGGTCACCCGCGAGCAGTTCTACAAATCCGGTGGCAAAGGCAACAAGGTGCAGGGCTTTGAAGTCGAGGTGTCAGGCGAAGTGATGCCCGACTGGAACCTCACCGCTGGGTACACCTATACCCACTCGCTCAACGGCGATAAGCAACGCAACAACACCGATCAGCCGATGAACTTGCTGAAGATGTCGACAGCCTATCGCCTGCCCGGGGAATGGCGCGGGTTGACGGTGGGGGGTGCTGTCAATTGGCAGAGCGACTTCTACGCATTTGCCGGGCGTCCAACGGGTGGCCGCGATCAAGACGGCGACCTCATCACGACACCGACCAAGATCACCCAACAGGCCTATACCGTCGTCAACCTGATGTCGCGCTACCAGTTCGACGAACATGTCTCGGTGTCGGTCAACGTCAACAATCTATTTGATAAAAAATATTACGAACGCGTCGGTTTTTATAATGGCGTGTATTGGGGCGACCCGCGCTCGATCACCTTGGCACTCGACTGGAAGATGTAAGAATTTATAACCCGAAGTTAACGAAATTGTTAACTTCGGGATTTTTTAGCGTTAATTCCTACTTAATAAACCCACCCCACACTCGCCCCATGAATCTGATCAAGGACAGAGCGGATACCGATCACTCTTAATGGGAACACTGCCATGAAACTCTCGACCTTGATGCTTGCCAGCCTGATGACCCTGACGTCTGCCGCCGCCTTTGCCGAAGGCGGTTCCGAGCGTTCGAAGGAGTTCTACAACAACTTCACGTTCATGCAGCAAAAGACTCACGGCACGGCTGAACAAACAGCTCAGGCTGATGGCAAGAACGTCAAGAAAGAGGCGGCCGATCAATCCACCGCTGAGCAACAACCGAATACTTGATTCAACGGCATACCTGATTTAACCGCACTACCCCTTACCATCCCGCTCCTTTGGCTAGGGTCTACTTGGCGCCATTTAATACATGGCGCCTTTTTTTTGCCTGTTATTTATTAAAGTGGTTTATTCCAGAACAACATGCGTCCGTGGGCGGGATCAAATACCGAGTCATCAAACCCAAACTTGCGATACGCCGATTGCGCCACGGCATTTCCCTCCAACACCTCCAGGGTGATCTTGCAGCAGCCGCGCTGACGGGCGATTTCCTCGACCTTCTGCAGCATTTTCTGGCTCAGCCCCAAACCACGAAACGAGTCCATCACCACCACATCGTGGACGTTGACCAGCGGACGACAGGCAAATGTGGAGAACCCTTCAAAGCAATTCACCAAGCCCGCCGGTTCACCGCCGACAAACGCCAGCACGCTGAACGCATGGGGACGCTTGGCCAGCTCGCCCGGCAGTTGCTCCAGCAGGTCAGCGGGCAGGCTGTGGCCACCGCCCATGGGGTCTTCAGCATAGTGGTTGAGCACACGGCCAATCGCTTCGGCATGCACGGGGTTGGTGTAGCTGGCTTGCAGCACCAGGATATCTAGGGTGTCCATGTCCATCCTCGATCACAACTAAAAGGGAATCGGCTCCCTGTGAGGGGCACGATTGTAAGCATGGAGCAGGTGTCAGATGAAGGAGATTAACTACAAAAATACGCCTGAAAACGCGAAGGTTCAGCGGGTGTAAAAGCGCAATCAGGCGATTCCTGGATTTTTTCGCACAGACTCAGCCGAAACGCTGCAACTGCATTTCCTGCAGCCGGCTGAGCGTCCTGCGGAAGGGAAATTCCAGGTAGCCTTCGGTATAGAGACACTCCAGCGCCACCTTGGCCTCGATGAACAGCGGCACTCTTCGGTCGTAGCATTCGTCCACCAAGGCGATAAACCGGCGCACGCTGTCATCGTGCACCGACAACTGCGGCAATTCACGATCACCGGCCACCACGCGCTGTGCGCCGTCTTCGGTGCCACGGGCAATCCGGCCAGGGCGTTTTTGCGCGCTGAGGTTGGGCACTTCACCCAGTAGGATCGCCTTGAAGCGATCACACAACAGCATGAAGTCCATCGCCGCCAGGGGTGGCTCGCACAGGTCGGCGTAGCGGCACCAGAGCACCGTGTCGCTGGCCTGCACGGCGATGATGGAACGATGCCCCACCACCACCGGCCCGCTGCAGGTTGGCTGGCTTTCAGCTAATTGCGCGAACACGCCGGCCAGTGCCTCGGGCTGGTTGACCCAGTAACGCTGAATGCCTACCCCCGGGTGCAACCGGTGGTCCTCTGCGCCATCCACCGCGACCACGTGCATATGCTGCTTTATCGCCGCGATCCCCGGCAAAAAGCGCTCGCGGTTGAAGCCCTCGGCGTACAGTTGGTCAGGCGGCTGGTTGGACGTGCAGACCATCACCACACCTTCCTCGAACATCACCTGGAACAGGCGCCCAAGGATAATCGCGTCGCCGATGTCATTGACGAACAACTCATCGAAGCACAGCACGCGCACTTCCTGGCTCAGCTCCCGAGCCAGGGCCTGCAAGGGGTCCTCGATGCCCGTCAGCTGGAACAGGCGCTGGTGCACCCAGCCCATAAAGTGATGAAAGTGCTGGCGCCGCGCAGGCACCCGCAGGCTCTGGTAGAACTGGTCCATCAGCCAAGTCTTGCCACGCCCCACGGGGCCCCACAGGTAAACGCCGGTGATCGGCGCATGGCCGTGATGCAGGGCTTGGTGGCAGGCTTGTAAGGCGTCCACGGCGCGGCGCTGGGCGTCATCGGCGACGAAACCCTGTTGAGCGATGGCGTGTTGATAGGCAGCGAGGGGCGAGTCGAAAGTCATGCCCGCGATTATGACCTACAGGGAAATATCCAGCCGTGAAATCTTGCCCTGTTCGTTCAACCGAAAGGTGTAGCGCAGCTCCAAGGGGCTGCCCGGGAAATTGCCGGACACGCTGTTGCTGACCAGCACCTTGCCGGTACGGTGTTGCACCTTGAGCACTTCGACCCGCGGCTGATAACGACGCCCGGTGTCCTCCATCCAGCGCGCAATCGCGGCAGTGCCGACCTGGTGCTGGCCCTCATCGAACACGTTGGCATCCTCGGCAAAGCACTGGGCCACAGCCGAGGTGTCGAGGGTGTTGGCCGCCGCGATATAGGCCGCGATGGCCGGTGCCAACTCAGGAATAGACATGGCACAGCTCCTTTCTTGGTGATTTGTGAGGCCATGCTAAGCCAGTGTTGTGTCAGTTTTTGTCAGGAGTAAAAGGCCCGGATTCATTTTGCTCCAGCAGCTTGCGCCAGGCCCGCAGCCAGTCACTGCGGCGCCCCGGATAACGCTCGCCGAGCGCTTGGGCACTCGCCACGCGGTCGGTGCGGAAAGTGCGGTAGGCGCCGCGCAGCTCACACCAGGCCACGACTACCCGCACCTCATTCAAGAAACCCAGGGCCAGGGGCCAGATCAGGCGCTGGCTCTGGGTCTGGCTGGCGTCCGCATAGTCGATATGCAGCTTGGCCTGGCTGCGAATAGCCTCGCGAAACACGTTGAGGGGGACGCGGTTTTCCGGGTAACCGAACCCAGGCGGGCCGGGCAACAGCGTAGGGTTGCGCAAGGCTTCCTGGGCGGCCGGGTCGAGTACGTCGGCGATCTTCGCCAGGGCATTGGCGGCGGCGCGGCTGAGCACCTCATCGCCGCGCTGGTCCACGTAGCGCAAGCCGAGCACGATGGCTTCGGTTTCCTCGGCGTTGAGCATCAAGGGCGGCAGAAACAAGCCACTGCGCAGCACATACCCTACCCCCGCCTCGCCAAAGATAGGCGCACCCAGGGCGGTCAATTCGGCGATATCGCGGTACAGCGTACGCTCGGACACCTCCAACTGCGCCGCCAGCACGGCAGCGGTCACCGGTCGTTTCTTGCCCCGTAGGGCCTGCAGCAAAGTCAGTAGACGAGTGGTACGCGACACAGGAATGCCTGCCGAGAAGGAAAAAGTGACGCAGCTTAGCAGAGCCCCCTGTCAGAAAACGTCAGCAGTAAAAAAGCCCCTTGACCGAATACATTACCAAGATCATATTAAATACATGTTACTAAACATGTAAGAAAATCACTGCCTCAGGAGTCCTTGTATGCGCAATAAAGTCTTTGGCCGCCGCAGCGGTCTGCAGGTATCTGAACTGGCCTTGGGCACCGGTAATTTCGGTACGGGCTGGGGCCATGGCGCCGAGCGCGATGAAGCCAAACAGATCTTCGACGGCTACCTTGAGGCCGGTGGCAACTTCCTCGATACCGCCAACGGCTATCAGTTCGGCCAGGCGGAAAAGCTGCTGGGCGAATTTATCGCCTCCGAGCGCGACAACCTGGTCGTGGCCACCAAGTACACCCTGCGCACCCAACCGTCCGATGAAGGCACGATCAGGCTCGGCAACAACCGCAAGAACCTGGTCCGCTCGGTGGAAGAAAGCCTCAAGCGCCTGAACACCGACCGCATCGACCTGCTCTGGGCGCACATGAGCGACAACGTCACGCCCATGGAAGAGATCCTGCGCGGCCTCGATGACTTGGTCCGCGCCGGCAAGATCCACTATGCCGGCCTGTCCAATTTCCCCGCCTGGCGGATTGCCCGCGCCGACCTGTTGGCCGAAGTGCGCAGCTTTGCGCCCATCATCGGCATCCAGGTGGAATACAGCCTGGTCGAGCGCACTGCCGACCGCGAGCTGCTGCCGATGGCCGAAGCCCTGGGCCTGGCCGCCACGCTGTGGTCGCCCCTGGGCGGCGGCTTCCTGACCGGCAAGTACCGCAACACCCAGGACGACAACCGCGCCAACAAACTCGGGATCCTGGTGCACGCCGAGCACAGCGCCCGCGAAACCGCGGTGCTCGACGCACTGCTGGCGGTCGCTGGTGAAGTCGACGCCACCCCCACCCACGTTGCCATTGCCTGGTTGCGGGAAAAAGCACGGCGCTCGACCACGGCGCTGATCCCGATTCTCGGCTCGCGCACCCGCGCGCAACTGGACAGCACCCTCGGCGCCCTCGACGTGCAACTGTCGGCCGAGCAGGTCACCCGCCTCGACACCGCCAGCGCCATACCGCTGGGTGTGCCGCACGGGATCATCGCCGAGCGTTTCCCCCTCGATAACGGCCTCGACACCCCTCGCCCGCCCGTTATCTGAGGCGAAAAAAAACGGCCTGTTAGACAGGCCGTTTTTTTATTCAACGTGGCAGCTTAAGCCAGGCTTTTGCTGACCACCTCAAACACGTCACTCGACAACTCACCGGACGCCAGAATGCGCTCCAGCTCCGCCTTCATCAGCGCCTGACGCGCGCTGTCGTATTTGCGCCAGCGGGTCAGCGGCGCCAGTTGGCGCGAAGCGATCTGTGGGTTGAAGCCATTGAGCTGAATCACCAAGTCCGCCAGGAAGCGATAACCCGAGCCGTCCGCTGCATGGAAGTTGATCAGGTTCTGCCCGGCAAAGGCGCCGATCAAGGCACGCACCTTGTTCGGGTTCTTCAGTGTGAACGCTGGGTGCTCCATCAACGCCTTGACCCGCGCCAAACCGCCCGGCAACGTGCTGCCAGCCTGCACGCTGAACCACTGGTCCATCACCAGCGGGTTGTCCTTGAAGTTTTCCGCAAACACCGCCAGCGCCTTGGCCTTCTCTGCTTCGAATGGCGAATTCACCAGCACCGCCAGCGCGGTCAGGCGCTCGGTCATGTTGTCGCTGGTGTCGAACTGTTCGATGGTCGCCGCCAGCACTTGCGGCTTGCCGCTGAGCATCAGGTACGACAGCGCAATGTTCTGCAACGCGCGACGGGCAAAGTGCTCGGCGGCCGCCACGTATGGCGTTTGCTTGGACAGTTCGCGATTGGCCTGGTAGCGCAGCCAGAGGGCTTCATGCAGGTTGTCCGCCAGTTGCTTGCGTGCGAATTCACGGGCGGCGTGGATGGCATCCACATCCGCCACGTCGCTGATTTCGGTCAGGTAGGCCTCACCCGGCAACGACAGCATTTCTGCCACCATGGCCTGGTCCAGGCTTTCGTCGCTCAACACACTGCGCAGCGCAGTGATCAAGCGCTGATCCATGTGCAAGGCCTGGCCCTGTTGATGCTGGGCGATCAACTCCTGCAACACCTGCACCGACAACTGCTGGCCGGCATCCCAGCGGTTGAAGCCGTCGCTGTCATGCTGCATGAGGAACATCAGTTGGTCGCGGGTGTACGGGAAGCTCAGCTTGACCGGCGCCGAGAACCCACGCAGCAGCGAAGGCAACGGCTGCTCGGCGATATCAACGAAGGTAAAGGTCTGCTCGGCCTCGGTCACCGAGATCACGCGCGACGTGGCGCCAGCGGCCGCTTCACCGGCCAGGCGCAAGGCAATACCAGCGCCCTTGGCGTCCAGCAAGCCCAGTTCCACCGGGATCACGAACGGCAGTTTTTCCACCTTGTCCGGGGTTTCCGGGCAGTTTTGACGGAAGGTCAGGCTGTAGGTCCTGGCCGCGGCATCGTAGGACTCGCTCACCACCAGACGCGGCGTGCCGGCCTGGCTGTACCAGCGTTTGAACTGGGTCAGGTCGGCGCCGTTGGCGTCTTCCATGGCCTTGATGAAATCGTCGCAGGTCACGGCCTGGCCGTCGTGGCGTTCGAAGTACAGGTCGCTACCTTTGCGGAAGCCCTCGGCGCCGAGCAAGGTGTGGATCATGCCGACCACTTCCGAGCCCTTTTCGTACACGGTCAGGGTGTAGAAGTTGGAGATCTCGATAAAGCTGTCCGGGCGCACCGCGTGGGCCATCGGGCCGGCGTCTTCGGCGAACTGGTGGGTACGCAGGTACGCCACGTCCTGGATGCGCTTGACCGTGGCCGAGTTCATGTCGGCCGAGAAACCCGAGTCACGGAACACGGTGAAGCCTTCCTTGAGCGACAGCTGGAACCAGTCGCGGCAGGTCACGCGGTTGCCCGACCAGTTGTGGAAGTATTCGTGGGCAACAATCGCCTCGACCCGCTGGTGCGCGGCGTCTGTCGCGGTTTCGGCGCGGGCCAGCACGGCACTGGAGTTGAAGATATTCAGGCCCTTGTTTTCCATGGCGCCCATGTTGAAATCATTCACCGCCACGATCATGAAGATGTCGAGGTCGTACTCGCGACCGTAGGTTTCTTCGTCCCAGCGCATGGATTTTTTCAGGCTGGTCATGGCGTGCTGGCACTTGTCGATGTTTTCCGGCTCGACGTAGATGCGCAGCGCGACCTCGCGGTTGGTCATGGTGGTGAAGGTGTCTTCGACACACCACAAATCACCCGCAACCAGCGCAAACAGGTACGCCGGCTTTTTGAACGGGTCTTCCCAGGTTGCCCAGTGACGGCCATCTTCGCCGGGGCCGCTGGCGATCGGGTTGCCGTTGGACAACAGGATCGGGTAGCGGTGTTGCTCGGCGATCACCGTGGTGGTGAAGGTGCTCATCACGTCCGGGCGGTCGAGGTAATAGGTGATCTTGCGGAAGCCTTCAGCCTCGCACTGGGTGCAGAACATGGTGCCGGACTTGTACAGGCCTTCCAGGGCGGTGTTGGTTTCCGGGTGGATTTTTACCGTGGTATCCAGGGTAAAAGTCTCGCTCTTCGGATGCACCGTCAGGTGACTGTCGGTCAGTTGATAATCATCGGCCGTCAGTTCCTGATCGGCCAGGTTCACACTCAACAGCTCCAACTGCTGGCCGTCCAGCACCAGCGGCGGCAAACCGGCGCCGCGCTCAGGGTTGCGGCGCATCACCAACTGCGCGTGAACCAGGCTATGGTCCTCGAACAACTCGAAGGTCAGGTGCGTCTCTTCGATCAGGTAGTCCGGCGCCTGATAGTCCTTCAGGTAGATCATCTTCGGTTGTTCGGTGCGCATGGGTGGCATCCTTCTACTGATGCACGGCGAGCTGGTAGGCCGTGTACTTACGAATGTTGATAACGCCGGTGTCGAAGATCAGGTATTGGCCCTTGATCCCCAGCAGCGTGCCTTCGGCAATCGGGTTCTTGTCCAGGTTGAAGCTGACGATCTTGGTCGGATACTGCTCGACCGGATAGCGGATTTCGATCGGCTCAATGTCGGCAATCGTTTGGATGGCCTGCAGGCCAAAGCGTTCCTGCAGACTCACCAGGCCTTCGGCGCAGGAGGCGAACAGCTCGTCACGCACCTGCTTGAGGTCGACGGACTGGGCGTCGCCCTTGAGCAGCGCGCGCCAGTTGGTCTTGTCGGCCACCTGGCTGCGGAACAGGTCCTCGACGAAGCCGGATTGCTGGCGGGTCGTCACGCGCATGATCGGCAGCGCCTGGCTCGCGCCCTGGTCGAGCCAGCGCGTCGGCAACTGGGTGGCGCGGGTGATGCCGACCTTGATCCCCGACGAATTCGCCAGGTACACCACATGGTCGGTCATGCAGAATTGTTCGCCCCAGCCCGGATCGCGGCAGGTGCCGGCGTCGTAATGGCAACGCTCGGGGCTCATGATGCACAGGTCACACTGGGCCAGCTTGGTCATGCACGGGTAGCAGTACCCCTGGCTGAAGCTGGTCTTGGTCTTGCGGCCGCAATGGCTGCAATGGATGGCACCGAGGTATTCCAGGCGCACGTGAGTGCCGATCAACGGGTTGACCGGCACCTCGGCATTGCCCAGGCGAAACGCGTATTGAACGGTCGGCTCACCGAGTTGCGCCGACATTTTGCTGACTGCACCGCGACCAATTTCAATCAATGGATCGCATCCGACTTGAACAGGATATTCGGTACTGGCGCGGACTTGGAGGCACATTCCTGCGGGCCCATGTAGCCGGTGCGCTGGTCTTCCGGCAGGTTCTGGATTTCCCAGGCGATCACCGCTTGCAGGGACAGCTCGCGCTGTTCGGCAGTGAGCTTGCGGCCATCGGACCACTTGCCGATTTCCACGGCGAGCTTGAGGCTCTCGTAGATGTCCGGGGTGATGTTTTCAATCATTTCAGCAAAAGAGGACATAAGGCTCTTCCTTATCAAAGAGAGGCTTTGTGGCGGCTGTACAGCCCACCCAGCAAACCCGTCAGGCAACCGATAACCAGGCCGCCGACATGGGCAGCATTGGCGATTTCGCCGAAACCGATCATCGAGACCAGCCCCGACAGGCAGAGCAACAGCCACACCAGCATCATCACCAGCACCCCACGGGGCAGGCGATAGGCCGGATTAGGCGACAGTAATTGAAAAATCCAGCAATGCCCGAGCAGGCCATACAGCACGCCGGACAACCCACCGAACAGGCCGGGGCCGCCATAAACATATTGAGCGTAGTTCGACACCAAGCTGAACAACAGGGTCAGGCCCAGCAAATTGATGCTGCCCTGGCGCGCTTCGATGCGCCGGCCCAGTTCCCAGTACCACATGCCATTCATGGCGAGGTGCAGGATGCCAAAGTGGATCAGCATCGGCGTGACCAGGCGCCACCACTGCCCTGCCGCCAGGCTGTCGGCCAGCGGCGTGAACTGGATGTACTCGCCGACGATGCGGAACTGCAGGAACGTCAGCCAACTCATGGCTTGCAGGTTTTCACCGAGCAAGGTCACGGCGCCCACAATGATACTTGCCAGCAGCACCAACGCGGTTAACGGGCTGTGCCGCAGTTGCTGGAGAAACCCAGGGCGCTTGATCGGCGCCTGCTCGGGAATGTCCAGTTGCTGGTCCGGGTCACCGGCGGGAAAGCGTTGGTACAGCACGCGCACGTCGTCGCTGATGTTCTCGGGCACCCACAACACCTGCTCGCCCGCCTCTTCACTGACACGATGGGGCACTTGCATGCGTTGCAGCAACTGGACAAAGCCGCCCAGGTCGACGCTCAAGGGCAGGCGTAATACCGCCACAGCACTCATTTGATAACCTCGGGGCGCTCTACGTCGACCCATACGAATTTACTCGGATCCAGGCGGGTTTCCTGATCCAGGCGATAAGCCACCAGCTTGCCGTACAGCACGGCGCTGTAGTCCAGGCACGCCAGGTTCTCGCGGATCGGCGCCGGTTTGCCGCTGCGCCAGTAATGGCCGACGAACAACAACGGTTCGTCGACGCCGTAGCGCAGCAGGGAATTCTTTTCGGTGGACGATAACGGCGTACGCGCCACTGGCTCCGGCAAGGCGTCGGGCTGGAACACGATATCGCCGTAGGTCTTGGGGTCGTCCTCCCAGAACTTGGTGCGAAAGAACGAGCGCGTCAGGCCATCGCCACCGGTCAGCGTAAGGCCGTGCGGCAGGCGCATGTCGGTACCGCGCAGCAGGCGGTCGAAGGCGTTGCAGGCAAAACTGCCCGGCACGGCGGCGGCCTGCAGGAAGTGCTGGTCGATGCAACCGTCCGGGAAGGTCGCGCGCAGCGGCTGGATAAAGCCGTCGTCCCAGCACGCATGCACCACGCGGAAGCGCCCAGCGTCGACGAACAGCGGCATGTCATAGAACCAGCCGAGGAAGTCATGCCAGTCCGCCGGGTGGTGTTCGAACTGGGTCAGGGTCTCCTGGATCAACCGTGCATGCCGTGGGTTGTGCTCGCGCACGAACTGCTTGCCACTGCCCGGCGGCGCCGGTGTGGTCCAACCCAGGGCGTTGAACTCGTGGTTGCCCATGATGCACAGCGCCTGGCCAGCCTCGGTCATGTCGTGGACGATATGCAGCGCCTCGCGGATGCGTGGGCCGCGGTCAATGATATCGCCGAGGAACACCGCCATGCGCGACGGATGACGCCAGGTGCCGCCCTGCTTGTGGTAGCCCAGCAGGTCGAGCAGGTGCTCAAGGGTGTGGGCGCAACCGTGCACGTCACCAATCAGGTCGTAGCTACGCGCGGGATCGAGCATCAGTCGCCTCCACCCCCCAAGCGGCTGCCCCAGCCCAGCTTGGTGCGGCACACTTCGTAGTAGTTGTGGTCCAGCGGGTGGATCAACCGCAACTTCTGTGCCTTCTTGCTCACGGTGATGGTGTCACCGGGGGCGCAGGTGAAATGGTTCTGACCGTCGCAGGACACCTGCGGGTAGATCTGCATGTCTTTGGACACCACGATTTTCAGCTCACTGTTGCCGTCGACCACGATGGGCCTGCTCGACAACATATGGGGATACATCGGCACGATCACAATGGCATCCAGCTTGGGATGCATGATCGGCCCACCTGCCGACAGCGCGTAGGCCGTGGAGCCGGTGGGCGTGGCGACGATCAGGCCGTCGGCCTTCTGGCTGCACACGAATTGGCCGTCTATATAGAGTTCGAACTCGATCATCCGCGTCGACTTGCCGGGGTGCAGCACCACATCATTCAAGGCATCGCCCTGGCCGATGGCTTCGCCGTGGCGGCGCACTTCGGCTTGCAGCAGGAAGCGGTTTTCCACCAGGTAATGGCCGTCGAGCACCTTGGCGACTTCGACTTCCAACTCATCGGGACGGATATCGGTGAGGAAACCCAGGCTACCCCGGTTGATCCCCAGCACCGGTACGTTGTGCCGCGCCAGGGCACGGGCGGCGCCGAGCAGGCTGCCGTCGCCGCCGACCACGATGACCATGTCGCAGACTTCGCCTAGCATCTTGCGCGACGAGGTTTGCAAGCCGTGGCCCGGCAGGATTTCAGCGATGGTGTCTTCGAGGATCACATGCAGGTGGCGTTCCAGCAGGAACTTTTTCAGCCGGCGGACGGTGTCCAACACCTGGGTACTGCCCAGGCGACCGATAATGCCGATATTGCGAAATTGCTCCATGGGGCTCCTGCGGGATGTGGGGTGTGGCAAAAAAGAACGATTATGGGCGAAAGGCCGTCCCAGGCAAAATCCTTTGTCGCCGTGAAGCCTTGATGACAAGGGTTCTCATCCACCCGCACGACACTGAAAAGGCTATGCTCGGACCATGACTGTGTTCCCGGATCTGCACAACCTGCCCCGCCAGCTGCGCCACCCCGAAGTGCGCGACCTGGCGTGGGTGATGCTCGCCCCGCCGATGCTCGCGCAAACACCGTGGCCGCAGCGCCACCCGCTGGCCGGCAGTGACTGGGTGCAGGCGCCGCACCTGCTAGAGCGCTGGCTGCGCCAGCTCGATCAGGACAGCAGCGCCTTGCAGCAGTGGCTGAACCAGTCACGCACCCGGCGCCTGGGCCTCTATTACGAGCGCCTGTGGCAGTTTGCGGTGCAGCATGCGCCGGGCGTGGAACTGTTGGCGGCCAACCTGCCGATCCGCCGCGCTGGGCATACCCTCGGCGAGTTGGACATGCTGCTGCGCGACCGCGACGGCGTGCATCATCTGGAGCTGGCAATCAAACTGTACCTCGGCCCGCAGGACGGCAATGGCCAGGACACGGATCAATGGTTGGGGCCGGGCTGCCACGATCGGCTGGACCGCAAACTGGCGCATCTGGCCCAACATCAACTGCCGATTTCTAAGCGAGCGGAAAGCCAGGAGGCGCTGGCGGCGCTGGATATCCAGCATTTCGATGCGCATTTGTGGCTGGGCGGTTATCTGTTGTACCCCTGGCCTGGCGAGGCCCAAGCCCCCATTGGTGCCCATCCACAGCATTTACGTGGGCGCTGGTTGCATCAGCGTGATTGGCCAGCGTTTGTCAGCCAAAGTCCGCCCGGCCGCTGGCAGCCCCTGCCCAGGCATGCGTGGTTGGCGCCGGCGCATTACCCGACGGATGAAGTCTGGAGTGAAGAACAGATGAGGGGCTGGCTGGCGCAGCTGGATCCCATGGCGCCGGCGCAGTTGTTGGTGCGGATGGTTCAAGTCGATCAGGATTGGGAGGAAGCCGAGCGGCTGTTCCTGGTGGCGGACCTTTGGCCCAACGTGCCGGGCAATAGCTAATCGTCAATATGCCGATAGTCCAGCTGCAACCCCACGGCCAACTCCCGAGCCCGACCCAACCTGATGGGCCCGCGCTCGATATCCACCAACAGCCCCGGACACTCCAGCAACGGCAACCCGGCGATGTCCTTGAGTCGCCCGTCAGTGATCACCAGCAGCCGCTGTTGTTCAGCCGGATACCGCTTGCGGCGCAGCGTCAACCACGCCCCGGCCTCGGTCAACGCCGCGAGCAACGGCGTACCACCGCCCGCGCCCAATTGATCCAGCCAGTCCGCCAAGCCCTTCGCCGCTTTCAACCCTTGTACCTGCCATTTGGGCGAGTGCCCGCTGGCCGTCAACAACGCCATCCGCGCCCGCTGGCGGTAAGCGTCATCGAACAATTGCGCCAACAAACCCTTGGCATCGGTGAGCGCACGATGCCGCCGGGTGGATGCCGACGCATCGACAATCACCAACCAGAGCTCATGGGCCGAACGACTGCGCAGGTGATAAAGCAGATCCTCACGGGCTTGCGGCCGGCCACCGAGCAAGGTGCCGGGCCAATTGATCGTCCCCTGCTTCGCGCTGCGCGCCTTACCGTGCCTGCCGCTGTCCAGTCGCCCTGCCTTGGGGCGGGCATCCGTCCCCGTGTCAGGCCGGGGGCGAATGCCTAGGGCTTTTTTGGCCAGGTGGGGACTTCCCGGCGCGCCCCCGTGGGCAGGGCCGGAGCGGGCATGTCGCCCCACTGGCCTTGGCCTGGCGAAGCGTCGGAAGATTTGGGCGACTGCCCTTCGCTGGGCGGGTTGGACGATGGGGCTTGTTCCTGGCGACGATGGCGCAGGGCAAACTCGGCCACCGCTTCGATATCTTCCTCGGCGATCGCACTGGCGCCACGCCAGGCGGCATGGGCCCGAGCGCCGCGCAACCAGACCAAGTCCGCACGCAAACCGTCGACGCCCGCCGCGAAGCAACGTTCGGTGATCCTTGCCAGCGCCTCGTCGTCCAGCGCGATAGTGTCCAGTTGTGCCCGCGCCTGAGTGCAGCGTTCGCGCAAGGCCGCCTGCGACACTTCCCATTGCGAGCAGAACGCCGCCGGGTCGCTGTCGAAATCCAGGCGCCGACGAATAATCTGCCCACGCTCGGCGGGCAAGGTCTGCCCGCTCAACGCCACGTTGAAACCGAAACGGTCGAGCAGTTGCGGACGCAACTCGCCCTCCTCCGGGTTCATGGTGCCGATCAGCACGAACCGCGCCGAATGGCGATGGGAAATGCCGTCACGCTCGATCAGATTGGTGCCGCTGGCGGCCACGTCCAGCAGCAAATCCACCAAATGATCGGGCAGCAGGTTGACTTCATCGACGTACAGCACGCCGCCATCCGCCTTGGCCAATACGCCGGGCGAAAACTGCGCCCGGCCCTCGCCCAATGCAGCATCCAGGTCCAGCGTGCCGACAAGGCGCTCTTCAGTCGCGCCCAGGGGCAAAGTCACGAATTGACCACTGGCCAGCAGGTCCGCCAAACCACGCGCCAAAGTCGACTTGGCCATGCCGCGCGGGCCTTCGATCAGCACACCGCCGATCTTCGGGTCGATGGCGGTCAGGCACAGCGCCAGTTTCAGGTCATCGGCGCCGACTACGGCGGACAGCGGAAAATGGGGAATATCAGTCATACGATCCCTCTTCAAATTCTGCGACACAAGCAACCACACTGTAGTGAGCGGGCTTGCCCCGCGCTGGGCTGCGTAGCAGCCCCAATAAAGCTAAACGGATTCTTCCTGGCAAAACGCGGTGTCCGGTTTTGGGGCCGCTTCGCAGCCCAGCGCGGGGCAAGCCCGCTCACCACAACAAGCTTGCCTTCAGCCATCCTCTTCGATATCCAGCAACAGGTTTTCCAACGCCTCGCGGTACGCCCCCGGTTCCTGCCACATGCCACGCTGCTGGGCTTCGAGCATGCGCTCGGTCATGTCGCGCAGCGCATCGGGGTTGTGCTGTCGCACAAAGGACCGGGTATCGGGGTCGAGCAGATAGGCGTCGGCCAACAGCGCATATTGGTGGTCGTCTATCAGCGCGGTGGTGGCGTCGAAGGCGAACAGGTTGTCCACGGTCGCCGCCATCTCGAACGCACCTTTATAACCATGGCGTTTCACGCCTTCGATCCACTTGGGGTTGGCGGCGCGGGAACGGATCACCCGGTTCAGCTCTTCCTTCAGGGTGCGGATCTTCGGCAGGTCGGGCTGGCTGTGGTCGCCATGATAGCTGGCAGCCTTATCGCCGCTCAGGGTTTCCACGGCAGCAAGCATGCCGCCCTGGAATTGGTAGTAATCATTGGAATCGAGCAGGTCGTGCTCGCGGTTGTCCTGGTTCTGCAACACAGCCTGCACCTGGCTCAGACGCTGGGCGAATTGCTCGCGGGCGGCGGTGCCTTCGTCGGAACCGCCATAGGCGTAGCCGCCCCAGTTCAGGTAGACCTCGGCCAAGTCTTCGCGGCTTTGCCACAGGCGACCGTCGACCGCGCCCTGCACGCCCGCGCCATAGGCGCCGGGCTTGGCGCCGAAGATGCGCCAACCGGCCTGTTTCGCAGCGGCCTCGTCGTCCAGGCCGGACTTGAGCAACGCCTCGCGCTCACTGCGCACCTTGGCCGCCAGCGGGTTCATGTCGTCCGGCTCGTCGAGCGCGGCCACCGCTTGCACGGCGGCATCGAACAGGCGGATCAGGTTGGCGAAGGCATCCCGGAAAAAGCCCGACACCCGCAGCGTCACGTCTACGCGCGGCCGGTCGAGCAGGCTGATCGGCAGGATTTCAAAGTCATCCACCCGCTGGCTGCCCGTCGCCCACACCGGGCGCACGCCCATCAGCGCCATGGCCTGGGCGATATCATCGCCGCCGGTGCGCATGGTGGCGGTGCCCCATACCGACAGGCCAAGTTGGCGCAGGTGGTCGCCATGGTCTTGCAGGTGTCGCTCAAGAATCAGGTTGGCCGACTGGAAACCGATGCGCCACGCGGTGGTGGTGGGCAGGTTGCGCACGTCGACGCTGAAAAAGTTGCGCCCGGTCGGCAGCACATCCAGACGCCCGCGACTCGGCGCACCGCTAGGGCCAGCGGGCACAAAACGGCCGCTCAAGGCATCGAGCAGCCCACGCATTTCCGCCGGACCACAGGCGTCCAGGCGTGGCGCCACGACGATACGCAGGCTTTCGATCACGGCTTTCACATCCTCCCAGCCGGACTCTTCCAACTGTTCAAGTGGCCCTTCCAGCGCCTGCTCGATCAAGCGCGCGGCGTACAGCTCCAGGCGTTCGCGGGTATCGCCGGCGGTGCGCCACAACTGCCCGTCGATCTTCTGCAGCACCAACGGGCGCCGTCCTGTCCACGGCTCGGCCAGGGCGCAATCGAGGGGGTCAAAGCCCAGGTCGAAGGCCTTGGCCAGCACCCGCAGCAAGCTCGACTGCGGGCCACGGCCATCGCCCCGCGGGATGCGCAGCAATGCCAGCAAGGTGTCGATACGCAAACGCCCCTCGGGCGACTCGCCAAAGATATGCAGGCCGTCGCGGATTTGCGACTCCTTCAAGTCGCACAGGTAAGTGTCCAGGCGCGGCAGCCACACGGCGGCATCGGCGTCGCTTTCCAGCTCCAGTTCCTGGTCGATACGGGTTTCGCGCACCAGCTTGAGGATGTCTTTCTGCAATTCCAGGGCGCGGCGCGGATCCAGCAACTGGGCGTCGTAATATTCGTCCGCCAACAGCTCCAGGTCACGCAGCGGGCCATAGGTCTCGGCACGGGTCAGCGGCGGCATCAGGTGGTCGATGATCACCGCCTGGGTACGCCGCTTGGCCTGGGCGCCCTCGCCCGGGTCGTTGACGATAAAGGGATAGATATTCGGCAGCGGCCCCAGCAGCGCGTCGGGCCAGCAGTTTTCCGACAGCCCCACGCCTTTGCCGGGCAGCCATTCGAGGTTGCCGTGCTTGCCCACATGGATCACGCCATGGGCGCCGTAGGTGTGGCGCAGCCAAAAGTAGAACGCCAGGTACGCGTGGGGCGGCACCAGGTCCGGGTCGTGGTACACCGCGCTGGCGTCCACTTGATAACCCCGGGCCGGCTGGATACCGACAAAGGTCAGGCCCAGGCGCAGGCCAGCGATCATCATGCGGCCATCACGGAACATCGGATCGTTTTGTGGCGTGCCCCAGCGTTCCAGTACGGCCTGCCGATTGGCTTCGGGCAGGCGAGCGAACATCGCCGCGTAGTCGTCCAGGCCCAGGCTTTGATGGCACGGGCGCAGGTCGAGGCTGTCGAGGTCGTTGGTGACGCCGCCGAGCAACTCGTGGATCAGCGCCGTGCCACTGTCGGGCAAGGTCTCCGGCAGCGGATAGCCTTCAGCCTGCAGGGCACGCAAAATATTCAGTGCGGCCGCTGGGGTATCGAGGCCCACGCCATTGCCAATCCGACCGTCGCGGGTCGGGTAGTTGGCAAGGATCAGCGCGATGCGCTTGTGCGCATTCGGCACTCGCGCCAACTCGACCCAGCGTCGCGCCAGTTCCGCGACAAAATCCATGCGCTCGGGCGCGGCGCGGTAGCACACCACATCCGACTGGCTGCGCTCGCTGCGCCAGGCCAGGTCCTTGAAGCTGATTGGCCGGCTGATGATCCGTCCATCCAGCTCCGGCAGGGCGATGTGCATGGCCAAGTCACGCGGGCCGAGGCCTTGCTCGCTGGCTTCCCAACCAGGTTGGTTGTCCTGGGCGCAAATGGCCTGGATCACCGGGATATTGCGGCGAAACGGCCGCAAGTGCGGCGCTTCGGGGCTGGACTGGGCGAAGCCGGTGGTGTTCAGGATCACCGCCGCACCCACCTCATCCAGCCAATCCTCGACCACCGCCAGGCAGCCGGGCTCTTTCAAACTGGCCACCGCCATCGGCAACGGGTTAAGCCCCGCGGCCTGCAAGCGCTGGCAGAACACGTCGATAAAACCGGTATTGGCCGCCTGCAAATGGGAGCGATAGAACAGCACCGCCGCCACCGGCCAGTCGGCGTGCCAGTCGGCCTGCCAATCATTCAGGCGGGCGTTAGCGTGGCGCGGATGATAAATCGCCGTGCGCGGCAGGGTCTGCGGCTCCGCCCAGGCGTAGTCACGGCCCAGGTAGGCACTGGCCAGGCAGCGATAAAAATCCAGCGCATTGCCTAGGCCGCCCTGGCGCAGGAAGTGCCAGAGGCGATCACGCGCTTCGGCGCCGACGGTGCTCAACCCGCTGAGTTCAGGGTCCGGACGATCATCCCCCGGCACTAGGATCAGCTGCACGCCCCTTTCGGCCAGCTCCACCAGGCGCTCGATGCCGTAGCGCCAATAACCGATGCCACCATGCAGCGAAATCAGGATGACCTTGGCATGGCGCAGCACCTCATCGACATACAGGTCGACCGAGGCATGGTTCTGCACCTGCATCGGGTTGGCCAGGCGAAAGCTGGGGTAGTCGTCGGGTAACTGCTGGGCCGCTTCGGCCAGCAGCGCCAGGCTGGAATCACCGCTGCACAGGATCACCAGTTCAGCGGGGGTCTGGCCAAGGTCGGCAATATTGTCGTCCGAGACGAAACCACCGGGCTGGGTCCTGAGCAGGTGCATGGGTTAAACGCTGAGAGCGGCGCGCAGTTGCGCTTCAAGGCCGGCCGCATCGAGGTCCTGACCGATCAGCACCAGGCGCGTGATGCGCGGCTCGTCGGCGCTCCAGGCACGGTCGAAGTGCTTGTCGAAACGCGTGCCCACGCCCTGGATCAGCAGGCGCATCGGCTTGTTCGGGATGGCGGCGAAGCCTTTGACGCGCAAGATGCCGTGCTGCACCACCAGTTGCGTCAGGGCGTCGAGCAGCAGCGCTTCGTCGGCTTGCGGCAGGTCGATGGAGATGGAATCGAAGGCGTCGTGATCGTGATCGTCTTCACCTTCGTGATGATGATCGTGATGGCTGTGGCGACCGTCGATGTGTTCTTCGGAGCCTGCACCCAGGCCGATCAACACGTCCAGCGGCAGGCGACCGCTGCTGGCTTCAATGATCTTCACGGCGGGTGGCAGTTCTTCGGCGACTTCCAGGCGCACGCGAGCCAGGTCTTCGGGGCTGATCAAGTCGCTCTTGTTGAGGATCACCAGGTCGGCGCTGGCCAACTGGTCGGCGAACAGCTCGTGCAGGGGTGATTCGTGGTCCAGGTTCGGGTCAAGTTTGCGCTGGGCATCGACCTGTTCCGGGAACGCCGCGAAGGTGCCTGCGGCCACGGCCGGGCTGTCGACCACGGTGATCACCGCGTCAACGGTGCAGGCACTGCGGATTTCCGGCCACTGGAAGGCTTGTACCAACGGTTTTGGCAGGGCCAGGCCGGAGGTTTCGATAAGGATATGGTCGAGGTCACCACGACGGGCGACCAATTCGCGCATCACCGGGAAGAACTCTTCCTGCACGGTGCAGCACAGGCAGCCGTTGGCCAGCTCATAGACGCGGCCGTTGGCTTCTTCTTCGGTGCAACCGATGGAGCACTGCTTGAGGATTTCACCGTCAATGCCCAACTCGCCGAATTCATTGACGATCACCGCGATACGGCGGCCCTGGGCGTTGTCGAGCATATGGCGCAGCAAGGTGGTCTTGCCCGAGCCGAGGAAGCCGGTAACGATGGTGACGGGGAGTTTGGCCAGTGTTTTCATCGGATGCCCTTGGGGGCGGGCATACGGGACGATAGGCCCTGCGACGGCACGCAGCAGCGGATTTCGTCACCGGATCACCCCGCCCGGTTGAATTGGAAAATCGGTTGCGAGGCAGGTCTCCTGGCTTGGGGCTTGCGGGTCTTGCGACCAGCGCTGGCTGCGCCTTCCCGCTGTAATGGCAGTGGCGTGGCAGTCAGATGAACCCTTTACAGTTGCGGGGGCAGCCGCGGCTTGGACCGCGTTCCCTTCTTAGCTTCGGCCTGGGCTGAAGAACCTCGAGGGTGCAAGGCTACGCAGTGCTTGGGGGATGGTCAATGATGGGGTTTGGGTTGGGGTACATATCCGTTGCTGCGGTAATGGCCGCTTATGGTTCCGCCCTTACGGCGGGTCACTTTGCAAAAGCGGCAAAGTAACCAAAGCGCTCTTGCCCCAACACTCGGTACCTCGCCTAGGCTCGGTATGCCCGTAATCCGACAGTGATTTGGGGGGCCGCCGCCACGCGCCATCCATGGCGCGGGGCGGCTAAACCGGCATCCCTGCCGGTTTACCCCCCAAATCCCTGCCGAATTCCGGCCAGCGTGTTTGACGGGGCGCCTAAGATCAAAATCAAAAGCACAGCGGCCTGACAGCCGGCTTGAGTGGTGTAAAGCAAAGGCAAAATCAAACGCGGTCTTGTAGGAGCCGGCTTGCCGGCGATGGTCTTCAACGATGACGCGGGGAATCAGACAAAACGCGGCGGTCTCACGTTTTTCGCCGGCAAGCCGGCTCCTACAGAAAACGAAAAGCGTATCTACGATGCGAAGCGAGTCGCTCTTGATCTGAGGCGCCCCGTCAAACACGCTGGCCGAACGCAGGCTTGAATCCGTGGGTAACCCGGCAGGACGCCGGGTTAGCCGCGCTGGGCCAAGGATGGCCCATCGCGGCGGCCCACGGATTCAAGCCGGAGTGAGGGCACACCGAGCCTAGGCGAGGTGCCGAGTGTTGGGGCGAAGGCCTTTTGGTTACTTTTGGGCCTTTCCAAAAGTGACCCGCTGTAAGAGCGGAACCATAAGCCGCCGTTACCTAAACAACGGATATGCTCCCAACAACCCAATTGACTCCCCTCCCACCCCCATGCTCTCCTACACACCTTGTTTCGGGTGCCCCTCACAGGGTGAAACGGGAAACCGGTGCGTCATAGCGATATGACCAGTCCGGTGCTGCCCCCGCAACGGTAAGCGAGCGAAGTGTCAGATCCACTGTGCCTCCAAGGCATGGGAAGGCGACGCTTAATAGGCGCAATGCCCCTCGCAAGCCCGGAGACCGGCCCGAAAAAATCAGATAACAAACCCGCGGTGGGCGGGCGCTGTTTAAACCCTGCGTGCCCGGCTCGCGGTGTTTTCATGCGCTCGTTTCACCCTGACACCTGAAAGGGACGCGCCATGTCGATCATCAGCAGCACCTCGCACACCGCCAGCAGCTCCGCCCCCCTGAGCCAACGCCTGACCGCCGCCATCGGCGCGTCGATTCTCGGCGCGTGCCTGGTGTACTTCGCCGGTTTCTCGCACATCGAGGCCGTGCACAACGCCGCCCACGATACCCGCCACAGCGCCGCGTTCCCGTGCCACTGAGACCTGCCGACATGATCAAGCGTATCGCGCAAACCGCAGGTTTCACCGGTCTTCTGGCCGCCCTGCTGCTGACCCTGTTGCAAAGCTTCTGGGTCGCCCCGCTGATTCTGCAAGCGGAAACCTACGAACATGCCCCTGCCGCCACCGAAGTGGCCCATGCACACACCGAGGGTGCCGCCGCCCACACCCACGACGCCGAAGCCTGGGAACCCGAAGATGGCTGGCAACGCGTGCTGTCCACCACCGGCGGCAACTTGGTAGTCGCGGTCGGGTTTGCGTTGATGCTGGCCGGCCTGTACACCCTGCGTGCGCCGACCCGTACGGCGCAAGGCCTGCTCTGGGGCCTGGCGGGTTACGCAACCTTTGTGCTGGCGCCAACCTTGGGCCTGCCGCCAGAGCTGCCAGGCACCGCCGCGGCTGACCTGGCGCAACGGCAGATCTGGTGGATCGGCACTGCCGCGTCGACCGCCGCCGGTATCGCGCTGATTGTGTTCGGTCGCAACTGGCTGCTCAAAGCGCTGGGCGTGGCGATCCTGGTGGTGCCGCACGTGATCGGTGCTCCACAGCCAGAAGTACACTCGATGCTGGCCCCGGAAGCCCTGGAAGCCCAGTTCAAGATCGCTTCGCAGTTGACCAACGTCGCATTCTGGCTGGCCCTGGGCCTGATCAGTGCGTGGCTGTTCCGCCGCAACCGTGACGATCAATACGCGGCATGATCCTGGTGGTCGGCCTGGGCTGCCAGCGCGGTTGTGATGTTCACGCCTTGCAGGCCCTGTTTGATGCGGCCCTCGCCGAGGGCGATATCGAGCGCCAGCGCATCACCGCGCTGGCCAGTATCGATCGCAAACAGGATGAACCAGGCCTGCTGGCGCTGGCCAAAGCACTGGACCTGCCGTTGCAGTGTTTCAGCGCCGAGCAACTGGCGGTTTTCGAAAACCGCCTGAGCCACAAATCCGAGGTGGTTTTTGCCCATACCGGCTGTTACGGCATCGCTGAAAGCGCCGCCTTGGCCCTGGCTGAACACCTCGGTCACGCCCCTGCCCGCCTGCTGATCACCCGCAGAAAAAACGCCCAAGCGACCTTTGCATTGGCGTGCGCCGGCTAAAATCCCGATAATCGCCCGCCCCGATCATGAATAACATTCATGCTCGCCCGTTTTTCGACAGGAATTACCATGACCGTCTACTTCATCGGCGCAGGCCCCGGCGACCCGGAATTGATCACCGTCAAAGGCCAGCGGCTGATCCGCAGTTGCCCGGTGATCATCTACGCCGGTTCACTGGTGCCAGCGGCGGTGCTGGAAGGTCATCAGGCCGAAACCCTGGTCAATAGCGCCGAATTGCATCTGGAGCAGATCATCGACCTGATCAAGGCCGCCCACGCAAAAGGGCAGGATGTGGCCCGCGTGCACTCCGGTGACCCGAGCCTGTATGGGGCAATTGGCGAACAGATCCGTCATTTGCGCGAGCTGAACATCCCCTTCCAGATCATCCCCGGCGTCACCGCGGTAGCCGCTTGCGCGGCGCTGCTGGAAACCGAACTGACCCTGCCCGACATCGCCCAGAGCGTGATCCTGACCCGCTACGCGGATAAAACCAGCATGCCGGCCGGTGAAGACTTCGACAGCCTGGCCCGGCATGCCACGACCATGGCGATCCACCTGGGGGTCAACCACCTGGATAAAATCGTCGCCGAACTGCTGCCGCACTATGGCGCGGATTGTCCGATTGCCGTGGTGCATCGCGCGACCTGGCCGGATCAGGATTGGGCAGTCGGCACCCTCGATGACATTGCCGAGAAAGTGGCGTCAAAAGGGTTTCGACGTACGGCATTGATTGTGGTGGGTCGGGTGCTGGCCAATGATAGTTTCAGTGAGTCTTCGCTGTATCGGGCCGGGCATGCACACCTTTACCGACCATGACAAATAACCTCATAAAATAGCCGCAACTCACTGATATATGTGAATATTTTGATACTGTAGGAGCTGGCTGGCCAGAGATCGCGGCGTATCTGCTGCCGACTCTGTTGACTGACACGCCGCTATCGCCGGCAAGCCGGCTCCTACAGTTAATCTTCAGCGTTAGATAGACGGCGTAAGACGCTGAATTTAAAGCATAAAAAAACGGCGCTCACGGGGCGCCGTTTTTCTGTTCGCAGTGAACACCTTACTCAGTAGTAGGCGTTTTCTTTCTGCGTGTGGTCGGTCACGTCACGTACACCCTTGAGCTCCGGAATGCGCTCAAGCAAGGTACGCTCGATGCCTTCACGCAAAGTCACGTCCGCCTGGCCACAGCCCTGGCAGCCGCCGCCGAACTTGAGCACGGCAATGCCGTCTTCGACCACGTCGATCAGACTGACCTGACCACCGTGGCTGGCCAGCCCAGGATTGATCTCGGTTTGCAGGTAATAGTTGATGCGCTCGTTGACCGGGCTGTCAGCGTTGACGTTCGGCACCTTGGCGTTTGGCGCCTTGATGGTCAACTGGCCGCCCATGCGGTCGGTGGCGTAGTCGACTACAGCGTCGTCAAGGAAGGCTTCGCTGAAGGCATCGATGTACGCGGTGAAGCTTTTGAGCCCCAGGGCGGTGTCCTCAGGCTTCTCTTCCCCTGGCTTGCAGTAGGCAATGCACGTTTCAGCGTATTGGGTGCCGGGCTGGGTGATAAAGACGCGGATGCCGATACCTGGGGTGTTCTGCTTGGACAGCAGGTCAGCCAAGTAATCGTGGGCGGCGTCGGTAATGGTTATGGCAGTCATGGAAACTCCTCACAGGCTTGTCGGCAGTTTACGCCAAAATATTACGTTGGTACAAAGTCCTAGTATTTTTGTCGGGAAAGGACAATCGGAGCCTCCACGCCAAACCAACGCTTGAGCCTGAGGTATGCACCCTTTTCCAGCCAGTGATAGCTGTAAAAGGCGCCAGATGCGGTCAGTACGATGCAAACAGGCAATATCAAGTAGGGGCTTATTCCAGTGTGTCCGACAACCCATCGTCCAGCACACAGCACCAGGTCGTGGAGCAAATACACCGAATAGGAACAATCACCGAGCATCTTCATAAAGCGAGAGCCTTGAAAGAAAGGCTCCAGCATCACAAAACTCATCACCAACATCGCGCTGGGCACCCCCCACTCCAGCACGCGCGGTATATCGGCCCCCTGGTAAATCGCCGCACAAGCCACCACGATTCCCAACAACGGCAGCCATGCCCTGGCCCGAAACAGGCCGCGGCGGTACAGCATGCCGATCACAACGCCCATCAGGAATTCAAAAACCATGTCCTGACGATAAAAGTCGCTGGTCAAGTCGAGCCCAGGACCGATGTAGCACACGAGAAACAGTAGCACCGCCACCACCCACAACCGATATGACGGGGGAACCATTAAGGCGATGGCAAACAGGGCATAGAACAGCATCTCGAAGTTCAGGGTCCAGCCGACATTCAGCAGCGGGTAGACCCCATAGCCCCCTGGGTTTTCAGCGCAGAGAAACAACAGCGACATGAGCGCATGACCCAGTTCGAGATGATCATCTGGAAACATCGAGGGGACGACCGCGATGACGACAGCCGTGACCAGGGTATAGAACCAGTACGCTGGAACTATCCTGGCCACTCGCATCAGTATGAATTGCCTGGGTGTCAATGACTTGTCAGCGGTCGCCAGGAAAATCACAAGGCCGCTGATGACAAAGAATACGTCGACCCCTATACCGCCCTTATCGGCGAACACGAACTCCAGAGGGTTATGTGCCTCATAATCGAAAAACGTCCCCATGAAGTGATGCCCCACCACCACCCACGCCGCCAGCGCCCGTAGCGCCTGTACTGAAATCAACATGATCGGAATACCTGCTCCACTCCCGCAAGATAGATATCCGACCGCTTCAGCACCCGCTCAGAGAGATGACTGGATCACTGCCCTTAGTTATAGGTTTTCATAGCGGTTCATGTCCAATACCCCTTCTTCCACCGGCAGGGTTTCGCGGATGTACTGCGATAAATCGTGAAAGTACTGCCAGAACAACGGATGACTGCGTCGCACTCCCCAGCGATCCACAATCTTCTCGAAACGCTTGGCATCCTTGGCCTGCTCCATTTCAGCCACGAACTCAGGCACTTCCTGGGCCGGAATATTGAACATGAAGTTCGGGTAGCTACTCAGCACACCCGGATAAATCGTCACCGTATCCAGCCCTGGCTGGTAGCGATAAGCCTCACCCAAGAGAAACGCCACATTACTGTGGGCGCGGTTGCGCAACATGCTGTAGACCACGCGTTTGCCGTTGGCGGTTTCAACCCGCAGCATGGTCGCTTCAGGCAATTGATCGATCACCTTGAGCCCAGCAGCCGGCCGTGAGGTCAAGCGACTTAGCGCCTGCTCCGCATCCTGCAAGGCCGGATCAACACCGTCACGCGAGCAATAAGCACCGCTACAGCGATTGATCGGATCCGGACTGGCGTTCAAATCGCCGTAACGGCTGAGCAGCTGATTGGCAAAATCGCGCTTCGGATCGTTTTCGTCCAGGTGCAGCCCAGTAGGTTTGTCGTCATCGATAGCCTCGTAATCCAGCCACAGCTTGAGCTTGCCACTGTTCTGGTACCAGTCATCCATAAAACCTTCGCGCGAATCGGCCGGCATCAAGCGTAGAAAGTTCTGCTCGGCGCCATTGCGGATCAAGTCGAAGTACAACCGGGTCTGGGCCTGGTGCGACACGTTGCCAAACACATCAAAATTCACCGCCAACTGGTAATACGTGCGCTCCAGCAACGGGTAGTCAAACAGCCACATCGTCTGCGGCACCTCGCCAATCAGCCCTTTGGTCACCGAGGCGCTGTCGAAGTGGCGGAAAATGCTCAGCAAGGCATTGTCATTGCCCGCCCACAGGCTCGACCAACTCGGTGGCGGCAGGTCGGCGTAACTGTCACGGCGCAGGGCCTCGTATTCATTGCGTTTGTCGCGGTAGGCCAGCCACAGGCTGAGCACACTGCCCACGTCATCGTTCTGCCCCGGCATGGCCAGCAAGGGCGTGGCCTGGCCGCGATAGCGCGCGTCGGTGATGTACAGGTCGTGGTCCGGGTCCTGGAACAGGGTCCAGAAGTTATCGCGGATCACGTCCGTGGCGATCTGCCCACGGCAAACCGGCCCGCGAATAAAGGTGCGCACAAAGTACTCGGCGTTATCCAACATGAACTGGTAACGCGCCTTGGCCGGGATGGCCTCGAAGGTTTCAAAGGGGTTGGCGCGCCGGCCAGGGCCGTAGCCCGGCAAGGCGTTGACCTGCCAGTCACCGGCGTAGAACAGCGCTTTGATGCGCGCCATCTTGTCGGCACTGAATGGGTACGTAATGTGGGTCTTATGCACAATCACGCCCTGCACCGGCCATAGGCGGTAGTACACCTGGGTGCCCGGATCATCATTGGGACGGCGCGTGGCGATCAGGTCGATGGGTTGGCCGCTCGGCGTACGCGAACGCACCCACTGGAAGAAATGCCCCGGCTCGCCATTCTCGAAGTAAATGTGGGCAAGGAACAAATGCTCGAACAACCAGCGCGCCACCAGGCTTTCGCGGGCGCCGGGCTGGTTGAACAGGTTCTCCCACTGCTGCACTTGCAGGGCTTCCCGGGCGCTGGGGGCCAGGCCTTGTTCATCGATTGGCGCACCCGACGCGAGCCAGCGTTGCAGGGTCTGGTACTGCTGGTCGGTCAGTCCCGTGACCGCCAGCGGCATGCCTTCCTTGGGATGGGCACCCGCGTAGGCATTGAACTCGCCGGGCATGGCGCACATGTTTTCGCGGTTCAGGCCCAGCACAATGTCGTCGGGCAACTTGGCATTGGGTTGCAGCGGTGCGTTGTGGCCCAGTTCCAGCATACGCGCCATCAGGGCGGCCTGGCTGCCTTGGGCGTCCAGTACCGAATAGAAGCCTTTCTGCTGCCAGGCTTGCTTGCCAAAAGCGTCATAAAACAAGCGGGTGGTCGGCGTGGCCTGGCTGCGTTCGCCGTCGTACACCGGCATTTTGCTGGCACCGCGCGCCGCGCCCTCGGCACTGCCCAGGTTGAGCTGGCAGGCGGAGTCGTAGCAGGCGTGGCAGGCCACGCATTTTTCGGTGAAGATCGGTTGAATGTCGCGGGTATACGAAATCGCCGGGGCGGGTCCGTCAGCCTGTGCGAGGCAGGCGACCAGTGCCAGGACGGCGCTGGTGATGAGGCGAAGTGACATGTATCCGGTCCCGATTCAATGCGTGCGCTGAAAAATTGCCGGTGATTCTACCGGGCCATCCCCCACAACAACATGAACGATATTCATGCAAAACCTGCACATGCTCTAAATCGGCACAGGTTTGCTATGATCCACGCCCTCCGTAATGCCTGACCAGAGTAGTCCCATGTCCGATCGTAGCGTTCGTCTGCAAGCCCTTCATCAAGCCCTCAAGGAACGTATCCTGATCCTCGACGGCGGTATGGGCACGATGATCCAGAGCTATAAACTGGAAGAGCAGGACTACCGTGGCAAACGCTTCGCCGACTGGCCAAGCGACGTCAAGGGTAACAATGACCTGCTGGTGATCACCCGGCCCGACGTGATCGGCGGCATCGAAAAAGCCTACTTGGATGCTGGCGCCGACATCCTCGAAACCAACACGTTCAACGCCACGCGCATTTCCATGGCCGATTACGGCATGGAAGAACTGGCCTATGAACTAAACGTAGAAGGCGCACGCCTGGCGCGCAAGATCGCCGACGCCAAGACCGCCGAAAACCCGGCCAAGCCGCGTTTCGTCGCCGGCGTGCTCGGCCCGACCAGCCGCACCTGCTCGCTGTCGCCAGACGTGAACAACCCCGGCTACCGCAACGTGACCTTCGATGAGCTGGTGGAAAACTACACCGAAGCCACCAAAGGTTTGATCGAGGGCGGCGCGGACCTGATCCTGATCGAGACCATCTTCGACACCCTCAACGCCAAGGCCGCGATCTTCGCCGTGCAAGGGGTGTTCGAAGCGCTGAACATCGAACTGCCGATCATGATCTCCGGCACCATCACCGACGCCTCCGGCCGCACGTTGTCGGGCCAGACCACCGAAGCGTTCTGGAACTCCGTGGCCCACGCCAAGCCGATTTCCGTGGGCCTCAACTGCGCCCTGGGCGCCAGCGAGCTGCGGCCGTACCTGGAAGAGTTGTCGAACAAGGCCAACACCCACGTTTCTGCGCACCCGAACGCCGGCCTGCCCAACGAATTCGGTGAATACGATGAGCTGCCGTCACAAACCGCCAAGGTCATCGAAGAGTTTGCCCAGAGCGGCTTTCTCAACATTGTCGGCGGTTGCTGCGGTACCACGCCGGGCCACATCGAGGCCATCGCCAAGGCCGTGGCCGGTTACGCACCGCGCCAGATCCCGGATATCCCGAAGGCTTGCCGCCTGTCGGGCCTCGAACCCTTCACCATCGATCGCAGCTCGTTGTTCGTCAACGTCGGTGAGCGCACCAACATCACCGGCTCGGCCAAGTTCGCCCGCCTGATCCGCGAGGACAACTACACCGAAGCCCTGGAAGTCGCCTTGCAGCAGGTGGAAGCCGGCGCCCAGGTGATCGACATCAACATGGACGAGGGCATGCTCGATTCGAAGAAGGCCATGGTGACCTTCCTCAATCTGATTGCCGGCGAGCCTGATATCTCCCGCGTACCGATCATGATCGACTCCTCCAAGTGGGACGTGATCGAAGCTGGCCTGAAGTGCATCCAGGGCAAGGGCATCGTCAACTCCATCAGCATGAAGGAAGGCGTCGAGCAGTTCATCCACCACGCCAAGCTGTGCAAGCGCTACGGCGCTGCGGTGGTGGTAATGGCGTTCGACGAAGCCGGCCAGGCCGACACCGAGGCGCGCAAGAAAGAAATCTGCAAACGCTCCTACGACATCCTGGTCAACGAAGTAGGCTTCCCACCGGAAGACATCATCTTCGACCCGAACATCTTCGCGGTCGCCACCGGTATCGAGGAGCACAACAACTACGCCGTCGACTTCATCAATGCCTGCGCCTATATCCGTGACGAACTGCCGTATGCGCTGACCTCCGGCGGCGTGTCCAACGTGTCGTTCTCGTTCCGGGGCAACAACCCGGTGCGCGAGGCGATCCACTCGGTGTTCCTGCTGTATGCGATCCGCAACGGCTTGACCATGGGTATCGTCAACGCTGGCCAGTTGGAGATCTACGACCAGATCCCGACCGAGCTGCGCGACGCCGTGGAAGACGTGGTGCTCAACCGCACCCCGGAAGGCACCGATGCCCTCCTCGCCATTGCCGACAAGTACAAGGGTGACGGCAGCGTCAAGGAAGCCGAGACCGAGGAATGGCGTGGCTGGGACGTCAACAAGCGCCTTGAACACGCACTGGTCAAAGGCATCACCACCCACATCGTTGAAGACACCGAGGAATCGCGCCTGTCGTTCGCGCGCCCGATCGAAGTGATCGAAGGCCCGCTGATGTCCGGCATGAACATCGTCGGCGACTTGTTCGGCGCCGGCAAAATGTTCCTGCCCCAAGTGGTGAAATCCGCCCGAGTGATGAAACAGGCCGTGGCCCACTTGATCCCGTTCATCGAGCTGGAAAAAGGCGACAAACCGGAAGCCAAGGGCAAGATCCTGATGGCCACGGTGAAGGGCGACGTGCACGATATCGGCAAGAACATTGTCGGCGTGGTACTGGGTTGCAACGGCTATGACATCGTCGACTTGGGCGTAATGGTGCCGGCGGAGAAGATCCTGCAGGTGGCCAAGGAGCAGAAGTGCGACATCATCGGGTTGTCCGGCCTGATCACGCCGTCCCTCGACGAGATGGTGCATGTGGCCCGCGAGATGCAGCGCCAGGATTTCTACCTGCCGCTGATGATCGGTGGCGCCACCACGTCCAAGGCGCACACGGCGGTGAAGATCGAGCCCAAGTACAGCAATGATGCCGTGGTGTATGTCACCGACGCCTCGCGCGCGGTGGGTGTGGCCACGCAACTGCTGTCCAAGGAGCTCAAGGCCGGCTTTGTCGAGCGTACCCGCGAAGAGTACGTGGAAGTGCGTGAGCGCACCTCCAACCGTAGCGCGCGCACCGAGCGCCTGAGCTACCCGGCGGCCATCGCCAAGAAGCCGCAGTTCGACTGGAGCACCTACACCCCGGTGGTGCCGACCTTTACCGGCGCCAAGGTGCTGGACAATATCGACCTCAAGGTGCTGGCCAAATACATCGACTGGACGCCGTTCTTTATCTCCTGGGACCTGGCGGGCAAGTTCCCGCGCATCCTCGAAGACGAAGTGGTCGGTGAAGCCGCCACTGCGCTGTACGCCGATGCCCAGGAAATGCTCAAGAAGCTGATCGACGAAAAGCTCATCAGCGCCCGTGCCGTGTTCGGCTTCTGGCCGACCAACCAGGTGCAGGACGATGACCTGGAAGTCTACGGCGACGATGGCCAGCCGATTGCGCGGCTGCATCACCTGCGCCAGCAGATCATCAAGACCGACGGCAAGCCGAACTTCTCCCTGGCGGACTTCGTCGCACCCAAGGACAGCGGCGTAACCGACTACATCGGTGGCTTCATCACCACCGCCGGCATCGGCGCCGAAGAAGTCGCCAAGGCCTACCAGGACGCCGGCGACGACTACAACTCGATCATGGTCAAGGCCCTGGCCGACCGCCTGGCCGAGGCCTGCGCCGAGTGGCTGCACCAACAAGTGCGTAAAGAACACTGGGGCTACGCCAAGGACGAGCAACTGGACAACGAGGCGCTGATCAAGGAGCAGTACAGCGGCATCCGCCCTGCCCCAGGCTACCCGGCGTGCCCGGATCACACCGAGAAAGCCCAGTTGTTCCAACTGCTCGACCCCGAGGCCCGCGAAATGCACGCCGGTCGCAGTGGCGTGTTCCTCACCGAACACTACGCGATGTTCCCGGCAGCGGCGGTCAGCGGCTGGTACTTCGCCCACCCGCAGGCGCAGTATTTTGCCGTGGGCAAGGTCGACAAGGACCAGGTGACCAGCTACACCGCGCGCAAGGGCCAGGACCTCAGCGTGACCGAGCGGTGGCTGGCGCCGAACCTGGGGTATGACAACTGATCGGCTAACTACCCAGCGCGGCGATTTCCCGCGCTGACAGTTCATTCATCAATGCCTGCTGCTCGGCCTCGTTGGCCTTATCCAGGACGCCAATTTCCTAGAAGTACTCCGGGCTAAACCCGGGGTATTGATCTTCCAATGCCGAGGCCTTGTCTTGACGGATGTGTTGCCGCGTCGCGAAGTCGTCGGGATATTTCTCCTGCAAGTACTCTTTCCAGTACGGGCGCGCAGTCAGTTGCTCGCAGAATGCAGGTGTCTGCTCCAGTTCAAGAATCTTTTGATAGGCCACGTCCAGGTCCGTTGTTTTCACCCCAGACAGATGTTCATAAATCATGCCTTGGGGCTGCCTCGGCAGTTCCAGCCGCTGGGCTAAGCCGACGCGGTAGGCCAGGCGAATTTCCGCAGGGTCGATGTGGGGGTTGAGCCGAGTGCGTTCGAGGGCGATCGCTTCCAACTGAGCCAGACGGAATAACCCCCTGGACAGTTTCAGCAGGGCGCGGCACTTGTGAGTGGGGTCCACCTCGCGCAGGGCATTGAACTCATACACCTCGACCTCCAGCAATATACGGCCGTCCCCAGTAAACTGACTCAGCAACCCATTTAACTCTGTGGCTGTCAGTTTGGCGCTTGCCAGTTTCAGGCGACGTATTTGCGTAAACAGACTCCTGATGCGTTAAGAATAAGCTTCAGAAAACCACCCCCGATGCACTTCAAAGCGGTGCACTGTTGTCACGGGCTAAGCACCCAGGGCCCGTTGCGGTAGCGCCTTACCGCATTCACTGCAAAAAAATACGATTTCCTGTCGCAGACCGATTATCGATCTGCTGACCCGGCAGCCAAGCAATACCGGGATCTACAGGAAAAAGGATTTAGCCATGCCCACCGCCACCCTCCCCCCATCACCCGCTGCTTCCAGCCAGATACCCGCCCAGGCAATCCATAAGCGCTTCTCCTCCCGCCCCTCTTTGTTCTCGGTAGTATTCAATACCCTGCGCGACCGTATCATGGAGCGTTACCGGACTCTGGAACTGGACCTTCTCACGACCAGGCTGGCGAGCCCTACGCCCTCCGGCAGTTATACCTACCCACTGCTGATAAACATCGCTATCGCGCATGTCGTGAACCCGCAACTGCTGGATTTGCGCTCGCGCCGGGAGCTGCCCTTTTACCTTACGCAGCAAATACCCACGACCCTCGAGCCTTCTGCCCCCCCTCCAATTGATATGCAGGTCATTGCGCAAATCATCGACGAGTTGCCCGAATCGCTCTACCTCTATTTCCAGCAAGCCCTGGCCGACTATTGGAGCGCAATCGACAGCCATGGACAAAGCCGCTGGCAATGGCTGGGCGAGTATCTCAACGGCCAGATGACTGCCACAGCAGCAGGCCACTCAGGCCTGACCGACCTACAACGGGACATGCTGACCGTCACTGCCACCTGGCCAGAACTTCTGGAGCGTCTGCCGCGTTCCACGCCCATCACCTATGTCTATTGCATTGAAACCACGCTATCCAAAGATGGGAAAGAAGAATGCCTGCTCACGCCCGACCTGTTGCTGGTTCGCGACAAGCAGGTGCTGCTGTACAGCGTGGCCGGCGTCATCGAGCCGTTTGATTCGATTGACGCCTTTGGTGAAAGCTGGGGCAGTCGAATGCAGCGCCAGTTCCAGTGCGACAGCGTGACCTGGCGACGCAACGAGCCTGAAGACAATGTATTTGAACGCCAGGCCGGACTTATCCTCAATCAGCAACTGGAAGACCTGGCGGCGCTGTCATTCCAGGGTCAAAGTGAAGAGGCACTGACCCTCACTCTGGATACGCTCACGGATCCAGCCTTGCATTTCACCACTGTGCCTGTGCCGCCTGCCACGCAGCTGCAAACGATCAACGATCAGCTTCCCGAACACCTCGCGCAAGCGACTGCCGATGACCGCTTTGCCTACCTGCGCCACTTGCAGGATATGGCGCTAGTGGTGAAACAGAAGCAGGGCCGTTCGTTCAACGAGGGTATTGAGACTATCCACGGCTTCAGTCGCGACGCACTGCGCAAACAAATGCAGGCCGATCATGCTGATTTTGATCCCGACGATGTGATATTGGACTTTGCAGTGGCCGCAGGCTACCCAGGCGGTTCTGGCTTTATCGAGCATGTACAGATGTCACTGACGGAGCTGGCCGTGAAGAATCTCGCCGGTAAGCCCAAAGGAACGCTTACGCTCTCTGCGAAAGGCACCAAGGCTCTGCCGGACTGGCTCAACGAGACCTACTTGCTGGGTAGCGCCGGCCTGATCCAGCGCGTCGACATCGGCACCCACTATCCACAGAAGATCAAGGAGATGTTGCTGTCTGACACCGCCGAAGCACGCCGCCGGGAGCGGTTGTTTACCCGCGAGCTCAAGGTCAAGCTGCCGATACAGGCATTGGAGTATGCGATCAGGCAGCAATACGGCGTGACCACCACCGGCTATCGGTATGTAAAAGCATTGATGGGCTATACACCCGCCGACAGAGTCGTCGACGGTCAGGAGATCGTCCTGCGCCCCCTGGGCCTGTGCCGAAAAGCCGGTGCCCCACCCGATATCGTTAACAATTTCTTCGTGATCGAGCCCCGCGACAGTCATCAAGGACCGCACCTGCTGTATCGCCCGTTATACGACGAAGCCCTTCATCAATACTCGACGCGTCAGGCCTTGCTGGACGCACTCGCCAGCCCAGGCGCCTTGCAAACCAGCGTACTGACCTGGCTGAGCGACAAAGCGCGTGCGGTCTACGACCACGGCGGGATCAAGGAGCCGCACATCATCAGATTCCTGCCCGGCGATGAGTTCGTTACCCGCGAAAAGCCTGCCCCCGCGACGCTGTCCATCGATGAAGGGGCGCAAGAATGGTTACAGTCGCAAGTCAACGGTAAGTTGCTCAACCATTTGTTCGGCAGTACCGCCCGCGCCCTGGTTGACGTGGCGGATAGAGCGTCTGTGTCCAACAGCGAAAGCCGCTGGGCCGTCATGATGGAGGGGGCCTGGCTGTTGTTTAACACCCTGCTGTTACCGCTGGCGCGGGGGGCCTTAATGTTGGCGGGTTGGTTCCTGGTACTGGTCAGCAGCCTGCAAGAGGACTTGGAGGGCCTTGACAGTGATGAACCCACCCGCCGCGAGTTGGCACTGATCGACCTGCTACTTAATATCGCAATGGTGCTGATGCATGGCACCACCCCCTCTGAAAGAGCCGCAAAACCTTTGCCGAAGCTGGAGGAACACGATCACCTTCTGCACCTTAAGCCGTTGCGCCGTATTGCAGGCATGCCCGCTCAACCGGGAGTCGCTCAGGTTCGACAGGGCACCGTGGCGTTGCCGGGAGAGCCTCCAGCGAGAGGCCATACCGCATTGGAATTCACCCGCTCGATTGCCAGCCCCAAGGCGGGCGCCAACTTGCTGAAAGCTTTGCTCGCCGTGCATGTGCCGTGGCCATCGTCCTTGCCGCCGCCAGAAACGAGTGGCCGCCTCAAGGGGCTATACCGTATCGGCGATGCCTGGCACGCCAGTGTCGGCGGCCTGCTGTTCCAAGTCAGCGTGGTGCCGGGTTTCGGCGATGTTTACCTGGTTGACCCACAGCGTACACACCATCCGGGCTTCAAACTGACCCGCGACGACCTGGGAAAATGGCGGCTGGACCGTCAGGCACGGTTGGAGGGTGGCATGCCTAGAGGGCGAATAACGGAATGGAAGACAAAACGCCAAGAAAATCTGGATCAACTGCGTTCGGAATTGCAAACCTTTAGTCTAGATGCGGCACAAAAGTATGCCACTACCCAACAGCTTTATGATGCAGCGCGCACTGCCGGGGCTCAAATGAAAACCAGCATGCGCTTAGTGCGAGAGGATTTGGAAAGGTACAAGAATCCCCAACTACTTCCCGAACTGATTCCCAGAATCAGAGAACGCCATCTACAAAGGCAACAGGACATGAGACTTGCCCAACGCCACTGGGCAGTCACAGTCGATATCTATAAGGAAAAGGCGGCTTTATTTGCAATGGAGTGCACGCAGGTTTCAGTAAAGGCCAGCAGACTAATAGACATGGACAGGACGGCCGTGGACTATAAAGACATACAAGATCGGATGATTGAGTATAATTTCCAGTTTAACGTGTCATCTTATGACTTCGATAATGACTACATCAATCTCACCTTAAGCAGCCCGATGGGGGAAAGCTATCCTGAATACTTACTCCGCATCGATAGCGAACTGCTCAAAAGGGATACAGATAGCTACGATGATTTAATCGAAAGCGCGACGCTACGATTGGAGTGTTTCGAGGGCATGTTACTAAGCGCAGAAATAATCGAATACACGCTGGAGGACTCAGGGCCGCTGCGTGAGAGATTTGAGAGTTATTTGCCAACGTCGTATGACATGTCCAAAGCGCGCGTAATATTTTACCAATTTTTAACGCTGAATGAGTTGATCATCAATCGTGCGATTGAAACGGACATTCCCGCGGAGCGACACTTTGGCAGCGAACTTATGGACCGCAATGCCGCCGTCAAAATCCTCACTTATTATAAGGAAGTCAATTCGGTCAGCGGCTATTCACCGTCCGATCAAATTGCCATGCTCGGCAATTTGCTTCACATGCTTGAGCGAATGGAAAATGCAGTTAACTCGTTAGCTGAAATGAAATCCCGGTTGCTGCGCGAGCAGTATCGAGCGCCGCTTCTGGATCTCTTCAGCGAAATGCGTTCGAACGCAGAAAAACAGTTAGCCGATTTGATCCGGGCCGAAGAAGCAATCGCCCCCTTGCCAGAGCCCAAAAAAGCCAAACGCCCCAAAAACGCCAACCGCAGAGTAATCAAAACCCGCGACAATCAACACCTGATTGGTGAGTTACGCCCCAGTCAGCCTGACGCACCCGGCAATTTTGTCGATATCAAAGACCCTATCACCGACCAACCCATTGCCACCTACCACGAACACGCCAGTGAAGGGGTATGGGTCAAGGTTGTCACGGCCGCGCCGGTCGAACCGCCCAAACCAAAGGTCACACGTTCGTTGAAAAAGATAACAGGCGATGCACGCACCCTGATCGCTCAAAAAGCGGGGATTGAGCACACGATACGCGCCCAACAGAAAAAGCTGGAAACCCCCTCGGAACGCGAAGACGTAACCCCATTGGACTGGGACGACATGCTGACCCAGCACGCGAACAAGATGGACGCATTGGCCGATGAAATTCAACGCGAACACAGCACCGCCTCAAAGGCCACTGAACTGATCAACGATTACCGTGCCGAGTCGAATGCCTTAAAAACGTTGGCCGTTGAGGCGCGCAGTAAAGGCTACCTGAAGCAGCGTCCTCAAGCGTTCAAAGTTGACTACCTGTGGAAAAACAAGTGCGTCGATATAAACTTGTCTAAACGTCGCGTCCCACTGAAGGCAGGCGACTTCCTCGACGAATATACCGTGCGCGATAAAAGTAAAATTGCGCAAGGCAAACCGTACGAGGAAACCATTTTGTGGTACGCCCACTTCCATTACCCCTCCGTCGACACCCCCGTCCAGCAAAGTACCTTCGGCCATTTGAAGACCGTAGAGGATCGGCCCTACACACTCAAAGAATTGATCGAACGGGCGCGAGCGAATAACCGTGAAGTGATTCACCTGGAAAGAGCCGTGATCAAAGCGCCGCTGGATAACGATTTGTTTTTCAAGCTGGCGCAATTATAGAGGCTAAGTTGGGGCGCGCTTCGTGGGTGAACGATGAGGTGCTGGATGACAGATTGTCTATGCTCTGTAGCATGATCTTGCTGACGAGGGCTGTATGGACGATCCAATCGACAACAAACCGCCGAGCTTCTGGCAGATGCTCCACAGCGTCATGGCCGCCGCGTTTGGCGTGCAAAGCGGCAAGAACCGCGCGCGGGATTTCACCCACGGCAAGCCCAGCCACTTTGTGATCCTGGGAATTTTGTTTACGGTGGTGTTTGCGCTGACGCTGTTTGGCATCGTGCAACTGGTATTGCACTTGGCCGGCGTGTGAACCCAACCTGACTGTAGGCGCTGGCAAGCCAGCGCCTACAGGGGTCCGTCTCTATGACTACTGGTGGCTGACCCAGAACACGGCAGTCCCAACCACCAGGATTATCAAGAACAGAATGGCCCAGGCGTCCACGGTACTGTCGGGTTTACGGGCTTTTGTCGAATTGCTCATCGCATCGCCTCTTGTCGGTTTTATAGGTGATAACGTTCAGACACGATCACAGTAAAGTCGACGATTGCCCGCATGACAAATGTGGGTATCGCGATAACCGTTCTCATTAGTCAATTTGGTTATTTGCATATACTCAAACATCACTTTTGCGCATAAACGCAAACTGGTATCGTGCGCCGGCTCCGTTGGGAGTGCGCGGCCGTGCGCGCAGATTTGCCGAGAACAGGACCTATATGTACGTATACGACGAATACGATCAGCGCATCATCGAGGACCGCGTCAAGCAGTTCCGTGATCAGACCCGACGCTACCTAGCAGGTGAACTGAGCGAAGAAGAGTTCCGCCCTCTGCGCCTGCAAAATGGCCTTTATGTTCAGCGCTTTGCGCCGATGCTGCGGGTGGCCGTGCCCTATGGCCAACTGACTTCGCGCCAGATGCGCATGATGGCCAAGATTGCCCGCGACTTCGACAAAGGCTATGCCCACATCAGTACCCGCCAGAACATACAGTTCAACTGGCCGGCGCTGGAAGATGTGCCGGACATCCTGGCTGAACTGGCCACCGTGCAGATGCACGCCATTCAGACCAGCGGCAACTGCCTGCGCAACGTGACCACCGACCAATTCGCCGGTGTTGCCGCCGACGAGCTGATCGACCCACGCCCCTGGTGCGAAATCATCCGTCAGTGGACCACCTTCCACCCTGAGTTCGCCTACTTGCCGCGCAAGTTCAAGATCGCCGTCAATGGCTCGACCTCGGACCGCGCCGCCATCGAAGTGCACGATATCGGCCTGGAGCCGGTGCACAACGCCGCCGGCGAGCTGGGCTTTCGCGTACTGGTAGGTGGCGGCCTCGGCCGTACGCCGGTGGTCGGTGCCTTTATCAATGAGTTCCTGCCGTGGCAGGACCTGTTGAGCTACCTCGACGCCATCCTTCGGGTCTACAACCGCTATGGCCGTCGTGACAACAAATACAAGGCCCGGATCAAGATCCTGGTCAAAGCGCTGACCCCTGAGGTGTTTGCCCAGAAGGTCGACGCCGAGATGGAACACCTGCGCGGCGGCCAGACCACCCTGACCGAAGCCGAAGTGCACCGCGTCGCCAAGCACTTCGTCGACCCTGAGTACAAGGCCCTGGGCAATCAGGACACCGAGTTGGCAGCGCTGGACAAGGAGCACCCGGGTTTCGCTCGCTGGCGTGGCCGCAACACCCTGGCGCACAAGAAGCCGGGTTATGTCGCGGTGACCCTGTCGCTGAAACCTACCGGTGTTGCACCGGGCGATATCACCGACAAGCAGCTGGACGCCGTCGCCGACCTGGCCGACCGCTATAGCTTCGGTCAACTGCGCACTTCCCACGAGCAGAACATCATTCTCGCGGACGTTGAGCAGAGCCAACTGTTCACCCTGTGGGGCGAGTTGCGCGAAGGCGGATTCGCCACGCCAAACATCGGCCTGCTGACCGACATCATCTGCTGCCCGGGCGGCGATTTCTGCTCCCTGGCCAACGCCAAGTCGATCCCGATCGCCGAATCGATCCAGCGCCGTTTCGACGACCTGGATTACCTGTTCGACATCGGCGAGCTGGACCTGAACATTTCCGGTTGCATGAACGCCTGTGGTCACCACCACGTCGGCCACATCGGCATCCTGGGCGTGGACAAGAAAGGCGAAGAATTCTACCAAGTGTCCCTGGGTGGCAGCGCCAGCCGCGATGCGAGCCTGGGCAAGATCCTTGGCCCGTCCTTTGCCCAGGAAGCCATGCCCGAGGTGATCGGCAAGCTGATCGATGTGTACATCGAACAGCGCACCGAAGATGAGCGTTTCATCGACACCTACCAGCGCATCGGCATCGACCTGTTCAAGGAGCGCGTCTATGCAGCGAATCATTAAGAACAACGAAGTCCTCGATGAAACCTGGCACCTGCTGCCCAAGGACGCGAGCTTCGACGGTATCTCCAACTGCGACGACCTGATCGTGCCGTTGGCCCTGTGGCGCGAACACGGCCACGCCCTCAAGGCCCGCGACGGCGGCCTGGGCGTGTGGCTGGACGCCGATGAAGAAGCCGAAGAGATCGGTGACGACGTGGAACACTTCCAGGTCATCGCCCTGAACTTCCCGGCCTTCACCGACGGCCGCAACTACTCCAACGCACGCCTACTACGTGACCGTTACGGTTACAAAGGCGAGCTGCGCGCGATTGGTGACGTGCTGCGCGACCAGTTGTTCTACTTGCGCCGCTGCGGCTTCGATGCCTTCGCCCTGCGCGCCGACAAAGACCCGTACGAAGCGCTGGAAAGCCTCAAGGACTTCTCGGTGACGTACCAGGCCGCCACGGATGAACCACTGCCGCTGTTCCGTCGTCGCTGAGTATTGCCGTATGAAAAAGCCCTGGCATGCCAGGGCTTTTTTACGGCTCGAGTTTGATCGACGCCAGCACCTGCTTTTGCCCCATGCTGCAGGGCACACCTTCCGGCTGCGCCCGTACCGCTTCGATCACTCCCAGCAATTGCGCCTTGCTGTGGGCCAACTGCGCTTGCATCTCTTCGATCTGCGCGACCTTGCGCTCCAATGCCTCGATCAACTCTTCGCGTTTGTGCTCGCCCGGCGCCGGCATCAGTGCCTTGAGTTCCTGCAAGGTAAAGCCTGCCTGTTGCGCGCTCTGGATCAGTTGCAGGGTTTGCAGAGCCTGCGGCGCATATCGTCGGTAACCATTGGCCTGGCGCCCCACCTGGCTGATCAGCCCCTCGGCCTCATAAAAGCGGATCCGCGAAGCCGCTAATCCACTCTGCTTTGCCAGCTCACCAATATTCATCACCGCCCCTGCTTGACATTAAAGTTAACTTTAAGCTTAGCCTGAGGCCTCCCCCGCTCAGGAGTCAACCCATGTCACCCTTTGAAGCCCTGCCATTGCCCAATGGTCAAGTCCTCTCCAACCGCATCGCCAAGGCCGCGATGGAAGAAAATATGGCCGATGGGAATCAGGCGCCGTCGCGCGAATTGAAGCAGTTGTACAAGGCCTGGGCGCAGGGCGAGCCCGGCTTGTTGATCACCGGCAACGTGATGGTCGACCGCCGCGCCATGACCGGCCCCGGCGGCGTGGCGCTTGAGGATGAGCAGCACCTGGCGAGCTTTCGCGAGTGGGCCGACGTGGCGCGCGACAACGGCGTGCACTTCTGGGTACAACTCAGCCACCCAGGTCGCCAGACGCCGGCCAACCTGCGCCAGCAGGCCATTGCACCGTCCGCCGTGGCGCTCGACCTGGGCGGTTTTTCGAAGATGTTTGCCACGCCCAAGGCCATGACCGAAGACGACATCCAGGACGTGATCCAGCGCTTCGCCACCAGCGCACGCCTGGCCGAGCAAGCCGGGTTTACCGGCGTGCAGATCCACGGTGCCCATGGCTACTTGCTCAGCCAGTTCCTTTCACCGCTGAGCAATCAGCGCACCGACCGCTGGGGCGGTTCCCTGGAGAACCGCGCGCGGATGTTGCTGGAAGTGATTCGTGCAGTGCGCGCTAACGTCAGCCCGTCGTTTTGTGTCGCCGTCAAACTAAACTCTGCCGACTTCCAACGGGGCGGCTTTGCAGAAGCCGACGCACTCGCCGTGGTCGAAATGCTCAACCCGTTGCCCATCGACCTGCTGGAGTTATCCGGTGGCAGTTACGAAGCGCCGGCCATGCAAGGTGAAGCACGTGACGGTCGCACCCTGGCACGTGAGGCGTACTTCCTGGAGTTCGCCAGCCAACTGGCGACCATCGCCAAGATGCCGGTGATGGTCACCGGCGGCATTCGCCGCCTGCCCATCGTGCAACAGGTGCTGGACAGCGGCGTCGCCATGGCCGGGATCGCCACGGCCCTGACCCTGGAGCCGCAACTGATCCAGCACTGGCGCGAAGGCCGCGACCCCAACCCGCAACTCAAGCCCATCGACTGGAAGCGCAAACCCCTGGCCTCCCTCGCCATCCTCGCGGTGGTGCGCTACCAGATGCGCCGCCTCAGCCGCGGCCATTTGCCCAAAGCCAATGTTGCGCCGTGCATGGCGTTGGTGCGTGACCAATGGTTTCTGGCGCGGCGTACCCGGCAGTACCGGGCAGCCATGACGCAATCTTCACATTAAAGGATGAACATCCGCCGTGATCGAACTGTCCCCTATTGATCAGCAGTTTTTAACCTCACTGACGATTGGAGTTCTTCATGGCGAAAATCAACCTGGCCCAACAATTGGCGACCACCCTTGAACAGGCGGGCATCAAGCGCATCTGGGGCCTGACCGGTGACAGCCTCAATGGCCTCACCGACGCCCTGCGCACCATGGACAGCATCGAGTGGATGCATGTGCGTCACGAAGAAGTGGCGGCATTCGCTGCGGGTGCCGAGGCGGCCGCCACGGGTGAGTTGACTGTGTGCGCCGGCAGTTGCGGGCCAGGCAACCTGCACTTGATCAATGGCCTGTTCGACTGCCATCGCAACCATGTGCCGGTGCTGGCGATTGCCGCGCAGATCCCGTCTTCGGAGATCGGCCTCAACTACTTCCAGGAAACCCATCCACAGGAACTGTTCAAGGAGTGCAGCCACTTTATCGAGCTGGTGACCAACCCCGAGCAGATGCCTCATGTGCTGCACCGCGCCATGCGCTCGGCGATCCTCAATCGTGGTGTGGCGGTGGTGGTGATTCCGGGCGACGTGTCGCTGCTGGAAGTCGAGGACAAGCTCAAGCCCTGGCCAGCCCTGCACGCACCGCGCACGCTGCCCGCCGACCCGGACCTGCAACGCCTCACCGAGATCCTTGAAAGCAGTCAGAAAGTCACCCTGCTGTGCGGCAGCGGTTGCGCCGGCGCCCATGATCAAGTGGTGGCCCTGGCCGACACCCTCGGCGCTCCCGTGGTCCACGCCCTGCGCGGCAAAGAACATGTGGAGTGGGACAATCCGTTCGACGTGGGCATGACCGGCCTGATCGGCTTCAGCTCCGGGTACCACGCCATGCTCGACTGCGACACGTTGATCATGCTCGGCACAGACTTTCCCTACCGCCAGTTTTACCCCACCGACGCCAAGATCATCCAGGTTGACCGCAACCCCCAGGCCCTGGGCCGTCGCGCCACGCTGGACCTGGGCATTGCCGCGGATGTCAGTGAAACCATCGGCGCCCTGTTGCCGCGCTTGACGCGCAAGACCGATCGCAGCTTTCTCGAAACCTCCTTGAAGCATTACGAAAAGGCCCGTCAAGGGCTGGACGACCTGGCTCAACCGTCGAAGGCCAATCGGCCGATCCACCCGCAATACGTCGCGCGCCTGCTCAGCGAGTTGGCGGATGACGATGCCATCTTCACCGCTGACGTGGGTTCGCCGACCGTGTGGGCGGCGCGCTATTTGAAGATGAATGGCAAGCGCCGCCTGATCGGTTCGTTCAACCACGGTTCGATGGCCAACGCCATGCCCCAAGCGATTGGTGCGCAGGCGGCTTTCCCGGATCGCCAGGTGATCTCGATGTCCGGTGACGGCGGCTTTGCCATGTTGATGGGGGATTTCATCTCACTGGCGCAGCTGAATCTGCCGGTGAAAGTCATCGTGTTCGATAACTCGTCGCTGGGTTTTGTCGCCATGGAAATGAAAGCCGCAGGTTACCTGGATGCTGGCACCGAGCTGAAAAACCCGGACTTCGCCGCCATGTCCAACGCCATGGGTATCCTCGGCATCCGCGTGGAGCAATCCGAAGACCTGGAACCGGCCCTGCGCCGCGCCCTGGCCCATGACGGCCCGGTGCTGGTAGACGTGGTCACCGCCACCCAGGAACTGGTGATGCCGCCGACCATCAAGCTGGAGCAGGCCAAGGGGTTCAGCCTGTACATGCTCAAGGCGGTGATGAGCGGCCGTGGCGATGAAGTGATCGAACTGGCGCGCACCAACTGGTTGCGCTGACCCCAATGTGGGAGCGGGCTTGCTCGCGAATGCAAGCTGTCAGTTGATAAATACATCGACTGACGCTCCGCTTTCGCGAGCAAGCCCGCTCCCACAATTTGATCTCGTTGCAAATCAAGCGTGCTGTTTTCCCACCCATTTACCGTAGGCATCAATGAACGCCTGCAGAAACGGCTTGGTCTTTTCCGACACGTTGCCGGCGTCGTCAAACACGTTGCCCGCGCCCCCCAGGTAAGCTTCTGGCTGCTGCATACACCACACATCAAGGAACACCAGCGACTGGCGCAGGTGATGGTTGGCGCCAAACCCACCAATCGCACCCGGCGACACGCTGATGATCGCGCCTGGCTTGCCGCTCCAGGCGCTCTTGCCGTAGGGACGTGACCCGACGTCGATGGCGTTCTTCAGCGGCGCCGGGACAGAGCGGTTGTATTCCGGGGTCACGAACAACACCGCGTCGGATGAGCTCACGTGTTGACGGAAAGTACTGTAGGCTGCCGGCGGTGTCGCACCGTCAATGTCTTCGTTGTAGAGCGGCAAGTCGCCAATTTCCACAATGCTCAACTTCAGGTTGGCAGGGGCCAATTCGGCCAATGCCAGCGCGACCTTGCGGTTGATCGAGTCTTTTCTCAAGCTGCCAACCAGGACGGCTACGGTGTAGACCTTGCTCATTGGGGTTTCCCGACGTCTGACTAAAGGAGCTTGTAGTTATAGAGTCTTCGCGGCGTGTTCACCAGCGGGTTTTGATAATCCCCAGGCTGTTTGCTTCGCAGCGTGATGCGTAGGAATCATCTGAAAAGATCAGCGAATAGTATTTTTATTCCGTAAGTAAACTACCCCGCTCCATGACGGTCTACAGAACCGCAAATCGAGTGTTTATCTCCAGAGGTTCTAAACAGATGGCAGCAGTACTAGTCGGACAGTTTCATGCCAGAGACGCAGAAGGACGCGTGTATTCGGTGCATGAGTTCCAGGAATCCAACCCGGCGCAAGGCGACCTGGCTGGCTCGGCACCTACCACCACCTACAAGCTGGCCATTGGCGATCGTGTAGAGAAACTGGAAGGCGACGAATTCAAGTTGATCCAATCGGGCACTATTCTTGTGCGCGAGTCGCAAACCACTCTCGCGTCATAAGATCCCGCCCTATCCACCTGCTCAGTCCTGGCCATTGATGGCGTTGACTGGGCTGGGGTGATCACGGCCGGCGAATCTCGGTGACTTCAATCACCGGCTCCCCTTCTGTCTTCTTCAGCGTCACCATCAACCGCCCCCGCTCGCCTTCGACGGCATACATCGAACGTTGGTAGCCCACGGTGTTATAGCCGGGATGCGCAACCACCTGCCTGACCAATTCAAGCCCTAGCACCGCGCCCACTTGTTCGACGACCTGTTCCTGGGAACGGATAAACGCTTCAAGTGCCAGGTTTTCCGGCGGGGTTTCGTTTTGCGTGTTGACGAGATAAGCAGCCACGCACCCCACGGTCACCAGGACCAGCAGTTGCTTGGCCGTTACCCCGAGGATCGAGGGAAGAGGCATATGAGACCAGACCTGTTTTTGTTGTTAACGCCGGTAGCCGGCTTTGGTCGTTGATGATCAGCGCAGCCATTCTATTGAATCCCCGGGCCGCTGCACATAGACTCCGGCGATGCGTTTACGTCATATCGAAGTGATTCAGGCCATCTTGCAGACCGGACACCCAGGCCTGGCCGCCGAGTGGTTGCAACTCCCTGTGGGCGATGTGGAGGCGGCGCTCAAGGAGGCCGAGGCGCAATTGGGTTTTATGTTGTTCGCCAGCGTGCGCGGGCGCCTGCAGGCCACCCGGGAAACCCTGGAGTTGCAGGCAGAAATCGCCCATGTGTACGAGGCACTGGAGCCGGTGCAACGCCTGGCCAGCCGTTTGAAAAACCATCATGCCCCGACCCTGCGCGCGCTCTGTACGCCGCCCCTGGCCAATCAACTGTTGCCGCAAAGCATCGCAGTGCTGCGCCGACGCTTCCAGGACACCCCCTGCAACCTGTCCAGCCAACCGACCCGCGAGATCGTCAGGAGCCTGCTGCTGCACGAAGCCGATGTGGGATTGAGCCTGCATGACCCGGAACACCCGCAGATCCACAGCCGTGTGCTGGCCCAGGGCAAACTGCAACTGCTGGCGCCCCATGGCTGGCTCAAGCCCAAGCAGAAGTACATTGCACTGCAGGACCTGGCGGGCCAATCGATGATCGGCCTGGAGGGCCAGGACCCGCTCAGCCGCCTGCTGGACGCCAAGCTGCAAGCCTTGCGCCCACTGCCGGTGGTGCAAACGCGCGTGCAGACCTATCAGATGATGCGCAGCATGGTAGAGGCGGGAGAAGGCCTGGCGGTGGTCGACCCGTTCACCGCGTTTGGCGCGCGCGAGGCCGGGCTGGATGCGTGCCCGGTGTCGCCGCCGATCATGGTCAGCCTGTATGCGCTGACCCTCAAGGACGGCGCGACCTCCCCGGCGTTGAATGCGTTGCTGGAGATCGTGACGCAAAAGGCTGAAGGGCTGTTGGCCAGCGACTCAAGACCGTTGTAGGCCCTGCGTTATCGTGGACGACTGTCGCCGGCAAGCCGGCGCCTGCAGGTTACCCGTCAGGTCGCATCGACTTCCGTCTTGAACATCCGATACCAGAAAATCGCCACTTCGCGGGTCTGCGGATCGATGCCGCGATAGCGCAGGTGGTCGATGCCGCCCATCACGTAGCCGCAACGCTCGTACAAGCGACAGGCGCCGAGGTTGTTGTTCTGGGTTTCGAGCATCATGCCGGGCAGGTTTTTCTTGCGGCTCCAGAACTGCGCCACATCCAGCAACGCCTTGGCCACCCCGTGACGCCGGGCGGGCAAGGCGACGGCCAATTCATCGACATGGGCAAAACCGTTCCAATTGGTGCTGACCACGATATGCCCCACCGGGCGGTCGTCCAGGTAAGCCATGAAGATCGCGCTGTCGGGTGCGTCGCGAAAACTGGCGAACTCCTCCGGGTCAATGCCATAGCACTTGCGGTACGGCAGGATGCGCTCCACAGGCCATTGGTCGACCCGCTTGCCCATCTGCGGCTCACCGTAGGCACTGACCTCAAAGCTGAAGTCATTACCCCACACGTAGGCATCAAAGCCTTCGTCGGCGACCCGTACACTGAGCCCCGGGTACTTCGGGTTCATTACAGCTTGCATAAACATCCTTAACCCTTGATGCAATCGACAGTGTAACAACGACCACTGCCGTCATCTTCGTGTTGCAACCCATGAACATCGGCGACAAAACCGGGAAAACTGCTATCGAAGGTCCTGGCGAAGGCCAGGTAATCGATGATCGAGCGTGTCGACTCGGTAAAGCGTTCGCCCGGCATGATCAGTGGAATGCCCGGCGGATAAGGCACCAGCATCACGGCTGCGATGCGCCCTGGCAAGGCGTCGATGGAGACCGCCTCCACTTCACCCCTGACCAACTGATCGTAGGCGTCGGCGGGTTTCATCGCGATTTCCGGCAAAACGGTGTACATCCGTTTGAGGTGCTTGGCGGTGGCGTTGCTACGGTAACAGCTATGCAATTGATCGCACAGGTCGCGCAGGCCCAGGCCTTGATAGCGCGTCGGGCCCTGGGCAAACACCGATGGCAGGCAACTGGCCAGGCTGACATTGGCGTCGTAGCTGCGCTTGAACTCCAGCAACTCCGTGAGCAAGGTACTCCATTTACCTTTGGTAATGCCCATGGAGAACAGTACGAGGAAGGAGTACAGCCCAGTCTTTTCCACCACCAGGCCACGCTCCCAAAGGAACTTGCTGACCACCGCCGCCGGAATCCCGCAATCACTCAGGGCCCCGCCCGCGTTGAGACCGGGCATCACCAGTGTCACCTTGATCGGGTCCAGCAGCACGTAGTCCTCGGCGACATCACCAAAGCCATGCCAGTCGTCCTGCGGGTGCAACAGCCAATCGGCGGTGACAACCCGGTCGATACCCGCCACCGACGGCGGCTGCCAGATGGAAAACCACCAATCCTCGGCGGCGATGTGCTGGCGCAGGTTGGCCAGGGCACGGCGGAAGCTCAGGGCCTCGTCGAACATTTCCTGCAACAGCGAGCGCCCGGCCGGGCCTTCCATCATCGCCGAGGCCACATCCAGCGAGGCAATGATGCTGTATTGCGGCGACGTCGAAATATGCATCATGAACGCTTCGTTGAAGCGGTCACGGTCCAGTTGGCGCGCGCCGCCGTCCTGCACATGGATCATCGAGGCCTGGCTGAACGCCGCCAACAGCTTGTGGGTAGAGTGGGTGGTGAACACCAGCGGGCTGTCCGGCGTGCGCGAAGTGCCCATGCCATAGCGGCCGGCGAAGAACTCATGAAACGCCGCGTAGGCGTACCAGGCTTCGTCAAAGTGCAGGACCTCAACGCTATTGCCCAACTGCTGCTTGATCAACTCGGCGTTGTAGCACAGGCCGTCATAGGTGGAGTTGGTGACCACCGCCATCTTCACCTTGGGCGGACGACCACGGGTCAGCGGGCTGGCGTCGATCTTGGCGCGGATCGCGTCAGGGCTGAATTCGCTCAGGGGAATCGGGCCGATGATCCCCAGCTCGTTGCGTTCCGGGCACAGGTACAACGGAATGGCGCCAGTCATGATGATCGAGTGCAGCACCGACTTGTGACAGTTGCGGTCCACCAGCACCAGGTCATCGCGCCCGACCATGGAATGCCACACGATTTTGTTCGCGGTGGAGGTGCCATTGATGACGAAGAAAGTGTGGTCAGCGCCAAAGTTGCGCGCCGCGCGGGCCTCAGCTTCGGCCAGCGGCCCGGTGTGGTCGAGCAACGAACCCAGCTCGGGCACCGACACCGACAAGTCCGAACGCAGGGTGTTTTCACCGAAGAACTGATGGAACGCCTGCCCTACCGGGCTCTTGCGGTAGGCCACGCCGCCACCATGGCCGGGGGTGTGCCAGGAGTAATTCGAATCCGCGGTGTGCTGCACCAGCGCCTTGAAGAACGGCGGCAACAGGCCATCCAGGTAAGTACGGGCCGCGCGAGCGACTTGCCGGGCCAGAAACGGCACGGTGTCTTCGAACAGGTAAAGGATCCCGCGCAGTTGGTTGAGCTCGCTCATGGCGTCCGCCGGCGCATTCTCCAGGGTGACTTGCTCGCCCAGCGCGAAGATCGGCAAATTGGGCGCCCGCAGCCGCGCAAGCCGGATCAACTCGACCATATTCTGCAACAGATGGGTATTCTCGCCGGCGCCTTCGGCGGCGATCAGCATGCACGCCAGGCCGTGATGGGTAGAAGCCACCAGCCTGCCTTCGGCGTAGTCCACTGCGGAAAAGATACTGAAGCCCTCTTGCTCCAACTCTCGGGCGATGCCTCGGACCCGGTCACCGGCAACGGTGTCGGCCTTGATGTCGCGGTGCACTATAAGGACGGGGAACTTCAGGTCTTTATACATCAGCGCTTGTAGTCCTGAGGGCTATGCACTCAAGGGTAGAAGCTGGAAGCGGATGTGGCGAATGAAGATTTCGAACAGGCAACACACCCTCTGTAGGCGCCGGCTTGCCGGCGATGGCGGCCCCGAACCTATCGCAAGGTTCAAGGGCTTCATCGTCGGCAAGTCGGCTCCTACAGGGAGGATGGGTTATTGCTGGGTCAGTTGGGTCCACAGCGCCGGCGCACCCGCCGACTTGGCGATCGCTTCCAGCCGTGCCAGGTGCTCGGCCAGGTCCTGCTCACTGGCGCGAATAATCGGCGTGGGCTTGCGATCAGCCGGCAGGCGGCGGATTTCCGAAGGTCGGTTACCCGAGCCTTCCGCCGAGCCGCTGCCATCGCTGGCATTACCCGCCAGGGACAGGCTGGTCTGCCCGCCGGTCATGGTCAGGTAGACGTCGGCGAGAATCTCGGAGTCGAGCAAGGCGCCGTGGAGTTCACGGCCGGAGTTGTCGACGCCATAACGTTTGCACAAGGCATCCAGGCTGTTGCGCTGGCCCGGGTGACGCTCACGGGCCATCATCAAGGTGTCGAGGATCGAGCAGTGCTGGGAAATGTCTGCGCGATCGGTTTGCCCCATCAGGGCAAATTCGTTGTTGATGAAGCCGACGTCGAACGCCGCGTTATGGATGATCAACTGGGCGCCGTTGATGAATTCGAAGAACTCATCGGCGACTTCGGCAAAACGCGGCTTGCCCTTGAGGAATTCGTCAGTGATACCGTGGACGCCGATCGCGCCCTCGTCACTGTCGCGGTCCGGTTGCAGGTAGACGTGGAAGTGACGACCGGTGAGACGACGACCCATCAGTTCGACACAGCCGATTTCAATGATCCGGTGGCCGTCGGTCACCGGCATGCCGGTGGTTTCGGTATCGAGTACAACAGATCGGATGGCCATCAGGGTTCAGCTCTCAACGGTGTGGTGTGCGGTGTGGTGTAAATCAAGGCGCGCGATATTAACACGTGAGTCGCCATCAGCTCTGCTTGTAGCCGCGCACTTCGTCCACGCCTCGGTTGGCCAACTGGTCGGCGCGTTCGTTGCCGGGGTGGCCGATGTGGCCGCGTACCCATTTCCAGGTGATGTCGTGGCGATTGCATTGTTCATCGAGCAGTTGCCACAGGTCGGCATTTTTCACCGGCTCCTTGGCGGCGGTCTTCCAGCCGCGCTTCTTCCAGTTGACCATCCACTCGTTGATGCCCTTCATCACGTATTGCGAGTCGGTCACCAGCAGCACGTTGCAGCGGCGCTTGAGTTCTTCGAGGCCGCGAATGGCGCCCATCAGCTCCATGCGGTTGTTGGTGGTATTGGCTTCACCGCCCCACAACTCTTTCTCCACGCCTTTGCACACCAGCAACGCGCCCCAGCCGCCAGGGCCCGGATTGCCTTTGCAGGCACCATCGGTGAAGAGTTCTACGCTATCGGTCATCGGTCACTCGGTATTCATTCAAGAAGAGGGTCATGCATCGCTTTGCTTGCGGTTGACCTTGGCCATCGGCATGGGCACCAGCTTGCCCATCGGCTCGCGGCGCACCTGCTGCACCGGCCGCAGCCCAACCACGATCTTGCGTGCCACCAGCAGATAGAAGCCGCCACCGCCCAATTGCCAGGCACCTGCGCGGCGCTCCCAGCCGGCCAGGCGGCTTTGCCACTTGGTTGACGCAAGCGGCGGACGATAGCACCCGAAGCGGCGTTTCTCCAGCGCGAAGCCCAGCAGGTTCAGCCAGTCGCCCACCCGTTGCGGCGAGATACAGCGTGCTTGGCGCAGGCCGTCGTGGGCGAACACATGGCGCAGGCCCCAACTGCTCCAGGGGTTGATCCCCACAATCAGCAAATGCCCCCCTGGCCGTACACTGCTCGCGGCTTCGCGCAGCAAGCCGTGGGGCGACAGGCAGAAATCCAGGCCATGCTGCAACACCACCACGTCAGCGGCGTGTTCGCTGAGCGGCCAGGCCTGCTCCTCACAGACAATCTCCACCCCCGGCAACGGTGCCCCCAGGCGCACATTGCGCTGCACCTGCGGCGCGGACGGCGGCGTTTCGGCCGAAGGACCGTAATGCACCAGGTAGCCACCAAAGAAACGGCCCAACTCGTCTTCGAGCATGCGCCGTTCTTCGTCCAGCAGAAATTGCCCGATGGGACCGGACAGCCATTCGCGGGCTGCACCGATCAAGGCCAGCCACTCAGGATCGGCCTGGGCGAACGCTTTATCAGTCATTGCATTCTCCAACTCGCCTAGACGTTCTAAGATGCACCAATGTGTTCAGCTTGGCGAATCGAAGAATGATACAGATCAGTGCCCTGCCCGCCTTCACCGATAACTACATATGGTTGTTACAGGACCCAAGCACCCGACGCTGCGCCGTGGTCGACCCTGGCGACGCCGCCCCCGTGCTGGCCTGGCTCGAGCAGAACCCTGGCTGGAGCCTCAGCGACATCCTGATCACCCACCACCACCATGATCATGTCGGCGGCGTCGAACAACTCAAAGGCGCAACCGACGCCAAGGTGTATGGCCCGGCCAACGAGAAGATCCCGGCACGGGACGTGGCGCTCAACGACAACGACCGCATCACCGTGCTCGGCTGGGACTTTGACATCTATACAGTGCCCGGCCACACCCTGGGCCATATCGCCTTTTATCACCCGGGCGTGCTGTTGTGTGGCGATACCCTGTTCGCCGCCGGTTGCGGGCGCTTGTTCGAAGGCACGCCGGAACAGATGTACACCTCCCTTGAGCGTCTGGCCGCCCTGCCCGCCGACACGCGGGTGTACTGCACCCACGAATACACCCAAAGTAACCTCAAATTCGCCCAGGCGGTGGAACCGGACAATGCCGATATCGCCGAACGGGTGGAAACTGTCCGCCAACTTCGGGCCCGTGGCGAGATCACGCTGCCTTCCAATCTGGCCCTGGAAAAACGTACCAACCCTTTTTTGCGCACCGCTGAAACATCCGTTAAACAAAAAGCGGACGAACGGAATGGCCGCGACAACCGCTCTGGGGCCGAGGTGTTTGCTAGCTTGAGGGCTTGGAAAGATAAGTTCTAACGGGATGCAATCTGATACGTAATTTCTGAATGGTTGACCGGAACCAATCGGGTTTCTAGAATCGCCCGACATTTTTGCCCGGAACTTACTTCCAGCCAATGTCGTCATCTATTCGTAAATCCAACCATTCAGACGCATTGACCCGCCTGGCTCAAGCTGTGGCGGTGGCTGTGTCCGCCACACTGGCGGGCTGCCAATCAAACAATTTCACCGCACAATCCACCGTGCAACCCAAGCCTAACCTCAGCGCCAAGATCAAACAGAAACCCGTCATCTGGCTGTCGGAAAAGCCAACTCCCGAGGCCCCCCAGGACGTCTGGGAACGCATGCGACGTGGCTTTCAATTGCAGGACGGCGTAGGCGTCAACCCGCGCATCGAGCAACAGCGCCTGTGGTTCGCCAGCAACCCGTCCTTTCTGGAGAATGCCGGGGAACGCGGCAGTCTCTACATTCATTACATCGTCGAACGCCTTGAAGAACGCAACATGCCCCTGGAGCTGGCACTCCTGCCAGTGATTGAAAGTGCCTACAACCCGATGGCCTATTCGCGCAGCGATGCGGTCGGCTTGTGGCAATTCATTCCCTCTACCGGGCGCTACTTCAACCTGCGCCAGACCCGCGCCTACGATGGCCGCCGTGACATCACCGCCTCCACCACCGCCGCCCTCGACTACCTGACCCGCCTGCACGACATGTTCAACGGTGACTGGCTGCTGGCCCTGGCCGCCTACAACGCTGGCGAAGGCACGGTGAGCCGGGCAATCGAGCGCAACGAGAAGCTCGGCCTGCCGACCGACTACTGGAACCTGCCGCTGCCCCAGGAAACCAAGGACTACGTGCCCAAGTTCCTGGCGCTGTCCCAGGTGGTGCTGGCGCCCGAGGCCTATGGCGTCAACCTCAACCCGATTGCCAACACACCGTACTTCGAAGTGGTTGAAGTCAAGCAAAGCATGGACCTGTCCCGGGTTGCCGCGTTGGCCGAAATCGACGAAGACGAACTGTTCCAGCTCAACCCGGCCCTGAAGCAACGCACCACCCTGGACGGCCCTCAGCATTTGCTGGTGCCAAGCTCCAAGGCGCAATTGCTCACCAGCACCCTTTCGACGATGAAGCCGGAAGAATTGCTGGCGATGCGCCCTAAAAAGCAGGTGTTCGACGAAGTCGAGACCGCGCGCGTGGCCGGGCGTACCCGCAGCTACAAGGTGCGCAGTGGCGACAATCTCACGCTGATTGCCAAGGCCAACAAGGTCGATGTGCATGACCTGCAGCGCTGGAACAAGCTCAACGGCCAGGCCCTCAAGGTCGGCCAGACCCTGGTGATGCAGGACACGCGCAAGCTGGTGGCCAAGGCCGACAGCAAGAAGCCGGTGCAATACAAGGTCAAGAAAGGCGACTCGCTGTACATCGTCGCCAAGCGCTTCAACGTTGAGATGCAACATCTCAAGCGCTGGAACCCGCGTACTGGCCAGGCGCTCAAGCCGGGGCAGATGCTGGTGGTTTCCGGGCCACGCTGACTGACAAACAAAGCTTGTTTGTGTGAGCGGGCTATGTGGTGAGCGGGCTTGCCCCGCGCTGGGCTGCGCAGCAGCCCTAAAACCATGCAATGCATTTTGTCTGGAACAATGCGTATAGCCAACGGGGTTGCTGCGCAGCCCTGCGCGGGGCAAGCCCGCTCACCACAGCAAGCCCGCTCACCACGCAAGCCAGCGCCACATGGAATCTCCGTCAGCCGACCGGCTTTTTCCAACCGGAACAAGCTGTTACTGTACCGATCATAAAGCCCAAGCCGCCTGGATCGGATCCCTGACTTGAAGCGTCCCCTCCTTCTACTAATAAGTCTGGCCTTGAGCTTTGCTGCGAACGCGACGATTACCGAGAGCCACGGTTATGCACAGTTCGGCAGCCTCAAGTACCCGGCCAAATTCACCCACTTCGATTGGGTAAACCCTGCAGCGCCGAAAGGCGGGACATTGCGGGTCATGGCCTTTGGCACCTTCGACACCCTCAACCCCTACACCTTCAAGGGCTCCAGCCCGGTTTCCACGCCCAACTTCCTGCAATACGGCGTCAATGAGCTGAACGAGCCGTTGATGGTCGGCACCGGCCTGTACGCGCCTTCCGGCGATGAACCCACCTCCAGCTATGGGTTGATCGCCCAGTCGGTGGAATACAGCGAGGACCGCAGCTGGGTGGTGTTCAACCTGCGCCCGGAAGCGCGCTTTCACGATGGCAAGCCGATCACCGCCTCTGACGTGGCGTTTTCCTATCGCACCCTGCTGACCGAAGGCCACCCGCAGTACCGCACCAACCTGCAGGAAGTGGCACGGGTGGATATCCTCAACCGGCACCGCATCCGCTTTGTGTTCAAGCGCGCCGGCAACCCGTTGCTGATCCTGCGCCTGGGCGAGTTGCCGGTATTGCCCCAGCACTATTGGAAAAACCGCGATTTCAAGGCCACCACTTTTGAACCGCCACTGGGCAGCGGGCCGTACCGCATCAGCAAGGTCACGCCTGGCCGGCAACTGGTGTTCGAACGGGTCAAGGATTACTGGGGCAAGGACCTGCCGGTCAATCAGGGTTTCTATAACTACGACAAGGTCGAAGTGGAGTTCTACCGCGACAGCGACGTGGCCTTCGAAGCCTTCAAGGCCGGCGAGTTCGATATCTACATAGAGCACCAGGCCAAGAACTGGGCCAATGGCTACAACTTCCCCGCGGTGAACCGTGGCGACGTGATCAAGGCGCAGATCGCCCACCAGATCCCGACCCAGAGCCAGGGCCTGTTCATGAACACCCGGCGGCCCACCTTCAGCCAGACCAAGGTGCGTGAAGCCCTGGGGCTGATGTTCGACTTCGAATGGACCAACCGCACCCTGTTCAGCAGCGCCTACAAGCGCACCTTGAGCTACTACCCCAACAGCGAATTCGCCGCGACCGGTGTGCCCACCGGCCATGAGTGGCTGATGCTCTCGCCTTACCGCGAGCAGTTGCCGGCCAACCTGTTTACCCAGCCGTTCAGCCTGCCCCAAACCGACGGGCGTGGCATCCCCCGCGAAACCCTGCGCCGTGCGCTGGCGCTGCTCAGCGACGCCGGCTGGAAGCTTTCCGGCCAGCGCCTGCTCAACAAGGACGGCCAACCGCTGCGTTTCGAGATACTGCTGGTCAACCCGAACCTGGAGCGCATCCTGCAGCCCTACGTCGAGAACTTGATCAGCATCGGCATCGACGCGCGCCTGCGCACCGTCGACCGCGCCCAGTACAAGCAACGCCTGGATCAATTCGACTTCGACATGATCCTGATCACCCTCAACCAGACCCTGAGCCCGGGCCTTGAGCAGTGGCAGTATTTCCACTCCAGCCAGGCCGCGATCAAGGGCAGCAAGAACTTCGCAGGCATCGCCAACCCGGTTGTCGATCACCTGCTGGAACACCTGCTGGCTGCCAAGACCCGCGAGGAACAACTGGCCGCCGGCCGTGCCCTGGACCGGGTGCTGCTGTGGCAGCACTACAGCATTCCCAACTGGTACCTCAACTATCATCGCTTGGCGTACCGCAACCGGTTCGCCTTTGTCACCACGCCGCCCTACAGCCTGGGCCTGAGCGCATGGTGGCTGAAAGCTTCGGAGAAAGCCCAATGATGTCTTTGCGTACTGCCCTGCTCGGCGGCCTGCTGCTGTGCACCATGGCCCAAGCCGCCCCGCAACATGCGTTGACGCTCTACAACGAGCCGCCGAAATACCCCGCCGACTTCAAGCATTTCGACTACGTCAACCCGGATGCGCCCAAGGGCGGCACGTTCCGAGAGTCGGCCATGGGCGGTTTCGATAGCCTCAACCCCTACATCAGCAAGGGCGTACCGGCCGACAACCTCGGCCTGATCTACGACACTCTGGCCATGCAGAGCCTGGATGAACCCATCACCGAGTACGGCCTGGTCGCCGGCAAGATCGAAAAAGCCCCGGACAACAGTTGGGTGCGCTTCTACCTGCGCCCCGAAGCACGCTTCCACGACGGCCACCCGATCCGCGCCGAAGATGTGGTGTTTACCTTCCAGGAATTGATCAAGGAAGGCTCGCCGATCTACCGCACCTATTACGCCGACGTCGACGAAGTGGTCGCCGAGGACCCGCTGAAGGTGCTGTTCAAGTTCAAGCGCACCAATAACCGCGAATTGCCGCTGATCCTCGGCCAACTGCCGGTATTGCCCAAGCATTGGTGGGCGACCCGCGACTTCGCCAAGGGCAACCTTGAAGTGCCGCTGGGCAGCGGGCCGTACAAGGTCGCCGAGGTGAAGGCCGGGCGCATGATCCGCTACGAGCGGGTCAAAGACTACTGGGCCAAGGACCTGCCGGTCGCCAAGGGTTTCTACAACTTCGATAACCGCATCACCGACTATTACCGCGACAGCACCGTGTCCCTGGAAGCCCTCAAGGCCGGGCAGTTCGACTACTGGCTGGAATTCAGCGCCAAGAACTGGGCCAACGCCTACAACATCCCGGCGGTGGCCCAGGGTCGCCTGATCAAGGAAGAAATCCCCAACGGCAACCCCACCGGCATGCAGGGCTTCGTGTTCAACATGCGCAAACCGATGTTCCAGGACGTGCGGGTGCGCAAGGCCATCAGCCTGTTGCTGGATTTCGAGTGGAGCAACAAGCAGTTGTTCAACGGTGCCTACACCCGCACCCGCAGTTACTTCGAAAACTCGGAGATGGCCGCCACCGGCCTGCCAGGTCCAGACGAGCTGAAAATCCTCGAGCCCCTGCGCGACAAGATCCCGCCCGAAGTCTTCACCCAGGCGTTCGAACCGGCCAAGACCGACGGCAGCGGCATGATCCGCACCCAGCAACGCGAAGCCTACCAACTGCTGCAGGAAGCCGGCTGGCGCATCGTCGACGACAAGATGGTCGACACCACTGGCAAGCCGGTGAAAATCGAGTTCCTGCTGGCCCAGACCGAGTTCGAGCGCATCCTGCTGCCGTTCAAGCGCAACCTGGCTGACCTGGGGATCGACCTGGTGATCCGCCGGGTGGACGTCTCGCAGTTCGTCAACCGCATTCGCTCGCGGGACTTCGACATGCTGGTGGGCAGCTTCCCGCAGTCCACCTCGCCGGGCAATGAACAACGGGAGTTCTGGAAGTCTTCCAGCGCCGACAAACCTGGCAGCCGCAACTACATGGGCCTCAAGGACCCGGCCATCGACCAGTTGGTGGAAGAGCTGATCGACGCCGATTCGCGCAAAAGCCTGGTGGCGCATGCCAAGGCCCTGGACCGCGTGTTGCAGTTCGGCTACTACGTGATCCCGAACTGGCACATCAAGACCTTCCGCGTCGCGTACTGGGACCACCTGGGCCACCCCAAAGTCCCGCCGCGCTACGACGTCGGCACGGCCACCTGGTGGGCCAAACCCGACGCCAAGCCTGCCATTCCCCTAGACACGAGCACCCACGCCGATCCGGCGAGCGGAGGCGATTAAATGCTGGCCTATATCTTTCGCCGCCTGTTACTGATCATCCCTACGCTGTTCGGGATCCTGCTGATCAACTTCGTCATCATCCAGGCCGCCCCCGGGGGCCCGGTGGAACAGATGATCGCTAAGCTCGAAGGCTTTGAAGGCGCCACCAGCCGCATTGCCGGCGGCGGTGCCGAGGTGTCGGTGGCCGGTTCCAGCAGCTACCGAGGCGCCCAGGGCCTGGACCCGGCGCTGATCAAGGAAATCGAGAAGATGTACGGCTTCGACAAATCGGCGCCGGAACGCCTGTGGATCATGGTCAAGAACTACGCCCAGCTGGATTTCGGCGACAGCTTCTTTCGTGACGCCAAGGTCATCGATCTGATCAAGGAAAAGATGCCGGTGTCCATCTCCCTCGGGTTATGGAGCACGCTGATCATGTACCTGGTGTCCATCCCCCTGGGGATCGCCAAGGCCACGCGGCACGGCAGCCATTTCGATGTGTGGACCAGTTCGGCGATCATCGTCGGCTACGCGATCCCGGCGTTCCTGTTTGCGATCCTGTTGATCGTGGTGTTTGCCGGTGGCAGTTACCTGGACTGGTTCCCCTTGCGCGGGCTCACGTCGAACAACTTCGACGAGCTGAGCTGGGGCGGCAAGGTCCTCGATTACTTCTGGCACCTGGCGCTGCCTATCACGGCCTTGGTGATCGGCAACTTTGCCACCATGACCCTGCTGACCAAGAACAGCTTTCTCGACGAGATCAACAAGCAGTACGTGATCACCGCCAAAGCCAAGGGCCTGACCAACCACCGCGTGCTGTACGGCCATGTGTTCCGCAATGCGATGTTGCTGGTAATCGCCGGCTTCCCTTCGGCGTTTATCGGCATTTTCTTCACCGGTTCGCTGCTGGTGGAGGTGATCTTTTCCCTCGACGGCCTGGGCCTGATGAGCTTTGAAGCGGCGATCAACCGCGACTACCCGGTGGTGTTCGGCACGTTGTTCATCTTCACCCTGTTGGGGCTGATTGTGAAACTGATCGGCGACCTCACCTACACCCTGGTCGATCCGCGCATCGACTTTGCCAGCCGGGAGCATTGAGATGAATCTATCCCCCCTCAATCGCCGCCGGTTCGAGCGGTTCAAGGCCAACAAGCGCGGCTGGTGGTCGCTGTGGCTGTTCCTGATTCTGTTTGTGCTGAGCCTGGGCGCCGAGCTGATCGCCAACGACAAGCCTCTGGCCGTGCACTACGACGGTGGCTGGTACTTCCCGGCGCTCAAGCGCTACCCGGAGACCACCTTTGGCGGCGAGTTCCCGCTGGAGGCCAACTACAAGAGCCCGTATATCCAGGAACTGCTCAAGGCCAAGGACGCCTGGACCTTATGGGCGCCGATCCCGTTCAGCTACCAGAGCATCAACTACGACCTCAAGGTGCCCGCCCCGGCGCCGCCCTCTTCAGTGAACCTGCTGGGCACCGACGACCAAGGCCGCGACGTACTGGCGCGGGTCATCTACGGCTTCCGTGTGTCGGTGCTGTTTGCCCTGACGCTGACAGTGCTCAGCTCGATCATCGGCGTGATCGCCGGGGCCTTGCAGGGCTTCTATGGCGGCTGGGTCGACCTGGCGGGGCAGCGGTTCCTGGAAATATGGTCCGGGTTGCCGGTGTTGTACTTGCTGATCATCCTCGCCAGTTTCGTGCAGCCCAACTTCTGGTGGCTGCTGGGGATCATGCTGCTGTTTTCGTGGATGAGCCTGGTGGACGTGGTACGCGCCGAGTTCCTGCGCGGACGCAACCTGGAATACGTGCGCGCCGCCAGGGCCCTGGGCATGCAGAACGGCGCGATCATGTTCCGCCACATTTTGCCGAATGCGATGGTGTCGACCATGACCTTCATGCCGTTCATCCTCACCGGCGCCATCGGCACCCTCACCGCCCTGGACTTCCTCGGCTTTGGTTTGCCGGCTGGCTCGCCATCGCTGGGTGAACTGGTGGCCCAAGGCAAATCCAATCTGCAAGCGCCGTGGCTGGGCATGAGTGCCTTTGCCGTGCTGGCAATCATGTTGAGTTTGCTGGTGTTTATCGGCGAGTCCGCTCGCGATGCCTTCGACCCGAGGAAATGAGATGAATCAGGACAATCTGATCGAAATCCGCGACCTCTCCGTCGAGTTTGTCACGGGCGACCATCACCACCGTGTGGTGAACAACGTCAGCTTCGACATCAAGCGCGGCGAAACCATCGCGCTGGTGGGCGAAAGCGGTTCGGGCAAATCGGTGACGGCCCACTCGATCCTGCGCCTGCTGCCCTACCCGCTGGCGCGGCACCCCTCTGGCACCATCAACTATGCCGGGCAGGACCTGCTGACACTCAAAGAAAAAACCATCCGCCACATTCGCGGCAACCGCATTGCGATGATCTTCCAGGAGCCGATGACCTCCTTGAACCCGCTGCACAACATCGAGAAGCAGATCAATGAAGTGCTGGGCCTGCACAAGGGGCTCACCGGCAAGGTCGCCACCCAGCGCACCCTGGAGTTGCTGGAACTGGTGGGCATTCCCGAACCGCACAAGCGCCTCAAGGCCCTGCCCCATGAGTTGTCCGGCGGCCAGCGCCAGCGGGTGATGATCGCCATGGCATTGGCCAATGAGCCAGAACTGCTGATTGCCGATGAGCCGACCACGGCGCTGGATGTGACGGTGCAACTGAAGATCCTGGAACTGCTCAAGGAGTTGCAGGCGCGCTTGGGCATGGCGCTGCTGTTGATCAGCCATGACCTTAACCTGGTGCGGCGCATTGCCCACCGCGTGTGCGTGATGCAGAAGGGTTGCATCGTCGAACAGGCGGACTGCGAGACGCTGTTCCAGTCGCCCCAGCATCCCTACACCCAGGAACTGCTTGCGGCCGAGCCCAGTGGCGGGCCCGCCAACAACGCGGTGGGCGCGCCGCTTTTGGAAGTCGATGACCTCAAGGTGTGGTTCCCGATCAAGAAAGGCTTTTTGCGCAACACCGTCGACTACGTCAAGGCGGTGGACGGTATCAACTTCAGCCTGCCCCAGGGGCAGACCCTGGGCATCGTTGGCGAAAGCGGCTCGGGCAAATCCACCCTGGGCCTGGCGATTTTGCGGTTGATCGCCAGCAAGGGCGGGATCCGCTTCGAAGGCCAGCAACTGGACAAGCTGACCCAGCAGCAGGTGCGCCCGCTGCGCCGGGAAATGCAGGTGGTGTTCCAGGACCCGTTCGGCAGCCTGAGCCCGCGCATGTGCGTCAGCGAGATCGTCGGTGAAGGCCTGCGCATCCACAAGATGGGTACACCGGCCGAGCAGGAAGTCGCGATTATCGCAGCACTCAAGGAGGTGGGCCTGGACCCGGAATCCCGGCACCGCTACCCCCACGAATTCTCCGGCGGCCAGCGCCAACGCATCGCCATCGCCCGCGCACTGGTGCTCAAGCCACGCCTGATCCTGCTCGACGAACCCACCTCGGCCCTCGACCGCACGGTGCAACGCCAGGTGGTGGAACTGCTACGCAGCCTGCAGGCCAAGTACAACCTGACATACCTGTTTATCAGCCATGACTTGGCCGTGGTCAAAGCCTTGAGTCACCAGTTGATGGTGGTCAAACATGGGCAGGTGGTGGAGCAAGGCGATGCCCAGGCGATTTTCGCCGATCCGCAGCATGCCTACACCCGTCAGCTGCTGGAGGCCGCGTTCCTAGTACCCGCCTGACCCAAAATGCGGGAGCTGGCTCGGCTGCGTTAGCGGCGGGCCAGCCTATACATTCATCGACTGATGCGCCGCCATCGCGGGCAAGCCCGCTCCCCCATAACAGCCATTCAATATCATTTGCGCGCACGCGCCCCCTTTGCTTTAATCGCGACCAATTCTTATTTACGCCAATCCTTTTGCGCTGGATGGAAATCGTGTCGACCTCTTTCACCCACCTCTACGGCACCCACCACAGCTGGCTGCTCGGCCTGTTACGGCGCCGCTTGAACGACCGCTGGGATGCCGCCGACCTGGCCCACGACACGTTTATCCGTATCCTCAACCGGCCTCCGGTCGAGACCGATCACCTGCGCCAGCGCTCCTACCTGGCCACCATCGCCCGTGGCTTGTGCATCGACCACTGGCGCCGCCGTCAGCTCGAAAAAGCCTGGCTGGAGAGCCTGGCCCTGTGCCCGGAAGCCATCCAGCCTTCACCGGAACAACGCGCAATCATCGTCGAGACCCTCTACGAAGTAGACGCCATGCTCGCGCGCCTGCCGAAGAAAGTCAGCGAAGCCTTCCTGCTCGCCCAGTTGCACGGCCAGCCTTACAAACAGATCGCCGAGCACCTGGGCGTGGGTGAACGCATGGTCAAGAAATACATGGCCCAGGCCCTTCTGCACTGCGCCATCCTTGAAGCCGAACTCGACGGGATGCTGGTGCAATGAACACTTCCGGCACCCTCAGCCATGCCAGCCTGGAGCAGGCGGCGCACTGGTACGTGCGCCTGCAGGACCCGGCCGGCAACCAGGAGCACCAGCGTTGGCAAGCCTGGGTGGCACAGAACCCCGAGCACCTGGCGGCCTGGCAGTATGTCGAGCGGGTCAGCCAACGCTTTGCGCCCTTGATGGAACAACCCCAAGGCGCCAGCCGGGCGTTGCGCAGTTCGCGGCGCCAGACCCTCAAGACGCTGTTGGTGCTGTGTGCCGGTTCGACACTGGCCTGGGGCACCTGGCGCACGACCGCCCTGCCTCGACTGGTTGGCGGCTGGCGTGCGGACTACGCCACCGGCAGCGGCGAGACGCGCGATGCGCTGCTGGCCGATGGCAGCCATGTGTGGCTGAACGCCTTGAGTGCGTTGGATGTGCGTTTTGATGGGCTACAACGGTTGTTGCAGTTGCGCTTTGGCGAAGTGCTGATCGACACGGCCAAGGACGCCAGCCGGCCATTCCTGGTGGACACCGAACACGGGCGTATGCAGGCGCTGGGGACACATTTCAGTGTGCTGCACGGCGAGCATCACACCCAGCTCAACGTCTTCGAAGGGCGGGTGCAGGTCACCACGCACGACGCGCAGGCACGCATCCTCGAAGCCGGCCAACAGGTGTCCTTTACGCGCGACGGCTTCGCCCCTACTGCACCGGTCTCCCCGGCCCGTGAAGCCTGGAGCCGTGGCGTGCTGTTGGCGGACAACCTCCCGCTGGGCCAATTGATCGCCGAACTCAACCGCTATCGCCCCGGCCACCTGGGCTGCGACCCGGCTGTGGCGCAACTGCCGGTGATGGGTTCATTCCCGCTGATCGACAGCGATCACGCCCTGCACCTGTTGCAAGCGGCGCTGCCGATTCGCGTCGACAGGCCGATGCCCTGGTGGGTCACTGTCGGGCCAAAGTAAAAAAACGCTAAATGTCAGTTCCCTTTTCCCACACTCGTTCGGTTAACCCTGCAGACGCTCTATTTCGCCGATCGATTTGATCCAAAGGGAACCCTTCATGTCGCAACCTGCTCGTTTTGCGCTGCGCCCATTGGCGCTGGCCACGTCGCTGTTTTGCCTCGGCGCGCCGGCGGCCTACGCCGCCGAATCAGCCGCCACCCAGGAAGCCACTCGCAACTACCGGATCGCCGCCGGCTCCCTGGTCAGTGTGTTGAACAGCTTTGCCGAGCAGTCCGGCCTTTTCATCGCAGGCCATAACAACCTCGCCGCCGGTAAAACCAGCCCCGGCCTGAATGGCAGCTACACCCCCGCCAGCGGTTTGCAGCGCCTGTTGCAAGGCAGTGGCTTGCAGGCCGTCGCCCAGGGCAATAACAGCTACGTACTGGAGCCGATTCCAGCCAACAGCGGCGCCCTGGAGCTGGGCGCCACCACGATCTCCGGCCAGGGCCTGGGCGCGACCACCGAAGACACGCATTCGTACACCACCGGTTCCATGGCGTCGGCCACCGGCCTGCCGCTGTCGATGCGCGAAACCCCGCAATCGGTCACGGTGATCACCCGCCAGCAGATGGACGACCAGGGCTCCACGAACATCGCCGACACCCTGCGCCGCGCCCCTGGCGTCAGCGTGCAGAACTACGACAGCGAGCGCTGGGAGTTCTCCAGCCGGGGCTTGCCGATCACCAATTTCCAGTATGACGGCGTCAACTCCACCTACGACGGCGTGTATGACTACGGCACCACCAGCACCGACATGGCGGTGTATGACCACCTGGAAATCATCAAGGGCTCGGCCGGCCTGCTGAGCGGCTCCGGCGACCCGTCGGCCACCGTCAACCTGATCCGCAAGAAACCCACGGCGGCGTTCAAGGCCTCGGTGACCCAGACCTTCGGTTCCTGGGACAACTACCGCACCGAAGGCGACCTTTCCGGCCCGCTGACCGAGTCCGGCAATGTGCGCGGGCGTTTTGTCGGTGTGTACCAGGACCGCCAGTCGTACCTGGACCACTACCAGCACACCAAGGACATCGCCTACGGCATCCTCGAAGCCGACTTGACGCCCGACACCCTGCTGACCTTCGGCATCGACCAGCAGGACACGCGCTCACGCGGCGCCAGTTGGACCGGTTTCCCGATGTATTTCAGCGACGGTTCGCGCACCCACTTCTCGCGTTCGTTCAACCCGGCCGCCGACTGGAGCCGCCGCGATTTCACCAACCAGACGCTCTTCGCCTCAGTGCAGCAGAAGCTGGCGAATGACTGGTCGCTCAAGGTCAGCCTCGACCGCAAGCGCAGCCAGCACGACACCCTGCTCGCGTCCGCCAGCGGTGGCAACCCGGACCCGGTCAGCGGCGAGAACATGTACATGTTCATGGGCAAGTACAAGGGCGACCAGGTGCAGAACACCCTGGACGTCAACCTCAGCGGGCCGTTCAGCCTGTTTGGCCGCGAGCACGAGTTGATCATGGGCTTCATGGCCACCCGCTCTAAACAGGACGTGCCGGTGTACGGCTCGATCTACCCACTGGTGGGCGGCAGTATCTTCGACTGGCACGGCGAATACGCCAAGCCGTACATCCCGCGCAGCGGCCAGAACGATATCGTGCAGCGCCAGACCGGGGCGTACCTGGCCACGCGCCTGAAACCCACCGATGATTTGTCGGTGATCCTCGGCACCCGCGTGAGCACGTTCAGCGGCACCGACACCACCGACTTCTACGACCCGACCAAGGCCGACAACCGCACCACCTACCACCAGAGCGGCGTGGTCACGCCGTACGCCGGCATCGTCTATGACCTCAACGACACCTGGTCGGTGTACACCAGCTACACCCAGATCTATCGCCCGCAAACCAGCAAGGACGCCGACCGCAAACTGCTTGATCCAATCGAAGGCGATACCTACGAAGCCGGGATCAAGGCCGCGTTCTACGACGGCCGCCTCAACGCCAGCTTTGCAGCGTTTCGCATTGAGCAGGACAATGTTGCCGAGTACGTCTCGGGCTTCGAGACCGACTCGGTGTACCGCGCCATCGCCGGCGCCACCACCAAAGGCTTCGAAGCGGAGTTGTCGGGTGAAGTGCTGGACGGCTGGAACGTCTCCGCCGGCTACACTTACCAACACACCCGCGACGCCAATGACGGCTACGTCTACAGCTCGGTGCTGCAAACCACCACGCCACAGCAAGTGGTGCGCCTGTTCAGCACTTACCGCCTGCCCGGCGCCCTGGAGAACGTCACCGTCGGCGGCGGCGTGAACTGGCAGAGCGAATTCTTCGGCAATGTGTTCCAGCCGGACCCGAATGACACGGTCAACTTCGGCCACAACTCGCGCATCACCCAGGACAGCTACTACCTGGTGGACCTGATGGCGCGCTACCGCTTCAACGACCACCTGAGCACCACGCTCAACGTGAAGAACCTGTTCGACAAAACGTACTACACGGGCCTGGGCAACTTCGGCACCGGTTTCTACGGCGAACCGCGTAGCCTGCAATTGGCGACCAAGTGGGACTTCTAGGCTCGAACGCTAACCGGTGGCAAGGGAGCTTGCTCTCTTGCCAAACGTGCAGCAGCCGCGCTTAAGCACCTGAAACTTGTGGCAGCCTGTGCAATGATCCTCCTTCGATCTCTCAAGGGACGGAACAGCCACCATGCTGCCGAACACCCCCATGCATCCCGCGCACGCGCCGCAGTTCTGGCGCGACGAGCGCCTGCCGTTCATCGAAGCGCGCACCATCGCCGACGGACGCAAGGTCACCTACGGTCGGCACGCCCACGAGCACTTCTCCATCGGTGCGGTGACCCTGGGGCGCAGCTATTACCACTACGGCGCGCAGACCTTCCAGATCAGCGCCGGCACCGTGGTGTTGATGAACCCGGGCGATGTGCACGCCTGCAACCCCATCGATAACGAGCACTGGTCTTATCAGATGCTGTACCTCGATACGCCCTGGCTGACCGACCTGCAATACCAATTGGGGTTCAGCACCGACCAGGGCTATCGAGCGTTCAACACCCCTTACACGTGCGACCCCGTGTTGTATCGCGGGCTGTTGGCGCTCTACCGCACACTGGTGGACACGCAAGCTGAACACCTGCAAAAGCAAAGTGCGCTGGTGAGTTACTTCAGTGAAGTGCAACAGCGCCTCAACCCCTCCGACACGCCGCCACGTGAGGTCAACCACAAGCTGGAACGCGCCGCCGAGTTCATCCGCGCCCATTGCACCCAGGCGTTGAAACTCGAAGATATCTGCCTGGCTGCCGAGTTATCGCCGTCCTACCTGATTCGCGCGTTCAAGCAGTATTACGGGCTGACGCCCCATGCGCTCCTGGTGAACCAGCGTATCCAGTTTGCCCGCGCCCAGTTGCGTAACGGCGAGCTGATCGCCGAGGTCGCCCTGGCCGCCGGCTTTGCCGACCAGGCGCATTTCCAGCGCGCGTTCAAGCTGCACTTCGCCGCCACGCCCGGGCAGTACCGCGACCTGCTCAAGCCATCAGCAAATAACCCACACTGGCCACCAGCAACGCGGCCATTGAGCGGTTGAACACACGCACGCCCTGGGGATTGCCCAGGTAGCGGCGCAGAAACGTCCCGGCATAGGCCCAGCACGCCACCGACAGGTAGCAGATCACCAGGTAGAGGCTCGCGAACAGCCACACTTGCTGCGCATCACCGTCGGCCACAAACAGCCCCATCCCCGCGACGCAGGCCAGCCATGCCTTGGGGTTGAGCCATTGCATGACCGCGCCATACAGCATCGACGGCGCGGTGGCGGTGCCATCGGCATCCAGCCGGCCATCGTCCACTGCCAGCTTCCAGGCCATGTACAGCAGGAAGACCACCCCGCCCCACTGGATCAACTGAGTCAGGATCGGCCAGCGCAGCAGCACTTCATGCAAGCCCAGGCCGATCAATACCAGCAACAAGGTAAAACCCGCCGCCGCGCCAAACACGTGTTTCTGGCTCGCCACAAAACCGAAGCGCGCCCCTGAACTCAGGGCGACCACATTCACAGGTCCCGGTGTGATGGAGGTGGCCAACGCAAACGCAGCCATGGAAACGATCAAGCTCATTGCAATTCCTTCTTATTCGAACGAGTGGCGATGGGTCCACGGTAAAGCGCATCAAGAGCGGGGTATTGAACAAAATAACCCTCGTCGAATTATTTTGTAGACGATCGCCGCAACTCCCGTGGATGGCCGACATGTCCCAGCGGCAGCGTGACCATCTAGACGAAGCGGCCAGCCAGGTGCCCACCCGCAATATCCCCGATTGGCTGCTGCGCCTGCTGGCACGTTTCGATCCGCTCCTGCGCGGCCTGACCCCCAACCTCGGCCGCCAACATCGCCACACAGCCGAAAAAGCCCGCGTCATGCTCGGCTGGCAAACACGCCCGACCCGCGAAACGCTGATCGATTGTGCCAACAGCCTGATTGCCCACAAGGGGCTTTAGACGCTTTTATTCCATTGATATAACTGCATTTTTTTCTTTCGAACGGCAGGTTTTGATAGGCAAAAATGCGTATTTGCCGGGCCGCAGCCGATGCTAGAGTTCAGCCCCCTCAACACAAAAAAGGAACCGCTATGTCACGTCGCCTGTTGGCAGCCGCCTGCCTGATGCTGTTTTTTTCTGCGGCCCAAGCAGCTGAACGCTGGGAAACCCTGCCGCCAACGCCCGCCCCCGTGGCTGGCGCCAAGGGCGGCTACGCCGCCGTCAACGGCATCAAGGTCTATTACACCCGCACCGGCCATGGCTCGCCGGTGGTGCTGCTGCACGGTGGTTTGTCCAACTCCGATTACTGGGGCAACCAGGTCAAGGCGCTGGCCGCCAAGCACACGGTGATCAGTATCGACAGCCGTGGCCACGGGCGCAGCTCGCGGGACGACAAACCCTACGGCTACGACCTGATGGCCGACGACGTGGTCGCCGTGCTCGACAGCCTGAAAATCCCCCGCGCCGATATCGTCGGCTGGAGCGACGGCGCCATCATCGGCATCGACCTGGCCCTGCGTCACCCGGACCGTATCGGCAAAGTGTTCGCCTTCGCCGCCAACACCCAGACTGCCGGGGTGAAGGATGGCGTCGAGAAGAACCCCACCTTCGCGGCCTTCATCGAACGCGCGGGCAAGGAGTACGGCAAGCTGTCGCCAACGCCGAAAGAGTACGACGCGTTTGTCGAACAGATCAGCCACATGTGGGCCAGCCAACCGAACTGGACCGACGCGCAACTGCAAAGCATCAAGACGCCGATCCTGATTGCCGATGGCGACCATGACGAGGCGATCAAGCGCGAACACACCGAGTACATGGCCGCGACCATTCCCGGTGCGGGCCTGTTGATCCTGCCCAATACCAGCCACTTTGCCTTCCTGCAGGACCCGGCGTTGTTCAATGCGGCATTGCTGGGCTTCCTCGACGGCAAATAGACCCTGTACCCTGTCGGCGCGCATCACCTGCGCGCCCACCGTTTCCAGCCACGTCAGGACGCCAATGCCCAACCCCATTCCACGACGGCGCAACGCCGCCGTCACGCGCGAAGCCATCTTGCTCTCCGCGCGCAAAGCGTTCGCCCAATCGGGCTATGACGGCGCCGGCGTAGGTGAAATCGCCGCCGGCGCGGGGGTGACCGCGATGCTGGTCAACCGCTACTTCAGCTCCAAGGAGCAGCTGTTTGCCGAAGTGATCGCCGACACCATGGCCACCCCCATCATCCTCACCGAAGGCAACCTCCCTTCGCAAAATCTCGGACGCACCCTCGCCACCGCATTGGTCAGCATCACCGAAGCCGGCAGCACGCCGCTGGAAGGTTTCCTGATCATGCTGCACTCGGCTTCCAGCAAACGCACCGCCATCATCGGCCGCGAACAGGTGGAAAAAGGTCACCAGGCGACCATGGCCGCTGCCCTCAAGGGCGCTCACCACGAGGAGCGCGCGGCACTGGTGATGGCGTTGGTTTCCGGGTTCCAGGTGATGCGCCAAATGCTCGAACTGTCGGCACTGGCCAAGGCCGATCCCCAGGTGTTGGTCGACCTGCTGACGCCGCTGTTCCAGCAGTTGGTGGATGGCCAACCCCAGCCTATTTGACGAACAACTCGCGGTCCCGCGCCTTCACATGACCGGGTCGGTAGTAGGCGTCAAACCAGGTTTTTTGCCCCGCTGCCGGTGGCTTGGCCAGGCGCAGGGTCTGCAGCGCACCGGGCTGGCTGGCATTGACGCGAAAGTGGAAGTGGTCAAACAGGCGCAACGCCTCGATGGCATACACCACGGCGACCTTGCGGTCTTCAATGCGGATCAGGTGGTCGCCGTTGTTCTTCTCCCCGCCTCCGGCCAGGTTGGATGACCCGGTGTACACCGTGGGGTTGGCGCCGTTGAAGTCGGTGACTACAAACTTGTTGTGCACCATGTTCCCCGCATTGCCCGACCATTCCGACCTGAACGGCGCCGGCGCGTTACTCGCCAGGTAGGCGAACGGCAGCAGCCCCACCGAGCCGTCCGGCTTGCGCACCGCCAGCTTGCCGGTGCGCTGGGCCACGCCATAGGAGAACAGCGCGCGCCGCATCAACTCATCCAGCGCGGTGCGCACTTTGCCGTTGATCAGGCTGAGGAACACGATGGAATACAGCACCGAGCTGGTGGCGTTTTCGATGCTGGTGGCGATGGGGTCCAGGGACAGTGCGCTGTCAGCATGGGGTGCAAAGCACAACGACACTTTGGAGCCCGGCTCGTCGCGCACCACCCACCACTTTTGCGCGAGCGGATGCTGGCGGAACATCGCGGGCGAATGCCAGTAAACATCGAATACCTCTGCAAACTTGCCCGCGACCCTTTCATCGTCGAACAACAGCACGTTATTGGCCTGTATATACAAACCACGCAGGGCAAAGTTAGTGGAGCCGCCCAGCACGCGGATCGCCTTGCCGGCGCGGCGCACAATCAGCACCTTATTGTGCTGCTGGCTGGAAAAATGCAAGCGCTTGACCTGCGCCCCGGCTGCGCTCAAGCGCGTGGCGCTGAGGCTTTCACAGCTGTCGGCGGCGCCCTGGTCGCCATGGTCATCGATGATTGCGCGCAGGCGCGGGCCGAGGTGTTCCAGGCGGCGCAGGAGGTCGGGCTCCTTGCTTTCGTAGATCAGTGCATCAAGGGTCAGCTCGGGGTCGTTGGCCACTTGATCCAGCACCTGCAGAATCAACTGCCGTGCCTCGAACCCCAGCCATTGGTAATTGCGTTCGAACGGCGCCATGTCCAACGCCAGGTAGGCGCTGGGTGCAGAGCGAGCCGGCGGCAGGATACGTGTTTCATTATCGAAACGGTCGCCGTACGCCTGGGACGACGCAAAACCTCGGGTGAAGCCGATATTCACGAACTGGTTGAGGGTTTGCGCTTCGAGGCTGACCTGCCCCTCCACGCCCACACCCTTGCTCAGCACGCCGTCGGCGCGCATGTAGCAGGCGGTGACCCGGTAGCGGTAATAGCCCGGCAGGATCTCGCTGGGCACATGGATCCAGCGGAATTTCTGGAACGGCGCCTCGGTGGACGGAAAAGTACGCGGGCGCTCGGGCGTGGGTGGGTAGTCGAAGTGCAACCGGTTGTGCAGCACGCCCCAGTGCGTACTGCCGGGGTAACGCACTTCGATGCTGAAGCCGACAAAATCGACGGTGGCGAGGTCGGGGGCCAGGTCGAATGCCAGCAGTGCAGCGCCCTCTCCTCGGTACAGCTTGAAGGTCAACCCTTGGAATGTTGTCTTGCTCTCGAAATCGGCGCTCAAGTGATGTCCCTTCCAATGGGAGACGTTCCTTAGAGTCTAGCGCCTGTGCGGCATCAAGCCAGTGGCGATTGCGTGACGATATCGCCGATGCCCAACACCCGCCCATCCTCGGCAACGATCTGCACGTTACGCAGGGGCTTGAGCGAGCGCGCATCCAGCACCTGGGCGCTGACATGCTCGGCCTCAGTGAAGGCTTGGCCCCATTGCGCCAGCGTCACCAGCACCGGCATGAGCGCGCGGCCTTTGTCAGTGAGCTGGTATTCGCTGCGCGCGCCGACTTCGCTGGTGTGCAACAGGCCCTGCTCGACCATGTCCTTGAGCCGTGTGGCGAGGATGTTTTTTGCCACGCCCAGGTGCTTCTGGAAATCACCGAAGCGCGTCACCCCGGCGAAGGCGTCGCGAATGATCAGCAACGTCCACCAGTCACCCACCACGTCCAAGGCGCGAGCCACCGGGCAGCCGTCGCCTTCCAGGCATTTGCGTTTCATCGTCGGCCCTCCAGGCAGGCGTAAAATTAGGTTGCATTATAGGACCAACAGGCTCAGGATAAAAACGGTTTCATTATTAAACCAAATTCATCCCTTATTTCGCAGGCTGGAGCGCATCATGGACATTCGTGGAAAAGTAGTACTGGTCACCGGCGCCAATCGCGGCCTGGGCAAAGCCTTCGTCAACGCCTTGCTGGAAGGCGGTGCAGCCAAGGTCTATGCCGGCGCGCGTGACCCCAACAGCGTCGACATCCCCGGCAGCACCCCGATTGCACTGGACATCACCGACCCGGCCAGCGTGCAGCGTGCCGCCGAGCACTGCACGGATGTCGACGTGGTGATCAACAACGCGGGGTTCCTGAAGTACGGCTCGTTGCTGGCCGAAGACAGCGTCGAGAACCTGCAGCAGCACTTTGACGTGAACACCTTTGGCACCCTGCGCGTCAGCCGTGCCTTTGCGCCGATCCTGGCCAAGCAAGGCGGTGGCGCGTTGATCAACGTGCTGTCGGTATTGAGCTGGCTGAGCCCTCCCGGCACCGGTGGCTACAGCACCTCCAAGTCGGCCCAGTGGGGCCTCACCAACGGCCTGCGCGGCGAGTTGCGCGAGCAGAACACCCTGGTCATCGGCGTACACCCGGCCTACATCGACACCGACATGGTCGCCGATGTGCAAGCCCCCAAAAGCACGCCGCAGGAAGTCGTCGTCCTCACCCTGCAAGCCCTGAGCGAAGACCGCGAAGAAGTGCTGATCACCGACATGACCCATGCGGTGAAAGCCTCGTTGTCCACTGCCAGCCCGGTCTACCTCAACCACTGATCAAGGAAAAATGCGCGCCCACCCCGGCGCGCACGCCCTCGGCCACGGCCAGCGCCACGGAACCCGCGGCGAGGGAGGCATCGCCACAGGCAAACACACCAGGCACGGAGGTCTGGCGCATGTCATTGGTGAGCAGGTAACGGCCAGTGGGGCCGTCGGCCAACTCACACCCCAACTGTGCAGCCAATGGACTGATGTGCGTGCGAGACATCGTGAAGAGACCGTCGAGGTTGAACACCCGGCCATCGTCCAATTCCAGGTCGGCACGCGCACCGCAAATCCTTCGTACCGCCCCGCTTTCCACACGCACCCCACGACGGTCCAACTGCGCCTGCTGTTCGGCATCCGGGGTAAACACGCCATTGGTAAACAAGGTGGTGGTGCCCCAGTCCGGCAGCATCAGCGCGTGGTGCATGGCCAGCGGTGAGGTCGCGAGTACCCCGATGCGGCCTTGATCCAGCTCATAACCATGGCAGTAAGGGCAGTGGAATACGTGCTTGCCCCAGCGTTCTTCCAGGCCTTCGATGTCGGGCAGCACGTCGATCACACCCGTGGCGAGGATCAAGCGCTTGCCTTCAAAGGTACCGTTATGTTCGGTGCGCACGCTGAAGCCTTCGGCCTCAACCACGCGGTCCTGCACCCACGTGACCGTCGCGTACTCCATCAACTGGCTACGACCTTCGGCGGCGATGATCGCTGGCGTCTGCCCGTCCTGACCGAGAAACCCGTGGGACGTGGCTGCAAAGCGGTTGCGCCGCTGCCCGGCATCGATCACCAGCACCTGGCGCCGCGCCCGTGCCAATTGCAGGCCGGCGGACAGGCCAGCGTAGCTGCCGCCCACGATGATTACGTCGTACATCATGAAAATGACCCCATGCGGTGTGCCCCCGGTTATCCGGGCGCTTTCACGACACACCATAAGTTACGTAAAAATACGCCGTCAAGAGTCTCGCAACTTTTCAGGTTGCGAGGGATACTGTGCGCTGAATTGACCCGAGGCCCCTTGATGAGAAACGACACCCGTCTTTCGCGCATGCTGCATGTGCTGATCCATATGGGTCGCCATGAAGAGCGCGCCACGTCGGAAACCATCGCGCAGATGCTGGGCACCAACCCGGTGGTGGTGCGGCGCACACTCGGGCTGCTCAAGGAAAAGGGCTACGTCCGCTCGGAAAAAGGCCATCAAGGTGGCTGGAGCCTGGGCAAGCCGTTGAGTGAAATCACCTTGCTGGAGATTCACAACGCCTTGGGCACGCCGTCGATATTTGCCATCGGCCTGTCCACTGATCACCCGGAATGCCTGGTGGAACAAGCGGTGAACGCCGCGCTGACGGACGCCTTCGAGCAAGCCCAGGCGCTGCTGTTGAAGCGCCTGGGCGAGGTCACGTTGGCGCAATTGGCCGAAGATTTTGACGAGCGCTATCGCGTGGCGATGCTGCCTTAGCGCTGGGCGGGGATGCGGATATCGCCGTCGCGGCACTGGGTTTTTACGCTACGCGGGCAACCGGCGAACGCCAGGTCCTTGGTCAGGCACACCCGCACCTCCGACAGCACCTTGCCTTTGCAGATCACCGCCAGCCCATGGTTGCCCATGCGCGGGTTGCTCTCGCGAAACAACGCCTCGATCTCACTGGCCTGCAGCGACGGCGGCGTATTGAACGGCTGCAACGGCTGCGGAATAGTCACCACGCCCAATGCCTGGTCGGTTTTTTCCAGGTAGGCCAACGGCTCCAGCCCTGTGCACGTGCCGTGCTTGGCCCATTCGTGCTTGAGCAGCGACCGGGTCGGGAACAGGGCCGCGCCCTTCTCGATCGCTTCGTGAGTCAACTGCGCTTGGGGTGCGCATGAGGCCGGCCACCCTCCCCGTGCGTACTGCGGCCACAAGCCGTGCAATACAAAACCATAGCCCTTGCCCGAGCACTGTTCATTGTCCGGGTGCGTCAGGCAAAAGGTCGGCGACCACGACAGCGACAACACATAAAAATCAAACTCCCCCGGCGTACCTTGGGTACGCGGGGCCGCCCCTGCACTTGTGGCCAGTACCAGCCACAACGCCATCCAGTATTTCATCCGTCCGTTCCTTCCAAAAACAACAACCCTATCGGGCTTACCCCGGATGATTGGGGTTACGTTGTAGCACCTTGTCGAGGATGCGATCGGTCTTCAGCGCCTCGATGCCCAGTGACGGGTGCTCGGCATCGCCGCGGATATGCGCGTTCATCGCCAGCACGTGGTGCCATTGGATATGCGCGTGGCACGGCACTTCCAGCACCTCGTTGGTTTCACCTTCAAGGTGCAGGGGCTGGTCTTCGAAAACCGAGAAGCGGATGCGCCCACGGCTGCCAATCAGCTCCACCTGGTCTTCACGGCGGTCTGCGACGAAATTCCAGCAGCCCATGCCGAGTGCGCCCGAACTGAAGGTCCAGCACGCCGTCACGGCGTCCTCGGCCGCATAGCGCTCGGCTTGTCGCGCAGTAAAGCCCGAGACTTCGATGATGTCGCCGGCCAGGTACTGGAACAGGTCGAACCCATGGCTGGCCAGGTCGGCAAAGTAGCCACCGCCGGCAATGGCCGGGTCGGTGCGCCAGTTGGCGGCGCTGGCATCGTCGGCGCCCGGTGGTTTGCACAGGGTCCAGGTCAGATGGCGCAGCTCACCAATCCGCCCGTCCCGCAGCCAATCACGCACTTGCTGGAAGCGCGGCAGCGAACGCCGGTAGTAGGAGACAAACAGATGCAACCCGGCGCGCTCGAAGGTGCGCTGCATCAAAGCGCTTTGCTCGGCATTGAGGGACATGGGCTTCTCGACGCAGCAATGCTTGCCGGCCGCCGCGACCATCAGGCTGTATTCGAGGTGACTGTCCGGCGGCGTAGCGATGTACACCGCGTCCACCTCGAGGTCGTTGATCAGTGCCTGGGCGTCGGTGTAGAAGCGCGCGATGCCGTGGCGTGCCGCATAATCGCGCACCGCCTCTTCACGGCGTCCCATCACGGCCACCAACGCCGAACCTGGCGCTTTGTAGAAAGCGGGTCCACTCTTCAATTCAGTGACACTGCCACAGCCGATCATGCCCCAGCGTACGGTGCTCATCTGCTCTCCTCGTCCGTTTTGATCAATCGGGCAGTATCCACATCCCCACACGTCAGCGCCATAACCACTTAGCATGACAATTGCATTACACTTTTATGACACTCATCCCACTGCGGGGGCACAGACGATGAAAATTAGGGCCACGGTCATTTGCGAACACGAGGGGCATATCCTCTTCGTGCGCAAGGCCAGATCAAAATGGGCGCTGCCGGGGGGCAAGGTCGAGCGCAACGAGCGTCCGGTCGGCGCGGCGGCCCGCGAGCTGGAAGAAGAGACCGGGTTGAACGTGGACGGCTTGCTGTACCTGCAGGAGCTCAAGGCGCGCGACACCGTGCACCACGTGTTCGAAGCTTCGGTGGTAAACCTCGCCGATGCAAAACCTTGCAATGAAATAATCGATTGCCAGTGGCATCCCTATGGCGCCATGGACGACCTGGACACCACCGACGCCACCCGGCACATCGTCAAATCCTTCCTACGTCGCCTGTAATTCAGCGCTCTGCCCGCTGGCCTCGAGACCTCGCTTTACCCCACCATTCTCTTTCTGCCGTTCGACAAAGGATCTGACGAACGCGGCAGCGGCTGCATGTGCCACCGGTACTGCCATGGCTTGGCGGATGGTCATGAAGTCATCCTCGACCAGGCGCCATTGTGCGCTCACCCGGGTGCGCAGAAAGTCCCGCACCCCCGCCGCCGCATCCAGCCCTTGCGCGATAAACCAGTCCACCGCGGCCGCCGACGTGGGCGCCCGTACCAACTCGGCGTGCGCCACCGTACGGCTCAGGTACAGGTCGTAGGCTGCGCCCTGGCCGACGGCGATGCGTCGACCCGCTGCATCCAATTGGGCGACGTGGGTAAAGGGCGAATCCGTCGCCACCAGGTAGGTGCCCTTGATCGCCACGTAGGGTGCGCTGAACGCGATCTCCTGCTCACGCACCGGCTCGATGGCCAGGAACGCCACGCGCCAGGCATCCTCGGCCAGCGCAGCAAAGACCTTGCCCGCCGCCTCGAAGGTGATCAGCGCCAACTCGACACCCAGCTCTTCAGCCAAGGCCTTGGCCAACGCCACTGAGACCCCCTGTGGCTCACCGCCCGCGCCGCGTTGCGCCAGCACCGGGTTGCCGAAGTTGATGGCGGCACGCAGCACGCCATCGGGGGCCAATTGTTGCAGTACAGCGGGATCAATCATCGAGCGCTCCTGGGCGGGTTCGTTGCACGGTCTTGCGGATCACAAACGGCAGCACGCCGCCGTGCTCAAGGTACCCAAGCGCTTGCAACGCGTCGAGGTGCAAGGCAGTCCAAATGCAGAGTTGCGAAGCAGCCCTGAATCCACTTGGCCGCATCACCGAGGCGCTAGCATCGCCGGCAAGCCAGCGCCTACACGTACCTGCTTTTGATCCAACCACACAGGCCGGCATGCTCTTGCTTTTTGGTCTTGATCTTAGGCGTCCCGTCAAACACGCTGGCCGTAATCCTGTACTCAAGACCGGGGCTTCTTGCCTCCTTCCTGCCCCCGCAAATACAACGCCTCCACCAACCTCTGCCGTTCTTCCCGAGGCAACGTCGCGGCAAACTGCGCCAATGTTGAATCCACCAACGCCCGCAACGCCATGTCCGCCTCCCGCGCCTTGGCCAACTCCGTCACCAACACATCCCGGTCCAACGTCGGCGCCTCCAGTTGCTTGATTACCCCCAACCGCGCTTCCCGCCCCGCCATCACCAACGGCTGACTGTCCGCACGGTTCTGCCGCAGCAATGCGCGCAATTCCTTGCGCCGTTCCGGGGGCAACTTGACCATCGCCTGCCGCAACCCATGCTGGTTGACCACCGCCTCCACCGGCTTGGCACTCGCCACCCAGTGGTACCACCCACCGCCCACCCCGCCGATCAGAAACACATTGAGCAGCACCGAGACAAGCAACCACGGCTTCAGGGATTGGGCGCTCATTGCTCGGTGTCCTCGGCGTTGACGGAAAAGATGACCTGCGCATCGCCCTGATCAAACACACTGGGCAACACCTCGGCGGACACCATCGGCAGCGGCACGCTCATGGACGCCACCAGCATGCCGGTGACGATGCCGGCAATGCCCACCCCCACCAGCCCCGCAGGCGACAACCAACCGGCATAACGCGACCAGAACGACGCGCGACGCGGCGCAGACTGGCGAATCTTCCGGGTCAGTGCCGGGTCGAGAAAGGCCAGTTGATGGCTGTCCAGTTGGGCATCCAGCCAGCCAGCGGCGTGCACTGCTTCGCGCGCACTGGCATTACCGCTGTCGAGCAGCGCCTGGGCGGCGCCTTGCTCTGCCAATGGCCAGCGTTGTAGATCGGCCCCGTAGGCGTCGGCCAGATAAGCAAATCGTTCAGGTGTCATGATGTTCCCCTTCCTGGGCGGGCAAGCCCGGGTGTGTCGGCAAGTTGACTGCGCAACTGGCGCCGGGCCCGCGACAGCAGGCTCTCCAGTGCCTCGACGCTGATATTCATCAGGGCCGCGGCGTCGATGTTCGACAGCTCCTGGTAGTACTGCAACACAATCGCTTCACGCTGGCGCTCGGGCAACGCCGCCAACGCGGCGGCCATGCGAGCGCTGCGGTCGGCGGCTTCCAACTGTTCGTCCAGGGACGGCGTGGTGTCGACCAACGCCGCCGTGTCGTCGTCGCTCAACGGGCGCTCCTTGCGCCGGCGCAAGCGGTCATGGCACAGGTTGAGCGCGACCCGGTGCAGCCAGGTGTCGAAGCGCGCCTCGCCACTGCGCCAGCTGGCCGCGTGACGCCAGATGCGCAGGAAGCTTTCCTGGGCCACGTCCTTGGCCTCATCGGCATCCCCCAGGATCCGGCTGGCGAGCGCCAGCAGACGCGGCAGTTTGCGCGTCACCATTTCGTTGACGGCCGCAGGCTCGTTGTTGCTGATACGTGCAAGCAGTTCAACGTCCGGATCAGTGTCTTTCAATCGGGCAATTCTCGGTCAGCGGATCCAATGCCCTTCACGCCAGTACCAATTGGGGCCATGGGCCTCCCAGTGGCCGGGCTCCCAGCGCGCGTTGCGCATCACCGGTTGCCAATGACCAGGCTCCCAGGCGTAGCCACGCCCTTCCCAGCGCCAGTGCCCGCGGTCCCAGACGTAACCGGGGCGCTCCACAGGGATCACTTCCACGCGTTGCGGCGGTGGCGCCTGGCGGATGATGATTTCGGTCTGGGCAAACACAGGGGTGCTGACAAACGCGGCGAGGGCCAGCGGAGCAAGCAAGGCAAAACGCAATTTGGCCAGGGGTCTCATGGCAACTCCTTCATGCAACGGGCGACAGTGCAGGTTGCTGATGGGTTGAACGGCGGGTGGCGAAAAATCCGTCGCAGAACGCGCGGATTATTTACGGGAGCAGTATTGCCCAGGGGATGGCGGGGCTTGATGAAATGTTTGAAAGCTTGGCGACGGATTTACCCACGTGGCGGCGTTGAAGGATTAACGCTGATCAACCCAAGAGGAAACACCATGTACCGCCGACTTTACATGCTGGTTGCCGCACTGCTGATTGTCAGCCTGAGCGGCTGCGTGATCGTGCCGGAACACCGCCATTGCTGCTGGCGTTATTACGGCGCCCTCGATGCGCCGAGCCACACCGTCAACGGCTAGCCCACCGCCGCAAACCCACGGCGCCCAGCCTTGATCTCGGTGCGCAACTCGCCAATCAGGTTTGAGATGGAACGGATGCTGTCCAAACCGTTGGGGGACACACCCGTCAGTAACAGCTCGACCCGGCCGGACACCGGTTCGAAGATATTGATGCGCAACGAGCCGTCGCTGTTGAGCGTGCAGTCGCACGTCAGCGGCAGGAACCCCGAGGCCATGATGCGGTTGAATTCAACGATTGAAATCATGATAAGTCCCCTTCCCTGGGCCTCACCCGGTAGTTGTGATGGAGACAGAGTAGATGAGGTTTTACGGGGCATGTAGCGATTCATGCGAAAGTGTTAGCTAGGCCTCATTTCGCCTTGGAAACGTCGAATCGCTGACGCCAGAAAACCTGCCTTTGGACCTCTCGTCTGCTGTTGCGGCGAGCACTTGACTCGACGCCAGGATCGAAAGAGGCTCTTGGCTTTTCGCCATCATCCTGAGCAGCCCACCATGAGCATCGACCCTCCGAGCCAGCCCGACAGCGATGTGTACAAGACCTTGCTGGAGTCGACCAAGGCCATCCCCTGGCGCATCGATTGGCCGACCATGACCTTCAGCTACATCGGCCCGCAGATCGAGACATTGCTCGGCTGGGCGCCGCAAAGCTGGGTCAGCGTGGACGATTGGGTCGAGCGCATGCACCCCGACGACCGCGACTATGTGGTGAACTTCTGCGTGTCGCAATCGCGCGCCGGGGTGGACCATGAGGCGGACTACCGGGCGCTGACGGTGAATGGCGACTACGTATGGATTCGCGATGTGGTGCACGTGGTGCGCAAGGACGGTGAGGTCGAGGCCTTGATCGGCTTCATGTTCGATATCAGCGAGCGCAAGAAGACCGAAGAACACCTGGTGCGCCTGCAAAAACAACTTGAGGAATACTCCTACCAGGATGGCCTGACCGGCATCGCCAACCGGCGCATGTTCGACACCGTACTGGAACGCGAATGGGCCAGCGCCCAGCGCAGCCAGTTGCCGCTGTCGTTGATCATTCTGGATATCGATTTTTTCAAGCAGTACAACGACCACTACGGCCATATCAAGGGCGACGAATGCTTGCGGCACGTGGCGAACACCCTGTCCCAGGCGGCCAACCGGCCACGGGATTTCATTGCACGTATCGGCGGTGAGGAATTTGTGTGGTTGTTGCCGGAAACCGATGCGCAATCAGCCAGGCAAGTGGCGCAACGCTGTCTGCATCTGGTCCGTCAGCAACAGATCGAGCACGGCTATTCGACGGTGTCGAACCTGCTCACCCTGAGCCTCGGCGTCGGCACGCGCATCGTCAAACCTGATACGCCGATGCTGGAGTTTGTCGAAGAGGTCGACAAATTGCTGTACCACGCCAAACGCACTGGGCGAATGCGTGCAGCATTCGCCGACGGCGAAGTGTGACGCAGAGGTCAAATCGCAGGCAAAAAAAATCCCAAGTAGCTGATGGAAACTTGGGATTTAAAAATGCATAAACCGTGGGAGGTGAACGCCCGGCTATAGTATCGAGTGATAAAAGCCGTCACAAGATTAATTTAATCCTTTCGTCGGATTAAAAGCGCTGTAAGTCATTCAATAACCACACCTTTTTTAAGGTGGGCAGGTATATAAGTGCCACTTTTTGGTGCAACTACCGGTGATATTTCCACTTATTAAAAAGGGTTATTGCGTTGTCGCACTTCTTGATACACGCCCCTTTAAATGCGTGCAGGTGTCTTCGGCTTCAATGCTGTGCGGCAGTACCGAACGCGCCACACTTTCCACCTGCCTGCACAGTGCCAGGCGATCATTGGCCGCGTCCCGCTCGCGGTCGACCTCGGCATTGAGCCAAACAAAATAGACACCCAGCAATACCGCAACGCACAGCACGCCGACGACGAAGTAGCGAAAGCTGTTGGAGGACGGCGACTCGGGCGCGTTCATGACGTTACGGCGCCCTGCTCTTCTCGTAACGCACGTCGCCACCCTCGACCTGGCCGACCACCGCCCAGCCCAGCCGCTGATAGAACCCGTTGGCCCGTATGCCGTCGCGTCCGTCGGTGATCAGAAACAGCCGCTCATGGTGCTCAAACAGCGCGGCCTCGGCCACCGCCATCAATTGACGGCCCAGGCCCAGGTTCTCGTGGGTCGGCAACACAAACATCGCGAACACCTCGCCCCCGGCCAGGTCGACCATGCTGAACCCTGCGGGCTGGCCATCCACTTCTGCGATCCATACGCAAGGCGCCGCGCGGATGCTGTCGGCCAGCACCTGTGGCGTGATGCCCAGGTCGGCCATTTGCTCGACACTCAAATGGTTTTGCACCACCGAGGTGCGAATGGCGAAAAGCGTGTCGACGTCGTCCTGTGTCGCTGTGCGGATCAGGGTTTGCATACTGGCCTCCCGGATGAAGGACGCAATTGTATGCAAATAGAAACACAGTGAATGTCGTGGATTTGTAAAACGCCCTACGGAGCCTCGCCATGCTGCTGGCGACGGAACTGCCCAGGCGTCACCCCATGGGCCTTGCGGAAACACCGGGAAAAGTACGCCTCATCGGTAAAACCGCAGCGGTGCGCGATGGCGCCAATCAGCTGCGCACTGTTGAGCAACAAGGTGCGCGCCAACTGCATGCGCCGGTCGAGCACCAGTTGCGAGAAAGGTTTGCCGGTTTCCTTGCGCAATAGGTGGGTGAGGTAATTGGGGGACAGGAATGCGGCGGCGGCCGCATCCGTCAGGTTGAGCGTCGGCTCATGCAGGTGCTCGCGGATATACCCCTGCACGCGCGCCAGTGCATCCTTGCGCCCACGCCGGGTGGCATTGTTGGCGGCGAAGGCTTGCAGGGGCTCGGCGTACTGTTCGCAGACCAGGCCAACCAGTTGAAACAGGTAGCCCTTGAGGCGCTCACGGGCGCCGAAGGTACGCTGGGCATCCAGTTCACGCATGTGGGTGAGCCAGGTTTGCACCTGCTCGAACGCCGTGTCATCGAGGATGAAATCCAACTGTTCCTGGAAACGAAACGGCGACAGCTCAGGCGCCTGGCCGATGGGGATGTCTTCCAGGTCCAAGGGGTCGCAGGTCAGCTGCGGCAGGAAAAACGCCTGGCTGAAGTTGATCAACATGAACTCGCCATCCGCGGGATGGGGAATTACATGCAAGCGATGAGGCAGGATAAACGCCAGGGCCTTGCGCGGAAACGGCCGCACTGCGCCACCGATATGCTGCACGGTGTCGCCGCCGAGGTTGATCTGGATCTGGAAGTACTCATGGCGATGGGGATGGGTCAGCGCCGCCCTGCCGCGTTTGTCGCGGATGTAGAAGTCGGGACGGTCGCTGCGCTGTTCCATGCCATAGGTGGTGACGCGGGTGCCTGGCATAACGGTCTCTCGGGTGGCCTGGGCACCACTGTAGCCTCAACCCTGGCCGAGGGTGAAACGCAACTCGCCGATGCCATCGATGCCGGCGGTGACCACGTCGCCCGGCTGCAACGCGCCAACGCCTGCGGGCGTGCCGGTGAAGATAAGGTCGCCGGCCTTGAGCGCGACGGATCGCGAGGCATGGCTGATCACGTCACTGACAGACCAGATCAGGTCGGCCAGGTCGCCCACCTGACGCTGTTCGCCATTGACCTTGAGCCAGATCTTGCCGCTGGACGGGTGCCCGACCGCGCTAACCGGACGCAGTGCCGTGGTGGGCGCAGACTCGTCAAAGGCCTTGGCCCACTCCCACGGACGCGCGTGTTTTTTCGCCTGGGCTTGCAGGTCGCGGCGGGTCAGGTCGATGCCGAGGCCATACCCCCAGACGTGGGAAAGCGCCTGGTCCGGGCTGATATCCACGCCGTCCTTGCCGATGGCCACCACCAGTTCCACCTCGTGGTGCAGGTCGGCGGTCAACGGCGGATAGGCAATCACCCCGTGCGCCGGCACCACCGCATCTGCAGGTTTCATGAAGAAGAATGGCGGCTCGCGGTCCGGGTCATGCCCCATCTCGCGTGCATGTTCGCTGTAGTTGCGGCCCACGCAGAACACACGGCGCAGCGGGAAGCGCGCCTCGCTGCCTTCTACTGCGAGGGATGGGATTGGCGCGGGGGTGAATACGTAATCAGTCATGGCCTGTGCCTCTTCGTTTACCTGGCGCCAGTATGGCCAGGGTCGCCGGGGCAAAGTTGGACAGGCTTACGCAGATTTTGCACTGACCGGTGCTTGCACCTGCGGCTGCGGGTTGAGCAGGCGATAGAGTGGCAGGCAGGCCGCCTGGATCAGCAGCATGCGGATCACTTGCATCGCCGTCACCAGGGTCACCGCCAGCCCCAGGGCTTCGGCGGTCAGGCTCATTTCCGGCGCACTGCCAGGCATCATGCCCAGGGCCAGCGACAGCCAGGGTATGCCCAACCCGGCGCCAAGCGCCCAGGCAACCACGGCGGTGGTGACCACCGACACGACCAATAACAGCATCACCTTGGCCAGCAGCCCTGGTGCGCGACGAAAGAAACTGCGGTCAAACGCGACGCCCAATGCACAGCCGATCAACAACTGCCCGCTGCCACTGAGCCAGCCCGGCATGCTCATCGACAGATGATTGCAGCCCACTCCCACCGCGCAGATCAGGAACGGTCCGAACGTCCACGGGTTGGGCAGCTTGCACTGCTTGAAACCCAGGGCCGCCAGCCAGCCCATCGCCAGAATGAAGATCAGCCACGGCCAGATCACCGGCAAGGGCACAGGGGCAGCCACGGCGGGCATACCAAAGGTGGCGACGGCAGGGACTGTCAGCAGGATCAGCAGCAGCCGGATGCTGTGGGCGGCGGCGATAAAGCTGGTGTCTGCCTGGCGTTGGCGGCCCAGGTGCACCATTTCGCTGGAGTTGGCGGGCATCAGGGCAAAAAACGCCGTGCCAAACCCCACGCCCCAGCGATGCAGGACCAGCACCGAACACAGCGCAAGCACCAGCGTCAGCAACACGGCCGTGACGATCAGCCCGAGGTGGGCCGCCACCTGCTGCATTACCGGCAAGGTGAAATGACAGCCAATGGCGACCGCCACAATCAGTTGCCCGGCTTGGCGACCATGGGGAACTTCCGGCACCAGGCTGCCGGCGCAGCGCGTCAGCATCACCGCCACCAGCGAGCCGATCACCCAGGGCAACGGCCACCCCGCCCAACTGGCAAGGCTGCCGCCCAAAGCACCGACGATCAGGGTGACAAGCCAATAAGGTCGAAAGTTGTGCATGGTGTGGCACTCGGCGTGGAGAAGAATGCCGACAGGTTATAGACTCGCCTTCATCACAGAAAATATCCATTTGTGAAACCAGTCATCACAGTTTGTTATGCGAGCCCGTATGAACCTGAAAGCGTTGGAGTACTGCGTCGAGATCGCCCGCCAAGGCAGCTTTACCAAGGCCGCCCACGCGTTGCACGTGGCACAGCCGGCGCTGAGCATGGCGGTGAGCCGGCTGGAAGACGAATTGGGAGTAGCGCTGTTCAACCGCGCCACGCGGCAGATCAGCGTGACCGCCGAAGGCCAGTTGTTCCTGGCGCGTGCCGAAGCGTGCCTGGAAGGACTGGCCGGCGCCCGACGTGAATTGCACGACCTGACCCAACTGCACAGCGGCGAGATCCGCGTCGGCGTGCCGCCCATGTATGGCATCCGCCATATTCCCGAACTGCTGATGCAATTTCGCACGCGTTACCCAGGCATTGCCATGCATGTGGTGGAAGGCAGTGCCGATGACATCAGCGAACGCCTGGCTACGCGGGACATCGACGTGGCGCTGCTGGAGTCGCGGCGGGTTGATCCGGCGTGGGAATCGGTGTTGCTGGGCAGCGATGAGATGGTGCTGTGCATGGCCGAACAGCATCCGCTGGCGGGCGCGCCATCCATTTCGGCGCAACGCCTGCAGGGTGAACCGATGCTGGTGTTCGACAACACCTTCCTGCAACGCCATCTGCTGGATGCGTTTTGCAGCAACGCTCGCGTGCGTTTCACCATCGCCCTGGAGAGCAACTTTGTGCCACTGGTGATTACCGCGACGCGCAGCGGGATGGGCGTGTCCACCCTGCTGCGTTCGGTTCAGGAGCAGGAGCCGGGGTTGGTCGGCGTGTCATTCGAGCCGGCGCAGTTCATGCACTTTAACCTGTGCTGGCGCGCCAGTGAATACCTGTCCCAGGCCAATCGGCGGTTCATTGAAACGGCAAAGCAGTATTTCCAGGAGGACGCCAGCTCGCCGCTGTCGCGCTAAGGGGTTATTTGCGTGCGACCTTGTAGCGCACGCAATCCTGATAGAACCCCTGGCGAATCGCCTCGGGCTTGAGCCGTGAGCGGCTGTCGTAGGTTTGTTCGGTGATGCCCATGGCCATCATGCGCATCCACGATTTGTTGAATTTCATGGTCTGGATCTTCTGCCGCGCCGCGTACAACGACACTCCAGATAACTTGAGTTCCTGGGCCCTGGCGGCAGTGCCGGCGCCCCAACTGCACATGTACTTGTCACCCTCGCGCAGCTCCCGTGCCTGCACGGCAGCCGCGCCGCCGGCCAGGGAACAGGCGATCAGCATGATTCCAACAGAGCGCATTTGCATCCTCACCTAACCACCTGAAAATAAAAGCGATTCTGGCGATGATTTTGTTACAAAGGGGCCATTAAATTGCCTTATTGCGCAATGTTTCAGTGGGCCGCAGCAGGCGTGGTGCGAAAGGTGACGCCCAGGCGGTTGAAGGCATTCATCAACGCGATGCCATACGTGAGGTCGGCCAGTTCCTTGGCGCTGAACTCGGCGGCGGCCGCTGCGTAATCCGCGTCCGACACATCGCTGCGGGTCACGGCTTCGGCAAAGGCCAGGGCGATGCGCTCACGGGGCGTGAATACATTGCGGGCATCGTGCCACACCGGCACCAATACCAGCTTGTCCACGGCCAGGCCTTGCTTGAGCAGATCACGCGAGTGCATGTCGATGCAGAATGCGCAGCCGTTTATCTGCGACACGCGCAGGTAGACCAGATCAATCAGCGCTTTGGGCAAGCCGCTGTTTTGCAGGTAGACATAAACGCCGCCGAAAGCCTTGTAACCTTCCGGGGATGCTTGGGTGTAGTCGAGGCGAGTGGTCATGATGAATCCTGTTTAGGTTGAGTGAAGGCACCATGTTGCCGCGCCATGGCCCACCCCTGAAGGGCCATGAACAGCCACGGCGACTGGACCATGATGGCCCAGTCAACACATCCGGTTATGGCACTTGGGCATAGGTCATGAAGCGACTACAGTGAGGGCAGCCGCGACCTGGAGATCGTTCCCATGCATACCCTGCCACCCCCAGACCCTGGCTCGACCGAGCCGATCTACCGCCAGTTGTATTGGCGGTTTCGCCGCTCGATTGCCGAGGGGTTGCTCAAGCCGGGCGAGCGCGTCCCGGCCGCACGGGCGCTGGCCAAGGAACTGGGCGTGGCGCGGGGCACCATCGACAACGCCTACGCCTTGCTGACCGCCGAGGGTTACTTCGAACCCCGTGGCCAGGCAGGCACGGTGGTTGCCCACGGCATTGCCAGCGCCCAGCCCACGCCGGTGGTCATCACGCCCTACAAGGCCGTACGGCAACAGGCGCAGGTCCTGCCCTTCCAGATGGGCCTGCCGGCCCTGGACGCCTTCCCCCGCAAGATCTGGTCGAAAATCGCCGCGCGCTGCGTGCGTGCCACGCAACTGGCGGACATGGCCAACCCGCCAATCGGCGGCCTGCCCGCGCTGCGCACCGCGATCGCCAGCTACCTGCAAGTGGCCCGGGGCATTCACTGCGCTCCGGAGCAGATCTTTGTCACCTCGGGCTACCGCAACACCCTGAGCCTGATCACCCATGCCTTGCTCAAACCCGGCGACGAGGTGCTGGTCGAAGACCCGGGCTACCCGCCGACGCGTCCGCTGCTGTCGTTCTTGCAAATCAACACGACCCCCGTCCCGGTGGACCAGGATGGCCTGTGCGTGTCCCCCACCAGCACTGCACGCGCAGTGATTGTCACGCCGGCCCATCATTTCCCTGTCGCTGCCGCGCCGCCTGGCCCTGCTGGACTGGGCCCGACGCGAACACGCCTGGATCATCGAGGACGACTATGACGGCGAATACCGCTATGTCAGCCGCCCGTTGCCTGCCCTCAAGAGCCTGGACCGCGATGGTCGGGTGCTCTACGCCGGCACCTTCAGCAAAGTGCTGTTCCCCGGCATCCGTCTGGCCTATCTGGTGGTGCCTGCGGCCCAAGTGGCGCGTTTCGAACAGGTCAGCCAAAGCTTCCTCGGCCATTGCCCGGAACTGACGCAGGCAATCGTCGCCAGCTTTATCGCCGAAGGGCATTTCGCCCGGCATATCCAACGCATGCGCAAGCTGTATAGCGAACGGCGCGAGGCAACTGCCAACGGCTTGCGCAAGGCAATGGGCGAACATGTTTCCATCGATGCGCAGCCTGGCGGCATGCACCTAATCCTACGACTCAAGGCGCCGCAATCAGACCGCCTGCTGGTGCAGAAACTGGCGGACGAGGGTATCTACGCGGAGGCATTGAGCGAGTGGGGTGTGGTGCAGCAGACCGGTCCCGGCTTGCTGCTGGGCTTTGCCAATATCGACTCCCAGGCCCGCGCTGAAGCCTTGGGCCGGCGCATCCTGGCATGCCTGATGGCCTAGTTGCCCAGGCCGTTCTTGGCGCTGTGCGTGACAGCAGCCAAGCATGAAACTGCCACGCCCTCCCCCAACCAGGATTTCCGATGCGCAGTATCACGGTTTTTTGCGGTTCCAATGTCGGCGCAAGCCCCCAGTACGCCGAGAACGCCAAGGCCCTGGGTCGAGAAATCGCCCGGCGTGGCATTCGACTGGTCTACGGCGGCAGTGCCAAGGGCTTGATGGGTGTGATTGCCGACAGTGCGCTGGCCGAAGGTGGCGAAGTGATCGGCATCATCACCCGATTGCTGCATGACCTTGGGCACCTGCAACCGGGGCTCAGCGCCTATGAAACCCTGCCGGACATGCGCAGCCGCAAAGCGCGCATGAGCGAACTGGCCGATGGTTTCATCGCCCTGCCTGGTGGCCTCGGCACTTTCGAAGAAGTGTTGGAAGCGATGACGTTGACCCAACTGGGCGAGCATCAAAAAGGCGTGGCCTGCTTGAACACGGCCAATTTCTTTGCACCGCTGCGCAGCGTGTTCGCACATGCCGTCAGGGAAGGTTTCATGAAGGCCGAACACAGCCAAATGCTGATCGTCGAAGACAACCCCGGCGCCCTGCTCGATGCCCTTGGGCAGTGGCAGGCGCCGGTGGTCAACAAATGGATTGAGCCCGCTAAGCGCTAGCCCGTTTAGGCCTTGGCGATGCTGCTCCCGAATCCTTGCGCCAAGGTCTTTTTTTACCTCACCACTGGTACGTGGCGCTCGCCTGTACGGTGCGCTGCGAGCCATACCAGCACCACGAATAGGAGTAGCAGGACGCGACATACTCTTTGTTCGCCAGGTTGGTGGCGTTAAGCGCCAGGCGCAGGTTGTCCTTCAGGCTAGTAATGTTCGGGATGTCATAGTGCACGGCGGCATCGAACAAGGTGTAGCCCGGCACCTTGAGGGTGTTGGCGGTATCCCCCCAAGAAGACCCGACGTAACGCGCACCCGCGCCGGCGCCGAAGCCCTTGAGGGTGCCGTCGTGGAAGGTGTAGTCGGCCCACGCCGAGGCCGTGTGGCGCGGCACACCGTAGGTGGTGGTGCCTTCGGCGGCAATGGCCGGGCCTACGCCGATATCGCTGATGGGCGCATAACGCACGGTGTTGTTCGACTTGCTGATGCGGTTGTCCAGGTAGGCATAGGCCGCAGTGATGTCCAGGTTATCGTTGAGGCTGGCCTTGCCCTCCAGCTCAAAACCACGGGACTGCACTTCGCCGTCCTGGCTCTGGCAGCGCCCGGTGCCACACAAATGGGTCGGGTCCGGGTCGGTGGTCAGCACGTTGGTCTGGCGCAGGTCGAAGATCGCCGCCGTGATAAAGCTGTTGCTGCCCGGCGGTTGGTATTTGATACCGATTTCATACTGCTTGCCTTCGGTGGGCTTGAACACCGATCCACCGTAGCCGGTACCCGACTGCGGATTAAACGACTCCGCGTAACTGGCATACGGCGCCAGGCCATTATCGAAGAGGTAGACCAGGCCGATACGGCCAGTGAACGCCTTGCTGTCCAGGGATGACTCGGACTTGGCACCGGTGCGAAGGGTCTTGGTGCTGCTGTCGGTGCTGGCCCAGTCATAACGACCGCCCAGCAGCAGCACCCACTTGTCCCACTTCATCTGTTCCTGCAAGTACACACCGGTCTGTTCGCTGCGCGAGGTGCCGTCGGTGGTGTAGGCCGGCACCGGCACCGCCGCGCCGTAGACCGGGTTGAAAATATCCAGGGACGGGCCGGCGGTGTACACGCCGGAACCCGACTTGGTGTCGGTACTGGTGTTCTGATAGTCGAGGCCCATCAACAAGGTGTGCTGCAAGGGGCCGGTGTCGAATTTGGCCTGCAGCTGGTTGTCGAGGGTGTAGGCATCCAGGTCGACATCGCTGGCGATGGTCGAACGGCGGATAGTGCGGTAATCCGTCAGCAGATAGTTGCTGTAGAGGCTGCGGTACTGGCCTTCGCTGCGCAGGTAACGCGCATTCTGGCGTACGGTCCACACGTCATCGAAATGATGCTCGAACGCCCAGCCGATGGAGTAATACTCGCGGTCGCTCTTCTCGAAGTTCTTTTCGCCGTCGTAGAAATCCACATCGATGCTGCGCCCGGTCGGGCTGTGCAGCACCGAGCCCCAGGCCGGCACCGAGCCGTAGGACGCGCCTTTGGGGTCCTTCTGGAAATGCCCGAGCAGGGTCAGCGAGGTGGCGTCGTCCGGGCGCCAGGTGAACGCGCTGGACAGCGACTGACGGCGCGTCTCGGTGTGCTCCACCTGGCCATCGGCATCGTCGAAAAGCCCGGCCACACGGTAGGAATACACCCCCTGATCATCCAGCGGGCCGCTCAAGTCAAAGGTGGTGCGCTTCTTGTTGAAGGTGCCGTATTCCACACCCACTTCATGAAACGGTGTGTCCAGCGGGCGTTTGCTGACCATGTTGATCACCCCGCTCGGCGTGCCCTGCCCGTACAGCACCGATGCCGGACCGCGCAGCACTTCCACGCGCTCCAGGTCGAAGGCGTCTTTCTGCGGCAAGGCGTCACGGCTCGATGGCATGCGCAGGCCGTCGAGGTAGGTGGCCGGGGAGAAACCACGGATGGTCAACTGGTCGAGACGCGACGCGGTGGCGCCACGGGTTTCCGGGATGACGGCGGCGCTGTAGCGCAGGATCTGGTTGAGGCTCTCGGCGTTCTGCGCGCGCATCTGGTCTTTGGTGACGATGGAAATCGACTGCGGGGTTTCGATCAGCGCGGTATCGGTCTTGGTGCCCGACAAACTGCGCGTGGCCACATAGCCGGCCACCGGCCCGGTCGGGCTTTCGCTCTGGTACGCGCCGCTGATGGTGGTGGCCTGCAGCTCCATGGCACCGCCGTTGTCCGGGATGGCTTCCAGGCGATAGCGGTCGGCGGAAATCTTCAAGGCTTGCAGGCCACTGCCGGCGAGCAGTTGATTCAGTGCCACGTCGGTGGCGTATTGTCCTTTTAAACCCTTGCTGCGCTTGCCACGGGTCAGACTTGCATCGAAGGCCAGCACCAAGCCTGCCTGCTCGGCCAGGCTATTGAGCGCTTGGCTCAAATCTCCGGCGGGAACTGAAAAACTGCGCTCGGCGCTGCTGGTGCTTTCTTCGGCAAAGGAGCTCTGGACGGTCAGCAACGGCACAGCGGCAAAAGCCATCGCCACTGACAAAGCCAGTGGATGCAAGGGACGAGCAAGGCGCGACATGGGAAATCCTGCGTAAGGGAGGTTCTATTAACCATGACGGCCACGTCGGGAAATCGGGCAAGGATGCGAGCGATTTTTATTTGAGAAGCGATGACGCAATCAGGTTTGTCGCTTTTTCGTGTAGCCCTTTGGGTGGGTTTCTCGCGGTTTTTCCCTCTGGGTAGTCGGCGTTTTCTGATTTTCTCAACCGCTCATCCAGACGCTTTTTGCTGCGGCATGCTCCGACGCCTTGCCCTCTGCCCGGACGTCACGGATGACCCACGCTGCCCACATTGCCCTGATCGAACATGAACTGAATGGCTTTCACCAGAGCCTGGTGATTTATCGCCAGCAAATGGGCACTTGGTATTCGCGCGCGCTGGATTCAGTCAGCCATGGGCTGGACATGCCTTCGCTGCTGGGGATGGACCGGGTGTTGCGAGCGGGGGATTCACAGCGCTCGGTGAGCATGGCAGATGCTGATTTCTCGACCGTGAGCCAGTGCCCAATGGGCGGCGAACTGAAGATCGAGAGCCTGTTCGAGTCGGTGTATGACGTGCCGATCGGCAATATCCCGGTGGAGGTCATCGGCCTGGATGACGGCAGTTCCACCGTGGTCATGCTGGATGAACAGGGTAAGGGTTCGCACCACTGCGCGGCGGGTGGGCGCTACCAGGTGCGGGTGCAGGGTGGCGTGTCCGAGGAACAGGTCGAGGCCCTGTTTACCTCTTACGCCGGGCTGACCGGCGACCTGGAGCGGTGGCTTCGGGAGCAATGGTCTGGCTTTAAACCCCAGTGGGAACGCTCGACCGCCAGTGCAATTGGCAGCGGCCTGTTGGCGGGCAGTTGGGCGGCGATTCGCGACGTGTGGGACAGCATCAAGCTGGTGCAGGCGATTCTTGAAGACCCGCTGAAGTTCGTCGAACAGTTGGGCACCGAAGCAGCCAAGTTGGCGCAGCTCGCGACCGATGCACCCAAGGTCATGGAGCAGGCCATGTTGCTGGCCAGTGACGAGGCCGCGCTGTACCTGATGTTGCGCACGGCGATGATCTGGTTGGATGCATTGCCACCCAGCGAAATAGCGAAAGTGGCGGCTGGGTTTGTGGTGTCGCTGCTGATCGACCTGGTGATTGGCGTGGTGTTGACCATCGCCTTGCCGGCGGCGGGTGTGGCGTATTTGAGTCTGCGGCTGGTCAAGTATGGGGCGCAGATTCTTGATGCGGCGGTGGGCTTTGTTAAGGGACTTTTGGCAATCCTGACGAAGTTCATGCAGGCCGTGGATCGCTATAAGGCGGTCGCGGTCCGCGGGGTGGTCGGCGGGCTCAAGCAAGGCACGATGCAGATGCGCTGGAAGGCGCGGCAGAACGCGGTGCTGAAGCAGAAAGAGCCTGTGGATGACGTGCCCGCTGTTGCGAAGAATCCGGCTGGGGATGCGGCCGCCTCTTCCGACAAGACAGCCACCAACGGCTGCCCAGTGTCGATGGTCACGGGCGAAGAATTGCTGACCCTCACCGATGGGGTGCTGGACGGCATTTTGCCGTTTGAGTGGACCCGGTTGTACCGCACCAGTGCAGTGGAAATGGACTGCGGGTTGGGGTTTGGCTGGAGTCACTCGCTGGCCCATCGGCTGAGTATTTCCGGTGATTCGGTGGTGTGGACCGATCATGAAAATCGCTCGACCACCCTGCCCTTGCCCACGGTTTCCCGCCCCGCAATCACCAATAGCCTGGCTGAAGCGGCGATCTATCTCGGGGCGTTGCCCGATGAACTGGTGCTGGCTCAGGCGTCACGTTTCTACCACTTCCGCGACGGTGTGCTGACGGCGATCAGCGACGCGTATGACAACCGGCTGCGTATTGCCCGGGATTTTCTGGGGCGCATTGAACGGCTGGATAACGGCGTGGGGCGCTCGCTGTTGTTGCGCTACGCGTCGGGCCGGATTGTGGCGGTGGACTACCAAATTCAACGCATCGTGGACGAGGGTCCGTATGTTTGGGTGACGGAACAGACGGTTGTTTCCTACGCCTATGACGACCTTGGCCGACTGATTTCAGCGACTAACGCTGTCGGCGAAAGCGAGGTTTATCGGTACGACGATCAGCACGTCATTCTTGAGCGCGGCCTGGCCGGTGGGGCGAGTTTCTACTGGGAGTGGGAACGGGCTGGCAAGGCGGCGCGGTGTGTTCGGCATTGGGCGAGCTTTTCGCAGATGGACACGCGGTATGCCTGGGACGACAACGGGCAGGTCACGGTGTTTAACGCCGATGGCAGCCAGGAAGTCTACGTGCATGACCAGCGCGCACGGCTGGTGCAGCGGGTGGATCCGGACGGGGCCGAGCACTTCAAGTCCTACGATGACAACGGGCGGCTGACGGTTGAGCAGGATCCGCTGGGCGCGATCACGGCGTATCAGTACGACGAAGCTGGGCGCTTGGTGGCGTTGTTTCCGGGGGACGATGAGCCGACGACCTACGAGCATGACAACGGGTTCGTACGGGTTGTGCGCCGGGGTGAAGCGGTTTGGAAGTATGAGCGCAATGATCAAGGCGATGTAACGCGCAAGACCGATCCTGACGGTCATGTGACTGACTACAGCTACAACAAATACGGGCAGCTGGTTGGGGTTTGGTACCCGGATCATAGCTGTCAGCGACTGGTGTGGAATGAGCGTGGGCAGTTGCTTGAGGAGCAGTTGCCGGATGGTGGGATCAAGCGTTATCGCTATGACGATCTTGGGCGAAAAATCTCCCAAGAAGATGAGCACGGGGCGCTCACACAATTTGAGTGGAACGACGTTGGGCGATTAGTCCAAATCGTCTTGCCGAGCGGTGATACGCGTAAATATACCTACAACGCGTACGGAAAAATCACCTCCGAACGGGATGAACTCGGCCACGTCACCCGCTACGAATACGCCGACGGCTTGCACCTGATCAGCCGGCGCATCAACGCTGATGGCAGCCAGGTCAAATACCGTTACGACAATGTGCGGTTATTGCTGACCGAAATTGAAAACGAGGTTGGCGAAACCTACCGACTCCAGTACCACAGCAACGGCCTGATCCAGCAGGAAACCGGGTTTGACGGGCAGCGCACGGCTTACGTCTACGACCTCAATGGCAACCTGCAGGAAAAGACCGAACACGGCGATGACGGTAGTCAGCTGGTTACCCGCTACGAGCGCGACCATGCCGGTCGACTCGTAAGAAAAACCCTACCTGATGGCAACAAGGTTAATTACGCCTACGACCGCCAGGGCAACCTCCTAAGCGTCGAAGATGGCCATTGGGCCCTGGCCTACGAATACGACGCTCAAAACCGCCTCACCGCCGAACACCAAGGCTGGGGCACCCTGCGCTACGGCTACGACGCCTGCGGCAACCTTCGAAACCTACGCCTGCCGGACAACAACCGCCTCACGTTCAACCACACCAAAGGTGGTCATCTCGCCACCGTCGAACTGAACGGTGAAGTCCTTACTTCCCATCTATTCAAAGCAGGCCAGGAACACCAACGCCAACAAGGCCAACTGATCAGCCATTACCACTACGACGACCAGCAGCGCCTACACGCTCACGCCGTCACCCAGCAGGCTTACACCCTCTACCAACGCCACTACGACTACGACAAATCCAGCAACCTCACCCGCCTGCTCGACACCCGCAAGGGCGACCACCGCTACCACTACGACCCCCTAAGCCGCCTCACCCGCGCCGACCACACCCAAGGCGAGCAAGAACGCTTCGGCCACGACCCCGCCGGCAACCTGCTCATGCAAAACCGCCCCGGCCCCGACATCGTCGCCGGCAACCGCCTGATGATCCAGGGCGACCACCACTACGACTACGACGCCTTCGGCAACCTCATCCGCGAACGACGCGGCAAAGGCCATCGACTCGTTACTGAATACCGCTACGACTGCCAGCATCGGCTGATCGGCATTAAAACGCCCAACGGCCAAACCGCGAGCTATCGCTACGACGCGTTTGGGCGGCGTATCAGCAAAACCGTTGATGACATAACGACCGAGTTCTTCTGGCAAGGCGACAAACTCATCGCCGAGCACCACGCGGATCGGCACCGTAACTATCTCTATGAACCGGACAGCTTCCGCCCGCTGGCCTTATTGGAAGGCTTCGGCCCAAAGGAAACCAAGCCCTACCACTACCAACTCGACCACCTCGGCACCCCACAGGAACTCACCGCACCGGATGGCGAAATCGTCTGGTCCGCGCATTACCGCGCCTACGGTGAAATCAGCCGACTAGACATAGGAAAAATCGACAATCCACTGCGCTTCCAAGGCCAATACTTCGACCAAGAAAGCGGACTGCACTACAACCGCCATCGCTACTACAATCCGGATGTTGGTCGCTATCTGACGCCAGATCCGGTGAAGTTGGCGGGTGGGATCAATGCGTACCAATACACCACCAATCCCACGGGCTGGGTAGATCCATCAGGACTGAATGCCTGTCCCGGGGAGGACAGCTGCAAACTACAGACAATCCCGGGCGCGGACAATCCAACCCAAAAAGCACATGTGGAGGATGGAGTTCAATCGCCTCCCCTCATCCACGGAGTTAATGCGGAAACCTTGAGTCGAACACACACCATCGAGGGCAAACGCTCAACCAAACGGGTTGAGAAAATTGCCCTTAGCATGCGAAGCGATGGGTACAAAATCAACGAACCCATTGAAATAGTCGAACACAACGAACGGCGCTATATTTTAGACGGGCATCATCGTGCCTCGGCAGCAAGACAAACACATACGCCAGTCACCTTAAAGTTAATCACCGATATATATAGCCACAAAACCACGTTCAACAGCATTGAAGAAGTGATAGAAGCATCAAATGCGGTTGGGCTCGATAGATTGGATAGGCCAAGACGATGAAAAATCAGACCCTGGAAAATTTGATAGCCGAGTATTTGACGCAAGTTGAAAAAGCGACTGACTTGCTTGAACAAGCTTTTGGAACCAAGAACATTCTCAGGCTGTGGCACTCCAAAAAAATCCCGCGACGAGGATTTGTCACCGACGGCGTAACCTACGAGTTGCATGGCATTGGATGCAGCGTTTATCTATCTGAAATATGTGTCGACTTTGATTACGGTCCGAATGAAAGAGTCGATGGGTTCGACCCGTGGAGACTGTATATGTACGCGTGCGAAGTACCATGCAGATACAAGAAATATACCAATAAAGATTCGCTTGAGCGTGATTTCAGCGAGTACCTGAAAAAGGGCAAAGCTCAGAAAATCTCTGGATCCATGTCCAACTTGTACTTCATACAGCCTTGATTGCATGGCCTGATCTAATGATCAGGCCCTCAACTTCTCACCCCCAAGCCACCACCAACAACCCCACCCCCAACACCAAACACAGCGGCGAGTAAAAATACGTATCCAACCTCGCAAACCGCGAACCACCCACCTTCTTGAAAAACCCCACCAACTCCGAATCCCCAATCGCCCTGGCAAACATCACCACCGCAATCGCGCTGATCCCCCACTGCAAGGCCCCGTGAGACACCGCCGAGAAATACAGCCCCGCCCGCAGGCAAACCAGCAAGGCAATGGCCACCAGCCCCATCGCGACCAGGAAGGTCCCGAGCGCCGAGGGCTTGAACGCGGGCTTTGGCCCGCTGGCGAATTCGCCGGGCAGTTGGGGGATGGCGGCGAGGCTGCCGAGTTTGCCGCCGGCGGCCCAGTACAGGTGGACCATGCTGATGCAGGTAAAAACCCCGACAATCCATCGTGCGACAACAAAGCTCATGGCTGGCTCTCCCTGAAAAGGTGCGAAACAGGATAGTCGCCCTGAGATTTTTTGCAGGCATTTCGTCGGCGGCTGATGGTAAAGTGCCGCCCCATGAAAATCGCCCGTGCCGACCGCTCGCTCATTGCCTGGATGCTCTACAGCTGCGTCCTGTTCAATGTGTTCGCCTGCAGTATCGGTCATGGGCAGATGGTCGGGATGCAGCTCAATGGCATCGGCGGTCAGTTTTGTACGGTGGACCCGCGTACCCAGGCGCCTAAGCCGTCCAACTCCACTGAAGAGAATGTGCCTACGCTGTCCAAGGCGTTTGGTTGCCCGCTGTGTTCCACCGGTGGCATGGGCCCGGCCCTGAGTTCCAGCCTGAATGTGGCCGTATTGCCACAACCCCACGCCCCACCCCCAGCCATTGTCCTGGCTGCTGACATCCCTGCCCGCTTCACCTGGCCCGCGGCTAATCCACGCGCGCCACCTGCGTTCGCCTGATTCCTTCGCGTTTTGATCTGCACTGAGTACCGTTTCCGCAAGGAAGTACGGGCGGCTGTGCGTTGTTTTCAAGCCAAGTTTTTCAGGATTCAACCATGAAACATCTACCTCTGTTGGCAGGCCTGTTCGGCTGCCTGCCTGTCTGCGCCTGGGCCCTTGAGTTGGCCCCAACGACCATTGATGGCGAACAAGCCGCCGAACCCGGCCTGGCCCTGGACCAATCCAGTGGTATGGCGTCGCGGTTGGGCTTGAGCGTGCGGGAAACCCCGGCGTCGGTGGCCATCGCCAATCGCAATGATATCGAGCGCCATGGCGCCAAGACCTTCCGCGACGCGGCCAATACCCTGCCCGGCGTCAACGCCAGCGCCCCACCGGGGTTTGGCGGGTTTGTCTCCTACCGTGGCTTTACCAGCAGCCAGATCACCCAGATGTTCAACGGCATCAACGTCGCGACCGGCCTGGCCCGTCCCGTGGATGCGTGGATCTATGACCGGGTGGAACTGGTGGGCGGCCCCTCCTCGCTGATCAACGGTGCAGGCTCCGTGGGCGGTTCGCTCAACTACGTGACCAAGCTGGCGACCCGTGAGGAACAGGCGGCCGAAGGCCAACTCACCTATGGCAGCTACGACACTGCCGGCATGGCTTTCGGGGTCAATCATGCCCTGACCGAACCCGGTGCCGAGGTGCAGCATTACGCCCGCCTGGATGTCAGCCGCAACACCAACCACAGTTACATCGACCGTGATCAGCGCGAGGCCTGGAGCCTGGCGTTTTCCCTGCTCAGCGACCTCACCCCCAACCTGTCCCACACCCTGGCGCTGGAATACCAGGACGAGCACGAAGACAGTCCCTACTGGGGCACGCCGGTGCTCAACCCCAAGGCGGGCGAACTGAAGATCGACAAGCACAACCGCTTCAACAACTACAACGTCGCCGACGGCCGCTACGAGCAGCGCACGATCTGGGCGCGTTCGATCATCGACTATCGTCTCAACGACAGCACCACGCTGAAAAACACCCTCTATCACCTGGACAGCCAACGCGATTACCGCAACCTGGAAACCTACCAGTACAACGCCGACAACAGCGCGGTGAACCGCTCGACGGCTTACCAAGTGCGTCATCAGGGCGAGCAGAACGGCAACCAGTTCGAGTTACGACACGACGACCGTATTTTTGGCCTGTCGACCACCTGGTCTGGCGGGTTCGAGTACAAGGTCAACAGCACCACCAACACCCCGCTGAATGTGCCCGGCAACAGCACGGTAGACCCGAACAACTTCGACCCCGGCCACTTCTACGACATCCCGCGAACCCGAGAGAAGTTCGGCAAGGACAAGACCAACGAAGTCACCACCAAGGCGCTGTTCGTGGAAAATCGTCTGGGCCTCACTGACAAACTCTCACTGCTGACCGGCCTGCGTTATGACGCCATTGACCTGGACGTCACCAACCATCGCGCGATAACCGCTACCAACCCTCGCCACTTCAAGCGCAACTGGGACCCGGTGACTGGCCGCGTGGGCCTGACCTATCAGTTCATCCCATCGGCCAATGTGTATGTGCAATACAGCACTGCGGCCGAGCAACCGACTACCACGACGCAAGTGTTCGATGTCTCGACCGGCAAACAGTGGGAAGTGGGCAGCAAGTTCGACTACCTGGACGGCCGTGGATCGGCCACCGTTGCCGCGTACAAGATCGAGCGCAAGGACTTTGCCGTCACCGACCCGCAGGATCCGACCAACAGCATTCCGGTCGGCGCGCAATCATCCAAGGGTATCGAGTTGGCCAGCTCGCTGCGCATCACGCCCAAGCTACTGGCAGAGGGCAACTTCGCCTGGGTCGATGCCGAGTACGATGACTTCAACGAGAAAATCGCCAGTGGCGCAGTGGTCTCGCGCAAGGGCAACACGCCCACTAACGTGCCCAAGCGCGTGGGCAACCTGTGGCTGACGTATGACTTTGCCGAGGACTGGCAAGGGGGGGTGGACGCGCGGTATGTCGCCGAGGTGTACGCAGATAATGCCAACACCCAGACAGTGCCGGCCTACACGCTGTTCGGAACGTTCCTGCGCTATAAGGTCGACTCGCACACCTCGGTGACGGGCCGGGTGCGCAACCTGACGAATGAAGTGTATGCCGAGTTCGCGCATGTATCGCCGGCCTATTACCTGGGCTCGCCACGAACCTTTGAGGTGGCGGTACAAACCCGGTTCTGACCTTCAAACACAAACCACTGTAGGAGCTGGCTTGCCAGCGATGGCATCACCTGGGTACACCTGAGGTACCGAGTCGCCTGCATCGCCGGCAAGCCAGCTCCCACATTCACCAGGCCGTGAGGTCCGAGCTTATTTCAGGCTGGCCTCAACCTTCTGTGCCACATCCTCGGTCAACCACGCCTTCCACACCTCGGGATGTTCCTTGAGAAACACCTGGGCCACTTCCCGAGGGGCGGTGTGATTTTCGCTCATGGTCGCCAGGGCTTTATTCAGCGGGTCAATCGGAAATTCGACCTTCTCGAAGAACTGGGCGATCTGCGGGTGTTCCTTCTGGAACGGCGTAGAAACGCCGATGCTCAACTTGGACGCCAACGATCGCGTCGGCTTCGGATCAGGGTTATCCGCATCCGTGAGGGTCTTCCATGCCTCGGCATCGAACGGTGGTTCTTCCAGCTGGATCAACTTGTAGCGCCCCATCAGCGGCGTCGGCGACCAGTAGTAGAACAACACCGGCTTGCCCCGGCGGATCGATGAGGCAATCTCGGCATCCAGTGCCGCGCCCGAGCCGCTGCGGAAGTTCACGTAGCTGTCATCCAAGCCATAGGCCTTGAGCTTCTGCTTGTTGACCACTTCCGAGGTCCAGCCGATCGGGCTGTTGAGGAAGCGCCCCTTGCCTGGGGATTCCGGGTCCTTGAACACGTCTTTGTAGCGCGCCAGGTCCTTCACGCTCTTGAGCTCGGGGGCGAGGGGCTTGATGCCTTTGGCCGGGTCACCCTTGACCACGTATTCCGGCACCCACCAGCCTTCGGTTGCGCCCTTGACCGTATCGCCCAGGCCCACCACCTTGCCTTCGGCCTCGGCCTTGACCCACACCGGACTGCGGCCGGCCCACTCTTCGCCGATCACCTGGATGTCGTTCTTCGCCAAGGCGGTTTCCAGGGTGATGGTGGTACCCGGCAACGTGTCGGTGGGCAGCTCGAAACCCTTCTCGACAATCACCCGCAGCACTTCGGTGATCAGGCTGCCGCTTTCCCAGTTCAGGTCGGCAAAATGTATCGGTGCCTGGGCGGCGTTAACCGGCAGCGTCGCCACTGAAAGCCCCAGGGTCGTCAGGGACGCAGCCAATAGTGTTCTCAATCCTTTCATGCCTTCGCACCTCGCGATATCGCAGCCAATGGCGGACGGCTTTGCTGCGTATGCGCGAAGCCTCTGAATAGTTAAGTCAACTCAACTGTAGTAGAGGTTCCGGGAGATAGCGGGTGATCGCGGTTTTTGCTGATTACTCGCTGGCCTTGAACGTGACCAGTTCACCCTTGCGCCATTTGGCGGCCTTGCCGGTCACGGCTTTCAGGGTTTTGGTCAGGCCTTCTTGCAACTGCTCGTTGGCGGCGAACACCAGCATCACGCTGTGGCCTTCCTTGAACACAATGCCCTGGCCTTCGGTCGAGGACACAAAGGCGTAGTCGCCCAGGCCATAGACGGTCAACTTGATGTCGCGGAACTTCAACTCGAACTTGCCGCCTTCACGACTGGGCAATACCGCCGCGCGGAAATGGTCGCCGACTTTGAGTTCAAGGCGAGGCTTGTCGTCCACCACCATCGCCGCTTCAGTGTCGATTTCGGCAATGTAGATGCCTTCCGGCGTCTGTTCGGTAATGTAAACAAAACGGGATTGAAACTGTTTGACCAACTTTGCGCGCAAATCACCCAGCACGAACAACGCGTGCATATCCAGATTACTGACTGCCAAGGAAACGCCCCCACATCGAAAAGAGCGCCGTCCGCCAGAGCGGGCAGCACAAAAAAACGGCCGTTACGGCACGATCACACAACGCATTGTTTGAAAAAAACTGAAGAAAATCCCACTGTCGCGCCATAAGACTAGTACAGACGTACGCGATGGACCTTTGTAAAGGTCATCAGGCATCACAGGAGATCACAGGTTCAACGGCCCGAGAATACGGGCTGACCAACTTCAGAGAAAAACCCAATTAAAAATGCAGTTTTCCGACATGCCAACACAAAAAGACACACCTGCCACGGAACTGGGTGTTGACCGCCGACGACAATACTAAAACAGCAGCACAGAGCAAAACCACCCACAGCGTTGCAATCACATTACCCGGATCGACCGAAAGGAGCAGGCCATGCAACGATCAACCTACAGCGCTATGTCTTCGTACACCCGTCCATCCCGTCAGGACGAAGCCCAATACTACCGCTTGAATGGCTCTGATGGGTACTCGGATTCGGTTCTTTACCAAGTCGTGCCTGCCGGTAGAAACTTCTTCCACATCCGCGAAGTGCTCAGCGGCCGAATCAAAGGCTTTCGCAGCGACCATGTCAAGGCCTGCGAGCTGGCCAAGAAACTTGAAGCAATGCTGCAGACAGCCCACGGAGCAATCGTTTCGTCAGGCCATTAACTTAACTGCGCCGCCGACCCGCAACAACTGCCATACTGGCCCGTCCACTGAAGTTTGTGCCCGCCGGGCCAGGTTTCACCAGTGCAGTTATCTCCAAGGGAAGGCTCTACGTGACGGAATTTGATATCGGCGAATTTTTCATCCATGGCGACGCGAGGGAAGTAGACGGCGAATTCCAAGCTGTGATCGTAATGCGGGCCAAGCCACCGCTGACCACTGTCACCACCCACCAGGTGGAAAAAGACCGCTGGTTCAAAACTGTCGACGCGGCTGCCATCGCCGCCAAGGACGCCGCCAAGGCGTTAAAGACTGCCGTGGACGCCGGGGCCCTGAATTCCTGAGATCCGATAGAACTCTGCTGCGCCACAACCCTCCCATGCATAACGACCACCCTGCATGGAGAACCAAATGGACGCGCCAATCCCCACCCTTGAAACCCTGTTTGAACAATTGGGCCTGGATTCAACCCCAGACGGCATCGATGCGTTTATCGTTGCCCATCCATTGCCTGAAGACGTGAAGCTCATCGATGCACCGTTCTGGTCGGCGCAACAAGCGAGTTTTCTCAAGGAAGAGCTTCGCGACGATGCCGAATGGGCGATTGCCGTGGATGAACTGAACCAACGCCTGCATCAAGCGAACTGAGTCGGCGTCAATGCAGGCTGTCTGACTGTTCCAGGCGCAACAGCGCCTGCCAGGCAGCCCTGCACTCCTCCGCTTCATCGCGACTGGCGAACGCCGTGCCGCGCTGCTCACCGTTGAGCAACACCACCCAGCAAGCCTTCTGACCCAGCGCACGCAAGGTTTCGGGAACGCCACTGCCAATCATCACGGCGACATCGACTTTGTTTTGCATGAAGCTTCTCCGCAGCATTAGTTAGCTGGCTAACAATGTTGGCCATGCTACGGTTTTCCTCCAGTTGGAAAAAGCTATCCCCGGAATAGCTCCATTGCATAAACAGCAATAATCCCTATCGCCCGCCTTTTGCTACCTCGGGTTTATAGCCCAGGCGCAAGCCGCCCCAATGCCGGCCCTTGACCATGATCGGCACCGACAGGTCGTGCATCAGTTCGCCGGTGTCACGGGTATAGGTCTGCAGCAGAACGGCCTGTTGGTGGCTGCCACAGCGGATCCCGGTGCGGTCTTCAAACTTGCGCTTGGTGCGGTTCTGCACGGCATCCACCTGCGCATCACCGGTCAGCGCGTGGGAGAACGCCTTGTTGTGCGTCGGCACATAGCCCTGGGGCGTGCAGGCGATGGCAAACACCAACCCTTCATGCCGTGGCAACAGTGCCTCCTGGATCGCCGGCAGCACCTGGTCGGTGTAGCCGTCAAAGCGGGTGTGGTATTTGCTCGGGCTGGTATTGGCGATCGGCGTGTAGCTGCGGTCGAACAGGTCGTCCAGGCTGATGCGGTTCTGCTGCACATCGGCTTCGAACTGCGCGGCAATCCGGCTTGCGCCTTCACGCGCCAGGTCGTAGATGCGCTGGTGGTAGTCATCCAGCCCGACTTCGGCCAGGCGCTCGCTGATGGTTTCGGCCTGGCCTTCCATCTGCACGGCAGCGTCAGCCAGTTGACGGGTTTGCTGATCGCTGACGGCCAGGTCGCTGCGCATCTGCTCCACGGCATGGAAAAGGCTGTCGAGTTGCGTGCGATTGGTGTCGGTGCCCTGGGCGATTTCATTAACCTGGCCTTCCACATCCGCCGCCAGGCTGGCGATATTTTGCAGTTGCTCGCCAGCGTGCTCCACCTGCTCGACGCCGGTGTGCAGGTCGGCCGAGAGCTGGCGAATCTGTTCCACCACCTGGGCAGTGCGTTGCTGGATATCCGCGACCATCACGCCCACTTCATCAGTGGCCGTGGCTGTTCGCCCAGCGAGCCCGCGCACTTCATCGGCGACCACCGCGAACCCGCGCCCATGTTCACCGGCCCGTGCGGCTTCAATGGCCGCGTTGAGCGCCAGCAAATTGGTCTGGCTGGCGATGGACTGGATCACCAGGGTCACCCGCTGGATTTCCTCACTGCGCTGACTCAAGGCTTCGATCAGTTCACGGCTGGCATTGGCGCGCTGGCTGAGCTGGTGCATACGCGTGATCGATTGGGCCAGCACCTCGCGGCCTTCAGTGCTGCGCCGGTGGGCCTGGCTGGCAGCGCCTAGCGCTTCGCGACTGAGTTGAGAGGTGATCTTTTCGGTGCCGATCATCACCTCGGCACTGCTGACAATCTGCTTGGCGGCGCTCAACTGTGATTGCAACCGGGCAGCCAGCTGCTTGACCGAATAGGCCACGCCGGCGGCGGACAATGCGTTATGGCTGGTGGTGTAGGACAGGTCGCGCGTCAGCTCGCCAATGGAATCGACGCCTTCGGAGGAGGCAATAAACGGCGTGCGACTTTTCAACCGAGGCAGCCAGATCACCAGCAGCGCCAGTGGCAAGCAGACGTAGAGTGGCAGGCTGGCAAGCGCCAGGCCCAACAGTACCAGCACCAGGGCGGTGCTCTGCAAGAACGGCGTGAGCCAGCCGGGCAACCCGCGCACCACCGGTTGCGGTGGCACAGCTGCGCCCATCAGAGATCCGTCTCCAGCCATCGTCGTTACCCCACTGCTTGTCATTATTGTTCCTGCATTAAACGCCACTATCGGGCCATTATCCATGGGCCTTTAGTGGGGTAGCTTGCAGCAGATCAATAGACGGGGTGTAACGGGTCTTTCCCTGGGGAACCGCGTGGCGATCCCCCAGCTTCACCGCATCAGGCTTGGCGCTGGTGCTTGTCGATCTGCTCGTGGCGCTCTTGCGCTTCGATGCAGTACTTGGTGGTCGGGCTGATCAGCAGGCGCTTGAGGCCGATAGGCTCGCCGCTGTCATCGCACCAGCCAAAGGAATCTTCCTTGATGCGTTCCAGTGCACGCTCAAGCTGCGGCAGCATGCGCTGATCGCGGTCGATTGCGTTGACCAGCCAGGTACGCTCTTCTTCAACGGAAGCGGCGTCAGCCGGATCGGCCGGGGTGTCCAGGCTTTCAATGGCGATACGGTTCTGTTCAATGCGCTCGTGGTGTTCCACTTTCATGTCTTGCAGCAACTGCTCGAAAAAAGCGTGCTGTTCGGCATTCATGTAGTCATCCGCCGGCATGGCCAGCAACTTTTCCTTTGTCATTGATTTCTCTATAAAAAATACGTGCATTAAGGCGAATAAGGGAGCGTTCCGGCCGACCTCTGCAGGTCTCGGAAAGGCGCCGTCCATTCCAAGCGCCACCCGGCACTCAATTTACGAGGGGCGGCAGTCTAAGGCCGACTTGAGGGCGCAGCAACTGAAATGACAGGCATTTTTTCCCAGATAACCCCAAAAGGCACCAGGACGGGCTTGGCGAATGGTTATCGGAGTGCGTTTATAGCAGGAAAGTTCGTGAAGCAGCTATAAGCCGCAAGCGGCAAGCGACAAGCTGCAAACATCAGCATGCTTGCAGCTTGAGGCTTGAGGCTTGCCGCTGCGCCTCAGCGCTTGAGCTTGCGCTTGTTGCGGTACTGGTCGATCACCACCGCCACCACAATGATCAGGCCCTTGATGATGTCCTGGATGTACGCATCCACACCGACAAAGGTAAACCCGCTGGCCATCACCCCAAGGATCAGCGCGCCGATCACGGTGCCGGTGATGCGCCCTACCCCGCCCGCCAGGCTAGTACCGCCGATCACTGCCGCAGCAATCGCATCCAGCTCATAAGACATGCCCATGCCGGCCTGGCCGGTGGCGGCACGTGCCGAGGCCACCACACCCGCCAGGCCAGCCAAGAGACCGGCGATGCTGTACACGATGATCAAGTGGCGCTTGACGTTGATCCCCGAGGTACGCGCCGCCTGCATGTTGCCGCCGATGGCGTAGGTGTACTTGCCATACTTGGTGTAGCGCAGCGCGATATGGAAGATCACCGCCACCACCAGGAAGATGATCACCGGCATCGCGCCATGGCCGATGGCCGTGTACGAGTCCGAGAGCATGCTCACCGGCTGGCCTTCGGTGTAGTAACGCGCCAGGCCACGGGCCGAGACCATCATGCCCAGGGTCGCAATGAACGGCGGAATGCCGGTGACGGCGATGATGCTGCCGTTGATCGCCCCCGCCAGCAGCCCGACGCCCAGCCCCATCGCCACCGGGATCCACACCGGCAAGTCGGTGAGGCTCGGGAATACCGCACGGGAAAAGTCGGAAGTCTGGGCCAAACTCGCGGCGATCATCGCCGACAGCGCCAGCACCGAACCGGAGGAGAGATCGATCCCCGTGGTGATGATGACCTGGGTCACGCCGATTGCCAGCAGACCAATGATCGACACTTGCAGAATCATCAGCACCAGGCGCTGGGAGTTCATCAGGAAACTCTGGTCCCGCACGATCCAGCCAAACAGCTCGAAGACCAGGCCGATGCCGATCAGCACCAAAAAGATGCTCAGCTCGGTGGGCATGCGTCGACGACTTTTGGTTGGCACCGTCGCAGGCTTGTTATCCGTTATTGCGTTCATAACCCATCACCTTCTTATTCTGTACGTCAGTGGACTGCGGTCATCCCGGAGGCCAACTGCATGACTTTTTCCTGGGTCGCTTCGCTGCGGTCCAGGGTGCCCATCAATTCGCCTTCGTGCATCACCATGACCCGGTCGCTCATGCCCAGCACTTCGGGCAATTCGGAAGAAATCATGATCACCGCCATGCCTTCGCTGGCCAGGAACGAGATCAAGCGATAGATCTCGGCCTTGGCGCCCACGTCGATGCCCCGCGTGGGTTCATCAAGGATCAGCAGGCGCGGGTTGGTCATCAGCCAGCGTGCCAGCAAGGCCTTCTGCTGGTTGCCGCCGGACAAGGTGTCGATGCACTGCTCAAGGGACGGGGTTTTCACCCGCAGCTTCTTGCACATGTCTTCGCACAGCGCACGCAGGGCTTTCTGCTGGATAAAGCCGTTGCCCGAGTAATGCGGCAGCACGGCCATTTCCATGTTTTCCAGGACCGACAGGCACGGGAACAGGCCACTGAGCTTGCGGTCCTCAGTCAGCAGGGCAAACCCTTTCTCGATGGCCATGTGCGGGTCGCTGATACGCACCGCTTTACCGTCCAGTTCAATCTGCCCGCCGTCGCTTGGGGTGATGCCAAACAGGGTCTCCGCCACATTGGTGCGGCCCGAGCCCATCAGCCCGGCGATGCCAAGGATCTCGCCAGCGTGCAGGTCGAAGGAGACGTCCTTGAACACCCCGTCCAGGCGCAGGTCGCGGACCGACAGCAGCAGGTCGCCGATGGGCGTCTCGCGCACCGGGAACAGCTGGCTCAGCTCACGGCCGACCATCATCGAGATAAGGCTGTCGCTGTTCATGCTGTCGGCGCGTTGCAGGCCGATGTAGTGGCCGTCGCGGAACACCGCCACTTCATCGGCGATGGCGAACACTTCGTTCATTTTATGCGTGATGTAGACGATGCCTTTGCCCTGGGACTTGAGGTCGGCAATGATCGAAAACAGGTGGGCCACTTCCTTCTCGGTAATGGCGGACGTCGGCTCATCCATGATCAGGATGTCGGAGTCGTAGGACACGGCCTTGGCAATCTCGACCATCTGCCGCTCGGCGATGCTCAGGTTACCCACGTGTTCCTCGGGGTCCAGGTTGATGCGCAGGCGCGCCAGTAATTCGGCCGTGCAGCGGTGCATTTCGCGGTGATTGACCATGTGCAGGCTGTTGAGTTGCTCGCGGCCGATCCAGATGTTCTCGGCGATGCTCATGTGCGGCATCAGGTTGAGTTCCTGGTGGATCATCGCGATCCCGGCCTTCTGGGCCGCCAGGGGCGTTTCAAACACGATCGGCTTGCCACGCAGGCGAATCTCGCCAGCGTCGGGCTGGTAGATGCCGGCGATGATTTTCATCAGCGTCGACTTGCCCGCACCGTTCTCGCCCATCAGCGCCAGCACTGTGCCGGGGCGTACCCGCAGTTGCACGTCGGCCAGGGCCACGACGCCGGGGAAGCCTTTGCTGATGTTGACGATTTCCAACAGGTAGGGTTCGTCCAGCGGCAACGGCTGGATGCCGGGGGGCTGTGAGACAGCGGCTTGAGCGAGCATAAGGAGGTACTCCATCGGCAAGGCGGGCACGACCGCCCTGCCGGCTTATTGTTGTTATATAGGGGCTACTTGAAGTCTTTGACGTTGTCCGGGGTGATCAGCTGGAACGGGATCACTACGTTCTGTTCGATAGGCTCGTTCTTGGCCATCTTGCGCGCCGTCTCGACCGACTTGTCCGCCTGGCCCTTGGCGTCCTGGAAGGCCGACACGGTCATGTCACCCTTGGTGATTGCGTTCAGGCCGTCCGGCGTGCCGTCGACACCGGCGATCAACACGCCCTTCTTGCCCGCCGATTTCAGCGCCATGGCGGCACCGATCGCCATCTCGTCGTTGTTCGACAGCACCGCCTGGAAGTCGCGGCCCTGGGTCAGCCAGTCGTTGACCAGGGTCATGCCCTTGTCACGCAGCCAGATACCGGTCTGTTCCTGCTCGATCTTGATGCCTGGGTACTTAGTCAGGACTTCCTTCACACCCTTGGTACGGTTGGTGGTGGAGTTGTTCGCCAGGTCACCCAGCAGGATCACAATGTTGCCCTTGCCGCCGAGTTTTTCGGCGATGTACTGCATCTGCAGTTTGCCGGCCTCGACGTCATCGGAGGTCACCGCCGCGACACCTGGGGCCAGTGTCGGGCTGTCAGGACGACGGTTGACGAACACCAGCGGGATTTTCGCTGCGGTGGCGGCCTTGATGATGTTGGCCGTCGACGCGGTATCCACCGGGTTGACGATGATCGCGTCGACTTTCTGGCTGATAAAGTTCTCGACCTGGCTCAACTGCTTGACCACATCGGCGCGGGCGTCTTCGAACTGCAGCTGTACGCCATCGCCCTTGGGATAGGACTTGGCTTGCTTGTCCATGTCTTCGCGCAGGTAGGTCAGGAAGGTGTCATCGAAGGCGGACATGCTCACGCCTATCTTGAGGTCAGCAGCCGAGGCAACACCGCTGGCGAGCAGCATGGACAAGGCCAGCGCGGTAAAACGGATCGGGGTCTTCATGAACGGTCTGTCTCCACTTTCTTGTTGGTTTTTTGGACGTTGCGTTTATCAGAGCTCAGCAGGCAGCCGGACCACCGGTGCGCCTGGAATACAGCAGACCAGCGCGCCTTGGTTTTCGACGCACAGCACATTAAGGAAGGAGAAGTAGAACGGCCGGGCGCGGGGCAGACCGCGTGGCGTGTGGGCAGGGCGTAAAACTCGCAGTACAGCGTTGAAGATTTTCATCTGACGGTACCTGGTTGTTTTTGATCTTGTTTTTGTTGAGCCGTGCGGATCGAGTCCGAACGTACTTTATGCAACCTGGAAAAGACTTTATTGGAAAATAATTTCCATATCAACCTGTTTTAGAATTTTATTCTATTTTTGTTGAAACCACCTGCTGGCGCTCGGCGCTCAGGCGTGCGGCGTCCAATATACGGGTGGTTTCCAGCGCGTCATAGGTGTCCACCGGCAACGGTCCCTGCCCTTGCACGGCCAGTTGCAACTGCCGATAGAACTGCGTCCAGCAGCCCTTTTCCGAGGGTACTCGCTCACGCTCAGAACCTTGTTCGAACCAGCCCCAGCGTCGATGCTCTTCGGCACCCCAGTGCTCGCCTTCGGTTTTCGGCGACTTGCCGGCCATCAGCGCCTCTTCCTGACCATCCAGGCCTTCGACGGTGTAACAGCCTGCGCTGCCACTGACGCGAAAACGCGGTGCCTGGCTGTTTTGCAAGGCGTTGCCCCACAGATGGGAGATCACGCCGTTGGCATGAGTCAGGGAGACAAAGAAGCCGTGATCCACCGTGGGGTGTTCGGCGGTGTAATGCAGCTGGGCGAACACTCGATCTACCGGGCCGAACAGTTGCAACGCCTGGTCGACCAAATGGCTGCCCAAGTCGCGCAGCCAGCCACCACCGCTGGCGTTACCTACGGCTTGCGGGCTGTAGCGTTCCACGCGGGATTCAAAGCGGCTGATTTTGCCCAGGGCGCCGGCGTCGATGAGCTTGCGCAGGGTCAGGTAGTCCGAATCCCAGCGCCGGTTCTGATACACGCTGAGCAGCGTGCCCTGGCGCTCGGCCGCGGTGATCAGCGCCTGGGCCTGTTCGGCGTTGGCGGCAAAGGGCTTGTCGCTGACCACGGTAACGCCATGTTCGATGGCTTCCAGCACCAGGGCCGGGCGGCCTTTGAGGGTGGTGGAAATGACCAGGGCGTCGACACCCGCCTCGACGATCTGGCCGATGGAATCGAAAGCCTTGAGGCCGGGATGGTCAGTCGCCAACTGCTGGCGGCGTTCAGGTGAGCGAGTAACGACGCCAACAAACGTGGCGCCGGGCAGTGTTGCAATCAGCGGCGCATGAAAGAAGCGCCCTCCGTGGCCATAGCCAACCAGTCCAATTCGCATACATACACTCCTAATTTAAACTGGAAACCCAATTCAACTGTGGGAGCTGGCTTGCCTGCGATAGCAGTGTGTCAGGCAATGAATCTGACACTGATGAACCGCCATCGCAGGCAAGCCAGCTCCCACAGTTTTTAACCGGGTTTCTTCAGTGAATCAGCCGTAGAAGTGCGGGCGATCCGGCAGGCTCACCTTCACAATCTGCTCACTGTTCTGCGCCTCGATGCACGCATCCGCCGCCACTGCCGCCGCAAAGCCATCCCACGCCGACGGCCCGCCGACCTGGCCGGCGCGAACGCTGTCGATAAACGCCTGCAACTCCACGTCATAGGCCCCGATAAACCGGTCCTTCCAGTCCATCAGGATCGCGTTGGACAGCTTCGCCCCGCTACGCAATTGCACCTGGGACGGCTCCGGCAGCTTGGCGATGCCGGTCTCCCCCACCACTTCGCACTGGATGTCGTAGCCGTACTGGCAGTTCACAAACACTTCCACATCGATGCGCGTGCCCTTGGCGGTTTCCAGCAGCACGATCTGCGGGTCACGCAGGTGCGCCAGGGCCTTGCTGGACTTGCGCGGGAACACCACTTGCACCGACACGTAGTCATCGTTGAGCAGCCAACGCAACACATCCAGCTCGTGGATCAGGGTGTCGGTGATCGCCATGTCGGTCTTGTAGTTCTCACCTACCGTGGGGTTGCGGTGTGCGCAATGCAGCATCAACGGCTCGCCGATCTGGCCACTGTCGATCACGGCCTTGAGGGCGCGATAGCCTTCGTCATACGGACGCATGAAGCCGACTTGCACCAGGCGCTTGCCGTAGGCCACCTCGGCATCGACGATCTTGCGGCAGCCCTCGGCAGTGACCGCCAGGGGTTTTTCGCAGAACACCGGTTTGCCGGCGGCGATGGCGGCGAGCACGAACTCTTCGTGGCTCGGGCCCCAGGAGGTCACCAGGATCGCTTGCACCTGCGGCGAGTTGATCAACGCATGGCCGTCGGGGTACACCTCGGCGTCCAGCTTCAAGTCCGCCACCACCTTGGCGGCCTGTTCAAGGTTGATGTCGGTCACAGCGACGACCTGGCTGTTGAGCAGGGTCTGGCTGCAACGACGAATATGGTCCCGGCCAATGGCGCCCGTACCAATCACTCCAAGCTTCAAAGACATACAACACTCCTCTTGTTATTAGTACTGCCGGGCCTTCGCCAGGTGTTCGTTGAGTTTTTTCGCGGCGGCATTCGTGCGTTCGCTGGTGGACACCTGCGCCACGCCTACCCGCCACCACGACAGGTAGCCGTGGATCATGGTCTTGGGCAGCACCTTGATATCGATCAGCGTCGAAACCGTTTGAGTACGCGCATCCGCCAGCGCCGCTTCGAGTTGTTCCACGGTGCTGACCTTGTATGTCTTGCAGCCATAGGCCGCCGCGCTCATGGCGAAATCCACCGGCACCAGGCCGCCGTCGAGCTTGCCGCTCTCGGGGTTGCGGAAGCGGAACTCGGTGCCGAAGCTGTCCATGCCATTGCCAATCTGCAGGTTGTTGATGCAGCCGAACGCCATGTTGTCGAGCAGTACCACGTTGATCTTGCGCCGCTCCTGGATCGAGGTGGCCAGCTCCGAGTGCAGCATCATGTAGGAACCGTCGCCGACCAAGGCGTAGACCTCTTTGCTCGGCTCGGCGAGTTTCACGCCAAGGGCGGCGTTGATCTCGTAGCCCATGCACGAATAGCCGTACTCGACGTGGTAGGTGTTGACGCCCTTGCTGCGCCAGGCGCGCTGCAGGTCGCCGGGCAGGCTGCCGGCGGCGGCGACGATGATGGCGTCGTCGGCCAGGGTTTCATTCAATACACCCAGCACGCGGCTTTGGGTCAGGCACGAACCGGTCAACTCGATAAATTCACGCAGCACCGCGCGGTCCAGGTGGTCGTCGACCTCGGGCACAAAACCGTCACCGGCATATTCCACGTGGTGTACGCGGTCCACCTCGGCGTCTAACTGCGCCTTGGCCTCAACAATCTGCTCGCCCCAGCCGGAACGGTAATCCCCCAGGGCATCGGCAAGCGCTTCCAGGGCGACCTGCGCGTCGGCAAGCACCTGCACACCGTCGAGTTTCAGCGCGTCGCAGGGGCTGATATTGAGGTTGAGAAACTTCACGTCTGCGTGCTTGAACAGCGATTTGGACGAGGTGGTGAAGTCGGTGTAGCGCGTGCCGATCCCAATGATCAGGTCCGCTTCGGGCGCCAGCAGATTCGCCGCCAGGCAGCCGGTTTCACCGATCCCGCCGACGTTCAGCGGGTGGCTGGAGACCACGGCGCTCTTGCCCGCCTGGGTTTCCGCGAAGGGAATATCAAACCGCTCGGCAAAGGCTTGCAACGCGGCATTGGCGCCGGAGTACTTCACCCCACCACCGCAGATGATCAGCGGCTTGCGCTTGCCGCGGAACGCCGCCAATGCATCACTGATCATCGCAGCGGTCGCCGGGCGACGGTCGATGCGGTGCACGCGTTTCTGCAGGAAATAATCCGGATAATCCCAGGCCTCGGCCTGCACATCCTGGGGCAATGCCAGGGTCACGGCGCCGGTTTCGGCCGGGTCGGTGAGCACGCGCATGGCGTGGATCGCGGCGGTCATCAACTGCTCGGGGCGGTTGATGCGGTCCCAGTACTTGCTGACTGAGCGGAAGGCATCGTTGGTGCTGATGCTCAGGTCATGGAACTGTTCGATCTGTTGCAGCACCGGGTCGGGCTGGCGGCTGGCGTAGACATCGCCGGGCAACAGCAACAACGGGATGCGGTTAGCCGTGGCGGTCGCAGCGGCGGTGAGCATGTTGGCGGCGCCCGGGCCTACGGAGGCGGTGCACGCGTAGATCTTGCGGCGCAGGTGCTGCTTGGCGAAACCGATGGCCGCATGGGCCATGCCCTGCTCGTTGCGCCCCTGGTGCACCACCAAGTCGCCGGCGTCTTGTTCCAAGGCCTGACCCAGGCCCAGCACATTGCCGTGGCCGAAAATCGTGAACACTCCGGCGACAAACTTACTCTGCACGCCATCGACTTCGATGTATTGGTTATCCAGGAACTTCACCAGGGCCTGGGCCATGGTCAATCGTGTTGTGGTCATCACTTGCACCTTGTGTGAATACAACTCCAGTGTGGGAGCTGGCTTGCCTGCGATAGCGATGGGTCAGGCAGTGAATTCATATCTGATCGATCGCTATCGCCGGCAAGCCAGCGCCTACCTTTGGTTTGCGTTATGCCAGGGACTTTTCCAGGTGGGCAATGCTCGCGCCCAACGCTTGCTGGATATCGGCCAGGCCGTGCACGCTCTCGGCAAACGGCTCAAATGACAGGTAGCCGCTGTAGCCGGTGCTAAGCAAGGTGTCGATCTGCGCCGCGTTGCCGAGGATGTCACCCTCGCCCACCAGCACGCGGTGGCCGTCGCGAATCGCATTCAGCGGCGCCTCGGCATCTTCCACGCCGGAGATATGCACCAGGCCAGTCAGTTCCGGGAAGAACTCATGCTCGCTGGCCAGATGATGATGGAAGGTGTCATGCACCAGGCGGAACACATCCAGCCCACCAATGGACTTGATCGCCTCCACCGCCACGCGCTTGCGGCGCAGGGCACACTCTTCAAAACCCAGGGGCTCGATAAAGCCGAGAACCCCGTACTCGCGCAGGATCGGCGCCAATTCGCTCAAGGCCGTGCGCAACCCGGCCGCGCGCTGGGCTTCGCTGCGCGTGTCGCCCGGCTCATTGAACGGGCACATCACCAGGCCCTGTGCGCCGCATTCACGGGCATAGGTCGCCAGTTTGATCGCCTGGGCCCGGCGTTCGTCGTTCCACACATCAAAGGGGTACAGCGCGTTGATCGACAGCACGGTGATGCCCTGCACCGCGCACAGTTCGCGCACGCGGCTGGCCGGTGTACCGAATTCGATTTGTTTGTCCGCCAGGTCGTTGCGGATCTCGATCGCATCGCACTTGAGCGTGGCGGCCAACTGAATGAAATCCGGCAGGGACAAATGGGGGGCGACCATGCGGTTAAGGGCAAAACGTAGAGGCGACTTCATTGTTGTTCTCCGTCCAAAACCGCTGATTAGAGGTCCAGCAGCCAGCTGTGCTGCGGGTCGTTGTGGAAGTGCCAGGCGCGCTTGGGGCCGGCCATGACATTGAGGTAATAGGACTCGTAGCCATACGGGACGCTGACCGGGTGATACCCCTTGGGCACCACCACCAGGTCGCTGTTTTCCACAGCCATGGCCTGGTCGATGCTGCGGTCGTCGGTGTACACCCGCTGGAACACAAAGCCCTGGGGTGGGTTGATCTGGTGGTAGTAGGTCTCTTCAAGGAAACTCTGGTGCGGCAGGTCGTCGGTGTCGTGCTTATGCGGCGGGTAGCTCGACGAATGCCCGGACGGCGTACGCACCTCCACCACCAGCAGCGAATGGGCCGGCTCGCTGGCGGGCAGGATGTCGCACACGTAGCGGGTGTTGGCACCTTTGCCACGCACGCTGCGCTTGCAGTTTTCCGGACGGATCAGGCGTGGCTCGTAGCCCTCGCCGCCCGGGGCGGCGCACACGGCAATCTGCACATCGCTCAAGGCCGTGACCTGGGCATCGGTGCCCGGCGGCAGGTAGGCGGCGAAGGGGGATTTTTCTTCAAAGACCGAATGGCGATCCCCGAGGTTCTGCCAGTTGAAGCCTTCGCCTTCGATGTTCACCCGCCCACTGAGCAGCACCAGGCACAGCTCCTGGTCGCCGGCGCTGACCGGCAGGGTTTCGCCCAGGCTCAGGCGGTAGGCGGCAAAGCCCACGTACTCCAGGCGCCCGGCTTCGAGGGCGACCATGGTTTTCCCGCGTTTGCTGCTTTTGACCAACAAGCTCATTGTCCGGCCCTCTCGTTCAGAAGCGCACGTAAGGTGTCGTAGCCTTTTTTCGCATAGATATAGCTGGGGGCCACTGCGGGGTCCTGCTCGGCCTCCACCACTAGCCAGCCTTGGTACTGGGCGGCCAGCAGCACATCGAGCAATTCGGCGAAGTCGATATCACCGTCGCCGGGCACGGTGAAGGTGCCGTTGACGATGCAGTCGGGAAAGCTCCACATCTGGTTGCGCGCCAGTTGCACCACCGGTTTGCGCACGTCCTTGAAGTGCACGTGGCAAATGCGGTCGATGTGTTTGCGCAGCACCTCGATAGGTTCGCCGCCGCCCATATAGCAGTGACCCGAGTCAAACAGCAGGCCGACTTCAGGACCGGTGCGGCGCATCAGTTGGTCAATGTCTTCCGGGGATTCGACATAGGCGCCCATGTGGTGGTGGTACGCCAGGCGCACGCCCTGGGACAGGGTGAAGCGCGCCAGTTCAGTGAGCTTGTCGGCGTAGTCCTGCCAGGCTTGTTCGCTGTGAAAACGTGGGCGTTCGATCAGGCGAATGCGCGAGCCCTGGATCGAATCGGCCACCTCGCCGTAGACCAGCACCGTCGCGCCGTTCTGCTTGAGCAACTCGACATGCGCGGCGATGGCCTCGATCTCCTCAGCCACCGAGCGCCGGGCCAGGCGGCTGGAGTACCAGCCGGAAACCAGCGCCAACTCATAAGGGCGCAATACGTCGCCGACGCCCTTGGCGTCCTTGGGGAACTTGCCGTTGAGTTCAAAACCTTCGTAGCCGATTTCCTTGCCTTCGCTCAGGGCGGTGCTCAAGGGGGTTTCACCGCCCAGGGCCGGCAGGTCGTCGTTGCTCCAGGAGATCGGGTTGATGCCAATTCGGATTGCGGGCATGGCTGCACCTTTTATTGTTTTTCAAAGTTGCATGAGATCTGCTTTATGTGGGAGCGGGCTTGCTCGCTCCCACATTTGATTGCATTCCCTATCTGGAGCTGTGCTTAGGTCCGAGCACTGCGCCAGGCGTTAATGAGCTGTTCGAAGGTGGCCTGGACTTGCTTGATCAAGGTCTCGTCATCAATCTCCCCGGCCATCCACGCGCGGCTCGGTTCCTGGAAGATCGTGCGGCCCACGGCAAAGCCACGGCAGGTGGTGCTCTGGCTGGCCTGCTGGAAACCGTCGGCGAGAAATTCCGCCGACGCATTCAGGCCCAACAACACCACGCCACGGCAGTACGGGTCGCGCTCCTGGATCAGTTCGTCGAGCTTTTTCCAGTCTTCGGCCGATTGCGCCTCGATCTTCCACCACGCCGGGTAGATACCCAGGTTGTACAGGCGCTTGAGGCTGCGGTAGAGCACATCCGGGTAGGTGGACGGGTGATCCTTGGGCGGGATGACCTCCAGCAGCAGTTCATGGCCACTGACAATCGACGCCTCGTACACCGCCTTGAGTTGTGCCTCTTGCTCCAGGCGCAGCATCGGCTCGTCATCCGGGTGAAATTGCACCAGGCATTTGATGATTTGCTCCTGGGGCCAGGCAATCAGGTTGCTGCCCACCGAGCGACCGTGTTCGAACGCCAGCGGCCGAGAGTTCTGCACCTCGACCGGGCGTGCGATCCACCAACCGCGACCGCTGGCGGCGTTGAGCGCGTCCTGGCCGAAGCGTTGGTCGGCCAGTAGACCGACATCGGCTTCTACACCTTGCTCGGCGAGTTTTTTCTCGACGCGTTCGATGGCCTGGATAAACAGTTGCTTGGCATCGCTGATGCGCGCCGGGTCCTGGCCGCCCTTCTGCGCCAGGTCCACCAGTTGCCAGCGGTGGTCGAAGGCAAACACGAATAGCTGCCTCCAGGCCTTGCGCGGCACTGTCACGCGGTGCAGGCGTTGCAGGGTCACGTCCTGGTCCGGACGGGTAATCGGCACCGGGCTGTTGAACAGGTACTCCAGCTCCGCGGGTGTCGGCATGGCCGGAGCACACGCATGGCGCGACACGACCAGGCCGCCACAGGCATTGGCCAACTGGCTGCAGCGCTCATCGCTGGCGTCATTGATCCAACCACTGAGGAACCCCGACATGAACGCATCGCCGGCCCCCAGCACATTGAGCACTTCCACGCGCACACCGGGGTAGATGGCGCCGTCTTCCAGGCGTGCGGGGATGGCGCCGTGAATCACCGTGCAGCCCTGCGGGCCGAGCTTGACCACCAGGGTCGCCGGGGTCAGCTCACGCACGTTACGCAGCGCGCTGAGCAAATCTTCACTGCCCCCCGCGATCAGGAATTCTTCTTCGGTGCCGACGATCAGGTCGAAGCGCGGCAGGATTTTCTGCACGTGCTGGCTGACATTCTGATCGGCCACAAAGCGGGTTTCGCCGTCGGCCTTGCCTGCCAGGCCCCACAGCACTGGGCGGTAGTCGATATCCAGCACGCACTTGACGTTGTGCTTGGCCGCGTAATCCAGTGCCTGGATGCTGGCCTTGTACACGCCGTCGGTGGAGAAATGCGTACCGGTGATCAGCAGCGCCTTGCTGGAGGCAATAAAGGCTTCGCTGATGTCTTCGACGCGCAGGGCCATGTCGGCGCAGTTTTCGCGGTAGAACACCAGGGGGAAGGTTTCGCGGTCCTTGAGGCCGAGCAACACCAGGGCGGTGAGGCGTTCCGGGTCGACCTTGATGCCGCTGACATCGCAGCCTTCGCGGGCCAGGGACTCCACCAGGAAACGCCCCATGTGGTCGTCGCCCACCCGGCTCAGCATCGCCGACTTGAGCCCAAGCCGTGCGGTGCCAAAGGCGATGTTGGCGGAGGACCCGCCGAGGTACTTGGCGAAGCTGGACACGTCCTCAAGCCGCGCACCCACTTGCTGTGCATAGAGGTCGACGCCCAGGCGCCCGAGGCAAATCAGATCCAATTGACGCCCACTGGCAAAACGAGTCTGGCCCATGCTGGCTCCTGTTATTTTTATCAGCCTGCGTTGTGCCGCCGTGGCGATGGCAAACGCTCTTGGTGGGAGCAGACTAGAACGTCCGGCGACGCCAATCAATATTTATTCCAGATATTTTTTCATTGGAATATTTTTTCCATTAAGCTTGTACAACGGCACTCCCACCGCAGTGCATCGTTTCAGCAGGCCACGCCGGCCGTGATGCCGGGGTATTTTTTTGCGCCTACCCTGTAGACTTGCGCCACCCATCAGCGCAACAGACAACAACGCCAGAAGGATTGACCATGTCCCGCACCGATCCCGAGACCACCCTGGAAGACTCTATCGCCAGCCCTCCGATCAATGCCGAGCGCCTGTTGCAGCTGATCACCGACGAATACGAGAGCCTGCCGCGCCAGCTCAAACGCATCGCCAGCTACATGAGCCAGCAGAGCGACCGGATCATGGTCGACCGCATCAGCGACATCGCCCGCGAGTGCGAAGTGCACCCGTCGGCCATCGTGCGTTTCTCGCAACGCTTCGGGTTCAGTGGCTTCAGTGAGATGCAGGCGTTGTTCCGCGAGGCCTACACCCACAAGACCACGCCGGTGCAGAACTACCAGCAACGCATCCGCAGCATGATCGCCAACAAATCGCAGAAGGCCAGCGGCGGTGACCTGGCGCGCGAATGCGTCAACGCGACCTTGTCCGGCATCGAGCGTCTGGGGCTGGAGCTGGATGATGTCGCGTTCGACAAAGCCGTGGACCTGGTGGTGAATGCCGACAATATCTACGTAGTCGGCGTGCGCCGCTCTTTTGCGGTGGCCGATTACCTGGTCTACAACCTGCAGCACACCAACAAGCGCATCCACCTGATTTCAGGCCTGGGCGGCAGCTACCGCGAGCAGATGCGCAGCGTGCGCGCCAATGACCTGGTGATCGCCATCAGCTTTACGCCGTATGGCAAAGAGACTCAGCACTGCCTGCGCATCGCCCAGCACCACCAGGCCAAGACCCTGATCATCACCGACAGCAATCTGTCGCCACTGGCCAAGCGGGCGAACGCCGTGCTGTTGGTGAATGAGGGGTCGTCGTTTGCGTTTCGTTCGTTGAGCGCCACGTTGTGCTTGTGCCAGGCGTTGTTTATTGCGGTGGCGTACCGGTTGGAATTGAAGGTGGATGAGATTCATGAGCAGGTTGGATTTGATGACTGAGCATGGGCCTCTGCAGGTCCCCACATTTATTGCTCAGCGTTAGGGGTTGGGATGACGCTGCCGGGACAGGCCTGAACGTGCGCTGCTGCAACGGGGCTTCCATCTGACGGCCACCGCGTATGCCCTGGTGTTCGCCGCTACCATCAGCGGCTACATGCTCGGCGCGAACCTGTTTCGCCGCTTGGTATGCTGGGCAACCGCCTGCGGTGATCATTGGCTACACCGCGCTGACCCTGGCACAGATCCGCTATCACGGCCGCGTGCTGGCCCAATGGTTAATAACGGCTTAGCCGCGCCTCTCGGATGTGCAGGTGATTATCCGCACACCGCGTAAGGGCCTGACGAACATCTGGATCCCCCTCCTGGTCACAAGCTGGCTGACCCTGCACAAAACCAAATGTGGGAGCGGGCTTGCCCGCGAAAGCGCCGTATCAGCCAACTCATGAGTCGCTGATACACGCCTTTCGCAAACAAACCCACTCCCACATTTTCTACCGATTAAGACGTGCTATCAGTGCATAAAGATCGCAATCAAAATGATCACCGGAATAGGCACACCGAGGAACCAAAGCAGTAATGAGCGCATGATGTTCTCCTTGAATTAACGTACGAAGTGTTCGGTTTCGACATACACCACGGCATCGCGACGGCGACCGCCAAAGGTGGCTGCGAAGCTGGCGAAGAATGCACCGATCAACAGCGCGACAAAGGTCCACAGCGAGGTATAGGCAGCGACTTTTGCGGCGGTGTCAGCGGCTTGCTTGGCTTTGAGCTTGGCGTCTTCAACAGCTTTACGGGCATCGCCATAGACCTTGTCGATACGCGCTTCGGCGTCCGCCTGGCTGAGGTTGGTGCGCTGGCTGATCAACTGGGCCAGGTAGGCACGGTCTTCAGGGGCCAGTTGGCCATCGTTGCTCAGGGTGCGGGTAAAGATGCGGGCAACCACGCCATGGGCGGCGTCATCACTGACAGCAACCGGGCGATCATCACGGAACAGGCTGTCGACGTAATAGTCGAAATCGCCACCGTTGACGCCCTTGGCTGCACTGCCGGCGGCTTGGGTGATACCGCTGGCCGCGCCGGCGGCAACACTGGCACCGGCTTTCACACCACCGCTGACAACACTGCTGACCGAACCCACCACCAGCACCGCGGTGATCAGCGTGGCAACCGCCCAGGCCAGGAAACCATGGGCAGTGTCGCGGAAGTACACCTCATCACCGTGCATGTTGGCCCACTTCACGCGCAACCGACCGGCGATATAACCGCCCAGCCCGGACGCCACAATCTGCGTGAACGCCAGCCAGACAATCGTGGAAATGCCAAGGCCCTTGGCACTGATACCGCTGTCAGCCCACGGCGACACCGCCGAAAAGCCCAGGCCGAAACCCAGCAATACCAGGATCAGCGACAGCGCAGCCGCGGCGGCAGCCCCGGCAAAAATCGCCCCCCAGGAAACCCCGGAGAGCGAGCTCGATTCTTGCAGCGTGGATGAGGATGTGATCATTGTTGTTTTGCTCCAAGGCAGAAAAATAGTGTTACAAGTCTCAAAAGGGACAGTGCAGGCACCATGCCAGTCGGCGCAAAATTTAAAGTCCTTATATTTCAATAATTTAAGTAAATTGAACTAACCCACACCATGCAACTTGCAAGAAATCACCGCAAAAGGCGGGCGTAATGCAATCTCACGCCAGCCACCAACCTGCAGGGGCCGGTGTGCCGGTGCTAGCGCCATTCCAACCGACCCGATAGTTGACCGATAGACCGCGATCGCCGGCAAGCCGTCTCCCACAGTGACCTGTGCCAATGGATGAAATCTGTGTCAGTTTTGCCAACATGAAGTTTTATTTAGGAAGCGTTCAGCTATTTCTTGGCAAAATGCCCGTACTTCTGTAGGCGCCGGCTTGCCGGCGAATGCGGTCTTCCAGTGTGAAAGGTAATCCCATGACCCGTATTTTGACCATCGAGGATGACGCCGTAACGGCCCGCGAGATCGTCGCCGAGCTGAGTAGCCATGGACTGGACGTAGACTGGGTAGACAACGGCCGCGAAGGCCTGGTCCGCGCCGTGAGCGGGGACTACGATTTGATCACCCTCGACCGCATGCTGCCGGAACTCGATGGCCTCGCCATCGTCACGACACTGCGCACCATTGGCGTCTCCACGCCGATCCTGATGATCAGCGCCCTCTCCGACGTTGACGAGCGCGTGCGCGGCCTGCGCGCCGGTGGTGACGATTACCTCACCAAGCCGTTCGCCTCGGACGAGATGGCGGCCCGCGTCGAAGTGCTGCTACGACGCAAAAGCACGGTCAAGGAATTCGAAACCGCCCTGCGCGTCGCGGACCTGGAGCTGAACCTGATCAGCCGCGAAGCCAGCCGCGCCGAACAACCCCTGAGCCTGTTGCCCACTGAATACAAGCTGCTCGAATTCCTGATGCGCAACACCGGGCAGATCCTGTCACGCATGATGATCTTCGAGGAGGTCTGGGGTTATCACTTCGACCCGGGCACCAACCTGATCGACGTGCACATCGGTCGCCTGCGCAAGAAGATCGACCCACCGGGCCTCACGCCGCTGATCCGCACGGTACGAGGTTCCGGTTATGTCATTGCTGAACCCCTCTAAAGGCTGGCGCTCCTCCAGCAGTCGCCTGCTGGCGTTGTACAGTTCGCTGTTCGTGGCCTGGAGCTGCATCCTCATGGGGGTGCTGTATTACGAGGTGTCCGGTTACCTGGGCGACCTGTCGCGCCATTCGCTGATGCAGCGCCAGCACCTGTTCCAGCGCTTCGACGGCGAGGAACTGGTGGAAGCCCTGACCACCAGCATGACCTTCGACATGAAGGGCGTGGACGCCTACGGGCTGTTCGATGAGCAGTTCCGCCCGCTCAGTGGGCCGATCCGCGCGATTCCGCCGGACCTGCCCCTGGACGGCAAGATCCACGCCCTGGCCAATTGCGTGGAATCCAACGACCCCAAATTGCCCAAGGACAGCTGCGACGCCGTGGCCACCCACACCGACGACGGCCGCTGGCTGGTGCTGGTGCGGGCTAACGGTTCGTTGTTCGGCGTAACCCGCATCATCTGGCACGCATTACTGTGGGCGCTGTCCCTGACGATTATCCCCGGCGCCGCCGGCTGGCACTTGTTGCGCCGCCGTCCGTTGCGACGCATCCGTGGGATCCAGGCGAGTGCCGAAGCCATCGTGGCCGGCGACCTCACCCACCGCCTGCCGCTGTCCAATCGGCGTGACGAACTGGACATGCTCGCCGCCATCGTCAACGCCATGCTCGACCGCATCGAAAAGCTGATGAACGAGGTCAAGGGCGTGTGCGACAACATCGCCCACGACCTGCGCACCCCGCTGACACGCTTGCGCGCGCAGTTGTACCGGATCAAGCAGGAGGCCGAGGCGGAGTCGGACTACGCGGTGAAACTGGATGACGCGATTGCCGAAACCGATACGCTGATGGCGCGCTTTCGCGGGCTGTTGCGTATCTCCGAACTGGAAGACCACCAGCGTCGATCAGGCTTCCTGGTGATGGACCCGTTGCCACTGTTGCGCGAACTGCACGACTTCTACCTGCCGCTGGCCGAAGAAGGCGAACTGCAGCTGCGGCTCGAAACCCCGGAATCCCTGCCGTGGATCACCGGCGACCGCGCCCTGTTGTTCGAAGCCCTGTCCAACCTGCTGAGCAACTCGATCAAGTTCTCCCCACCGGGCGGCGAGGTGATTCTGCGTGGGGTCAATGACGCCGGCAGCACACGCATCGAAGTGCACGACTCCGGACCGGGCATCCCGGCGGCGGAACGTGACGCAGTGTTCCAGCGCTTCTATCGCGTGGATGAAAGCGACCAGCAAGGCGGTTTCGGGTTGGGCTTGTCGATTGTGGCGGCGATCATCAACTTGCATGGGTTCAAGTTGGAAGTGGGTACCAGTGAACAAGGCGGTGCCAGATTAGTCCTGGAATGCCGCCAGCAGCTCATGCCCGAATAGCTTGCGCTGTTGAGATTTACTTCGGTGAGCGGGCTTGCTGTGGTGAGCGAGCTTGCTCGCGCTGGAGTGCGTAGCGCTCCCAAGATTTTTGGGGCTGCTGCGCAGCCCAGCGCGGGGCAGCACGGGGCAAACCCGCTCACCACAAAACCCAGTCACCACAGGTTCAGTTTCAGTCTGGGAAATTGGCGCGCAACGCCTCAAGCCCACCGCTGTAGACACCGGCAAACAATTCCTCCACCGCCGCATCCGTAGTCCCCGTCGCCGGCGTGAACACACCGGACCAGGTCACTTTCGCCGACGTTTCGGTCAAGACCTCAACCTGCAATGTCGCCAGATACGCACTCACCGGGAACGGTGACTGCTCGATGGTGTAGCTGTAGGTGCGCCCAACGTTATCAAAGCTCTGCAACCGCTCCACCACCACGCCACCGTCGGCGGTTTGCAGGTGACGCACGCGGCCGCCGTCGCTTGGCTCGCTCTTGACGATAAACGGCAGCCAGTCCGGCAGGCTGTTGAAGCCACCGACCAATTGCCAGACCTGATCGGCCGAGACCGGGATTTCAATTACAGAAGACGCTGTTGCCACGTTAATTACTCCAGAAAATAGAAAACAATTCAGATCGCCATGCTGTCGACAACACCGCCGTCGACCCGCAATGCAGCACCTGTGGTTGCAGAAGACAGGGGTGAAGCAATGTACGCCACCAGGTTGGCGACTTCATCTACATTCGCCGCGCGCTGGATGATCGACGTCGGCCGCGCATTACGTACAAACACATCCGCCTCGTCCCGCGCACTGCGCCCGGATTTTTGTGTCGCGTCCTTGAGCATCTGCTCCAGGCCGTCGGTAAAGGTCGGGCCAGGCAACACCGCGTTTACCGTCACACCGGTGCCCGCCAGGCGCTTGGCCAAGCCATGGGACACCGCCAGATTGGCGCTCTTGGTCACGCCGTAATTGATCATGTCCGCCGGTGTCGCCACGCCGGACTCCGACGACAGAAAGATCACCCGCCCCCAACCCTGCCCGACCATGCCCGGCACGTAATGCCGCGCCAGGCGTACACCGGAGATCACATTGACCTCATAAAAGCGTGTCCATTCGCTGTCCGGGGCCTCGAAGAAATCCACATCGTTGAAGATGCCCAGGTTGTTGACCAGGATGTCGGCACGCGGTTCGGCGGCGAAGAGTTTTTCTGCGCCCTCGGCTGTGCCAAGGTCAGCCACCAGCCCACGCAGGTCCGCATCGGGGACGGCCTGGCGGATGCTCGCCAGTGCGTCATCGACCTTGCCGGCCTCACGCCCGATTACCACCACAGTAGCGCCGGATGCCGCGAGTGCCTGGCTGATGCCCAGGCCTATGCCAGCCGTGCTGCCGCTGACGATGGCCACTTTGCCGCTTACATCGATTTTCATGGGTTGAACTCCTGAAGTTAAAGCGGCAGTGGTGCACGGTCCGAAATCAATCGGCCATCGCGCAGGGCCTGCCAGAAGGCTGCCGGGATCTTCTCTGACAACGCCGCAACGTCTTCGGCAATCCGCCCCGGACGACTGGCGCCTGGGATCACCGCAGCCACGGCCGGGTGCGCCAGGGAGAATTGCAGCGCGGCGGCCTTTACGCTCACGCCAAACGCCTGGGCAATCGCCTTGATCTGCTCAACCTTGCTGATGATCGCCGGGCTGGCTGGCTGGTACTCAAAGTGCGCGCCACCGGCGAGGATGCCGGAGCTGTAGGGGCCACCGACGACGATCTCGACGTTCTGTGCCAGGGCCGCATCCATCAAGCGTTGCAGGGCGCGGTCGTGGTCCAGCAAAGTGTAGCGGCCGGCCAGCAAAAAGCCGTCGGGTTGCGCTTCAGTCAGGTCCAGGGTCAGCTCGCACGGCTCGACGCGGTTCACACCCAGGCCCCAGGCCTTGCTCTTCGCGCAAGCGAGTCAGCACTTTGAACGCACCGGTACGGGCCTGGTTGAAGTACTCCAGCCACTGGTCGCCGTAGAAGTCCTGGGCGATGTCATGGATCCACACGATGTCGAGGCGATCGGTGTTCAGGCGGGCCAGGCTGTCTTCAATCGAGCGCATCGTCGCGTCGGCGCTGTAGTCGTTGACCATCTTGTTCGGGCGACCGTGTTCGAACACACCGCTTTTTTCGCCGAGGTCACGGGGGCTTGCTTCGATTTCGTCGAGAATCACCCGGCCGACCTTGGTGCTGAGCACGAAGTCGTCGCGGTTGTACTGCGACAGGGCTTGGCCCAGGCGGATTTCAGAGAGGCCCGAGCCGTAGAACGGCGCGGTGTCGAAATAGCGCACGCCGGCGCTCCAGGCAGCCTCCACGGTGGCCTGGGCCTCGTCTTCAGGAATGGCGCGGAACATGTTGCCCAGCGGTGCGGTGCCAAAGCCGAGTTGGCCGGGAAGTTTATCTTTCAAGCTCATGGTGGATCCTCAATGGGTGCAGGGGTCGCTGTGACCGTTGAGCAGATCCTAGATTGCAGAGATCGGACCGTCCAAGACATACTGCGACCAACTTGAGTCCTCGCAGGTCTAACATGATCGATCTCCGCCAACTGCGCTACTTCGAAGTGGTCGCCGAAGAAGAACACGTCGGCCGTGCAGCCGAACGCCTGCACATCTCGCAGTCGCCGCTGAGCCGGCAGATCGCCCAGCTTGAAGAACGCCTGGGCCTGACCCTGTTTGAACGCAGCCAGCAACGCATCCGCCTGACCCGCGACGGCCAGACTTTCCTGGCTGAAACCAGGGCCTTGCTGACCCACGCCAATCGCCTGGAATCCCTGGGCAAGCGCCTGGGCCGTGGTGAAGAAGGTGGCCTGTGCATCGGCTATATCGAAAACGCCATGCATGCCGGTGTATTGCCCAATGCCCTGCGCATCCTGCGCGACGACCGCCCCACCGTGCATATCAAGCTGTATAACCTGCCGTCGCTGGAACAACTCGAAGGCCTGCGCCAACGCAGCCTGGACATCGCCCTGGTCGGCGAACCACCGGCTGCCGACGACCCGGACCTGATCGCACGGCAAGTGCTGGACGAGCCCATGCTGCTGGCGTTGCCCGAGCACCATCCATTGGCCCATCAAAGCGAGTTGTTGCCCGAGCACCTGGCCGGCCAGGAGTGGATCGGCGTGCAACGCAAACCTGGCGCCAACCCCGCCGACGACTTTGTGGCCGCCTGCATTCGCGCCGGCTTCACCCCGCAGATCCCCATGGAAGCCGGTGAACCGTTTACCGCGTTGGGCCTGGTGGCTTCGGGCCTGGGCGTGGCAATGGTGCAAAAGGGCCTGAGCCGCAATGCCCCGCCCGGAGTGGTGTTGCGGGAGTTGCCGTGGCTGAGCTACACCACACCATTGTGGGCAGCGTGGCATCGGATCAACCTGCGGCCACTGGTGGAAACCTTCCGCAAAGTGCTCACCGAACCCAAGGCCTGACGCCGTTCAAAACTGTGGGAGCGGGCTTGCTCGCGAATGCGGTGGATCAGTCAGTGCATGTGTCACTGAAAGACCGCTTTCGCGAGCAAGCCCGCTCCCACATTAGGATGGTGGTGTCGGTTAGATCACCTCCCGCAGGCGATACCACAACATCCCCAACGCCAGCAGCGGCGAACGCAACGCCTTGCCGCCGGGAAAGGTCATGTGTGGCACCTGGCTGAAAATATCCAGGCCCGTACTGTGGCCGGCGTGGATACCTTCGGCCAGCAACTTTGCGCACCAGTGGGTCACGTTCAACCCATGCCCGGAATAGCCCTGGGCATAAAACACATTCGGGTATTGCTTCAAGCGCCCCACCTGCGGAAAGCGGTTGGCGGTAATGCCGATCTTGCCGCCCCACTGAAACTCAATGGCGGTATGGGCCAGTTGCGGGAACACCTTGAGCATTTTCGGCTGCATATAGGCGGCGATGTCCACCGGATCGCGCCCGGAGTAATGGCAGGCGCCGCCGAATAGCAGGCGGCGGTCAGCGGACAATCGATAGTAATCCAGGCCGACTTTCTGGTCGCACAGCGCAAGGTTCTGCGGGATCAACTGGTTGGCCACGTCTTCCGACAACGGCTCGGTGGCGATGATGTAGCTGCCCGCCGGGAGCACCTTGCCGCTCAAGCGCGGTTCCAGTTCCTCCAGGTGCGCATTGCAGGCCAGCACCAGGCTGGCGGCGCGCACCGTACCGCCGGCGCAACGGACTTGAACCGTGTCGCCGTGGAGCAGTTCCAGCACCTCGGTGTGCTCGAAGATCCGCACCCCAAGGGACTCGGCCAGCCGCGCCTCACCCAGTACCAGGTTCAGCGGATGCAAATGCCCGGAGCCCATGTCCACCAGCCCCCCGGCATACACGGTCGAACCGACCACCTGTTGCAGGTCCTGCGCACCGACCAGGCGGGTTTCATGGGTGTACCCCAGTTGCGCCAAGTGCGCCTGCTCGTCCTTGAACGCCGCGAACTGCGCCGGCGTATTCGCCAACTCACAAAAGCCCCAGCGCAAGTCGCAGTCGATGCTGTGCTCGCGAATGCGCTCGCCCACCAGCGCCACCGACTCGATGCCAGCGCGTTCCAGGTAGCGCACGCCCTCCTCGCCCACGTATTTGGCAAACCCCGACACGTCATGGCCGATGCCGCGAATCAGTTGCCCGCCGTTGCGCCCGCTGGCGCCCCAGCCGATGCGCCGGGCCTCCAGCAGGATCACCGAGAGCCCACGTTGGGCCAGTTCGATGGCGGTGTTGACGCCGGTGAACCCGCCGCCGATCACACACACATCGGCGGTCAGGTCGGCGCCCAGTGCCGGGCGCTCCACCAGGGCGTTGGCCGTGGCCCGGTAGTAGGACCGGGCGTGGTCAGTCGATTGAATCATTTGTTGGTCTTCACTTTGCTCCAGGCGCGGGTCATCAGGCGCATGGTCGCCGGGGTCGGCGTGGTGGAAATATAGAGTTTGTCGAGCACTTCCTGCGGCGGGTACACCTCGGGGTTGTTCACCAGTTCCGGGTCCATGAAGGCCTTGGCGGCGGGGTTGGCGTTGGCATAACCCACCGAGGCGCTGACCTTGGCGATCACTTCAGGGTCGAGCAGATAGTTAATGAAGGCGTGGGCTTCTTTCGGGTTGCTCGCGTCGGTGGGAATCGCCAGCAGGTCGAACCACAGGTTGGAGCCTTCCTTGGGAATCGAATAAGCGATGTTCACGCCGTTCTTGGCTTCCTTGGCGCGGTTGGCGGCCTGGAACACGTCGCCGGAATAACCGAATGCCACGCAGATATCACCGTTGGCCAAATCCGAGATGTACTTGGAGGAATGGAAGTAGGTGATGTACGGCCGCAGCGTCAGCAGCTTGGCTTCGGCCTGCTTGTAGTCCTCGGGATTCTCGCTGCGCGGGTCCTTGCCCATGTAGTTGAGGATCGCCGGGAACAGCTCATCCGCCGAATCGAGAAAGGCCACGCCACACTGGCTGAGTTTCTTGATGTTCTCGGGCTCGAACAGCACCGCCCACGAATCGATGTGGTCGATGCCCAGCACCTGCTTGACCTTGTCGACGTTGTAGCCGATGCCATTGGTGCCCCACAGGTAGGGCACCGAGTGCGCATTACCTGGGTCGTTTTTCTCCAGCAGCTTGAGCAGCTTGGGGTCGAGGTTCTTGAAGTTGGGCAACTGCGCACGGTCGAGCTTGAGGAACGCACCGGCCTTTACCTGGCGTGCCAGGAAGTGGTTGGACGGCACGACCACGTCATAGCCGGTGCGCCCGGCGAGCAACTTGCCCTCCAGGGTTTCATTGGAGTCGAACACGTCATAGATCGGCTTGATCCCGGTCTTGGCCTGGAAGTCGGCCAGGGTGGTCTCGCCGATGTAGTCGGTCCAGTTGTAGACGCTGACCGTCGGTGCTGCCTGGCTGGTGCTGCTGAACGCGGCCACCAGGGCCAGCGGGAGAAGCTGTTTCACAAGACGCATATCGACACCCCTTTATTGGTTTTTTAGACGCTCAACAGCAGGAACTCACGCTCCCAGGAACTGATCACCCGCTTGAAATTCTCGTGCTCGGCGCGTTTGACCGCCACGTAGCCACGCACGAATTTATCGCCCAGGTACTGCTTGACCGTGTCGCAGTCCTCCATGCGTGCCAGCGCATCTTCGAGGGTGAATGGCAGGCGCAGGTTGCGGCGCTCGTAGGCGCGGCCCTCCACCGGTGCGCTCGGTTCGATCTGCTCGACCATGCCCAGGTAGCCACACAACAGACTAGCGGCAATCGCCAGGTAGGGATTGGCATCGGCGCCGGGCAGGCGGTTTTCCACACGCATGGCGTCGGGGCTGGAGGTGGGTACGCGCAGGCCGACAGTGCGGTTTTCTTCGCCCCACTCCACGTTCACCGGTGCCGAGGTATCCGGCAAAAAGCGGCGGAACGAGTTCACGTTGGGCGCGAACATCGGCAGCAGCTTGGGGATGTACTTCTGCAGGCCGCCGATATGGTGCAGGAACAATTGGCTCTTGTTGCCCTCGGCGTCGACGAACACCGGCTTGCCGGTGGCGATGTCGACCACGCTCTGGTGCAGGTGCATGGCGCTGCCCGGCTCGTCGGCCACCGGTTTGGCCATGAAGGTCGCGGCCACGTTGTGCTTGAGCGCGGCCTCGCGCAGGGTGCGCTTGAACACGGTGATCTGGTCGGCCAGGTCGAGGGCGTCACCGTGGCGGAAGTTGATTTCCATCTGCGCCGGGCCGTCTTCGTGGATCAGCGTATCGAGGTCCAGGCCCTGGGCTTCGCACCAGTCGTAGACGTCTTCGAACAACGGGTCGAATTCGTTGGCCGCGTCGATGGAAAACGACTGGCGCCCGGTCTCGGCGCGGCCGGAGCGACCAATCGGTGTTTTCAGCGGCAGGTCCGGGTCTTCGCAGCGCTGGGTCAGGTAGAACTCCATTTCCGGCGCGACAATCGGCTGCCAACCCTTGTCGGTGTAGAGCTGCAGGACTTTCTTCAGCACGTTGCGCGGCGACAGTTCGATGGGGTTGCCCTGCTTGTCGAAGGTGTCGTGGATCACAATCGCGGTGGGCTCGATGGCCCATGGCACCACGTAGGTGGCGTTGGACACCGGGCGGCAGATCATGTCGATGTCGGCCGGGTCGAGCAGGTCGTAGTAGATATCGTCGTCGACAAAGTCCCCGGTTACCGTTTGCAGCAGCACACTTTCCGGCAGGCGCATGCCTCGCTCATGCAGGAACTTGTTGGTGGGCGCAATCTTGCCGCGTGCGATGCCAGTCAAATCACTGATCACGCATTCGACTTCGGTAATCTTGTGTTCTTTCAGCCAGGCGGACAGCTGATCGAAGGGGGCGTTCATAAGGACCTCGTCATGGGTGGGGGGCATGCGCCGGCTTGTACTCCTGGCGCATTGAGGTCTATCTTGAGGCCGCCGCACGGCAGCATCTATCCACTTTGCACGACCCACAACGCACCAATAGAGTGCGCCCAGGTTTCCCATGACACAGGCAACAGCTTTGCGCGTACAGGCCTTCACCACCGGTGATGTGGCCGCCCAATGCAGTGCGACCCCCGGCTGGGTGCAGCAGTACCAGCAGATGTCTCCCGGGCATTTTGCCGGGCAGATCCGCTACCTCGACCTGCAAGGTGTGGAGGTGTACGAAGAGTGCATGAACACCCGCGTGGAGCAGCATTTCAACGCGCCCGCCGGCGCTCTGGCGTTCTGTTTCGACGGCAGCGACAACGCGCTGTACCTGCTCAATGGCGAAAGCCGCAACACCTGGATCACCCCGGAAAACTACCGTGAAGTGGCGGTGGTGTTCGGGCCGCAGTTCGTGCAGCGTCACGGCCTGGATGTGGCGAAACTCGAAGGTTTGTTCATGGCGCCGCTGACCTGCCAGCAGAACGCGCTGTTCAGCCGTTGGTTGAGTGGCACCCTCACCCGCCTGTCCGCCGAGATCGACCCCGCCAGCCGCGACGCCCTCACCCAGCAACTGCTCGACGATTGCCTGTTTATCCTCGACAACGCCTGCGTGTGCCTGGACCGTTACTCGTTGCAGCGGCGCAGTGAAGAGCGCCGGCTGATGGCGCGCATCGGCGAATGGGCAGCAGACGCGCCGGACGAAACGGTCAACCTGCTGGAACTGGCGCAGATCGCCGGGGTGCCGTTGCGCCAATTGCAACAGGGGTTCAAGACCTACACCGGGATGAGCCCGGCGCAGTGGTTGCGCTTGCGCAGGTTGAATGGGGCGCGGCGGGAGTTGCTCAATTCAACCGGGACCACCGTGGCCGAGGTGGCGATGAATTGGTCATTCTGGCATTTGGGGCGGTTTTCCAGCAGCTACCGCGCCCTGTTCAAAGAGCTTCCAAGCGAAACCCTGAAGCGTTGCGTTTGAAACCCAATCCAAATGGTGGGAAGGGGCTTACCCCCCCCACATTGGGCTGTATTTCAAGGTTGGGACTTGAGAAAAGCGGCCATCACCTGGTTGACCCGCTCCGCCGCCTCCAACTGCACCATATGCCCCTGCCCCGGCAGAATTTCCACCTGGGCATCCAACCCCTCGGCATGCCGGGCGGGGATGATCGCATCGTCACTGCCCCAGATCACCAGGCTCGGCTGCCGGCCCACGCGATGACGTAAGTCCAGCTTCTGTCGTCCGCCCTCGAACAACGCGGTATTGAGCTGCTGCAGCGCCTTGTCCACCCCTTCCAGGCGCTTGAACTTGAGCATGTCCTCCAGCATCTGCCGCGTCACCAGCGCGGGGTCGCTGAACAGTTGGGTCAGTGGCGGCTTGAGCGCATTGCGGTTGCTGGCGTCGGCAAACCCTTGCAAGTAATCGCCGTTGATCTCCTGGCCGAGGCCGGCGCTGGCGATCAGGGTCAATGAGGCAACACGCGCGTGCGCCTGGTCGGCAACGGTCAGTGCGACCAGCCCGCCCATGGAATGCCCGGCCAGGTGTACGCGGTCGAGCCTGAGGTGATCGAGCAAGGCCAGCACCGCAAGGCTCAGTTCCTCGGCATCGCCGCTACGCAGTTGCTTGCCCGACTCGCCATGCCCTGGCAGGTCCAGGGCGATTACCCGGCGTTCGGCGGCCAATACCGGTTGGTTGAACAGCCAGTTGTTCAGATCCCCCCCGAATCCGTGAATCAGTACCAACGGCGTGCCACCCTCGCCCAGCTCGAGATAGCGCAACAGAAACCCGCCTATCTCGACTTTCTGCGCACTCGGTCCCGAAGCTTCGGTTTCGGCACTGCTGGAGACAAACCCGGCATTGAAGCTGTCGATCACCGCATCGATTTCCTCTTCGGTGGCTTCGCCCTCCACCACAATCCCCAGCAACGCGCCCACCGGCAGGGTTTCGTCGCTCAGTGCCAACACACGGCGCAGCACGCCATTGAACGGCGCCTCGACACTGCTGGAGAGCTTATCGGTCTCCACGTCCAACACTTCTTCGCCCTTTTCCACCCGGTCGCCGGGTTGCTTGAGCCAGACATCGATGCGCCCCTCGGTCATCGACAGCCCCCACTTGGGCATGGTCAAGGTATGGATCATGCGGCATTCCTCTTGTCGGCGATCTTCAGCACCGCGGCTTCGATCTTCGCGGCGTTGGGGATGTACAGGTCTTCCAGCGCATCGGAGAACGGCACCGGCGTGTGCGGCGCGGTGACCATTTCGATTGGCGCGCGCAGGAAAGAAAAACCCTGCTGGGCGACCAATGCACTGATATCGGTGGCAATCGAGCAGCGCGGGTTGGACTCGTCGATCACCACCAGGCGCCCGGTCTTTTCCACGCTTTCGAGGATGCTGTCGGCATCCAACGGACTGGTGGTGCGCAGGTCCAGCACCTCGCAATCGATGCCTTGTCGCGCCAGGCTGGTCGCGGCTTCCAGGGCGATGTGCACCATTCGCCCGTAGGTCACCAGGGTCACATCCCTGCCCTCGCGGACAAAATTGGCTTCACCGAAAGGCACGGTGTACAGCTCTTCGGGCACTTCGCCCTGCAGGCTGTAGAGCATCTTGTGCTCGAGGAAGATCACCGGGTCATTGTCGCGGATCGCCTGGATCAACATGCCCTTGGCGTCATAGGGCGTGGCTGGGCACACCACCTTGAGGCCGGGAATGTGTGTCCACATCGAGGTGAGCATCTGCGAATGCTGGGCGGCCGCCCGCAGCCCGGCGCCGTACATGGCGCGCACTACCAGCGGCGTGGTGGTCTTGCCGCCGAACATGTAGCGGAACTTGGCGGCCTGGTTGAGCAACTGGTCGAGGCAGCAGCCGATAAAGTCGACGAACATCAGTTCGCACACCGGGCGCATGCCACGGGTGGCAGCGCCGACGGCCATGCCCACGTAGCCGACTTCGGACAGCGGCGCATCGAGCACGCGGTCGGGAAACTCCGGGTACAGGCCCTTGGTCACGCCAAGCACACCGCCCCAGGCGTCCTGCTCGCCAGGGGAACCGGTGCCGCCGGACACGTCCTGGCCGATGATGAACACGCTCTGGTCGCGGCGCATTTCCTGGGCCAGGGCTTCGTTGATTGCCTGCTGGTAGCTGATTTTGCGAGCCATGAAATTCTCTCCACGAATTGTTGTTATGAGTGGTAGGCGACGTAGACATCACTGAGCAGGTCGGCGGCCTGGGGCTTGGGATCCGACTTGGCCAGGCGCACGGCGTCGTCGATGAGCTGGGCGACCTCGCCATCGATGCGCTCGAATTGCGCCGCGTCCAGCCAGCCTTCAGTGCTGCAACGCTGGCGGAACAGCGCCAGGCAATCGGCGTGTTCCCGCAGGTTCTTCACTTCATCTGGGCCGCGATAGGTTTGTGCATCGCCTTCGAAATGGCCGTAGAAGCGGCTCAATTTCACTTCGACCAAGGTTGGCCCGTCGCCCTTGCGCGCACGTTCCACGGCAACACCAAGCGCTGCGTGCACGGCGAAGAAATCATTGCCATCAACAATCACCCCCGGCATGCCAAACCCCACGGCACGCTCGGCGATGTCCTTGCACGCTACCGACCAACCGGATCCGGTGGCCTCGGCATAGCCGTTGTTTTCCGCAACGAACAGGCACGGCAGTTTCATGATCGAGGCCAGGTTCATCGCTTCGAACACCGCACCTTCGTTGGAGCCACCGTCGCCAAAGAACGCCACGGCCACGCCCTGGCTGCCCTTGAGTCTGGAGGCCAGCGCCGCACCGGCCGCCAACGGCGCACCCGCGCCGACAATGCCGTTGGCGCCGAGCATGCCCTTCTCCTGGTCGGCAATGTGCATGGAGCCGCCTTTACCGCCACACACACCGGTTTTCTTGCCGTAGATCTCGGCCATCATGCCGAACACATCCACGCCCTTGGCGATGCAATGGCCGTGGCCACGGTGGTTGGAGGCGATGCAATCTTCGTCGTTGAGGTGAGCCATGACTCCGGCGGCACTGGCTTCCTGGCCGGCGTAGAGGTGCACGAAACCGGGGATCTCGCCGGTGGCGAATTCCACGTGCAGGCGTTCTTCGAAATCACGGATGGTGCGCATCACGGTGTAGGCATGCAGCAGTTGATCGGTGGACAGGTGAGTGGACATCTTGTTGTTCTCCAGGTTGTCTCGGCACACAGAAGGCTGATCGTGGTCAGCTACAGGGCCTTCAGCACAGCCTGTGCCAAGGCTGTAAAAAACCTGGCATAACCTTGATCCAGAGCGGTTGTCGCAACCCGGCCGGGATCGCAGAATGAGACGCGGCATTGCGACTCGAAGGCGGCATCTCAGCCGGTTTGAGACGCTGCGTCTCATGCCGGGCTGTTGGTCAGGCAGCGCTTGTCGCGCCCGACGCATGCGCGCTTAATGGCGGGCATAACAACAAAGACCGAGAACCGGAGGCCTTATGCTCGCCGCGAACTCCAGGGAGCACGTCGACTGCGTCAGTCGCGTGGTCCGCAATGCCGACCGCCTGCCCCAGGCGCCGGTGCCGTCGCTGATCTTCGATTCGTGGCGGCGCTCCATGGAGCAACACCACCTGGACCCCGGCTCCCTGCAGGGGCCACGCATCCTCAGCGAACCCTTGCTCAAGGAATGCCGCGAACGCGCCGAACTGTTCATGCGCATTGCCGGCGAAGCCGTCGGGCAACTGCATCACCGTGTGCGCCAGGCCGACTACTGCGTGATGCTCACCGATGCCCAGGGCCAGACCATCGACCACCGCGTGGACGCCTCGATCCGCAGCGATTGCCGCAAGGCTGGCCTGTACCTCGGCACCTGCTGGTCGGAAGCCGAAGAAGGCACCTGCGGCGTGGCCACCGTGCTCACCAGTCAATCGGCGGTGACGGTGCACAAACGCGACCACTTCCGTGCAGCCTTCATCGGCCTGACCTGCTCCGCCGCGCCGATCTTCGATCCCCAGGGCAACCTGCTGGGAGTGATGGACGCCTCGGCGCTCAAATCGCCGGATGACCGCCGCAGCCAGCACCTGATACGCCAGTTGGTGGCGCACAGTGCCGAGGCCATCGAGAACGCCTTCTTCATGCACAGCGCCCAGCAGCACTGGGTGCTGCAAGCCCACAGCACACCGGGTTATGTGGACAGCCAGCCCGACCTGCTGCTGGCCTGGGACCAGGACGGCCGCCTGCTGGCCTTGAACAGTAAGGCGCGCCAGGCCTTGCGCCGGCGCTTTGGCCAGGTGCCGGCGCACATCGGCGAGGTGTTCGACCTGAGCGCCTTGCGCGCCGTCACCGACCAGTCCACCCAGCACCTGCATTGGCTGGGAGAACCGGGTGCGCTGCACGTGCGGGTCAACGCGCCCCGACGCAAACAGGCGCGAGCGCCGCTGGTGCCCTTGGTGGATGCCCGTGTCGAAGAACACCTGCGCCTGGCCGTGCGGGTCAAGGACCGCAACCTGCCGGTACTGGTGCAAGGCGAAACCGGCGCCGGCAAGGAAGTCTTCGCCCGCCAACTGCACGAGCGCAGCGCCCGGCGCGGTGGGCCGTTCGTGGCGGTGAACTGCGCGGCGATTCCGGAAAACCTGATTGAGAGCGAGCTGTTCGGCTATGTGGCCGGCGCCTTTACCGGCGCCGCCAGCAAAGGCATGCCCGGGCTGCTGGTGCGGGCCGATGGCGGCACCTTGTTCCTCGATGAAATCGGCGACATGCCTCTGGCCCTGCAGACGCGCCTGCTGAGGGTGCTGGCCGAAGGTGAAGTGGCACCGTTGGGCGCGGCGAAAACCCGCACCGTCGATATCCAGGTGATTTGCGCCAGTCACCGCGATTTGTCGGTGTTGGTCAATGAGGGCCGCTTTCGCGAGGACCTGTACTTTCGCCTCGGCTGCGCGCGCTTCTGCCTGCCGCCGCTGCGCGAGCGCACCGATAAACTGGCGCTGATCAACCGTTTGCTGGAACAGGAAGCGCGCAACAGCGGTATCACGGTGGGTATCGGCCAGGCGGCATTGGAGTTGCTGTTGGGGTACGCGTGGCCGGGCAATGTGCGGCAACTGCGATATGTGCTGGCGTATGCCTGTGCGGTGTGTGAGGGCGGGACGGTGCAGATGGCGGATTTGCCGGTGGAAGTGCGTGGGGAACGGGTACTGGAGATGGTTGAAGCGAGCGTGAGCCCCGAGCGCCAGGTGGTGCTGGATGCGCTGATTCGCCATCGCTGGAAGCCGTTACCGACCGCGCAGGCGCTGGGGATTTCCCGTGCAACGCTGTACCGCCGCGTCACCCGACTGGGCATCGACATGCCCAACAAAACCCGCTGATACAACGGGGTCAATACGGTGGGAGGGGGCTTGCCCCGCTGGCGGTGGATCAGTCAATACTTCCAGTGCTGACACACTGCTATCGGGGGCAAGCCCCCTCCCACATTGGACTGAGTACCTGTCAGCGGTAGACAAGGCCACCGTCGATCAGCGGCGATTGCCCGGTCATGTAGTCCGCATCCGGCCCGGCCAGGTACGCGACCAGCCCCGCCACATCCTCCGGCGTCTGCGCCCGGCCCAAGGCGATGCCATCCACATACTTCTTGTAGGTCGCACCGACTTCGGCGCCGGTGATCTCGGCCATGCGCTTGTCGATCTCGACCCACATATCGGTACCCACAACGCCCGGACAGTAGGCGTTTACGGTAATCCCGGCGCTCGCCAACTCCTTGGCCGCCGCCTGGGTCAAGGCACGCACGGCAAACTTGGTGGCCGAGTACACCCCCAGCAGCGCAAAACCTTCATGGCCGGCGATGGAGCAGGCGTTGATGATCTTGCCCTTCTGCTTGAGCGCCTTGAATTTCTTGCCGGCGGCCTGGATGCCCCACAACACGCCCTGCACGTTGATGCCCAGGGTGCGCTCGACCTGTTCCGGGCTGACGTCCAACAGCGAATCGATCTGCGCCACACCGGCATTGTTGACGATGATGTGGAAGCCACCCAGGGTCAGGTGCGCATGCTCCACCGCCGCCACCACCTGTTCGCGCTTGGACACGTCAGCGACGAACACAGAGGCCTTGCGGCCCAGCGCGACGACTTCGGCGGCCACGGCTTCGAGCTTGGCGCCATTGATGTCCACCAGGGCGATATCGGCACCGTCCTGTGCCAGGCGCAAGGCGATGGCCCGGCCAATGCCCTGCCCGGCGCCGGTCACCAGCGCGACTTTTCCAGCAATACTCATGGCGTTCTCCTGCAATTGATGAGGGAAGCCTTGTCTATCGCAGGTGCGCTGCGGGCTGTCGAGGTGCACATGGATTGGCATGCGGTCTGAGACGGGATGTCTCAAGGTGCGAATCATTCTTGTAAAAGTGCGCACTTATGCCTAGCTTATGCGCCCCCCGCCCGCGCTTTAAGGCCCTGCCCCCATGGTTTTGCGTTTTCGTCCCGTCGTCACCTCACGTTTCGCCCTCGGTCTGCTGCTCAGCGGCGGCATCGGTCACAGCCTGGCGGCAGACCTTGAACTGCCGGCGGTGAAGGTCCAGGGCCAGGATGCATCCGGCTACCGCAGCGACACTGCCTCGGTGAGCGGCGTCGACGAAGCACCACTGCTCGACACCCCGGCCTCGATCACGGTGATCAACGCCGCACTGATCAAGGACCAGCAGGCGCGCCTGCTCAGTGAAGTGCTGCGCAACGACGCCTCGGTGGGCGACAGCTATGCGCCCATCGGTTACTACGAAAACTTTGTGGTGCGCGGCTTCTCGCTGAATGCGGCGAGCAGCTACAAGATCAATGGGCGCACCATCACCGGCGAGCAGAACGTTGCCCTGGAAAACAAGCAGCAGGTGGAAGTGCTCAAGGGCCTGGCGGGCCTGCAGAGCGGGATCTCCGAGCCGAGCGGCGTGATCAACTACGTGACCAAGCGCCCGGAAGATGTGCGCTCGGTGACGGTCTCCACCGATGATCGCGGCAGCGGCTATATCGCCACCGACGTCGGCGGCTGGTTTGGCAGCGAGCAACAGTTCGGCCTGCGCGCCAACGTGGCCCATGAAGACCTCAATTCCTATGTGGAACACGCCAATGGCCAGCGCGATTTTGTGTCCCTGGCCTTTGACTGGAACATCAGCCCCGATGCCGTATTGCAACTGGACGCCGAATACCAGGACAAACAGCAACGCTCGGTGCCGGGCTACCAACTGCTGGGTGGCACCGAGGTGCCACACGGGGCCTCACCGAAGAAACTGCTGGGGCACCAGAGCGGGTCCAGGCAAGTGGGCATTGATTCGCTGAATCTCAACGGCAAGTTTGAATACCGCTTCAATGATCAGTGGAAAGGCAGCGTGAGCGCAGCGCGCAGCAAGGTGGTGATCGATGACTACAGTTCGTTTGCCTATGGTTGCTTCTACGTGACCGATTGCGGCACCGCCTTCTTCAGCCCCACCGGCGACTATGACGTCTACGACTACCGCAGCCCCGACGACACCCGCCGCGACGACGAAGTGCAGGCAGCCATGACCGGGCTGTTCAACACGGGCAGCCTGGGCCATGAACTGACCTTTGGCACCAGCGCTTTTCGCCGTGTGGTCGACAAGCGCAAGTCGGTCAACGAATACATCGGCAGCACCAACATCAACGTCGACGCCCCAACTTTCACCCCCACCGACAAGCCGCTGAACGACAGCCATCGCAACCTCGACAGTCGCCAGTACGGCCTGTTCGTCACCGACCGCATCCGCCTCAACGAGCAATGGCAAACCATCCTCGGTGGCCGCGAAGTGCGCCTGGACGAAAAAGCCTTCGACGGCACCTCTGGCGCCCAGGTACGCCACACCCAGCAATACGTGTTCCTGCCGCAGGCGTCGTTGATCTATAAGCCGGTCGAAAATATCTCGCTCTACACCAGCTACAACAAAGGCCTGTCCCTGGGCGGCCAGGCGCCGTGGACAACCACCAACGACGGCGAAACCCTCGCCCCCACCACCTCACGCCAAATCGAAGCCGGGGTGAAATACGACTGGCGCCGCATCAGCTTCGCCGCCGCCGTGTTCCAGACCCGCCAGGCGTACCAGTACGCCAAACCGAATACCGCTGGCACATTCGACTATGTGCAACAGGGCGAGCAGAAAAACACCGGTCTGGAACTGTCGGCCAACGGCTGGGCCACCGAGCGTCTGCAAATCGCCACCAGCGTCGCGGCGATTCGCGCACGCGTGACCGGCAGTGGTACCGCGGACTACGAAGGTCACCAGGCGATCAACGTGCCCAAATTGCGCGCCAGCCTGTACGCCGACTACGCGTTGCCGTGGGTGAATGGCCTGGCGGTGCTGGGCGGTGTGCAATACAGCGCCAAGAAGTACGCCAATCGCAGCGGCAATGTGGAGGTGGGGGATTACGCGGTGGTGAACGTGGGCAGCCGCTACACCACCCAGGTGAACGGCTATGAGACGGTGTTTCGCCTGAGCGTCGACAACCTGTTCGACAAGCGCTACTGGCGCGACGCGGGCGAGTACTTGGGCGATGACTACCTGTTCCAGGGCGCGCCATTGACGGCGCGCCTGAGTGCCTCGGTGAATTTCTGAGGCTTACTTCGGCATCTTGCGGAAACCCACGGCCAGGCGGTTCCAGCTGTTGATGGTGGCGATTGCCACGCTGAGGTCGACCTGCTCCTGGGCGCTGAATTCGGCGGCCAGTGCGTTGAAGTCTTCGTCGGGCGCGTGGGTGTGGCTGATCAGGGTCAGGCTTTCGGCCCAAGCCAGTGCAGCACGTTCACGTGGGGTGAAGAACGGTGTTTCGCGCCAGGCTGACACGGTGTACAGGCGGCGTTCGGTCTCGCCGCCTTTGCGGGCGTCGGCGGTGTGCATGTCGAGGCAGAAGGCGCAGCCGTTGATCTGCGATACCCGCAGGCGTACCAGTTCCAGCAGTGGCAGCTCGATGGAGAGTTTGCCGACGGCGGCTTCCAGGGCGAGCATGGCTTTCATGGCGTCTGGGGAGGCGGTGTAGAAATCAGTACGGGTTTGCATGGTGATGCTCCAAGGCAGTGGGGATTGATGGCTAGGTTAGTCATCGGCGCTTGGAGGAGGAATATCCAATTTGGGGTAAGAATGGGTGACCAATTGGATTGGGCTGGTTGGGTACATATCCGTTATTTGGGGGCTGCCTAAGATCAAAGCACGGCGGCCTGAGTGCTTGAATCAAAGGCAGATACGTGTAGGAGCTGGCTTGCCGGCGATACAGGCGACTCGGTACAGCAGGCACACCCGGGTGATGCCATCGCCGGCAAGCCGGCTCCTACAGGTTGACCGAGGTCGACAGTATGCAACCGGTCGGCTCTAAGGCCGCCGCGTTAAACACGCTGCCCGAACGCAGGCTTGAATCCGTGGGTAACCCGGGTTAGCTGCCCCCAATCAAACCACCCGAGCCATATGCTCCCCAATCCGAGCCCTCAACCACCGCTCCGCCGGATCATTGTCATGCACCCCACTCCACACCATCGACAACTGCGCCTCCTCAATCGCAAACGGCGGATCCTCCGCCCGTAACGAAGTGCCCTCCGTCAACGCACACGCCGCATAATCCGGCACCGTCGCAATAATCTGCGTGCCTGCCAACAACGCCCGCAACCCACTGAACTGCGGCACCGCCAACACCACCCGGCGTGCCCGGCCAATCCGGGCCAGGTCCAGATCGATGTTGCCACTCAAGTCACCCGAAAACGACACCATCGCATGGGGCCGCTCACAGTAGTCATCCAGCGTCAGCGGCTCGGTGCCGTCGTCCCCACGCAAGACCTTGCACGGAATGTCTCGCAACTTCTTGCGCTTGGCATTCGCCGGCAACTCAGTGGTATAGCTCACCCCGACCGTAATTTCACCACTGGCCAGCAGCGACGACATCAACAGGTAATTGGCCCGACGCACCACCACGATGATCCCCGGTGCCTCTTCGCGCAGTTGGCTGAGCAACGGTGGGAACAGGCCAAATTCAGCGTCGTCCGAAAGGCCAATGCGAAACACCGCGCAACTGGTGGAAGGGTCGAAATCCTTGGCACGGCTGACCGCACCGGAAATGGTGTCCATGGCCGGTTGCAACTCCTTGAGTATCGCCACCGCGCGTGGCGTGGGCTCCATGCCGCGCCCATTACGCAGCAGCAGCGGGTCGTCGAACAGGTCGCGCAGACGGCCCAATGCCGCACTGACCGCCGGTTGGCCCATGAAGAGCTTTTCGGCGACCCGGGTCAGGTTCTTCTCGAACATCAGCGCTTCGAAAATCACCAGCAGGTTCATGTCGACGCGGCGCAGGTCGTTGCGGTTCATGGCGGTATCCAAACAGTAGGCAAGCCCACAGATAAGCACGCCAGACCCTGGCCGGATTGCACGTCTGTGCTGTCTTTTCCACGCCGGTACCTGGCGAAATTAACAACGATTAACTCGTCAGCCGGACGGTCCGGCAACAAGATTAGCCACGTCTACACTGCATCCATTCACCGGGAACGCTCCCATCGACTGCGGATATTTGTCATGGCCCGACTCGAGCAATATGCCCCTCGTTTGTCCGCTACCGGTGGCCTATGCCCCCGGCGCGAGCGTATCGCCAAGCAACTGATCCTGGCCAACCTGGGCGAAAGCCTGGTGATTGCCGACCTGGCCCAGGCCTGCGCGTTGTCGCGCAGCCATTTTTCCCGTGCGTTCAAGTGCACCACCGGGCTGTCGCCGCAGGAGTGGATCCGCCAACAGCGCATCCAGCGGGCCAAGGAACTGATCGCCAGTTCCACCCTGAGCCTGACGCAAATCAGCCTGGAATGCGGGTTTTGCGACCAGGCGCACTTCTGCCATATGTTCACCCGCAGCGAAGGCGTCAACCCCATGACCTGGCGAAATCACCACTCGCGCCAAAAGCCCCAAGTGATCGCGGCCTAGTGGTCGGTGCGTACCTGGAATATGCTGGCCGCTCCCCTTTTCCCGAGCATGGCCTCCCATGAGTGACCCCGACGACCAGGCCGTGCATTTCGGTCCCTACCGCATCCACCCGCGCCAACGCCTGGTGCTGGAGGCCGGTCGTCCGTTGCGCCTGGGGCGGCGCGCCGTGGATATCCTGCTGATCCTGCTCGAACAGGCCGGCAATGTGGTGAGCAAACATGAACTGATCGCCCGGGTGTGGCCCAAAAGCGTGGTGGAAGACGGCAACCTGCGGGTGCATATGGCCGCGTTGCGCAAGGCGCTGGGCGATGGCCAGGCCGGGCAGCGCTATATCGTCACTGTCGCCCAGCGCGGCTACAGTTTTGTTGCGCCACTGAGCATCGAACCGATGACGCTACCCACCGAGGGCGCCCCCCAAGGCACGTGCCACAACCTGCCGCTGCGCCGTACCCGGATGCTCGGCCGCCAGGCCCTGATCGACAGCCTGGTGCAGCAACTGCCCGAACAGCGCTTTATCACCCTCACCGGCGCCGGCGGAATCGGCAAGACCACTGTCGCGCTGCGGGTGGCAGAACTGCTGATCGGGCATTACCGCGACGGCATTCGCCTGCTGGACCTGGCGCCGCTGAGCGCGCCGTCGATGATCCTGCCCAATCTCGCCGCCCTGCTCGACCTCACCCACACCGAGCATGAGCCCCTGGTCACGTTTGCCCGCAGCCTGCAGGAACGCCAGGTGCTGCTGGTGATCGACAACTGCGAGCACCTGTTGGACGACATCGCCCTGATCAGCGAAACCCTGCTGCGCCACGCGCCGAGGCTGCACATCCTGGCGACCAGCCGCGAGGCATTACGTGCCGAAGGTGAGTACGTGCAGCGCCTGGAGCCGCTGGCCTGCCCGCCCGCCAGCGGCAACCGCGCACAGGCGTTGGGCTACCCTGCCCTGCAATTGCTGATCGAGCGGGCCATGTCTCACCAGGACAGCTTTGAACTGAGCGACGCCGAACTGCCGCTGGCGATCGATATCTGCCAGCGCCTGGACGGCATTCCCCTGGCCATCGAGTTGGTGGCGGCGCAGATCGAGCGCTTCGGCCTGCCGGGGCTGCTGGTGCAAATGGAAGACAACTTCCGCTTGCTGACCCGTGGCCGGCGCAGTGCCCTGCCCCGCCATCAAACCCTACGGGCCACGCTGGACTGGAGCTTTGAGCTGCTCACCGCCTGCGAACAGATCTGCCTGCGTCGCCTGGCGGTGTTTCGCGGGGGTTTCAGCCTGGCCAGCGCGGCGGCGGTGATTGCCGGGGAGCAGGTCGCGCCGACCGAGGTGCTGGGCTCGATCACGCAATTGGTCGCCAAGTCGTTGCTCAATGTGGAAGCCGGTGATGACGAGATGGTCTACCGCCTGCTGGACGTCACCCGCACCTATGCCCTGGAAAAGCTCAGCGTCGCCCACGAACTGGACGCCACTCGCGAGCGTCACGCCGAGCGCTGCCTGGCGCTGATGGAACAGGCGCGCGACGATTGGGAGTTGGTCGCCACCCAATCCTGGATCGACCGTTACGCGCCGCTGCGTGAAGATGTCCGCTCAGCCCTCGACTGGGGGCTCGCGCAAGGCGGCGAACACCTGCTGGCGATCCGTTTGACGGTCAGCGCAATGCCGCTGTGGCAAGAGTTGTCGTTGCTCAGGGAACACCGTTTATACGTGGACAAGGCGCTGGCGTTGATGGACCAGGCTATCTCGCCCTGCCCCCGCTTGACGATGCAATTGCAATTGGCGCTGGGCAGCCTGTCCTATCACGCCATGGGCGGTGCCCCGCAGACCATCGCCGCGTTCGTCAGTGCGCGGCGCTTGGCCGAGGCGCGCGAGGACGTCGCGGGGCAGTTGCGTGCGGTCTCCGGGCATATGGCGGTGAACCTGTGCGCGGGCCAGTATCGCCAAGCGCTGGCGCAAAGCGTGCAGTTTGATCGCCTGGACCCACGCACCGACCCGCAACTGGACATCAGTGCCCAGCGCCTGCGCGTACTGGCCCAGCATTACAACGGCAACCAGGCACTCGCCCGGCACAATGCCGAGCAAGTGATCCAACGCATGGCGCACAGCGGCCACCTCAACCGGTTTGCCCACGGCATCGGTGTGCAATACGACCAGAGCGTCGCCTCGCTCACGGTGCTGGCGCGCATCCTGTGGCTGCAAGGCTTTCCCGAGCAGGCCTGGCGCACCGCCAGCCAGGCGCTGGAATTGGCGCAGCAGATCAACCATGGCACCTCCATCTGCTACACCCTCGCGCTGGCGGGCGTGGTCATCGCCCGTTACAACGGTGACGAAGACAGCGCCCAGACCCTGCAGGCGTTGCTGTTGGAACATGCCCACAAGCATTCGGTGCAGCTATTCCAGACCTGGGCAGGCCACTATGCGGGCATCCTCGGGCACAAGGACCTGCAAGGCCTGGGGTTGATCGAAGACATCCTGGTCACACTGGGTTCCCACGCGGTGGACACGCCAGGTTTCGAACGGGCCCGTGCGGGCGACGCGGGCTGGTGCACCGCGGAAATCCTGCGGGTACGCGCCGACACCCTGACCGATGAGCGCGCAGCCGAAGCGCTGTTGCTGGAGGCCCTGGGCCTGGCGCACCAGCAAGGCGCGCTGGCCTGGGAATTGCGCTGTGCGACGTCATTGGCAGGTTTATGGCAGTCCCAAGGCCGCCTGCTGGCAGCGCGGGACTTGCTGGGCTCGATTTACGCGCGGTACACCGAAGGTTTTGCCACCCAGGACCTAGTCCGTGTACGCCGCCTGCTCGACGAGTTGCAGGACAAACGGCCGGCCTGAAAACGGCACCAGGTAATGCCCATAGCCCTGCTGCAAGCGCGCCACCTGCACCGGGTCACGCAGCTGCGCCAGGGCATAGCAGCGCACGCAGTTGAGCAGGCGGTAGCGTGCAAGGCCCGGTCCGGGCTCAAGGCTTAGCAGCGAGGTATTCACCAGGCGCCCGAGCAGGTATGCCAGGTCGGCGTGTTCCAATTCAGTCCCGCTGACCAGCTCGCTCAAGGTGGGCAAGGTCACGGCCATCTTGAATAAACTCAACTGCAGGAACAGCCAACGCTCCGGCAGGCTCAGGCGCTGGTAGGTCCAGTCCAGGGCGGCCGTCAGGGATCGATGGCGTTCCACCGCCGTGCGCCGACCGCGGGTCAGCACGTGCAGGCCCTTGCTCAGTTGCTGTTGCAAGCCGCGCACGCCAAGGGCATCGACTTGGGCGGCCGCCAGTTCAAGGGCCAAGGGAATGCCATCAAGGCGCCGGCAAATATCGCGCAGCGGCGCCAGGTCCTGGGGCCGCAGCACGAACCCCTGCTGACCCGCCCTTGCCCGCGCCACAAACAACTGCACCGCCGGATACGCCAACGCCTGCTCAACACTGCCCAGCGCCGACGGCACAGGCACTGCCAGCCGGGGTACGCGTTGCACCCACTCACCCGCGACCTGCAGGGCTTCACGGCTGCTGACCAGTACGCTGACCTGCGGCGCTTTTTCGCGCAGCACGGCCACCAGGTGCCGGCAGGCGCCGAGCAGCAGGTCGGCACCATCCAGTACCAGCAGGAACTGGCGGGACGCCAATTGCCGGCCCAGCTCAGTGGCACTGGCGATGGGCTCCAGGTGCAAGGCCGTGGCCAGGTGGCGCAGCATGGCCACTGGCGCCTCGACAGTAGCCAGGTCGACCCACCACACGCCATCCCGGTAGCGCGGCAACACGCGTTCGGCCAACGCCAGGGCGAGGGTGCTCTTGCCGACGCCAGCGCAGCCGGTGAGGGTCAGCAATTGTTGCCCGGACAAACGCCGCACCAACATACCCAGCAGCGCGTCGCAGCCCATCACCGCGCTGAGCCGTGCGCTGAGGTTGTGCCGGGGCTGCGTGGCGGGCAGCCCCCCCTGCAGCTTGGCCGCGAAACAATAGCCACGCTGGGGGTCGTTGAGGATATAGCGCTGCCCATCGAGGGCACGGCGCAGCGCAGCGATGTGCACGCGCAGGTTGTTTTCTTCCACCACACTGTGCGGCCAGACCCGCTCGATCAGGGTCGCCTTACTGATGAATTGCCCAGGCGTTTCGAGCAGCACCGTGAGGATATCCAGCGCACGTCCACCCAAAGGCACCGGCCAGCCAGACTTGCTGACCAGCCGTTGTTGCCGGTGAAAGACATAAGCGCCGAAGCGCAGCGTGCCATCAACGTCAATCGCCTGAGGGTTATTCATGCGTGTAAAAGCGCTGAAACGCCCGGCCTTGGGCGTCTGCGCATCCTTTTCCATGGGCCTGACGCTATCTTGCCACCTGGGGATGACAGGACAATGCTGGCACGGGGAGCGACACGGACATTCGGGTGCCCGAGACGGACATTCTGTCGTTAACTGAACTGTTGTCGGTATTGAGTCGGGTTGAGGCCCAGTTTCTCGCTGAATAAAAAGCGCATATGCCGCACGCTGCCAAAACCTGCGTGGAACGCCACGGTCTTGAGCGGCAGGTCGGTGGTTTCGAGCAACTGCCGGGCGCGGTCGATGCGCGCGCCTTGCAGGAACGCCATGGGCGTCATCTGCACCTCTTTGGCGAACAGCCGCGCAAAATGCCGTGCGCTCATGCCGGCCAACGCGGCCATGGACTCGATGGTGAAGGGTTCGCACAGATGTTCGAGCACATGGTTCTGCACACGGGTGATCGCCGTTTCCTGGGGGGCAACCGCCGCTGTCATTGGGCTGAACTGGGCCTGCCCGCCCTGACGCTTCATCACCACCAGCAACACCTTGGCCACGTCCACCGCGACTTGCTTGCCGTGGTCTTGGGCCACCACCGACAGCGCCAGGTCGATACCGGCCGTGACGCCACCCGAGGTGATCAACCGCCCGTCCTGCAGGTAGATGCGGTCGGTCTCGACAATGGCCTTGGGAAACGCCTTGATCAACCGCTCGGTGTAGTGCCAGTGGGTGGTCACGCGGTGATTGTCCAGCAGGCCGGCATGCCCCAGCACGAACGCCCCGGTGCAGATAGAACCGAAGCGCCGCGCCCGTGGGGCTGCCGCCTTGAGCCAGGGCAACAACGCGGGGTGGCATTCGTTATAGGCCCCGGGACCACCAGGTACCAGCAGCAGGTCGTAGGCGTCCTGGGCCTGGTCCAGCAACAGGTCGGCCTGTACCGCCACGCCATTGGAAGCGCGCAGCGGGCCGGGCTCGGTGCCGAGGGTGAGGATCCGGTAATGCTCCGCCGCCGGCAGGTAGCGGTTGGCAATCGAAAACACTTCGAGCGGCCCAGCCATGTCGAGCAGGAGGAAGTCCGGAAACAGCGCCATGGCCACGGTTTTCATATCGGGGAAGGTCCATCGAGAAGGAATGCGGCAGGCATTATGGCACGTCCGCGACTGTCAACTTAAAGGGGACAGTTATTCAGACTTCATGATCTTAATGAATTTACCGGTAACTATTAACCTTCTTCTCAACGCAGGAGCCCTGCATTTCGCAGCCCGCTCCCACTTGAGGACAAGACCATGCTGACCCTTCGCAAAGCTTCCGAACGCGGCGCCGCCAATCACGGTTGGTTGAAGTCGTTCCACACCTTCTCGTTCGCCAACTACTGGAACCCCAATGAACAGGGGTTTTCTGACCTGCTGGTGATCAATGACGACCGCGTCGCGGCCGGCAAAGGCTTTGGCCAGCACCCGCACCGCGACATGGAGATCTTCTCCTATGTGCTCGAAGGCGCCTTGGAACACAAGGACACCCTGGGCACTGGCTCAGTGATCCGCCCTGGCGATGTGCAACTGATGAGCGCCGGCAGCGGCGTGGCCCACAGCGAGTTCAACCACAGCCAGACCCGTGGCGTGCACTTCCTGCAGATCTGGATCGTGCCAGCCGTGGCCGGCGCTGAACCACGCTATCAGCAAGAGCACTTCACTGACGCGCAGAAACGTGGGCGCTTGCAGTTGATCATCTCGCCGGATGGCCACGACGGCTCACTCAGCGTGCGCCAGGACGCCCGGGTGTATGCCGGCCTGTTCAACGGTGACGAAGCCGCCACCCTGGACCTGCCGCCCGATCGCCATGTGTACATCCATGTGGCCCGGGGCAGCGTTGAAATCAACGGCCAACGCTTGCAGGAAGGCGACGGCGCCCGCGTGCGGGATGAGCAACAGATCCGCCTGGGCCACGGTGACGATGCCGAGGTGCTGGTGTTCGACCTGCGCCCACAGGAACTGCCGCAGATGCCATGACTGCCCCGGCGATGGCTCGCCACAACGAGCCATCGCTGGCGTCGATAGTCACCATCAGCCCAATGAAGTTCTCTTAAAAAATGCAACGCGTAACATCAAACCCATACCAGCAACAACCCAAACTAAAACACTCGGAGCACACTCTCATGAAACGCCAAATCTTGCTTAGCCTCGCTTTCTCGGTACTCGCTGCAAATGCTTTTGCCCATCCTGTCGTCGCTGAAGGCGGTTCGGATCGCCTGATCGAAAGTCGCGTCGCAGAGGGTGGCTCGGACCGCCTGCAAGGTAACCGCGTTGCCGAAAATGGTTCGGACCGCCTGCTGGAACGCCGTGTTGCCGAAGGTGGCGCTGATCGCCTGCAGGAACGTGGCCTGGCTGAAGGCGGTGCTGATCGTCTGCAGGAACGTGGCTTGGCCGAAGGCGGTGCTGATCGCCTGCAGGAACGTGGCCTGGCTGAAGGCGGTGCTGATCGTCTGCAAGAACGTGGTCTGGCCGAAGGCGGTGCTGATCGTCTGCAAGAACGTGGCCTGGCCGAAGGCGGTGCTGATCGTCTGCAAGAACGTGGCCTGGCCGAAGGCGGTGCTGATCGCCTGCAAGGCAACAACGTATAACCCCGCGCTGCTTGCGGGAACCCCAAACCGGCCTGATCAGCCGGTTTTTTTTCGCCTGTGGTTAATGCAGCTCGCGGTCTACCTACAGCACCGCCTTGCCGATCAGCTGCAGCGCTTCGATGCGTACATGCACCTGCTGCACGGTTTCCAGCGTGTGCTACACCGCTGAATCAAACCGCACGGGCGAGGAATTTCTTGCGATACGCCGCCGGCAACAGGCCCACGCGTTGCTGGAACAGGCGGCGGAATGAATTGCTGTCTTCGTAGCCGACCGCGTAGGTGATGCTTTCCAACGTCATGCGGGTTGACTCAAGCATCTGCTTGGCCCGTTCCAGGCGCAGGGTTTGCAGGTAGGCAATCGGCGTGTAATCGGTGGCCTCCTTGAAGCGCCGCTTGAAGTTGCGCACGCCAAAACCGAAACGCCGGGCCACCTCATCAATCACCAGCGCCTCGGCAAAATGCTGCTCCAGCCAATGCTGCACCCGTAGGATCTCGCCGTCACCATGGTTTTTGGGCAGCGACCACATGGCGTACACCGACTGCTCGCTGCGCACAGTATCGATCAGCAGGTATTTGCCGCAGGTGTGGGCCAGTTCCGGCGCGCCAAAACGGCGGATCAGGTGCAACACCAAGTCCATCGCCGCACTCGCGCCGCCACTGGTGATCACGCGGTTTTCTTCGCAGAGAATCTGCCCATCATCCAGGCTCACGTCCGCATAGCGGCGTCGAAACAGCTCGGCAAACGCCCAATGGGTCGTGGCGCGCAGGCCTTGCAGCACACCGGACTCCGCCAACAGAAAGGCCGCCGTGCACATCGAAGCCAGGACTGCGCCGTGTGCATGCTGTTCACGCAACCAGGGGGCGTAGGCAGGAAAGGCTGGCAAGGCCTCTTTCAAGGTGAACAGAAAGCCTGGGATCAGTACCAGGTCGGTCTGGGCGACCTGCGCCACCGAGCGATCCACCTGCAAACGCTGGCCGCCCCAGGCCTCCACCGGCTGGCCGTCCAGGGAAGCGACCACGATGTCGAAGGGTGGCGTGTCGGCAAACAGGTTGGCCGCGTTCAGCATCTCCAGCGCCAGGGTGGCGCTGGCAGCGGAGCAACGGTCAGCCAGGAGCAAGGTAATGTGCATGAAAGGAACTCGCTTGCGCTTTTCGCATGTAATAAGTCATTTGCGCACCTACCTTAGCTGATTCCAGCTCTTTACAGTGCAGCCACTGATCAACTGCCTGGCGCTTTTATGAATCTCTGGTTTCGCTTGCTCTTCATGCTGTCCCGGCGCCCCTGGCGCAAGCCTGCCCATGGCCTGGCAACCACGGTAGTGCGCATGCGCGTCTGGCCGCTGGACCTGGATATCAACCGGCACGTCACCAACGGCCGCTACTTTTCCCTGGCCGACATTGCACGGATGGATTTCGTGCTGCGCACCGGCGCCTTTCGCGTGGCATTGCGCAACAAGGCGCTGCCCATCGTGGGCGATACCTGGGGCAAGTTCCGTCGTGAATTGAAACTGTTCGAAGTGTTTGAGGTGCACACCCGCATGCTCGGCTGGGACGACAAGTGGAGCCTCATGGAGCACCGCTTTGTCAGTAAGGGCCGGGTGGTCGGCGTGGTGGTGATGCGCGGGCTGTTCCGGTCGGCCAAGGGCACCCTGCCGCCGGGCGACTTTGTGAAGGAACTGGGCCTGGATGAGACCTCGCCACCGATGCCGCAATGGCTCAGCGACTGGGCGAAAAACTGCGATGACATGAGTGTGCAATTGCGGGGGGAGCAGTAGATTTGAATGCAGGCGCGTGGCGCGCGCCTCTGCCTTCCCTCCTTAGCGATGCAAGGGTTTCCCCGATTCAGCAAAAAAACCGTTTGGGCTAAAATACTTATCGCACATTAAGAGTTTGCACTAGCATATGTGTACGCCCGTGCAAAACCCCTCGCAATAACCGCGCACTACCCCATTCCTTTCTGAAAAACAAAGTGGCGAATGTTAAAATTTGTCACGTTTTACCGTATTCAATTCGATTAGTATCTAAACGCTAGCAGCGATTGAACTGACGGCCTTGCATGCCGGAAAAGGGAGTAGGTGATGCATTTTTCCAACGTCCTCGCTATTGCACGGACTCCATCTAAATCGGAGGATTTTCGAGAGCTTATAGTTCGCACTGTAGCGGATGATTTGAAAGTCGATACACGTTACTACGAACAACTCGTTGACACCCAGGAAAGCCACGCAAGCTACCGCGCCATCATCATAGAAATCGACACCCCCGCGGCGAGCAATCAAACCCTGGACATAATAAGAAAAACCCGAAACAGCCACCCCAACTGCACCATATTTGTCGTCGTCACATTCGCCTCCAGTTTGAGCAAGACCAAATACTATCTGGCTGGCGCGGATTACTGCATCAAAGTGGCAGAGGCGTCCCCTGAAAAAAAGTTAAGCCTGTTCGATGCTTTTCTCAGTGAAGGTGAACGACTGAATCGTTGTGGCCTGGTGCTCGATCAGGATCGCATGTGCCTTTACGGTAACGGCAAGAAACTTGAAATATCCTTCGTCGAAATGAAAGTTCTGGACGCGCTTATACAGCGCCGACTGCTCAGTCACAATGAAATTGCCGAAGTCATGGGCCTTAATACCAAGTACTACGACTCGCGTGCCCTGGAAAAGTCCATCAGCCGACTGCGCAGTAAAATCAAGGCGCACTACGGTGACAACATTATTCAGAATATCCGTGGTTATGGGTACAAACTCAGCCGGGGAGTTATATGTGCCAGCCATTTTCAAACCGCCAAGGAAAGACCCCATCGTGAATAGCGAAAAGGTAGCCCCTGCCGATGCTGTGGACTTCAGGCTTGCCAGGCAAGCCATCGTTGATCGCAGCCATGCACTTTGGGGCAGCGAAGTCAGCGTCGGCTCACTGCAGGATCACCAAGTACCCGACAGCGCCTACCACAAGGCGCTGCAACGTATCAGCGCACCACACAAAGCCTGCAACTCCGTTGTCAGCCGCAAGTTACTGCGGATCGATCAAGCCGCCTTGATGAATGAAGATCTCCACAAGAGCATTGTTCAGACCGCCCAGTCACTGGAAAAACGCAGACAGCCCTTTACGCTCAGTATTACCAATCCTCTGGATGCCCTGCCCGGCCCTGTCGAACGCCGAGCGATGGTGCGTCAGTTATATAAGTTAAAAGACCAGTGCGCTGTCACCCTGGCCTACAACAATTACAGACTCGATACAAAACCGGCAGACCTGCTGATCGACCTCAAGCTTTACGACTACGTGAAAATGCCTTTTCCGGACTCCGCCCTGCGGCTGAGCCTGAATACGCGTTCCGGTCTGTTCGATCGGCTGTACGACCGCATGCTAGAGCTGATCAGTGCAACCCGGGTGTGCTTCATCGCCGACACCGTGGAATTTGCCGACAGCGCCATGCTGGCTAAAAACCTGCCGTTCGAATACTTTCAGGGCGGTTACTACTCCCCTGCCGACTGCTTATAAAAACCGCACTTTCATACTAACGGTGGACACTATGAGTTCCCTCAAGAAACACGCCTTCACCCCCACACTTGCGGCCATCGCACTGCGAGACTTTACGCCCAATGCCGAATTTTTTCATTACGACTTGAATACATTCGCGCCAATAGAAACAGACCCTAAAATCCGTGCAAACAACCCTCAACACTGCAACTCCGATGACAACCGTCGCCTGACAACCTATGTCATTACCCACACACTTGGCTTACCCTCACACTCTTTTAACGCTGTGCGACAAGAATCCAGACTACCCATGCCAGCGGGTCACGACAGCACGCCCAATAGCCCCACTCAGCCTACTGATATAACCTCTGAGCGAACTCAACTTTATCCTCAGGATTTCTGGCTATTGACACAACATGACCGCACCCTGGTCAAAGGCGGCTTACGTATTTCGCTGACAACCATTGAATCGGCGTTGATTAAAAAGATGCTGCACCATGAAGAGCGTGTTGTCAGCAAAGAGGAGCTGATCCGTAATATCGGACGCGAACCTGATCTATATCGCGGGTTGGAAATGTGCCTGAGCCGGCTCCAAGAAAAGTTCAAGCGTGTCAACGATGGCGAACGCTTGTTTCGTGCGGTGAGAAACCGTGGCTATTGTCTTACACAAAAAATCAAGAAGCCCTTGGAACTCACTCAGTCACGCCGTTAAAACAAAAAAAAGAACGGATACTTTGATACCCACCCTGCCTATTAATACACACTTTTTTACCTGCCCTTTTATAACACCCTCACACTAAGACGCCGCTGCCCCTGTTATAAGTCGTCAGCCAATGCCTCCTGCCGTTCATTACTATCCGTGGGTACGCGCGTCCGCGTGCCTATCTTTTAGTGCGGGTATTCCACCGCGTGATTAGACCCTGCCACCACCTGCGTGGTCACCACCGGGAGCAGAACTATGCTGAATAACACTAGAATGCATCGCAACCTGACCCCCAAGGGTTTGACGTTCTGGGGTCAGTGGATGCTTGCCTCGAGTTTGGTCGTTGCACTGTTATTTATGTTGGTCGTGTTCAGGACCGGCCAACTTGAGTACAACTACCGTGTGCTTGCGGCGTTTACCATACTGGCTTCATTACCGGCGTACAGTCTGTGTGATGTCTACAGCAAGAAAGATGACTATGGCGTAGGCTTGGGACGGCTGTTCATGGGATGGTTACTCACCGCTTTAATAGTGTTCGCGGTGGGTATCGCCTGCAATGCCACCTCATTCTTTCCATTGGATATCTTGTTGCTCTGGGCGGCGGTTAGTTACCCTCTGCTGGCCCTGTGTTATATCCCACTGCACAGCCTGTCCCGGTATTACCATCGCCAACTTCACCAACGGCATAAGTCACTGATAGTGGGCACCGGCAAACTTGCCGTCGACCTGGCGAACACCCTGTCTCGCCAAAAGCGCTCACCGTTGGTGGGGCTCGTCGGCAGCCATGCCGAGGCCGCGCCGGATGCACAGGCGCAGATCCTTGGCGAGCTGCCGCAATTGCCGCAACTGATCCGCCAGCATGGCATTCGCCGCCTGTACATCACCCACTCGTTGCAGGACGCCACCCACATCGAGTCGTTGTACCTCAACCTGCTGGAGATCAGCGTGGATGTGATCTGGGTGCCCGACCTCAACAACATGCTGCTGCTCAACCATTGCGTCGCCGAAGTGGACGGGCTGCCAGCGATCTTCCTCAATGAAAGCCCGCTGACCAGCCGCCCCACAGCCGCCCTGAGCAAAGCGTTGCTGGACAAGAGCATCGCGCTACTGGCCATCCTGGTGCTGAGCCCGGTGCTCCTGGCGTTTGCCCTGCTGATCAAGCTCACCTCCCCCGGCCCGGTGATCTTCAAACAGGACCGCCACGGCTGGAATGGCCAGGTGATCAAGGTGTGGAAGTTCCGCTCGATGCGCGTGCATGACGACCACGAGGTACGCCAGGCCAGCCGCAACGATTCGCGCATCACCCCGGTCGGCCGGTTTATCCGCCGCACCTCTATCGATGAATTGCCGCAATTGTTCAACGTGTTGCAAGGGCATATGGCCCTGGTCGGTCCACGCCCCCACGCCATCGCACACAACGACTATTACTCGGGCAAGATTCACGCGTACATGGCGCGCCATCGCATCAAGCCCGGCATCACCGGGCTGGCGCAGATCAATGGATGCCGGGGTGAGACCGAGACACTGGAGAAGATGCAAAAACGCGTCGACATCGACCTGCGCTACATCAACACCTGGTCGTTGTGGCTGGATATCAAGATCCTGCTGAAGACACCGTTTACGCTGCTGTCCAAGGACATCTACTAACCCCCTGTACCTGTAGGAGCAAGTTCGCTCCTACAGGCCTTACTCAGTGATCTTGTCGATATTCTTGTAGAACAATGCACTGTCGCGCCCATCCGTCATCGAATGCAGCGAATACGCGCGATTCAGGCGCGCGCCGCCATCGCGGGTCAGCGGTGCCCACACCAGGTTGGCGCGGCGCATCGTCGACAGGCTCATCAACTCATCAAACGGAATGGACAGGTAGAGGCCCTTGTCGAAGGCGCCTTCGCCAAACTCTTGCTTGGACACGTTGGTGCGAGTGATCCACGCACCAATCCGCACGCCATTGTTGAACTCCCGCGAAAGATCCAGCGTTGCACCCCAGTCCCGAGCCAGGTAGCGACCGACACTCAAGGCCCCCTGCAGGTTGAATGGCAGGTCGGTATACCCGGTGATATGCCCGGTCACCGTGCGATAGTCACGCAGGCTCAAATCCTGCTCGAAACCGCGCTGACGCACATAGTTCACATCGGCACCCACCGCCCAGCCCTGGCCCATCGGCCTGTACAGCACTTCACTGCCCACACCGGCATACATCGATTCCAGCAAACCACCGTAGACCATGCCGTACAGGTCCTGGTCCAGGCGCTGCGCATGGTTGAGCTGGAAGGTCGTCAGGGTCACGTCGGCGCTGGTCATGTACTTGCGCAGGTCGGTGCGAACCCGCGGCAAGCCCGTGGGCGCGTCGTAGGTGAACCCATCGTAGTTGTTCAGCAGGTTGACGCTGAGCAAACCACTCCACCAGGTGTTGCGGGTAAAGCGGTACTCGGCATCGAGGTCGGCGGAAACCTGGTAGAGCAAACCATCCGGCCCACCGACGTTCTGCTTGTAGCCCAGGCCCAGCCCATAGCTGAGGGGCTTCGGCGTTTGGGTGTAGAGCACGGTCTGCGTGCGCTCGCTGGCACGATTGACCTCGACCTGGCGGTGCAGGTCCTGCAGGGCTTCGCGCTGGTTGACCACCTCGCGAAAGGTCTTGCGCGGCACGCTGGTTTCCTCGATCGGCATGGCATAGCGTTCGCTGACCAGGGTGAACCAGTCGATCTGGTCATTCACGCTGTTGTCCAGAATACGACTGGCGCGCCCCACCGCCTTGGCGCTGTAGAAATAGCGCTGCTGTTCGCCATACACCAGCAACTCCGGACCACGCTGGGTAATGCGTTGCACATTGTAGCCGGCGTTATCGTGCAGGCGCAGGGACACGGCGGCCCAATCCACCTGGTCCGGCGGTGTGGTTGGTGGCTTCGCCGGCAACGGGGGGGCCGGTGGGTCATAGGTCTTGGCCGGTGCCTTGCGGCTGACAAAATTGGTGTGCAGCGTAATGCCGAACATCGCGGTATTGCCCCGCTCCCACGCAGCGCTCACATCGACCGCATCGGCGAGCTTGTAGACCAGGCCCAGGTTGACCGGTGAAGCCTGGCGAAAGCTGTTGCTGCGTGGTTCATTTTTGTAGTCGTTGCCTTCCACTTCAAGCTTGAGGCTCAACGGCGCCCAGGGCGTCTGGTAGCCAATACCGCCAAACAGCGCGGGCCGGCCACGGAAATAGCCGTTGGAAAAACTGCCGGATCCTTCAGCGGTGGGACGCTCGTTGAATCGATCATCCAGCACGCCTAGCGGGTTGCCTAAGTCACCACGGCTGCCCAGGTAACCCCAGGCGATACCAGCGCTGAAATCCACGTCGCCATACCGCTTGTTGGCCACCAGGTATTCACTGGAAAACAGCCCGGTGCCGCCCAGGTCCATGAACCCCAGCGCCACTTCCGGCAACCAGTGGGTTTCCTGGTTCAAGCGCACCTTGGCGTCGACGGCCTTGTCCTTGTAACTCTGGCCGCCGCTGAACGACTCAGCGCCATAGGGCCGGTTAGTGATCGCGGTGTAGCGGAACGTGCCTTCCAGCCAGTCCAGTGGTTGCGCAGAAAAACTGTAGCGGCTGTAGGGCTCGGTGCGGTTGGCGTTCACGCTGAGTTCGCCGGCGGGCGCCATGCGGGCGGTAGGCGTCTGCAGCAGCCCCACGCCGCCGAAATCGCTTTGGGTGTAACGGGGATCACCATGCACGACGCCACAAGGCACCAGCAGCACGGCCGCAATACATAATTTCAAGGCGTGACCTCGGCCAGGGGTTGGGTGGCGAGAAACTCGGCCAGTTGCTGATTCAGGTCAGGGGTGGGCGCGCTCAGGTCGTCACTGCGGATCGGCACCAGCAGCGTGGCGCCGGGCGCTGGGGGGGCGCCCTCTTCGCGGTTCCAGGGCGCAATGCCCAGGCGCGAGACCTTCCCGTCAGGCTGGATCACCCACAAATAATCAGCATCCGCCTCCATCAGTGGCGGGCACGCGGTGAGGTAATCCCGGGCTGCCCGCAGCGGCTCGAACGCCAGGCTGCACGCCGCAGCGACAGCCCCCACCACGCGCACCTGCGTGGGCCGTGGCGGGTATACCAGGCGGTCGCCATCGCTGAGCGGCAGGTTCGGCGCAAAGCCGACTTCCACCGCCACCGGGTCCAGCACCGCCACCTGGCGGCCAGTGACAGGTAAGGGCTGCACCTGCCGATACAAGCGTTCGGCACTATGAGCCCGGCCTTCAAGCCCTTCAGCCAACGCGGCCTGGTGCAGGGTTTGCAAATCAAACAGCACGCCGGCCTTGAGCCGCGCCTGGCGTTCCAGCAAGGGTTGATGCAACCAGGCTGCTCCCAGCCAATAACCCTGGGCATCCGGTTGCGACGGAATGATCGCGTCCAGCAAACGTGCATCGGGTGGCAGCGCGATAGGCCCTGGGGTGCGCACCTGGCCGCTGACGGTCACGGCGGCCTGGCTCGTACTGACGCAACTCCAGAACAGCAGCAGCGCCGTGAGTATTCGACCGATCATCGGGCGTCCTTGCGAGTGGGTTGCAGCTGGGTGATGGTCAGGGTCAGGTCGGGCGTGAGGTGCTGTTCGCTCTGCACGATAAAGCCGTCGACGGGGTCGACCCAGTAACGGTTGCGCGCCTGAAAGCCGCTGGCCTCGACGTCTTCGTCCACCCGCAACAAGGCGTAGGGCTTGCCGAGGATCTCGACCGTTTCGATGCCCTTGCGGGTCATACGGCTGGTAAGCGGGATGCCCATGCGATAGCCGTCCACCCCATCGATCTGCCGCGTGCTGCGGTAGCCATCCGGCATACGGTGCAAGCCTTGCTGGAAAGGCGACTGGCCCTGCCAGTGCGTGCCATTGAGGTCCACGCCCAGGCCGACCGTGCGCACCACCAGACCATTACGCACCAACAGCACCTGCTTGCCGGAAGCCACCCAGAACTGCAGGTCGCCACGCTGGCGAATCAGCGCCATCACCCCTTCGCTGGACACCGTGGTGACCTTGATCTGGGCAAACGGCACCGCATCCACCTGGGCCTGGGTCAGTGCCAGTGGCGCCGGCCCGCCCACGGCCGCCTTGAAGGTATCGAGGGAGGCGGTCATCAGTGGATTGCAGCCAGCCAACAGCCACGCCAACCCCATATAAGCAGCGATTTTATGAGTGTTCACGCAGGTTCCACCCTATCGGCTGCTGGCTTCGCTCAGGTTGTTCTGGGTGGACGCGCCGATGCCGACGATTGTGGCCGAAGGGATCAACTGGCTGATGAAGCGGTTCCAGCGCGTGATATTCGCCGGGCCGACAAACACCACATCCTGGGGCTGCACATCAAAGCGCGTGGCCAGGGCCATGGCCGAAGGGGACGCAGCTTCCAGCTGGAACACCTTGGCCGGCTCGTTGGCGATGTTCTGCGCGCCGCGAATCACATAGATCGCGTCCGCGTTGGAGGTGTTCTGATTGACCCCACCCACCGAGCCGAGCACGTCGGAGAGGTTCATGCTGCGGGTCTTGAAGGTCAGGGCACGGGGCTGCATGACTTCGCCCATCACATAGATGCGCTTGCGGTCATTGTAGGCCAGGTACAACTGGTCGCCGTCCTTGAGGTAGATGTCGTTCAGGCGCGACTGCGCCAGGTTGAGCGTGTCGAGGTCCAGGGTGTAGCGCTTGCCGCCTCGGCTGAGCGTGAGGTTGGACAGATCGGCATTGAGCGGGTCGATCCCGGCGGCGCCCATGGCTTCCATCACGTTCAACGGGATGGTGGTGATCGGCACCGGCCCGGCCTTGGCCACCGCGCCGGTGATCACCACGCGCTGGCTGGCGAAGCGCAGTACGCTGACGTCCACCTGGGGGCTATCGATGTATTGGCGCAGCTTGTCGGTGATCTCACTGCGCAGCGCTTCAATGGATCGACCCTTGGCAACCAACTCACCCACGTAGGGGTAGAACAGGTTGCCCTCGGGGCTGACCAAGCGGCCGTTGGCGTCGATCTGTTGTTGCGGGCCGGACGGTGCCGTGAGTTCAGGGTGATCCCATACAGTGATATACAACGCGTCATTGGCGCCGATCAAATACGGGCCCGGCTTATAACTCAATAGTTCCGCAGGAATGGAATAAGGCACTTGGCTGGCCGCGTCCATGGCAAGTAACTTTGGTGTGATCGGAATCAAATCCACCCGGCTGTTTTGCGCGCCGCCACTTTCAGTCAACGCCGCCGTGTCCATGTATTGGCCCGGTGCGAACATGCAGCCCTGTAACAATGCAGCGGCCACGGCCGCCACAGAAAAAATACGCATCATAGTGCTCGGACACTCGCGATAAACGACAAGAAAAAAAGACTACTCGGATGGGGAATCCAAGCAGTCTGAAAAGCGGAAGGTGGTGGATCAGTTGCCGGTGCCGGTGGTTCCGGTCGTACCGGTGGTCCCGGTGGTGGTGCCGCCGTTGGAACTGCCGCCGCTGTTGGACGCAGCCGCCACGCCGGCAACAATGGCGCTGGCGACCAGCAGGGTTTCCCCGACTGTCACCGAACCCGCGACCTTGGTACTGAGCCCCAACGGCAACTCGTCGGCCAACACCGTCGTACTCATGACACTGAGCACAATAACCGCCAGTGCTTTTCTCATAACAGACTCCTTATCGTCAGTGAGTAGCCGGGCCGATAGTGCCATCCAACTAAACAGCGCACCAGACGGGTAACTTCCAGGTGCATTAGTTGAAAATAACGTTTTACCGGCAAAGTGCCCGGCCCTCACTGCATTGCCGATGTTTGAAGTTATTCGGAACGTTATTAATTGTCGGAAACTTCAGGCCCTGCCGTACTTGTCTTCAAATCGGACAATGTCGTCTTCGCCCAGATAAGACCCCGACTGCACTTCGATCAACTCCAAAGGAATCACCCCAGGATTCTCCAGCGCATGCACCTGGCCGATGGGGATATAGGTCGACTGGTTTTCCGCGACCAGGTAGGTCTGCTCGCCATTGGTGACCCGGGCCGTGCCGCTGACCACGATCCAGTGTTCGGCGCGGTGGTGATGCATCTGCACCGACAATTTGGCTCCCGGCTTCACGGTGATGCGTTTGACCTGATACCGCGCGCCGCTGTCCACCGAGTCATACATGCCCCACGGCCGATACACCTCTCGGTGGTTGAGGTGCTCGTGCCGCCCGGCCTGCTTAAGCTGATCGACGATCCCCTTGACCTGCTGCACCTGCTCCTTGTGAGCCACCAGCACGGCGTCCTTGGTCTCGACGATGATCAAGTCGTGCACCCCGACGGTGGCGACCAGGCGGCTGTCGGCGTGCACATAGCTATCGCGGGTATCGAGCAGCAACCCATCACCGCGCAGCACATTGCCGCCGGCGTCTTTTGCACTGGCCTCCCACAGGGCCGACCACGAGCCGATATCGCTCCAGCCGGCGTGCAAGGGCACCATCACCGCGTCATCGGTTTTTTCCATCACGGCGTAGTCGATGGAGTCGTCCGGACATGTGGCGAAGGTTGCCGCATGCACGCGGGTAAACGGCAGGTCCTGGCTACCGCCCTCCAGCGCCACGCGGCAGGCTTCGAGCATGGCCGGCTGGAAGCGTTCGAGTTCTGCCAGGTAGCGGCTGGCGCGGAACATGAACATGCCGCTGTTCCAGGCGTAATAACCGCTCGCCACATACTGCGCGGCCGTGGCGGCGTCCGGCTTCTCGACAAAGCGCTTGACCCGGTAACTGCCCTCGCCCACCGCCGTGCCCTGCTCGATGTAGCCATAGCCGGTATGCGCGCAGGTCGGGGTGATGCCGAAGGTCACCAGCTTGCCGGCCCTGGCCAGGGGCAGCGCCACTTCGAGGCTGGCATGGAACGCGGGCACATCTTCGATCAAATGGTCGGCGGCCAGCACCAGCAGGATCGGGTCCTGGTCCTCGGCAACCGCCTTGCACGCCGCCAGGGCGATGGCCGGCGCGGTGTTGCGCCCAACCGGCTCCAGCAGGATGCTCGCCTGCTCCATGCCGAGCTGGCGCAACTGCTCGGCCACTAGGAAACGATGCTGCTCGTTACAGATCAACTGCGGCAAGGCGACATTGGCGCCCTCCAGGCGCTGGATGGTCTGCTGCAGCATCGACAGGTGCGCATCGGTCAGGCGCAGGAACTGCTTGGGGTTCAGTTGCCGCGACAGCGGCCACAGGCGCGACCCCGAACCGCCCGCCATGATCACGGGTAACAACATAAATGCATCCTCGAGGCAGAGCGTCAAAAATAGGCGCGGCTGTTTTCATGCACGCGCGGGCTGAAGCGCAGTTCATCCTGTGGCCACCAACGGTACTGCTGATGTTGCTCGGTGGGCAGCAAGAGAGTCTGCCCATCTTCCAGGTCCAGGCAATAACCGAGCACCACATAGTGGGTATCCGGCCCGCTGCCGGCATTGGCGAACACGCCGTCATCGTAGAAGTGCTCGTACACCCCGAGCAGACGCGCATTGGCGCGTTCAAACGTGCGTCCCAGCTCTTCGCCGGTGATGCGCCGGAACGCGCTGTCGAGGCTTTCGTTCTTGCGGATACGCCCCCCGGGCACGAACCAGAAACCAAAGGCTGGCCGGTTGACGCGCAAACCGAGCAAGACTTCGCCACGGCTGTTTCTCACCACTAGGTCAATCGCCACCAACGGCGTCGAAGCCACGACCGTTTGGAAGGTCGGTAAATCAAGCCACATACCCATCAAACCTGTGCCAGAAAACGTTGCAGAATGCGTTCCTTGTCGAGGAACTCCTTGGCGTAATTCAACGCCACCTCATTACGCCTCGGCATTGCCAGTGCCCGCTCGATACCCGTGCTCAGTGCCGTGACCGATTCCGGCTCGATCAACACCGCAATGCCCTGATGTTCCTCGCACAGGCGGCCGAGGGTGGTATCGGGGTCGGCGGTGATAATTGCGTTGCCGCCCACGGCCAGAATGTTGGTGAGTTTGGACGGCAACACCGCATCTGCAACGCCGCGCTTCTGGATCACCAGGTGCACGTCGGCCGAGGCCAGCAGCGCCGGCAAGTCCTCGTAGGCCTGCAACGGCGCGAACAGCACATTGCGCAGCCCGTCACGCTGTACACGTTCGAGCAGACGCGCCTTGCCGGTGCCCTGGCCGACGATCAGGAACACCCACTCCGTGCGCTGGGCATGGGCCTGGGCGGCATCGAGGATCAGCTCCAGGCCTTGCTTCTCGCCGAGGTTGCCGGAGTACAACAACACCTTGGTTCCCGGCGGCACGCCCAGGCGTTGCAGCAACGCGCGGTCGCGCGGCACATCGCGAAAGCGTGCGGTCTCCGACCAGTTCGGAAAGAACATCAGCCGCTGGCTGTACACGCCCTTGCCCCGTGCCTTGTGGAGCATGCCGCTGGAAATCGTCGAGACCCGATCAAAGCGCCGCAGCAGCCAGCGCTCCACACCCAACGCCAGGCGCCGCAACAGCGAACCGCCGCCAATGCCCAGGCCGAGCATCGCATCCACTTCATAGTCCTGGACATGCAACACCGACCGCGCGCCACTGAGCTTGGCCAACAGCAACGCCTGGGGCGCACAGAACAGCGTGGGCACCACCAGGATCACCAGGTCCGGCTTCCAGCGCAGTTGCCCCAGCACCGCCACACACGAGCTGGCGGAAAAACTCATCAGGTGCAGCAGACGCGTCATCGCCGTGGGCTGGCGCGGTACGTAAAGCGGACAACGGATCACCGTCACGCCGGCATCCAGCTCGGTACGAAAACGCCACGGCGAATAGCCCTCGCCCACCTGCCACTGCGGGTAATACGGCGGCGCCGTGACTACGCGGACCTGATGACCTTGCGCCGCCAGCCAGCGCGCCTGTTCACCGCTGTACTTGCCGATACCGGTCAGCTCCGGGCTGTAATTGATGCCGTACAAAAGCACTTTCATCACTGGCCCCGAGGCTGTTCGAGCGCCGCGAGATAGGCGTTGTAGGCGTCACGCAAGCCCTCCTCCAGCGGCACGTAGGCTTCCCAGCCAAGGGCGTTGATACGGCTGACATCGAGCAACTTGCGCGGCGCACCGTCGGGTTTGTCGGTGTCGAAACGCAGGCGCCCCTGGAAGCCGGTGACCCGCACCAGCGCCTCGGCCAACTCGGCGATGGTGCAATCCACGCCGGTGCCTACGTTCAGGTGCGAGCGCATCGGCTGGGTCTGTTCGCGGTAGCGCGCCGCATCGAGTTCCATCACATGCACGCTGGCCGCCGCCATGTCATCCACGTGCAAGAATTCCCGTCGCGGTCGGCCACTGCCCCAGATCACCACCTCGTCATCGCCGCGCTGGGTCGCTTCGTGGAAGCGCCGTAACAAGGCGGCGATCACATGGCTGTTTTGCGGATGGTAGTTATCGCCCGGCCCATACAGATTGGTCGGCATCACACTGCGGTAATCGCGGCCGTGCTGGCGGTTGTAGCTTTCGCACAGCTTGATCCCGGCGATCTTGGCCACGGCGTAGGGCTCGTTGGTGGGTTCCAGTGCACCGTCCAGCAACACCGCTTCGATCATCGGTTGCGGCGCATGCACCGGGTAGATGCATGACGAGCCGAGGAACAACAGTTGCTGCACGTCATGGCTGTGGGCAGCGTGGATCACATTGGCCTGGATCATCAGGTTCTGGTAGATGAAGTCGGCCGGGTATGTGGCGTTGGCATGAATCCCACCCACCTTGGCGGCCGCCAGGTACACCTGGTCGATACGGTGCCTGGCGAAGTACGCCTGCACGGCCGCCGGGTCGAGCAGGTCCAGTTCATCGCGGCCCGCCGTGAGTATCTGCGTGTAGCCCAAGGCCCAGAGGCGCCGCACGATGGCCGAACCGACCATGCCGCGATGGCCGGCGACAAAAATCCGCGCATCAAGATCACGTGCCATGTTCAGTTCTCCACCGCAATCGGTGCGTCATGCCCGTGCAGGCGCAGCAAGGCGTGGCGCTGGGCGATCTTGAGGTCTTCGCGGACCATCTCCGCACACATCGCCTGCGCACTGATTTCAGGCACCCAACCGAGCACGCGCTTGGCCTTGGACGGGTCGCCCAGCAGCGTCTCCACCTCGGCCGGGCGGAAGTAACGCGGGTCCACCCGGACAATCACGTCGCCCACCAGAATGCCCGGCGCCAGGTCGCCGTCGATGTGCTCGACCACCGCCACCTCCTCCACGCCTTCACCCACAAAGCGCAGGCGTAGCCCAAGCTCCGCCGCCGACCAGCGAATGAAGTCACGCACCGAATACTGCACACCGGTGGCGATCACGAAATCTTGCGGGCTGTCCTGCTGCAACATCATCCACTGCATGCGCACATAGTCCTTGGCATGCCCCCAGTCGCGCAGGGCATCCATGTTGCCCATGTACAGGCACGGCTCCAGGCCCAGCGCGATGTTGGTCAGGGCGCGGGTGATCTTGCGCGTCACGAAGGTTTCCCCGCGGCGTGGCGACTCGTGGTTGAACAGGATGCCGTTGCACGCATACAGGCCGTAGGCTTCACGGAAGTTCACGGTGATCCAGTAGGCGTACAACTTGGCTACCGCATAGGGCGAGCGCGGGTAGAACGGCGTGGTTTCCTTCTGCGGGGTTTCCTGCACCAAGCCATACAACTCGGAGGTCGAGGCCTGGTAGAAGCGGGTCTTTTTTTCCAGGCCCAACAGGCGGATCGCTTCAAGAATACGCAAGGTGCCCAGGGCGTCCACATCGGCGGTGTATTCCGGTGAATCGAAGCTCACCGCCACATGGGATTGCGCGCCGAGGTTGTAGATTTCGTCGGGCTGGACCTGCTGGATGATGCGCGTCAAGTTCGACGAGTCCGCCAGGTCGCCGTAGTGTAGGATCAGGTTTTTATGCAGGGCCTGCGGGTCCTGGTAAATATGATCGATGCGCTGGGTATTGAACGACGACGAACGGCGCTTGAGGCCGTGCACCGTATAGCCTTTTTCCAGCAGCAGCTCCGCCAGGTACGAGCCATCCTGGCCGGTAATACCGGTGATAAGCGCAACTTTGTTCATGTCTGTCTCCCGATTGATAGGCGAGCGAAGGCCGACACCCAAACTTGGGTGTTTGTTAAAAACGGTCAGTTACTTCTGTTTGGGCAGGTTCAAGTTATGGCCGGTCAACTTTGAGAGTTCCCGGACAATGGCTTCCTTATCGTTTAAATGGGCAATTGCGGTTTCCAGCTCCAGCACCTTGGCGCCCACCAGGAAGCGGTACCAATAGCCCTGGAGCAGGTGATAGACCAGGCCGCTGCGGCCATCGAGAAACCCCAGCTGGATGATGTAGCGCCACAAGAAATAGGCGGTCGAACTCAGGGTGAACGGCACGCGGTTATAGAGGCGGTTCTTGATCAGGCGCTTGGCCTTGGCCTGGAACGAACTCTGCCCCGTGTGCAGTTCATCGCGGATCGCAAACAACCCCAGCCGCGTGTTGAGCACTTCAATCGCTTCGCGGGTGGCGTACTGGTTGTGCTTGTGGGTGAAGAAGGTCAAGTCATGCAAGTTATGGTCGGCGAACCCACCTTCCAGAGTGATGGTGCGACCCTCGGCCACCGAGATGTGCTCGTCCATCCAGCGGTCTTCCATGCGCCCGAACCCGGTGCGCCACAGCCGTAGCATCCGCAACGGGTAACGCCCGCCATGCCGCACCCAGCGCCCCATGAAAATGTGCTTGCGCTTGAAGTTGATGCCGGTGATATCGCTGGCCAACGTCGGCAAGCGTGCGTTGATCTCGGCAGCGAGATCGGCCTCGATGATCTCGTCGGCATCCAGGCGCAGCGTCCAGTTGCCGGTGATCGGCAGGTTGTCCAGCGCCCACTGGAACTGCTTGGCCTGGTTGACGAACGGGTGCTGCACCACCCACGCGCCATGGGCACGGGCGATGTCGCAGGTGCTGTCGGTGGAGAATGAGTCCACCACCAGCACTTCGTCGCTGAAAGCCCGCACCGAGTCGATGGCCCGGGCGATGTGCAGGCTTTCGTTGTAGGTGAGGATGATCACGGTGATGGTTTCGCGCTTCATGGCGTGGGCTCCTGCACATGCTGGGTACGCAGGCCGATATGGCGGGACGGATGCCCGGCATGCACGGTCCACGGCTGCGCGATGCTCTTGATCACCAGGGTGCGGGCCCCCACCACCACGCCGTCAGCCACACTGACGCCTGGGGTGATGAACGCCTCGGCACACACCCACACGTGCTCCCCCAGCACGATGGGTTTTGCATACAGCTGGAAGTTCTTGCTGTTGTAGTCGTGGGAGCCGCCGCACAAATGCGCGCCCTGGGAAACCACGCTGTAGCGCCCAATGCGGATCAACGCCATGCTGTACAACGTGGTGCCATCGGCAATGCCGACATGGTCACCCAGCTCCAGGTTCCAGGGCGCCCAGACCTTGGCCCGTGGATACACGTGCACCCCCTTGCCCAACCGCGCACCGAACAGCCGCAGCAGAAAGGCCCTCCACGCATGGAACGGGCGCGGGCTGGTGCGGAACAGCGCCACGTACACCATGTTCCAGAGCTGGCGGCGCAGCCGATGGCCCAATGAGAACGAGGCTGAACGGTGCGGGTCATTGCCTTGAAGAATCACGGGAAGCACTCCCGCACAATCTCCAGCAAGCGCTGCGCACCGCGACGGATATGAAAGCGTTCGGCAAAGCACGCCCTGGCCCGCTCGGACATTTGCGCGTAAGCGGGCGCATCCAGCTGCAACCAGCGTTGCAGGTTGTGCAGGGCGCCGTCGGCGGTGTCGTCACTGACAAAGCCCACGCGATCCTTGTCGATTTCACGCCAGATATTGACCTTGTTGCTGATCAGCACGGGCTTGCCGCACGCCAGCGCTTCCGCCACCACCACGCCGAAATTTTCCTGGTGCGAAGGCAGGCAAAACACTTCGGCGGCGTAAAACGCGCCCCACTTTGCAGTCCCCTGCAACATGCCGGGCCAGCTGATGCGATGGGCAATGCCCGACTTTTCGGCCTGATCCTGCAGCGCCTGTACCCAACCGCCCTGATCGGGGCCGGCCATGACCAGGTGCAGCCGCTCGTCTTGCCCGGCGACCTGGGCAAATGCCTGCAGCAGGTGGTCGCACCCCTTCTTCTTATGGATGCGACTCAGGAACAGCACTACCCGCTTGCCCTTGAGTTCCGGGTGACCGGTGATGAAGTCCCGCGCCAGGCGCGCCCCATCGGCCGGTGGGCTGGCAGTGCCATACGCCGTGATCGTTTCATGGGCGCGATACAGCCAGAACGACTCACGCGCGCGGATTTGCTCTTCTTCACTGGTAAACACCACGCGCCGCGCATCCCTCAGCACCCGGTATTCGCCCCATGGCCAGTAGAGCCATTTCTTCAGATGCTTGAGCGGGTATTCGTGCTTGAACCAGGGATCCAGCATGCCGTGGGTATACACGATGTAAGGTCGTCCCAACTTGTTCAGCACCTGGCGGGCGACAAACCCGTGGTACTGCCACAAGCCGTTGATAATGAAAAAATCATAGTGCCGGGCGTGCTGCTCCAGCCATTCGCGGATGTTGCCGTTCAAGCCGTAGCCGAATCGGCTTGGCCCCATGAAATGCACGGTGCCGGGATAGTCCACCGCGAACTCGGCATCCAGCGTCAGGACATCCACGCGATGCCCCTCCTGGGCGAGCACCGTGTCGATTTCCCGGGCCGCGTTGATCGGGCCGCCTTTTTCCGGTCTGACCGAAGAGATGATTCTTAGTAACTTCACGTGCTGTCGTCCGCTGATGCATTAAGTAGGTTCAGGTTTTCTTGCAGGCCGCGAGAATCAGGCAGGCATACAGCACGCCAAACGCCAGGAATGTGCCCTGCATGGTCATGACCCCGTTGAACAGGATCGGCGCCAGGAAACCGCACAGCAGCAACGGCACCCCGGTGCCTTGCCTGACCAGCGCCGTGTAGGACTTGAGCAGTAACCAAAGCAGCACGAAGATCCTGAACAGGATGAACATCAGCCCGGCGGGCAGGCCCATTTCCAGCACGATGCGTGACCATTCATCTTCGGCCAGTAAAAAACCTGCGCCCTGCTCCCGCCCTGCGCGCAGGATCGTCGAGGCGGCGTTGGTGCCCGAACCTATCCCGTGGCCCCACAACGGCGCGTCATCGACCACACGCGTGAACGCATACAGGCTGGAGAACGCGCGAGTGACCGGCGAGCCTTCACTGGCCACGGCGCTGCGGTTGCGCTCCACCAGCACCTGGTAGCTGTCGGTGGACATGAAGATCAGCAGGCTGACAAACAACGCGGCCGCCAGGAAAAACAACGACAACAGGTTGCGTTGCGATTTCTTGATCAAGGCGACCATCAACGCCGCCAGCAGCACAATCGCAGCGTACGCATAGATCGCCCTGGACCCCGTGAGAAAACACATCACCGCCACCGCAGCCGCCGACACGCCAAACAGCCCATAGCGCCGGGCGAACACGGCACGGAACAAGGCCTTGTCAAACACCGCCGCGACCAGGAATGCAAAGCAGGCCGACACGTACACCACATGCCCGGCCGTGAACGTGAAGGTGCCGTAGGGCCGCACGACACCGTCGGCAATCATGAAAATGAAGTCATCATCACCAATGCCTTTGTTCACATACGCCTGGGGTCCGGACGAATACTGCAGCACCACCAGCACGCTGATCGGGATCGCCGCGAACAGCGTGATACGGGCGAACCGATAGACATCCGTCAACCTGAGCGTCTTGCCAGCGACAAATATCAACGGGAAATACAGCAGGTAGTTGCGCACGCCGTAGCCGTAGATGACGAAGCCTTCAGGGCTGCTCAACAGAAACGCGGCCACCAGCAGGAAGAACACCATGACCAGCACGACAAAGTAGGCCGACACCAGGTTTTTCGAGAAAAAACCGAACCGGTAGGCGCACCAGTAGATGTAAAGGACGATCGGGTCCTTGATGAAATAGATGACCGAACTGAGGCTCGGCATCACCCACTTGCGCAAGACCCCTTCGAACAGGATGAACAGGTAGATAAGCACGAAGGCGCTGACCACCCGCGTGCGGTAGCGCTCATGCAGGCTGACCCTGTCAGGAATGGCCAAGGATTGCATCCATCACCTCCCTGGCGTAGCTGTCCCAGGTGGTTCCACCGGCAGACAACACAGCGTTGTGCTGCAACGCCCTGAGCTTGTCCTTGTCTTCGGCCAGCTCAACCAGACGGCTGGCGATCGCTTCGGCAGAACGGATCGGCACCACATAACCGTTGAAACCCTCGACGACCAGGTCGGCCGCACCGCAGTTCTGCGACACGATCACCGCTGTGCCCGTGGACAAGGCTTCACCTACCACCAGGCCAAACGCCTCGGCGACCGACGGCAGCACCAGCACATCGGCCTCCAGCAAGTGGCGGATAACGTCATCGTGGGACGCGGAACTGAACCACTGGTACTTTTTCAGCTCGGCATTGAGCACGGGGTTGCGACCGTTGGCGTAGTCGCCACCGATCACCGTGACGTCCAGGGCAACGCTGCTCGCCGCAAGATTCAACGCGTCGAAAAAGTACGAAATGCCCTTTTGCTGGGTCAGCGCGCCGACATAAATCACTTTCAGTCGTGCACCTGGCCGGGCGCTTGCTTCATGACGCACCATCGGCGCCGGCGCGCCATAGGGCGTGATCGCAACCTTGCCTGGCGCAACGCCGTGCTCACCCAGGGTGCGCTTGGCAAAGGTACTCGCCACTATGATCCGGTCTGCCAAGGCCAACTCGGCCGTCTGTTTGCGCATGGTGTCATCGCTGATATCGGGAATGCTGGCACGCCAGGCAGGGTTGGCCTCGCGCTCATGCTCAAGCATCCTGCAGGCGTAAGCGATGGAGCCGAAGGCCGCCTCATAATTGAGGGTGATGTCGCCGATGTCGCGGGCGGCGCTGAACAAGCCCAGGCACTTGCCGTCATAGCCGTACACCTGGCTGGGTTTGCGCGGGGTGTTGTAGAGGAAACCGGCGCTGGCCTGGTCAATGTGGTTGTAGACGTTTTCCGGGCAGAAGATGCCGGTGTTGCGGCGTGTCAGGCGATACCACTTCAGTTTGTCGCAGATCACACGCGGCACGTCATAACGCGGGTAACTATGCAGCAACGCGCCATCGACCTGATCGAACGTACGCCGCAGGCACTCCTTGCCCACCACCGGCAGACGGCAGAGGAACGACCCCTTATGCAGTGCCAGCGAGGTATGGAACGAGTGCAGCAACTGCCGTTGATTCAACGCGCGCAGCAACGCGCGGACATTCTGATTACCAACGGGATGAGCGACCAGAATCATCTTATTTACCCATCCAGGCTTCGACGACGGCACTTGAGCGGACCGGGCTGTAGGTAAACGCATGCGCCCCACGCGACCTGATGACCCGTGCCGGATTGCCCGCTACCACGCTGTACGGCGCCACATTGCGCCCGACCACACTGCCGGCACCGACGACGGCACCTTCACCGATCGTCACGCCCGGCAGGATGATCGCGTCGGTGGCGACCCAGGCGTAGTCGCCGATCACCACCGGGGCGACTTTCAAGCGCCAGGCAGGATCATCCAGGCCATGGGTACCCGTGAGAATACGCACGCCTTCATTGATCGCCACATGGGCGCCCACACGGACGGCGGCGTGCAATTGGATAAAGGTGCGCTTGCCGATAAAGCTGCCGGTGCCCACGCTGAAACACGCGACGGAGCCTTCGAATTCCACGGCATTGATCATCACCAGCGGAGCCAGGCTGGCCCCCTGTCGGCGCAACGTGCGCTGGCGGCGATCGGCCTTGAGCAAGCGGCCCAGCAACAGCACGCGCTTGGCCAGGTACTTGAGCCCCTCAGGCGTCAGCAGGCTGACTTTCAATCGATGGCGGATCAGGTGATTAATCAGCACGGGCCATCCTCAGTTCAAGACGATGGAAACCGCGCCTGGCAAAGCAGAACAGGACGACTTCGGTGGCCACCAACACATAGCAGACACCGAGCAGGCCATAGTCCGGTGCCAGGTAGAACACCGCCAGACTGCTGGCGACCGATACCAGCATGAACACCACGGCAAACGACGAATAGGATGCGGTGGCCATCAGCGCCACCCAATACACCTGCCAGGCCACGTGGGTCAGCGCACCGATGATCAGCACCAGCATGATGCTGGAGGAATAATCGTCTTTGCGGCCCGACCACACATCAAAGATCGTCCCGCCGAATATCACCATCAGCGCGCCTAGCACACAGGCGATGGGCAGCGAGAACCGCAAGGCATAGCGGATCATTTTGCGGACCAGTTGGTTGTCACCGATGGAGAACGCATAGGAAATCTCCGGCCATAGGGATTGGTTCACCACGGTCGAGAACTGCACCAACACCCTGGAAATCGTGCGGTACAAACCGAATATCGCCGCGTGCGCCGGAGACAGCAGCACCGACAACAGAATGATCAGCCCCTGCACGTTCAACGCCAGGCCAATCGGAAAGGCCAGCGAAGCCAGTGACGGTTTGATCAACGTCACAAATGCCCGCCTGCCGATCGCAGAAACGTTGAAACACAAGGCGATCCCCAACCGGTTGGCGATCAGGTTCTTGCTGACGATGCCCGTCGCGCGCACGGCCAACAGCACCAGGCTGGTGGCGACCAGGCTGTGGCTCAGGTAAGCGCACAGCAACGCAGCCGACCATTCCAGCATGCGGATGACGTTCATGATGAATGCCGACAACGGCAAGGCCTTATTGGCCCGGTAGCGGATCGAAATCATGTTGGTAAACAGGCAAAGCAGCGAGTAGCCGGTCAACGCCGAGAGAATCAGCACCCCGTCGCCGCTCTTGATCGACTGGAGGTTGAGCAAGCTGAACAGGTCAAACAACGCCAGGGCGCCCAGGGTCAGCAACAGCACACTGAGTCCCGCCAGGGATAGAAACGCAAAGCTGGTGCTGTACACCGCACTCGCGACCTTCAACCGTCCGCGCTCGTGCCAGATCACGACCTTGCTCGATGCCGCCGTGGTCACACCCAGGTCAGACAGCGCCAGGTAGGTCGGAATCGCAGACAGCACCACCCATTCGCTGTAGGCGCCAAAGCCCCAACTGGCAATCAGCACCGGCACACTCACCACCTGGATCAGCAGGTTTACCACCTGGCCAAACGAATTGGCGCCAATGCCGCTGACGATTCTTTTAAGCACACTCATGGGAAGACCTATACCGGGTTGAGAGGTCGCCCAACTGATACGTAGTGAATACCTTTCTTCTGCACACTGACGGGGTCGAACAGGTTGCGTCCGTCAAAGATCAGCGGTTGCTTGAGCTGCTGTTTGATCACCGTGAAGTCCGGTGCCTTGAAGACCTGCCACTCCGTGACGATCAGCAAGGCATCGGCGCCTTTCAGGCAGGCTTCCTTGGTACCGCACAGGCGCAGGTCTTCGCGGTCGCCATAGAGACGCTGGGTTTCTTCCATCGATTCCGGATCAAAGGCCTGCACGTTTGCCCCGGCACGCCACAAGGCCTCCATCAACACGCGGCTAGGGGCTTCGCGCATGTCATCGGTATTGGGTTTGAAACTGAGCCCCCAGAGCGCGAAAGTCTTGCCCGCCAGTTGCGCGTTGAAGTGCGTGGACAGTTTGTTGAACAGGCTGTTTTTCTGTTCGGCATTGCGTCGCTCCACGGCCTTGAGCAGCGTGGCATCGAAGTCGAGGGTCTCGGCGGTCTGGATCAAGGCCTGGACATCCTTGGGGAAACACGACCCGCCATACCCCACGCCTGCGTACAGAAAGTGATAGCCGATACGCGGGTCGGACCCGATGCCCTGACGCACCATCTCGATGTCGGCCCCCAGTCTCTCGGCCAGGTTGGCCATTTCGTTCATGAAGCTGATCTTGGTGGCGAGCAGGCAATTGGCAGCATATTTGGTCAACTCGGCGCTGCGCACATCCATCACGATGATTTTTTCGTGGTTGCGGTTGAACGGCGCGTAAAGTTCGCGCATCACCGCCTCCGCATGCCGGCTGGCGGTGCCGATGACAATGCGGTCCGGCCGGATGCAATCAGCCACCGCAGAGCCTTCCTTGAGAAACTCCGGGTTGGACACCATGTCGAAGGCCAGGTCGGTGCGCTCACGCAGCGCGAGCATGGCAGCCACCCGTGCACTGACCTTGTCGGCGGTGCCCACGGGAACGGTGGATTTGTCGATGATGGTCAGCGGGGCCAGCATGTGCTGCCCAATGGTCTCGGCCACCGCCAGCACGTACTTCAAGTCGGCCGAGCCGTCTTCATCTGGCGGTGTCCCCACCGCGATAAACTGCACTTCACCATGCTTGACTGCAGCCACGGCGTCGGTGGTGAAATTCAAGCGGCCGGCCGCATGATTTTCCCTGACAAGAGCTTCCAGGCCTGGCTCGTAGATCGGGATATGCCCCTGTTTGAGACGCTCAACCCGCTGCGCATCAATATCGACACACAGCACATCGTGGCCGACTTCGGCAAGAACGGCGCCCTGGACCAGCCCTACATAACCAATGCCAAAAACTGTGACTTTCATAGCGTTTCTCGTTGAACCTGCGGCCAGTGGTAGACGTGCTGCGCGTTGGACTTCAAATGCCTGGCGTCCAGGATCAAACGCTGTCTGACGTGTACTCGTAGTGGTAATAGCTGTAGGCGCCGTATCCGTATTTGGCGGATGAGCGCTTCTCGATACCGTTGAAAATCGCGCCTTTGAGTTCAATGCCGTTCTGTTGATAGCGACGCATCGTCAGCTCCACCTCGCGCACAGAGTTCAATTCGAAACGGGCCACGATCAGATTGGTGCCGGACTGGCGCCCGACGATGGTTGCATCGGTGACCGCCAGAAATGGCGGTGTATCCAGAATCACCAGGTCGTACAGCGCGCTGACCTGGTCCAGGAATTCGCTGAAGTTGGCGTGCATCAGCAGTTCCGATGGGTTCGGCGGGATCCGCCCACGGCTGAGGACGTGAAGGTTCTCGACCTCCGTGGTATGGATCGCTGTGCCGAGCTCGCAGTGTTTGGCGAGCAGGTCGGAAAGACCGTTTTCTGCCGCAACACCAAAGACTTTGTGCAAGTAACCCTTGCGCATGTCCACGTCCACCAACAACACACGCTGCCCCGAATGCGCGACCACAGCGGCCAGGTTCGCCGAGACGAATGTCTTGCCCACCTGCGGGCTCGGCCCGGAGATCATCAAGCGGTTGTTGCCCGCTTCCAACATGGCGAAATGCAGACTCGTGCGCAGGCTGCGCAGCCCTTCAATGGCCAGGTCCGTTGGGTTGCTGAGGGCCAGCAACTGTGTGGAGCCCACCTTGTTGCTGCGAAAGAGCTTCTGGTCCATGTCCTTCTGGATGGCACTGAACGGAATGGCCGCATACACCGGCAAGCCGAGTTTTTCCAACTCGTTGGGGTTGGACACGCCCCGATTGAGCGCCTTGCGAAACAGCACCAGCGCGACTGCCACAAAGGCACCGAGCAGCGTGGCGATCACAACAATCAACGCTTTCTGCGGCCTGACCGGGTTCCTCAGGTCGACATCGGCGGTATCGATCAAGCGCACGTTACCGACCGTGCCGGCGCGCATCACGTCCAACTCCTGATACTTGTTGAGCAGTTGCGTGTAGATCTCGGTGCTGACTTTCAGGTCGCGGGTCAGGCTCAACAACTCTTGCTGGGTGGTCGGCAGGCTTTCGACCTTCTTGGCCAGCTCGCTCTGGCGGGCCGTGAGTTCTGCCAGTTGCGTCAGGAGCGCGCGGTACACCGGGTGCTGGGGGGTGAACTTTCGCTCGATCTCGGCCTGCTGCATCTTGAGCTCGGAAATGCTCGCATCCAGCGCCACGATCTGGTCAAGAATGGCCTTGGCCTCAAGGCTGATGTCGATGGTTTTGTTGCGGATCTGAAACTGGTTCAGCGCCGTCTCAGCCTGCTCGACATCCTTGCGCACCTGGGGCAATTGGTCTTTGAGGAACGCCAGGCTCTGGGCCGCCTCGGCGGAGGTGCGCTCAATGTTCTGGCGTACATAGATACGGGCGACCTCATTGAGTACCTGAATGGCCGCCTCGGGCCGCGTGCTTTCCAGCGCCAGGCCAATGATCCCCGACTCCTTGCCGCGCTCCGCCACATCCAGCAGCTTCTGATAGCGCAGAATGCTGGTGAGGCGTGGCCAACGCACAACGCTGAATTGCGCGCCAGGGTTGGCATCCAGCGTTTCGACCTGCAGCTGGAGGCCACTGCTTTCATAGAAGCGACCCACCTGCCCCGTCAGCAAAACGTTTTGGTCCTGGTCCGACAGGGTAAAGGTGCTGCCACTACCGGCAGTCAAGGTCAGTTCCTGGCTCAGCAAGTCGGCCGGAAGGCGTAACCGCGAAAACGTCAGGGCCTCGCCACCCCAACCGTAACTGTCGAGGCCGAGCCAGGGGCTCGCCACCTCATGGGCCCGCGTCGGCTTGAAGCGACGCGCCATGAAATCACCGATCAACGGGAAGCGCCTGGGCTTCACCTCAAGATCCAGGTTCAGGTTATCGACGGCAGTGCCAACGGTGATCCGTGAGCGGATCAACTCGACCTCCGTGACCGTGGGCGACTCCTTGCCGAGCAGACTGCCGACATCGGAGAAGCCGAGCATGTCGCCTTTTTTCGGTTCGACCTGAATCAGTGCGGTGGCTTGATAGACCGGAGGCGTCAACACGGCATAAGCCACACCCAGCGCCATAAAGACGATACTGATGCCACCGATCAGCCACTTGTGATCGAGCAACGTGCCCAACAACATCATGAAATCCAGATCAGTTTCTTCGCCGTTATGCGACGCTGTTGCGGGTGTTGATTGCATAAGTCAGTTCTTTTTTCCAACCAATAGTCAAGGAATGGCACAGGGTGCAAGACGCCCGTTTCCATGCACGTTTAACGGCTTCACCCAATACCCATACGCTGGCTCGTGGCCGACAACACACGCTTTCACACGGTTAACGCAGAACTTATCAAGTGTGCGACATGACAACTTCAACCCACTTGACCGACCAACTTTTGCGCCCACGCCTGAGCCGCTTGTTCTATTAACGCATAGGCATGAACAAAGGCTGGTTTGCCTTGACGATAAGGGTCCATGATCTCGCGGTTGTATTGCCATTTACCCAGCAGGAACACTTTGCCCCGTGCTTCAGGGGCGAGGCTGAGTACCCCGCCGATATGCCGTTGCTCCATCACTAATACAAGATCCGCGTCACTCACCGCAGCGCTTGTCAGTTGACGTGCCCTGTGTGAAACCGGTGCATGCCCATGCTCTTCCAGCACCTGCAGAGCCGTGGGCTCCAGCGGGCTGTCACGCAATGCGGCCAACCCCGCAGAACTCACTTCTATCGCGGAGTGTGCCAGCGCATTGCGCAATAATTGTTCTGCCGTGGGGCTGCGACAAATATTGCCGACACACACAATCAAAATCCTATTGAACAAGGCAACCTCCCACGCGCCGACTGTATTAACCCGGTAGTAAAAGGGATGACCTTACTTCAAGCAGCGAGGCGATTATGGTCACAACCTCGGCACTTCGACCACCTGCCGAGGCAGACTAAAAATAACAACACCCGGCATAACCGACTAAAAATAACATTCCAATACTTTTGCCCTCCCACAGAATAAAGTGCCGCCTAACCGCAACAACCAAGAGACGGCCATGAACATGTCAAAGTTATTGGTAGAGCGTATTGGCCTATTTCCTTCTTCGGGAAATATTCATGTCGAAGTGAATAACTCGACCCGCGTCGTCGAGCGCATGCAGGTGTTATACCGCGACAATTCCCTGGACAGCGATGAGTCCTGTTCTGGACTGTCGATGGTGTTCGCCGATTGGCGTTTCAAGTTGCAGGTGAGTGATGCACTGTCGGTGTGCCTGTGCGTGGAAAGTCGCGGTGACAGCCAGTTCATGCTGGTCAAGACCGCCGAGTTGCTGGCGAACATCTGCGGCACCGAGAAGCGGCCATGAGCCTGTTGGATGATGTGATACGTAGCTATGCGCTGAGAAAACTCACCGGGATGTTCGAAGGTTTCGCCGAGCCGCCAGTGGGTACGCAATACCGGCGCAATACCCAGGCCATCGGCCGTTGGCTGGAGCAGTTGCACGGCAGCTCACCGCAGCAGATCACCCATACGCTGCTAAAGCAGATGAACGAGGCGCGGCGGCGCGGCGACATGCGGCGTTTCAATGCGCAGACGGTGTTGCTGGAACTGATGGTGGACAGCCACCGGGCGCTGGACCTGGTGACTTACTCGGCCTTTGTGTGTGCCGCATCCAGCCGCCAGGAAGGCGCTTGATGGGCGTGTTCAGCACCCGACAACGTGATCGCGACACGGTTGAGCAGCAACTCGGCGTTGTATTTTGGCACCAGCGCGCAGACCAGTAACACCACCAGTCCGCCGCCGATAAACGAGGGGGACACCTTGATGTCGGCGCGTTCAATTCGCCACAGAAAAGCAATCGCCGCCACCGCGCCCAGCGTCGCACCGGCCAAGGCTTCGTTCAGCGGATGGATGTAAGGCGCGACGCAATAAGCACTGAACCAGGCGCTCGCCAATAACCCTGCCCCGGCTGCCGGCCAACGGAGTACCGGATTGAACTGGCGCGCCAACAGGCTGAGTCCCACGGTCAGCATCAGGCAGGTATTCATGGCATGTCCGCTTAATACGGCAATACCCAAAGGCTCGAACGATAAGCCCCAGCCTTTGAACAGCAACTTGCTGAAGGCAACAATCGAATAGGTCACGCCAACAGTGATTACCCAGGCGCGCAGTGCCCAAGGGTTGGAATACCTCAGCCACACCGCAATGATGATGGCGGCCGGAATCATGACGGTGATACCGCCATAGTGCGCAAGTTCTGCCCGCATACATCCCCAACCTGGCGTGCCCGTTTCGGCGCCCATCAGACCTCAGCGCAGGGGAAAATACAACGTTATCTCCGGTCAGCCTTGGGCAACCCGGCGCCAGCTGAAGGCGATAAAAATGCAAATTACTGATACACCAACAAAGCAAAGATTCGATATTTTAATAATTAGGTTAGAACCAATCGGCATTTTACAGCCCTGGCCCCTGCCCCTATTTTGAACGCGAATAACCGACCCCTTGCCCGGTGGAGGTGACCATCCCGCACAAGATCACGCCCACGATAAGGACAGACCATGAGCATCGAATTCATCGGCTACATCGGCGGCCACCACGCCTCCGAAATCCATCCACGCAGTGGCCCTACCCTGCAACCCGACTACGTCGAGACCGTGGCCCGCGCCCACGAAGATGCCGGCTTCGACCGTGCGCTGGTAGCCTTCCACTCCAACAGCCCGGACAGCACATTGATCGCCTCCCACGCTGCCAGCGTGACCAAAAAGCTGCAATTCCTCATCGCCCACCGTCCCGGCTTCACCCAGCCCACCCTGGCTGCCCGCCAGTTCGCTACCCTGGACGTGTTCAACGGTGGACGCACGGCCGTGCACATCATCACCGGCGGCGACGACCGCGAACTGCGCGCCGATGGCAGCCACATCGGCAAGGACGAACGTTACGCCCGCACCGACGAATACCTGAGCGTGGTGCGCCAGGAATGGACCCGCGAACAGCCCTTCGACTTCAAGGGCACCTACTATCAGGTCGAAGGCGCGCACTCCACAGTGAAATCGCCGCAGCAGCCCCATATCCCGCTGTACTTCGGCGGCTCCTCTACAGCGGCGATTGAAGTGGCCGGCAAACACGCTGATGTGTATGCACTGTGGGGCGAAACCTACGAGCAAGTGCGCGAGATCGTGACCCAGGTCCGCGCCGAAGCGGCCAAGCATGGGCGCACGATTCGCTTCAGCCTGTCGCTTCGGCCGATCCTCGCCGAAACCGAAGAACTGGCATGGGCGCGGGCCGACAAGATCCTGCAGCAAGCCACCGAACTGGCCGAGAAAAATGGCTTTGTGCGGCGTGAACCGCCGAATGAAGGCTCACGCCGGTTACTGGCAGCGGCGGCGCAAGGGTCACGTTTGGATAAGCGTTTGTGGACAGGGATCGCGGCGTTACTGGGCGCCCAGGGCAACTCCACCTCGCTGGTCGGCACAGCCGAGCAAGTTGCGCAAGCGCTGCTGGACTACTACGACCTGGGCATCACCACCTTCCTGATCCGTGGCTTTGACCCCCTGAATGATGCCATCGACTACGGCAAGCGTTTGATCCCCCTCACCCGCCAGCTGGTCGCTGAACGCGAGCAAGCCAAACAGGTCGCTTAAGCACAAAGCACACCCCATGTAGGAGCTGGCTTGCCGGCGATGGCATCGATTCGGTCTGCCTGATTACAACGGTGCCTGCATCGCCGGCAAGCCAGCTCCTACAAAACCGCGTACCCACCGCGTACCCACAATGCGAAGCGAGCCGCTCTTGCTTTTGCTCTTGCTCTTGATCTTGATCTTAGGCGCCCCGTCAAACACGCTGGCCGGAATTCGACAGGGATTTGGGGGGTAAACCGGCAGGGATGCCGGTTTAGCCGCCCCGCGCCATGGATGGCGCGTGGCGGCGGCCCCCCAAATACCTGTCGGATTACGGGCACACCGAGCCTAGGCGAGGTGCCGAGTGTTGGGGCAAGAGCCCTTTGCTTACTTTGGGGCTTTTCCAAAGTGAGCCGCCGTAAGGGCGGAACCATTAGCAGCCGTTACCTAAATAACGGATATGTACCTGGTCTGATCCAACATTCTGGTCGGCTGTCAGGCCGCCTTCGCGAGCAAGCCCGCTCCCACATTTGGATCGCGGGGCAACAGTCAGAGCGTGGTCGGCTGTTAGGCCGTCTTCGCAGGCAAGCCAGCTCCCACATTTTTGAATCGCGGGGTGACAGTTAGATTGTGGTCGGCTGTCAGGCTGCCTTCACAGGCAAGCCAGCTCCCACATTTGGATCGTGGGGTGGCAGTTAGATTGCTGTCGGCTGTTAGGCCGTCTTCGCAGGCAAGCCAGCTCCCACATTTGGATCGTGGGGTGGCAGTTAGATTGCTGTCGGCTGTTAGGCTGTCTTCGCAGGCAAGCCAGCTCCCACATTTTTGAATCGCGGGGTGACAGTTAGATTGTGGTCAGCTGTCAGGCCGCTTTCGCAGGCAAGCCAGCTCCCACATTTGGATCGTGGGGTGGCAGTTAGATTGCTGTCGGCTGTCAGGCCGTCTTCGCAGGCAAGCCAGCTCCCACATTTGGATCGTGGGGTGGCAGTTAGATTGCTGTCGGCTGTCAGGCCGCCATCGCAGGCAAGCCAACTCCCACATTTAGATTGCAGGGCTACAGTTAGACTGTGGTCGACTTCCCACAGGTAACGCCCGAGTCAATTCTTGTAGTCGATATCACTGCGCTCCAACTGCCGAATCAACGCATTCCAATGCCGCGCCACGCCCGGCCCTTCCCCACTGGCAAACACCTTGGCCTGCTGCTCAACCTTCTCCACCACCTCCCTCGGCGGAAAGATCAACTCCGCATTCCCCGCCGCCTGCGCCGCCACCTGGATATTGCACGCACGCTCCAACTGCTGCAGTTGCTGAAACGCATGCTCAACACTCACACCCGCCGTCAACAAGCCATGGTTGCGCAAGATCATCACACTCTTGTCACCCAAGTCCGCAACCAGCCGCTCACGCTCGTCCAGGTCCAGGGCCACGCCTTCATACCCGTGGTACGCCACCCGCCCGGAGAAGCCAATGGAATGCTGGGAGATCGGCAGCAGGCCGTCTTTTTGCGCCGACACCGCAATGCCGTCACGTGTGTGGGTGTGCAACACCGCTTGCAGGTCGTGGCGCGCGCCGTGGATGGCGCTGTGGATCACGTAGCCGGCGTAGTTAATACCCAGGCCAGTAGGATCGTCGACGATGGTGCCGTCGAGGTCGACCTTGACCAGGTTGGACGCGCTGATTTCATCGAACAGCAGCCCAAAGGCATTGATCAGGAAATGCTCCTCCGGGCCTGGCACGCGGGCGGAGAAGTGGGTGTAGATGTGATCGGTCCACTTGTACAAGGCCGCCAGTCGATAGGCGGCGGCCAATTTGACGCGCACTTCCCATTCTTCCGGAGTGACGCGTTGGCGAACGTTGTTGGAAACACTGGAAATCGAGGTGACGCTGCTCATGGCAAAACTTCCTGGATGGCCTTAAGGACTTCCAGGCAAGCCTATGGGATGCAAAAAAATAATAAAAAGCACATTTTAATCTAAGCTAATTATTATTTTTTTTCATAACCACCACAGCACCGCATTCGCCTGTAGGAGCCCGGCTTGCCGGCGATGGCGCCCTTGAGCCCTGCACGTATCTCGAGCGCCTCATCGCCGGCAAGCCGGCGCCTACAAAGAGAGGGAATCCAGGGTCAGGCGGCGTTGCGGATCTTGTGCAGGGAGTTTGCGACCAGCTTGCCAAATGCATCCACCGGCCCTTGCAGGTTGCCCAGGAAGTGCGGGTAGATCAGCCACAGGTCCATCACCGGCTTGAAGTCCTTGAGCGGCATCACCGCCAAGTGTTCGCGGTGGGCGCTGCGCTCCAGTAGCGGCCGTGGCACCAGGCCCAGGCCCAGGCCGTCCGCCACCAGGCCCAATTGCAACTCGGTGCCGAAGGTTTCCAGGTTCACCCGCAGGGCCAGGCCCTGATCGGACAAAGTCCGCTGCAAGCCCGCACGGAAGCCGCAACCATCCGGGTTGAGGATCCAACCGTTCTGGTACACATCCGCCAGCTTGCACGGCTTCTTCGGCAACTGCGCCTTGGCGCACACCACCACCAGTTCCATCTTGCCGATGGACTCACCGACGATGTTGTCCGGGAAGATCTTGCCCGCCGGGAACAACGCCGCCGCTGCATCCAGCTCGCCGCGCTCGATCTTGCCGACCAATTGGCTGCCCCAGCCGGTGGCGACCTGGGCCCGCAGCTCGGGGTATTCGGTGCGCAAGTGCTTGAGCGCGTCCAGCAGCACCACATCGCCGATGGTCTGCGGCACGCCCAGGCGCAGCAGACCGGTGGGCGGTGCGTCGGTGGCCACCAGCTCGCGCAGGGCATCCATCTCGCGCAGGATCAGCCGGCACTGTTCGTAGACACGGGTGCCGATCAGCGTAGGCTTGAGGGGCTTGGTATTGCGGTCGAACAGCTCCACACCCAGCGCCTGCTCGAAGTTCTGCACGCGGCGGGTGATGGCCGGCTGGGTCAGTTGCAACGACTCGGCGGCATGGCTGATGGACTGGCAACGAATCACTTCGACAAAGGCATCGATATCGTCAATTTTCATTTGGGCCGCACATAGAGAACAGTCATTAAGATGTGTGTGAAGCATAGTTGCACGAACGCGGCCTGGATAGCCCGCGCTGTAATCGATAACGTCTAACGCTATTCAGACCGGTTCTAAATTACCTTCGGCTATAAGCTAATCATTAAAAAATAGCATATTAACTATAAACATTATGCTTAGATAAACCCATCACCACCGACCACACGATGGAATTGTCATGACCCAGGCCCGACACCCCGAAAGACTCAGAGCCTTCATAGGCGCCCTGGCGGAATTGATCGACGGCAATCCACGCGAAGGCGACCTGCTGCACCGTGGCGGCAAGCTACTGGCGCAGTTGGTCAGCCATGATGACTGGCTCCCCGATGAATACGCCCAACCCGACCCCGAGCGCTACCAGCAGTTCTTGCTGCATGCCGATTCGCGCCAGCGCTTCAGCATCGTCAGTTTTGTGTGGGGGCCGGGGCAAAGCACACCGATCCACGATCACCGGGTATGGGGACTGATTGGGATGTTACGCGGCTCAGAGTTCTCCCAAGGGTTCGAACGCGCCCCCGACGGCAGCCTGATTGCCGAAGGCAAGCCGATCCAATTGGTGCCGGGTCAGGTGGAAGCCGTGTCGCCCAAGGTCGGTGACATCCATCAGGTGAGCAATGCCCACAGCGACCAGGTGTCCATCAGCATCCATGTGTACGGCGCCAATATCGGTGCGGTGCGCCGCGCGGTGTACCAGCCCGACGGCAGCGAGAAACTGTTTATCTCCGGTTATTCCAACGCCTTCCTCCCGAACATCTGGGATTTGTCCAAAGAAAAGAGCCCTGCCCTATGACCACCGTATCCACCCGCAGCTTCGCCCAGATTCGCCAGGCCTTGTTGGACCATGCAGAAGTCGCCCTGGTCGACGTGCGTGAAGAGGCGCCCTTCGCCGAGTCCCACCCGCTGTTTGCCGCGAATATCCCGTTGTCCAAGCTGGAACTGGAGGTGTATTCGCGCATTCCACGGCGCGATACCCAAGTCACCGTCTACGACAACGGCGAAGGCTTGGCGGCCCGTGCGGCCGAGCGCTTGGCTGCGCTGGGCTACACCGAGGTCAGCCTGCTCGAAGGTGGCCTTGAAGGATGGCGCAAGGCCGGTGGCGAGTTGTTCATCGACGTCAACGTACCGAGCAAGGCGTTTGGCGAACTGGTGGAAAGCGAGCGGCACACGCCATCCCTGGCCGCCGAAGAAGTCCAGGCCCTGCTCGACAGCCAGGCCGATGTAGTGGTGCTCGATGCGCGGCGTTTCGACGAATACCAGACCATGAGCATTCCCACCGGCATCAGCGTGCCGGGGGCCGAACTGGTGTTGCGCGCCCGCGAACTGGCGCCGGACCCGGCCACCCGCATCATCGTCAACTGCGCCGGGCGCACCCGCAGCATTATCGGCACCCAGTCGCTGATCAATGCCGGCGTGGCCAACCCGGTCTCGGCCCTGCGCAACGGCACCATCGGCTGGACCCTGGCCGGGCAGAAACTTGCCCATGGCCAAGCGCGGCGCTTTGCACCGACCTCGGAAGAACACCGCCAGGTCGCCGCCGTGGATGCGCGTCGCGTCGCCGACAAGGCTCGCGTGGGCCGTGCCACCCTGGCCGACCTGCAGGCCTGGCAGCAGGAAAAAACCCGCACCACCTACCTGTTCGATGTGCGCACTCCGGAAGAATTCGAAGCCGGCCACCTGCCCGGCGCGCGCTCCACACCGGGCGGGCAACTGGTGCAGGAAACCGACCATGTCGCCAGCGTGCGCGGTGCACGGCTGGTGTTGGCGGACGACGACGGCGTGCGCGCGAACATGTCCGCCTCCTGGCTGGCTCAACTGGGCTGGGAAGTGCATGTGCTGGATGACCTGCAACCGGCGCACTTCACCGAGCAAGGTGCCTGGGTCGCGCCGGTGCCGACACCGCCCCAGGCCGAACTGATCAGCCCCCATACCCTCGCCGAATGGCAGGCCCATGGCGATACCGTGGTGCTGGACTTCACCGCCAGCGCCAATTACGTGAAGCGCCATATCCCCGGTGCCTGGTGGGCGCTGCGTGCGCAACTGCCCCAAGCCCTGGCCAAGGTGCCCGCCGCCCAGCGCTACGTGCTGACCTGCGGCAGCAGCCAACTGGCGCGCCTGGCGGTGGCCGAAGTCGAAGCCATCACCGGCAAGCAAGTGTTTCTGCTGCAGGACGGCACTGCCGGCTGGATCAACGCGCAGTTACCACTGGAAGAAGGTGAAACCCACCTGGCCTCGCCGCGCATCGACCGCTACCGTCGCCCGTACGAAGGCACCGACAATCCCAAGGAAGCCATGCAGGCCTATCTGGATTGGGAATTCGGCCTGGTCGACCAATTGGCCCGCGACGGCACCCACGGTTTCTATGTGATCTGACTCACCCACCTGCCTGCGCCCGCGCCGGGTGCAGGCCCGCTCCGACAAGGGATCTGCACAGCCGCCCTGAACCTGTTCGCAGTGAGCATTGGCGCATGGATGGCCTCTTTGCCTTGGGCGGCGGCCCCCCATTCAAATGCAATTACAGAATAATTAACTCACACATCATCAAATATTTTAATAATTAACATATAACCAAAAAGAACTTCACAGCGAGTTTTTATGGGAATAACGTTAACCCATTCACCGACCCCTTCTCCAGGCGGAGGTAACCGAACCTCATCTTGATCTGCCTGGAGCCTGCATCCCATGGTCTTTACCATCCCTTTCAAACGCCTGCTCCTGGGCACCGCTCTCGCCCTTGGCCTGACTGGCGGGGCCCACGCCGCCGACTTGCAGCCGCTGCGGGTAGCCAACCAGAAATCTACAATCAAGGCGCTGCTGGAAGTCTCCGGCGAAACCAAAAACGTGCCCTACGAAATCCAGTGGTCGGAATTCCCGTCCGCCTCGCCCTTGGGTGAAGCGCTGAATGCCGGCGCCGTGGACATCGGTGCCCTGGGGGATGCGCCCTACGTGTTTGCCCTCGGTGCCGGCGCATCGCTCAAGGTGGTCAGCATCATTCACGCCGAGGGGCGCAACACCACCGCGCTGCTGGTGCCCAAAGACTCGCCGATCAAGACCGTCGCCGACCTCAAGGGCAAGAAAATCGTCACCGGCCGCGGCTCCATCGGCCATTACCTGGCGATCAAGGCCCTGGCCACGGCCGGCCTGACCACCAAGGACGTGCAGTTCATTTTCCTGCTGCCAAGCGAGTCGCGCCTGGTGCTGGATAACGGCACCGTCGACGCCTGGGCCACCTGGGACCCGTACACCACGGTGGTCACCTCACAAAGCCAGGCCCGCGTGCTGATCAGCGGCAACACGCTGCTGAGCAACCACCTCTACCTCGCCGCCACCCGCCAGGCCATTGCCGACAAGCGCCCGCAGCTGGACGACTTTGTCGCCCGCGTCGACCGCGCCTACGCCTGGACCAACACCCACCCCAACGAATACGCAGCCGCCCAGGCCAAGATCACCGGCCTGCCGCTGCAAGTGCACGAGGAAGTGGCCAAGGACACCCACTTGACCCCGGTCGCCATCGACGACTCGGTGATCAGCGGCCTGCAAGTAACCGCCGACACCTACCAAAAAGAAGGCCTGCTGACCCGGCACATCGACGTGTCACAGGGCTTCGACAAAAGCTTCAACGCCAAGCGTGTCCAACTTTCCCAGCAAGCCTCGCGCTAACCAGGAGCAGAACATGAGCAAGCCACAGCAAGCAAAACCCCGCCATTTGAAACTGGGCGCCATGGTCCACGGCGTCGGCCACGGCTGGGGCGAATGGCGCCACCCGAACGCCCAACCGAATGCCAGCACCAGCTTCGGGTTCTACAAGCAGCAGACTGAATTGGCCGAAGCCGCCAAGTTCGACTTCGTGTTCATCGCCGACAGCCTGCACATTCATGCCAAGTCCAGCCCGCACTACCTCAACCGTTTCGAGCCACTGACCATCCTGTCGGCACTCGCGGCGATCACCACGAATATTGGTTTGGTCGCCACCGTGACCGTCAGCTACACCGAGCCCTACCAAGTGGCGCGCCAATTCGCATCCCTGGACCATATCAGCGGTGGCCGTGCCGGTTGGAACGTCGTCACCTCGTGGCTGAGCGGCACCGCCGACAACTTCAGCAAGGCCGAGCACCCACCCCACGCCGTGCGTTATCGCATCGCCAAGGAACACGTGAGCACCGTCCAGGGCCTGTGGGATTCGTGGGAAGACGATGCCTTTACCTACGACAAACAGTCCGGCGAGTTTTTCGCCCCGGGCAAGCTGCATGCACTCAACCACAAAGGCGATTTCTTCTCGGTGAAAGGCCCGCTGAACATCGCGCGTTCGCGCCAGGGCCAACCGGTGATTTTCCAGGCCGGCACCTCGGAGGACGGGCGCAACTTTGCCGCGCAGAACTCCGATGCGATCTTTGTGCACGTGGACAGCCTCGAAGAAGGCCTGGCCTATTCCCAGGACCTGAAGCGCCGCGCCAAAGGCTTTGGCCGTGACCCGCACAGCCTGTCGATCCTGCCGGGCATTCGCCCGATTGTCGGCCGCGACGAGGCCGAAGTGGAAAGCCGCTATCAGCAGGCCGTAGAGCTGGTCACCGTGGAAGATGCCATCGTCGCCCTCGGCCGCCCGTTCAACGATCACGACTTCAGCCAATACCCACTGGACGAGCCTTTCCCGGAGCTGGGTGACCTGGGTTCCAATAGCCAGAAAGGCGGCTCCGACCGCATCAAGCAGCTGGCCAGGGACGAAGGCCTGACCCTGCGTGAAGTGGCCTTGCGGTTCTCGCGGCCAAAACGTGATTTCGTCGGCACCCCGGAGCAAGTCGCCGACGCGATCCAGACCTGGTTCGAGACCGGCGCCAGCGATGGTTTCATCATCAACTCGGTGCTGCCGGATGGCTTGCAGTACTTCACCGAACTGGTGGTGCCGGTGCTGCAACAGCGCGGCTTGTTCCGCACTGAATACAGCGGCCATACCCTGCGCGACAACCTCGGCCTGGACGTTCCGGCCAACCGCTACAGTGTCGCCGCCCAGGTTGAAGATAAACAGGAGGCGCTGGCATGAGTGAATCCCTCAACCGGCAGTTGGCCGAACTGCACGCCGAGCGTGTCGCCACCTGGGCGCCGGCGGCGCTGCAGGTCAATATCGACCAACGCCAGCGTCTGGTGGCTCAAGCGCGGCCAGATGACTACGTGCAGGTCGGCGATGAACTCGACCCGTTCACCCTGCTGAATGTGGAAGGCGGTGAACTCAATCGCGAGCTGCTGCTGGCGGACGGTCCGGCGGTGCTGATTTTCTTCCGCTTTGCCGGCTGCCCGGCGTGCAACATCGCCCTGCCCTATTACGAACGCCAACTCTACCCACGCCTGCGCGAACTCGGGGTGCCTCTGGTGGCGGTAAGCCCGCAAGTGCCTGAACGCCTGGTGGAGATCAAGACCCGCCACACCCTGCAACTGCTGGTGGCCAGTGACCCCGATAACAACCTCGGGCGCCGCCTGGGCATTCTCTACAGCTTCGACGAGGCGTCGCGCAATGCCGCGTTGGCCAAGGGCAATCACATCGGTGAAACCACCGGCACCGGCACCTGGGAGTTGCCGCAACCGACGGTGGTGGTGATTGCCAGGGACGGCACGGTGGCGTTTGTGCAAGTGAGCCCGGATTGGTTGGTGCGCACCGAAGCGGAGCCGGTGTTACAGGTGGTGGAGCAACTGCTGGGCCAACAGCCCGTAAGACTGGCCATCTAAACGCCTATCCCCTGTAGGAGCCGGTTTGCCGGCTCCTACAGAGGGCGGGTGTCTACCTATCGACCGAGTGAAACAACCATGAGCCAATCCTCACAACCTTCCTTGCGCTCCGTGGAAGTCGCCAACTTTGAAGCCCTGCTTGAACGCCTCAGCGCCGAGCTGGCCAGCACCGCGCACCGCTATGACGAGAGCGGCGCCTTCCCCCACGCCAACTTCAAATTGCTGCACGAACACGGCCTGGTCGCCCTCACCGTGCCCAAAGCCTTGGGCGGCGGCGGTGCCAGCCTGCCCCAGGCGCGCAAGGCGATCAGTGCGATCGCCAAGGGCGAGCCGTCCACCGCACTGATCCTGGTGATGCAATACCTGCAACACACGCGCCTGCAAGACAGCAAGACCTGGCCGGCGCACTTGCGCACGCGAGTGGCCGAAGACGCGGTGCGCAACGGCGGGTTGATCAACGCGCTGCGCGTGGAGCCCGACCTGGGCACCCCGGCCCGTGGCGGGCTGCCGGCGACAATCGCCGTGCGTACCGCCGAAGGCTGGCGCATCAGCGGGCGCAAGATCTACTCCACCGGCAGCCACGGCCTGAGCTGGTTCAGCGTGTGGGGCCGCAGTGATGACGCCGACCCGTTGGTCGGTGCCTGGCTGGTCCCAAAAGACAGCCCCGGCGTGACCATCATCGACACCTGGGACCACCTGGGCATGCGCGCCACCTGCAGCCATGAGGTGGTGCTCGACAACGTGCTGGTGCCACTCGACCACGCCGTCAGCGTCAGCCCGTGGAGCGCGCCGTCGCCGGAGCTGGATGGCGAGGGCTTCCTGTGGATGTCGGTGTTGCTGTCCTCGGTGTATGACGCCGTGGCCCAGGCGGCGCGGGACTGGCTGGTGAACTGGCTGGAAGAGCGCAAGCCGTCCAACCTCGGCGCAGCGCTGTCGACGCTGCCGCGCTTTCAGGAAACCGTCGGCCATATCGACACCCTGCTGTTTGCCAACCGCAGCCTGCTCGATGCCGCCGCCGAAGGCCACACCCCGGCGGCCAATGCCGCGCAACTCAAGTACCTGGTGACCCACAACGCCATCCGCGCCGTGGAGCTGGCCATCGAGGCCTCGGGTAACCCGGGCCTGTCGCGCCACAGCCCATTGCAACGGCATTACCGCGACGTGCTGTGCAGTCGCGTGCATACCCCGCAGAACGACGCTGTGCTGCAAGGCGTCGGCAAGACGGTCTTCGCCCAACGCCAGAAGGAACGCCCATGAGTCAGGTGATTATTGCCAGCCAGCTGGACGAAGATTACAACGACGTGCTCCGCCAGCGCCTGGCCTCCAGCCACCCCGCCGCCCAAGTGATCGGCGTGCCCGCGGGCGTGCCCAGCGACCTGCCGCCCCAGGCGAATATCCTGTTGCTGCGCCCGATCAACGTACGTGGCTACAGCGCCCCGGACACGCCGCCACCGGGCTGGCCCTACGGCGCGCAGTGGGTGCACCTGGTGTCGTCGGGCATCGATTTCTATCCTCAATGGCTGTTCAACGGCCCGCCGGTGACCACCTCCCGTGGCAGTGCCGCCGACAACCTGGCCGAATTTGCCTTGGCCGCGATCTTTGCCGCCGCCAAGCATTTGCCAGACATCTGGGTCAAGGATTCGCAGTGGAATTTCACCGCGTTGCGCCCGCTGAAGGGCACCACATTGGGCATCCTGGGGTTTGGTGCGATAGGCGAACGTCTCGCGCAAAAAGCCCTGGCCCTGGGGATCAAGGTCGTCGCGTTGCGCCAAAGTCAGGTGCCGTTCAGCGCGGGCGTGGACGCCGCCAAGGACATCCACGACCTGTTCGCCCGCGCCGATCACCTGGTGGTGGCGGCACCGCTGACCGAGTCCACGCGGCAGCTCATCAACCGTGACGTGCTGGGCAGCGCCAAGCCGGGGCTGCACTTGATCAATATTGCGCGGGGTGGGTTGCTGGATCAGGAGGCGCTGCTGGAAGCGCTGGACAATGGGCGGATAGGGCTGGCATCGCTGGATGTAACCGAGCCGGAGCCGTTGCCGGACGGGCATCCGCTGTATACCCATCCAAGGGTCAGGTTATCGCCGCATACGTCGGCGATTTCGACAAATAGCCGGAATGAGATTGCGGATACGTTTTTGGCGAACCTGGAGCGCTACGTGGCGGGTCAAGCGCTGAATAACTTAGCTTACGTCTAACGCAAATCAAAATGCGGGAGCGGGCTTGCTCGCGAATGCGGTGGTTCAGTCAAAGGTGTATCGACTGACACTCTGTATTCGCGAGCAAGTCGAATCGTCGCACCGCCGCTCCCACATGGGACCTGTGTTGACTGGGAGAAATCATTTGATGCGGTAGTGGAAAGTATTGCGCACGGCCGGCACCGGCACGGGTTTTCCATCGACGATCCTCGGCTGGTAGCGGAAGGTATTCGCCGCCGCCAGTGAAGGCCGCATGAACAGTGGATGGCAGCCGTCCAGCACCTTGGGGTTTTCTACACGCCCTTGGGTGTTGACGGTGTACTCCACTGAACAATCGCCTTCGATGTTTTTGTCCAGGGCACGCTCCGGATAGTCCGGCGCCTCTTTGCTCAAGGGTTGGTACTGACGGCTGTCGAAGGCCGGCGCGGCGGTCGGTGCTACAGGGCGCGTACGTTCAGCGGCGAGGCGCTCCTGGGCCAGACGCTGCTGCTCCAGCTCGCGGTTGCGCTGTTCAGCGGCCAGGCGCTCCTGTTGCTGCTCCAGCTTCTTTTCCTCGACCCGCTTGCGCGCCAATGCGGCTTTTTCCAGCTTTTGTGCCTGGATCTTTGGATCGATCACCGGTTTCGCCGGCACGGGAGCGACCACAGGCTCCGGCGCAGGCGCTGCGACGGCCGCCGGCTCAGGCTCAGGCACGGGAGCGGGCGTCGGCGGCACCATCACCAACTGGGTATGCATCACCCTCGGCGTTTCCACCTGCGGCTTATCTGTCGACCCACCCAGCATCAACACCGCCAGCACGCCTACATGCAGCGCCACCGCGAGGCTGGCCGCCACGCTGTTTCTCCAGAACCCGGAAGGCTCCCCAGGCCCCACTGCGAGCAGCGGACTGTGCATGATCATCGCCGTCATTGCGGGGCCTCGGTCACCAACCCCAGGTTGCTCACGCCACCCTTTTGCAGCACCGCCATGGCTGCCACGACCCGGCCGTAGCCAGCGCTGTCGTCGGCGCGGATATACACCTGGGTGTCGCTGCGCGTCGCCACCACCTGCATAACCTTGACGCCCATTTCATCCAGGGTCACGGCGCTGTCGGTCTGGTGCGTGGTATCGAGTTCGCCGCCGAGGTTCCAGTAGTAGCCGCCGTCAGCCTTCACCGACAGCGTGAGGATCTGCTGGCGCGTGTCGGTGGCCAGCGCCTCGGCGGCGACCTTGGGCAGCTCGATTTTTACGCCTTGGGTCAGCATCGGCGCGGTGACCATGAAGATCACCAGCAGCACCAGCATCACGTCGATGTAGGGCACCACGTTCATCTCGGCCTTGGGTCCGTGCTTGCGTTGCGGCCTGGTCAACATCGGTTTGCTCCTTGTTCAGGCGGCCACGGCCAGGTTGATCGGCGTGCCGCGCAAGGTGCGGTGCAGGCGCACTTGCAGTTCGTTGCCGAAGGCGTAGTAGCGGGTGAGCAAGGTTTGTCCGCGTGCGGCGAAGCGGTTGTAGGCGATCACTGCCGGGATCGCGGCAAACAGGCCGATGGCCGTGGCGATCAAAGCTTCGGCGATGCCCGGCGCCACGGTGGACAGCGTGGCCTGCTGTACCTGGGACAGGCCGATAAAGGAATTCATGATCCCCCACACAGTGCCGAACAGGCCGATGTAGGGACTCACCGACCCCACGGTCGCAAGGAATTGCAGGCCTTTTTCCAGCTCGACTTCCTGCTCGGTGATCGCCACCTGCAACGCACGCTCCACGCCCTCCAGCACGGCCGGATCATGGCCGTGCAGGTGCTGGTATTCCTGCACGCCGGCGATGAAGATCGGTGCAATCCCGCCCTCGCCGGCCTGCACGGTGTCGCGGTACAGCGGCTGCAAGTCGGGCGCCGCACGAAAGCGCTGCACAAAGCCGTTCAACTGCCGCTCCAGGCGCCGCAGCACACTGCCGCGCTGGATGATCAGGTACCAACTGAGCAAGGACGCCAGCAGCAACGTGACCATTACCGCCTTGACCAACAGACTGGCGTCGCTGATCAAACCCCAGATCGTCATATGTTCCATCGTCGCGTGCATGGTTAAGCTCCTATTCGATTAAAAAGTGATGACCGGGTGATGACGCCTACGGCAATTTCAACGTGCGGGTCACCTCGGCCCAGGGCACGAACTTGAAATTCTGGGTCTGCTCGGGCATGCGCTTGCGCCCGTCCTGCACCACCAGCATGCCTTGGCTCCAGGGCCCGCCCAGGTTGATGGCGGTGACTTCCAGGCCATCGGTTTCCGAAGCCCCATCGATACCGGCGGCGGCATTCAGGCCGACGCGGAAGGCACCGTGGGTGGCAAAGGGTGGCTCGGCATCCACGACCAGGTAGCTGTCATTGCCCTGGCTGGAGATCACCAGGTAGTCGCGTTTTTCGCTCTGGTACAACGCCAGGCCCTCGACATCCGCATGCAACTGCGGGCCGACCTTGATCACGCTGGTGAGCGTGGCCGGTTGGTCGGCGCGCGCATCCACCGCCCAGACGCCGACGTCTTCTTCGCCAATGAACAGGCGCTGACGCTGGTCATCGGCCACGCAGCCCTCGGGTTGGCTGTCGACCTTGAACTGACGTACCAGCTCGCCCTGCACACGGCCGTCCGGTGCGCTCAGGCGGTATTGCAGGAAGGTGCCGTCCTTGCCATTGGCGATCGCGTAGATCTCGCCGCTGGCGGGTTGGAACAGGCAGATACCGTAGATGTCCTTGAGCGGCGTCGGCACTTCACCGGCCTCGCGCAGCTCACCGCTCTGACGGTCGATGCTGAACAGGCTCAGGCTGTTGTGATCGCGGTTGCTCGCCACAGCCAGGTCGACGGTGGTTGCGCCGAGCTTGAAGTTGGGGCGTACGTCGACGTTGTTGAGGCGGCCGACCGCCAGTTCCTGCAACAGCTTGCCGTCGAGGTCATAGGCCAGCAGGCCCTGCTTCTTGTTGGTCCCGAGCACGCGGCTTTTTTCTGGCTGCGTGGGGTGAATCCAGATCGCCGGGTCATCCGCCGCATCGCCCTGGCGGCCGACCGGGTCGGTCTGGCGCAGCGCAGCGACTTCCGGCACTACCGGCTCGGCGGCCACAGGCGTTGCCTTCCAGTCAAGTTTGCCCTGGTAGAGCCTGCCGGTGTCGTCATCCCGCACCAGCACGTGCTGGCCGCTGACGCTCAGTTGCTCTGGTTCTTTCAAGCCCGGCAGCGTCAGGCTGCCCTGTTCAACCCAGCGCTCGCCGGTTTGCTGAAACAGATGCAGTTGAGCCTTCTTAGGATCCAGCGTCACCACCCCGCCCGGCACCAGCGCCATGGCGCCAGCCTCGCGCTTGGGGTTGTCGAACAGCGCCACCGGGGTGCGTTTCACGTCCGCCTCAGGGTGTGCCGGGTAGGCCCACCAGCCGACGTTTTCTTCATTGACTACCAACTGCTGGGTCGCGTCATCCACCTGGCAGAACTGCGCCGACGGCGGCAGCGGCAAGCCGCGTACACGTTGAGGGTCGCGCAGCAAGGTCGCGCCGTTACCCACCAGCCATTGCTCGCCCTTGCCCTCTTCGCCCACCAGGAACACAAACAGGTTTGATGCCCCGTCGCGATACAGGCACAGGCCGTTCACCGGGTAGTCGCGGGTGGGCAAGTACAGGGGCTGGCCAAAGGTCTTGGTGGACGCATCGAGGCTGATCAGCAGCGCCTGTTGGCGGTCGTTGTCGAGGCTGGCCACGAGCGTCTGGGCACCGGCAGCACGGGTATCGAGGCTGCTGAAGTTGCCTTTGAAGCGGGCCAGTTCCGCGCCTGTATTGTCGAGCAGTTGCAGGCCGTCGCGGGTACTGGCGGCCAGGCGCTGGGTGCCGCCAGGTAGGAAGGCCACCGCTTCGGCATTCAGGTTTGGCGCCCAAGGGACCAGCGCCAGGTCGGCGGCCATGGCTTGAGCACAGGTTGCTAGAGCGAGCAGCAAATACAACTTGGAAATTCTCATGAACAAACAAATCCTTCAAAAACGATGGAGATCTACTGTGGGAGCTGGCTTGCCTGCGACGGCATCGACGGGGTCGCCCTGAAACAACGAGGTGTCTGCATCGCAGGCAAGCCAGCTCCCACATTCAAATCGGCGTTGGTGCTTAGAAATGGGTGAAGGTCAGGCCCAGCTTGTAGGTGGGGCCGTACTCTTCGTACTGGCCGTTGTAGCTGCGGTGGCCGGTGTAGACGAAGTACGACTCATCGGTGAGGTTCTGCGCTTCGAAGCTGACTTGCAGGTTCTTGGTCAGCGAGTAGCGCGCGCTGAAGTCGACGAAGGTCTGCGCGTCGACGTGCAGGTCGTGGGCTTTGTCGTTGATCGAGGCCAACTCGTAGAGATAGGCCGATTTGTAGTTGGCCGACAGGCGCAGGCTGAGCTTGTCGTCTTCCCAGCCCAGCATCAGGTTGCCGACGGTGTCGGACTGGTTGGGCAGGCTGATAGTGCGCTTGCGGTTGGTCCCGCTGGTGCCGTCGAAGCCTTCGATATCGGCGCTGGAGCGGCTGAAGGTGGTGTTGGCACCGATCAACAGGCCGTTCCACGGTGCAGGCAGCCAGTCGAACTTCTGTGAGTAGGCCAGTTCCAGGCCGTAGAGCTTGGCGCTGTCGCCGTTGGCGTAGGTATGCGCCTCGGCGAAATTGGTCCAGGCGCCAGTGCCCGCCAGGTCGGTGTTGTAGACGAAGTTCTTGATGTCCTTGTAGAACACGAACGCCGAGACGGTGCCGGCGCGGCCCATGAAGTGCTCGATGCCCAGGTCCAGGTTGCTCGACTCCAGGGGCTTGAGGTCCGGGTTGCCGAAGGTGGCCTCGTCATCGTCGATCACGAAACCCGGTGCCAATTGGCCAAAGGTCGGGCGCACCACGGACTTGGTCCAGGCCGCGCGCACCTGGGTGTTCTTGTCGATCTGGTAGCGCGCATGCAGGCCCGGGAGCCAGTGGTGATAGCGGCGCTTGGTGTCGGTCGGCGTGAACACGCCATCGGTGGCGCCAGTGCCCTTGGCTTCAAACTCGGTGCCTTCGTAACGCAGGCCGGCGATAAAGCGCCAGTCATCGATATCGATGGTGTTCATCAGGTAGCCGGCGTTGATGTCTTCACGAATGGTGAAATCGTTGACCCGGGATTCGGTCTCGTCATAGAAGTCCGCCGGGTTGAGGCTGCCGATCAACTGCTTGATGGCGCTGGGGCTGATACCGGGGCCGTAGTTGCCGAGGCGATAGTCGACGCTGCCCTTCTGGAATTGGGTGAGGTTGAGCTGGTCGTCGCTGAAGCCAAGGGTGTCGAAGTCTTTGTAGACCCAGGCTTCCAGGTCGTTGTCCTTATTGCGGCGGCTGACCTTGCCGCCGAACTTCACTTGGGAGGCATAGCCGCTCAGGTCGTAGTCGCGGGCCAGGTCCAGGCGCAGGTTTTTCTCGGTGTCCTGGGTGTTCTGTTTTTCCCAGTCAACTTTGTCGAGGGTGAAATTGCGCGCGTCGTAGAAGCCGCTGCCGATGATCGGGCGTGGCTTGTTTTTGTCATAAAAGCCGCTGTTGGCAAAGTCGCCACCGTCGAAGGTCGCGCCGGCGATGTGCGCCGGGCTGTCTTCGCTGGATTGGCTGTAGCCGGCCTGGCCGCTCAGGGTCCACAGGCCGAGCATGCGTTCGCCACCGAACACGTAGGATTGGATCTCCTGGGTTTCTTCACGGTTTTTCAGCTTGCGCTTGGCTTCGGCATCGCCCAGCTCGCCGGCGGCCAGTGGGTCGGCAAATTCGAGGCTGGCGGCGTTGCGGGTTTCGGTGTCTTTGTAGCGGCTGTAGAGGGTGCGCAGGTAGTAGCTGCTGAGGTCATCCGGCTTGTAGTCGAAGTTCAGGCCGCCGCCGGCACGTTCGCGGCTGATGTCGTAGTCGCGCTGTTCGAATTCGTTGAGCTTGGCGCCGTCGGTGAAGTCCCAGGCGCCACCGGTCTCGACGTTGTCCGAGCCGAAGTCACGCTTCTGCCAGCTCAGCGCCGCCGCCACGCCGAAGTTGTCGATGCCATCGCCGAGGCTGAAACGGTTACTGGCAGCGCCGGAGAATTTCGGGCTGGTCTGGCGGGTGTTCTTGTCGTAGCTGGCTTCGGTGCTGCCGGTGTAGAACAGCCCCTTGTGGTCGAAGGCCGACAGGCTTTGCACATCGACCGTGCCGCCGAGGGAGTTGGCGTCCATGTCCGGGGTGAGGGTCTTGATCACGGAGAGCGACTGCACCAGCTCCGAGGGCAGCACATCCAGCGCCACGGCGCGCCGCGCGCTCTCCGGGGCCGGCACCAGGGTGCCGTTGATGGTCACGCTGTTGAGGTCCGGCCCCAGGCCGCGCACGCTGACGAAGCGCCCTTCCCCCTGGTCGCGCTCCACGCTGATGCCCGGCAGACGCTGCACCGCTTCGGCGACGTTTTCATCCGGCAACTGGGCGACACCGTCGGCATGCACCACGCTCTTGATGCTGTCGGACGACCGCTGCTCCTTCAACGCCTGGTCGATGGCCGCGGCCTGGCCGACCACTTCGACGTGCTCGGTATTGGCCACTTCAGCCGCGTTGAGTCGCTCGCTGGCAATCGCCAGGGCCAAGGCAGTAAGCGTGAAGCTGACGAGCCCGGTGCGCTTGTACATGCAATCCTCCCCAAGAATCCATTGGCGCCAGGCAAGAGGCCCGGCAACTGGGAGGGCACGCTAGGGGTGGGGGATGACGGTTCTGTGACAGGGGTTGGCGCAAAGCCACGTAAACCGCGGTTTTTAGTTTGTTCCGGCAAGCAAATGAGCTGAAATGACCTCGATCAAAATGTGGGAGCGGGCTTGCTCGCGAATGCGGTATTGCAGCTAGCACATGTGTGGCTGATCCACCGTATTCGCGAGCAAGCCCGCTCCCACATTTGTTTTGTGTTTGGCAGGAGATTGTGTGTATGGCATGAGCTGATTCGACCCCTCCCCACCGTCACGCAACCGTCACATCCATCTGCTGTGCTGGCGCCCATCGCTTATTTGCCCAAGGACTCGCGGCCATGTTTTCCGTGCTCAAGCCACATCGCTGGAAACTCTCCCTGTTGCTGATCGCCGCCAACCTCGGGCTGATCCTGCACCTGGCCTGCGGCGAGTTGAAAAGCGTCAGCGAATGGGTGTGGCTGGACATCTTCGGCGAAGGCGGCTCTGCCCTGCTCGCCCTGGTCTGGCTGGGCCTGGTGCTGAAAAGCCGCCCCGCCGGGCGCGTCACCAACTACCTGGCGCTGGGCCTGTCGTGCATCTTTTTCTCCTGGTGGATCGATAGCCTCGACGAGTTCATCCGCCTGCCCGACAGCATCACCTGGGACCACTGGCTGGAGTCGGGGCCGATGCCGGTGGGCATGATCCTGCTGACCATCGGTATCTACCACTGGCACCGCGAACAACTGGCGATCAGCGCGCAGATGGAAAAACGCGAGCGGTCGTTCCGCGAGCATCGGCTGTTCGACAAACTCACGCCCCTGGCCGGCGCCGACTACCTCAAGCGCCAGTTGGCCGACAGCCTGCAAGACAGCCACGACCAGCAGCAACCGCTGTCGCTGCTGGCCCTGGACCTGGACAACTTCGCGGCCATCAACCAGGCCTACGGGCATGCCGAGGGCGACGCGGTGTTGCAGGCCCTCAGCCATTTGCTGCTGCTCAACCTGCGCCGCCAGGACCTGCTGTGTCGCCTGGCCGGTGACCGTTTTGTGGTGCTGTTGCCCAACACCGGCGAGCGCCAGGCCAAGGAACTCGCACTGGAGTTGCAACAGGCGGTACGCGGCCTGGCGCACAAAACCCGGCTGCACGGTGAGCGCCTGCAACTGGCGGCGACCACTGCCGTGGTCATGGCCCTGAACGAGCCACCCCACGACTTGCTCAAGCGCCTCAACCTGGCCCTGGCCAGGGCCAAGCAACCCTTGGCGAAAAGTGCCTGACATGTCGGTTAAAACAAGCTGGTACGAAGCCGACAGCCGCTTCATTCCCGGGCACTACCAGCCCGCCACGCTGATCGATCTGGCCTTGTCCCGGGACATCGACAGCCATCGCCTGCTGCGTGGCACCGGGTTGTTTCATGAAGACATCCTCGCCGGCACTGCGCGGTTGAGCCCGCAGCAGTTTTTCGGGTTGATCGGCAACAGCCGCAAGTGGCTCGATGCCGATGACAGCAGCTTCCTGTTCGGCCAGCGGCTGTTGCCAGGCTATTACGGCGCGGCCAGCCATGCCCTGGGCCATGCGCAGAACCTGCACCAGGCCTTGGAGATCCTGATCCAGCAACAGGTGCTGCTCAGCCCGTTGGTCACCCTGCAACTGGAGCTGGATGAGCACCACGCCTACCTGTACTGGCTGGACAGTTGCGGCGCCGGCGAGCACTGGCGCTTCTTGCTGGAAGCCAGCATGACCTCGCTGGTTGCCATGAGCCAATGGCTGAGCGGCGAACGCCTGCCGTGGGTGTGCAGTTTCAGCCACGCCGAACCGCGGTATGTCGAGCAGTATTGGGTGCACTTGGGCGAAGGCACCCGTTTCGATCGACCGCTGGACATGATGAGCCTCCCGCGTGAATACCTGACGCGTACCTGGCCAGGCGCCTCGGCCACCGCCGGCCAGGTCGCGCGCCAGCAGGCCCGCGAGCAGATCGACCAACTGGGTTTCGCTGGCAGCTTTCTCGACTGCCTCTATGACTACCTGCGCGAGCAGGTGCGCCAACCCCCAAGCCTGGAACAGGCCGCGCACGCATTCGCCATGAGCCCGGCGACGCTCAAGCGCAAGTTGCACAAGCACGACACCGGGTTCCAACAACAGGTGGACCGTGTGCGCAAGCAGGTGGCGCTGCACCTGTACCAGGTCAAGGGCTACAGCAATGATGAGGTGGCGGCTTACCTGAACTTCAACGATGCGGCGAACTTTCGACGCTCGTTCAAACGCTGGACCGGCAGCACCCCCAACCTGATCCGCCAGCTGTTCAACAGCCGCTAGCCAGGCGTTCGCGCAGGAACTCCACCAGCGCCTGCACCGGCCGCGAGCTTTGCCGGTGTTGCGGGTACACCGCCGAGAGCGTCAGGGCCTCGGGGGCGAATTCGTCGAGGACGGTAACCAGGCGGCCTTCCTTCAGCGCTTCGCCGACGATAAAGGTCGGCAGGTAGGTCACGCCCAGGCCGGCGATGGCGGTGTCGCGCAGCAGGTCGCCGTTGTTCACACGCATGCGTCCGCTGACGTTCAGCGCCTGCAACTTACCCTTGAAGCGCCATTGCACCTGGCGGCCATGGCCGTAGGGCAGGCAATCGTGCGCGGCAAGGTCATCAGGTTTTTGCGGCGTACCGCGCAGGGCCAGGTAATCGGGGCTGGCGCAGTACACCCGGGGAATGCTGGCGATACGGCGGGCAATCAGGGTGGAATCTTCCAGGGTGCCGATGCGCAGCACCAGGTCATAACCTTCGCCGATCAGGTCCACGGGGCGGTCGCTCAAATCGACCTCCACCGCCACCTGGGGATGGCGCTGCAAGAACAGCGGCAACAGGCAACCCAGGTGAGCCATGGCAAACGACAACGGCGCACTCAGGCGAATGGTGCCACGGGGTTCGCTGTTCTGCCCGGCGATGCCCTGCTCCACTTGCTCGACTTCACTGAGCAGGCGCAAGGCGGATTCGTAGTAACTCTGACCGAGAGGCGTGACATCCAGACGGCGCGTGGAACGGTTGAGCAGGCGCACGCCCAGGCGCTCTTCCAGTTGGATCAGGCGGCGGCTGACGAACTGCTTGGACAGGCCCAGCTGTTCAGCGGCGGCGGTGAAGCTGCCGGATTCCATGACCTGGCAGAACAGGCGCATGTCTTCGAAGGGGTTCATTGTCGCTTCTCGGTGGACATTTGCGGTTTTTATAACGGGTATGTCGCTACACCACAAATCAAATGTGGGAGCTGGCTTGCCTGCGATGGCGGTGTGTCAGCCAACATTGCTGTCAACTGACACACCGCCATCGCGGGCAAGCCCGGCTCCCACAGGGTGCAGCGGTGTTCTGTGGCGCAGCTTACTTGGCGGTGAAGGCCGAGTAGCTGTTCATCAGGTTGCGGTAGTTGGGGATGCGTGGCGACAGCAGGTTGGCCAGGCCTTCCATGTCGTTGCGCCAGTCCACTTGCAGCTCGCAGGCCACGGAGAACCAGTTCACCAGTTGGGCACCGGCCGCTGTCATGCGCGCCCAGGCGGCCTGTTGCACGGTTTCGTTGAAGGTGCCGGAGGCGTCGGTGACCACGAACACTTCGAAGCCTTCATCGAGGGCGCACAGGGTCGGGAACGCAACGCACACATCCGTCACCACGCCGGCAATGATGATCTGCTTGCGGCCGGTGGCCTTGACCGCCTTGACGAAATCCTCGTTGTCCCAGGCGTTGATCTGGCCAGGACGCGGGATGTATGGGGCGTCCGGGAACAGTTCTTTCAGCTCGGGCACCAGTGGGCCGTTAGGGCCGCTTTCAAAACTGGTGGTGAGGATGGTCGGCAGGTTGAAGAACTTGGCGACGTCAGCCAGGGCCAACACGTTGTTCTTGAATTCGTTCGGGGAGAAGTCCTGGACCAGCGAAATCAGGCCGGTCTGGTGATCGACCAACAGGACAACGGCGTCATCTTTGTTCAAGCGCGAGTAAGGCATGGGGTAACTCCTTTGGGGTTTGATTAGAAGGCAAAGCACGAGCAGCCAAACGCACCCCAGAAACCCTGGAAGTCGCTGACTGGCACGCTGGAAAGACGCGCCTTTTCATGGCTGTGGGAATGCACGCCGCAGGGGCCGCTGCATTGGTGAACCTGAGCCTGCAACGGCGAGCTTGGGCGCCAGTGCCCTGGCACCTTGACCACTGGCGACCAGTCCGGCAGCACCGGAACGCGGGGAGGCGCGTAATCTTCGAAATCGCCGGCACCGTAGACCACCTTGCCGCCGACCACAGTCAGTACCGATTCAATCCACTTGATCGCTTCTTCATCGACGCTGAAGAAGTCCGCCGACAGGGCCGCCACGTCCGCCAACTGCCCGACCTTGATCTGGCCTTTTTTGCCCTGTTCGGATGAGAACCAGGCGCTGCCATGGGTAAACAATTCCAGCGCGGTAAGGCGCGGCAAGCCTTCGGCATGCAGCTCCAGGCCGCCGACGGTACGGCCACTGACCATCCAGTACAGCGAAGTCCATGGGTTGTAGCTGGACACGCGGGTCGCATCGGTGCCCGCCCCGACCGGCACGCCTTCGGCAAGCATGCGCTTGATCGGCGGCGTGGCCTCGGCGGCCTTGGCGCCGTAACGCTCGACGAAGTATTCGCCCTGGAACGCCATGCGGTCCTGGATCGCGATACCACCGCCGAGGGCGCGTACACGCTCGATGTTTTTCGGGGTGATGGTTTCGGCGTGGTCGAAGAACCACGGCAGGCCATTGAACGGAATGTCGCGGTTGACCTTCTCGAACACGTCGAGCATGCGCGAGATCGACTCGTCATACGTGGCGTGCAGGCGGAACGGCCAACGCTGCTCCACCAGGTGGCGCACCACCGGCTCCAGTTCCTGCTCCATGGTCAGCGGCAGGTCCGGGCGCGGCTCGAGGAAGTCCTCGAAGTCCGCCGCCGAGAACACCAGCATCTCGCCGGCGCCGTTGTGGCGCAGGTAGTCATCGCCCTGGTGCAGGGTGACGGTGCCAGTCCAGTTCTTGAAATCGCTGAGTTCTTCCTTGGGCTTCTGGGTGAACAGGTTGTAGGCGATGCGCACCGTCAACTGTTCGTCCTTGGCCAGTTGCTCGATCACCGCGTAGTCATCGGGGTAGTTCTGGAAACCGCCGCCGGCGTCGATGGCGCTGGTGAGCCCCAGGCGATTGAGTTCGCGCATGAACTGGCGGGTCGAGTTGACCTGGTATTCCAGCGGCAGTTTCGGGCCCTTGGCCAGGGTCGAATACAGGATCATCGCATTCGGGCGCGCCACCAGCATGCCAGTGGGGTTGCCGTTGCTGTCGCGCACGATCTCGCCGCCCGGCGGGTTCGGCGTGTCCTTGGTGTAGCCGGCCACGCGCAGGGCGGCACGGTTGAGCAAGGCGCGGTCGTACAGGTGCAATACGAACACTGGCGTATCGGGCGCGGCCTGGTTCAACTCTTCCAGGGTCGGCATGCGTTTTTCGGCGAACTGGAATTCGTTCCAGCCACCCACCACGCGTACCCATTGCGGGGTGGGCGTGCGGTCGGCCTGGTCCTTGAGCATGCGCAGGGCATCGGCCAGGGACGGCACACCTTCCCAACGCAGTTCGAGGTTGTAGTTCAACCCACCACGGATCAGGTGCAGGTGGGAGTCATTGAGGCCGGGGATGACGGTGCGGCCCTTGAGGTCGATGACCTGGGTGCCACTGCCACGCAGGGCCATGGCTTCACCGTCGGTGCCCACGGCGACAAAGCGCCCCTCGCGGATCGCGACAGCGGTGGCACGCGGGTTTTCACGGTCCACGGTGTGGAACTGGCCATTGAACAAAATCAGATCGGCGTTCATAGGGTTTCCTTTACAGAGGCTTCAAGCCAGGGAGCGAACAGGCGGGTGGCCGCCGGCATCAACAGGTAGACCACCAGTAGGACGATGGTCAGGGTCACCAGGAACGTGGCGACCACGTAGTTGGAGAGAAACGGGTGCAGGCGCAGCACCGGGCCCCACACGATGGGCACCAGCAGGGTCAGCGGCAAGATCACGCACAGGGTGACGACCGCCTGCTTCCAGCGCGGTGGCTTGGCGGCGTTTGGGGTTTCGGGGTTGAACCAGAATTCGTTGACCGCGCCGATTTCGGTGTTGTCGCCCTCGGCGAGCATCGGGGTGGCTTCGGCAATCAGGGTTTTGCGCTCGGGGGAGTCGAGCCAGGTTTCCAGGTCATCGGTGGAGCGGTAGCGCAACACACAGGTGAACAGCGCCAGGTTGCCTTGTTTGCCGCGCACTACGTCGACACCGAGGTGGCCAGGGCGCGCGCCGGCGATGCGTACGATGCGGCGCAGCCAGGCTTCGTAGTCGGCCTCCAGGCCGGGTTTGATGAGGTGCTTGACCACCAGGGTGACGACTTCGTCGGGGCCGGGTTTTGTTGCTGGGTCCATGGGGTGTCCCTCTGCCTTGAAGATTCAGCGATGAGGGAGTTTGCGGGGGGATGGGGTGGGGAAAATTGGATGTACGTGCTGTATCGGGGGGGCGTGTTTTGTTGAGTACATATCCGTTATTTGGGTAACGGCGGCTTATGGTTCCGCCCTTACGGCGGGTCACTTTGGAAAAGCCCCAAAGTAACCAAAGGGCTCTTGCCCCAACACTCGGCACCTCGCCTAGGCTCGGTGTGCCCGTAATCCGACAGTGATTTGGGGGGTAAACCGGCATCCCTGCCGGTTTACCCCCCAAATCCCTGCCGAATTCCGGCCAGCGTGTTTAACGGGGCGCCTAAGATCAAAATCAAAAGCAAAAGCACAGCGGCCTGACAGCCGGCTTGAGTGGTGTGGAGCAAAGGCAGAAGCAAACGCGATCCACTGTAGGAGCCGGCTTGCCGGCGATGGTCTTCAACGATGACGCGGGGAACCAGACAAAACGCGGCGTTCTCACGTTTTTCGCCGGCAAGCCGGCTCCTACAGTAGACCGCGTATCCACGATGCGAAGCGAGTCGCTCTTGATCTTGATCTGAGGCGCCCCGTCAAACACGCTGGCCGAACGCAGGCTTGAATCCGTGGGTAACCCGGCAGGACGCCGGGTTAGCCGCCCCGCGCCATGGATGGCGCGTGGCGGCGGCCCACGGATTCAAGCCGGAGTGAGGGCACACCGAGCCTAAGCGAGGTGCCGAGTGTTGGGGCGAGGACCTTTTGGTTACTTTTGGGTCCTTCCAAAAGTGACCCGCTGTAAGAGCGGAACCATAGGTAGCCGTTACCGAAGCAACGGATATGTACACAACACAACACAACACACCCCCCCATCACCCCGGCAACGGAATCACCCTCAAAGCCCTCACCGACTTATAAGAAAAACTCGAATAAATCTCCTTAACGCAAGGCAACGTCTGCAACACCTCCCGCGCAAACTCCCCAAACGACTCCAAATCCCTAGCCACCACTTCCAACAAAAAATCATACCGCCCCGACACGTTATGACACGCCACAATCTCCGGAATCTCCAACAACCGCCGCTCAAACGCCCGGGCAATTTCTTGGGTATGACTCTCCATCATGATGCTGACAAACGCCGTCACCCCATACCCCAACGCCTTGGGCGAGAGGATCGCCTGATACCCACTGATCACCCCACTCTCTTCCAGGTTGCGCACCCGCCGCCAACACGGCGAGGTGGTCAGGGAAACGCGGTCGGCCAACTCGGCCACGGTGAGCCGGGCATTGCCCTGCAACGCGTTTAAAAGTGCTTTATCGGTACGGTCGAGACTAACGGGCATAACGTGCCTCTGATTGTTATTTTTCGAGGTTTTTCATCCCAGGACGCGGGAATTAGCAGCAAACATTGCAAAGTTCATCTCTGGTTATGAGCATAGCATTGTAGGAAATAAGGAGCGTCCGACATGAACAATAAACACAACACATTCGGCTTTTCCACCCGCGCCATCCACCACGGCTACGACCCCAAGGACCACCACGGCGCGCTCGTGCCGCCGATCTACCTGTCTGCCACCTTCGCGTTCCCCACCGCCGAATACGGCGCCGCATGCTTTGCCGGCGAAGCCGACGGGCACTTCTACACACGGATCTCCAACCCGACGCTGGCGCTGCTGGAATCGCGCATGGCGACCCTGGAAAACGGTGAGGCCGCGGTGGCGTTCAGTTCCGGCATGGGCGCGATCGCCGCGACGTTCTGGACCCTGCTGCGCCCTGGCGATGAAATGATCGTCAGCCAGACGCTGTACGGGTGCACCTTCGCCCTGCTGCACCATGGCATCGGCGAATTCGGCATCAAGGTGCGGCATGTCGACCTCACGGACCTGGCGGCCCTGCAAGCCGCGCTCAGCCCCGCCACCCGCATGATTTATTGCGAGACCCCGGCCAACCCCACCCTGCAGCTGGTGGACATCGCCGCCGTGGCCGCCCTCGCCCACCAACAGCCGAATGTCACCGTGGTGGTCGACAACACCTACTGCACACCCTACCTGCAACGCCCACTGGACCTGGGTGCCGACGTGGTGGTGCATTCGGCCACCAAATACCTCAGCGGCCACGGCGACATCACGGCGGGCATCGCCGTGAGCAGCCAGGCCCTGGCCCAGCGGATTCGCCTGCAAGGCCTCAAGGACTTGACCGGCGCGGTGATGTCGCCCCAGGACGCCTCGCTGTTGATGCGTGGTCTCAAGACCCTGGCCCTGCGCATGGACCGCCATTGCAGCAATGCCCAGGCGGTGGCCGAAGCCTTGCAGGCGCACCCGGCCGTGGAGTGGGTGACGTACCCCGGGCTACGCTCGTTCCCTCAATACGAACTGGCGATGCGGCAAATGAAATTGCCTGGGGGGATGATCGCGTTTGAACTCAAAGGCGGAATCGACACCGGCCGGCGCTTCATGAATGCCCTCAAGCTGTTCACCCGCGCCGTCAGCCTGGGCGATGCCGAGTCACTCGCCCAGCACCCGGCGAGCATGACCCATTCCACCTACACCCCGGAGCAACGGGCGGCACACGGCATCAGCGAAGGGTTGGTGCGCTTGTCGGTGGGCCTGGAAGATATCGCCGACCTGCTGGCGGATGTGCAGCAGGCGCTGGCCAAGTGCAGCCGTACCCTGACGTGTCCTTCTAAGCTTGTGAGCTTTTAATCTGATTTTTTCGGATTGGATCCCCTTCCCGCCGCCAGGCTGTACTAGCATAGGTTCCGGCGGGAAGGACTATTACGCTAGGTTATTCGCATTGGCTTGCACTTTTAATCCCCGCCGCTATGAAGCCGAATACCTGCACGCCTCATGGACGAATTGATGAACGCACAGTTGTTCCCTCATATTGGCAAGGTCATCGCCAGCACCGGCAGCCGCCATTTTCCACGCATGCTGCATGACCTCATCCTCACTCAACTGGCCGTGGATGCCACCCATATCACGCAATTGCAGATCAGCGCCGACGGGCACACTCGTCGCAAGATCAGCCCGATCTATACCGACTCGGTCGCGACCCTCGACGAAGAACAACCCGCAGCAGAACTGCACCTCACCCGGCGCCGGGATGATGTGCGCTATGTGCTGTCGGTGTACCGCACACACCAGTCCGAAAGTTTTTCGCCGCAGGAACGCAGCATGCTGCAGGACTTCTCCACCTTGCTGTTGCCCATGGTCGAAAAGCACATCGCCGCGATCCAACCGTGCCGTCAGGACAGCGACGCGGTGGTGCCGGAAAACCAGGGCCTCGAAACCCTGCGCAGGCGCATCGAAGAACGGTTGGTACAGTCGGGGCTGACCCTGTCCAACCGTGAGCTTGAGGTGTGCGTGGGCCTGCTCGCCGGGCGGACCGCGCCGGAGTTGGCGGAGCAGTTGGCGTTGAAGGTCAACACCATCGAGAGCTACCTGAAGCGCGCGTCGATCAAACTGGGGATCAGCGGGCGGCATTCGTTGTTGCGATGGATGTATGCCACTGAGGACAACACAGGCTTTTAAGACATACCTGTTCAAAATGTGGGAGCGGGCTTGCTCGCGAATGCAGTGTGTCAGTCAACGGATTCATTGGCTGAACTACCGCATTCGCGAGCAAGCCCGCTCCCACATTTAATCTCTATTGGCTGACAAACCTCAATCTCTGGCAAGCGCCTCGATCGGGTCCAGCCGCGCCGCATTCCTGGCCGGCACAAAGCCAAACACAATGCCGATCAACGTCGAACAGGCAAACGCCGTGATGATCGAGCCCAGGGAAAACACCATTTCCCATTCCTTCACGAACAACGAAAACAGAAAGCCCAGGGCATAGGACAGCGAGATCCCGATCAGCCCGCCGATCAGGCACACCATCACCGCTTCCACCAGGAACTGCTGGCGAATGTCCGACTGGCGCGCGCCGACCGCCATGCGAATGCCGATCTCGCGGGTACGCTCGGTGACAGACACCAACATGATATTCATCACCCCGATACCGCCCACCAGCAGCGAAATCACGGCGATCAACGACAGCAACAGCGCTAGGGAGCGGCTGGTTTTCTGCACGGTCTGCATGATGCTGTCGAGGTTGTTGGTGAAGAAGTCCTTGGTACCGTGGCGTTGCAGCATCAGCTTGTTGACGTTGTCTTCCACCACCTTGCTCGGCTGGCCGTCCTTGATGCGCACAGTGATGCTGTCCAGGTGGCGCTGCCCAAGCAAACGCCCCGCCGCCGTCTCATAGGGCACCCATACGTTCAACGCCTTGCTGGCGGCGAACATATTCTTGTTGTCGGCGGTCACCCCGATCACCGTGCACGGCAGGTTGCCCACCAGGATCACCTGGCCCAGCGGGTCGACGTTTGGGCCGAACAAGCGGTGCCGGGTGTTGTGGTCGATCACCACCACCTGGGCCTGGCGTCGTGCGTCGCTTTCGCTGAAGGCGATACCGGCTTCGAGCTTGAGCCCCTTGACCTTGAAATAGCGCTCGCTCACGCCATTGACCTGGGCGTCCAGGTCGATATTGCCAAAACGCAGCAACAGGTTGCGGCCCACCACCGGCGTGGCGCTGTCGACGTAATACAACTGGTTTAACGCGTCCACATCCGACGGCATCAACGTCTCGATGGCCGAAGCACGGCTGTCGCCAAAACTGGTGCCGGAAAAGATATCGATGGTGTTGCTGCCGATCGCCTGGATGTCCTTGAGCACATAGCGCTTGGCGCCTTCACCGATGGCCGAGATCGACACCACCGAGGTGATACCGATGACGATACCGAGCATGGTCAGCAACGTGCGCATGCGATGGGACACCAGCGCAACCCAGGCCATTTTGAAGGCCTCCTTGAACAACCCCAGGCTTGCCACCAGGCGCCGGGCGCCACTGCGCTTGGGCTCTATCGGGGTTTCGCTGGGCAGTTCCAGGCCGACACTGTCGTTGGCCTTGTCGCTGACAATCTCGCCATCACTGACCTCGACAATGCGCTGGGCATTCGCCGCGACCTTGGGGTCGTGGGTGACAATAATCACCGTGTGCCCGGCCGCGTGCAGCTCGGCGAGGATGCGCATTACCTCCTTGCCGCTGTGGGTGTCGAGGGCGCCGGTAGGTTCGTCGGCGAGGATCACTTCGCCGCCGTTCATCAACGCGCGGGCGATACTCACCCGTTGCTGCTGCCCCCCCGAGAGCTGGCTGGGACGGTGGGTGGTGTGCCCCGCCAGACCCAGGCGCGCAAGCAACTCCCGCGCCCGGCTGTGACGCGCGGTTTCCGGTGTGCCGGCATAAATCGCCGGCATTTCCACGTTGTGCAAGGCGCTCAAGTGCGCCAGCAAATGGTAGCGCTGGAAGATGAACCCGAAGTAATCGCGGCGCAGTTCCGCCAACTGCTCATCACCCAATGAACGGGTTTCGATGCCGTTGATTTTATAGCTGCCGGCGCTGGCATAATCCAGGCCGCCGAGAATGTTCATCAGGGTCGATTTACCGGACCCCGAGGCGCCAATGATCGCGACCATTTCCCCGGCATGAATTGTCAGGTCGATGCCCTTGAGCGCGATGAATTCACGCTCGCCGGCCATGAAGCTACGGGTGATGCCCTTGAGTTCCAACAGTGGCTGGGTCATGCGTCAATTCCCCGCCACGGCTGGCGTGGCGTCGCCGATCACCACCTTGTCGCCTTCGGCCAGGCCGTCGAGGATCTGCACCTTGACGTTGTTGTTGATCCCGGTCTTCACCGCCCGCGACACCGCCTTGCCCTTGGCATCCAGCACCCGCAGCGAGTAGCTGCCGTCGTTGTTGCGTGCACCCAGCGCCGCCACTGGCACCATCAACGCAGCCTGGGCCGTGTCGAGCACGATACGCACCTGGGCGGTCATGGCGATGCGCAGGCGGTGATCGGGGTTGGGCACATCGAACAGCGCGTTGTAGAACACCGCCGTGTTCTGCTTGGGCGTGCCGGCGGTCTGGGTTTCGAGAAAGTTTTGCGGTGCCGGTTCGGTGCCGCGCAGCTTGGCGTAGTAGCGTTTGTCGGCCTCGCCGAGGATGGTGAAGTAGACCTGCTGGCCGGGGCTGATATGAATCACATCGGCCTCGGAGACCTGGGCCTTGACGGTCATGGTGTCCAGGTCCGCCAGCTTGAGCAGCACGGGCGCCAGTTGATTGGCGATCACGGTCTGGCCTTCCTGGGTGACGATGCCTACCACATCGCCGTCGATGGGCGCGACGATGCGGGTGTAGGCCAGGTTGACCTTGGCGGTGTCGATCTGGATATGGGCGCTTTTGATCTGGGCGTCCAGGGACAAGAGGTTGGCTTGTTGCACTTGGAAGGTGGACTCGGCGTCTTCGAAATCCTGGCGCGACACTGATTCGTCATCCTGCAGGCCCTTGTAGCGTTCGTACACTGACTTGGCTTGCTTGAGTTGGGCCGCTGTGGCGCGGCGTTGAGCCTGGAGGTTTTCTTCGTCGACCTGGGCTTTGCGCAGGGTGTTTTGCAGGATCAGCGGGTCGATTTCGGCGAGCCATTGGCCCTTCTTGACCTTGTCACCGACCTTGACCTTGAGGGATTTCAATTGGCCGGAGACTTGGGCGCCCACGTCGACCTGTTTGATGCCTTCGAGCAGGCCTGTGGCGAGGACGGCGTTTTCGATGTCACCGCGTTCGGCGGTGGCGGTCAGGTATTGGGGGGCGTCGGCGGGAGCTTGGACCGTGTAGATGATCAGGCCTATGGCGACTGTGATTGCCGTGAGCATTCCTAGTTTGCGTAACTTTGACGTTTCCATGGGTGACCTTTGATCGTGTACATATCCGTTATTTGGGTAACGGCCGCTTATGGTTCCGCCCTTACGGCGGCTCACTTTTGAAAAGCCCAAAAGTAAGCAAAAGGCTCTTGCCCCAACACCCGGCACCTCGCTTAGGCTCGGTGTGCCCGTAATCCGACAGTGATTTGGGGGGCGCCTAAGATCAAAATCAAAAACAGAGCCAGAGCCGTTTGATATCTGCCTGATTTAGGAGATCTAAATTGTGGGAGCGGGCTTGCTCGCGAAAGCGGTGGATCAGTTAGAGATGTAATTGCTGACGCACCGCCTTCGCGAGCAAGCCCGCTCCCACATTTGGACCGAGACCAGCTTCCAGAAGCCGGTCGGCTACCAGGCCGCCGCGCTTTTGCTTTTGATCTTCGGCGCCCCGTAAAACCACGCTGGCCGTTTGGGTCCTTCCAAAAGTGACCCGCTGTAAGAGCGGAACCATAAGCCGCCGTTACCGAGGAAACGGATATGTACCCAAACAACCCGCTCAAGACACCACCTCCCCAACAACAACCCCATCCACCCACCAACGCGCCAACCCAACCACATTGGGCGCCTTGAGCAACGTAAAGTGATTCCCCCCGCCATACCCAACCTGCAACCCACTCCCCTGCCGTCGCCACCCCTCAATCATCAACCCTTGCTCCCGCTGATTCCCCGCCGCGTCCAGCGCCGGATCCTCAGCCAACACCAACCGCACCACGCCCTTGAACCGCGCACCAGGCCGATACTCTGTACGCAACGCCGCCGCATAAGTGCGCGCCGGCCCCTCCATCGCATCCACCGCAGAACGTCCCGGCAACAACCCGACACCGACCATGCCCGCGTGCAACTGGCGCCGCTGCGCCACCTCATCACACGCGGCAAAATCCCCCGGATCAATCCCCAGCGATTTCCCAGCCGACAACTGCATCGCCTCAATCAAGCGCATCAACGCCGCTGTCGTGGTGTACACCTTCCCAGCCCCGCCAGGCGCCTCACTGTCGATCACCGTCAACGACGCCACCTCGCGCCCGGCCGCCTGCAACCGCAACGCCATCTCCAGCGCAACCCAGCCACCAAACGAGTGCCCGACCAGGTGCACCGGCCCCTGCGGGCACTCTTGTTCCAGCGCCGCCAAGTAACACCGCGCAGCCGCTTCCACCTGGCTATGGGGCACCGCTTCACCGTCCAGCCCACGCGGCTGCAAGCCAAACAGCGGCCACTCGCGGCCCAGCGCTTCACCCAGGCCTACAAACCCGGTGACGCTGTCCCCCGCCCCTGGCACGCAGAACACCGGCGCGTACCCGGCCCGACCACTCTGAATACGCAGCAAGGGTTGATGCGGCTCCTGAAGCTGCGCCGCACTCGTTGCCAACGCCTCGCTCAGTGCCTGGCCCAATGCCTGGATATGCGGCGCCTGCATCATGCTCTGGTGATCCCCCGGCACCTGCACCCGGCGCAGCTGCCCCGGCGCCAGGGCATCGCTCCAGCCCAGGGATTCACTGTGCCGTGACAACTCGGTCGGGCGCTCGCTCGCACTGAACAGATGCACCGCCACCGGCAACGGAAACAGGCTGTAGTGCGCCAATGCATGGCCGTGGCCGACTTCGCGCTCGATGTAGTTCAAGAGGTCCGCGTCCGTAGCCGCCGCCATTTGCGCGTGCAGCACACCTTCATCGCGACAACGTTGCAGCAGGCGCGCAAAGTCCAGCTGTCCAAGCTGCGCCTCCAATTGCCCAAGCCTCGCCAGTTCATCCACACCTCCCTGTGCTGTCCAATACGCCGTGCACTGCAACAGCAGGTGCCGCTTGAGTGCATCCGGCCCGTTCCAGCGCGCCTTGCCCTGGTCGGTCATGCGCGGCACATAGCTGTCGATCAGGCCGAGGAACTCCACCGCTTCATCCTGTCCCAGCAGTTGCATCGCCACTTCATAGGCCAGCACGCCGCCAAACGACCAGCCGGCAAGGCGATAAGGTCCATGGGGTTGAAGGCCGCGAATCAACCCGACCAGCCGCGCTGCCAGGCCTTCCATTGTGTTCAGGTGCGGTTCCCCCAGGGCCACGCCCGGCAGGCCGTAGATCGGGTAGTCACCGGGCAGGTGCTGGCCCAGCGCCGGGAAGTAAACATCCATGCCACTGAACTCGTGCACCAGGAACAGCGGCGCCTGTGCACCCCTGCCGCGCACCGTGATCACCGAGGTGTCGCGCACTGGCGCGTCGGTACGCTGGCGCAGCATCGCGGCCACCGAGGCCACGCTGGCGTGCTGGAACAGCTCGGCCAGCGACACTTGCAACCCGGCGTCCTCCATCAGGCTGACCAGCCGGATCGCCAGCAATGAATGCCCACCCAATTCAAAGAAACTGTCATGCCGACCTACCTGTTCCAGCTTCAGCACCTCGGCCCACAACCCTGCCAGGCGCTGCTCCAGAGCATCGGTCGGCGCTTCGAAATCGCGGCGGCTCAACGCCTCCAGGGCCGGCACCGGCAAGGCTTTGCGGTCGACCTTGCCGTTGGCCGTCAACGGCAGCTGCGCCAGTGGCACAAAGGCCGACGGCAGCATGTACTCCGGCAACTGGCCTTGCAGGTAGGCGCGCACGCTATCGATATCGACGGGTTCATCGGCCCAGGTGAAATACGCCACCAGGCGCTTGTCTCCCGGAGCGTCCTCGCGCGCCAGCACCACCACCTCCTGGATACCCGCAAAGGTGGCCAGTCGCGCTTCGATCTCGCCCAGTTCGATACGGAAGCCACGGATCTTCACCTGATCGTCATTGCGCCCGATGCATTCCAACAGGCCGTCCGCCGTCCAGTGGCCGAGGTCGCCGGTGCGGTACATCAAGGCGCCGGCGTTGAACGGGTCCTGCACAAACTTTTCAGCCGTCAGGTCAGGGCGGTTCAGGTACCCCAGGGCCACGCCGTCCCCACCGATGCAGATTTCACCGGTCACGCCCAAGGGCACCGGCTGCAACTGGGCATCCAGCACATGGACCTGGGTGTTGCCGATCGGCCGACCAATCGGCACGCTTTGCGCCGCCTGTGCGAGCGAGCGAACTTCATAGGTGGTGGCGTAAGTGGTGGTTTCGGTCGGCCCGTAGCAATGCACCAGGCGCAACGCCGGCGCGCGCGCCAACAGGCTGCGGAATGCCGCCGGGTCGGCACGCTCGCCGCCGCACAGCAGGATGCGCAAGCCGGCCAGCGCCTGGGGAATCAGTTGCACGTATTGGTTGAACAACGCCGTGGTGACGAACAGCACCGTTGCATCCGCCAGGGCCAGACCAAAGGCGGCCGGGTCGAGCAACGTGGCGTGGTCGATCACCTGCACCTGGCCACCGTTGAGCAACGCGCCCCACACGTCCATGGTGCTGGCGTCGAACGCCGGGTTGGAGGCGAAGGCCACACGGTCGCTGGCGTTGAAGTCGGCGTAGCCGTTGTTGAGCACCAGGCGCGTGATGCCGCGATGGGGCACCAACACGCCCTTGGGCGTGCCGGTGGAGCCGGAGGTGTACATGATGTACGCCACGCTGTCGGAGGACTGCGACAGGTCCGGGTTGTGGCTGGGTTGCGGGTCGAGGACCACAGTGTCCAGGTCCAGGCGCTGCGCCGGGTAGTCAACGGGCGTATCACTGCGGGTCAACAGCCAGGCCGCACCGCTGTCGTGCAGCATGAACCCCTGGCGCTCGGCGGGGGCGTTGATATCCAGCGGCACATACGCGGCGGCGCACTTGAGCACGGCCAATTGGCTGATCAACAAGTCCAGCGAGCGCGGCAGCAGGATCGCCACGCAGTCGGCAGGCCGCACCCCGAGGCCAAGCAGGTGATGGGCCAGGCGATTGGCGCGGCTGTTGAGTTCGCCATAACTCAAGGACTGCTCGCCATGCCGTGCCGCCAACGCAGCGGGACGTGCCTGGGCCTGGGCCTCGAACAGGCGCTGCACGGTGTGCTCGCGCGGGAAAGGCCGCGTGGTGGCATTGAAATCCAGCAGCTGCTGGCATTCGGCGGCTGGCAGGATCGGCAAGTGGCTGATGCCCACCGCATTGCCCTGTTCCAGCGCTTGCACCACCTGTTCCACGGCAATCTGCAGGTAGCCACACAACCGCCGCGCGCCCTGCCCCACTACTTTCAGGGAGAACCCCTCCCCCAGGTCATCCACGCTCACCGACAGCCCGTAGTTGCTATGTTCCTCGGCCTTGAGCAACCGAATGCCCTGCCACGCCTCGGCCGCCGCCTGAGGCGCACTGTGGCGATAATTGAACAAGGTATCGAACAGCGGCGTCGTCACCGGCACACCGCTGCAACGCTGGGCCAACGCCAGTGGCGCCTGCTCATGGCTGAGCAATTGGCTGAGGCGTGTGTGGGTCGCCCGCAGGGCGTCGCGCACCGAGTGTTCACCCAGGTCGACCCGCAGCGGCAAGGTATTGATGAACACACCCATGGCCCGCTCGGCACCTTCACCGCCTTGCAGGCGGCCAAGCATCACGCTGCCGAACACGACCTGATCGCGCCCCGAGACCTTGCCCAGTACCTGGGCCCAGGCCAGGTGCATCAGGCTTGCGGCGCTCACACCGGCCTGGCGTGCCCTGTTGCGCAGGCGTTGGCTCAAGGTCGGGTCGAGGGCCCGTTGCACCTGTTCCGCGCGGCCCAGGCTGTCGAGCTGAGTCGGCTCATCGATGTCACCGAGCATCTCGCGGAAGAATGCCTCGTGATCGTCCACCCCCAGGCGGGTCTGGGCCACGTAGTTGCGATACGGCACCGCCACACCCAATGAGTGTTGCGTGCCCGACAGGTACGCCTGCATGTCGTGTTGCAGGATCTCCAACGCAACGTGGTCCATCACCAGGTGATGAAACAGCAACGTGGCATTGTCGTCGGTGACCACCAGGCGCATCAACGGCGCCTGGGACAGGTCTAGCCGTTCCGGCACCGACCCGTGTTCGACACGCAGCGAAGCTTCGCGCCACACCACCTGCACCGGCTCTTCCAGGCCGTCCCAATGGAACGACGAACGCAGCACGTCGTGACGCTGGATCACCGCCTGCAAGGCCAGGGTAAAGGCCTCCCTGCGCTGGCGACTGTCGAACGCAAACTGCGCACGCAGCACATAGTCGTCACCGGTCTGCACCGCGCGGTGGTGATACAGCATGCCGGCCTGCAACGGCGCCAGCGGGTAGATATCCTGCACATTCGCCGCGCCACCCGGGATGCAGGCGACGATACGTGCAATGGCCGGCTGATCCAGCTGGATCAACGGCAACATGTCCGGGGTGATATAGGCACAATCGGCCGCGATGCCGTTGACCGGCACCGCCACTTCACGGCCCCCACCCAGCGCCGTCGCCAAGGCCGACAAGGTGGGCTGACCAAACAACACCTTCACATCCGCCGACAACCCCAGGCGACGCATGCGCCCCATCAGGCTTACCGCGAGCAACGAGTGGCCGCCCAGTTCGAAGAAGTTGTCGTGACGGCCCACGCGCTCCACGTTGAGCAACTCGGCCCACAGGCTGGCCAGGGCAATTTCGGTATCGCCCTGGGGCGCTTCATACTCACGCACCACCACCGCATCCAGGCCTGGCGCGGGTAGCGCCTTGCGGTCGAGCTTGCCGTTGGGGCTCAGGGGCAAGGTGTCGAGGTGCACGAAAATGGCTGGCACCATGAATTCCGGCAGATGCTGCAGCAACTGCGCACGCAACGCGTCGATTTCGCTGAACGTGCCGGTGTAGTAAGCGATCAACCGATTGTCGCGGGCGATCACCGCGGCTTCATTGACCGACGGACAGTCGGTGAGGCGTGCCTGGATTTCCCCCAGCTCGATACGCAAGCCACGGATCTTGACCTGGTCGTCATTGCGCCCCAGGTACTCAAGCGTGCCGTCGGGCAGGTAGCGGCCAACATCTCCGGTGCGGTACATACGGCCGTCGGTGAACGGGTCCTTGAGGAAGCGCTCGGCGGTCAGCTCCGGCCGGTTCAGGTAACCACGCGCCACTTGCACGCCGCCGATGAACAGCTCGCCGACCACGCCCAAGGGCACTGGCTGCAACTGGGCATCGAGTACGTACATGCGGGTATTGGCGATGGGTTTGCCAATCGGTGTGTTGTCCGGCGTCACCGGGCCGGCGCAGTTCCAGGCCGTCACATCGACGGCCGCTTCGGTCGGGCCATACAGGTTGTGCAATTGGCTACCCGGCAGCTGTTGCTTGAAGCGCCGCACCAGGCTGCCCGGCAAGGCTTCACCACTGCACATCACATGCACCAGACCGGCCGCCTGGCTCACGTCACCATGGGCCAGGAACACGTCCAGCATCGACGGCACGAAGTGCAGCGTGGTGATCTGCTCGGCCGCGATCACGTCGCACAGGTACGCCGGGTCTTTATGGCCGCCAGGGCGCGCCATTACCAGGCAAGCGCCGGTGAACAGCGGCCAGAAGAATTCCCACACCGACACATCGAAGCTGAACGGGGTTTTCTGCAATACCCGGTCATGGGCCTGCAGGCCATAGGCGTCCTGCATCCACAGCAGGCGATTGACCACGCCAGGGTGGTCATTGATCACGCCCTTGGGCTGGCCGGTGGAGCCGGAGGTGTAGATCACATAGGCGCTGACCCCGGCCACTTGGGGGTTGTCGACGGGTTGGTGCTGCCAGGTCGGCTGGTCCAGGTCGATCACCGGCACGTTGCCCAGCAACCCACGCGTGGCACCTTGGGCCAGCACCGCCACAGGCGCGCTGTCTTCCAGCATGTAGGCGATACGCTCCAGCGGGTACGCCGGGTCCAGCGGCACATAGGCGGCGCCGGCCTTGAGGATCGCGTACAGGCCAATGACCATTTCCAGGCTCCGTTCAACGCAGATCGCCACCCGCGAATCCGCTTGAACGCCCATTTCCATCAGGTGATGCGCCAGCTGGTTGGCCCGCGCATTCAGCTCGGCATAGGTCAGTACCCGATCACCCGCCTTGACGGCGGCAGCCTGCGGCGAGCGCGCCACCTGCCCTTCGAACAGACCGTGCAAGGTCTGGTCGAGGTTGTAATCGACCTCGGTGGCATTGAAGTCGAACAGCAGGTGTTGGCGTTCGCGTTCATCCACCAGCGGTACATGCGCCAGCACGGCCTGGTCGTTATCGACCATGGCCTGCAACACGCGGGTGAAGTAACCGACATAACGCTGCACCGTCGACTCATCAAACAGCGCCACCGCGTATTCCAACGCGCCAATGAGGGTGCCCTGCACTTCTGCCAGGTCCAGGGACAGGTCGAACTTGGCAAAGTGGCTGTTCTCGACAATGCCTTCCAACGCCAGGTCGCCCAGGGCCAAAGTTGGCGCGCTGCTGTCCTGCCAAGTCAGCAGGGTCTGGAACAGCGGGCTGTGGGCCAGGCTGCGCGGCGGGCGGGTGACTTCCACCACTTGCTCGAACGGCAGGTCCTGATGGGCCTGGGCTTGCAGGGCCTGGGCCTTGACCCGCGCCAGCAATGCCTCGGTGGTCAGCTCGCCAGCGGTGTCGACACGCACTGCCAGGGTGTTGACGAACAGGCCGATCAGGCCTTCCACCTCGCTGCGCGTGCGATTGGCCACGGGTGAACCGATCACCACCTCCTGCTGCCCGGACAACCGCGCGAGCAACGAGGCCCAGGCGCTCATCAAGGTCATGTACAGCGTGGTGCCGTGGCGTTGGCTGAGCGCCTTGAGCCCGGCGGTGAGGCGCTCGTCCAGGCGTATCTCGACACTGCTGCCGGCGTAGTCCTGTTGCGCCGGTCGCGGCCGGTCGGTGGGCAAGGTGAGCAAGGCCGGCGCCCCCGCCAGCGCCTGCTGCCAATAGGCGCTCTGGCGGTGCAGCACTTCACCGCTGAGCCACAGGCGCTGCCACACGGCGAAGTCGCCGTACTGGATCGGCAGCGGCGGCAACGGGTCTGCCTGGCCGTGGCTGAACGCCTGGTACAGCGCCATCAGTTCACGGGTGAGCACGCCCATGGACCAGCCATCGGAGACGATGTGGTGCAGGGTTAGCAGCAACACATGGTGATCGTCGGCCATGACCACCAAGCGCCCACGCAGCAACGGGCCGCGCTCCAGGTCGAAGGGGGCCGAGGCTTCGCCGTGGATCAATGCGTCCAGCGCCTGCTGGGGTTGCGGATGGCGGCGCAGGTCCTGCACTTGCAGGGGCAGCACGTCTTCGGCGGGCACGATCAAGACTTGGGCGTCATCGCCGTGCTGGGCAAAGCGGCTGCGCAGGGTTTCGTGGCGCGCGACGATACGGGCCAAGGCCCGTTGCAGCGCCTCGACATGCAACTGCCCGCGCAGACGCAGGCCAATGGGAATGTTGTAGGCGGTGTTGGCCCCTTCCATCAGCGCCAGGAACCACAGGCGCTGCTGGGCAAAAGACAGCGGCACCTGTTCATCGCGATTGGCCGGGAGGATATCCGGCAAGGTGCTGCGACCGGACCGGGCCAGCACCTCGGCGACGGCGGCCAGTTCGGCATTCGCAAACAAGTCGCCGAGCAGCAACTCGACACCCAGGCGCTGGCGAATCTGCGAGACCATGCGCATGGCCAGCAACGAGTGCCCGCCCAGTTCGAAGAAATGGTCACGACGCCCCACACGGTCCACGTGCAGCACATCGGCCCAGATCTGCGCCAGCACGCTTTCGATTTCACCTTCCGGGGCCACGTACTCGCGGGTGAACACTGCGGCCATGTCCGGCGCCGGCAGGGCCTTGCGGTCGAGCTTGCCGTTGGCGGTCAGGGGCAGCGCGTCCAATTTGACGTAGGCGACCGGCACCATGTAGTCCGGCAGGTGTGCCACCAGGTGGGCGCGGATATCGCCCACGGCCAACGGGTCGAGCTGGCGGCTTTCGGTGAAATACGCCACCAGCCGCTCTTCACGCACCAGCACCACGGCTTCCTGGATGCCTGCCAACTGGTTGAGCTGGGTTTCGATTTCGCCCAGCTCGATGCGCATGCCGCGAATCTTCACCTGGTCGTCATTGCGGCCCAGGTACTCGAGGTTGCCGTCCGGCAACCAGCGCGCCAAGTCACCGGTGCGGTACATACGCCCGGCGTTGAACGGGTCACGCAGGAAGCGTTCGGCGGTCAACTCGGGGCGATTGAGGTAGCCGCGCGCCACGCCTTTGCCGCCGACGTACAACTCCCCCGCCACGCCCAGCGGCACCGGCCGCTGCTGCTCGTCCAGCAGGTACACGCTGGCATTGGCGACAGGTTTGCCGATGTGCAACGGCTGGCCGGCCTCGACCTTGCCTGAAGTGGCGACCACTGTGGCTTCAGTGGGGCCGTAGTTGTTGATCAGGTCAAAGCGCTGCGCCCGGCCAAACTGGCGCAGGCGATCACCGCCGATCAACAGGGTGCGCAGCGTCGGGTGTTCGATCTGCTGGCTGAACGCGTACTCGGCCACCGGGGTGGGCAGGAAGCACACGTCCAACGGCTGCGCGCACCACCAGGCCAGCAGTGCGTCGACATCCTCGGCGCCGTCCCGGGCCGGCGGCAGGTGCAGGGTCGCGCCCACGCAAAGCGCCGGCCAGACTTCCCAGGCCATCGCGTCAAAACCGAACCCGGCGACGCTGGCGGTGTGGCGCCCGGCACACAGGTCAAAGGTGCTGCAATGCCAGTCCACCAGGTTGGCGACGGTGTGGTGTTCCACCATCACGCCTTTGGGCAGGCCGGTGGAGCCGGAGGTGTAGATCACATACGCAAGGTTGGACGGCGTGACCGCCACCTTGGGGTTGCTCGCCGAATGGTGCTGCCAGGTGAAGCGGTCGAGGTTGATCACTGGCACCTCAAGGGCCGGCAGGCGCTCCAGCAAGGCCTGCTGGGTCAACACCGCCACCGGTCCGCTGTCGCCGAGCAGGTAGTTGAGGCGCTCGGCCGGGTGGGACGGGTCTACCGGCACATAGCACGCACCAGCCTTGAGCACCGCCAACAGGCCGGCCAGGGTGTCCAGGCCACGGCGGGCGACGACGGCGACGCGGTCGTCGGGCTTGACCCCCAGCGCCAGCAAGTGATGGGCCAGCAGGTTGGCTTGCTGGTTGAGTTCGGCATAGGTGAGCTGGCGGCCCTGATACACGGCGGCAACGGCGTCGGGCGTGAGCGCGGCCTGGGATTCGATGCGCCCGTGCAGGGTGGTGCCTTGGGGGAAATCCGTGTGGGTCGCGTTAAAGTGCTCCAACAGCAACTGCTGTTCGTCCGCAGGCACCACCGACAGTTGGTTAAGCGCGGTGTCGGGCGCTTGCTCCAAGCCGGTCAGCAGGTTTTCCAGGGCGGTTTGCAGGTAGGTGCAGACGCGCTGCGGATCGACCTGGTGGGTGGCGAGCAGACGCAGGATAAACCCTTCGCCCAGGTCATCGACACTCAGGGTCAGCGGGTAGTTGGTGCGCTCATCCGAACGCAATGTCTCGATGCCCTGCCACGCCGCCACGGCTTCGCTGCTAGTACCTGTGCCGCTATGGCGATAGTTGAGCAACGCACTGAACAACGGCGTCGGCGCCACCACCCCGCTGCAGCGTTGCGCCAACGCCAGGGGCGCGTGTTCGTGGCGCAACAGCCCGGTGAGGCGCGCATGGGTAGCCTTGACCGCGCTGCGCAGGTCGCCTTCGCCCACGTCCACGCGAAACGGCAAGGTGTTGATGAAAATCCCCAAGGCGCGGTCCGTGGCATGCCCACCTTGCAGGCGGCCCATCAGCACGGTGCCGAACACTACTTGGGATTTGCCGGCCAGCACGCTCAGTACCTGGGCCCAGCCCAGGTGGAACAGGCTGGCAACGCTGACGCCCAGCGATCGAGCCTGGGCGCGCAGGCGCTGGTTGAGTGCGTCCGACAGCGGCCAATCCAGTTCATTGATGCCACGGCCATCGCCCTGCACATCCTGCAAGCCGAAGGGCAAGGTCGGCTCGACCACATCACCCAGCATCTGCTGAAAAAACGCCTCATGCTGCTGCTCACTGACACCCAGGCGCGCCGCCGCCACGTAGTTACGAAACGGCACTGCCTGGCCCAGTTGCCCGGCGTGCCCGTGCATAAACGCCTGCATTTCATGGCGCACCACTTCCAGGGCACTGTGGTCCAGGGCCATGTGATGGAACAGCAGCATGGCGACAATGCGCTGCTGCGCCGGGTCACTGGCCCAGGCGAGGCGCAGCAGCGGCGCCTGGGTCACGTCCAGGCGGTAATGGCGGGCGTCGAAACGTGCGTGCAACTGGGCGGCGATATCGCCGTCGGCCGGGTCCAGCGCAAGGGCCTGCACCGGCAGGCGCGCCGTGCGCCATACCACTTGCGACGGTTGCCGCAGCCCTTCCCAGACCACGCCGGTGCGCAGGATGTCGTGGCGGTCCATCACCCCTTGCAACGCCAGGGCAAACGCGTCGAAACGCTCGACACTGTCGAAGGCGAACTGCGACTGCATCACATAGGGGTCGCCCTGCTCAGTGCTGACGTGGTGAAACAGGATGCCTTCCTGCAGCGGCGCCAGCGGGTAGATGTCCTGGATATTTGCCACGCCGCCGTCGACGGTGGCGACGATACGGTCGATTTCCTCCTGGCTCAGATCAGACAGGGTCAGCATGGCCGGGGTGATGTGTTGCGCACCGGCCGGGATGCCATTGGCCGGCACTTCGTTGGCGGCCGAATATTCACCGGCCTTGATCAGTTCGATCAGCGCCGGCTTGTGCTCGCGCAAGGCGGCGAGGATCAACGGGTCGCTCAGCGCGTGTTTGTTGCCTTGTACCGACAACTGCTCACCCTTGAGCGTGAGCTGCACGTCCTTGGTTTTCAGCGTCGCCAGCAGTTCAAGAATGCTCACAGGACGATCTCCATTCGTTCAGTCATTGCGGCGTAGCCGGCCAGGGTCGGCTGTTCAAACAACGCGCGCACATCGGCTTCCATGCCTTCCTGGCGCAAGCGCCCGATCAAGCTCACGGCGAGCAGCGAGTGCCCGCCCAGTTCAAAGAAATTGTCCTGGCGCCCTACCCGTTCCACATTGAGCAGTTCGGCCCATAGCTGCGCCAGCAGGATTTCGGTATCGCCCACCGGGGCTTCGTACTCGCGCACGGTCAGCGCCTCGCTGCCCGGCGCCGGCAGTGCCTTGCGGTCGAGCTTGCCGTTGGGGCTCAAGGGCAGCGCGTCCAAGTGCACGAACAGGGCGGGCACCATAAAGTCCGGCAGGTGCTGCAACAGGTGCTCGCGCAGCTCGCTGGCCCGGACGCCGGTGTAGTAGGCGACGAGCCGATCATCGCGGGCCACCACGGCGGCTTCATTGACCTGGGGATGTTCAAGCAGGCGCGCCTGGATCTCGCCCAGCTCGATACGCAGGCCACGGATTTTCACCTGGTCGTCGTTGCGGCCCAGGTACTCGATATTGCCGTCGGGCAGGTAACGCCCAAGGTCGCCGGTGCGATACAGGCGCCCATCAGTGAACGGGTCCTTGAGGAAACGTTCGGCGGTCAACTCGGGACGATTGAGGTAGCCCCGCGCCACCTGCACGCCGCCGATGAACAACTCGCCCACCACGCCCAGGGGCACCGGCTGCATTTGCCCATCCAACACGTACATGCGGGTGTTGGCGATGGGTTTGCCAATCGGCGTGTTGTCCGGCACGTCCGGGCGCGCGCAGTTCCAGGCGGTCACGTCGACGGCGGCTTCGGTCGGGCCGTACAGGTTGTACAGGCCGATGCCCGGCAGTTGCTGCTTGAAGCGCCTCACAAGACTGCCCGGCAACGCTTCGCCGCTGCACATCACCCGTTGCAGGCCGGCCGCCTGGCTGACATCGCCGTGGGCCAGGAATACGTCGAGCATCGACGGTACAAAATGCAACGTGGTGATCTGTTCAGCGGCGATCACCTCGCACAGATAGGCCGGGTCTTTATGCCCGCCAGGACGCGCCATGACCAGGCAGGCACCCGTGAACAGCGGCCAGAAGAACTCCCACACCGACACGTCGAAGCTGAACGGGGTTTTCTGCAATACCCGGTCGTGGGCCTTGAGGGCGTAGGCGTCCTGCATCCACAACAAGCGGTTGACCACGCCGGGGTGGTCGTTGATCACGCCCTTGGGTTGGCCGGTGGAGCCGGAGGTGTAGATCACATAGGCGCTGAGGGCCTGTGCGCGGGGATTGTCGATGGCGTGGTGTTGCCAGGTCGGGCGGTCCAGATCGATCACCGGCGCGTCGCCCAGCAAACCACGCGTAGCGCCTTGGGCCAGCACCGCCACAGGCGCGCTGTCTTCCAGCATGTAGGCGATACGTTCCAGCGGATACGCCGGGTCCAGCGGCACATAGGCCGCACCGGCCTTGAGGATCGCGTACAGGCCGACCACCATGTCCAGGCCACGCTCTACGCAGATCGCCACCCGCGAATCGGCTTGAACGCCCATTTCGATCAGGTGATGCGCCAGCTGATTGGCTTGCGCGTTCAGTTCGGCGTAGGTCAATGCCAGGTCGCCTGCCTTGACGGCGATGGCGTCCGGTGTGCGCGTCACTTGCGCTTCAAACAGGCCGTGCAAGGTCTGATCGAGGTCGTAAACCACCTCGGTGGCGTTGAAGCCGGCCAGCAGTTGCTGACGTTCCTGCGCCTCCAGCACCGGCAGGCGGTTGACGGCCAACTGCGGCGCCTGCTCCAGTGCCTCGACCAACCCTTGCAAGGTCACCTGCAGATAACCGCAGAGGCGTTGCGCGCCAATCGACTTCGCGGTCATGGCAGTGAGGCGGAAGCCGTCGCCCTGGTCGTCCACGTTCAGCGTCAGCGGGTAGTTGGTGCGCTCCTCGCTGGCCAGGGTCTGGATGCCTTCCCAGGCCTGGGACACCGGCGCCTGCTGGCTGTCGCTGTGGCGATAGTTGAGCATGGCGCTGAACAACGGCTGCGGCGCGGCGACACCGCTGCAACGCTGGGCCAGGGCAAGGGATGCGTGTTCATGCCCGAGCAACGCGGTCAGTCGTGCATGGGTCTGTTTGACCGCCACGCGCACGCCGCTGCCATCGATGTCCACGCGCAACGGCAAGGTGTTGATGAACATGCCTAGCGCGCGATCACTGCCTTTGCCGCCTTGCATGCGCCCCAACAGCACGGTGCCGAACACCACGTGTTCCTGGCCGGACGTGCTGGCGAGCACCCGCGCCCAGGCCAGGTGGAACAGGCTCGCGGCGCTGACGCCCAGCAAGCGCGCCTGGGCCCGCAGGCGTTGGTTGAGCGCCGGCGCCAGGCTGAGCTGAACCTCCTCGATGGCATTGCCGTCGCCGCGCACATCCTGCAGGCCAAACGGCAGGGTTGGCTCGCTGATGTCGCCGAGCATCCCCCGGAAGAAGGCTTCATGCGCCTGTTCGCTGACGCCCAGCCGCGCTTGGGCCACGTAGTTGCGGTACGGCGTGGCATCACCCGTGGGCTGTGGCAGCCCGAGCAGGCTGGCCTGCATTTCGTGACGCACGCCGTCGAGGGCGGTGTGGTCGAGGACAATGTGGTGGAACAGCAGGATCGCGACCACGCGCTGGTTGGCCGGGTCCGGCGCGTACACCAGGCGCACCAGGGGCGCCTGGTGCATCGGCACGCGGTACTGACGAGGGTCGAAGCGCTGGTGCAGGTGCTCGAGGGCATCGGCCTGCACCACCAATTCAGCCTTGCGCCACACCACCTGCAGCGGTTGGGCCAGGCCTTCCCAGACCACGGCGGTGCGCAGGATATCGTGACGGTTGATCACCTGTTGCAGCGCCTGGGCAAACGCGTCCAGGCGTTCGAGGCTGTCGAACGCCAGGTGCGATTGCAGCAGGTACGGGTCGCCCTGCCCCGCGCTGATGTGGTGGTAGAGAATACCTTCCTGCAACGGCGCCAACGGGTAGATATCCTGCACATTGGCCGCGCCACCGGGCACCAGGGCGACGACGTGATCAATCGTCGATTGGTCGAGGTCCACCAGTGTCAGCAGGTCGGGCGTAATGCGCTGGCACTCGGCAGGAATACGGTTGGCCGGCACCTGTACATCCTGGCCACTGCCCACCGCAGCCGCCAGCGCCGCCAGGGTCGGCTGGCTGAACAGCACGCGCACATCGGCACTCAGGCCGACCTGGCGCATGCGTTCGATCAGGCCGACGGCCAGCAACGAATGGCCGCCCAGTTCGAAGAAGTGGTCATGGCGCCCGACCGGTTCGACGTTCAGCACCTCGGCCCATATCCGCGCCAAGGTCGTTTCAACCTCGCCCTGCGGCGCTTCGTATTCACGCGTCAACAATGCCGTTTGATCGGGTTCGGGCAAGGCTTTGCGGTCCAGCTTGCCGTTGGCCGTCAGCGGCAATGCGTGCAGCTTTACATAAGCAACCGGCACCAATGCCTCGGGCAACTGGGCTTGCAGTTGCGCGCGCAGGGTGTCGATATCCAATGGTTGCTGTTCGGTGAACCAGGCAATCAAGCGCCCTTCGCGCACCAGCACCACCGCCTCACCGACGCCGTCCAGTGCGGCCAGGCGGCTTTCGATTTCCCCCAGTTCAACCCGTACGCCACGCACTTTCACCTGGTCGTCGTTACGGCCCAGGAATTCGATATTGCCATCGGGCAACCAGCGCGCCAGGTCGCCGGTGCGGTACATGCGCCCGGCGTTGAACGGGTCTTGCAGGAAGCGTTCGGCAGTCAGATCGGGCCGGTTCAGGTAACCGCGCGCTACACCGCTGCCGCCGACATACAGCTCGCCCGTCACCCCCACCGGCACCGGACGCAATTGCGCGTCCAGCAGGTAGACGCTGGCATTGGCGATCGGCCGGCCGATATGCAGCACCTGCCCGGCGCGCACGCGGCCGGAGGTGGCAACCACCGTGGCTTCGGTGGGGCCGTAGTTGTTGATCACCGCAAAGCGCCGCTCCTGGGTGAACTGGCGCAGGCGGTCGCCGCCGATCAGCAGGATGCGCAAGGTAGGGTGTTGCAGGTGCTGGCTGAAGGCGTACTCGGCCACCGGCGTTGGCAGGAAGCTGACGTCCAGCGGTTGCGCCAGCCACCAGGCGAGCAGTTCATCAATGTTTTCATTACCGACGCTGGCAGGCGGCAGGTGCAGGGTGGCGCCGACGCACAGCGCCGGCCAGACCTCCCAGGCCATCGCATCAAAACCGAAACCGGCGACGCTGCTGGTGTGCCCCGTGGCATCCAGGCCAAAGGCCTCGCAGTGCCAGTGCACCAGGTTTTCCACGGTATGGTGTTCGACCATCACGCCCTTGGGCTCGCCAGTGGAGCCGGAGGTGTAGATCACGTAGGCCAGGTGCGCCGGGGTCAGGGCGCTGAGCTGCGGGTTGCTGACGGCGCGCTGTTGCAGGCTCGGGTCATGCAGATCCACAGTGGCGACGGTGCCCAGCAGCTCGCGGGTGCTGGCTTCGGCCAACACCGCCACGGGTGCGCTGTCGTGCAGCAGGTAGGCAATACGCTCGGCGGGATACGCCGGGTCGATGGGCACGTAACCGGCACCGGCCTTGAGGATGCCCAGCAAGCCCACCAGCATCTGCGGGCCGCGACGGCAGCACAGAGCGACACGGTCGTCGGGCCGCACGCCGAGGTCCAGCAGGTGATGGGCCAGTTGGTTGGCGCGTCGGTTGAGTTGTTCATAGGTCAGCGCCTCACCGTCTTGCAGCACCGCTACAGCCTGGGGTTGGCGTTCGGCCTGGACCTCAAAGGCACCGTGGACGGTCTGCCCGTGCGGGAAATCCTCGCGGGTGGCGTTGAAGTCGCGCAGCAGGGTTTCACGCTCCGCCGCCGGCAGAATCGGCAGTTGGTTGAGCACCGTCTGCGGCGCGCTTTCCAAGGCGGCCACCAACTGTTCCACGGCGCTGTGCATATAGGTGCACAGGCGCTGGGCGCCGATCTGCGGCAGCGCCAACACGGTCAGGCCGAAGCCCTCACCCAAATCGTCCACGCTCAGGGTCAAGGGGTAGTTGCTGCGTTCCTCACCGCCGAGCAATTGCACGCCTTCCCAGATGCCATGGCCATCGCGGGCCATTTCGTCGGGGTCGCTGTGGCGGTAATTAAGTAACGCACTGAACAGCGGCGATGTGCTCGCCACGCCGCTGCAACGCTGGGCCAGCGCCAGGGACGCGTGTTCATGGCCGAGCAAGGCACTCAAGCGCCCGTGGGTAGCCTTGACCGCCACGCCAGCAGTCGCCGCCACATCGACCCGCAGTGGCAGGGTATTGATGAACATGCCCAGCGCGCGGTCCGCACCGTCACCGGCCTGCAGGCGGCCCATCAACACGGTGCCGAACACCACGTCATCACGCCCTGACACCAGCCCCAGCACCTGCGCCCACGCCAGGTGCATCAGGCTGGCCGCGCTCACACCCAACTGCCGCGCCTGTTCGCGCACCCGCTGAGCGAGCGCCGGGTCAACCGGCTGTTCGGCCTCTTCGATATCGCGCCCATCGCCCTGCACGTCCTGCACACCGAACGGCAAGGTCGGCTCATCCACATCCGCGAGCAAGTCGCGGAAGAAGGCCTCGTGCTCCGCCACGCTGACACCCAGGCGCGCCTGGGCCACGTAGTTGCGAAATGGCGCCGCTGCCGGCAAGCCCTGGGCCTGGTCGAACATGAACGCGCGCATCTCCTGACCCACCACGGCCATGGCGGTGTGGTCCAGCGCCAGGTGGTGGAACAGCAGGATCGCGGCGATTCGATCATGCTGCGGGTCTTGGGCATACACCATACGCAGCAACGGCGCCTGGGTGATGTCCAGGCGGTAATGGCGCGCATCGAAGCGCGCGTGCAGCTGCTCGATGATGCCGCCGTCCGCCGGGTCCAGGGCGACCTCTTGAACGACCAGCTGCGCCTCGCGCCACACCACTTGCACCGGGCTGTCCAGGCCTTCCCAGACGACAGCGGTACGCAGGATGTCGTGGCGAGCGACCACCTGTTGCAGCGCGCCCATGAACGCGCGCAGCCGCTCCAGGCTGTCGAACGCCATGCGCGATTGCAGCAGGTACGGATCACCCTGCTCGGCGCTGATGTGATGGTACAGAATGCCTTCCTGCAACGGCGCCAGCGGGTAGATATCCTGCACGTTCGCCGCACCACCCGGCACGTTCGCGACGATACGCTCGATGGTCGTCGGGTCGAGTTGCACCAATGTCAGCATCGACGGCGTGATTTGCGTGCACCCCGTGGGAATGCCATTGGCCGGCACCACGACTTCCCGCCCGCTGCCCACTGCGGCGGCCAATGCCGCCAGGCTTGGCTGGCTGAACAGCACGCGTACGTCACAGCTCAGGCCGACCTGGCGCATGCGCTCGATCAGGCTGACCGCCAGCAATGAATGCCCGCCGAGTTCGAAGAAATGATCGTGCCGCCCGACCCGCTCCAGCTTGAGCACGTCCTGCCAGATCTGCGCCAGTTGGGTTTCCACCTCGCCTTCCGGCGCTTCGAAACCACGGCTGAGCAATGCGCTCTGGTCCGGAACCGGCAGGCCCTTGCGGTCGAGCTTGCCGTTGGCGGTGAGCGGCAACAGCGCCAGCCACACATACGCCGACGGCACCATATAGTCCGGCAGTTGACCCTGCAGATGGGCACGCAGGGCTTCAATATCCAGCGCCGCACTGGCGGTGTAGTAGGCAACCAGGCGTTTGTCACCGGGCTCGTCCTCGCGGGCCAGCACCACGGTGTCTTTCACGCCTGGGAAGCTGGCCAGGCAGGTTTCGATCTCGCCGGGCTCGATACGGAAACCGCGGATCTTCACCTGCAGGTCATTGCGCCCCTGGTACAGCAAGGTGCCGTCGGCCTGCCAGCAGGCCAGGTCACCGGTGCGGTACAGCACGCCGTCGCCGAACGGGTTGGGGATGAATTTCTCGGCGGTCAGTTGTGGCTGGTTCAAATAGCCCTTGGCCACGCCCGCACCGCCGATGTACAGCTCGCCGACCACACCCAGCGGTACCGGTTGCTGGCGCGCGTCCAGCACGTAGGCCTGGGCATTGGCGATCGGCCGGCCGATGGGAATGCCGCCCTCACCGACCTGGGTGATCTCAAAGGTGGTGGAAAACGTGGTGGCTTCGGTGGGCCCGTAGCCGTTGAGCAGGTGTTGGGGTTTGCCGTGCTCAAGCACCCGCCCGATCACCTGCGGGTCGAGCACGTCCCCACCGACGATCAGGTAGCGCAATTGGCGGAACACCGGCATCAGCGCGTCGGCGTACTGGTGGAACAGCCCGGCAGTCATCCACAGCACGCTGACGGATTGCTCCTGCAACAACGCCGCGAACGCCGCCTGGGACAACAGCACCGCGTGCTCGACCACCACCACACAACCGCCATTGAGCAACGGCGCCCACACATCCAGGGTGCTGGCGTCGAACGCCGGGTTGGAGGCGAAGGCCACACGGTCGTGCGCGTTGAACTCGGCATAACCGTTATTGAGCACCAGGCGCGAGATGGCACGGTGCGGCACTTGCACCCCCTTGGGCGCCCCGGTGGAGCCGGAGGTGTAGAGGATGTAGGCGACGCTTTCGGCCGACTGGGGCAACTCGGGGTTGCGCGGCGACAACGCGTCCAGGTTCAGGTCGGCCAGGCCAGTGAGCACCCGGTGGGCACCACTGTCCTGCACGATGAACGCCTGGCGCTCGACCGGCGCATTGACGTCCAGCGGCACATACACCGCCCCGCACTTGAGGATCGCCAGTTGGCAGACCAGCAGGTCGAGCGAACGCGGCAGCGCAATCGCCACGCTTTCGCCCGGTTGCACACCCTGGTTGAGCAGGTGATGGGCCAGGCGGTTGGCGCGACGGTTGAGGTCGCGGTAACTCAAGGACAGGTTGCCCTGCACCGCAGCTACCGCTTGCGGACGGGCCAGCGCCTGGGCTTCGAAAAGTTGATGCACGGTGAGGTGCGCCGGGAATTCACGGACGGTGGCGTTGAAGTCCACCAGTAACTGGTGGCGCTCGGCGGCCGGCAGGATCGAGACAGCCTGCAAGGGTGTGGTGGGCGCTTGTTGCAACGCCGTCACCAGGTGGCGCAACGCGGTGAGCATGTAGTCGCCGACTCGCTGCACATCCAGGCTCGCCACGCCTTGCACAGTGAGGGCAAAGCCTGTGCCCAGGTCATCGACGTTGAGCACCAGCGGGTAATTGCTGCGCTCTTCAGAACTGAGAATCTGGATGCCGGAGGCTGCAAACGGGCTGTCGCCCGGTGCTTGCCCCGGTGCACTGTGGCGATAGTTGAGCAAGGTGCTGAACAACGGCAGCGAACCCGGCACGCCGCTGCATCGCTGGGCCAGGGACAACGACGCGTGCTCATGCCCGAGCAACTGCGCCAGGCGCGCATGGGTGGCGCGCACGCCGGCCTGAACGCCGACGGAGCCGAGGCTGACGCGCAGCGGCAAGGTGTTGATAAACATCCCCAGCGCCCGGTCGGCGCCTTCGCCGCCCTGCATGCGCCCCAGCAACACCGTGCCGAACACCACCGCCTGCTGGCCGGACACCTGCCCCAGCACCTGCGCCCAGGCCAGGTGCACCAGGCTCGCGGTACTCACGCCAAGCTGCCGCGCCTGTTCGCGCAGGCCCAGGCTCAGTGCCGGTTCCAGGGGCAGGTGAGCTTCAAGGATGCCGCTGCCGTCGCCATTCACGTCCTGCAAACCGAAGGCCAGGGTCGGTTCGTCGATATCGCCGAGCATCTCGCTGAAGAACGCTTCGTGCTGCGCCTGGCTGACGCCAAGCCGCGCCTGGGCCACATAGTTGCGGTACTGCACGGCGTCGGGCAGTTGCGCGCTGTTGCCGGACAGGCTCGCGCTCATCTCTTGCACCAGCACCTGCAGGGCCGTGTGGTCCAGCAGGATATGGTGCAGCAGCAGAATGCCGACGAAACGCCCCTGTTCCTCGGTATAGGCAAAACGCAGCAGTGAGGCACGGGTCAGGTCGAGGCGAAAGTGGCGGGGGTCGAAGCGTTGCTGCAGGCGCGCAAAGGGCTCGTCGATACGCTCGACAGCCAGCGCGGCCTGGCGCAACACCACCTGCACCGGTTCGTTGAGGCCTTCCCAGAGGATCGCGGTGCGCAGGATGTCATTGCGTTCGATCACGCTGTGCAGCGCCTGGATAAACGCATCCACCGCCGCCTGGTCGTTAAAGCTGAACTGCACCTGCAACACGTAGGGGTCGCCCTCGGTGGTTGCCAGGTGATGGTAAAGAATGCCGGCCTGCAACGGCGCCAGGCCGTAGATGTCCTGTACGTTGCTGATGCCGCCGGGCACTTGCTGGATGATGTGGTCAAGGGCTGCCTGGTCCAGTTCCACCAGGGGAATCATGTCCGGGGTGATGTGCGTGGTGGCGTGGGTTATCAGGTTGGCCGGCACCTGCACTTCCTGTTGCCCGCCCACCGCCGCAGCCAGCGCCGCCAGGGTTGGCTGGCCGAACAGCACGCGCACGTCGGCGCTGAGGTCGACCTGGCGCATCCGTTCGATCAGCTTGACCGCCAAGAGGGAATGGCCGCCCAGTTCGAAGAAGTTGTCGTCACGCCCCACGTGGTCGAGCTTGAGCAGGTCTTGCCAGATCGTGGCGATGGCGGTTTCCACCGCGCCTTGGGGGGCTTCGTAGCTTCGGCGGGCCAGCGCAGCGGCGTCCGGTGCGGGCAGAGCCTTGCGGTCAAGCTTGCCGTTGGTGGTCAGCGGCAGTTTTTCCAGCAGTACGAAGGCGCTGGGCACCATGTGTTCGGCCAGGCTCAGCAGCAGGTGGTCGCGCAGGTCGGCGGCACGCAGCTCGCCGTCGGCAATCACGTAGGCCACCAGGCGCTTGTCGCCCGGCTCGTCTTCACGGGCGATCACCACGGCATCACGCACGCCCTCGGCGCTGGCCAGCCGCGCTTCGATCTCGCCCAGCTCGATGCGGAAACCGCGAATCTTCACCTGGTCATCGTTGCGGCCCAGGTATTCGACGCTGCCATCGGCCCGCAGGCGGCCGAGGTCACCGGTCTTGTACATGCGCAGGCCGGTGGCCGGGTCGGGCAGGAAGCGCTCGGCGGTCAGCGCGTCCCGGTTGAGGTAACCCCGCGCCACACCGGCGCCGCCCACGTACAACTCGCCGACCACACCCAGCGGCAAGGGCTCGCGGCGTGCGTCGAGCACATACAACTGCAAATCGGGAATGCGCACGCCAATCGGGCTGACACCGACCAACTGCGCATCCGCCGCTTCCAGGGCGCGGTAGGTCACGTGCACAGTGGTTTCGGTGATGCCATACATGTTCACCAATTGCGTCCCGGCGTTGATCGCCCGGGCGTACCACGGCTTGAGCATGCCCGGCTCCAGCGCCTCGCCGCCGAAGATCACCTGGCGCAGGGAATGGGACTGCGGGTTCTGGCCTTGTGCAGCGATCAATTGGCGGAACGCGCTGGGCGTCTGGTTGAGGATGCTCACGCCCGCTTCGCAGAGCAGCGTGTAGCACTCGTCCGGCGAGCGGCTGACCAGTTGCGGCACGATCAGTAACTGGCCGCCATGCATCAGCGCGCCCCAGATTTCCCACACCGAAAAGTCGAAAGCGAAAGAATGGAACAGCGCCCAGACGTCGTTGCGGTTGAAGCCGAACCAGTGCTCGGTCGCCGTGAACAAGCGCGCGACCTGGCGGTGTTCGATCATCACACCCTTGGGCTGGCCCGTGGAGCCAGAGGTGTAGATCACGTAGGCCAGGTGAGCCGGGCTGAGGCTGACCCGAGGATTGACGAGGGATTCGCCGCGCAACCCGTTGAGGTCGACCTGCGGCAGGTCGCCGACCAGGTGGCGGGTATTGGCCTGCACCAGCACGGCCACGGGTTCGCTGTCGGCCAGGGTGTAGGCAATGCGCTCCAGCGGGTAGGCCGGGTCGATCGGCACGTAGCCGGCGCCGGCCTTGAGGATGCCGAGCAGGCCGATGATCATCTCCGGGCCACGTTCCACGCAGATGGCCACGCGGTCATCGGGGCGGATGCCCTGGGCCAGCAGGCGGTGGGCGACCTGGTTGGCGCGTTCGTTGAGTTGGCGGTAGCTCACGCGCTGGTTGTCGAAGCGCAAGGCAATGGCGTCGGGCTGGGCGGCGGCGTGGGTTTCGACGTGCTGATGGATCAGGGCCGTGTCGGCGTAGTGCGCGGGGGTTTCATTGAGGCGGTGCAACAGGGTGTGGCGTTCGGCGTCGGGCAGGATATTCAGGCCGCTGAGCGGCATATCCGGTCGTTGTTCCAGGGCATTGGCCAGGCTTTCCAGGCCGGTGTGCAGGTAGGTGGCGACACGTGCAGCACCGATGGATGCGTCAACCATCACCGTCAGGACGAAATCTTCACCCAGGTCATCGACGTTGACCGTCAGCGGGTAGTTGGTGCGCTCCTCGGCGCCGAGCACGCGAATGCCCTCGGCCACCTCGATCACCTCGGCCATGTCCGTGGCGGCGCTGTGGCGGTAGTTGAGCATGGCGCTGAACAGCGGCGTCGGCGCGGCGACACCACTGCAACGCTGGGCCAGCGCCAGGGACGCATGTTCGTGGTTGAGCAAGGTGGTCAGGCGTTCGTGGGTAGCCTTGACCCCGGCGCGCACGCCCTGCTCGCCCACATCCACGCGCAAGGGCAAGGTGTTGATGAACATGCCCAAGGCCCGTTCACCGCCCTCGCCCGCCCCCATGCGACCGAGCATCACGGTGCCGAACACCACGGCATCACGGCCGGAGACCACACCCAGCACGCGGGCCAGTGCCAAGTGCATCATGCTTGCCACGCTGACACCAAGGGGCCGCGCCAGGGTGCGCAGGCGGCGGCTCAGCGCGCTGTCGACGGCGACACGTGCCTCGTCAATGCCCAGCCCGTCACCCTGTACGTCCTGCAACCCGAAAGGCAGCGTCGGCTCATCGATGTCTGCCAGCATCTCGCGGAAAAAGGCCTCATGGGCCTGTTCGCTGACGCCGTGGCGCACCTGGGCGATATAGCTGCGAAACGGCACCGGCTCACCCGCCAGGGCCTGCTCGCCAGCCAGGTACAGCTGGATTTCATGGCGCACCACATCCAGGGCAGTGTGGTCGAGGATGGTGTGGTGAAACAGCAGGGTCGCCGCCACACGCCCAGTGAGTGCGTCCTCGGCAAACACCAGGCGCAGCAGCGGCGCCTGGCCCAGGTCCATGCGGTAGTTGCGGGCATCGATCTCCACGGCTTCGCACACCAGGCTCGCCTTGCGCCACACCACCTGCAGCGGCTCGTCGAGGCGCTCCCAGACCATCGAGGTACGCAGGATGTCGTGGCGATCGATCACCCATTGCAAGGCTTCGGCAAACGCGTGCAACCGTGCGCGGCTGTCAAACTCGAACTGCGCGTGCAACACGTAGGGGTCGCCCTGCTCCGCTGACAGGTGGTGGTAAAGCATGCCTTCCTGCAGCGGCGCCAGCGGGTAAATGTCCTGCACATTCGCCGCGCCCCCAGGGATGGCGGCGACGATACGGTCGATGGCCGCCTGGTCGAGGTTGACCAGCGCGAGCATGTCCGGCGTGATGCGATAGGCCGGGCTCAGCCAGTCACCGCCATGCTCGGCAACCAACGCCAGCAGCCGGGGCTTGTGGGCGATCAATTGATCCCACAGCGCATCCTCCAGTGCCTCGTCGTCACCGAGGATGATCAGGTCGCCTTCTTCCAGTTGCAGACGGATCGCATGGGTGGAAATCGCTGCCAATAATTCGCTGAACTGCATGGAGTAACCTGCCTGATAAGTCACGGTGGAGAAGAAAGTCCGTTTTCAGCTGCCGCTTGAATCGGGTGCTGGGCGCCCCGCATCCAAAAAATAGCGGGCGCAGCCGGGGGCCTGGAGAGGCTTCCGGCAGGCTTGGAAAATTAAGGGATTTGACAGGCGGGGGGTGACATGGGAAGCGGGGACAAGGAGGATCTGGGTTGGTTCAATCGCAATTGCGCAACGCCGTATTCCTTTGGTGAGTGGGCTTGTTGTGGTGAGTGGGCTCACCACAGCAAGTCACACTCGCCATAACACGCGCCCGGTTTCAAAATCAGGAGGTTTTCAACTTCAGGTGCCGCGCATACCAAGGCCGTTTCGGTACGCGCTTGAACAGTCCCTGCAACCTACCTTCGTCTTCGCCAAAGGTAATGCGCAGCGCCAGCTTCATGGTCTCCGGGTCCATCTCCATCGACCGGCCCATCTGCAAGCCCGGCGTGGTGCTGCAGCCATGGGTGTCCGGACCGAGCCAGGGGTCGCCGACTTCCACCCAGCGCCCCGGCGCGAACCAGGCGACGCCGTTGACCTGCATGCGCTGGACTTCGCCCGGATTGAAACGCTCATGGGCACGGAACCAGTCTTCGATGCGGTCGTCGATCCAGCCGTGGAAGTGCCAGAACACCGGGTTGACGTGGGAGGAAAACGGGTCGCCAAGGAAGTCGTTTTCCGCCGCGTACCAGCGTGGGGCGAAGTCCGACGGGTCGCGGGCCATGGGCACCGGTGCGCCGTTGGACGGGTCGCGCGGCACCGAGGCCCAGCGCATGTGCAGCCAGTCGTGCAGGCCCAGCTCCATCTCGGAGCCCAACTGCCCCAGGGTGAATTTGGCCAGGTAGCGCGGGTCGCGGTATTGGGACTCCCACACCTGAAAGTTGCTGTGGTAAGTCTCGGCAGCCTTGATGTCGCTGACCCACTGGGTGTACTCGCTGTCATCGGGTGCCTGCCAGGTGGGCGGCAGCGCGAAGCCGTCGTGGTTGTCGAAGTAGCGCAGAAAGCCCAGGCGATCGCGTTCCAGGGCCGGTTGCGGCTCGGGGAATTGCGGCCACGAGGGCAGATCCTGCATGGAGCGCGCGGTGCCGAGCATGTGGCGGTGCATGAAGAAGAAGTCGATACCTGAGCCGTTACGGTCCTTGCGTTTACCCCGAGCATCGCGCTCCTGGCCGCGTGGGCCGGGTTGCCAGCCAATACCACGCAGGGCGTCGCGTTTTTCCTCGGAGAGTTTGTGCCACTGGTCACGGGTGGCGTGCCACAGTTGATGAAACAGGCGGTGTTCGGGAGAAATCAGCCAGGCCAGCAGGGTCGGGTTGAGGCCGATGCGCTGGCGGGCTTCGGGGAACCACTGCTTGTGGGCGATGAAGCGATTATCGCGCTCAACCCATGCAAGTGGCCGATCCAGGTCGAGGATCTGCCCACTGAGGGTGCTGCTGCCAGCGTTGGCAAAGGCCGCCCAGACCTCATCAAGGGTCATCTTGAATTCATAGGCGGGTGTACCGTCGACCGAATCACGGTCGATCAGGCGCCAGTAGAGCACAGCGCTCTCCCCCGTCAGCAGGTCACCCAGCACACGGTAACGCGGCTCGCCTTCGGCGCGCAGGTGGGCGGAGGTGTCCAGGTAACCGCGCAAACCGCGCCCACGGGGCGCGATGTCGAGCAGCAGTTGCAAATCTTGCAGTGGTAGCCCTTTGAGGCCGGCGTCGCGACCTTCCAGGCGCAGGTCCCAGACCCCACGCAGCGTGTTTGCCAGGTGCTGGCCGGCGGTGTCGGCCAGGTCCACCGTGGCTTCGCCGGGGGTGATGGGGAATTCTTCTTCGCGCGTCAACTCGCGATGGGCATAGAAGGCTGCCGGCACAGCGGCACCTGTCAGTGCCAGGCCTGCGATGAACCCACGTCGAGAGATGGTCATTGTCTACCTTAGGAAACGGCTTTATCAGAGCTAGAACGTTTGCACGCCGGGGAAATTTACCGGCGTGCCCTGCCCGCCTAAATTTCCCCGCCCATCACTCGTTCTTCCCTGATAGCGAAGGCCTCAACTGACTGAGATGGCAATGACAAAACCACGTTCGAAAAAGGCGCTGTATATCGGCTTGCCGCTGGCACTGGCCATCGGTGCCGGAGCCGGTTTCCTGGTCTGGGATCACTGGTTCAAGGGCAATGCCGGTTACCCACTGGCGGTGATCAAGCAGGCCAATGAAATGCAGGATCGGTTGCTGTCGTTCGACAGCCATATCACCGTGCCCGTGGATTTCGGCACCGCCGGCAACGAGGCCGACAAGGACGGTGAAGGCCAGTTCGACCTGGTCAAGGCGGCACGCGGGCGTTTGTCCGGCGCAGCGTTGACCATCTTCGGCTGGCCGGAAATCTGGAACGGCCCCAACGCCCCGCACAAACCCACCGACGGTTTTGTCGAGGCCGCGCGCAACGAACAGGAAGTGCGCTACAAGATCATCAGCGGCATGGTGCGCGACTACCCCAATCAGGTCGCCATCGCCTACACCCCGGATGATTTCCGGCGCCTGCATGGCGAAGGCAAGTTCGCAATCTTCATCAGCATGCTCAACGCCTACCCGCTGGGCAACGACCTGAACCTGCTGGACCTGTGGGCGGCGCGCGGCATGCGCATGTTCGGTTTCAGCTATGTGGGCAATAACGCCTGGTCGGACTCGTCGCGACCACTGCCGTTCTTCAATGATTCCACCGACGCCCTTGATGGCCTGTCGGACATCGGCAAACAAGCGGTGCACCGTCTCAATGACCTGGGGGTGATCATCGATGTGTCGCAAATGTCGACCAAGGCGCTGGAGCAAGTGGCGCAATTGAGCCGCACGCCGATGGTGGCGTCCCATTCGGCGCCGCGCGCGTCGGTGGATATCCCGCGCAACCTGAGCGACAAAGAGCTGCAACTGATCAAGAACAGCGGCGGCGTGGTACAGATCGTGGGGTTCTCCGCTTACCTGCGCCCGCTGAGCCAGCCGACCCAGGACAAGCTCAACGCCCTGCGCGCACGTTTCGACCTGCCGCCCCTGCCCAACCTCGCCGTGGCGCTGATGCCGGGCGACGCGATCATCGCCGTCTGGCCCGAACACAAGTTCGGCGAGTATGCCAGCGCGCTGTACGGCATTCTCGAGGAAGAACCCAAGGCCACGCTCAAGGACCTGGGGGATGCCATCGACTACACCGTGCGCAAGATCGGCATCGACCATGTCGGCCTGTCTTCGGACTTCAACGATGGCGGCGGCGTCCAGGGCTGGAACAACGTCGGCGAAATACGCAACGTCACTGCCGAACTGATCCAGCGCGGCTACTCCGAAGCCGACATCGCCAAGCTGTGGGGAGGCAACTTCCTGCGGGTGTGGGACCAGGTACAAAAAGCTGCCAAGCCGTTGGCCAACCGCTAATCATCCAGAAGCCAGTCCATGACCGACCGCCGTACGTTCCTCAAGCAGGCTGGTGTATTTGCCGCCAGCCTGCCACTGGGCGCTGCCCTGCTTCCGCAGGCCTTCGCCGCCAACACAACCGATGCCCCATGGACGGGGCTCAAGCAACTGTTCAACCAGGACCCAGACTACCTGCACTTCTCCAACTTCCTGGTGGCCACGCACCCCAAGCCGGTGCGCGAGGCCATTGAGCGCTACCGCGCGCAGATCGATCGCAACCCTGGCCTGGCCATGGACTGGGACCGGCAGGAAACCTGGAAACGCGAAGGCCAGGTACGCGAGTGGGCCGGCCGCTACCTGAACGCCACGCCGCCGCAGATCGCCCTCACCGGCAGCACCTCCGAAGGGTTGGCGATGATTTATGGCGGGATCAAGGTGCGGCCCGACCAGGAGATCCTCACCACGGTCCACGAACACTACGCCACCGAGTTCAGCCTGGACTTCCGGGTGCGCAAGGAGCAGACCCAGGTCCGCAAGATTCGCCTGTTCGAGAACGCCCACCGCGTGTCCGTCGACGAGGTGCTGGGCAACATCCAGCGCAACATCCGCCCCAACACCCGCGTACTCGGCATGACCTGGGTGCAGTCCGGCAGCGGCGTGAAACTGCCCATCGGCGAGATCGGCAAGCTGGTGGAAGAACACAACCGCAACCGTGACGACAAGGACCGTATCCTTTACGTGGTCGACGGCGTGCATGGCTTTGGCGTGGAAAACCTCGATTTTCCGGACATGCACTGCGACTTTTTCATCGCCGGCACCCACAAGTGGATGTTCGGCCCGCGCGGCACCGGACTGGTGTGCGCCCGCGACTCGCAAAACAAGTATGTGACACCGATGGTACCGACCTTTTCCGAAGACAAGGACTTCGCCACCATCATGACCCCGGGCGGCTACCACGCCTTCGAGCATCGCTGGGCGGCGGACGAGGCCTTCAAGCTGCACCTGCAGCTGGGCAAGGCGCCGGTGCAGGCGCGTATCCATGCGTTGAACACCGAACTGAAAGATCAGCTGCTGGCACACCCGCAGATCGAACTGGTCACACCACGCAGCCCCGAGCTGTCGGCCGGCTTTACCTTCTTCAGGGTCAAGGGCCAGGACAGTGACGCCGTGGCCGCCTACATGATCAAAAACCGCGTGGTGATCGATGCGGTAGACCGTGATGTCGGCCCAGTGATCCGCACCGCGCCTGGGCTGCTCAATTCTTCCGCAGAGATCCAGCGCTTCATGACGTTGCTGGGCCAGCGGGTGTAACGCACACCTTTTCCACGTTGAATGAGAGGACTCCATGAACAAACCCCTCACGGCATTGGCACTGACCGCCCTGTGCGGCGCCTTGTTGCCAAGCCTCGCCCAGGCCGCCGCGCCACAACCCGGCAAAGTGTTCAAGGACTGCAAGGACTGCCCGGAAATGGTGGTGCTGCCCGCCGGCACCTTCACCATGGGCACACCCGAGGGTGAAGTCGGCCGCGAGCCGGATGAAGGCCCGATGCACGACGTAACCTTTGCCAAGCCGTTCGCCATGAGCCGCTTCCACATCACCGCCGGCGAATGGGACAGCTACGTGCGCCAAACCGGCGTGAAGATCGCCGATGGCGACACCCGCCCCGGCCGCGAATGCATCGCCAGCAAGCCGCGCTACCCCCAGGGCCCACGCCAGCCGGCGGTGTGCATGGACATGGACGACATCAAGCAGTACGTGGCCTGGCTGTCGAAAAAAACCGGCCAGCAGTACCACATGGTCAGCGAGGCCCAACGCGAATACGCCGCGCGTGCCGGATCTACCGGGCCATTCCCCTTCCCGTTCGATGAGGGCAAGGACTACAGCATCGCCCAGCATGCCAACACCTATGGCCCGGCCGATGGGTACAGCTATTCGTCGCCGGTCGGCAGCTACCCGCCGAATGCCTTTGGCATGTACGACATGCACGGCAACGTCTACGAGCGCGTGGCCGACTGCGAACACCCCAACTACATCGGCGCGCCTACCGATGGCAGCGCGTGGATGGAGCCGAACTGCGAGGGCTACATGATTCGGGGCAATGACTGGGGTGAAGCGCCGGTGTTCTCGCGCTCGGGCAACCGCAACACCATCTACCCGCAGACGCGGGGGGATTGGATTGGGTTCCGCGTAGTGCGCGACCTGTAACACCCAGGAGATCTAATGTGGGAGCGGGCTTGCTCGCTCCCACATTCTTAACCGTGCCCGCTTAGATTCCCTTCTGCGCCAGCAACGCCAACCCTTCATGCAACGCCGGGAACAGGCTGTTGTTGAAGTTGTTCCAGCGCAGTTCGAGGATGGTGTCGTCCGGCGAGATCTCGGTCTTGAGCACGTCGTGGAACACTTCGCCCGAATCGATGCCGTTGTCCACGTAGTGGAACGAGGCGCCGGTGAGGTACAGCGGTTCCGAAGGCGTCGTGGCCTTGGTGGCCCAGTCCGTGACCGTCAGCCCACGCGCGCCGTACAGGGCGTTCCAGGTTGCATAGGCGCCCCGGCGCTCGTAAGGCGACTCGATGCGGGTAATGCCCGGGTGGATGTTCATGATGCGACGGGCAAACGGCGCTCCGGGGCGTACGAGCTCGTCGAGGATCACCAGCAGGCCGTCCAGCACCACGATATCGGCCTTCAACTCCACCAGCGTGTCGTGCAGACGGCGTTCGAAGTCCTGCTTGCCGGCGATGTGTTCCGCGCTGCCCCGTGGCAGGCGCCGATAAGTGGACGGCACGCTCAGCAGCAAATCATTGACCAGGCGCCCCTGCACCCGCAGGTCGGCCGGGTACAGCCACTGGCGCCCCGGCTGGTAGGCAAAACCGTAGTCACGGACCAATTGCTGGTCACGCGGGTTCTGCTCGTCATCGTCGTACACCACCCCCACCAGGTTGTACGCATCGCCCAGCGGCGTGTCGTTCAGCGCCCCCGCCAGGGATTCCAGCACCGACATCATGTAGCGCTCGTGGTCCTTGTACGCCACCGGCTGCCCGGCCTTGTCGGCCGCGGCATTGCGCAGGGACCATACGTACACCAGATTCTTTTTCGTCATTGTCTCGCTCTCGCTGGATAGATCAGGCACGCGCCAATACGCGTGCGCCTACACCACAAGAACGAACCAGGCCCCGCCCAATTTATCCATCACCGCCACCGCCGGGCACGCCGAGCTAAATAGTCGCGCCAATCCTTCGTTTGTCATGGGTAAGGGTCTGTGTGCCCAGCCCCCTCTTTTTCATTTTCCGGGAAGTATTTATGACCGACCCCAAGCGCGGCGCCTTCAACGGTTTGCTCGCATTGCTCAGGCCCTTTCGCACCATCGTGATCGTCTCCGTCACCCTGGGCATGGCCGGCGGCCTGGCCATCACGTTGTTGCTGGCAACCATCAATAACGCCCTGCACTCGTCCACCGGGATGACGCAGGGGGTGATCCTGACGTTTGCGGCGTTGTGCGTGTTGGCACTGACCAGTTCGATCGTCTCCGATATCGGCACCAACTATGTGGGCCAGCGGATTATCGCCGCGCTGCGCAAGGACCTCGGTGAAAAGGTGCTGTCAGCGCCCATCGAGCAGATTGAGCGGTATCGCTCCCACCGGTTGATTCCGGTGCTGACCCACGACGTCGACACCATCAGCGATTTTTCCTTTGCGTTCACCCCGTTGGCCATCGCCACCACCGTCACCCTCGGGTGCCTGGGCTACCTGGCGTACCTGTCGGTGCCGATGTTCCTGATGATGATCGTGGCCATCGCCATCGGCAGCAGCGTGCAATTTGTTGCCGGGCACAAGGGCATCCGCGGTTTCGACGAAGCCCGCGACCAGGAAGACGAACTGCAACGCTACTACTCCGCGATCGCCTCGGGCGCCAAGGAACTGCGCATCCACCGCCCACGCCGCTATCGCATGAACACCCACCGCATCCAGGAAACCGCCGACCGCATCAGCGATATCCAGGTGCGCTCGGTGAACATCTATATCGTCGCCAAGACCTTTGGCTCGATGCTGTTCTTCGTGGTCATTGGCCTGGCCCTCGCCATGCAGGCCTACAACCCCAACCCCGACCCGGCGGTGATCACCGGCTTCGTGCTGGTATTGCTGTACATGAAAGGCCCGCTGGAGCATGTGGTGGGTTACTTGCCGATCATCGGCAAGGCGCGGATTGCCTTTGCGCGCATTACCGAGCTGTCCGACCGCTTCTCATCCCCCGAGCCGCACTTGCTGATGGATGGCAGCGAAGCCCCGACGCCGGTGGTCAACAGCCTGGAATTGCGCGGCGTGACGTACAGCCCGCCGCCGGTGGAAGGCAGCCAGCCGTTCCACCTGGGGCCGATCAACCTGAGCATCAAGCAGGGCGATATCGTATTTATCGTCGGCGAAAACGGCTGCGGCAAGACCACCCTGATCAAGCTGTTGCTGGGCCTGTATCAACCCCACGCCGGCGAAATCCGCCTCAACGGCGAAACCGTGACCGACCCGGCACGCGACGACTACCGCCAGCTGTTCACCACGGTTTTCGCCGATTACTACCTGTTCGATGACCTGGTCCAAGGCAGCGCCACCCAATCGCTGGACAGTGCCGCCAAGTACCTGGAACGCCTGGAAATCGCGCACAAGGTCAGCGTCAAGGACGGCGTGTTCAGCACCACCGACCTCTCCACAGGCCAGCGCAAACGCCTGGCCCTGGTGAATGCCTGGCTGGAGGAACGCCCGGTACTGGTGTTCGACGAATGGGCCGCCGACCAGGACCCGGCCTTCCGCCGCGTCTTCTACACCGAGCTGCTGCCGGACCTCAAGCGCCTGGGCAAGACCATCATCGTGATCAGTCATGACGACCGCTATTTCGATATTGCCGACCAGTTGGTGCGCCTGAGTGCGGGCCAGGTGGTGTATGAAATGGAACCCGCGTGAATTTCTTTTCCGGTTTCTTCAGGTAGGAACGTCTCACTAGTGGTAATGAGAATTGACCTCAATAAACACCTATAAACTGCCCACCTAAAAACATAGAAGAGAACGCATTCATGTCAGTACGACTCGGTCTCAGCCCCCTGAGCAAGGCGCTATCGATGCGCAGGGCCTTGAACGTCAACCTTAAGCCGTGTGCGCTGGCCCTGGCGGTCGCGCTGCCGCTGTCGGGCTATGTACAGGCCCAGGAGATCGAGATCGACATTCCTGCCCAGCCGTTGGGGACGGCGCTGCAGGAGTTCGGGCGCCAGACCAACCTGCAAGTGCTGTACAGCCCGACGGATGTGCAGGGTAAAAACAGCCTCGCCGTAAAGGGCAAGCTGGAACCGACCAAGGCCATTACTGCCCTGCTCAAAGGCACGGGCGTCAGCTATAGCCTGCAAGGCAATGCCGTGACCATCAGCGCTAGCGCTGGTTCGGGCGCCCTGGAGCTGGGGGCAACCCAGGTCATGGCCAACCAGTTGGGCACGGTCACAGAGGGTACGGGTTCCTATACCCCAGGCACCATCGCGACCGCTACACGCATGGTCCTCACGCCGCGCCAGACACCGCAGTCGATCTCGGTGGTCACGCGCCAGGCCATGGATGACTTCGGCCTGACCGGTATCGACAACGTCATGCGCCACACACCGGGCATTACCGTGTCGACCTATGACAGTGAGCGTACCAACTACTACTCACGCGGCTTTGCCATCCAGAACTTCCAGTACGACGGCATCCCGATGACGCGCAACGCGCCCTACTCGGCCGGCCAGACCCTGACCGACATGGCGATCTACGACCGCGTCGAAGTGCTCAAGGGCGCTACCGGCCTGCTGACCGGCGCCGGCGGCCCGGGCGGGACCATCAACTTGGTGCGCAAAAAACCGACCTCGGTGTTCCAGGGCCATGTCGAACTCGGCGCGGGCTCCTGGGACAAGTATCGCTCGGAAGTAGACGTCAGCGGTCCGCTGACCGAAACCGGCAACGTCCGTGGCCGAGCCGTCGCTGCCTACCAGAACGAGCATTCGTTCATGGATCACTATGAACGCAAGACCAGCGTGTTCTACGGTATTCTCGAGTTCGACCTGGATGAAGACACCCTACTGACCGTCGGCGCCGACTATCAGGACAACGACCCAAAAGGCTCCGGTTGGTCCGGCAGCCGTCCCATCTATGACCGGGCCGGTAACACGATCAGCTTGCCGCGTTCGTTCAACAACGGCGCCAAGTGGAGCAAGTGGGAGCAATACTCGCGCACCGCGTTCGCCACCCTGGAACACACCTTCGATAATGGGTGGGTCGCCAAAGGGCAATACAACCACCAGATCAACGGCTATAACGCACCGCTGGGCTCCCTGACCCGGCCAGACCCCGTGACCGGGTTGTCGTCAATCTACGGCAACAAGTTCACCGGTGAAACCGTCAGCGACAGCGGCGATGTGTACCTGACCGGCCCCTTCAGCCTGTTCGGTCGCGAGCATGAGCTGGTGGTCGGCTCGTCGATCTCTTCTTCGCACTGGGTGGGCAAGGACTACTACAGCCCGACCTACATCAACAACGTTCACGATTTCTACAACTGGAATGGCGACAGCATCGAACCGGATTGGGGAAAAGTGGGCTTCAAGAACGATGAAACCACGCGCCAGACCGGTAACTACATGACCGCACGTTTCAGCCTGATGGACGACCTGCACCTGTTACTGGGTACGCGGATTGCCAATTATCAGGTAACCGGCACCAGCGACACCAAGGACACCGGCAAAGTCATTCCCTATGCCGGGCTGGTCTATGACCTCAATGACAACTACTCGCTGTACGCCAGCTACACCGACATCTACTTGCCGCAAACCGCGTACCGCGATACCAGCAACAAAATGCTCGAGCCGGACGAAGGCACCAACTACGAGTTCGGTCTCAAGGGTGAGTTCTACGACGGTCGCCTGAATGCAAGCCTGGCGTACTTCGAAGTCCACGAGGAAAACCGTGCAGAGGCCGACCTGAACTACACCGGCGTGTCGCTGATCGACAATCCCTATAAAGGTATCAAGGCAAAAACCAAGGGCTACGAAGCGGAAATCTCCGGCGAACTGGCACCAGGCTGGCAGGTGCAGGCCGGTTATACCCACAAAGTCATTCGCGACCAGACCGGCGAGAAAGTCTCCACCTGGGAGCCGGAGGACCAGGTCAACTTCTACACCACCTACAAGCTCACCGGCCCGCTGGACAAGCTGACCCTGGGCGGTGGCGCCCGCTGGCAGGGTGAAGGCTGGCAGGTGCTGACCAACCCCACCACAGACCGTAAGGAAAAATTCGCGCAAGACCCCTACTGGCTAGTGGACGTGATGGCGCGTTACCAAGTGACCGAGAATGTTTCCGCCACGGTCAACGTCAACAACCTGTTCGACAAGAAGTACTACACCAACATCGGATTCTATAACTCGGCGTACTACGGTGACCCACGCAATGTGATGCTGACTACGCGTTGGAATTTCTAAGTTCGGGTAATGACAGCAGCCCCTGGCCACTTGAGTGGTCAGGGGCTTTTTTGTGGGGGCGTACCGAGCGCGTACAGTTGCGACGTCGATTTATTCAGCGCTTCGAGGTAAGCCTTGAGTTCCGGCGGCAGGTTCCCCTCCGTCTCGGCAACCTCGGCGTTGATCACTTCCAGCGCCATCCTGAGTTGCGGATTGCTGTTGAGTACGATCTCCCGCGCTGACAGCTCTTGGAGGTGGTTCAAGCATAAATGCCGGCCCTGGACGGTATTTCCGATGTAGATCGAGATGAGCAGCTCGTTTGTCTGTACCCGGATGAACCGCACGTGCTTAGAAAAAGGATGAAACCTCGGATGATACATCTCGGTAAATTCGGCAAACCCTGGGTAGGTGTCCAAGGCTTTCTTGTCGACATTCGCCCAGTTCTTATCGAGTTTGATCTGGTTGCAATCAAAACAAGCAATCGCCAGGTTCCAGAATTGAAAGGTGTACTGGACGAAATCCACCCGAGGAAGAATGTGCTCGATGGGCTTGGCATGGGCAATATTTAATAGTGGGCGCTGGCAATAACAGCACAGACCATTTTGCTCCGTCACCAGAAATGCTCGTAACGCCTTGCGAATCAAAGGGCCGGTTACACCAGACTTGAGGTTTTTCCTGTACCCCGTCAATTGAGTCCAGAGGTCTTTTTTGGAGGCAGGCTTCCCGCTTTTTCGCCGCTCGAACTCTGCGATCGCAAGCGTGTTTTGCTTCTCAAGATACTCGAGCGTTTTTTGCCGATGAATCTCGCGTTCGTGGCATTCACCTTCATAACGTGCGCGGACCTCTGCCATTTTTTCGAGAGTGAACTCAGCCATGGCTAGCCTCACTTTGTTTAAGCAGCATCGAAACGGCACCCAGGGTTTTTCGAACAAGGTCCAGATCGCTGGCTGTACGTTCGTCGCTATCAGTCAGGAGTTCCTTGTGAATGGACTTTTCGAACTGTTTGAGCTTGTCGGTGGCTTCGCTCACCTGAACAACGACATCGGGTGTGTTTACAGCTGAAATAATTGACGCCACCACCTTCGCACACCGCTCATGAACCTCACGGTTATGCGGGGTGTATGTTCCAAAACCATCCATCAGCAGCGTTTCCACCGAATGACGCTCATCGATGGGGATCTCCTTCAACTCGGCGAATCTGGACACATAACAAATATCGTCTTTCGCTGCATTCGCGATGAGGACGGGCGAATGAGTCGCAACGATAAACGATGCGCCCAGACGCTTGCTCAACAGGGTGAGGATGCGCGGCACGATTTGCTGCCAACCGACATGCAAGCTGATTTCAGGCTCGTCGATCAGGAACGTAGTGTTCAAGGCGTTCGAAGAGATGATATTGATCAGCAGGTTGAGAATGCTTTGCTCGCCGGAGCTGAGATGTTCGAAGGCAATCGTCCGGTACTTCTCGCGCACAAAGTTGAGTGTGTACGCACTGAACGCACCGCGATCACTGTTGAGGTACCTGACGTCCTCTTCCACTGCCAGGTCGAGTTCATCTCGCCGAGGGTCACCATGGCGGTCGAGGTCGGATTTGGATTTCAAGGTAAGGAAGGTGCGTAAACTGAACCCGACCAGTCCCAGGCACGCGTTCAAGAGCGCAACTTTGTCTGGGCTGGATGAGATCACGCGAATGTTCGGCATGATGCGTTTATTGATTGCGCCCCGGTACTCAAAGAAGGCGCTGACTGAGGTATCGTCCTGAGGGAATCGATGAGCATGGGACATCGGGATACCGATGCTGTGTGTCTTCACTTCAGCCAAGCGGTATACGATATCGCGGAGCAGGAAACTCTTGCCCTCGCCATTGTTGCCGATCACATAGCAACAGCAGGCCTTGGCACGCGCTGTCAGTCGATCCGCAACCATCTTGCTGGTGTCGGTCAACGTTCGCTCAGGAACGCCACCTGATAGCGTCTTAACAAACTCTCCCGTGGCACGGCGTGCTTTGCCCATCGTCTTGGGCAACTTTTTCGAGGTATTGCACAAACCGCGAATGGGCTTGAAACCGTCCAGGAAGTAGTTGTTGAGAAACCGCACGACCTCGACGGAAAGGTATTCCTCCCCACGATGGAAATGGCGGCCTTGCCAGAGATTGTAGATACACCCAGCCAGCAGCATCCGCTCTATACCATCCATGGGCAGTGACGTATTGGCCACGGATACATCGACGTAGAGCACCTCATCCTGGACTCCTCCAGTATTGAGAATAATCGCGGTGCAGTGATCGGAAGCCGTAGGGAGGCTGCTGAAATCGATGATCGCCTCGACGTAGGCACGACCGTGGATCAGCGCCTGCATCTCCTTCCAAAGACCCGACGTTTTTGCACGTGTCCAGTTCTGGATCACCACCAGACGACTTTGAACGTTGTGCGTCAGCACCTCGTGCAATGCATGGAGCATAGGCTCTTGATCAACATACGGAGCGTCAAACAGGAATGTCGCTTTAGCGGAGCGCTGGTATCGGCCGGGATTGACGAAGTTGGCTTTGATTCCCTCCGCTGCCAGACGGATACCGATCAGACAACCTAGATAACTGTCGATGTTACCCACCATTGGAAATGATCTTCTCGGGCCGTCGCCGAGCAGACCCAGCGAAAGCTCGGCAGTATTGGGCATGACCTCCAACAGGGACGTGGATAACGTCGATTGCACGGTACCCACCAGCGCAGCGACCAACTTCGGATGCCGGTAATCAATCCCCAGCTTCGACGCTATCAATTTGGCAGCGAGATGGATAAGCAAATCGGCCGCTTCAAGGCCAGAGCCGATGACGCGCCGAGTGTGTAGCGTCAATTGGGCGAGCTTCTTGAGGTCCATTGAAGCAACAACAGAGTTTTGCAACAGCTCATGAGCCAAGTCGAGTTGCGTCTTGGGCGGGCTCCAAAGCCTCGCGACGATAATCAACATCAGCAGCAACCGGTCATCACCTGAAACATCCAGGTAGCCAGGACACTGAGATTCGAGCTTATCGATCATCTGCTCGGCAATAATTTCGCGCTCATCATGGTACATAGCGGGTCGTAGGTCCTGGTCAGTAAAAGGGCTTCCATGGAAAAAGCTGGCAACTAGCCACCCAGCATCTATTGGAAAGCTTTACCCGCACAAACTCAATAAAAAGGTTGTGCATATCGACAGGAACAACCCATAAAAAACCCCCAGCCACTTGCGTGATTGGGGGCTTTTCGACCTCCGCTTATCTGCCCATCACATCCACGAAACTACTGACAAACTCAGGGTTGTCCACGATGCGCTCATGGGTGGTGTCGATCACGATCGATTGCGCGATTGCCATCTGCCCAAGCACTGCCCGCAGGCTCGACTCGATCAGCTCGCGATGTTGCCCACCCTTGCTCTGGGCAGCCCACCAACACAGTACCGGTGCCGTGATCGCCGAATATCGAGCCTCTTGCAACCGCTGATCCAACGCTTGCTTGATATCCCAGGACACCTGCGCCTCAGAACCTTCCAGCAGTTCGTGCTTCAGTGTCAGATAGGCTTCCCCCAAGGTGTGTTCAGCCCAGGCGTCCAGTCGCGCCCATTGCCGCGTTTGCTCTTGTTCGCTCGCTTGGGCCTCCTGCCAGATCGCCTGGACCTGCAAAGCATGCGACGGGAACATCACGCCGAGCAACTCAGCCCGCTGCGCTGCATCGGACAGGTGCCGATCGTCGATAACATCGTCTTCCTTCCAGAATGCTGTGACGTCATGCGGCGGCGGTGTGTCGACCAGACCAACGCGCTCGACTTCCCTGCCCGCCCGTTCCAGGCTGTAGGCCACGTCCAGCGCCAAGTTGCCGCCCAGCGACCAACCGGCCAGGCGGAACGGGCCTTGCGGGTGGGCGACCATCAACTGCTCGGTGTAGTCCTCAACCATACTCGCCCAGGAAGGCACCGGGCCGCCCTCTTCTGCCAGCGCTCGGCAGATCACACCCAGCACCGGGCGTTGCTCCCTGAGTGCCAGCGCTACCGCTTTATAACAATGCACCGAGCCATAGCTGGGGTGGAACAGGAACAACGGCGTACCCGATTCCACGCTGTTGAGCGGCACGATGAGCGATCGGCGCGTGCTACCAAGCAAGCATTCGACTTGCCCTTGCACTGTCGGATTGAGCATCAACTGGGTCACCGAAAGATTGACACCGCTGGCGTTCTTGATGCGTTCCTTGAGCATCAAGATCAACAAGGAGTGACCACCCAGTTCGAAAAAGTTATCGCGCAGGCCAACGGGGTCAACACCCAAAATATCCCCCCAGATCGCCGCAAGCTGTTTCTCCAGCGGGGTTTGCGGTGCCAGGTAAGCCTGGGCGTGCTGAGCCACATCAGGCTTTGGCAAGGCTTTGCGATCAAGCTTCCCGTTAGGGCTCAGAGGCATCTGCTCCAGCAACACCCACTGGGCCGGGACCATATAGTCCGGCAGGTGTTGGGCCAGGTGAGCGCTCAACACTGCGCGCCAGTTATCGCCGGCGCCTCGCAGCACCAGATAGCCCACTAGGTATGCACCATTGACCGCCAGCACGGCGGCCTCACGAACCCAGTCGTGTTCCAGTAGGCGCGCTTCGATTTCACCCAGCTCGATACGCAGGCCGCGCAGCTTGACCTGGTGGTCGATACGCCCGGCGTATTCAATCACGCCGTCTGCGCGGTAGCGCGCCAGGTCGCCGGTGCGGTACAGGCGTTCGCCTTTGACGAAAGGGTGAGCCACAAAGCGCTCGGCGGTAAGCGCCGGGCGGCGATGGTAACCACGGGCCAGACCGACACCACCCAGGTACAACTCGCCCAACACACCGACCGGCACCGGTTCGAAGTTGCTGTCAAGGATGTAGCAGCCCAGGTTGGCAATCGGTTTACCGATCGGCACCGTATCGCAGCCTTCCTCAACGCACGTCCAGTGGGTCACGTCGATGGCAGCTTCAGTCGGGCCGTACAGGTTGTAGAGCCCGGCTTGCGGCAGCTTGGCGAAGACCTGCTGCTGGGCATCCACCGGCAAGGCTTCACCGCTGCACACGATGCGCTGCAGGCTTTGGCAGGTCGACACCACTGGATCCTGCAGGAAGGCCTGCAACATCGAAGGCACGAAGTGCAACGTAGTGACCTGTTCCTGATTGATCAGGCTGATCAACTTGGCCGGATCGCGGTGATCCCCCGGCGCTGCCACCACCAGGCGAGCGCCGGTCATCAGCGGCCAGAAGAATTCCCACACCGATACGTCGAAACTGAACGGGGTCTTTTGCAGCACTGTATCGCTGACCTCCAGACCATAGGCTTCCTGCATCCAGTGCAGGCGGTTGGCCAGGGCTGAATGCCGGTTGCCGGCGCCTTTGGGTTGGCCGGTGGAGCCCGAGGTGTAGATCACGTAGGCAAGGTTTTCGCCGTCCAGCGCGATCCCTGGATTGGCGTCGCTGTAGTTTTCGAATGCAGACTCACCCAGCACCAGGGTTTGCAGTCCCTGGGGAATCGGCAACTGTTCATGCAAGTGCGCCTGGGTCAACAGCAGTTTCACACCACTGTCTTCCAGCATGTAGGCCAGGCGTTCACGCGGGTATTCAGGGTCGAGCGGCACGTAGGCGCCCCCGGCCTTGAGCACCGCCAACAGGCCTACCACCATGTCCATGGAGCGCTCTACCGCCAGGCCCACCAGCACGTCCGGGCCCACGCCGGCTTCAATCAGGCGATGCGCCAGGCGGTTGGCACGACGGTTCAGTTCGGCGTAGTTCAGGCGCTGTGCACCAAACACCAGAGCCGGTGCTTCTGGTGTCAGGGTTACCTGGTCTTCGATCAACTGATGCACGCCACGCTGCAACGGGTACTCACGCGCCGTTGCGTTCCAATCCTCGACGATCCGTTGACGTTGCGCGGCGGGCAGCGATGGCAGGTCTGCCAGACGCTCCATCTGCGGCAGCGTCAAGGCTTGCAGCAACTGTTGGAAATGCTCCGCCAGATGCTCGATCTCCTGAGCATCGAATGCAGAGTGAGCGTAGTTGAACTCCACCGCCAGTCTGTCACCCATGGCCAACAGCACGGTCAGTGGATAGTGGGTCTGTTCCAGGCTGTCCATCGCACCGAACCGCAGGCCCACCGGCGAGCCCTGCTCCAGCGCTTCGGACACCGGGTAATTCTCGAACACCAGGATGCTGTCGAACAATGCCTCGCCACCAAGCCCGGCCCAACGCTGGATCTCGAACAGCGGCGTGTGCTCCTGTTCACGCAGGCGCAGGTTTTGTTCCTGCACCTGCTGCAACCAAGCGTCGACGCTCAACTGCGGGCTTGGAGCGGCCACCACCGGTAGCGTGTTGATGAACAATCCGACCTGCTGCTCGATACCCGCCAGCTCGGCCGGACGCCCCGCAACCGTGGCCCCGAACGCGACGGTGTCGAGGCCGGTATGCCGTTGCAACAGCAAGAGCCAGGCGCTTTGCACCAGCGTATTGAGGGTCACTTTATGGCGCTGGGCAAGAGCCTTGAGCTGTTCGGTCGCCGTCTGCTCCAGTATCAGGTGATGAACGCCATTTGCCTGGGGCACACCCGACTCAAGGGTGATGCCACGGGACAGGCGCGTGGGCTCCTGCAAACCGGCCAACTGGGCTTTCCAGAAGGTCTCGCTGGTGACCGGGTCCTGGGCCTGCAACCAACCGATATAATCCCGGTAGCGCCCACTCGGTGCGCGCAACGGCTCGCCAGCATACTGTTGCAGTACCTCGCCGAACAGCTGCGAGGCACTCCAGCCATCCATCAGGATATGGTGGTTGGTGTAGATCAGATGATGGCTGTCAGGACCGGTGCGGACCACCATCAGGTTCAGCAAAGGCGCCTGTTCCAGCACAAAACCATCGGCTCGCAGGGTATGCGCCAACGCGTCAAGCGCCTGACCACTGTCTGCGCGCTGCTGCCAGTCGTGCTCGACAAACGGCACCTGCGCCGTCCGGTACACCACCTGCAACGGCTGCTCCAACTCGGTCTGCCAGAGGAAACCGGTCCGCAGAATATCGTGATGCTCCAGCGCGACCTGCCAGGCTGCGCGGAAACGCGCCACATCCAACCCTTGCACCTCCACGCGCATCTGGTTGATGTAGTCGCCCGAACCCTGGCCAAACAACGATTGGAACAACATGCCCTGTTGCATCGGCGAAAGCGGGTAAATGTCTTCGACCTGGTTCAACGGCAACCCCAAGCTATCCAACTGCGCCTGGTTCAAGCGCGCCAGCGGGAAGTCCGACGGCGTGGCGCCGGCCTGTCCGGGCTGGCAGCAGTGTTCGATCAACGCCTTGAGCTCTTCGGCGTAGTCATCGGCCAACTGCTGGATGCAAACCGGATCGAACATCTGCTGGCTGAATCCCCAGTTCAGGTTCAGCTCGCCGCCGTACACCTGGCCATTGATTTCCAGCCAGTTGCCCAGCGATGCGTCCGGGCTCTGATCGCTGCCGGCGGCGTCACCGGAGGGCGCAAACAGCCCCACGTGTTCATGGCTATCAAAACTCGCATCGAACTGGCCCAGGTAGTTGAAGGTAATGCGCGGCTGCGGCAAGTCTGCCAGTGCATCGCGTACCTGAGGCTGGCCAAGGTAGCGCAAGGCACCAAAACCGATGCCCTTGTCGGGAATGGCGCGCAGTTGTTCCTTGATCCCCTTCAATGAGCCAGCCAGGGTTGCAGCCGGCGTGAGTTTGATCGGGTAAATGCTGGTGAACCAGCCGACCGTGCGGGTCAGGTCGATCTCCTCGAACAGGTCTTCGCGGCCATGTCCTTCGAGGCGGATCAGGGTGGAATCGTGTCCGGTCCAGCGCCCGATTACCCGCGCCAGCGCCGTCAGCAACAGGTCGTTGATCTGGGTGCGGTAGGCGGCAGGTGCATCCTGCAACAGGCGGCGCGTGTGAGCGGCGTCCAAGTGTGTGATCGCGCTGCCGGCATGCCGGTTGCTCAAGCTCGCCTGCGGATTGGCGCCCGGCAGGTCAGATTCGGCGCCGTGCAATTGGGCTTGCCACCACGCCAGTTCCCGGGTCAGTGCGTCGCCTTGGGCATATCGCTGAAGCCGCTGCGCCCAGTCGCGGGTTGAACTGGTCTTGGCGGGCAACGCCACCTTGGCGCCACTGGCGAGTTGGCGATAGGCCGTTTGCAGGTCCTCAAGGAGAATCCGCCACGACACGCCATCCACCACCAAATGATGGATGACCAGCAGCAAGCGTTGCGAACCGTCGTTCAATTGAACCAGCACCGCACGCATCAACGGGCCCTGGTCAAGATCAAGGCTGCGTTGCGCCTCCTCACCCAAGGCGGCCAGTTCTTCGATATCGTGCAACACGCTTTGCCACAGCACGGCATCGGCCTGGTGGTGCTCGGCGGCGCGATACATACCCTGCCAGCCGTCCGTGCCCTCGAAAAACCGGGAACGCAGCGCATCGTGATGCATGATCAGCGCCTGCAAGGCCTGGGTAAGCAGCCCGGCATCGAGGGGCTCATGGGCTTTGAGCACCACCGACTGATTCCAGTGGTGACGTTCGGCAATCTCATCGGCGAAGAAGGCCTGCTGGATCGGCAACAGCAATGTTTCGCCACTCAAGGCCGCCTGATCGATCGCGAACCCGTCGTCCCCCTGGCGTGCCACACCGGCCAGGCTTTGTACGGTCTGGTGCTGGAACAGGTCCTTGGGCGTAAAGCGGATACCGGCCTGCCGCGCCCGGCTCACCACTTGGATCGAGATGATCGAATCACCGCCCAGCTCGAAAAAGTTGTCGTTCAGGCCTACTTGCGGCAAGCGCAGCACGTCGGCCCAGATCGCCGCGAGCTGTTGCTCCAGCTCGCTCTGCGGCGCCACATAGGCCTGTTGCAACAGGCTGGCGTCCGGTTGCGGCAGGCCCTTGCGGTCGAGCTTGCCGTTGGGGGTCAACGGCATCTGCGCCAGGAACATGAAGTACGTCGGCACCATGTAATCCGGCAAGCGGGTTTTCAACGCGCGGCGCAGGGTTTCACGGAACTCGGTTTCGTTGGCCAGGCTGCCGTCTGCGGGCACCACATAAGCCACCAACTGTTTACCGGTCGGTCCTTCCTGGGCGACCACCACGGTTTCGCCGACGTTTTCCTGCTCACGCAGACGCGCTTCGATTTCGCCCAGTTCGATACGGAAACCACGGATTTTCACCTGATGGTCGACACGGCCGAGGTAGTCCACCACACCATTCGGGCGGCCACGGGTCAGGTCGCCGCTGCGGTACACGCGGCTACCCGGTTTGCCGAATGGGTCCGGCACGAAGCGTTCGGCAGTCAGCGCCGGGCGCTCAAGATAACCACGGGCCACGCCTTCGCCGCCCAGGTACAGCTCGCCGGCTACGCCGATGGGTTGCAGGTTGAGTTGCGCGTCCAATACGTAGCCGCTGCGGTTGCCCAGCAGTGTGCCAATCGGTGCATAGACGGCGCCGCACGGGTCGCCCTTGCGCGCTTTCCACAGCAGTGGCGTGACCACGGTTTCCGTCGGGCCGTAGCCGTTGAACAGGTAGGTCGGCTTGAGTGCGCGCCAAGCCAAGTCGTAACTGGCCTGGGCGACGGCATCGCCGCCAAAGCAGTACACACGCACCTTCGGCGGGTTGCCGTCACGCTCGGCATGCTCGGCCAACTGTTGCAGGTACACCGGCGGGAACACCGCCATGGTCACGTTGTGGCGATGCATTTGCTGGTAGGTGTATTCCGGCAGCCACAGGCTGTCGTCGCGGATCAGCACGCTGGCGCCATTGATCAACGGGTGCATCCAGCCTTCGTGGGAGCCGTCGAAGGCAAAGGACATGAAGTGCAGTTCGCAATCGGCGGGCGAGGTTTCATAACGCTCGCCGGTGGCGATGATATGGGCTACCAGTGGTCCGTGAGCAACGGCGACACCCTTGGGCATGCCCGTCGAGCCAGAGGTGTAGATCACGTAGGCGAGGTTATCGCCGTCCAATTCGATTTGCGGAACCGTGTCACTGTGATCGGCCCATTCCTCGGTGCGATCAATCGCCAGGCTATCGAGGCCGTCGGGGATCGGCAGTTGCTGCAACGCGCTGGTGTGGGTCAGCAGCAACTTCGCACGACTGTCCTGCATCATGTACAGCAGGCGATCACGCGGGTATTCGATATCCAGCGGCACATACACGCCACCGGCCTTCATCACCGCGAGGAACGCCACCATGATTTCGGCGCTGCGCGGCATGGCGATGGCCACGCGCACTTCCGGGCCGACGCCACGGGCGATCAGCGCATGGGCCAGGCGGTTGGCCTGGCGGTCCAGTTCGCCGTAAGTCAGGGTTTGCGCGTCGAATTTCACTGCCACGGCATCGGGGGTTTCGCGGGCGCGGTCGCCGACCAGTTCGTGAACAAGTCGGGTAGCCGAGAAGCCGGCGTCAGTACGGTCCCACAGTTGCAGGATCTGTTGGCGCTCAGCCAGATCGAGCAAATTCAACTGGCCAATGCTCTTCCGTGGGTCTGCAACCATGCCCTGCAGCAGGTTCTGCCAATGCCGCGCCATGCGCTCGATGGTGGAGGCATTGAACAGGTCGGTGGCATAACCCAGGGTGGCCCAGATACCGTCAGTACCTTCATGCACATCCAGGTCAAGGTCGAAGTGCGCGGTATGGCTTGCCCATTCCATCCCTTCGACACGCAAAGTGGACAGTTGATGCTCGGTTGCGCCCAGGCGTGCCTCGGTTTGATGGTTGAACATCACCTGGAACAGCGGGTTGAGGCTCAGGCTGCGCTCGGGTTGCAGTGCCTCAACCAGTTGCTCGAACGGCAAGTCCTGATGGTCCTGGGCTTCCAGCGCACGGCGGCGGGTCTGCTGCAACAATTGCAGCACTGAGGTCTGCTCGTCGATATCGGCCTTGAGCACCTGGGTGTTGACGAAGAAGCCCAGCAACCGCTCGGTTTCGACTCGGTTGCGGTTGGCGATAGGCACTCCCACGCGCACGTCTTCCTGGCCACTGTAGCGATGCATCAACGCCTGGAACGAGGCCAGCAACAGCATGAACATCGTCACGCCCTCACGCTGTGCAAGGCCTTTGAGGTCGGCGACCAAGGTCGGTGGCAACTCTACAAACAGGCGCGCACCACGATGGCTTTGCTCAGCCGGGCGCTGGTGGTCGAACGGCAGCTCGAGCACTGGTTGCTCGCCACCTAGCAACGCCTGCCAGTAGCCCAGTTGCCGGTCCTTCTCGCCGGCGTCCATCCACTCGCGCTGCCAACGGGCGTAGTCTGCGTACTGGATCGGCAAGGCCGGCAACTGCACCTCCTGGCCCTGGCTGTAGGCGCTGTACAGTTGCACCAGTTCATCAACCATGATCTGCATCGACCAACCGTCCGAGACGATATGGTGCTGGACCAGCACCAACACATGCTCATCGTCGCTCAGGCGCAACAGCGTAGCCCGCAGCAACGGCCCAGCTTGCAGGTCGAACGGTCGGGCGATCTCGGCTTCGACTTGCGCCTTTACCTGCGCTTCATCGCTTTGACGCAAGGTAATCTGGACACGCCCTTGCGGCAGGATCACCTGCACGGTCTGCTCATCGCCCTGATGCAGATGGGTGCGCAGGCTTTCATGGCGTGCCACCAAGGCATCGAAACTGCGCTGCAGCGCGTCCAGGTCCAACCGGCCCTTGAGGCGCAAAGCGCTGGGCACATGGTAGGCGGCGCTTTCGGGGTCGAGCAACCAGAGGAACCACTGGCGTTCCTGGGCGTAGGACAACACCAACGGCAGCTCGCGAGACGCGGGAACCAACGCCGGCGCCGTCGAACCGCCGCGCTTGCCCTCGGTGTGCAGCGCGGCCACGAACCCCTGCAGGCGCGGTTGTTCGAACAGCACGCGCAAGGGCAACTCGATCCCCAGGTTATGCCGCAGGCGTGAAGCCACTTGCATGGCCAGCAACGAATGCCCGCCGAGTTCGAAGAAATGGTCGTTCAGGCCAATACGCTCGGCGCCGAGAATATCCGCCCAGATCGCCGCGACTTGCTGCTCCAGCGCACTGATAGGGGCCACCCACTGCTCGGTCGCCTGAGTCGCTTCCGGGCGTGGCAGGGCATGCCGGTCCAGCTTGCCGTTGGGGCTCAGCGGCAGGCGTTCCAGGAACATGAAGTGCGCCGGCACCATGTAGTCAGGTAGCTCATCGCGCAGCACAGCTCGAATGCGCTCACGCAAGCCAGGCTGCTCGGCTTCGGTCAGTGGGGTGACGAGGTAGGCAATCAGTTGCTGGTCGGCGGCGATCACCAACGCTTCGCGTACGTCGTCCTGTGCCAGCAGGCGCGATTCTATCTCGCCCAGCTCGATACGGAAGCCGCGCACCTTGACCTGGTGGTCGATGCGACCGATGTACTCGATCACGCCATCGGCGCGGTAACGGGCCAGGTCGCCGGTACGGTACAAACGCCCTCCCCCTAGCGGGTCGAAGGGGTCGGGGATAAACCGTTCGGCGGTAAGCGCGGCGCGGTTGAAGTAACCCCGTGCCAGCAGCGGCCCGCCAATCACCAATTCACCCGCCACGCCCACGGGCACCGGATTCAGGCTGGCATCCAGCAGGTAAATCGCACGGCCGTCCAGCACGCGACCAATGGGCATCATCTGCGTGACGGTCTCGCGACCTTCCACGTAGCCGGCGCAATCCAGGGCAGTCACCGTGACGGTCGCTTCGGTGGGGCCGTAGGTGTTGAGCAGGCGCACATGGCCCAACCCGGCGTCACGCCAGGAGGCAAGCCCTTCCGGCGGCATCGCCTCACCACCGGCATGCACTTGGCGCAGGCGGCCGTAATCGCGCACGCCGCGCTCGGCAAAGTCACGGGCGATCAAGTGCCAATAGGCGGTGGTCAGGTCAACCACCGAAATCTCATGTTCGATCAGTTGCGCATAGAAGGTGTCGCTGTCCCACAACTCGCCGCCGCGCACCACCACGGCGGCACCGCAGCACAGCGCCGGATACAGCTGTTCGACAAACCCGTCGAAATTGAACGTACCGAACTGCAACACGCGGTCAGCCGCAGTCAGTTCGAACAATTCGATAAACACCTCGACATGCCGTGCCAGCGAGGCCTGATCGATACCGACGCCCTTGGGCCTCCCGGTCGAGCCGGAGGTAAACATCAGGTACGCCAGGTTCGCGGGGAACGCCCGTACATCGGGGTTGCTGCACGGATACTCGGCGAGCCAATCCTGATCCCCTTCCAGGCAAATCAACGCCAGGCCAGGGCTGATCGGCAAGCGCTCCAGCAGCGGCTGCTGGGTCAGCAAAAGCTGCAGGCCACTGTCTTCGATCATGCATTGCAGGCGATCCTGGGGGTATTGCGGGTCCAGCGGGACATAGGCGCCACCGGCCTTGAGCACCGCCAACAGCGCAATGATCATCTCCAGCGAACGGTCCACGGCCACGCCCACCAAGCTGTCGGCACCCACGCCCTGCTTGATCAGTGCGTGGGCCAGGCGGTTGGCCCGCAGGTTGAGGTCGGCGTAGGTCATGCGCCGCTGATCCATGATCAAGGCGATGGCCTGGGGATGGCTGGCCACCTGTTGTTCGAACTTTTGCAGCACGCTGCCGTGGGCGGCACGCGACGGTTGCGGCGGGTTCCACGCGTACAGCATCTGCGCTTGTTCATCGCTGCCCAGGATCGGCAAGTCGGCGACACACTGTTGGGCATTCCCCGCCACACGCTTGAGCACGTTCTGCCAATGGGCGGCGAAGCGCTGCAAGGTGCTCGCGTCGAACAGTGCGGTGGCGTAAGTCAGCGAAGCCAGCAGCCCTTCGCCAGACTCTTCGGTGTCCAGGCTCAAGTCGAAATGCGCCGTGTGGCTGTCCCACGTCACCCCTTCCACATGCAGGCCAGGCAGTTGCTGGCCATCGCGCCGGGCTTGCGCAGCCGACTGGTGGTTGAACATCACTTGGAACAACGGGTTGTGGCTCAGGCTGCGCTCCGGTTGCAAGGCCTCGACCAATTGCTCGAATGGCAGGTCCTGATGCGCTTGCGCGCCCAGCGCCTGCTCCTTGACCTGCTGCAGCAGTTGGGCAAAGGTCATGTGCCCGTCAATCTCGGCCTTAAGCACTTGGGTATTGACGAAAAAGCCGATCAGTTGCTCGGTTTCCAAACGGTTGCGGTTAGCGATCGGCACGCCGACGCGGATATCCGACTGGCCGGTATACCGGTACAACAGTGCCTGGAAGGACGCGAGCAACACCATGAACATGGTCACACCTTCGCGCTGCGCCAAAGCGCGCAAGCTCTCGACCACCGAAGGTTGCAATACCAGGTCCAGGCGTGCCCCCTGATAGTTCTGCATGGCCGGACGCGGACGGTCCAGCGGCAGTTCCAGTACAGGCTGCACATCACCCAGACGGTCGCGCCAGTAAGCCAGTTGGCGGTCCTTTTCGCCCGCCTCCATCCAGCCACGCTGCCATTGGGCATAGTCGGCGTATTGAATCGGCAACGGTGCAAGGGTGGGCTCGAGGCCCTGGCTGTAGCCGGCATACAGGCTCACCAGCTCATCGACCATCACTTGCATCGACCAGGCATCCGAGACGATATGGTGCTGCACCATGACCAGCACATGCTCGCGCTCGTTCAGTTGCAGCAGCTTGATGCGCAGCAATGGCCCGGCCTTCAGGTCGAATGGCTTGGCGATTTCCTCTTGTACCAGCGTCTGCAACCGGGCAGGCCCGGTGGCGGTCAGGACTTGATACTCGATGACCGCAGTGGCCTGTTCGAGCACACGCTGGACGGTCTGGTCGGCGCCGGCGAAAAACACGGTTCGCAGGGTTTCATGGCGTTGCACCAGGGTGTCAAACGCCCGTTGCAGGGCCACGCGGTCCAGCGTCCCCAGCAGGCGCAACGCAACGGGAATGTGATAGGCCGCGCTGTCAGGCTCCAGTTGCCAGAGGAACCACTGGCGCTCCTGGGCATACGACAGCAGCAACGGTTGTTCGCGATTGACCGGAGTCATCTGCGCCACATCGGCACCCTTCTCACCCAGCGCCTGTACAAACGCCCCCAACACCGGTTGTTCAAACAGGCTCTTGAGCGCCACGTCGATCGCCAATGCCTGGCGTACCCGCGACACGACGCGCGTCGCCAGCAAGGAGTGACCACCCAGTTCGAAGAAATGATCTTCAAGACCAACCTGCGGCACCCCCAGCACCTCGGCCCAGATCGCAGCCACTTGCCGGGCCTTCTCGCCGACTGGTGCCACGTAGCGTTTTTGCAGCACGCTGACATCCGGCTTCGGCAGTGCCTTGCGGTCCAGCTTGCCATTGGGCGTCAACGGTAGGCGTGCCAGGAACAGCATGTGCGCTGGCACCATATAGTCCGGTAACCCGGCGCGCAGCGCGGTCTTGAGCGTTTCGCGCAGAGCACCCTGGTCGCCTTCCGAAGTCACGGCATGGGTCACCAGATACGCCAGGAGCTGGTCATTTTCGGCCACCACCACCGCTTCACGGACAGCGCTCTGTTCACGCAGGCACGCCTCAATTTCTCCCAACTCGATACGGAAGCCACGCACCTTGACCTGATGGTCGACGCGGCCTATGTACTCGACCACGCCATCCGCGCGATAACGTGCCAGGTCGCCGGTGCGGTACAGCCGCTCACCGTTGCGCGCAAAGGGATTAGGCACAAAACGCTCGGCGGTCATTGCGGCTCGGCCGTGATACCCGCGGGCCAGGCCAACACCGCCGATCAGCAGTTCGCCGCTGGTGCCGACCGGGGTCGGAGTGAGTTCGGCATTGAGGATAAACAGCGACGTGTTGGCGATGGGTCGACCGACAAACGGCAACGGCTCAACCAGTGGGTGGGCCGCCGACCAGATGGTGGTTTCGGTCGGGCCGTACAGATTCCACACCGTGCCCTGCTGGGCCAGCATGCGCTGGGCCAGGTCGGCCGGCAGCGCTTCGCCGCCGCACAGGCACTTGGCCCCGTGCAGTAAGGCACGGCGCTCGCTGTCCAGCAGCATGCGCCAGGTCGACGGCGTGGCTTGCACCACGTTGATCGCCTGCTCATGCACCAGGCTCAGGATCGCCTCAGGGTCCTGGGACACTGCCTTGTCCGCCAGCACCACTGTGGCGCCAATCGACAGGGGCACGTAGAGCTCAAGGGCGAAAATATCGAAGGAGAACGTGGTTAATGACAGCAACCGCGCTTCGGCGTCGATGCCCAGGGTATCGGCCATGCCTTGTGTGAAGCTGCTCAGAGCGCCATGGCGTACCATCACGCCCTTGGGCTTGCCGGTGGAACCGGAGGTGTAGATCACGTAAGCCAGGTGTTCGTCGGTCAGCTCGACGTGCAGGTTTTCACTGCTGTAGCGCGCATCTTCCGACTCGCTGATGAACAGCACCTGTTGGTCGGCTGCCCGTGGCAGGCGCTCGTGCAGATCGCCGGCGGTCAAGAGTACGCGTGCACGGCTGTCTTCGAGCATGAACGCCAGCCGGTCGGCCGGGAACTGCGGGTCAAGTGGCACATAGGCGCCACCAGCCTTGAGGGTTGCCAGCAAGGCCAGCACCATGTCCACCGAACGGTCCAGCGCGACGGCCACCAGCACGTCCGGGCCTACACCGGCCGCGCGCAGGCGATGGGCCAGGCGATTGGCACGCCTGTTGAGTTCGGCATAGCTCAGCGCCTGGCCATTGCAGACCAGCGCAGTTGCCTCCGGACGCGCCTGCGCCTGGGCTTCCAGCAGGCGATGCACCCCGACATCCTGCGGGAATGCCTGGTGCGTGTGATTCCAGGCATGCACCAGTTGCTGCCACTGCATATCGTCCAGCAACGGCAGCTCGCCGACCCGACCGTTGCAATCCTGGGCCACTAGGTGCAGCAAACGGTGCCAATGCGCCAGGAAGCGCTCCAGCCCCGGCGCGTCAAACAGGTCGGTGGCATAGGTCAGGGACGCCTGGATGCCGTCAGCCGATTCCTGGGTGTCGAGGTTGAGGTCGAACTGCGACGTCTTGCTTTCCCACTCCAGCGCCTGCACGTGCAGGCCGGTGACGCCACCGCCACCGCCGCTGCGCTGGGTATCGGTCTGGTGGTTGAACATCACTTGGAACAACGGGTTGTAGCTCAGGCTGCGCTCCGGCTGCAGTGCTTCTACCAGTTGCTCGAACGGCAAGTCCTGATGCGCCTGGGCTTCCACCGCGCGCTGGCGGGTTTGGTGCAGCAGCTCACGGAATGTCATCTGACCGTCGATATCGGCCTTGAGAATCTGCGTATTCACGAAAAAGCCGATCAGCCGCTCGGTTTCCACCCGGTTCCGGTTGGCCACCGGCACGCCGATTCGGATGTCAGCCTGGCCGCTGTAGCGATGCAACACGGCCTGGAACGACGCCAACAGCAACATGAAGATTGTCACACCCTCGCGCTGCGCCAGGGTCTTGAGGCCCGCCACCAGCGACGCTTCAAGCGTCAGGTCAAGCCGCGCGCCAAGGTAGCTCTGCACCGCAGGCCGCGGGCGGTCCATCGGCATTTCGAGCACCGGTTGCTCACCACCGAGCATACCGGTCCAGTAACCCAACTGGCGCTCGCGCTCCCCCGCCTCCATCCAGCTGCGTTGCCACAGCGCATAGTCGGCGTATTGAATCGGCAAGGCCGGCAATTGCAGGTCATGGCCCTGGACATTGGCCGCATACAGCTGGACCAACTCGTCGACCATCACCTGCATCGACCAGCCATCAGAGACGATATGGTGCTGCACCAACACCAGCACATGCTCCTGGGGCGCCAGGCGCAGCAGCTTGACCCGCAAAAGCGGGCCTTGCTGCAGATCGAACGGCTGAGCGATTTCAGCTTCGACCAGGCCTTTGAGGTCCGACTCCTGGGCGTCAACCAGGGCAATGTCCACGCGCACCTGATCGGTAATCACCTGCAAGGCGCTGTCGCCCTCCTCCCGCAAATGCGTGCGCAGGCTTTCATGACGCATCACCAGCGTGTCAAAGCTGCGCTGCAACGCCGCCACATCCAATTGGCCGGTCAGGCGCAGAGCCCTTGGCACGTGATAGGCAGTGCTCTGCGGCTCCAACTGCCACAAAAACCACTGCCGCTCCTGGGCATAAGAGAGCCGAAGAGGCTCACCTTCCTGACGCTTGAAAACCGGGGCAATCTCAAACAGGTTGATGCCTTGCTGCTTGAGCATTACCGCCAGCGCTTTCTTTTGTTGCGCCGAAAGTGACCCTACCGACTCGATTAATGCTTGCACGCCACGCCCCTCAGGAAATCAATTTATCCAAATCTTCTGCTGATAGACGTTTGAGGGCCTCCAAGGATTTAGCCAATGCGTCCTGCACCGGCGAATTATTTGTCTGCTGGGCGGCGACATGGGCACTGAACTCGGCCAGGGTCGGCGTGGTGAAAATCGATTTGACGTCGAATTCGGCGTGCAACTGTTCGCGCAGGCGCACCACCACCTGGGTTGCCAGCAGGGAATGCCCGCCCAGCTCGAAGAAGTTGTCGTGCAGGCCCACCCGCTCCACGTCCAGCACTTCGGACCAGATCGCGGCAATCTGTTGCTCCAGTTCGCTGTTCGGGGCGACGTACTCGCGGGCTTGCAGGCTGGCGTCGGCTTTCGGCAGGGCTTTGCGGTCCAGCTTGCCGTTGGGGCTCAGGGGCATCTGCTCCAGCAGCATCCACTGGGCCGGGACCATGTAGTCCGGCAGCTGTTGCGCCAGATGGGCGCTTAGCACATCGCGCCAGTCGTCATCGGCGTTTTGCAGCACCAGGTAGCCCACCAGGAATTTGCCATCCTCCGCCAGTACGGCGGCCTCACGCACCCAGTCGTGTTCCAGCAGGCGCGCTTCGATTTCGCCCAACTCGATGCGCAGGCCACGCAGCTTGACCTGATGGTCGATACGCCCGGCGTACTCGATCACACCGTCTTCGCGGTAACGCGCCAAGTCGCCCGTTCGGTACAGGCGCTCGCCCTTGACGAACGGGTGGGCAACAAAACGCTCGGCAGTCAGTGCCGGACGACGATGGTAACCCCGCGCCAGGCCGATGCCGCCCAGGTACAACTCGCCCAGCACGCCGACCGGCACCGGCTCGAAGTTGCTGTCGAGGATGTAGCACCCGAGGTTGGCAATCGGGCGACCAATCGGCACTGCATCGCGGCCTTCATCGACACAGGTCCAGTGGGTCACGTCGATGGCGGCTTCGGTCGGGCCGTACAGGTTGTAGAGCCCGGCCTGGAGCAGCTTGGCGAAGACCTGCTGCTGGGCATCCACCGGCAAGGCCTCGCCGCTGCACACGATGCGGTGCAGGGTGTGACAGGTGGCAACCGTCGGGTCCTGCAGGAAGGCCTGCAACATCGACGGCACAAAGTGCAGCGTGGTGACCTGTTCTGTATTGATCAGCTTGATCAACTTGGCCGGATCCCGGTGATCGCCCGGCGCCGCAACCACCAGGCGTGAGCCAGTCATCAGCGGCCAGAAGAACTCCCACACCGATACGTCGAAGCTGAACGGGGTCTTTTGCAACACGGTATCGCTGACATCCAGGCCATAAGCCTCCTGCATCCAGTGCAGGCGGTTGGCCAGGGCAGAATGACGGTTGCCGGCGCCTTTGGGTTGGCCGGTGGAGCCTGAGGTGTAGATCACGTAGGCGAGATTTTCGCCGTTCACCACAATTTCAGGATTGGCGTCGCTGTAGCCTTCGAACGCGGCTTCACCCAGCACCAGGCTATTCAAGCCTTGCGGAATCGGCAGTTGCTCAAGCAGATGCGCCTGGGTCAGCAGCAGTTTCACGCCGCTGTCGTCGAGCATGTACGCCAAGCGATCACGCGGGTATTCCGGGTCCAGCGGCACATAGGCGCCACCGGCCTTAAGCACCGCAAGCAGGCCTACCACCATTTCAATCGAGCGCTCTACCGCCAGGCCCACCAGCACGTCCGGGCCCACACCGGCCTCGATCAATCGATGAGCCAGGCGATTGGCACGACGGTTCAGCTCGTCATAGCTCAAGCGCTGCTCGGCAAACACCAGCGCTGCAGCGTCTGGCGTGCGCGCCACCTGTTGTTCAATCAGTTGATGCACACAGTGCTGTAACGGGTAGTCCTGCGCCGTGGCGTTCCAGTCAACGACCACTTGTTGACGTTCCGCCAGCTCCAACATTGCCAGGTCGCCCAGGCGTTGTTGATCGCCGTCGAGCATGGCTTGCAGCAGGTTGACCAGATGGCGGCCATAGGTTTGCACTGTGACTGCGTTGAAATGCGCACGCGCAAAGCTGAATTGCACCGACAGCGTGTCACCGACATCCACCAGCACCGTCAGCGGAAAGTTGGTTTGTTCGCGAGAATCCGGCAGGCCGAAACGGATGCCACTGCCACCGCCCTGCTCCAGGGCCTTGGACACCGGATAGTTTTCAAACACCAGAATGTTGTCGAACAAGGCTTCACCGCCCTGCCCGGCCCAGCGCTGGATATCGTACAGCCCGGTGTGTTCATGCTCACGCAACGCCAGGTTCTGCGCCTGCACCGCTTGCAGCCAGTCGGCCACGGTCTGCTGGGCGTCCACCGCGCAGATCACCGGCAGGGTGTTGATGAACAGCCCGATCTGCTGCTCCACCCCCGCCAACTCTGCCGGGCGCCCGGCCACGGTGGCACCGAAGGACACCACCGACTGCCCGCTATGGCGCTGCAACAGGACCAGCCACGCCGCCTGGATCAGGGTGTTGAGCGTGACCTTGTGATTGCGCGCGAAGGCTTCAAGCCGTTCAGTCAGTGCGCGATCCAGGCTGAGCTGATGCTCGCCATGCCCGTCCGCCGCCGTCGGCTGGCTGCTGCCCAGGCGCGTGGGTGCTTGCAGAACGCTCAGTTGTTCGCGCCAGAAGGTTTCAGTCGCTGCGGCATCACGCTGCTGCAGCCAGCCGATGTAGTCGCGATAACGCCCGGCCGCTTCAGGCACTGCGACACCGGCATAACGTTGCAGCACTTCGCCGAACAGCCGCGAATTGCTCCACCCATCCATCAAGATGTGATGGCTGGTGTAGATCAGTTCATGGCGTTGCTCATCGGTGCGCACCAGTACCAGGCGCACCAGGGGCGCCTTGGCCAGATTGAAGCCCTGGCGGCGCTGGGCCTCCTGAAGGTTCTGCAATTCCAGTTCGCGCTCCGGCATGGCGCGCCAATCGAGGTGTTCGATCGGCAACCGAGCCTCGCGATAGACCACTTGGCACGGCCATTCGAGCTGGCCCTCCCAAAAGAACCCGCTGCGCAGTACATCGTGGGCTTGCACCGTGGCATCCCAAGCTTGCTGGAACCGCGCCACGTCCAGGCCATCGGCCGTCACGCGGATCTGGTTGATGTAGTCGCCGGCAGTCTGTTCATACAGGGTGTGGAACAACATGCCCTGCTGCATCGGCGACAGGGTGTAGATGTCTTCAACGGCATCGGCGGCCAACGGCAAGGATTCCAACTGCTGCTGGTTCAGGCGCGACAACGGGAAGTCGGACGCCGTCACGCCGTTGTTGCCAGGCGTGCAGCAGTGTTCAACCAATGCGGTCAGTTCGCGGGTGAAGGCCTGGCCTAAGGCTTCGATCTGCGGCGCGTCGAACATCAGTGGGCTGAAGGTCCAACCCATTTGCAGTTCGCCGCCGTACACCTGGCCGTTGAGGGTCAACCAGTTGCCCAGTGGCGCATCCGGGCTCTGTTCGGCGCCAGCGTTTTCCGAAGCTGGTGTGAACAGGCCGTCCGGCTGGTCAAAGCTGCCGTCGAACTGGCCCAGGTAGTTGAAGGTAATGCGCGGCACCGGCAGCGCGCTGAACGCCTGGCGCGTGGCGTCGTCGCCAAGGTAGCGCAGTGCGCCAAAACCCAGGCCTTTGTCCGGCACGGCGCGCAGTTGTTCCTTGACCTGTTTGATCGAGGCGGCCAGGGATTCGGCCGGGGTCAAGCGCACCGGGAACAGGCTGGTGAACCAGCCGAGGGTGCGGGTCAGGTCGATGTCGTCGAACAGGTCTTCACGGCCATGGCCTTCCAGCTGGATCAGGCTCGAAGCCTGTCCGGTCCACTGGCAGATGACACGCGCCAGCGCGGTCAGCAGCAGGTCGTTGATCTGAGTGCGATACGCCGTGGGCGCCTGTTGCAGCAATTGCCGGGTGCGCTCGGCATCCAGTTGGCTGACCACCGTCTGGGCCAGACGGCCGGGACGTGCGCCTTGCGGATCCCGGCACGGCAAGTCGGCAGGCGCGCCTTGCAGCTGTTGCAGCCAGAAGGCTTTTTCCGGCTCGATCGATTCGCTGCGGGCATGCGCCTGCAAACGCTCGGCCCAGGCCTTGAACGAAGACGTTTTGGCCGGCAATTTCTGCTGGCGATACAGGCTTTGCAGGTCCTCGAGGAATACCCGCCAGGAGACACCGTCCACCACCAGGTGGTGCATGACCAACAGCAGGCGCTGGGAACCGTCAGCCATTTCTGCGAGTACCGCACGCAATAATGGGCCTTGTTGCAGGTCGAGGCTGCGCTGGGCGCGCTCGCACAGGGCGTGCAGTTCGGCGGCGTCCTGCACGCTGGCCTGCCATAGCAGTGTTGCAGGTTGCGCATCATGCCGCGCAGTCCAGCCTTCGGCTTGCTGGCTGAAACTCAGGCGCAGCACGTCGTGGTGCAGGGTGAGCGCTTGCAGTGCAGCTTCCAATGGCTCGGCCAGCAGAGGCTGGTGTGGTGTCAGCAGTAAGGACTGGTTCCAGTGGTAACGGTCCGGCAGGTCCATGTCGAAGAACAATTGCTGGAACGGCAGCAACGGCGTCGCACCCTGCACCGGGCCCTGGTCGATCACCTGAGCCGTCTGCAACTGCGCCACGCGGGCCAAGCTGCGCACCGTTTGGTGCTGGAACAATGCCTTGGCAGTGAAATGGATACCGGCGGCACGGGCGCGGCTGACCACTTGAATGGAGATGATCGAATCACCGCCACGCTCGAAGAAGTTGTCGTTCAAACCCACTTGCTCGACGCCCAGCACCTCGGCCCAGATTGCGGCGATCTGCTGCTCCAGCCCACTCTGCGGCGCTTCGTAGTGGTGGGTGGCTTCGGGCTTGGGCAGGGCCTTGCGGTCCAGCTTGCCGTTGGGGCTCAGCGGCATCTGCTCCAGCAGCATCCACTGGGCCGGCACCATGTAATCCGGCAGGTGTTGGCCCAAGTGGGCACTCAGCATATCGCGCCAGTCATCACCGGCGTTGTGCAGCACCAGGTAGCCCGCCAGGTACTTGCCGTCAACCGCCAGCACGGCGACCTCACGCACCCAGTCGTGCTCCAGCAGGCGCGCTTCGATTTCACCCAGTTCGATGCGCAGGCCACGCAGCTTGACCTGGTGGTCGATACGCCCGGCGTATTCGATCACGCCGTTGTCGCGGTAGCGCGCCAGGTCGCCGGTGCGGTACAGGCGTTCGCCTCTGACAAACGGATGCGCGATAAAACGTTCGGCAGTCAAGGAAGGACGGCGATGATAACCACGGGCCAGGCCAACGCCGCCCAGGTACAGCTCGCCCAGCACGCCGACCGGCACCGGTTCGAAGTTGCTGTCGAGGATGTAGCACCCGAGGTTGGCAATCGGACGGCCGATCGGCACCGCGTCGCGGCCTTCGTCGATGCAGGTCCAGTGGGTCACGTCGATGGCCGCTTCGGTCGGGCCGTAGAGGTTGTAGAGCCCGGCTTGCGGCAGTTTGGCGAAGACCTGCTGCTGGGCGTCCACCGGCAGGGCTTCGCCACTGCAGACAATACGTTGCAGGCTTTGGCAGCTCGACACCGCCGGGTCCTGCAGGAACGCCTGTAACATCGACGGCACAAAGTGCAGCGTGGTGACCTGTTCTGTATTGATCAGCTTGATCAACTTGGCCGGATCCCGGTGATCGCCCGGCGCCGCAACCACCAGGCGTGAGCCAGTCATCAGCGGCCAGAAGAACTCCCACACCGACACGTCGAAGCTGAACGGCGTCTTCTGCAACACGGTGTCGCTGACGTCCAGTCCATAGGCTTCCTGCATCCATTGCAGGCGGTTCAGCAACGCCGAGTGGCGGTTGCCCGCTCCCTTCGGCTGGCCGGTGGAGCCGGAGGTGTAGATCACGTAGGCAAGGTTTTCGCCGTCCAGCGCGATGCCAGGGTTGGCGTCGCTGTAGGCCTCAAAGGCCGACTCGCCCAGCACCAGGCTGTCCAGGCCATCCGGGATCGGCAACTGTTCACGCAAATGCGCCTGGGTCAGCAGCAGTTTCACGCCACTGTCGTCGAGCATGTAGGCCAGGCGCTCACGCGGGTATTCCGGGTCCAACGGCACGTAGGCACCCCCGGCCTTGAGCACCGCCAGCAGGCCCACGACCATCTCGACGGAACGCTCCAGCGCAAGGCCCACCAGCACGTCCGGGCCTACCCCGGCTTCGATCAGGCGATGGGCAAGACGGTTTGCACGGCTATTGAGCTCGGCATAGCTCAGGGTCGCCTCGTTGAAGCGCAACGCCGGCGCATCCGGTTGTGCCAGCGCCTGGGCCTCGAACAACTGATGCACCCACTGCCCTTGTGGGTAGTCACGCTCGGTGGCGTTCCACTCAGAGAGAATCTGCTCGCGCTCATGGGCGTTGAGTGTCGCCAGGTCCTGCAAAGGCAACGCGGTGTTCGCCACGGCAGCGCGCAACAGGCTCAGCCAGTGCTCGGCCATGCGCGCCACGGTGGCGGCATTGAACAGGTCGGTGGCGTAAGTCAGGGAGGCCCAGATCGCGTCGCCGCTCTCCTGGGTGTCCAGGCTCAGGTCGAACTGGGCGCTGCGGGTGTCCCATTCGAGGTTGGCCACGCGCAAGCCCGGCAGCGCGTGCGCTGCTGCGTGAGTGCTGGCCTGATGATTGAACATCACTTGGAACAGTGGGTTGTGGCTCAGGCTGCGTTCCGGTTGCAGCGCTTCCACCAGTTGCTCGAAGGGCAAGTCCTGATGGGCCTGGGCCTCCAGCGCACGGCGCTTGGTGTGTTGCAGCAACTGGGCGAAGCTCATCTGGCCGTCGAGGTCGGCCTTGAGCACTTGAGTATTGACGAAGAAACCAATCAGCGACTCGGTCTCGACGCGGTTGCGGTTGGCAATTGGCACGCCGACGCGGATGTCCGGCTGGCCGCTGTAGCGATAAAGAAAAGCCTGGAACGAGGCCAGCAGCAGCATGAACATCGTCACGCCTTCACGCTGGGCCAGGGCTTTCAACCCCGCAACCAGTGCCGGCTCCAGCGCGATGTCCTGGCGCGCGCCGCGAAAGCTCTGTTGCGCCGGGCGCGGCCGGTCTAAGGGCAACTCCAGCACCGGCTGCGCGCCGCTGAGCAGTTCGCGCCAGTACGCCAGTTGACGGGCCTTCTCCCCCGCTTCCATCCAGCTGCGTTGCCACAGCGCATAGTCGGCGTACTGGATCGGCAGCGGCGCCAAGGCACAATCCTGGCCCTGGCTGTAGGCGGCGTAGAGTTGCATCAGCTCCTGCACCATCACGCCCATCGACCAACCATCGGAGACGATATGGTGCTGCACCAGTACCAGCACGTGTTCTTCTGCATTCACTGCGAGCAAGCTGACCCGCAACAACGGGCCTTGCTGCAAGTCGAAGGGACGGGCGATTTCAGCTTCGACGCGGGCCTTGAGGTGTGCTTCGTCGACCGTGCTTTCGGCGATCTCGATCACGCTGTGGCCCAGCACCTCCTGGGCACGCTCATCGGCGTCCAGGTGCAGGCGCGTACGCAGGCTTTCATGGCGTGCCACCAGGGTGTCGAAGCTGCGTTGCAGGGCGGCCTTGTCCAACTGGCCGCTCAGGCGCAAGGCACCGGGGACGTGATAGGCGTCGCTGTCCGGGTCCAACTGCCAGAGAAACCACTGGCGCTCCTGGGCGTAGGACAGCGGCAGCTTCTGGCCGTCCTCGCGGATCGAGGCAATCGGTAGCTGGGCGAAGCTCATGCCCCGGCTTTGCAGGCGCTGGTAAAACTGCTGGCGCTGTTCCAGAGGCAGGCGAAGAAAGCGCGAAACCAGATCGATATTAGGGTTGGAAAGCATGGTTCAAATCGCCTCTAGTTCGCTCAAAAAGTCACGAAGATCATCAAAATCTTCCGCGCTGCCGGCGCGGAAAGTGGCGGCGGCCTGGACATAGGCGCGCAGCGTTTCGGTCTGGAACACTTCCACCAGTGGCACCTCCAGGCCCAGTTCGGCCTGGACCCGCGAGGTGATCTGGATCGCCAGCAGGGAATGGCCACCCACTTCAAAAAAGTTGTCGTTGAGGCCCACTTGCGGCAGGCGCAGCACGTCAGCCCAGATCGCGGCGACCTGCTGTTCCAGCTCGGTTTCGGGGGCCACATAGGCCTGTTGCAACAGGCTGGCGTCCGGCTCGGGCAAGCCCTTGCGGTCGAGTTTGCCGTTGGGGGTCAGCGGCATCTGCGCCAGGAACATGAAATGCGTCGGCACCATGTAATCCGGCAGGCGGGTTTTCAGGGCGCGGCGCAGGCTGTCGCGGAACTCGGCCTGGTCGGCCAGGTTGGCCTCTGCCGGCACCACATAGGCCACCAGCTGCTTGCCGGTCGGGCCGTCCTGGGCGACCACCACGGTTTCACCGACGTTGTCCTGCTCACGCAGACGCGCTTCGATTTCGCCCAGCTCGATACGGAAACCACGGATTTTCACCTGATGGTCGACACGGCCGAGGTAGTCCACCACACCCTCCGGGCGGCCACGGGTCAGGTCGCCGCTGCGGTACACGCGACTACCCGGTTTGCCGAATGGGTCCGGCACGAAGCGTTCGGCAGTCAGTGCTGGGCGCTCAAGATAACCACGGGCTACGCCTTTGCCGCCCAGGTACAGCTCGCCGGCTACGCCGATGGGTTGCAGGTTGAGTTGCGCGTCTAATACGTAGCCGCTGCGGTTGCCCAGCAGTGTGCCAATCGGTGCATAGACGGCGCCGCACGGGTCGCCCTTGCGCGCTTTCCACAGCAGTGGCGTGACCACGGTTTCCGTCGGGCCGTAGCCGTTGAACAGGTAGGTCGGCTTGAGTGCGCGCCAGGCCAAGTCGTAACTGGCCTGGGCGACGGCATCACCGCCAAAGCAGTACACACGCACCTTCGGCGGGTTGCCGTCACGCTCGGCATGCTCGGCCAGCTGTTGCAGGTACACCGGCGGGAACACCGCCATGGTCACGTTGTGGCGATGCATTTGCTGGTAGGTGTATTCCGGCAGCCACAGGCTGTCATCACGAATCAACACGCTCGCGCCATTGATCAACGGGTGCATCCAGCCTTCGTGGGAGCCGTCGAAGGCGAAGGACATGAAGTGCAGTTCGCAGTCGGCGGGCGAGGTTTCATAACGCTCGCCGGTGGCGATGATATGGGCTACCAGTGGTCCGTGAGCAACGGCGACACCCTTGGGCATGCCCGTCGAGCCAGAGGTGTAGATCACGTAGGCGAGGTTATCGCCGTCCAATTCGATTTGCGGAACCGTGTCACTGTGATCGGCCCATTCCTCGGTGCGATCAATCGCCAGGCTATCGAGGCCGTCGGGGATCGGCAGTTGCTGCAACGCGCTGGTGTGGGTCAGCAGCAACTTCGCACGGCTGTCCTGCATCATGTACAGCAGGCGATCACGCGGGTATTCGATATCCAGCGGCACATATACGCCACCGGCCTTCATCACCGCGAGGAACGCCACCATGATTTCGGCGCTGCGCGGCATGGCGATGGCCACGCGCACTTCCGGGCCGACACCACGGGCGATCAGCGCATGGGCCAGGCGGTTGGCCTGGCGGTCCAGTTCGCCGTAAGTCAGGGTTTGCGCGTCGAATTTCACTGCCACGGCATCGGGGGTTTCGCGGGCGCGGTCGCCGACCAGTTCGTGAACAAGTCGGGTAGCCGAGAAGCCGGCGTCGGTCTGGTTCCACAGCTGCAGGATGTGCTGTTGCTCATCCTGGCCCAGCAGGTTGAGCTGGCTGATGGGTTGCTGTTGGTCGGCAAGCATTGCCTGCAACAGATTTTGCCAGTGGCCGGCCATGCGTTCGATGGTCGCCGGGGCGAACAAGTCGGTGGCGTAGCTCAGGGAGGCGCCGAGTTGGCTCTGGGACTCCTCGATATCCAGCGTCAGGTCGAAATGCGCGGCCGTTTCATCCCAGCTCACCGGGCTCATGTCCAGCTGTGCCAGGCGCTGTAAATGCTGGCCGGACAGACTGATGTGATGGTTGAACGCCACCTGGAACAACGGGCTCAAGCTCAGGCTGCGTTCAGGTTGCAGCGCTTCGACCAATTGCTCGAATGGCAGGTCTTGATGGGCTTGGGCTTCGAGCGCGCGCTGTTTGACCTGGGCCAGCAACTGGCGGACGGTGGTATGCCCGTCGATCTCGGCCTTGAGCACCTGGGTGTTGACGAAGAAGCCGATCAGCCGCTCTGTCTCGACCCGGTTACGGTTGGCGATCGGCACGCCCACGCGGATATCCTGCTGGCCGCTGTAGCGATGCAACAACGCCTGGTAGGAGGCCAGCAACAGCATGAACAGCGTCACCCCTTCGCGCTGGGCCAGTACCTTGAGGCTATCGATCAGTGGCGTCGGCAGCGCAATATTCAACCGCGCACCGCGATGGGTCGGCACCGCCGGGCGCTGTTGATCGAAAGGCAACTCCAGTACCGGTTGCTCGCCGCCAAGCAGTTCACGCCAGTAGTCAAGTTGACGGGCCTTCTCCCCCGCCTCCATCCACGCGCGCTGCCACTGGGCATAGTCGGCGTACTGGATCGGCATGGCCGGCAATTGCAGAGGCTGGCCCTGGCTATAGGCGGCGTAGAGCTGTACCAGTTCGTCGACCATCACTTGCATGGACCAACCGTCGGAGATGATGTGATGTTGCACCAGCACCAGCACATGCTCGTCTTCCGCCAGTCGCAGGAGATTCACACGCATCAGCGGCCCCTGGCGCAAATCGAACGGTTGGGCCACCAGCGCTTCGACCCTGGATTTGAGCTGCACTTCGTCGGTGAATTCCGACGCCAGTTCGATCCGCGCCTGTGGGCTGACCACTTGCACCGTACGGTCTGCCTCTTGCTGCAAGTGCGTGCGCAGGCTGTCATGGCGCGCCACCAGGGTATCGAAGGCACGTTGCAGGGCGGAACGGTCCAGCGGGCCTTTCAAGCGCAGCGCACTGGGCACGTGATAGGCCGAACTGTGCGGGTCCAACTGCCAGAGGAACCACTGGCGTTCCTGGGCATAGGACAGCAACAGCGGCTGATCGCGATTCGCCGCCACCATCGCCGGCGCCGAAGTGCTGACGTCGGCCAGACTGCTGACAAAATCTCCAAGTATGGGTTGTTCAAACAGCGTCCTGAGCGACACTTCGATACCCAGCCCACGACGCACCCGGGACACCACCTGTGTGGCAAGCAACGAATGCCCGCCCATTTCGAAGAAGTGATCGTTGAGCCCGACCCGCTCGGCGCCCAACACCTGGGCCCAGATAGCCGCGACGCGTTGTTGCGTCTCGGTGACCGGTGCAATCCAATCGGCCAGGGGTTGACTGAGATCCGGCTTGGGCAGCGCGGCACGGTCCAGCTTGCCGTTGGGGCTCAGGGGCAGGCGCTCCAGCAGGAGCACATGCGCTGGCACCATGTAGTCCGGCAGCTCTTCGCGCAATGCGGCCTTGAGCGCCGCGCGCAACTCGGTCTGCTGGGTGTCGGACAGCGCCTGGCTGGCCACGACGTAGCCGACCAACTGGTTGTCCGCAGCGATCACCAGCGCCTCGCGCACACTCGCCTGGGCCAACAGGCGCGCTTCGATTTCGCTCAGTTCGATGCGGAAACCACGCACCTTGACCTGGTGGTCGATCCGCCCCACGTACTCGATCATCCCATCGGCGCGATAACGTGCCAGGTCACCGGTGCGATACAGGCGGCCGACGCCGTCGCGGCAGAACGGGTCGGGAATGAAGCGATGGGCCGTCAGGTCCGGACGATTGAAGTACCCTCGCGCCAGCAACGGCCCGCCGATCACCAATTCGCCCGCGACGCCTACCGGCACCGGGTTGAGGTTGGCATCCAGCAGGTAGATGGCACGACCGTCCAGCACTCGGCCAATCGGCATCATCGACGGCAAGGCTTCATGGCCATCGACATAGGCGGCGCAGTCCAAGGCGGTGGCAGTCACCGTAGCCTCGGTAGGCCCATAGGTGTTGAGCAGGCGCACATGCTGCAAACCCGCCGCGCGCCAGGCACTGAGGCCTTCCGGTGGCATGGCTTCACCGCCGATGTGCAGTTGGCGCAAGCGCCCGTAGCCACGCGGGCCCAGGTCTGCAAAATCACGCACCAGCGACAGCCAATAGGCCGTGGTCAGGTCGACCACGGAGATGTCGTGCTCAAGCAGTTGCTGGTAGAAGGTGTCGCTGTCCCACAGTTCGCCGCCGCGTACCACCACCGCCGCACCGCAGCACAGCGCCGGGTAGAGCTGTTCGACAAAACCATCGAAGTTGAACGTGCCGAATTGCAGCACTCGATCATGGGCGTGCAGCGCAAACAGTTCGGTGAACACTTCCACATGCCGCGCCAGTGACGCCAGGTCGATGCCCACGCCTTTTGGCCTGCCGGTCGAGCCGGAGGTGAACATGACGTAGGCCAGGTTGCCCGGCTGCGCCCTCGACACGGGGTTTTCGGCGCTGTAATCGGCCAGCCAGCCGGCGTCGGTTTCCAGGCAGACAAGGGTCAGGCTTGCGCTGATCGGCAGATGCTCCACCAACGGCTGCTGGGTCAGCAGCAATTGCAGGCCGCTGTCCTCGATCATGCAGTGAAGGCGTTCGGCGGGGTATTTCGGGTCCAGTGGCACGTAAGCGCCGCCGGCCTTGAGTACGGCCAGCAAGCCGACGATCATCTCCAGGGAGCGGTCCACCGCAACGCCCACAAGGGTATCGGCGCTGACACCCAACTCGATCAGGCGATGGGCCAGGCGATTGGCGCGCACATTGAGCTCGGCGTAGGTCATGCGCTGCTGATCCAGGATCAGTGCGATGTTTTCCGGGTGCAACGCCGCTTGTTGTTCGAAGCGCTGCAATACGCTGGCCTGGGCGGGTCGAGTGACACCCTTGGGGTTCCAGTCTTGCAGCATGCGGGTGTATTCATGGTCCATTAGCAACGGGACGGCGCCCACGGCTTGCCCAGGCGCATTGATAAATTGCTGCAGCAAGCCCTGCAGGTAGGCGCCGATGTGCTGCACGGTGTCAGCGGCGAAATCCGCTTGCAGGTATTCCAGGTGCAGGCTCAGTTGTTCGCCGCCGTGTACGGTAAGGGTCAACGGGTAGTTGGTGCGTTCCTGATGGCTGACCCCACTGAAACGCAGGCCGCCCTCCCCCGACTGCTCCAGGCTCTTGGCCACCGGGAAGTTTTCGAACACCACCAGCGTGTCAAATAACGCCTCACCGGCTGAACCGGCCCAGCGCTGGATATCAAACAGCGGCGTGTGTTCGTGTTCGCGCATTTCCAGGTTCAGTGCCTGTACGCTTTGCACCCAGTCGCTGACGCTTTGCGCCGGGCTGGGGGTGGCAATCAGCGGCAAAGTGTTGATGAACAGGCCGACTTGCTGCTCGACATTCGCCAGCTCTGCCGGGCGCCCGGACACCGTCACCCCACAGGCGACGCTGGACTGGCCAGTGTAGCGCTGCAGCAGCAACAGCCACGCCGATTGCACCAGGGTATTGAGCGTCACTTGATGGGCACGTGCGAAATCGCTCAGGCGCTGCGTCTGAACCGCATCCAGCTCGTAAAGGAGTTCACCGTATTCAGCAGCACTGTGCCCTGTACGCTTGGCGACACTGCGCGCCAGGTGCGTGGGTTCATCCAATTGCCCCAGGCACTGGCGCCAGAACGCTTCGCCCACCGCAGGGTCCTGCTGTTGCAGCCACGCGATATGCTGGGAAAACGCCGCGCCCACCGGCGGCAGCGCCTGGCCTTTGCAAGCCTGCAGTACTTCATTGAGGACCAGGGCGTTGCTCCAGCCATCCATCAGGATGTGATGACTGGTATAGATCAAGTGCCAGCGGTCTTCCCCGATACGTACCAGCGCCACCCGCAGCAACGGCGGACGCGCCAGCTCGAAGCCCTCACGATGGTGCTCGGCGGCGAGGCTGTCGAGGGCAGCAGCAAGGTCCTGACGCTCGCGCCAGTCGTATTCAGAGAACGGCAAGCTGACCTGGCGATGCACTACTTGCAGGGCCTGGCCCTGGTCGTCCTGCCAGACAAACCCGGTGCGCAACATGTCATGCCGTGCCAGCACCTGCTCCCAGGCGCGCTGGAAAACCGCCACGTCCAAACCCTGTACATCGGCGCGCAGTTGGCTGACGTAGATGTCATCCTCGTCCTGCTGGTAGAGGCTGTGGAACAGCATGCCCTGTTGCATCGGCGACAGCGGATACAGGTCTTGTACCTCCCGCGCGGGCAGTGCCAGGTCGTCCAGCTGGGATTGGCTCAGTTGCGCCAAGGTCACGTCGGCCGGTGTCAGGCCTCCCTGTGTCGGGTCGACGCAATGTGCGATCAGCGCCAGCAGTTCCTGCTGGAAATCATCCGCCAGGCGCTGGACCGTCGCCACCTTGAACATCTCGCGGCTGAAGCCCCATTGCAGCGCCAGCTCACCGCCATACACCTGCCCTTCCACCGTCAGCCAGTTGGCCAGCGGCGCCTGGGGGTCCTGGGCCTGCCCACTGCCCTGGGTGGCTGGAACAAACAGTGCCGACTCGTTGAACTGGCGGTCGAACTGGCCCAGGTAGTTGAAGGTGATGCGCGGCGCGGCCAGGGTCGACAACGCTTCACGGGTGTCAGGCGTGCCGAGGTAACGCAACAGGCCGTAGCCAATGCCTTTGTTCGGCACGGCGCGCAGTTGCTCCTTCACCGACTTGATCGCGGCCGACAGTTCGCCCCCGGCGTGCAGGCGCACCGGGAACAGGCTGGTGAACCAGCCGACGGTGCGGCTCAGGTCGACCGTGTCGAACAGGTCTTCGCGGCCATGGCCTTCCAGCTGGATCAGCGCGGCGGGCTGCTCGCTCCAGCGGCTGATAACCCGCGCCAGCGCGGTCAGCAGCAGGTCGTTGACCTGGGTGCGGTAGGCCGCCGGGGCGTCTTGAAGCAGTTGACGGGTGTGTTCGGTGCTCAGGCGGATTTCGAGTTTGCTGCCCAGGCGGTTCTGCAGGCCGCCCTGGGGGTTGTCGCAGGGCAGATCGGCGCTCGCCGTCTGGGCCTGCCAGTACGGCAGTTGCTCGCCCAGCGTTTGCGCGTAGGCTTGCAACTGCTGCGCCCACGCTTGGTAGGCGCTGGTCTTGGCCGGCAACGCGGCGTTGCGGTAAGCCTGTTGCAGGTCTTCGAGCAGGATGCGCCACGACACGCCGTCCACTGCCAAGTGATGCACCACCAACAGCAGGCGCTGGGTGCCATCGGCCATGCCGGCCAGGACCGCACGCAGCAGCGGGCCTTGTTCAAGATCGAGGCTGCGTTGGGCCTCGTCGCAGAGTGCCGCCAGCCCAGCCTCGTCGGCGACCTGGGACTGCCACAACGAAGCGCTGGCCACCGGCTCGCCATGAGCCTGCTGCCAAGCGCCGGCCTCTTGCACAAAGCGCAGGCGCAGGGCGTCATGGTGGTTGATCAACCGGGTCAGGGCGACCTCAAGGCGCACGGGGTCGAGGGTTTCACGCGGGGTCAGCAACAGCGACTGGTTCCAGTGCTGACGCGCCGGGATCGCCTGCTCGAAAAAGCGGTGTTGCACGGGCGTGAGGCTCACCCCGCCGGTGACCGGTCCCTGGTCGATGACCGTTGCCTGTTCGAAGCTCGCCACCAACGCCAGGCTGCGCACGCTCTGGTACTGGAACAGGTCCCGTGGGCTGAGACGAATGCCTGCCTGGCGCGCACGGCTGACCACTTGAATGGAGATGATCGAATCACCACCCAGCTCGAAAAAGTTGTCGTCCAGGCCGACCTGCTCCACACCCAGCACGTCGCTCCAGATCGCCGCCACGGCTTTCTGCACATCGGTTTCCGGTGCGGCATAGGCCTGCTGTGGCGCGGCATCCGGCAATGGCAGGGCCTTGCGGTCGAGCTTGCCGTTGGCGGTCACCGGCAGCTTGGCCAGGGGCACCATATGGGTCGGCACCATGTATTCCGGCAGGCTGCTGAGCAGCCAGGCCTTGAGGTCGGTCGGCGCCTGGTCTTCCAGCACCAGGTAGGCCACCAGTTGCTTGCCGCCTTGCACCAGCACCACGGCTTCGCGCACCGAGGGGTGTTGCATCAGGCGTGTCTCGATCTCGCCCAGTTCGATACGCAGGCCGCGCAGCTTGACCTGGTGATCGAGGCGCCCCAGGTATTCGATCACGCCGTCGGCACGCTGGCGCACGCGGTCGCCCGTGCGATACAGGCGCGCGCCGTCGCCGAAGGGGCTTGGCACAAAACGCTCGGCGGTGAGTGCCGGGCGCCGATGGTAACTGCGGGCCAGCCCGGTGCCGCCCAGGTACAGCTCGCCACTGACGCCCGCGGGCACCGGGTTGAGCTGGGCGTCGAGCACGTAGGTGCCGAGGTTGGCGATGGGCCGGCCGATGGGCACGCTGTCGGCACCGTCGTCGACGCAGGTCCAGTGGGTCACATCGATGGCCGCTTCGGTGGGGCCGTAGAGGTTGAACAGTCCGGCCTGTGGCAACTTGGCGAACACCTGCAACTGCGCATCCAGCGGCAAGGCTTCGCCGCTGCAGACGATACGCTGCAGACTGCCGCAGGCCTGCACACCCGGCTCATGGATAAACGCCTGGAGCATCGACGGCACGAAGTGCAAGGTGGTGATGCCGTGCCGCCCGATGGTGTCGATCAGGCGCGCGGGTTCGCGGTGTTCACCCGGTGCCGCCACCACCAGGCGTGCACCGGTCATCAGCGGCCAGAAGAACTCCCACACCGAAACGTCAAAGCTGAATGGGGTTTTCTGCAGCACCGCATCGCTGGCGTCCAGGCCGTAGGCCTGTTGCATCCAGCACAGGCGGTTGACCAACGCACGATGACTGTTACCGGCGCCCTTGGGCTTACCGGTGGAGCCGGAGGTGTAGATCACGTAGGCGAGATTCAGTGCATGCACCGCCACGGCGGGCGATTCGCTGCTGTAGCCGTCGAGCCACGGCGCAGGCTGGTCCAGGGCAATCACTCGGGCACTGGCGGCGGGCAGCGATGGCAGCAGGCGCTGCTGGCTGAGCAGCAACCCGATGCCACTGTCTTCGATCATGTAGGCCAAGCGTTCCTGGGGGTACTCGGGGTCCAACGGCACGTAGGCGCCGCCCGCCTTGAGAATGGCCAACAGGCCGACCACCATCTCGATGGAACGCTCGACGCAGATCCCCACCAACACATCCGGGCCAACGCCCTGTTCGCGCAAGGCATGGGCCAGTTGGTTGGCGCGCGCGTCCAGTTGAGCGTAGGTCAGCGTGGTCGCACCGAACACCAGCGCCGGCGCATGCGGGGTGGCCTGCACCTGGTCTTCGATCAGGTGGTGAATGCCGCGTGCGCTCGGGTACGCCTCGGCGGTCTGGTTCCAGGCGTGGACCAGCACGTGCTGCTCATCCGCAGCCAGCATCGGTAACTCGCCAATGCGCTGCTCGCCTTCGCCGACCATGGCCTGCAACAGGCGTGTCCAGTGCAGGGCCATGCGCGCGATGGTCGGCGCGTCGAACAGGTCATTGGCGTAGGTCAGCGCAGCGTGCAGGGTGCCGGATTTTTCATAGGTGTCGAGGGTCAGGTCGAACTGAGTCGTGCGGCCTTGCCATTCCACCAGCGCCAGCTCCAGGCCGGAGGTAGTGCTGACGCTGGCAATGTCGGCCACCACCGGTTGGTGGTTGTACATGACTTGGAACAGCGGTGTATGGCTGAGGCTGCGCTCGATCTTAAGGGCTTCCACCAGGCGTTCGAAGGGCAATTCCTGATGAGCCTGGGCACCCAGCGCGTGCTCCTTGATGCCTTGTAGCAGCTCAGTGATACGGGTTTGCCCGGTCAGCTCGGTGCGCAACACCTGGGTGTTGACGAAAAAACCGATCAGCCCTTCGACTTCGGTGCGGTTGCGGTTGGCGATCGGCACGCCGACGCGGATATCGCCCTGCCCGGTGTAGCGATGCAGCAGCACATTGAAGGCGCCGAGCAACAGCATGAACAAGGTAACGTTGTGCTTTTGCGCGCAGGTGCGCAGTTGCGCGGCCAACTGCGGGTCGATCGCGAAGGTGTGTCGCGTGCCTTGGTAGCTCGGCATGGCCGGGCGCGGGCGGTCGGTGGGCAGCTCCAGCACCGGGTGCTCATCACCCAGGCGCGCCTGCCAGTATTCCAGCTGACGTGCCTGCTCCCCGGCTTCCAGCCAGCGGCGCTGCCACAGCGCGTAGTCGCTGTACTGGATCGGCAGTGCCGGCAATTGCGGGGCCTGGTTGCGCTCATGGGCGTCGTAGCAACGGATGAATTCGTCGATCAGCACATTCATCGACCAGCCGTCGGAGACGATATGGTGCAGGGTCAGCAGCAGCACGTGCTCCCGGGCGTCGAGCTTGAGCAGTTGCACGCGCAGCAATGGGCCGTTTTCCAGGTCGAACGGCAGCAGCGATTGACGAGTCGCGGCTTGGTTGACGGCCTGTTCACGCTCGGCGGGGGCCAGATGGCTCAGGTCGAGTTGCTCGATAGTCAACGACGTGTCTGCGGCCACCTGCAACAGGCGCTCATCCGCCTGGCGCTGGAACACCGTGCGCAGGGTTTCGTGGCGTGCAACCAGGCTGGCAAACGCCTGCTCCAGCGCACCAAGGTTCAGCTCGCCCTTGAGCCGTACGGCGCCGGGCAAGTTATAGGCCCCACTGGCCGGGTCCAACTGCCATAGAAACCACATGCGCTGCTGTGCATAGGACAGCGCCTGGCGATCCTCCGCTTCCACCCCTGCCGGAATCGGAAACCGGGAAAAATCCACCCCTTCTTTCTGCAAGGCCTGCAGGAACAATTGGCGTTTTTCCAGGGGCAACCCGATAAACCGGCGAGCAAGTTTCAAGGAGTCTTCAGCATTCATTTCTTGGAGTCCGGAGCAATAGGCGGGAAGCACAAAGGCACGTCGTCCCTATAAAACGAACCGCAGAGGGAAAAATTAGCGAGGGCATGGGAGGTACGGCGCGAGGTGTCATCAAGGGTTACATCAATCTCAGCAAGCCCAGCGAAAGACGAGCTAGCATTGACGAACACCACTTTTTGCAACTACATTTAGTTACACGCAGGGAACGCCGTGTCCAAAAATGAAAAGCTGCTCGCCAAACTGCTCAACGAGCACACGGCATTTACCTGGCCCGAACGCGTGACACTGCTGCGCCGGCTGGGCTACACACAGATTGAAGGGGCTGGAAGCCGCGTCAAATTCGACATCGGTGACCCCAGTGCAATGATTACCTTGCACAAGCCTCACCCGGGCAACGAACTGAAACACTACATTCGGCGCCAGATCATCGAGCAATTGAAATCAGGAGAACTGATTCAGTGAACAATCAACTGCAACACAAAGGCTACATCGGCTCTATCGAAGCCAGCCTCGAAGACAACTGCCTGTTCGGCAAGATTCTGTTCATCAAGGCGCTGGTGAGCTACGAAGGAAAAACCGTCGCCGAGCTGGACGGCGCGTTCCGGGAGGCGGTGGACGACTACCTCGCCACCTGCCAGGCCCTGGGGCAAACACCGGAAAAACCCTGCAAGGGTTCATTCAACGTACGCGTCGGCCATGACTTGCACTTGGCGGCAGCCCTGGCGGCGACCCGCAAAAAAGTGACCCTCAATGACCTGACACGCCAGGCCTTGAATGAGTTTTTACAACATCATGGCAACGACCCGTGCCCTGCGGTTAGCTGATCACCCCAACCGCCGATAACCCAACACTGCCGCCCCCAGCACCACCGCCCCCGCCGCCAACGCCACGTAGAACCCGCTGGTGGCGCCGAAGTGGTCGATCATCCAACCGGAACTCGCGGCGCCGATGGCCACGCCGATGCTGAGGCCGGTGATCAGCCAGGTCATGCCTTCGGTCAGGCGACTGGCGGGCACGATCTGCTCCACCAGGGCCATGGACACGATCAGCGTGGGGGCGAAGAACAGCCCGGAGATAAAGATCGCCACCGCCAGCCCGGGAATATTGCTCACCAGCAGCAGCGGCAAGGTAGTCAGCGCCGTAGCCACGCCGCAGTACAGGAACTGCCGGGGCAGCGGCGCCTTGAGCTTGAGCGTGCCGAACGCCAGCCCCGCCAGGCACGAGCCGATGGCATACACCGACAGCACGATGCTCGCCGCCGCCGGCTGGCCCTGGTGCTGGGCAAAGGCGACGCTGACCACGTCCACCACTCCGACGATCACGCCCATGGCCAGCAGCAGGATCATCAGGATCAGCACCGGGGGTGAAGCGATCAGCCAGCGGCCGTGATGGTCCTGATGTGCATGGACAGGAGGCTCGGTCGCGCGCTGCAGTACAAAGGTGGTGACGCCCACCGCCAGCAACAGCGCCGCCACCAAGGGCCCCGCTTCCGGGAACAGCACCACGCTCAGCCCCACCGAGATCGGCGGGCCGATGATAAAGCACACCTCGTCCAGCACCGATTCCAGCGCAAAGGCGGTCTGCAGCTTGGGCTGGCCTCGGTAGACCTCGGTCCAGCGCGCCCGCACCATGGCCGACATGTTGGGCATGCAACCGGCCAGGGCCGCGAACAGAAACAGCGTCCAGTTCGGCGCCTGCAGGCGGGTACACAGCAGCAACATCAACAACGCCCCGCCGCCGATCAGCGCGGCAATCGGCAGTACCCGGCCCTGGCTGTAGCGGTCCACCAGGCGTGAAACCTGCGGCGCGCAAAACGCCGTGGCCAGGGCAAACACCGCCGCTACCGAGCCCGCCAGGCCGTAGCCGCCGTGCACCTGCGCCAGCATGGTGATCAGGCCAATCCCGGTCATCGACACGGGCATGCGCGCCAGCATGCCCGCCAGTACAAAGGCCCGGGCACCGGGGGCCTGGAACAACTCGGCGTAGGGGTTTGCCATCCTGCTTGACCTCTTCCTGGACGCCCGGGAGCTTGCTATCTGCAAGCATCAAGGCAAAATACATACGGTGCGTATGTGACAAATCATGCTTAACATACGCGACGTATGTCAATCCTACACTTGCCCATTGTGAGCTTTACCATGAGCCGAGCCCGTGCCGAAATGATCGAAGACACCCGCGCCCGGCTGATCGCCAGCGCCCGCCAGGCCTTCGCCACCCAAGGTTATGCGAACACATCGATGGACGATTTTACCGCCCGCGCCGGCCTGACGCGCGGAGCGTTGTATCACCACTTTGGTGACAAGAAAGGGCTGTTAGCCGCCGTGGTTGCCCAGCTCGACAGTGAGATGGACAGCCGTTTGCAGCGCATTTCAGATGAAGCGGCAGACCCTTGGAGCGGCTTTTGCGAACGTTGCCGCGCTTATTTGCGCATGGCCCAGGACGGGGAAATCCAGCGCATTGTGCTGCAGGATGCGCCGGCCGTATTGGGCGATACCGGCTCCCAGCACCATTGTGTCGAGTCGATGCAGCATCGGTTGGAAGCCCTGATGCAGGCCGGTGTCATTCACCCCGCCCCGAGCGCCGCCCTGGCGCAATTGATCAACGGCAGCCTGGTCAATACCGCCCTGTGGATCGCCCGGGAAGAGCACCCGGACGAGCGGTTGGAGCAAGGCTTGCAAGGCCTGGAGCTGTTATTGCGTGGCCTGAGCCTTACACCAACCGCTTGATCTGCTTGTGACGCCACACCAAACGGTAATACGCCGTCTGCAATAGCAGCATGGCCAGGTAGGTCACCGGAAAGGCCATCCACACCCCTTCCAGGCCGAAGTGGGCGTTGAGCAGGTACGCCATCGGCAGCTCGACGCACAGCACGCAGAAGATCGAGATGATCACCGGCATCAGCACCACGCCGCTGGCGCGCATGATCCCGCCGATCACGGCCTGGAAGCCGAAGACCAAAATACTCCACAACATGATGTGCAACAGGTGTTCGGCATTGACCCGTGCCGCGTCATCGGTGATGAACAGGCCGAGCAGCCAGTGGGACAGGACATAACCCAGCACAATCAGGCCACCGGTCAGGCAGGTATTGATCAGCAGGCCGGTGCGCAGGATCGGGCCGATGCGCTCCAGACGCCCGGCGCCAATCGCCTGGGCGCCGAGGATCGAGGCGGTGATGGCAATCGACAGCGCCGGGAACTGCACGTAGTTGACGATCTGCGTCACTGCGCCATAGGCCGCCGTGGCCTGGGAGCCATGGCCGTTGACCAGGGCGAGAATGACCAACTCCGACAGCGACAGCACCACCATCTGCAAGCCGGTAGGCAAGCCGATGCGCAGGACTTTGCCGAGAATCACGGGGTCCAGGCGCAAGGCCGCGAGCAGTTCACGGTCCGGCGCCATCACATGGTTTTTATGCCGAAGGCGCAAGATCAAAAACAGCATGGCCGACGCGTTGCCCACCAACCCTGCATACACCGCACTCTGGATACCCATGGGAGGCAAGCCGACCCAGCCGCGAATCAGCGCCGGGGTCAGCAGCAGGCCGACCAGGGTCGAGACCATCAATGCCAGCAACGGTGAGATCGTATCGCTGACGCCGCGCAGTAACTGGGTGTAGAGGATGAACACCAGCAGCAACGGCATGATCAGCATCATCTTCTGGGCATAGCCGACCGCATCATCGAGCACGTCCACCGGCGTGCCCAACGCCTGCAACGCCGGACGCGCAAACAGGCTGCCCAACACTGCCGCAATCAGGCCGACCAGTGCGCCGAGGGTCAGGGTCGCACCGGTAATCACCTTGACCATCCCCGTTTCCTGCGCGCCCCAGGCCTGGCCGATCAGCACCGAGGCGCCCGCCCCCAGGCCGATCACCAGGGCAATGAAGAAAAACACGATGGGAAACATGCCCGACACCGCCGCCAGCGCCTGGGTGCCGAGCATCTGCCCGACATAGATGCCGTTGAGCGTGCCGGAAAAACTTTGCAGGAAGTTGGACAGCACCATGGGTGCGAGAAAGATCAGGTAGATATGCCACAGCGGTCGTTGCAAGGGGCTTTGCATGAAAAACGGGGCCTCGGGAAACTAAAGCGTCCGAGGGTTATACCGGAAGTGGATCCCATCTTCCTGTGCTTTCGGGTTCAACCACCAGACAAGCGTCGCGCACCGTCGCACTCAGGTGCCGGGCATGACCTTGCAACAGGCATTCGGCAATCGCCGGTTCCAGTTCGACGCGCAAGCGTCTGGTCAGCGCCCTCGCGCCGAATCGCGCGTCGTGTTGACGACACAGCCAGGCGCGCGCCTGCTCATCCAGCACCAATGAACGTTGATGCGCCGCCAGGCGCTGGTTGAGCTTGGCAAGTTCCACCTCCAGCAGTGCTTCCAGCCACCGCGCGTCGATAGGCTCGAACATCAGGATGCGATCGATGCGGTTGAGAAACTCCGGTTCGAAGTGCCCATGCAGCGCCTCCTCCAGCACCTGCGCCTCGCCCCGCACAAACACGCGCAGCAGCCGCCGCCAGCCCTGGGCAAACCGCAGGCGATGCCGGCGCGCCTGTTGCGCGCCGATATTGCTGGTCATGAAGATCAGGCTGTTGCGAAAGTCCAGCGTACGCGTGCCACCGGCCAGGGTCAGTTGACCGTTTTCTAGAATGCCCAAGAGGCTGCGCACCACTTCCTGGCTGGCTTTTTCCAGTTCATCGAACAGCACGATCCCCGGCCGGCTATAGGTGCCCTGGATCAATTCGCTGTTGAACAGGCTGATGCCCTCCTTGCTGCCCACATACCCGGGCGGCGCACCGGTCAGCGCGGCGGCGTAATGCTCCTGGGCCAGGGTGTGCATGTCGATGCGGCAGAAACCATCGGCGCGACCGTGCAGCGCCTGGGCCAGCAGGCGCACGATTTCGGTCTTGCCGACCCCGGTCGGGCCCATGAAGAGGTTGACGCTCAGCGGGCGGTCACGTTCGCCGATATCGGCCTTGACCACCTTGAGCAGGCCTTCCACCTGGGCCAACGCCGCGTCCTGGCCGACGATCCGGCTGCGCAGCAAGGCCATGACCTGGGCGGGATCAAAGGTAAAGCGCATGCCCTACCCCGCCGTCTTTGCTTGACCACCATGGGGCAATTGCCCCACCGGGCACTCCGCGACGCCAACCGTGTTGCGGGTGATCTTCTCGACGTTTTCCTGGGCTTTCTGTGCATCCAGGACCCAGGTGCGGTAGAACTCGAACGGACAATCCGCCACGCCCTTGTCGCCATCCCCCGAGGCGTGCATGCCGGTGTAGCCCCGGTGCAGCAGCTTGAACAGATGGTTCTGCGACTGGTCATTGGCCCGCGCATCGCGGATCTGCGACACCGACAACTGCGCGTACTGGATGCCCATCTCCTCCTCGCCACACTCACCCAGGGTGCGCCCGTCAAAGCCGATGATCGCCGAGTGGCCGAAGTACGAATACACGCCGTCGAACCCGGCCGCATTGGCCACCGCCACATAGCAGTTATTGGCCCAGGCCATGCTCTTGGACATCTGCACCTGCTGCTCCTTGGCCGGGTACATGTAGCCCTGGCAACGCACGATCAACTCAGCGCCCTTCATCGCGCAGTCGCGCCAGATCTCCGGGTAGTTGCCGTCGTCGCAGATGATCAGGCTGATCTTCATGCCCTTGGGCCCATCGCACACGTAGGTGCGGTCCCCCGGATACCAACCCTCGATGGGGCACCAGGGAATGCACTTGCGATAGCGCTGCACGATCTCGCCAAGATTATTGATCAGCACCAGCGTGTTATAGGGCGCCTTGTGCGGATGTTCTTCGTGGCGCTCGCCGGTCAGGGAGAACACACCCCAGGTATCCGCCTGGCGGCAGGCCGCCGAGAAAATCGCAGTTTCTTCGCCGGGAATGCTTGCGGCGGTCGCCATCATTTCGTCGTGGTCATACAGGATGCCCATGGTGCTGTATTCCGGGAACACCACCAGGTCCATGCCGGGCAGGCCTTGTTTCATGCCGACAATGATCTCGGCGATCTTCTTCGCGTTGTCGATGACCTCGGCCTTGCTGTGCAGGCGCGGCATCTTGTAGTTCACCACCGCTACACCGACGGTGTCCGGGCTGCTGGAAATGTCGCCATGGCGCATTGCAACGCTCCTGTTCTAGTGACTGATCATCCACGGCCGTGGGCCGGTGCGGGTCTTGAGCCCCAAGGGGTTGGCCTTGCTGGGCTCGACCTGCTTGCGGGTACCGCAGCAACTGCAACCGGCCGGGTGTTTGCGGCTGTCCTGGTATTCGCCAACGGTCTGCGGCGCATGGGCGCTGCGCTCGTTACCGGCGATGGCCTTGCGCTGGTGGGCCGACAAGGTTTGCAGCGCCGGGGCCGACACCCGCAACTGCCCACCCGGCCCTTCGCAATAAGGGCACTGGCTGGGTTCGTTGCGCTGGGCAATCGGGCGCAACATCGTGAAGGTGCCGCAGGTGTCGCAGGCGTATTCGTAGGTCGGCATGGCTACAGGTCCGGGGCGATGGGCAGGTCGATGCTGCCATCGAGGAACTGGGTCGGGCCATTCGCGTTGGGGTTGATATCAAACTCGAAGATTTCCGTCGGCAGCCACAAGGTCGCGCAGGCATTCGGGATGTCCACCACGCCGCTGATATGCCCTTGCACCGGTGCCGAGCCGAGCAGCGCATAGCCCTGGGCCGGCGAGTAGCCGAATTTGGTCAGGTAGTTGATCGCATTCAGGCATGCCTGGCGGTAGGCGACGTTGACGTCCAGATAGTGCTGCTGGCCCTGTTCGTCCACGGAGATGCCTTCGAAGATCAGGTAGTTTTTGTAATTCGGCGTGATCGGGCTCGGCTTGAATACCGGGTTCTTGATCCCGTACTTGGCCATGCCACCCTTGATCAGCTCGACCTTCATGTGCACCCAGCCGGCCATCTCGATGGCGCCGCAGAAGGTGATTTCGCCGTCACCCTGGCTGAAGTGCAGGTCCCCTACCGACAGCCCGGCACCCTTGACGTAGACCGGGAAGAAGATCTTCGACCCCCGGGACAGGTCCTTGATATCGCAGTTACCGCCATGCTCGCGCGGCGGCACTGTGCGTGCGCCGGTCGCCGCGGCATCGTCACGCGCCTGGCCGGTGAGCTTGCCCATGTGGGCGGTGGCGGCCAGCGGTGCGTTGGCCAGGGGCGGAACGCGGGTGGGGTTGGTGTCGATCAGTTCCTGTTCGCGACGGTTCCAGTCGGCGAGCATCACCGGGTCGGGCAGGCAGCCAATCAGGCCGGGATGGATCAGCCCGGCAAAGTTCACCCCGGGAATGTGCCGCGAACTCGTGAACATGCCTTTGAAATCCCAGATGGCTTTTTGTGCGCTGGGGAAGTGATCGGTGAGAAAGCCACCGCCGTTCTGCCGCGAAAAGAACCCGTTGAAGCCCCACTGGGAGTCGGCCTTGGCGCCGATGTCCAGCAAGTCCACCACCAGCAGGTCCCCCGGTTCGGCGCCGTGTACCCCCACCGGGCCCGACAGGTAATGCACGGTCGACAGGTCCACATCGCGTACATCGCTGGCGTCGTCGTTGTTCTTGATCGCGCCGGCGGTCCAGTCGTAGGTCTCGAGGATGAAGTCATCGCCCGGCTTGACCCAACAGGCCATCGGGATATCCGGGTGCCAGCGGTTATGGATCTGCTCGTTCTCGGTGACAGGCTGGTTGAGGTCGACTTTGATCAGCGTTTCAGTCATGGACTGGCTCCTGGACGGATGACGGGGTGCGTGCGGTCCAGTCTCGGGCGGCCAGGGAAAACGGGAAATACGTTGGATGACGTATGAACGACGGTGTCGCGGTTTTATTCCATCAATTCGCTCGATGACAGTTTCAGTATTTACTGATTGGACGCCTGGCAGGCGGGTGGTTAGATTCCACGGCGAAGATAGCTTTTAGCCATCACTCCTAACCCCTTGAATATCGAGCTTTCCATGAAAAAACCTGTGTCGTTGGCGATGCGTATCGGATTGGGCTTCGCGTCCACCCTGTCGTTGCTGGTGCTGATCACTGCCGTCGGTATTCAACGTGTGGGTTTTATCGACAGCACGCTCAAGGATGTCGGTGAAAAAGCCGCCGTGGTCCAGCGCTACGCGATCAACTTCCGAGGCAGCGTGCACAACCGCGCCATCGCCATTCGCGACGCGGTATTGGTCAAGGATGAACCGGCGCTCAACCGCCACCTGGCCGAGATCGACCAGCTCAAGCGCGATTACCAGGACTCCGCCGTGATGATGGATCGCCTGTTCGCCAACTCCGCCGCCAGCGCCGAGGAAACCCGCCTGCTGGGTGATATCAAGGCCATCGAGACCCAGGCCCTGGCCTCCACCGAGCGGGTGATCAACCTGCGTCGCAGCAATGACATCGCCGGCGCCCAGGACCTGCTGCTGGCCCAGGCCTCGGCCCACTACACCGAGTGGCTCAAACGCGTGAATGCACTGATCGACTTCGAAGAAGCGCAAATCAAGCAACGCCTGGACACCGTCCAATCGGCTGCCAGCAACTTTGCGGTGCTGATGGTGCTGGCCAGCGCCGTCGCGATTCTCTTGAGCGTGCTGGTGTCATTGCTGATTATCCGCAAGGTCAAGTCCACCCTGGGCGCAGAACCGGAGGACGTCGCCGAGGCGATCCGCCGCCTGGCCAATGGCGAACTGAACCAGCGCATCGAAACCCGCTACCCTGACAGCGTAATGGGCATCCTGAAAAACGCCCTGGCGCGCCTGAGCGACACCATCAGTGAAGTGCGCTCGGCAGCCCAGGCCCTGCGCCATTCTTCAGTCACCCTGTTGTCGGTGGCCAGCGATAACCGCCAGCAGATCAACTTGCAGACCAGCGAAGCCCAACATGTGGCAGCCGCGATTACGCAAATGGCCGCCTCGGTCAGCGAGGTCTCGGGCTATGCCTCCGCCGCATCCAAGGCGACTATCCTGGCCGACGCCGAAGTGGACAGTGGCCACCGCCTGGTGGGCGAAGTGACCGTGGCCATCGAGGAACTGGCGACGATCCTCGACCAGGCCACCAGCCGGGTCAACCAGGTGTCCAGCGACAGTGAAAACATCGAAACCGTGATCGAAGTGATCAACGCCATCGCCGCCCAGACCAACCTGCTGGCGCTGAACGCCGCGATTGAGGCCGCGCGTGCCGGTGAACATGGTCGCGGATTTGCGGTGGTAGCCGATGAAGTCCGCTCCCTGGCGACGCGCACCCAGGAGTCCACCCAGGAAATCCGCGACATGATCGGCAAGTTGCAGAGCGGCACCCAGCACGCCGCCGACATCATGCAACGCAGCCGCAGCCTGGCCCAGGTCACCGTGACGCAGACCCGCGACTCCCAGTTGGCGCTGGGCAAGATCAGCCAGGAAGTCGGCGCGATCAATGCCATGAACGCGCAGATCGCCAGTGCTTCGGTGCAGCAAAGCGCGGCCGCCGAAGAGGTGGCGCAGAACGTCACGCGTATCCACGGCTCCACCGTGCAATCGGCCGCCGGCTCCGAGCAGGTGGAAAACGCCAATCACGAACTGGCGGAGCTGGCGGATCGCCTGAGCACCCAGGTGGCGTTTTTCAACGTGGCCTAGAGTTTGTCGCGCTTCATCTGCATGGTCAGGGTGAAACGGTCTGCCGGGTAGACCGTTTCCGACACCGCAATCACCCCACCGGCCTCGTCACGGTACTGGCGGATGATGTTGAGCCCCAGCGCGCCGCCCTGCGCCTTGAGGCTGGCAGCCAATTCGGCCGACAGTTGCACCGGGCGCACCTGCTGGTCCACCACATCGATATGCCGCGAGAACGCCTTGCCGATCAGCGCGGCGATCAGTTCATCCGGGTGCTTGCGTGCAGCGGGAATCACCTCGGCAAAGGCCTGCTCGGCGTACACGTCGGTCCAGCACAACGGCGCGTTGCCGGCGCTGGCATCAACCTTGATGCTCGACACGCAGAAGTAATGCCCGCCCGGCTCCAGCCCCAGGCGCCGGGCCAGGGCGATATCGGCGACGAACTCGCGCACCGCCTGGATATCACGGATATGGGTTTCGGCCACTTGCACCAGGTCGGCCACCGATGCCATCGCCTGGGAATACCCGCCCTGGGGTGAAGCGGCTTCGACCCGCGTGCCCACGCGCTTGCGCCGCGAGACCATGCCCTGGCCCTGCAACTGGTCGATGGCCGCGCGCACAGTGTGCCGGCTCACCGCGTACAGCGAGCAGAGTTCGAATTCCGTCGGCAACAACGACCCTACCGGGTAATGGCCGCTGCCTATCTGGTCGATCAAGTCCTTGGCCACCGCCGCATAACGCCTCTGGCTCACGCTTTCCATTTTTACCCTCGTTGTCGAGTTGACAGTGTATCAGCACAGGCGTAATCATAATGTACGGACATATTAAATATGTATGGTTTAAAAATAACAATTAGGATTTTCCCATGTCGAGTACCGTTTTTGATTCCGCCCTGTTCCGCGACATGTTCGGCACCGCCGAAATGCGCGGCGTGTTCTCCGATAAAGCCCTGATCGAACGCTACATCGAAGTGGAAGTGGCCCTGGCCCGCGCTGAAGCGCGTTGCGGCGTGATCCCGGCGGACGCCGCCGAGCAGATCGCCGCGCTGTCGCAGTACGAGGCGCTGGACCTGGCGCTGATGCAACACGAGACCGAGATCGTCGGCTACCCGATCCTGCCGCTGGTGGAGCAACTGTCGAACATCTGCGGCGAAGCCGGCCGCTATGTGCATTGGGGCGCGACCACCCAGGACATCATGGACACCGCCGTGGTCCTGCAGGTACGCGCCGCGCTGGCCATCGTCGAGCGGGACATTCAGACCGTGCGCGGCCTGCTCGCCGGCCTGGCCGAGCGCTATCGCGACACGCCCATGGCCGGTCGCACGCACTTGCAGCACGCGCTGCCGATCACCTTCGGCTACAAGTGCGCGGTGTGGCTGAGCATGTTCGACCGCCACGCCGAGCGCCTGGTGCAACTGCGGCCGCGCGTTGAAGTCGGCCAGTTCGCCGGGGCCGCCGGCACCCTTGCTTCCCTGGGCGACAAGGGCCTGGAGGTGCAGGAAGCGTTGATGGCCGAACTCGGCCTGGGCGTACCGCAAGCCACCTGGCATGTGGCCCGCGATGGGCTGGCCGAGACCCTGAACTTTCTCGGCCTGGTCACCGGTTCCCTGGGCAAGATCGCCCTCGACATCATGATGATGATGACCAGCGAGCTGGGCGAAGTGTATGAACCCTTCGTCAAGGGCCGTGGCGCCAGCAGCACCATGCCGCAGAAGCGCAACCCGATTTCCTGCGAGCTGATGTATGCCGCCGCCAAGGGCGTGCGCCAACACGCCGGGCTAATGCTCGACGCGATGATCCAGGATTTCGAACGCTCCACCGGCCCGTGGCAGGCGGAGTGGATCGCCATCCCCGAAGCCTTCGCCCTCAGCGCCGCGTCCCTGGGCCAGGCAACCTTCATGCTCGCCGGCCTGGAAGTGCGCCCCGAACGCATGCGCAAAAACCTCGACATGACCCAGGGCTTGATCGTCGCCGAAGCCGTAATGATGGGACTCGCCCCGGCCCTCGGCCGCCAAGTGGCCCATGACGTGGTGTATGCCGCCTGCCGCATGGCCAATGACCAGGGCACCAGCCTGCTCGACGCCCTGCTCGCCCAGGGTGAAGCCACTGCGCAACTGGACCTGGCCGACCTGCAGCGCCTGACCGACCCGGCCAACTACCTGGGGCTGGCGCCGCAGATGGTGGATATCGCGCTGGCACGCCCCGGCCCAGTCAAACGCTGATCCCAAATGCAATGGAGATCTAACTGTGGGAGCGGGCTTGCTCGCGAAAGCGGTCTGTCGGTTGATGAATGGGTTGACTGATGCACCGCATTCGCGAGCAAGCCCGCTCCCACACTGGGATCTCCAGCGTCACACCGAACCATAACAACAATGAGATCACAGACATGTCATCCACCCCCGGAAAAAAACCGCTCTACAAGGACCTGACCTTTCAGGTCGTCGCCGCCATGTTCCTCGGCATTGCCTTCGGCTTTCTCGCCCCGGAGCTGGCCGCCAGTTTCAAGATCCTCGGCGACATTTTCCTCAAGCTGATCAAGACCGCTGTTGCGCCGCTGGTGTTTTTCACCGTGGTCCACGGCATCGCTTCGGCCGGTGATATCAAACGCGTCGGCAAAGTCGGCTTGCGCGCCTTGATCTATTTCGAAGTGGTCTCCACCATCGCCCTGGCCATCGGCCTGTTGTGGGGCAACCTGCTGCAGATCGGCTCCGGCATGCACGACGCCCACCCGAGCAGCGCCACCGCGGCCGCCGCGAGTGCCGCCGTGGCCAAGGGGCATGCGCCCGCGTCGACCATGGACTTTATCTACGGCATCTTCCCGGACAATTTCGTCGGTGCCTTCGCCGGCGGCCAGTTGCTGCAAGTGCTGGTGATCTCGGTGCTGTTCGGCTTCGCTCTGCTGGCGTTGAAGCCCGAGCGCCGCGAAGTGATCGAAGACGGCCTGAACCGCATCTCCGAGTGCTTCTTCGAGTTCATCAACCTGATCATGAAGTTCGCGCCCCTGGGTGCCTTCGGTTCGGTGGCTTACGCCGTGGGCAGCAACGGCACGGCGGTGCTGATGTCCCTGGCCAACCTGGTGTTGATGTTCTACGTCGGCATCGCGTTCTTCATCTTTGTGGTGCTGGGCGCCGTGTGCCGGTTGAGCGGCTTCAGCCTGTGGCGCTTCCTCACTTACATCAAGGATGAAATCTTCATCGTGCTCGGCACCGCCTCGTCGGAAAGCGCCCTGCCGCGCCTGCTGCAAAAACTCGAAAAATTCGGCTGTTCCAAGCAAAGCGTCGGCCTGGTACTGCCCACCGGCTATGCGTTCAACCTCGACGGCACCTCGATCTACATGTCGCTGTGCGTGTTGTTTATCGCCAATGCCTACGGGGTGCCGCTGAGCTGGGAACAACAATTGGGCATCATCGCGATCATGCTGGTGACGTCCAAGGGCGCGGCGGCGGTGTCGGGTGGCAGCTTCGTGGTGTTCGCCGCGACGGTTACCGCTATCGGCGTGCTGCCGGCAGAAGGCCTGGCGCTGCTGTTTGGCGTGTACCGCTTCATGTCGATGGCCATCGCCACCTGCAACACCATCGGCAACAGCGTGGCGACGGTGGTGGTGTCGAAATGGTCCGGCGAGTTCTCCCAGCAGACCGCCCAGGATGAATACCAACGCGTACTCGGGCGTGCCGCCGGCGCTGCGCTTTAAGGGGCTCCTTGATGACCACTCTGCGAATCGAACACGACGCGTTCGGCCCGGTGTCCATACCGGTCGACCGTTACTGGGGCGCGCAAACCCAGCGGGCATTGGAGGTGTTCGGCGGCAAACAGCCGTTCCCTGCCAGCCTGATCCGCGCCTTTGGCCAGCAAAAACGTGCGTGTGCCCGCGCCAATGCACGCCTTGGCACCCTGGCGCCGGCCCTGGCGCATGCGATCGACCAGGCCGCCGAAGAGTTGGCCAGGGGCGACCTTGACCACCACTTCCCGCTGTCGATCTGGCAAACCGGCTCCGGCACCCAGACCAACATGAACGCCAACGAGGTGATCGCCAACCGCGCTAACCTCGCGCTTGGCGGCGGACTGGGCAGCAAGTCGCCGGTGCACCCCAACGACCATGTGAACCGCTCACAGTCGTCCAACGACAGCTTCCCCACGGTGATGCACCTGACCACCGTGCTGGAACTGCGTGGCCGCCTGCTGCCTGCCCTCAGCCAACTGGCCGACGCACTGACCGCCAAGGCCGATGCCTGGCAGGAGGTGCTGAAAATCGGCCGCACCCACTTGATGGATGCGGTGCCCATGAGCCAGGGCCAGGCCTTCGGCGCATTTGCCCACCAGATCCAGCACGGCATTGCACGCATCGAAGCCTGTATGCCGCGCCTGCTTCTGCTGCCCCAGGGCGGCACGGCGGTGGGCACAGGGCTGAATACACCGACAGGTTTCGACCTGGCGTTCTGCGAGGAAATCAGCCACCTCACGGGCATTACGTTCGAAACCAACCCTTGCAAGTTCGAAGGCATGGGCACCCACGACGCACTGGTAGAGGCCTCCGGTGCGCTGAATGTGCTGGCGGTGTCACTGACCAAGATCGCCAATGACATCCGCCTGCTCGGCTCGGGCCCGCGCTGCGGCCTGGGCGAATTGATCGTGCCCGACGATGGCCTGACCTCCTCGATCATGCCCGGCAAACGCAACCCGACCATCGCCGAGGTGCTGGTGCAGGCGGCGATGCAGGTGATGGGCAACCACACCACCATTACCCTGGCGGGGGCGTCCAGCACCTTCGAATTGAACGTGGCCAAACCGGTGCTGATCCACAACCTGCTGCACTCGATCGATGTGCTCAGCGACTGCGTCAGTCTGTTCACCCACAAGCTGCTGGACGGCCTGGAGGTGAACCGCCCGCAACTGGCGCGCAACGTTGAACATTCATTATTGATGGCGACGGTGCTGAACCCGGTGCTGGGTTATGACCGCGTGGCGCAGATCACCCGCAAGGCGGCGGATGAAGGCTTGTCGCCGAAGGAGGCGGCGGTGCGGTTAGGGCTGATCACCGCCGAAGACTACGAGCAACGGGTGCGGCCGGAAAGGATGATCAACCCTGGCTGATCAATGCACCCTGCGCTGTTGAGGCGTGAGCACGACCGGTGAGCCGGTGGTCTCAAATTAACGGTGCAGACCATGGCCTGGGCTGCACCGGAGCACACTCACCCCCTCGACGAGTGCGCTTTTTTTTCTGCAATCACGTAGTCGACATTGACCCTATCAAACCTTTGATCTTCGTCGCCCCTGCGGCCATTGCCCTTAGTGCCAATATCCAGTTCTTTCATCAGGCCCGGACGATGGAGCAATGCAGCCGCGAGTCGAGTTCGATCCGTGGGCGGGGACTCTGCAGCCGCTTTTTCCAGACTGTCGAAGCTGATGTAGTCGTCTCTACCCCAGTACTGTTTGAACTTTCCTTTCACCGCTTCAAGCAATTCCACATCATTCATTAGTTCATAGTTTGGCTCAGCCTTCCGACTGGACAGCCTTTCAATGGTGTCGCGCCCAATAAGGCCGTCAGATTTGTCAACATCGTGGTCGGAATCCAGTTTTCTATTCAATTCCGGTCGACTGAGGATTTCCCTACCCAGGAGGGTCATCCGGTCATCTACCGGATTGCCAGTCAAAGGCCGACCTGCGACTTCACGAAGCGAGTTCTGAGTTATCTTGCTGTGCTCGTTGGGTTTGAAGTAATCAAAATTATTGCCCAGCTCCGACGCCAGATCCGAGTATTTGGCGCACTTGAAGTCATTAGCGAGCGCGTTATTCTGTGGACTCATGCGGCCGTCATACGACGGCTCATACGCCCCCCTGGAGAACGGCTGACCGATTGCACGGTTGTCGAATACCGGGTGACGAGTGTAGGCCCCGCTCTCACCATATCCATTTTCAACACGATGGCGCTGCATGCCACCCGAATACCGCTCATAGCCACCCCGTGCGCCAGCGTTATACGCCATCGGTTCGTTCTGTAAGCGAGAGGACTCGTCCGCTTCGTACATGTCGACCGCTGCATGAGCATCTCCCAGGCTGATCAGCCCGTCTTGATGACCGCCATGGTTGACGCCATCGAGCAAGCTACTCATTCCAGGCCGGCTGAGTATCTCCCTGGCCAGCCGGGTCATCGGGTCGTCTACCGGGTTGCCGGTCAAAGGGCGGTTGGCAGCGTGCTGAAGAACGTCCCGCGTGACGAATCCGGACTCTCCCTGAAAATAAGGGTAGGCACCGGCAAATTCCCGCGCCACCACTGAATGGGGGGCTCCGCGATAGTCCATCATGGGTGGGTTCATACTGGGCTGATTAGCAAACCCGGTCCTACCGAACGCGAGGGGAGATTGCGGGTAGTGAACCGGCGTCGGTTGACCGAACGGAGTATTTATCATCGCAACACCTCAAATAGTTAATGCATGGAACGTGACCAACGCCTGAACCGGCATTTGATCAGCCTCCATCTGTGGCAATAGGCGAAGAAATGGTTCCGTTACGTGCAGGTCACTGCGACTCTGACAGGCAGGAAAACTTACCCGTACATCGCTTCAGCCGATAAGAACCGGCACGACTAAACCGATAAATACCGACTGATCGTTGCTTCATCCACTCGATCACGGGTTTCCTCAATCACAAATCGCCCTTTCTCGATCACCAGGAAACGATCGGCAATTTCCAGGGTGAACGACAGCACCTGCTCGGAGACCACGATGGTCAAGTCACGCAGGTTGCGAATTTCCTTCAGCGTGCGCGCGATGTCCTTGATGATCGAGGGCTGGATGCCCTCGGTCGGTTCATCCAGCAACAGCACCTTGGGGTTGGTGGACAACGCCCGGGCAATCGCCAACTGCTGTTGCTGCCCGCCAGACAGGTTGCCGCCCTTGCGCGATTGCATGTCGTAGAGCACCGGGAACAGCGCGTACAGATCCTCGGGCACCTTGCCTCGCGCCGACGCCGGCAGGCCAGTCTGGATGTTTTCCAGCACCGTCATGCTCGGGAAAATCATGCGGCCCTGGGGCACATAGGCGATACCACGCTCCACCCGCTCATGGGTTTCCAGCGCCGACACATCGTGCCCGTCCACACTCACCTGGCCTTTCCACTGCGGGAGGATGCCCATCAGGCTCTTGAACAAGGTGGTCTTGCCCATGCCATTGCGGCCCATCACCGCGACGATCTCGCGCTTGGCGACGTTCAGGTCCAGGTCGTGAAGGATCTGGCTCTGCCCGTAGCCGCAGGACAACTGGTCGATCTTGAACATGCGCAGCTCCTCAGTGGCCCAAATACACTTCGATGACTTTCGGGTTGCTTTGCACCGACTCCATGCTGCCCTCGGCCAGCACCTTGCCCTGGTGCAGCACCGTGACCTTGTGGGCGATGCTTTTGACGAACTCCATGTCGTGCTCGATCACCAGCACCGATCGGCCCTGGCTGATGCGGTTGAGCAGCTCGGCGGTTTGCGCGCGCTCGTTGACGCTCATGCCCGCCACCGGTTCATCCAACATCAATAACTCGGGGTCCTGCATCAGCAACATGCCAATCTCCAGCCACTGCTTCTGCCCGTGGGACAGCAGGTCGGCCTGTTGTTGCAGCAGGTCGCCGAGGAAGATCTCCCGCGCCACCTCCTCCACCCGTGCGATCACCTGGGCGTTGCGCTTGAAGAACAACGCACCCCATACCTTGCGCCCGGCCGGGTAAGACATCTCCAGGTTCTCGAACACCGTGAGGTTTTCGTAGATCGACGGGTTCTGGAACTTGCGGCCCACACCGGCACGCACGATGTTGTACTCGCGCATCTTGGTCAGTTCCTGGCCGTCAAACTGGATGCTGCCGCTGGTGGCGCGGGTCTTGCCGCAGATCAGGTCAAGCACGGTGGTCTTGCCGGCGCCATTGGGACCGATCACCACGCGCACTTCATTGCGGTCGATATACAGGTTGAGGTTATCGACCGCCTTGAAGCCGTCGAACGACACGGTGAGGCCTTCGATGGCCAGCACCGGTTTTTTCATTTCAAAGCCGACGGCGGTCATGGCTGGGTCTCCAGGATCTTGCTGTTGGCCTTGGGTTTAACCGGCGGTTTCGCCGGGGCTGCCGCCAGGGGTTTGCGCCGCAGCACTTTGGCCAGCGCCTGGCGCCCATGGCTGTCCCACAAACCAGCCAGGCCGTTGGGGAAGTACATCACCACCGCAATGAACAGCCCGCCCATCAGGTACAACCACAACTCGGGGAAAGACTCGGAAAAGTAGGTCTTGCCGTAGTTCACCAGCAGCGCGCCATACACCGCGCCGAGCAGCGACATGCGCCCGCCCACCGCCGCAAAGATCACCATCTCGATCGACGGCACGATGCCCACGAACGACGGCGACATAAAGCCCACCTGCAAGGCAAACATCGCCCCGCCAATCGCCGAGAACGCGGCGGCCACGCAGAACACGAAGATCTTGAAGCTGGCCACGTCATACCCGGAAAAACGCACGCGTTCTTCCTTGTCGCGCATCGCCATCAACAACCGGCCAAGCTTGGACGCGAGGATGAACCGGCCAATGAAGATGCAGCCGAACAGCAACCCGGCGTTGATGAAGTACAGGATCATCTTTGCGCTGTCGGTGCGCAGGTCCCAGCCAAGCAGGGTCTTGAGGTCGGTAATGCCGTTGACGCCACCGGTCAGGCCTTGCTGGCCGACGATCAGCACCGTAAGGATCAGCGCAATCGCCTGGGTGACGATGGAGAAATACACATCGCCCACGCGCCGCTTGAACAGCGCCATGCCGATGATGAACGCGAGCAGCACCGGCACCGCGATCACCGCCACCAGGGTAAAGCTGAAGCTGTGGAACGGTTGCCACAACCACGGCAGTTCGGTGATCTGGTTCCAGTCCATGAAGTCCGGGATGCCCGGTGTGGACTGGATCTTGGTGCTCTGCGGGTCCGAGGCCTCAAGCTTGAGGAACATCGCCATGCAGTAGCCACCCACCCCGAAGAACACACCCTGCCCCAGGCTGAGAATGCCGCCATAGCCCCAGCACAACACCAGGCCGACCGCGACAAACGCGTAGGTCAGGTATTTGCCGACCATGTTCAGGCGGAACGCATCCAGGGTCAGGGGGAATACCACCAGGATCAACAGCGCCAGCAACACGATGCCGATCAGGTTTTGCTGGCCGCCCAGCAGATTGTCTAGAGCCTTCATCCGGTCGCCTCTACTTGCGCACTTTGATGGAAAACAACCCTTGCGGGCGCAGCATCAGGATCAGAATCACCGAGGACAAGGTGAGCACCTTGGCCATCGAGCCACTGAGGAAAAACTCCGACAGCGATTGGGTCTGGGCAATCACAAAGGCCGATGCGATGGTGCCGAACAGGCTTTGCGCGCCGCCGAACACCACCACCAGGAAGGTGTCGACGATGTACTGCGAACCCGCCGTCGGCCCGGTGGAACCGATGGTGGTGAACGCCGCACCGGCCACCCCGGCGACGCCGCAACCGAGGGCGAAGGTCATGCGGTCGACCTTGCGTGTGTTGATGCCCACCGCACGGCTCATCAAGCGGTTCTGCACCGTAGCGCGCACCTGCAGGCCCCAGCGCGAGCGGTAGAGCATCAGGAAGATTGCCGCAGTGAGCAGCAAGGTCAGGGCCATCATGAACAGGCCGTTGCGCGGGATCTCGATGGCATCGGTGAAATTCACCGATCCCATCAGCCAGGCCGGCGGTTCGGCGCTGACTTCGCGGGCGCCGAACACCGAACGGAAGGTCTGCTGCATCACCAGCGACAGGCCCCAGGTGGCGAGTAAGGTGTCCAGCGGGCGCTTGTACAAGCGGCTGATCATCGCCCATTCCACCAGCCAGCCGATGGCGCCGGCGACGAGGAATGACAGGGCAATGGCGAAGAAGAAGTAATAGGGTTGGAAGCTCGGTGCAAAGTGCGCCGTGAGGCTGGAACACACGTAGGTGGTGTAGGCGCCGATGGTCAGGAACTCACCATGGGCCATGTTGATCACGCCCATCTGGCCAAAGATAATCGCCAGCCCCAATGCCATCAGCAACAGCACGCAGAACACGGACAAGCCGTTGAACCCCTGCATCGCCGCGATGGCTCCAAATTCCGATAGCCATTCCATGATGATGGTCTCCTGAGAGCCAGGTTGAATTGCAATCTGCTTTAAGTGGGTGCTGGCTTGCCTGCGATGGCATCACCTCGGTTCAACTGCAAAACCGAGTCGCCTGCATCGCAGGCAAGCCAGCTCCCACACAAAGCCAGTTCCCACCGTTGGATCAATGCCAGACCTTGGGTTATTGGTAGCCTTTAGGGAACGGGTTCGGCTCGATCAAATCCGACTCGTAGATCACCTTGAACTGGCCATTGGGCTGCACCTCACCAATGCGCGACTTGCTCCACAGGTGATGGTTCTCGTGGATCTTCACGTAGCCTTCCGGCGCGGTTTTCAGCTCGATGCCAGGCGATGCGGCCACGACTTTATCCACGTCGAAACTGCCCGCTTTCTCCACCGCTGCTTTCCATAGCCAAGGGCCGAGGTAGGCCGCCTGGGTCACGTCGCCGATCACGGCGTCCTTGCCATATTTGGCCTTGAAGGCCTCGACGAAGGCTTTGTTGTTCGGGTTGTCCAGGCTTTGGAAGTACTTCATCGAGGCATAGAAACCGGCCATGTTTTCACCGCCGATGCCGAGCAGTTCGTCCTCGGTCACCGACAGGGTCAACAAGGTCTGCTTGGACGAGTTCACGCCCGCCGCGTTGAGTTGCTTGTAGAACGCCACGTTGGAGCCGCCCACCACCGCCGCGAACACCACGTCAGGCTTTTTCAGCTTGACCTTGTTGATCAGCGAGCCGAACTGGGTGTTGCCCAACGGGTAGTAGTCTTCGCCGACCACAGTGCCGTGCAGGACGTTTTCGATGTGCTTGCGCGCAATCTTCATCGAGGTGCGCGGCCAGATGTAGTCGGAACCGACCAGGTAGAAGGTCTTGGCGCCCTTGGTCTTGGCGATCCAGTCGAGGCTGGCGAGGATCTGCTGGGTGGCTTCCTGGCCGGTGTAGATCACGTTTTTCGACTGTTCCAGGCCTTCATAGAAGGTCGGGTAGTAGAGCAGGCCATTTTCCTTCTCGAAGATCGGCAGCACGGCTTTGCGCGAGGCCGACGTCCAGCAGCCGAACACGGCGGCAACCTTGTCGTTGACCAGCAGTTTCTTGGCTTTTTCGGCGAAGGTCGGCCAGTCGGACGCACCGTCTTCCTGGATCACCTTGATCTGCCGTCCCAGGATCCCGCCCGAAGCGTTGATCTGTTCGATGGCCAGGCGTTCGGCCTGGATCGAGCCGGTTTCGGAAATCGCCATGGTGCCGGTGGCCGAGTGCAACTGGCCGACGGTGACTTCGGTCGGGGTCACGGCCAGGCCTTCGTTATCGGCCAGCACGCCCTGGCTGAACAGTGCGGCCGCCAGCAACGACAAGGCCAACAGTGGTTTGGAGCGGATCAATCGTGGTGCCATGGGGCGACTCCTCTGCAATGAGGGGTCCAGCATGGCGGCAGTGAGCCAGCGCGGGTATACGCAGCCTGACGTAACGGCGTACGTCATTTGACGTATGCCGCTGCGCACCATTTTCGCGCAGGATCCCGCCCGCCCTGACAGCACCGATCAATGTGGGAGCTGGCTTGCCTGCGATGGCGGTGTATCAATCAACTTCCCCATGCCTGACCCACCGCCATCGCAGGCAAGCCAGCTCCCACATTTTGTATCGGGGCACGGAAATTGCTCATCCACCTTGCCCACTTCCCGGAGCCATCCCACCGTGCACCCTCCTTCCGGCACCCAGCGCATCGTCAAGATCCGCCGCGACTACAACACCTGGGTCGCCGACGAGACCATGGAAGACTACGCCCTGCGCTACACCCCCAAGTCCTTTCGCAAGTGGTCGGAGCTGCGCATTGCCAACACTGCCCTGGGCGCAGTGTCGTTCCTGGCGCTGGAAGCCATCGGCGGCGTGTTGGCCTTGAGCTACGGGTTCACCAACACCTTCTGGGCGATCCTCGCCATCAGCCTGGTGATCTTTTTCACCGGCCTGCCCATCAGCTATTACGCGGCGCGCTACGGCGTGGACATGGACCTGCTGACCCGCGGCGCCGGCTTCGGCTACATCGGCTCCACCATCACCTCGCTGATCTACGCCAGCTTTACCTTCCTGTTCTTTGCCTTGGAAGCGGCGATCATGGCCCTCGCCCTGGAGCTGTATTTTCATATCCCGCTGGCCTTCGCCTATGTGATTTGCTCGCTGTTGGTGATCCCGCTGGTGGCCTACGGCGTCACCCTGATCAGCCGCCTGCAACTGTGGACGCAACCGCTGTGGCTGCTGTTGCTGGTGCTGCCGTACGGCTTTGTGGCGTGGAAAAACCCCGGCGCCTTCAGCGACTGGACCAGCTTTGTCGGGCGCAGCGGTGATGGCGGCGGCTTCAACCTGTTGGCGTTCTGCGCGGCCTGCACCGTGGCGCTGTCGCTGGTGACGCAGATCGGCGAACAGGTGGACTACTTGCGCTTCCTGCCGGAAAAAACCGTCGCCAACCGCAAGCGCTGGTGGGCCGCCCTGCTCTGCGCCGGCCCTGGCTGGATCATCCCCGGCGCCTTGAAGATGTTCGCCGGCGCATTCCTGGCGTTTCTCGCGCTGCAACATGAGATCCCCATGGAACGCGCCGCCGAGCCGACCCAGATGTACCTGGTCGCCTTCCGCTACGTGTTCAGCTCGCCAGAATGGGCACTCGGCGCCATGGTGCTGTTCGTGATCATCTCGCAGATGAAAATCAACCTGACCAATGCCTACGCCGGCTCGCTGGCCTGGTCGAATTTTTTTGCCCGCGTGACTCACAGCCACCCCGGCCGGGTGGTGTGGCTGGTGTTCAACGTGGCCATCGCGTTGATGCTGATGGAGTTAGGCGTGTTCGACGTGATCGACCAAGTGCTCGGGCTCTACGCCAATATCGCGATTGCCTGGATCGGCACGTTGGTGGCGGACCTGGTGATCAACAAGCCGTTGGGCCTGTCGCCCAAGCACATCGAGTTCAAGCGCGCGCACCTCTACGACATCAACCCGGTGGGCGTCGGCTCGATGCTGATTGCGTCGCTGCTGTCGATCCTTGCTCATTTCGGCCTGTTCGGCGCCCTGGCCCAGGCGGCGCCGCCCTTCGTGGCCCTGGGCACGGCCTTGGTGATGGCACCGCTGCTGGCCTGGCTGACCCAAGGTAAGTACTACATCGCCCGCACCAGTGACGTGCAATTGATCCACCCGATTGCCCCGGCAACCCACGCGGTGTGCGGCTTGTGCAGCAACCCGTTCGAGACCGCGGACATGGCGTTCTGCCCGGCCTACAGCACGCCGATCTGCTCGCTGTGTTGTTCGTTGGATGCGCGTTGCGGTGACCGGTGCAAACCCCACGCCCGCCTGGTCACTCAGTTCGAAGGTGTGTTGCGCTGGTTGCTGCCCAATACGATGATGCCGCGCCTGCACACGCGCCTGGCCCATTACCTGGGGTTGTTGCTGGCGCTGGTGTTGATGCTTGCCGGCGCATTGGCCTTGATCTATGTGCAGGCGGCCCAGGGTTTGCCCCATTCGGAAACCCTGTACCAGGCATTCTTCAAGGCGTTCCTGACCCTCTCGGTACTGGCCGCCGTGCTCGCCTGGTGGGTGGTGCTGACCCGCGAAAGCCGTGGCGTGGCTCAGGAGGAATCCGACCGCCAGACCCTGCTGCTGATGCAGGAAATCGACGCCCACAGCCTCACCGACCAGGCCCTGCAGCAAGCCAAGGAAGCTTCCGAGGCGGCGAATGCCGCCAAGAGCCGCTACGTCACCGGGCTGTCCCATGAGCTGCGCACGCCGCTGAACAGCATCTTAGGCTTCACCCAGATCCTGCAGCGCGACAGCGCCATGCCCGAGCAGCACCAGGATGCACTCGCGACCATCCTGCGCAGTGGCTCGCACTTGGTCTCGTTGATCGATGGCTTGCTGGATGTGGCCAAGATCGAAGCTGGCAAATTGCGCCTGGAACTGACTGAAATCCCCTTCCCCGAGCTGCTCCATGACCTGGAACAGATGTTCACCCCGCAAGCCCAGGACAAGGGCCTGCGCTTTCGCCTGGATTGCGTGGGCAAGATCCCGGCGGTGGTGCGCGGCGATGAAAAACGCGTACGCCAGATCCTGATCAACCTACTGGGCAACGCGGTGAACTTCACCGACAGCGGCGAGGTGCGCCTGCGGGTCAGTTATATGCGCGAGACCGCCAACTTCGAGATTATCGACACCGGCATCGGCATTGATCCGGGGCAGTTGGAGCGGATATTCCAGCCGTTCGAACGTGGCGACCTGATGCGCCAGGACAACGGCGTAGGCCTGGGCCTGACCATCACGCGCATGCTCACCTCATTGATGGGCGGCGAGCTGCGGGTGACCAGCGAGCTGGACAAGGGCACCTGCTTCCAGGTGCGGCTGTTCTTGTCCCAGGTGCGCGCGCCGCAGGCGGTGGTGCATGTGGAACACGACATCATCGGCTATCAGGGGGCGCGGCGACGCATCCTGGTGGTGGATGACCATGTGGACCATCGCAAGGTGCTCAGCGGCATGCTCACGCCCCTGGGATTCGAAGTGATCCAGGCCAGCAATGGCCAGGACGCGATCCGCCAGGTGGCATTGCTGGCGCCGGACCTGATCCTGATGGACCTGTCGATGCCGACCCTGGATGGCTACGAAACCAGCCGCCTGATCCGGCGTAATGCGCTGTCCACGGCGCCGATTATCGTGATTTCGGCCAATGCCTTTACCGACGACCGCGAACGCAGCATTGCCGCCGCGTGCAACGACTACCTGGCCAAGCCCGTGCGCACGCCGGAACTGCTTGGGCGTTTGCAACAGCACCTGGACCTGCACTGGCTGCGGCGCACCAAGAGCCGGGTGCCGCCACCGCCACCCAGCGTGTTGCCCAGCCCGGAAGACCTGGCGGCCCTCGCCGAACTCAGCGCTATCGGCTACGTGCGCGGCCTGCACGAAAAACTCGACACGATCCTTGCGCACCACCCCGATACCGAGCCTTTCATCAGCAAGGTGCGTGGTTTGCTCAAGGGTTTCCGCCTGGATGAACTCAACCGAACCCTCAAGGAGGCCGAAGATGAATGCACTCACCCGCAGCACTGAACCCGGCGTCGTGCTGATCGTGGACGACACCCCGGACAACCTGGCGATGCTCTCCGATGCCCTCGACGACGCCGGCTACATGGTGCTGGTGGCCCTTGACGGGCTCAGCGCGTTGAACCGCGTGCAACGCCGGCGCCCGGACCTGATCCTGCTGGACGCGATGATGCCCGGCCTGGACGGCTTCGAAACCTGCCGTCGGCTCAAGGCGCAACCCGCCAGTGCGGATATCCCGGTGGTGTTCATGACCGGGCTGACCGACACCAAGCACGTGGTGCAGGGCTTTGAAGTGGGGGGCAGTGACTACGTGACCAAGCCGATCCAGACTGACGAGGTACTGGCGCGGGTGGCGGCGCATTTGCGCACCTCGCGCATTTTGCTCTCGGCGCGCGAGGCGCAGCAGCCCAGTGTGCTGACGCTCGAAGATGCACCGGCCCAACGCCTGCTGTCGGCCCGGTTCCAACTGACCGAGCGCGAGGTAGAAGTGCTGCGCTGGGTGGCCTGCGGGAAAACCAATCGGGATATCGGCGATATTCTGGGGTTGAGCCCGAGGACGGTGAACAAGCACCTGGAGCATGTGTATGTGAAGCTCGGCGTGGAAACCCGCACAGCGGCCACCTCTGTCGCCCTAGCTGCCATCTAAATGTGTGTGGGGCTTGTGTGGGAGCGGGCTTGCTCGCGAATACGGAGTATCCGTTGACATATCCTTGGCTGACCCACCGCATTCGCGAGCAAGCCCGCTCCCACATTTTTTGATCTTTATCGTGGCTGAAATCGTCACCCGCCAAAGGTGTGTGAGGGCCGCCTCAACGTCGGATCAAACGGATTGATGCGTGGCCCGATCGCCGCTGCTTCGCGCTTGAGCAACTCCACCACCATGGGCAACCGGCTCGGCCCCAGGCGGTCGCTGATGGTCGCCACACTCAACGCCGCCACCGCGTGCCCGTCGCGGTTGAGGATCGGCACCGCCAACCCGGCCATGCCTTCCAGCACCCCAGTATTGCGGGCCGCATACCCAAGGTTGCGCACGTTCTGCACTTCCGAGCGCAACAGCACTTCGTCATACAGGTGGAAGTCCTTGAGCCGTGGCAGGTTGTAGCGGATCACCGTTTCACGCTCTTCCTCTGGCAAGAACGCCAGGATCGCCAGACTGCCCTGCCCCACGCCCAACGCCACGCGCCCGCCGATATCGCCGGTGAAGGTGCGGATCGGGTACGGGCCTTCGCTGCGGTCCAGGCAGATCGCGTCGAAGCCACTGCGCGCCAGCAGGAACAGCGAATCCCCCAATGAAGCACTCAGGCGCAGCATGCTCGGCCGCACCAGGTCGCGCAGGTTGCCGGTCTTGCCCGCATTCGCCGCCAGGGCAAAAAACTCCAGGCTGAGGCGATAGCGCTTGCTGCGTGCGTCCTGCTCGACCATGCCTTCGTCCATCAGGCTGCGCAGCAGCCGGTGCGTGGTGGGTTGGGACAGGCCCACCTGTTGCGCGAGCTGCGTAACGCGTTCGCCACCCTCCGGCACTTCACCCAGGGTTCGCAGCAGCGCGAACAGACGAGACACCGCGCCCGCCCCGACTTCCCTACTGCTTTCATTTCGATCAGTGGAATCCATAACAACCAATCCCTTTGTAAATTCCGGTGAGTGAATAAATTTGAAAATAATAGTCCGCTCAGTGAAATTCCATCTTCCGCCCATCCTAGTCTTCGTCCTAATCTGCGTCCACAGGGGCGAAATGAACAACAACCGGCAGCCGACTTGAGATCGAGCGCCAACGCACCCGCAACACCCTTTTCGCATCTGCCCAAAACAAAAAAGCGCGTTTCGACGCGACTCAAAAAAAGGTGGAACGCAGACATGGCATTTCTCCAACTCAACGCCTTGAGCAAACGCTACGGCGCCGTCGATGCGGTGGTCGCCACCGACCTTGCGGTGGAAAAAGGCGAATTCGTTTCCCTGCTCGGCCCTTCGGGTTGCGGCAAGACCACCACCCTGCAAATGATCGCTGGCTTCGTCGATGTCAGCGGCGGGCAGATCCTGCTCGACGGCCGCGACATCACCCACGCCAAACCCGCCAGCCGTGGCCTGGGCGTGGTGTTCCAGAGCTACGCACTGTTCCCGCACATGAGCGTGCGCGACAACGTCGCCTTCGGCCTGAAGATGCGTAAAGTGCCGGCCAGCGAGATCGCCAGCAAGGTCAAGACCGTGCTCGAACTGGTGCGCCTGGCACCGCACGCCGACCGTTACCCACGGGAGCTGTCCGGCGGTCAGCGCCAGCGCGTGGCCCTGGCCCGCGCCTTGGTGATCGAACCGCCGGTGTTGCTGCTCGATGAACCGCTGTCCAACCTCGACGCCAACCTGCGCGAAGAAATGCAGTTCGAGATCCGCCGCATCCAGTGCGCCGTCGGAATCACCACCTTGATGGTCACCCACGACCAGGCTGAGGCGCTGTCGATCAGCGACCGCGTGGTGGTGATGCAGGCCGGGCGCGTGACCCAGATCGACGCGCCCTACAAGCTCTACGAGCACCCGCGTACGCGCTTCATCTCGGACTTTGTCGGCAAGGCCAACCTGCTGCCGGGCGACTACGACCCGCTGGGAAGCCCGCAAGTACGCCACGAAAGCGGCGACGGCGAACTGACCCTGAGCCTGCGCCCGGAAAAGATCCAATTGGTGGATGCAGGCACAGGTCGCCTGCAAGGCCAGGTCATCAATCGCTACTTCTTTGGCAGCCAGTGGCTGTACCACATCGACACCGCCCTCGGCGAAGTCACCGTGGTGCGCAGCAACGACGGCAACGCGCCGCTGCGTTGCGGCACAGCGGTGGGCCTGGACTGGCACGCCAGCCTGTTGCGTGTGTTGGCCACGGATGAGGTGCATCCATGAGCCGCGGCTACCTGCTCTCGCTGCCGGCGCTGGTGTTGTTTGCCGGGCTGCTGATCCTGCCGCTAGGCCTGACGCTGGTGCTGTCGTTCAACGTGTTCGACTACCAGGTCGGCGTGAAGGCCGATGAGTGGACCTTCGCGCACTACCTGTCGCTGTTCAGTGATTCGTACTTCTACGAAATCTTCTGGCGCACCTTTTGGATCAGCGCGCTGGTCACGCTGTTATGCGTGGTGATCGGCGTGCCCGAGGCCTACATTCTCAGCCGCATGGGCACGCCGTGGCGTTCGATCTTCCTGATCCTGATCCTTACGCCACTGCTGATTTCGGTGGTGGTGCGCGCCTTTGGTTGGAGCCTGTTGCTTGGCGCGGACGGGTTGGTGAACCAGGTCATCCAGTTCCTTGGCGGGCGCCCGGTGAAGCTGCTGTACACGCCGTTCGCGGTGATCATCGCCCTGGTGCACGTGATGCTGCCGTTCATGATCATCCCGGTGTGGACCTCCCTGCAGAAGCTCGACCCGTCGGCTGAACAGGCGGCGTTGTCCCTGGGCGCCAGCCAGGCCACGGTGATGCGCAAGATCGTGTTGCCGCAGGTCATGCCCGGCGTGCTGTCCGGCACCCTGATCGTGTTCGGCCTGGCCGCCAGTTCCTTTGCAATCCCCGGCCTGCTCGGCGGGCGTCGCCTGAAAATGGTCGCCACGGTGGTGTACGACCAGTACCTCTCGGAACTCAACTGGCCCATGGGCGCGACCATCGCGGTGGTGCTGCTGTTGGTCAATCTGCTGATCATGCTGAGCTGGAACCGCATGGTCGAAGGCCGCTACAAAAAGTCCCTGGGGGTTTAAGCGCATGTCCAGAAACGGTCCTTTGGCCCTCGGTTTCCACGCGTTGGTGGTGCTGTTCATGATGGCGCCGCTGGTGGTGGTGTGCCTGGTGGCGTTCACGCCCGAAAATACCTTGAGCCTGCCCACCTCGGGCTTCTCGCTGCGCTGGTTTCGCGCGGTGTTCGAGCGTGCGGATTTTATCCAGGCGTTCTATAACAGCCTGGTCCTGGCCTTCACCGCCGCGACCCTGGCCACCTTGATCGCCGTGCCGGCGGCCTTGGCGATCAGCCGGTACACGTTCCCGGGGCGCAATTTTTTCAGCGCCTTGTTCCTGTCACCCATCATCATCCCGCACCTGGTACTGGGCGTGGCCATGCTGCGCTTGTTCGCGCTGATGGGCGTCAACGGCAGCTTTACCTGGCTGATGCTGGCCCACGTGGTGATCATCACGCCGTATGTGCTGCGCCTGGTATTGGCGGCGGCCATCGGTATTGATCGCAGCGCCGAGCAAGCCGCCGAATCACTGGGTGCGAGCCGCTTCACGCTGTTTCGCCAGATCACTCTGCCGATGATCCTGCCCGGTGTCGCCGGCGGTTGGTTGCTCGCCTTCATCAACAGTTTCGATGAGGTGACGCTGTCGATCTTTGTCAGTTCGCCGGCCACGCAAACCCTGCCGGTGCGCATGTACGTGTACGCCACCGAGTCCATCGACCCGATGATGGCGGCGGTGTCGGCGCTGGTGATTGCACTGACGGCGGCGACCATGATTTTGCTCGACCGGGTCTACGGCCTCGACCGCGTGCTGGTGGGGAAACATTGATGGCCCTGTTCAAACGCTTGGCCGAGACCGAACGCCCTGCCCTGGCCTTTACCCTGGACGGCCAGCCTGCCAGCGGCTTGCTGGGTGACACAGTGCTGACCGCCGTGCTGACCTGCGCCGAACACCTGCGCGGCAGTGATTTCAGCGCCGAGCGCCGCGCCGGTTTCTGCCTGATGGGCGCGTGCCAGGATTGCTGGGTGCGCCTTGCAGACGGACGCCGCGTGCGTGCCTGCTCGACGCTGCTGGAAGAAGGCCAGGCGATCAGCCGCGATCCGGGGCGCCAGCCATGAAGCCGGTGGTGATTGTGGGCGCCGGCCCGGCCGGCATCAGCGCGGCGCGCACCCTGCTCGACCACGGCATCACACCGTGCCTGGTGGACGAAAGCCTGCGCGGCGGCGGGCAGATTTATCGGCGCCAACCCCAAGGTTTCCAACGCACGGCCAGGCAACTCTACGGATTTGAAGCAAGCAAGGCCGACGCTGTGCACCGCACGATGGATGAGCTGGCTGCGCTGATCGTCTACCGGCCGCAAACCCTGGTGTGGAATGCCGAGGACGGCCGCCTGGACCTGCTCAACAACGGGCGCGCCGAGAGCCTCGAGTACGCGCAGATCATCGTTGCCACGGGCGCCACCGACCGTATCCTGCCGGTGCCGGGCTGGACCTTGCCCGGTGTCTACAGCCTCGGCGCGGCGCAGATCGCCCTGAAATACCAGGGCTGCGCCATCGGGGAGCGCGTGGCGTTCTGTGGCACCGGACCGTTGTTGTACCTGGTCGCCTATCAGTACGCCAAAGCCGGGGCCAAGGTCGTCGCGGTGCTCGACAGCGCACCGTTCAGCGCGCAGTGTCGCGCGCTGCCGGCACTGCTCGGGCAACCGGCGACCTTGGCCAAGGGCTTGTATTACCGCGCCTGGCTGACGGCCCATGGGGTTGCCGTGCATCAAGGCGCCACGCTCACGCAGATCGAAGGCGAACAGCGGGTCAGCGGTATTCGCTGGGGCGAACACAGCCTGGAATGCGACGCCGTGGGCTTTGCCCATGCCCTGCGCAGCGAGACGCAACTGGCGGACCTGCTCGGTTGCGCATTCGCCTGGAACGCATTGAACCGCGCCTGGCTTCCGCAACGCGACAACGCCGGGCGCAGCAGTGTCAGCGGTGTGTACCTGGCCGGTGACGGCGCCGGGATCATGGGCGCGGACGCCGCGCAGATGGCCGGCGAGCGCGCCGCGCTGGCGGTTTTGGAAGACTCGGGCATTGCCATTGATCACCGCCGCCCTGCCGCGTTGGAGCAGCAACTGGCCGGCATCCAGCGCTTTCGCCAGGGCCTGGAAACCGCGTTCCCCTTCCCTGAGCAGTGGGCTGCACAGGCTCCGGATACGCTGATGGTGTGCCGCTGCGAAGAAGTCAGCGCCGGCGAAATACGCGCAGTGGTGGATGAAGGCCACTGGGAGATCAATCGGGTCAAGGCCCACTGCCGCGTCGGCATGGGCCGCTGCCAGGGGCGCATGTGCGGGCTGGCGGCGGCGGAAATTGTCGCTGAGCGCAGTGGCCGGCGCATTGAAAACGTCGGCCGCTTGCGTGGCCAGGCGCCGATCAAGCCACTGCCATTTGGCGTGGAGGCGCAGCCATGATCGACGTCATCGTACTGGGCGGTGGGATTGTCGGCGCGTCGGCAGCCTTGATGCTCGCGCAGAAAGGCCAGCGCGTGGCCCTGGTGGAGCGGGATTTCTGTGGCTCGCATTCCAGTGGCGTGAATTATGGCGGTGTGCGCCGCCAGGGCCGGCCTTTGCATCAGTTGCCGCTGTCGCAACGCGCCCATCAACTGTGGGCCGACTTGCCGGGCCTGATCGGCATCGACGGCGAATACGTGCGATCCGGGCATTTGAAGCTGGCGCGCAGCCATGCTGATTTCGCCGCGTTGCAGGCGTATGCCGAGCAGACCCGTGGCTTTGGCCTGGGCTTGCAGTTGCTCGACTACACCGAGCTGCGCGCACGCTTCCCCTGGGTGGGCGACATTGCGGTGGGCGCCTCGTTGTGTCCGCAAGACGGCCACGCCAACCCGCGCCTGGTATCGCCCGCCTTCGCACGTGCCGCGCAACGCTTTGGCGCATCGGTGTACGAGCAAGCCGAGGTGATTGGCATAGAACATGACGGCCAGCAGTTCCAGGTGCATTGCGCCAACGGCCTGCACCTGCAAGCGCCGTGGTTGCTCAACTGTGCCGGCGCCTGGGCCGGTACTGTCGCTGCGCAGTTTGGCGAAGCAGTGCCAATCACCTCGGCGCACCCGGCGATGCTGGTCACCGAGCCGCTGCCGGTGGTGATGAATGTGAGTACCGGCGTTGAAGGCGGCGGGATTTATGCACGCCAGGTCGCCCGGGGCAATTGCATCCTCGGCGGCGGTCGCGGCTTTGCCCTTGGCCCGCTGACCGCGCGACCTGGGCAGGCCGCCGTGCTGGAGATCCTGCGCAATGCCGGCGAGCTGTACCCGTTCCTCAAGGGTGCCCAGGCGATTCGTACCTGGAGCGGCACCGAAGGTTATCTACCCGATCACGAACCGGTGATCGGCCCCAGCAGCACCCAACCTGGCCTGCTCCACGGTTTCGGCTTTGCCGGTGCCGGGTTCCAGCTCGGTCCCGCGGTCGGTGAAGCCCTGGCAGAGATCGTCTGCGACGGAGCCAGCCGCCAACCCATCGAAGCGTTTTCCATCCGTCGTTTCCAAGCCTGAGAGGAAAAACATCCATGAACCCACGTATTGCGCTGTCCTGCTTGTCCCTCGCCCTGCTCGCCTCCACCGCGCACGCCGCGCCCACGCTGTACCTGGGCATGAACGGCGGCACCATGGAACGGGTGTACGCCGACAAGGTGCTGCCCGCGTTCGAGAAGGCCAACAACGTCAAGGTCGTGATTGTGCCCGGCACGTCGTCGGACATCCTTGCCAAGGTCCAGGCCAACAAAGACAACCCACAGATGCACGTGATGTTCCTCGACGACGGCATCATGTACCGCGCCATCTCCATGGGCCTGTGCGACAAGCTGACGCCGAGCCCGACCCTGGAGCAGATCCCGGCCAAGGCCAGAATCAAGGACGAAGCCGTGGCCGTGACCCTCGGCGTCACCGGCCTGGGCTACAACGCCAAGATGTTCAAGGAAAACGGCTGGGCGGCGCCCACCTCGTGGATGGACCTGGCCGACCCGCGCTTCAAGGAGAAAGTGGTGTTCCAGTCCCTGGCTTCGTCCACCTTCGGCCTGCACGGTTTCCTGATGTTCAACCGTATCCAGGGTGGCGATGAAACCAACGTCGAGCCCGGCTTCAAGGCCTGGCCGAAAACCGTCGGCCCCAACGTGCTGGAATACATCGCCAGCTCGGCGAAAATATCCGAGATGGTGCAGACCGACGAAGCCGCGATTTTCCCGCTCACCCCGACCCAGGTCGCCACCCAGAAACTGCTTGGCGTGCCCATGGAATATGCGCAACCCAAGGAGGGTGCGGTGGTGCTGAACGTGGCTGAGTGTGTGATCGCGCGCAACGACCAGCCGGAACTGGCGCAGAAGCTCGCCGCATTTTTGCTGACCGCCGAAGCCCAGGCCCCTGCGCTGGAAGAAGGCGATCAGATCCCGTCTAACCCGACCACGCCGACCACCGACAAGACCCGTGCGCGGGTGGAAGCGATGCAGGGTTACTTGCAGACGGCGATTTCGATCGATTGGGACCAGGTCAACCAGGCGCGGCCGGAGTGGAATGCGCGGTGGAGTCGATCGATCGAGCGTTAATCAAAGGGGCGCAATCGGCAGCGCGCGTTTGTGCGCTGTCTTGCTGTACGCGCCCTCGACAATCGTCCTCACCCGCTCGCTCACCGGTTCGCCCATCAGGTAGGCGTCGATCTCTGCGTATGTGCAACCGTAGGCGTGCTCGTCCAGCTTTCCCGGTACCAGTTCTTCCAGATCGGCCGTCGGGTGTTTGTGCACCAGATTGTCCGGCGCGCCGAGGGCCGTGGCGAGCAGGCGCACTTGGGTTTTGGTCAGGCCGGACAGCGGGGCCAGGTCGCAGGCGCCGTCACCGAACTTGGTGAAAAACCCCATCAACGCCTCGGCGCCGTGGTCAGTGCCGACCACCAGGCCATTGTGCAGGTTGGCCACGGCGTATTGCGCGATCATGCGCGTGCGGGCCTTGACGTTGCCCTTGATGAAATCGACATGCTCGGCGCTGGCTTCGGCGGCGGCCAGGCTGGCCATCAGACCGTCGACGCTGGCGGCGATGTTGAGGGTGTCGATGTGGTCCGCGGTGATGAAGTTCAGGGAGGCCTGCGCGTCGCTTTCATCAGCCTGGGTCTTGTAGGGCAGGCGCATGGCGATGAAGCGTGCGGCGTAACCCTCGCTGCGCAGTTGCTCGGCCGCCAATTGGCACAGGCGGCCGGCGGTGAGGGAGTCGACGCCGCCACTGATGCCCAACACCAGGGCCTTGCAGCCCGAGTGGCGCAAGGTGGTCTTGATGAAGTCGATGCGCCGTTGGATTTCCTCGGGCTCGCCGCCTTGGGTCAACGCGCGATTGATGTTCAGTTCCCGTGCGATACGTTCTTGCATGTCACACCTCCACACTGCCAACGTTGAACACTTGTGCTGCGTACTGCAAAAACGAAGCGTCTTCGCAGACATTTTTCACCGGGTCATCGGAGAATTTCACCACTGGCTCGCCGTGCACCCGCACCAGCTTCATCACGATGCTCAGCGGTTCCACGCCTTCCACATCGCAGGCCAGGCTGGTGCCCATGCCGAACCCGAACCGCGCCTTGCCGCGCACATGGCGCAGGATCGGCAGGCATTTTTCAAAGTTCAGGCCGTCGGAGAACATCAGGTCCTTGGTCATCGGGTCGATGCCCAGTTGCTTGTAGCGGGCCAGTACCTTATCGGCCCAGGCGATGGGGTCACCAGAATCCTGGCGCAACCCGTCGTACAGCTTGGCGAAGTACAGGTCGAAGTCCTTGAGGAAAAAGTCGGTGCTGATGCAGTCGGTCAGGGCGATGCCAAGGCGACCGCGGTACTCGCGCACCCAGTTTTCCAGGGCGGCGTTCTGACTCTCGCGCAGCCGCCCCAGTTGCTGGTGCACCATCAGCCACTGGTGGGCCATGGTGCCGATCAGCGGCAGGTCGAATTCGTAGGCCAAGTGCGCGTTGCTGGTGCCGACGAACTGGCCGGGGAAGTCGCGGCGCATGATATCGACCACTTCGCGCTGGGCCTTGAACGACAAGCGCCGACGGGTGGAGAAGTCGGAGACGCGCAGGTCGGCCAGCTCATCGCGGCTGAGATTTTTCTCCAGCCAGTCGAATTTCTGGTAGAGCTTGCGGGTGACGTCTTCGAGGGTGACGTCGGGGTATTTGTCGCGGTTGCGCAGCTCGCTGACCAGGGCCAAAACCGGCTGTTCGAACATGATGCAGTGCAGCATCGGGCCGACTACGCGGATGTTCAGTTGGCCGTCGACTTCACTGACATGGATATAGCGCAGGTTGAAGCGGAACAGGCCGAGGAAGCGCTCGTAGTCCGGGGTGAGGTATTCGCGAAAGCGTGGGTTGAACAGAAAGCGCAGTTCGCCTTCGCGCATGTGCAGGCCGGCCATTTTTTCCAGCTCGGCGCGCAGTTCGGGAATCAGGTGGCCGAGTTTTTCCTTCGAACGGACGATGAAGTTGTACTCGACGTCGACGTTCGGGTGCTGGTGCAACACGGCCTGCATCATGGTGAAGGTGTAGTAGTCGGTGTCGAGCAAACCCTGGATCACCGGAGTCTCGTAGTCGTATGCACTTTCCATGGTATTTCTCCTTAACGCGTGGCCATCGCGGCCAGTTCTTCGCGGGTGCCGCTGATGACAGCACCGGCCTTGAGCAACTCATTGACCGCTTGCACACCGCCCTCCTCGCTGATGCCTCGGCACGCCGGCAGGTGCAGGACCACTTCCAGGCCGGCCTTGAGCAGTTGCAAGGCGGTGGTCTTGACGCAGTAGTCCAGCGCCAGCCCGCCAACGATCACGCGGCTGACGCCCTGGGCCTTGAGGTATTCGATGACGCCGGTGGACAGTTTGTCGTGCAGGTCGTGGTAGCAGGCACCGTAGGGGTGCAGGTCGGGTTCGACGCCTTTCCAGATGAAGTAGTCGTAGTCATAAGGCGTGGGCAGCGCGTCCAGCAGGGTGAAGCCCTCGGTGCCGGGGACGCAGTGGCTCACCCAGGTCACATCGGCGTGGGCCAGGCCGGTGGGTTGCAGCATGTCGCTGTGCTGTGCCACCACCCAGGGCGCGTGTGGGGTGTGGGCGTCCTTGCTGCCGACACGGTGGCCGGCGAGGCTGGCCATGTAGTTGAGTTCGGCACCGATCTGGTCACCGCCGGCCACAGGCAACTCGTTGGGGCACAGTGGCGTGAAGCTCTTCTGGGCGTCGACGTCGAATGAGGCAATGGCAGTTTTCGCAAGGGTCATGATGGCTCTCCTGTGGCCTGGAAACAAAAGTACACGTCATGTACTTTCATTGCAAGAAACATTTAGTTATCTATCCTGGTGCCGGTACATGACATATCTGTTCGATCCGTTAGACTGTGCCCTACTGTTATCCGCAAGGACCTCACATGCCGCTTAGCGCCTACCTCCACACCGTCGACCTGTGCGTCCTGTATTACTGCCGCAGCACGGGCGAACTCAAGCTGCTGCTGAACAAACGCGACGCCGAGCCATTCGCCGGGCACTGGGCGTTGCCGGGTGTGGTGGTGAACGGCGGCGTGCAAGATCTGCGCCTCCAGGATGCGGTGGAACGCTTGCGGGCGAGTGACAAGGTGGGGTTTGAATTGGCCTGGAGCGAGCAAGTGGGCACCGTGGGTGATGCGTTCCGCGACCCGCGTTGCTGGTCGTCGTCCACGTACTACCTGGCGATCGTGGCGCAGGAGGTGACGCTCGGCGAGCATCAAGCCTGGTATTCACTGAATGCCGTGGCTGACGGCAGCATCAAGCTGCCGTTCGATCACAACATGATCGTGGCATCGGTGCAGGAACGGCTGTTCTCCAAGTCGCTGTACAGCAGCTTGCCGCTGATGTTCCTGGGCGATGAGTTCAGTGCCCCGCAAGCCACCACGATTTTTTCCCTGGTGCTGGCTCGCCCGGTGCTGAAGACCAGTATCCGCCAGCGCTTGTTGAAACTCACGGAGGCAGGGTATTTGCGCGAGACCGGGCGCAAGAAACAAGGTGAAGGCGGCAGGCCCCAGGCGACGGTGGAGAACCTGAAACCCGGGGACATTTACTTCTTCGATCGCAGCTTCGCCGAATAACCTACGCCTGCAGGAGCCCGGCTTGCCGGGCGCCTACAAGGGTCAGTTCATCCAGTTGCCGCCGTCGACGTTGTAGGTCTGGGCCACCACATAGTCGGCCTCCTTCGAAGCCAGGAAGATCGCCATCCCGGTCAGGTCCTGCGCCGTGCCCATCCGCCCAAAGGGCACTTCCTCCCCTACCCGCTTCTTCTTCTCGCCCGGCGCCAACCCTTCATGCCTGGCAAACAACGCATCCACCCCGTCCCAGTGCTCGCCATCCACCACACCGGGTGCGATGGCGTTGACGTTGATGCCTTGCTTGATCAGGTTCAGCCCCGCCGATTGAGTCAGGCTGATCACCGCCGCCTTGGTCGCGCAGTAGATCGCCACCAACGGCTCGCCCCGGCGTCCGGCCTGGCTGGCCATGTTGATGATTTTGCCGCCATGGCCCTGGCTGATCATCTGCCGCGCGGCGGCCTGCAGGGTGAACAGCGTGCCGGCGACATTGATCGAGAACAGCCGCTCGTAACTGTCGCGGGTAATATCGACGATGGGCGCCAGGTCAAACAGCGCAGCATTGTTGATGAGGATATCCAGCTTGCCGGCCTGTGCCACCACGGCCGCGATCGCGGCGTCGATGGAAGCCTGGTCGGTGACATCCATTGCCACTGCATAGGCTTGCGGGCCTAGTTCGGCGGCCGTCGCCTGGGCGCGTTGCAGGTTGATATCGGCGATGGCCACCGTCGCACCTTCAGCAATATAGGCCTGGGCAAAGGCGCGGCCGATACCGCGCGCCGATCCGGTGATGAGCGCGCTTTTACCTTCGAGTCGTTTCATTGAGGTGTCCTGTAAAAACTATTTCGGGTAGCCGGCGCGTTTCATCTCGCGCTCGGTGCTGGACTGCGCTTGCAGCAAGGCCTGGTCGACCGACATGCCACCGGTCAGCGCGGCCGAGAACAGCTTGCCCACCGAGGTGCCGATGGCCTGGAACTCAGGGATGGTCACATACTGGATGCCCACGTACGGCACCGGCTTGGCCGAAGGGTGCGCGGGGTCGGCGTGCTTCATCATCGCCAGGGTTACCTGGGCAAACGGCGCGGCCTTCAGGTACGCCTCGCTATAGGTGGACTGGCGCGTGCCAGGCGGTACGTTGGTGATGCCTTCTTTGTCGGCGACCAGTTGGATATAGGCCTTGGAGGTCGCCCAACTGATAAAGGCCTTGGCGGCGTCCTTGTGCCGGGAGGTGGCCGGGATCGCCAGGGACCAGGCGTAGAGCCACGAGGAACCTTTGTCGGTGACTTCGGTGGGGGCGGCGGCAAAGCCTACGCTGTCGGCGACCTTGCTTTGGCTTTTATCAGTGGTGAAGGAGCCCGCCACGCTGGCATCGACCCAGATCGCGCATTTACCGCTGTTGAACAGCGCCAGGGTTTCATTGAAGCCGTTGCTGGACACACCCGGCGGGCCATATTGCTTGAGGGTGTTGACGTAGAAGTTGGCAGCAGCTGTCCATTCGGGGCTGGTCAGCTCCGGCTTCCACTGCTCGTCGAACCAGCGCGCACCAAAGGCGTTGGCCATGGTGCTCAACAAAGCGATGTTTTCGCCCCAGCCGGCCTTGCCACGCAGGCACATGCCATATTGGTCCTTGTCTTTGGCGGTGAGCTTGGACGCGAACTCGCCAAGCTGGGTCCAGGTGGGGTGCGCCGGCATGCTCAGCCCCGCCTGCTTGAACAGGTCGGTGCGGTAGTAGGTGACGGTGCTCTCGCCATAGAACGGCAGGGCGTACAGGGTGTTGTCGACTGACAGGCCCTGACGCACCGAGGGGAAAATATCCTCGACGTCATAGTCCGCTGGCAGTTGGGTCAACGGCTCCAGCCAGTGCTTGGCGCCCCACAGTGGGGTTTCGTAGGTGCCGATGGTCAGCACATCGAACTGCCCGCCCTGGGTGGCAATATCGGTGGTGAGGCGCTGGCGCAGCACGTTTTCTTCCAGCACCACCCAATTGAGCTTGATGTCTGGATGCTGCTCTTCGAACACCTTGGACAGGCGCTGCATGCGGATCATGTCGCTGTTGTTGACTGTGGCGATGGTGACGGTGTCGGCGGCATGGCTGGGCATGGCCAATGCCAGGCCGGAAAGCAGGAACAACGCTTGCGGGAGCTTGAACATAGCGGTTTCCACCTGTTGTTTTTGTTGTTGAGCGCCGATTACAGCAGCTTGGCCAGCCCCTCACAAACGCCAGGCGGATGCTCGACTGGTACTTTTTTAACCGGCAACCGACAGTTAAAAAAGTATCAGTGCCGGGCGAAACCGGGGGTAGCGCCCAAGTCGTCAACCCGCGTATTTTGAGGCCTTCCATAAATAAAAGAGGCATCGCCATGCCCATCAGCCGCGCCCAGTTGTTCGAGCACCGCCCAGCCGAACTCGAAGTGATCCTGCCCGAACCGGACCATTGCTTTCGTTGGTTCGAGCACGACTACCCCTACGATTTGGCGCGCTGGAACCACCACCCTGAGTTTGAAATCCACCTGATCCGCCAAGGCAGCGGCAAGCTGGTGGCCGGCGACTATATCGGTGCGTTCAGTGCCGGGCATGTGGCGCTGATCGGCCCCGACCTGCCCCACGACTGGATTGGCGAGTTGGCCCCCGGCGAATACCTGACTGGCCGCGACGTGGTGCTGCAATTCGACGGCGCCGCCCTGCTCGCCCTGCGCAAGACACTGCCGGAACTCGGCGACCTGCAGCCATTGTTCGAACAGGCCCGGCGTGGCCTGGAATTTACCGGCGATACCGCGTTGCAGGCCGCGCACTTGATGGAAGCCATCGGCAGCGCCCATGGCCTGCAACGCTTGATCCTGTTCCTGCAACTGCTCGACAGCCTGAAAAACGCCCCGCCGCCGCAGGTCAAGGCCCTGGCCAGCCCCTGCTACGCGCCGACCCTGGACGCCCGCAGCGCCGAACGCATCAACAAGGCGTTCGACTATTTGATCCGCGAACTGACCGGCGATGTGCGCCTGTCGGTCATTGCCCAGCAGTTGGAAATGAGCGAGCCGGGCTTCTCACGCTTCTTCAAGCGCAACACCGGCCACGGCTTCATCGACCTGATGCGCAAGTTTCGTGTGCAACGCGCCTGCCGGCTGTTGCTGCAAAGTGATATGTCAGTGGCGGACATCTGCTTTGAAGTGGGCTACGCCAACCTGTCCAATTTCAACCGGCATTTTCGGATCGAAATGCACCAGACGCCGAGCGACTACCGGCGGGAAACAGCCATGCACCTGTTCCAGCGCATCGAAAAAATGACACCCAGTCAATTTTGACCAAAAGGTCGACTAATTCCACTTTTTTTCATGCTGATCAATCGATTGAGCAAAGTTGGTACAGCCTGTGCAAACGTTTGCGGTACGAACTTGGCAACCAAGTTCACCTCAACCCGAAGAATCGGGTCTCAACCGCGTACGAATAGGGATTTTCAATGCACCCCACCTCAAGGCGTCCTACCCCCTTTGGTGTTTCTTTGCTACTGGCTGCCGTTACGGGACTACTCAGTGCGTCTATTTTGGCGCAGGAAAAACCCGTCGATGACTCAGCACAGGGCGAAACGCTCAGTCCTGAAGCCAGCCCGGCGAAAAAAGGCGTGTACCTGTCGGACTGGTTCAACCAGGACCTGACATTGATCGGCAGCAAAGACATCAGCTTCGGCCCCAAGCCGCAGGATGATGTCTACCTGGAGTACGAGTACTTCGGCCGCAAAGGGCCGTTCGAGTTGTACGGCTACATCGACGTGCCGAAGATCCTCACCATCGGTAACAGTAATGACAAAGGCGTGTGGGACCATGGTTCGCCGGTGTTCATGGAGCATGAGCCGCGCATTTCCATCGACTACCTGGCGGGCCGCAGCCTGGCCTTCGGACCGTTCAAGGAATGGTACGTGGCGTTCGACTGGATCTACGACCACGGCAGCAACAAGGAAAACCGCGCCAACACCCTGTACAGCGGCCTCGGCACCGACATCGACACCCACTCGCGGGTCAACCTGTCGGCCAACTTCTACGGGCGTTACCAGTGGGAAAACTATGGCGCCAGCAATGAATACTCCTGGGACGGTTACCGTGCGCAAATGAAGTACATCGTGCCCATCGGCAAGTTCGACAACGGCGCATCACTGACCTATATCGGCTTCACCAATTACGATTTCGGTTCGGACCTGCACAAGGACAACCCAGCGCGCACCGCCAACTCCCTGGTGGCCACCAACGTGCTGCTGTATTCGTTCACCCACCTGCGTTTCACCCTGGTCGGCCGGTACTTCCATAACGGCGGCAACTGGGAAGATGGCAGCGAGTTGAATTTCGGCGAAGGCAACTTCCGCGCCCGTTCTGATGGCTGGGGTTACTACGCTGGCGTGGGCTATCAATTCTAATCAAGGAGCTTTAGATGAAAGCGTTCAAACGTCTCTCAATGGCCGTCGGCCTGGCCCTGCTACCCCACGTGGTGCTGGCGGATGCGCCTGCGCCGATCAAACCCAAGGTCATGCTGATCACCATGTTCGCCCCGGAGGCACAAACCTGGATCGACCGCCTGGCACTCAAGCAGGAAGTGCGCGTGCCGGGACTGTCCGCCGAATACCCGGTAATCCGCTGCAACACCCAGGACGTGTGCCTGCTGGTAACCGGCATGGGCCAGACCAATGCCGCGGCCTCCACCCTCGCCCTGGCCTTGTCGCCCAAGTTCGACCTGCGCCAGAGCTATTTCCTGATCGCCGGGATTGCCGGTATCAGCCCCAAGCATGGCACCATCGGCACCGCCGCCTGGGCGCATTACCTGGTGGAGTTCGGCACTCAGTGGGAGCTGGATTCACGGGATGCCCCCAAGGATTGGCCGACCGGCTATATCGGCATCAACACCAAGGGGCCCAACGAAAAACCTCCGTTGGACTACAAGACCGAAGTGTTTGAGCTGAACCCCAAGTTGCAGGCCAAGGCCTTCGCCTTGTCGCAGAAAGTCGAGCTGACCGAAAGCAAGGAATCCAGCGCCTGGCGCAAACACTACCCTGCCGCCCCAGCCAACCAGCCGCCGCAAGTCACCCGCTGTGACACCCTCGCGGGCAACACTTGGTTCTCCGGCACGCGCTTGAGTGAGCGCGCCGAAGTCTGGACCAAGTTGCTGACCGACAACAAAGGCGAGTACTGCACCACCCAGCAGGAAGACAATTCCACCTATGAAGCCCTGCTACGCGCCAGCCGCGAAGGCCTGGTGGATATCCAACGCCTGGCAGTGGTGCGCGCAGGGTCGGACTTCGACCGCCCGTACCCTGGCTACAGTGAAGTGGACAACCTGCTGAAATACGCCGATCAAGGCGGCTTCGTGCCGGCGCTGGAGAACCTGTACCGCACTGGCAACCCGCTGGTGCAGGCGATCCTGAAGAACTGGTCCGCATGGGAAAAAGGCGTTCCCGAAGCCTGATGATTCTGTAGGCGCCGGCTTGCCGGCGCTTACAGGGGCTGTGTCAGGGCACGAAGATGATTTTGTCGGCGCTGCCCTGGTTCACTTCTTCATAACACTGCACGCCATTTGCCAACGCGACTTCACGCAGGCCCGTGGGCAACGGCAGCAGGCCTTCATCAAAGAAGCGCCCGAACTGCTCCAGCATCACCGCGCATTGCTCGCAGTTGTAGAGCAACGAATTGATCCCCACCACCGAGCCACCCTTGCGGTACAAGGACAGGGCCGGCAGTTGCACATGGCCGTCCACCGGTGCCGCGATGATTGCAATGCGACCGAACGGCGCCAGGCCTGCCACAGCCGCCGGCAGCCAGAAACCGGTGGTGTCGAAGATCACGTCGGCGCCGCCCGTGAACACGGCATTCACCTGCGAACCCAGTTCTTCCGGATTGCCCAGGGCAATCGCCTCAAAGCCCTGCCCCTGCAAGGCTGCAACCTGCTCCGGTCGACGCACCGCAGCCAGCACCTGGGCCCCGCGAATCTTCGCCAAAGCCAATGCCGCGCTACCCACGGCACCATTGGCGCCAATCACCAGCAACCGCGTGCCTTTCGCCACACCGCTGCGCTCCAGCGCATCCCAGGCGGTGGTGTACGGCACGCCGAGGCTGGCGGCCTGGGCGAAACTCAGGTGGGTGGGTTTGTGCGCCACGCCCTTGGCCGAGACGGTGAGGTATTGGGCATGGGAACCGTCGGCAAAGAACCCCAGGTCGCGGCCTGTGCCCCAGACGTCCTGGCCTACCCATTCTTTTGGCCCCTCCACGACGACGCCGGCGAAGTCGCGACCGGGAATGCGTGGCAAGGTGGTGTAGGGAAAACGGCCGAGCACGTTTTTGACGTCGCTGGGGTTGAGGCCCGCGGCCTTGATCTGTACCAGCACTTCACCCTCGGCCGGCACCGGTGTGGCGACGTCGACTACGCTGAGGGCGGCGAGATCGCCGGTGGCGGTAAATTGCAGTGCTTTCATGGCCAATATCCATCGAAGAGTAAAAAGGGATCAAGACAACCAGGTGCTCACCCACAGCCGGCCCATGAGCCAGAGCTTTTCGCCCAGCAGCATGCCCATCAGGCCGATCAAGGCGATGGCCGGGGGGGCTGGCGAGCGGAAATCCAGGGCGCCGTAGATCACGCCGACAAACAGGCCGATGGCGAGGGAAATCAGGTAGTTCATGAGGTGAGCGCCGTGTAGGTGGTTGCGCTCAGTGTAGAGAGCCGAATCCTGAAGCATCGGCCAAGTACTTCAGGATTTCGGCCAAACCCTCAACCCACGTAGTGCGAAGGCGCCACGCCGAGTTCGCGGCGGAACATGTCGCTGAAACTGCTGGGTGAGTAGCCGAGAGAACGGGCGATGCCGCTGACAGACTGGCCCTGGATCAACTCCGCCACCGCCGTGGCCAGTTGCACCTGGCGGCGCCACTCGGCAAAGCCCATGCCCAGGTGGTTCTGGAACAGCCGCGCCAGGGTGCGCACACTGGCACCGGCGGTTTCGGCATGCTGTTCGAACGGGACCTCCAGGGACGGGGCGGCCATGACCGCCTGGCAGGCATTGATCAGGCGGCGGTCTGCCTCCACCGGCATGGCAATGCGGATTTGCGAGCGGCGCGCCCGTTGCAGCTCCAGCAGGGCCAGGCTGACCACTGCATCGTAGTAATCCGCCTCACCGTTGTCGCCCTCGTCCACCAGCGTGACGATCAACTCCCGCAGCAACCCACCGACTTCGATCACCTGTACCTGGCTGTCCAGCGTCGCCGCCAGCGCCGGGCGCAGGTAGATATTGCGCATCTGCAGATCCGACACCACACGAATCCCATGCTCCACACCTGGCGGCAGCCATACGGCGCGCTGCGGCGGCACCACCAGCGCTTCACGCGGGGTCTCGACCCACATCACGCCGCTCATGGCGTAGAGCAACTGGCCCCAGTCGTGGCTGTGGGGTTCAACGTACAGCCCACGCGGGTAGGTGCGCGCCAGGGGCTGCACGGGAACGGCGTGATCACTGAGGTCGGGGGGCGCAGCCTGGGCCATGGGGTGCACATCAATCAGGGGTGAGCCGCCATGGTAATGACCACCGCTCGACAATCCGAGTGAATTTTTACAGCCGCAGGTGATCACTTGCTTATACCGGGAGGGTCAATGGACCAATGAATAACGCAAAGCTGTTTGTGATCGATTACACCCTGCATGGCGAACCCAAGTCGTTCATCATTCGATTGGAAAAACTGGATGCTGCCGAAGCCTGGCACTGGGCGAGTTGTGACGCCGGCGTGGGCCGTATCGGCCGCTTTGCCCGCGAGCAAGTGAAAAAGACCAGCCAACAGCAGGCGGAAAAATTCGGCATCACCAACGTGCAATGGCGCCGCTCGGATGCGCGCGCCCAGGCTTGATCAGGGAGAGAACCATGGATTTACCGGTACGGGTCAATGGCAAGGCGCGCATTGACTACACCCAGGACACTCTATTCGGGCCAATGGCCAAACATGTCGAATGCCAGGTGAGTTTGCAGCAACAACCTGGCTGGACAGTGCTGAAGGTGTTCCAGCCTTTACCGGACGACCTGCACGCGGCACACACTGTGGTGTTTGCGCTGGAGGGGCGGCGCACCAGCGCCATCGTGAAGGACCGTCAGCGCTTGTCAGACCATAGCCTGCGGCTTGAACTGGAAACTCAGTAGCCCACGGAACACGGATACCTTTGCGAGCTTGCTGCCGCTGGCGGCCTGACAGCCGACCACAATCTAACTGTCACCCCGCGATCCAAATGTGGGAGCTGGCTTGCCTGCGATGCAGGCACCTCGGTACATCAGGCACACCTAGTCGACGCCATCGCAGGCAAGCCAGCTCCTACATTCTTGACCGCATTCAGCCCTTGGCTGACTTCGCGCATTCGCAGCCGGTGGCCGATGCACACGGTTCACCATGGGCATGGTGCTCGGCACAGCCCTGGCAGCAATAGCCCTTGCCGTCCTTCATTATCGCATCGGCTCCCAGTACGCACTTGCAGTGTGGGCAGGCACAGGTTTTATCTGGCATGTCAGACTCCTTCTTCATGGTCGTCCCAGTGCGGCGGGCGCCGGCACCTTAAGCAGTGACTGTGGCCCGCCGTCGATGGTTCAAACCATCAGTCGGTGCGGGTATTGCTGCGGTACATGAACACCAGCGCCAACGCCAGGCAGGCCATCGCCACGATCCGGCTGCCCGACAATTCGATGGCCGGGTTGCCCAGCCAGCCGAAGTTGTCGATCAGCATGCCCATGCCCAGTTGGCCGACGATCACCGCGACGGTCGCGACGGCCGTGCCGACCACCGGTACCGCGCCGACCATCACCATCATGTACACCACGCCGAACAACGCGCCGGTGAGTTGCCATTTCGGTACCTGCAGCAGGCTCACTGCCTGGGCGGGCTCAAAGAACAGGATCAGCAGCGAGGTGACAATCGCCCCCACCACAAAGGTCACCAGGCTGCCACGCAACACACCCACGGTCTGACCCAGGCGACCATTGATAGCCGCCTGCACACTCAACACCGCACCGGCGGCAACCACAACGACCAATAACAAAATCAGATTCATCGCCTTAACCCCGTGCAATCAGAACAAGTGCCACCACAATCAACGCCAGGGCAATCCAGCGTTCACCATTGACCCGCTTGCGCGCTGTGCCGAACCAGCCGAAATGGTCGATCAACACACTCTTGCCGACCTGGCCGGACAAAATCGCAATCATGGTCATCGCAATGCCGATATGCGGCGTGGCGAGCGTGAGCACCACCACGTAGATCGGCCCCAGGAAACCGCCGATCAACTGCCAGCGCGGCAGCTCGGACAGTGCCGGGCCCTTTTGCGGGCCACTGAACAGCAGCAGCAGATACAGGATCGCCGAGCCCACCCCGAAAATGCTCAGGGTTGCCCACAGATGGCCGACCTGCACCCCCAGCGGTCCGAGTAACCCCGCCTCCACCGACAGGCCCATGCCGGCCAGGATCACCAGCGGCAGCAACAGCAGCCGCAGGGCATTTTTCTTCGGCTTGGCGTGCGCCACGCCCTCAACAGCACTTGCTTGCATACATCACCTGCACATCAACAAAGGATTGGATGACGCGCATTATCCGGTGGCCGTCCTGTGCGATAAATGGGAGCATGCCGACAACACCTTTGCGCAAAACGCACAACCTGGAGGCATGATGCAAGGCTTGAATGAACTGAGCTTCAAAGCGCTGCGCCTGTTTGTCGCCGTGCTGGATTTCGGCAGCTTTTCCGAAGTGGCCCGCCGTGAGGGCCTCGCGCCCTCCTCCATCTCCCGCCAGATACAGTTGATGGAACAGGCCCTCGGCCAACAGTTGCTGTACCGCCACACCCGCGCGGTCAGCCCTACCGAGGCCGGACGCCTGCTCGGGCGGCATGCGCGGTTGATGCTCGAACAACTCGAAGCCGCCGGCCAAGCCCTGCAGGAACAGGAAAGCGAACCCAGCGGCCTGGTGCGCATCAATGCGCCGATGGTCTTCGGCCAGCGCCACATTTCCCCATGGTTGGGCGAGTTGTGCCGGCGCTACCCGAAGCTACAACTGGATATCCAGCAGACCGACACCTACGTCGACCCACTGCAAGATGGCACCGACCTGCTGTTCCGCATCGGCGTGCTCAACGACTCCAGCATGCAGGCACGCATCTTCGCGCCCCAACGCTTTCGGATTGCCGCCAGCCCTGCCTACCTGGCCCGGCACGGCACGCCCCAACACCCCGACGAGCTGAGCAACCACCAGTGCCTGGCCTACAAAGGCATCACCGGCCAGCAACGCTGGTTCTTCCGCAAAGGCCAGGGCGACTGGACACCCTATAGCGTCAAGGGCCCGATCACCGGCAACCACGCCGACACCCTGACCCACGCCGCCGAGCAGGGGCTGGGGCTGGTGGTGTTTCCTTCCTGGTTGATCGGCGAAGGCCTGCGTGCAGGCACTTTGCACGCGGTGCTGACGGAGTACGAAGTGGCGACGACCCTGGAGCCGCAGCAGATTGCGGCGTTGTGGCCTGGAAGCCGGCGTTTGTCGCTGAAGGTGCGGACGGTGATTGATTACTTCGTGGAGTGTTTTGGTGGGGTGCCGTATTGGGATCGGTGACCTGTAGAGCCTCACCACTGAGGGCATTTCCTACCTCAAAAAGCAGGTAGGATCTGATTTTGCCAGCCAGTATTTTTGGCCAAAGCGTAGTGCGGCAGACTTGGGCAACTTCCGCGATGGAACAGCGTTCATGAATACGACATGCGTAGTAACGGTGACGTTAGCTCAAGCACACGCTGGACACATTCGAACTCAGGTCCTCTTGTTCTACCTGAACTATCAACCCAACACCCACTGCCCAATCAACCAGGCATTTGCCCCGCTGATCACTGCAAACAGGAACCACGCCAGCAACCGGGTGGGCAGGCGATTCACGAACGGCCCCATCAGCTGTTTGTCGCCGGTCATGCGGATCAATGGATACAGCGCAAACGGCAACTGCAGGCTGAGAACCACCTGGCTGAGGATCAGCAGCTTGCCAATGGCATCGTCGCCCATCAGCCATACGCCCAGGAACGCCGGGATCAGCGCCAGCCCGCGCGTGATCAGGCGCCGTTGCCAGCAGGGAATGCGCAGGTTGAGGTAGCCCTCCATGATCACTTGCCCGGCGATGGTGCCGGTAAAGGTGGAGCTTTGCCCGGAGGCCAGCAAGGCGATGCCGAACAGGATGCTGGCGAACGCGCCGCCCACCAGAGGATCGAGCAGGTGGTAGGCGTCCTGGATTTCCACCACGTCAGTGTGGCCCGTCTTGTGGAAGGCGGCGGCGGCGAGTACCAGGATCGCCGCATTGACCAGCAAAGCCAGGGCCAGTGAGCCGATGGTGTCGATACGCGCCAGCTTGACCGCGTCCTGTTTGCTGGCGAGGTCCTTGCCGATCAGGCGGGTTTGCACGATGGAGCTGTGCAGGTAGAGGTTATGGGGCATTACCGTGGCCCCGAGAATACCGATGGCCAGGTACAGCGGCGCAGCATCGCTGATGGCCGACAACGATGGGGTGAAACCACTGAACACGTCGGGCCAGTAAGGTTTGATCAGGACCAGTTCGATGAAGAAACACACGCCGATGGTCGCCACCAGCGCCAGCATGATCGCTTCAAGGCGGCGGAAACCGCGGTTCTGCAGGGCCAGGATCAACAAGGTATCGAAGGCAGTGATGACAATGCCGGTGGTCAGTGACACCCCCAGCAGCAGGTGAAAGGCCAGGGCACAGCCGAGTACTTCGGCGAGGTCGGTGGCAATAATGGAGATTTCCGCAAGCACCCACTGGGTGCGTGCGGATCGCTTGCTGTAGCGCTCACGGCACAGTTGCGCCAGGTCTTTTCCGGTGGCAATGCCCAACCGCGAGCACAGGCACTGCACCGCCATCCCCGCCAGGCTGGCCAGCAACACCACGAACAGCAGGTTGTAACCGTAACGTGAGCCCGCCTCGATGGCCGTGGCCCAGTTGCCTGGGTCCATGTAGCCAATGGAGATCAGCAAGCCTGGGCCGGCGAACATCAGCGCGCGCTTGAAGAACGAAGCCTTGGGGTCAACGGCGACGGAACCGGCGACTTCCGGCGGGCAAAAGGGGGCGGTAGCGATTTTTGGCAGGCTGAATTTCACGCGGTATCCCAGGCAAACACACTTGATAGAGACGCAGCTTATCAGTCGGATGCGACCGTGCGCATCACCGTCTCCCGCGGCAAGTCGAACGCTTCGACCACTTGCACCACCAGGTCCATCTCCTGGTTCAGCGCTTCACGCTCCATGCGCTGGCGAATCACACCTATCACCAGCACCGCCAGAGTGGTAATTGAATACGCCGGGCCGGAAAACGCGCGTACCCCGCTCACCAGCAGCATCGCTGCGGCCAGTGCCTGGCCCACCACCGGGATGGCCGTGGCCGCGCCACGACGCAGGATAAACCCGGTCAACCCGGCGAGCGCCGTGCCGCTCAACGCGGTGGTCGCCGATCGGCCGACATCGAAACGGTTGAACAAGCCCTGCTCCTTTTGCGCGGCGGCCTTGAGTTCGGCGTCGAACACCTGGCGGTCGGCGTTGCTGAGTTTGTCCTTGTACTGCTCGATGAGCTTTTCGGCGACCTGGGCTTCAAGGTCGGCCAATTCGACAGTATTGAGCGGCTCATCGAACTTGATCCCCAGCCGCTGCACCACATCTTCGGCGATCTGGCGATAACTCACGCCGTGGCCACGGGCCAGGTTCATAAAGGTATCGCCGCCCATGCGCTGCAACTCGATGGCCAGCTTGAGCGGCTCGCGCACTGTGGCGTCGATAGTCGCACTGCGCTTTTGCGCCATCAGTTCAGCGAGAAACTTCAACTCCTCGGGCCGCGCCTGCACCAGCGCCGGAAACAGCTCCGTGTCCTCTTCGGCAAAACGCACCTGCGGGCTGCGCTGGTCGGAGCGGATCATGCCGCGCCGCTCGTGCAACAGGTCGGTGTACTGCACCACCGTCTGCAACTGCGGCCAGTAGGCGGCATGATCGAAGGTCGCCAAATGCACGTTGGTGACCTTGGCCTTCAGCGCCGGCGTCACCGGGATCGCATAGCGGCCGATGCAACGCTCGGTATCCGGTTTCAGGGCCAGCGCCCAGTCTTTGCTGGAGTGGCAATTGATCACGCGCCCGTTGAGCGGCGCCGATACATCATCCCAAGGGCTCGACGTGCAGATCGCCCCACCCATCAACAGCAGATTGTCCAATGGCAGTTCACGGGCGGTCTCGGGATTGGCGAGCAGGCTCTTGACCAGAATGCGTGCGCCAAGGGAATGGCCAATCAGGTTGATACGCCGGACTGCCAGGGATTCGCCGTGCAGGTAATTGGCCAATTCGGGCAGCAAGCTCCTGGCGACCTCGTCCACCCGTGCCTCGACACTTTTGTAGTGATCGAGGAAATACGCGATTGCCTTGCCCACCCCGACAGTCGCCGCGCCCAGGCTGCCGCCGCCAAGCATTGCGCCGATCACATCCTTGAACGGTGCAAACAGGTTCTCCAGGAAATGCCCCGCCGGCCAGAACAGCATCAGGTTGGTGGAGCCCTCGATGCCCGCCAACTGCGCCTTGAAGCTGCCCAATTGTTGCCGGTTGAAGAACGCCGAATAACCGTGGACATAGAAATTAAGCACATCGCCCTGGGGCTCACCACACATCAAGAACGTGGGCTTGCGGGTGCGGTGCATTTCATCCCACTGGTGCTGCATGGGGCGGTGACTCCTGGTGACAAGGGACGGCGATAGTAACAAAGGGCGCGGCTCAACGTCGTACCGCTGGGGCAAAAGGCGCCACGTTGGCCACCTCTTCCTTTCAGAAGATGGAAGCCGCCTTGGACTTGGCCAGGTATCGCGCCGGTGAATCGCCCAGGTTACGGCGAAACACCGAGGTAAACGCGCTGGAGCTGCTGAAACCCAACTCGAACGCCACATCGGTGATGGACGAGCCGTGGCTGAGCCGCGCCGTCGCCTCCAGCAGGCACACCTGCTGGCGCCACGACACAAAGGTCATGCCCGTGCATTCACGAAAGTTACGGGTAAAGGTGCGCCGGCTCATGCTCGACCAGTCCGCCATCTCGCCGATGGAGATTTTCTGTGTGGGCGCTTCAAGAAAGCGCTGACAAGAACGGGCCAGCCGCGATTCCGAAGGCAGCGGCGCGCTCAACGGCAGCTCGGGCATGGTGCCGATTTCGTCGATCAGCAAGGTCAGCACGCAACGATCGCGCACGCTGGGCGAGGCCGATGGCCCAATCGCCAGCGCCGCCTCCAATAGATGGCGCAACAGCGGCGAGACGCCAAACACCTGGCAATAGTCCTGCAACCCGGCGCGTCGAGCCGCGTCGTCATCCAGGTAGGTATTGAGCATCACCACATCGCCGCGCATGTGCATTTCGTGCGACACCCCGCCCGGCACCCAGATCGCCCGCTGGGGCGGCACCACCCAGTTACCCAGGTCGGTGAACATTTTCAACGCGCCTGTCGAGGCGTAGGCGAACTGCCCGCGCCGATGGGTATGCCTGGGAAACACAGTGCCAGACGGGTATTCGCGCAGCGTCACCACCGCTTCGGGGCTATCGGGTTCATAGGGCGAAAAAGTGAAGGTCGGCGGCATGGCCCGATTTTGTCAAAGTATGACCTGACATAGCAAGCGGGCCATTAATCTGCCACCTAGAATCGTCGCTCCCCAAGTTGGGTTCATATCGAAGGGATATTCGGAAAATGAGTGTCAAAAACTACTTGGACGTAAGCGTAGACGGCGCCGTTCTGATGGTGGGACTCAATCGCCCGCAGAAGCGAAACGCCATGTCTCTGGAAGTCATGCACGAACTGCGCGATACCTTCACCAACATACCCGAAGGTATTGGCGCCGCCGTGCTCTACAGTACCAGCCAGCATTTCTGCACGGGGTTGGACCTGTCGGAAATTCGCGATCAATCGGTCATCGACAACGTCCAGGCCTTCCGCGAATGGCACAAGACCTTCGAACTGATCCAGTTCGGCAAGGTGCCCGTCGTCGCCGCCATTACCGGTGCCGCCATCGGTGGTGGCCTGGAAATCGCCACCGCCTGCAGCCTGCGCGTGGTGGATGACAGCGCCTTCTTCTCGCTGCCCGAAGCCATGCGCGGCTTGTATGTCGGCGTCGGCGCCTCGGTGCGCTTCCCACGCATCGCCGGCATCGCCCTGATGACCGACATGATGCTCACCGGCCGCACGCTCTACGCCAAGGAAAGCTATGAACGCGGCGTGGCGCAGTACCTGGTGCCAGTCGGCCAGGCGGTGCTCAAGGCCACCGAGCTGGCGCACAAGATCGCCGGCAACCTGCCCATGACCAACTACGCGGTGACCCACGTGCTGCCACGCATTGTCGATCAGAGCCAGCAGGACGGCCTGATGACGGAAGCCTTGATTGCTGCCGTGGTGTCTTCGGACATCCGCACACAGGATCGCCTGGCGGACTTCCTGGATCGCAAGAAGGACAAGATCCAGACCGCGCCAGCGGTGTAACTCCCGGTCGTGAACGTTGCCGGGCGCACCTCGGCAAACCATGGATGGCCTTCACAACTCACTATCAACCCGGTGAAACCATGTTTCAGCACAGCACTCAAGACGATCTTTATCGCAGCAATGACGCGACCGATGAACGATTGATCAAAATCGAACGCAGCTGGCATAAACGCGCACAGATCAAGCTCGATTCCCAACGCCCGGATATCCAGCTGGACCTGCAAGCGCCGGACTTTCTCGAGGCCCTGTTACCTTTCGCCCATGACCCGCATTACCAGGATTACCCCCATGCCCTGAAGCTGCTGATCCTGTCGGCCGGCTGGGTCATCTACAACCAGAAAACCATCGCCATCGAAACCGAGATCATCTGCCCGTCCTGCATCGACCTGCTGCAGTTGGGCTCGCGCCTGAGCTCCGCCAGCGCCGCGACGATTTCCGAAACCCTGGCGGATGAGGCTTATCACACGCTGTTTTCGATCAACATGTGTGAGCTGGCAATTACCCAGCGCGGCATGCGCATCAAATGGCCGGAGCTGGAATTGACCCGCCACCTGAGCCAGGCCCAGGCCACCCTGTCGGAGGCGGACTTCAAGGTCTACCGCCTGGCCTTTTCGCTGGTCTCGGAGACCTTTATCAGCGACTACCTGGCCGACCTCAGCGACGCGCCGGACATCCAGCCGGTGTTCCGTCACGTGGTGGCCCTGCACAAAAAAGACGAGCTGGTGCACAAGCACATCTTCCCGCTGTTCGTGCAGCAGGTGGTCGGTGACTTCACCCCGCAGCAAACCGCCTTGTTCACCCGCGGCATCGCCAACTCGATCCGGATCTTCCCGATGCGTGAGATTTCGGCGTGGCGAATCATCCTGCCGCAACTGCTCGAAGTGTTCGGCGACCAATCGCTGCTGCTACCGACTCAATTCACCGAGACCGGCGAAGCGGACTACTCGGCCATGCCCGAGATCCTCAGCTCCATTGGCATACACCCCGAAGCGGTGCTGCCTGAGCTGCCAGTGATGAGCGAACCGGCCATTACTGTTTGAACCCAGCGTGCTGCTGACCTTCACAATTTCATAAGAGTAAATGTCATGTGTGGATACATTGGCGTCTTTGCCAAACAACCTCGTGCGTTCAACCCCAACATGTTCGATGCCGCCCTGCGTGCGATCCATCACCGTGGCCCGGACAGCTCCAGCCAGTGGTTCGACCCCAAGGGCCAGGCCGCCTTTGGCTATGTGCGCCTGGGCCTGGTCGGCCTGGGCAACGGCACCCAGCCGATCGTCGCCGACGAAGGCGACCTGGTGATGATGGTCAACGGCGAGTTCTATGACTATCAACGCATTCGCGCCGAGCTGGAGGGCTACGGTTGCCGCTTCAAGACCTCGTCCGACAGCGAAATCGCCATGCACCTGTACCGCCGCCATGGCGTCCGCGGCCTCAAGCAACTGCGCGGCGAGTTCACCATCCTGATCTTTGATCGCCTGCGCAAAAAGCTGTTTGCGGTGCGTGACCGAGTGGGCGTCAAGCCGCTGTACTACACCGAGCATGAAGGCGCCTGGTACTTCGCGTCCGAAATCAAAGCCTTGCTCGCCGCCGGCGTGCCCGCACAGTGGGACCACGAAGCCTACGCCAATCGCGGTTTCATCCTGCGCGACCGGACTGTGTTCAACAATATTCGCAGCGTGAAACCAGGTTGCTGGATCATCGCCGATGAAAGCGGCCTGCAAACCGAACAGTATTGGGACTGGGACTTCCCGGACGCCCAAGCCACCGAGCAGCGCAGTGAAGCCGAGATGATCGAGTCCCTGCGCAACACCATCGAAGAATCCGTGCGCCTGCGCCTGCATGCCGATGTACCGGTCGGTGTGTGCCTGAGTGGCGGTCTCGACTCGTCGGCCATGCTCGGCATCGCCACCGAGCTGACCGGCCAGCCATTGCAGGCGTTCCACTTGTCGTTCGAAGGCGAGCAGGCCTACGACGAACGCCAGTACGCCGAAGTGGCCGCACGGCATAACCGTGCCCACCTCAACGTGCTGTCGGTGAACTCCTCCGACATGGCGGATAACTTCGAAAATGCCCTGTGGCACGCCGAAATGCCCTTCGCCAACGCTCACAGCGTGGCCAAGTACCTGCTGTGCAAATACGTGCAGAACCAGGGCATGCGCGCCGTACTCACTGGTGAAGGTGCCGACGAAGTCTTCGGCGGCTACCCGCACTATCGTCGCGACATGGTGCTGTACAACCACGAAAACCAGGATCCGACGGCCATCGCCGAACTCACCCGGCGCCTGCACGCCAGCGAAGATCGCTACCTGCCCGGTGCAAAGAACGATGTGAAATGGGTGCAGGACGAACTGGGCCACGGCGTGTCCTGGCTGCAAACCCAGTCGGCGCTGTTCGGCCCCCTGGCGCAGCTGTACAACGATGACTTCCGTGAGCGCTTCAGCAATACCGATGCCTATCGCGATTTCTACGATCGCCTGAGCCCACGGGCGCTCAATGGCTGGGAGCCGGTCAATCGCTCGCTGTACATGGTGGCCAAGTCCAGCCTGCCCAATGTGGTACTCACCTCCCTGGGCGACCGCATGGAAATGGCCGGCAGCCTGGAAGGCCGTCCGCCGCTGCTGGATCACCAGGTGATCGAGGCCGCGTGCCGCTTGCCGGTGAACATGAAAGTGCGCGGCGCCACCGAAAAATACGCCCTGCGCGAGGCCATGCGCCCGTATGTGCCGCAAGCCGTGCTGGACCGCAAGAAACAATACTTCCGCGCGCCACCGGCGTCCGAGAGCCCGCAATCGAAGCTGTATGAAATGATCAACGACGTATTGAGCGGCCCGGCATTGAGCAACGTGCCGTTCTTCGATCCACGTAAAGTACGCGCCTTGCTGGCAACCCTGCCAAGCTTGTCCACCGCCCAACGCGCTTCGGCAGACAACCTGCTGATGGAAATCGCCGGGCTGTGCCTGATGCAAAAACGGTTCGCCTTGAACTGACTTCCCGGCGGCGCACCGCGTTTGCGGTGTGCCGCCTGACCCAAGGAGGGTCCATGCTGAAAAAACATTTATCACTCGCCGTGCTCGTCACCCTGGTGTGGGGGGTCAACTTCCCTATCACCAAATTGGGCCTGCGTGCCATCGACCCGTTTGTGCTCACGGGTATCCGCTTCGCCCTCGCCGCCTTGCCGCTGGTGTTCTTTATCAAGCGCCCCGCCGTCAAGTTCAGCTACGTGGCCGCCTACGGCTTCATCTTCGGGTTGGGCATGTGGGGCGTGATCAACTACGGCATCCAGGTGGGGGTGAGCCCCGGTATTGCTTCATTGATCATTCAACTCAGCGTGTTCTTCACCATGGGCTGGGGCTTTGTGCTGTTCAAAGAGAAAATCCGTGGCGCGCAGATGGTCGGCGCCGTGTTGGCCTTGGTCGGCCTGGCAGGGATCATCTCCACCCAGGAAGGCAACCACGCCGTGCTGGGGGTCATGTTGATCGTCCTCAGCGCGGTGGCCTGGAGCGTGGGCAACGTCATCATCAAGAAATCCGGGGTCAAAGAGATCTTCTCGTTCATGGTCTGGGCCAGCCTGATCCCGCCGATCCCGCTGTTCCTCACAGCCTGGTTGATGCACGGGGGCGCCGCCTTCGAGGGCTTGCAAACCAGCCTCGACCTCACGGCAGTCCTGTCGATCCTGTTCCAGGTGTACCTGGCGACGCACTTTGCCTACTGGGGCTGGAACTCGCTGCTCAAGCTGTACCCGGTGTCTACCGTGGCGCCGCTGTCACTGCTGATTCCGGTGTTCGGCATCACCAGCTCGATGCTGATGCTCGATGAGCGCATTTCTACGCCCAACCTGATCTCCATCGGCATCATCATCGCGGGTCTGGCTGTGGGCCTGTACCGCAAGCCGGTCAACCTGGCGCCTGCCGAACCGCAACCGATTGTCCATATGGATAGATAGTCATGGCATAAATTCGGGATTTTGTTCGCGTATTGGCTGCTTTAACTTGGGTCCGGTCTTGTACTGAACGTGAGGAAACACCATGAGCACGCCCGAATTTTTTGTCACTCCAGGCTACGGCGATTACATGCGCGAGCACCTGCATTACTCGCAAGCAGTAAAAGTCGGTAATCGCGTGGAAACCTCAGGCCAGGGCGGCTGGGACGATGAGTTCCAGATTCCCACCGACCTGGCCGAGGAAATCGCCCAGGCGTTCCATAACCTGGAACGCACCCTGGCCACCGCCGGCGCACGTTGGGAGCACGTGATTCACGTCAACTCCTACCACGTCGGTGGCTTACCCCCCGAAGTCAACGAAGCGATGGTCAAGCACTACCGCCAGTACATGCCCCACCATGCGCCGATCTGGACGCAGGTCGGTGTCGAATTCCTGGGTTTGCCGACCATGCGCGTGGAAATCCGCGTGACCGCGATTATTCCCTGACCCCGAACCTGCGGATCACCCATTCGACAAACACCTTGAGCCGCGCGCTCTGGTGACGATTGGGTGGATAGAGGATGTGCAGCGGCGTGGCTGGACGCGACCACTGTGGCAGCACACTGACCAATTGGCCATTGTCCACGTAGTACTGAACGATGGCTTTGAAATGCTGCCCGACGCCCAAGCCGGCGAGCAGCATTTCCTTGAGGCCGTTGCCTTCGTTGGTGGAGTAGGCGCAATCGCCCACTTCGATGCGCCTGTCACCCTGCTCGAAAATCAGTGGCTCCGCCTTACCGGAGCCGGCAAAAAAATAGCCGGCCTTGAGGTGGTTGAGCGCCAGATCCTCCGGGGAAAGCGGCACACCTCGGCGCTCCAGGTAATCAGGGGCCGCACAGGTCAAATACTCCAGGTCGGTCACCTTGCGCCCGATCATCGCCATGTCATCCAGCTTGCCGGCACGGATCACGCAGTCCACCCCTTCCCCCACAATATTCACCGAACGATCACTGATACCCAAGGCAATGGTGATATCGGGATACTCGCGATGAAAATCCACCAGCGCCGGAATCAGCAGGCAATTGGCAAACGACGCCGGCGCATCCACCCGCAGATGCCCGCCGGGCTTGAGGACTTGCCCACGGATGGCGCTATCCACTTCGTCCAATTCTGCGACCAGGCGCCGGGCATGTTGGTAATACTCCAACCCCTCGGACGTTGGCGCCAGAGCCCGTGTGGTGCGGTGCATCAGCTTGATGCCGAGGTGCTTCTCAAGGTCGGTGATCAGCTTGCTCACGGTGGAGCGCGGCAGCGCCAACTGGTCGGATGCACGACTGAATGAGCGGGTTTCGACGACGCGGACAAAGGCACGCATGGCGAGAAGTTGGTTCACAAGGATGACCTTCTGGATAGCTGCAACTGCTTTCAGCAGGCGAAATTGTCGATCTTGACCTGACCATCGGGAAACGTGGCAATAATCTCCAACTCGCCGCCCATCGCGCGGATATAGTCGCGCAACGTGCTGATGTACATGTCGGTACGCCGCTCCATCTTGGAGACGGCCGCCTGGTTGATGTTCAGTGCTTCAGCCAGGCTCGCCTGGCTTAACTGCTGGGCTTTGCGCAGCTCATGCAGTGGCATTTTCTGCAGATGCTGCTGAAACAACAGCTTGGCTTCGGCACGGGATTGCGGCGTCATGCGCGCTTGCAGTTCAGCGAATTTCTTAGCCATGGTGACGGCCCTCCCAACCAGAATTCGACCTCACAAAACATTCCACCAAAGGAATAAAAAATTCAACCTGTCAAAAAGCGTTTTACCTGAGTCTCTTCCCATCCCGCTCAAAAACACAATTTTCGAAATGTAAAAAGCGCTCTAATACACCCCTATTGATTGGTTTTAGAGATCCTGGAGTTCGCAATGCCCCATGAAGGCAACCTGTTACAAGCAGCGGTGGTGTTCCTGCTCGCCGCCGTACTGACCGTACCCCTGGCCAAGCGCCTGCAATTGGGCGCGGTGCTGGGCTATCTGTTCGCCGGTGTGATCATCGGCCCGTCGGTGCTGGGCCTGATCGGCAACCCGCAGAGCGTCGCGCAGTTCTCCGAACTGGGCGTGGTGTTGCTGTTATTCATCATCGGCCTCGAACTGTCACCCAAGCGGTTGTGGGTGATGCGCAAGGCGGTGTTCGGCGTCGGTCTGGCGCAGGTGCTGCTGACGGGCCTGGTGATGGGCATGGTGGCGCTGTGGCTGTTTGGCCAGTCGTGGAACAGTGCGATCGTGCTCGGTCTGGGCCTGGCGCTGTCGTCCACCGCGTTTGGCCTGCAAAGCCTGGCCGAGCGCAAGGAGCTGAACCAACCCCACGGCCGCCTGGCGTTTGCCATCCTGCTGTTTCAGGACATCGCCGCGATCCCACTGATCGCCATGGTGCCACTGCTGGCCGGCAGCGATCACCCGACCACCGAAGCCCAAGGCTTGCAGCATGTGTTGCAGATTCTCGGCAGCATCGCGGTGGTGATCATCGGCGGACGCTACCTGTTGCGCCCGGTGTTTCGCATCGTTGCCAAGACCGGCCTGCGCGAAGTCTCTACCGCCACCGCGCTGCTGGTGGTGATCGGTACGGCGTGGTTGATGGAGCTGGTCGGCGTGTCCATGGCCCTCGGCGCCTTCCTGGCGGGCCTGCTGCTGGCGGACTCGGAGTACCGCCACGAACTGGAATCCCAGATCGAACCGTTCAAGGGCCTGCTACTGGGCCTGTTCTTTATCAGCGTGGGCATGGGCGCCAACCTCAGCCTGCTGATCAGCTCGCCGCTGGTGGTGATCGGCCTGACGCTGCTGCTGATCGGCCTGAAACTGCCGCTGCTGTATGCCGTGGGCCGCATGGTCGGTGATCTCAATCGCGAAAGCGCCCTGCGCCTGGGCGTGGTGCTGGCGGCGGGCGGTGAGTTCGCCTTCGTGGTGTTCAAGATCGGCCGCGACCAGGGCCTGTTCGAACCACACCTTTACGACATCCTGGTGCTGACTATCACCCTGTCCATGGCGGTGACACCGTTATTGCTGCTGGTGTGCCCGAAGCTGTTCAAGCCCAAGGTCAAGCCGGTGGAAGTGCCGGAGGAATACCGCACGATTGAAAGCGACGCCCCGCGCGTGGTCATCGCCGGCATGGGCCGTATGGGCCAGATCGTCGCGCGGATCCTGCGTGCGCAGAACATCTCGTTTATCGCCTTGGACACGTCGGTGGAAACCATCGAACTGACCCGCAGCTTCGGCGGCATGCCGGTGTTCTACGGCGACCCGCAACGCCCCGAGATACTGCACGCGGCCAAAGTCGACCAGGCGGAGTTCTTCGTGATCGCCATGGACGACCCGGAGATCAACATCAAGACCGCCGAGCTGGTGCGCAACCTCTACCCGCACATGAAAATCATCGCCCGCGCACGTAACCGCCAGCACGTGCACCGCCTGGTGGACCTGGACGCCTCGCCGATTCGCGAGACGTTCTATTCCAGCCTGGAAATGAGCCGCCGCACCCTGGTGGGCCTGGGTTTGAGCCAGGCCCAGGCCGATGCACGCATCACTCGTTTCAAGAACCACGACCTGCAAGTGCTGGCTGCGCAGCACGCGGTATACGACGACGCGGCGAAGGTGATGCAAACCGCCCAGGAAGCGCGGGCAGAACTGGCGCGGCTGTTTGAGATGGATCGACTTGAGGAAGAGTCCGACAAGGTGTGAGGCTGCAGGTGAACGATTTTGCGAAATTTCTGACAGAATACGCCGCAATTTCGTTCATCCCTGGAGCGCTTCATGGCCACTTTCACCAAGACCGCCGTCCTGCTGGCCCTCGCGCTGACCGCCGGCAGTGTATTCGCCGCATCCAAGCCGTCCACGCAAACCATCTCCACCTTGGGCGGCAAGTTCACCTTCAACCTGCCCAAGGCCTATACCGCCGACACCCTGCCAGCCGGCAAGGCCGAAGATGGCACTGCCGATACCCAAGGCACGATGTACGCCAACCAGACCACGAAAAGTGTGGTGATCGTCGCCGAAACCGTGCGCAACGATGGGTTAACCATCGGCGATAACGACGCGACATTCCTCGATGGCGCCGTGGCCGGCTTCGTCAAGGACCAGAGCGCAGCGCTGCCTGACTTCAAGAAACAGGGCGAGAAGAAACTGACCTTCAAGGGCTTGGGCCTGCGCCAGGTGGACAGCACCGCCACCCAAGGCGGCGGCAAGACGCTGAACTCCACGTTCCTGGGCGGTTCGGGCAACCACCTGCTGGTGATCCAGGCGATCTCGCGGGCGGATGATGCGAAGGGGCACGCGGCGTTGGTGAAGCAGATTACCGGCGGGAAATAACCTGATCTCCCAAGCAACTCAACTCTAATGTGGGAGCTGGCTTGCCTGCGATAGCGGTGCATCAGTCAATAGGGTTGTCGACTGATCAATCGCTATCGCAGGCTAGCCAGCTCCCACCTATTTTGACCGCGTTCAGTTCAGGCTTTTTTCCAGCCAGGCTTTCAGGTCCTGCACTTCTGTTTCGCTGATGGTGTGGTTCATCCCCGGATACCCGTGAAACTCCGGCTTCAACCCCAACCCCGTCAACACCTCATTCGCCCGCGTCCCCGACACATAGGGCAGTGCCTGGTCCAAGGTGCCATGGCCAATAAAAATCGCCAATTTGCCCAATGACGCATCCGGCTTCAGTTCAGCCTTGAGCACCGGCAACACGCTGCCACTCAACGCCGCAATCCCACGCAGCAACTCGGGCCGGCGCAAGCCCACCTCATAGGACATGATCGCGCCCTGGCTGAACCCCACCAGGAACACTCGGTCAGGTTGAGTGTGGTACTTGGCGGTGGCTTTGCCGATGAAGTCTTCGATCAGCTTGGCACTGCGTTGCAGGTCGGCGGTCTCGCCATCGTAGTCGCCGTCACCGGGGGTCTTGGTAAACCAACGATAGCCGTGCGGGTCCACCGGCATCGGCGCACGGGCCGACAGGTACGTCCACGTCGACGGCAGCGCATCCTTGATGCCGAACAGGTCTTCTTCATTGCTGCCAAACCCGTGCAGGAAAATCACCAGCGGCTGGTTGCGCGCGTCGCCCTGGGTTTGTTCCAGGTACGACAGCGGTAAATCGGTGTGCAGCGTATCGTCGGCATGGGCGACGCCGGCCACCAGGGTCAGCGCCAGGGCAAACATTTTGAGCATGGGACGTTACCTCAGGGTTTGCGAAGCAGATAAGTGTCCATGATCCAGCCATTCTCCAGGCGCGCCGCCTTGCGCACCTGCTCGATTTGTTCAGCCACCTCACTCACTTTGCCGCTGATAAGGATCTCGTCCGGGGTGCCCAAGTAGGCGCCCCAGTAGATATCCAGGCCCTGATCCGCCACGGTGCGGTAGGAGTCTTCGGCGTCCAGCATCACCACCAGGGTGTCGGCATCGCTGGCCTGCCCTGCCGCCAGGCGGCGCCCGGTGGTGATCTCGACCGACTTGCCGATGCGGTTCAGCGGCACTTTGTGCTGGGCAGCCAGGGCCTGCACGCTGGTGATTCCGGGGATCACCTCAAACTCAAAGGAGCAGCGGCCACTGGCCAGGATCGCCTGCAAGATACGAATGGTGCTGTCGTACAGCGCAGGGTCGCCCCATGCCAGGAAAGCGCCCACTTCACCGTCAGCCATTTCCTCGTTGATCATGCGCTCGAAGGTCAGTTGCTTGTCGCGGTTCAGGTCCTGTACGGCAGTGGTGTAATCGATGTCGCCACGCACCCGCTCGGGGCACTCGGCCTCGACGAAGCGGTAGCCAGGCTCGGTGATGTAGGTCTCGCAGATCTCGCGGCGCAGGTCGATCAACTTGTCTTTGCTCTGGCCCTTGTCCATCAGGAAAAACACGTCGGTGCGGTTGAGCGCCTTCACGGCCTGCATCGTGATGTAGTCAGGGTTGCCGGCGCCAATGCCGATGATCAGGATGCGTTTCATGGATTGCTCTCATTGCGGGGCGTGGATTTTGCCATGTTCATGGGGCTAGGCGTGAGTTTCCAGGCGCAAGCGCCAGAGGTTGTTGAAACGCAACTCAGTGGCGGACAGCGGTTCGACATCGATCCGGTAGAACATCGACAGCGGGAAGTGCATGGCGTGCCACATCGCGGCGCGGATCACAAACGGATGGGTAATAGCCACGACATGGCCGGGCTGTGATTCGAGGGTTTTCATCCACTCCCCCACCCGCAGGCAGATCTGCTCCACCGACTCGCCACCATGGGGCGCGCAAGTAAAGTCAGTGAGCCAAGTGTTCAACTCGTCACTCTCCAACTGGCCGATGTCCTGGCCCTTCCACTGCCCGAAATCACCATCGCGCAACGCGATCTCGATCACCCCGTCATCGCCGAACAGGCCTGCCGTCTGCCGTGCCCTGGCCTCAGGCCCACACACGAGTCGCCGGGTTTTCTTGTACCGATCAGCCAGCGACAACGCCTTGCCTTGCCAGTCCATCACCACGGCCTCGTCATCGGGAAAACGCCCCTGTTTTTGCAGGGGCGTGACGGCGTGGCAGATGAGCGTCAAACGAGTGGTGTGCATCGCAGAGTGCTTGAGACCAAAAAGAAAGAGCTTCAAGACTGGCGCAGTTAGCGCAGGGACGCAACGCCCTGTGCCAGATAGAGCACGTGATAGCCGTTACCTTGGCGCTCTGTATCCAGTGCCTTGGCCGACACAGTAATACGCACCAGCCGCCACGCTTGCACATCCAGCGCCAGCAACACTGCAAAAGTGTCGCCGCGGTCGGCCAGTTGTTGATTGCGCTGTTTCTCCTCGGCCAACACCGCCGCCCTGTCTGCCTCCGGCGCCAGCGGCCACTCCTCGCGATACAAACTCAACGCGCCTTGCGCCGGGCCACGTTGCACATCCAGCGGCAACCAGCTCTCGATATGCGGCCGTCCAAAGCTGTCGAGCACCTTCTGAAAACGTTCGCCAAGTAAAAAGTCAGCGGCCTGCAACGGATCGGCCCACAGGTACACCGACGCATACACATTGCCCCCGCTCTCCCGGGCGATAAACGCCTTGAACAGCAACCCTTCGGTGTCGTCCCAGAGCGGCCCCAATTGCGCGGCGCGCCGGCGGATCACGCCCATGTCGTAGTCAGCAGGCAAGCGGTGAGAATATTGTTTGGCAAACATACGAGAACTCCTGTGCAAGATGAGGGTTCAGCTTGCGTAGCGGCGATGATTTCAACAAGATATCAGCGGATATAGGTGCGATAAGGATTCAATATGGCTGACGTGCTCAAACCGCTGGATATCGACACTGTCCAGGCTTTCGTACTGGTGGCCGATTTCGCCAGTTTCACCCGCGCTGCCGAAGCCCTCGACACCTCGCAGGCGGCGATCAGCCTCAAGCTCAAACGCCTGGAAGAACGCGTCGGCTATCGCCTGCTTGAACGCACGCCCCGGCATGTGCGGCTCTCGCCCCAGGGCGAACAATTCATTGTCGCCGCCCGCGCCCTGCTCAATGCCCATGAACGCGCCTTGGCCGATATGGGCAGCCACGCATTGCGACGCTTGGTGATCGGCATCAGTGACCACGTGGCCGGCCCCGACCTGCCGACCTGGCTCAGCCGCCTGGCCGCCTATGACCCTTTAGTGATCCTCGAAGTGCGCATCGCTTCCTCCCGCGACCTGGTCGCCGCCTTTGATCGCAATGAGCTGGACGCGATCATCGTGCGCAACGAAGGCGACCGCCGAGACGGTGAAGTCCTGGCGGTGGAACGCTTCGGCTGGTTCGCCGCCCCCACCTGGCAACACACCCCCGGCACGCCGCTGCGCATGGCCACCATGGCCGCGCCCTGCGGCGTTCGCCACTTGGCCACACGCGCACTGGATGAGGCACGCATCGACTGGACCGAAATGTTCGTTGGCGGCGGTGTCATGGCCGTGGGCGCCGCCGTCAGCGCCGGATTGGGCGTCGCCGCCCTCGCCCATCGCGTTGCGCCGGCAGGTGCGGTGGAAGTGAGTGAGCAATACGGGTTGCCCGCCTTGCCCGTGAGCGAAGTCGTCCTCCACAGCCGCATCACCGATGGTCGCTCCAAGGAAACACTACGCGCACTGAGCGCCACCTTCCGCGGCGCGCTACGCAACCCCGTGTAGCCACCGGCCTGTCGGCGATGGGCGCCCGACAGTTTTTTCGCCGGCAAGCCGGCTCCACGGAGAACAAAAAGCGTATCTACGATGCGAAGCGAGTCGCTCTTGATCTTGATCTGAGGCGGCCCCCCAAATACCTGTCGGATTACGGGCACACCGAGCCTAAGCGAGGTGCCGAGTGTTGGGGCAAGAGCCTTTTGGTTACTTTTGGGCTCTTTTCAAAATTGACCCGCTGTAAGAGCGGAACCATTGGCGGCCAGCCCCCAAACAACGGATATGTACCCAATCAACCATCACTCAAACCACTCCCGCCTCCCCTCAAACGCCCCCACAATCAACTCCACAACCCCCCGCACCGCCTCACCCTCCCCCACCCGCGCATTCACCGCCAACCACACCTGCCGCTGCATACACTCATCCAACAACCCCGGCAACGCCACCAGCCCCCGGTCAAAACTGCTCATGTAATGCGGCAGCAACCCAATGCACGCTCCACAACGAATCATCTCCAGCATCAGCGAATAAGCATGCACCTGCACCACCGCCGCCAAGCGTTGCTGCACCACCTGGTTCCACGCCTGCAAAGCCGCCACCTGCGCATCAGGCTGCCACTGCACCAACATGTAGTCGTCAAGGTCCTCCACACTGTCCGGCCGTGTCGTCAACCGCGAATACCGCTTGGCGATATGCGGCAAATACTGCAAACGCGCCAAGGCCCTCGGCGGCTCAGTGGCAAAGCTCGGACCAGGCACAGGCCCTTCCGCGTCCGACAGCCACAGCACCACGTCCACATCCACCGCCTGCAATGACAGCTGGCTGTCGATCGAGATGATCTCCAGACGCACACTGGCATTGCGGCGCAGCAAGGCGATCAGGTCGCGCCCAAGAATGTCATGCAAGATCGGCTCAGCCACCGCCAGCCGAATCAACGGCTGCTCCGTCACCGGCAAGCGTCGCTCCTGGGCCAGGGCAATCAGCTGCGCCTGCAACTGCTGGCCATCGCGACTGAGCACCAGCCCATTGCCTTGATAGCTGAACAGCGAATGACGCACGTGTTCTTCAAGCTGCGCCAAACGCTTGCGCAACAGCGTCGCCTTGATATTCAAACTGCGCGCCGCCTGCATGAAACAACCGCAGCGCGCACTCACCAGAAAGTAGCGCGCCACCTCCGGGTCGATCTCATGGGCCAGGGCCAGCCAACTGCTACGGCCCTCGGCGGGTGCGCGATAAGCGGAGGGGCCCTGGGGGGCAGACGGTTCTAGAAATGCCATGGGAGACTCCCTGTCTTGTCAGTCTGTGCATCCAATGCGGTTGACCTGTGTTACTCCAGCACCTTGTTCAGCTCGGCGCCGTCGATGCTCAGGGTGGCAGTGTTGAGCATGCCTTCGAGGTAGGCTTTGGCGATCTGCTCCTGACGCTGGGCACGCAGGGCCTGGGTCAGGCGCTCACGCAGTTCGTCGAGGGTCGCAGTACGCGCCGGTTGCTGGCCGGTGAGCTTGAGCACATGGAACCCCGCCGCGCTTTGCACCACGTCCGACACGGCGCCGACCTTGAGACGTGACACCGCGCCGCGCACTTCCGGCACCAGTTGCTGCAACGGCTGCATGCCCGAGTCGCCGCCGCGCGTGGCGGAGTCGGCGTCCTGGGAATACTGGGTGGCCAGGGCGGCGAAATCACCCGGTGCGGCCTGGGCACGGCGGCTCAGTTCCTGGGCCTGGCGGCGCACGTTATCGACGGTTTGCGGGTCATTGGTCGCCAGGAAAATCTGGCTCACGCGATACAACGGCGGCGTTACCCACTGGGCCTTGCCGCTGTCGTAGGCCTGCTGCAACTCCGCCGCGCTGGGGTAATCGGCCGGCACCTGGCTGACCGAGAGCATGTAGTCGCGAAACACGATCTGCTCAGTGGCCGCACGGGTCTGCTGCTCCACGTCGGGGCGCTGGCGCCAGCCCTGGGCATCGGCTTGTTCAAGCACAGCCTTTTGCGCCAGGCGTGAGCGAATCCAGGTTTCCAGCGCGCCACGGTTGCCGCGCAATTGCTCACGGGATTCGGCAGGCAGGCTGGCCAGCACGGTTTTCAGCTCCGTCAGGTCGATCTGCTGATTGCCCAGGCGGGCCACCGCCGGCCCAGCCGATACAGGGCTGATCACCGGTGCCGGTTGCTGCGCCGCCACCGGGTCGCTGCCCGGTTGCAGGCTCAAGCCCACCGCCACCACCAGTAAAGCCAGCGCACCCGCGCCGACCATCAGGGTTGGTTTCTTCACAATACCGGTGCCTCGGTTTCAGCCTGCAACTGCGCGGCCTGCTGGCTGTACTCACGCAGGTAGACGATAAATTCCTGCAACAGGCGGTCCCACAACTCCAGCTGGCTACGCAGGTGCGTAGCGCCCACGCCCGCTACCACCACGTCCATTTCCATCAACAGGAATTCGCCCTGCACCGACAACCGCGCAAAACGTCGCGATGCGTTCCACACCTGGGCCAGACCTTCGGGCAATTCACCCTGGACCCGCAGCGCGCAACTGTAAGTGAAATCCACATAGTTGCCCTGCTCCGCTGCCGGGTTGCCGAAGCGCACGGCAAAGCCGATGCCCTGGCTGGCGCTGAGCAATTGCACGATGCCATTTTGTTCAGTCTGGTTGACCCGGTAGCCGGCTTCCTGCAGCAGCTCGGTAAGGCTCTGGGTGGTGACGCTGGTGATCAATTCGCTCATGGTGATTTCTTCCCTGTCTATCAATGATTGGCGGTTGCCTGGGGCGCATCGAAACGGCTCTTGTACAAATCGTCGCCAAAACCCTGGGCGAGTTCCTCGAACTTCACCCGTGCGCTGCTGGCGAACGGCTGGCGAATGCTCATCACCTCGGCCACGTCGATTTTTTCGTAGGCCGCGAGCAACTGCTGGGCCACGCCGTACATCTGTTGATTCTTGACTGAACATTGCTGCACTTGTGTGTCACGTTCGCTCAAGGACGCCTGCAAGCGGGCGCGCTCGGCCTCTTTGCCCTTGGCCAGCACCAGCAATTCGTCATAGGCCTTCTTGAACTTGCCGATCTGCTCGTTGCTGGCCGCCACCTGGGCTTGTGCCTGGCTGTGCAGGCTCTGTTGCTGGCCAGCCATTTGTTCGGCCACGCCACGCGCCTGGGCGAGTTCGGCCGTCAACTGCTTGATTTGCGCCTGGGCCTGCTTGGCCTGGTTTTCGGCGGCAATGCGCGCCGCGCTGGCCTGGGCCTGCTCGCTTTGCAGCGCCTGCAATTGCAGGGTGGTGCTGCGCAATTGCGTACGCAGGCGCTCTTCCATGCCCTCGGCCGACGCGCCGGTGGTGATCAGCAGCAGTAACAGCCCGCAGATTCGCGTGTTCATGTGGCATCTCCCTGCGCATCAAAAGCGCGTGTTGAGTTCCAGTTGCATCACATCGACTTCGAACGGCGCGCCATACACTTCGGAGGCGCTCAACCAGCGCGCACTGGCGTAGATGTTCTTTTCGATGCCGTAGTTGGCGCCAATGAAGTAACCCTTGGCGTTGGTCCCGCCCAAGTGGAACGAAGAATCGTTGAAGCCGTCGGGCAAGGCGTCGGGCTGGATGTACTTGTAGCCAGCCAGCACGTTCCAGTCGCCGCGCTTGCGCATCTCCAGCGCAGTGCCGAGGGTGAACGAGACCATCAGCGCATTGCCGCCACTTTCAAACTGGCCCTTGCTGTTGATGTTGTTGACGATCTCGCCCTCGCTGCGCTTGAGCATCTCGCCCTTGTCGTAGGCCAGGTTGTGGATGAAGTTGCCTTGGGTGCGCAGCTTGAAGTCGCTGGGCAACTCGGCATCCCAGGCCAGGTTCAGGTCGAGCACATCGAACTTGGACGCCAGGCCCACGAACTGGGGCTGTGGGGTCAGGCCAGGCGTGGCCGGGTTGGGGGTGATGTCACGCAGCAGGAACACGCTGTTGCCCTTTTGCATGAAGGCCAGGCGCGAACCGTCGCTGTCGCAGGCGGGCTGCCCGGCCCAGGGTTCACAGGCACCGGAGCGCTTACCTTCGATGTCGTCAAAGTGGTAGTACGCCACCGCGCCCTTGAGGCTGTTTTCGCGGTTGATCTTCCAGTTGGCGCCGATCTGCCCGCCAAACAGCCACTTGGTTTCGCTGTCTTCCTTGTCGAAGCCGTTGCTGCTGGCCGAGTCGGAGGTGTACTCCACCGGGAACGCGCCGAGGGTGCCGAACAGGCCCCACTCGCTGTTCAGGGCATGGTTGAAATTGGCGGCGATACCGTCGAAGTTCAGGTCGCCCGAATACATCATGTCGGTGGAATAAAACGGGTTGGCGAAGCGCCCGGCGGTGAGGGTCACGTCCGGGGTGGCCTTCCAGCTCAGGTAGCCCTGGTCGAGCCAGATGTCCTTCTTGCCAAACCCGCCGCCCAGGGTCTGGGTGGTGGACACCGGGTTGTTGTCGGAGCCGGTGCCGACGCGAATACCGGCGGTCCATTCCGGCGACAGCACCGCTTTCATGCCCAGGCGCGCACGCAGGCGGAACAGGTTTTCGCGGTCCTTGGTGGTATTGAGCAGCGGCGGCAGCTTGGTGTTGGTGTCTTTGTTGGTGTCGTACGGGCCGCTTTCATTGAGCTTGGCGTAGTCGACGATCTCGTTGCTGTTGTTGCCCGAAAAGTAGCGTGATTCATCCCGCAGGCGGATATCACCATCAAAGGTGATGCGCGAGACCCAGTCTGGGAAAGTATTGGGCTGGGCCCAGTTTTCCTGCTTGGCGGTGGCCATGACCTCGGCCTTAACCTGGTCGCGAATCTGATCCTTTACCGCCTGCGGCACGTACTGCACGCGCACATCGCCGGGCGCGGCGGTCGGGCCGGCGGCAACCACTGGCGCCGCATTCGCCTGGCGTGCCTGCTGGGCTTCCTTTTCCGCCTGGGCGATCAGCCCATTGGCGGTGTCCTGGGTCAGCACGCCTTGCTGCACCAACAGGCGGATCAGGTTGATCGTGACGTTTTCCGAGGGCGCGACCGGCGCTGCAGCCGCCTGGCCGACCAGGGTCGCGATGACCATGCCAACCGCCAGGGTCAGTCGATTCACGGGGGAAATCATGTGTACGCAACTCCTGTAAAAAACCGTAGATAAGAGGTTTCGATCAATCCGGGCGCCGGCCCTTGAGGGACAGGCGCATGGGCAGCGTCAACGACGCCGGCGGCTTCTGGGTGGCACGCGGTGCCTGTATCAAGGCGAGCATCTGCGCATCGGTCTCGGCATCGCCGCTGGACTTGGCCACCAGCGCTTTGGTGACTTGGCCATCGGCGCCCAGCCACAGGTCTATCTGTATCGAGAACGCCTTCTTGCGCAGCTCAGGGTCTTCGCGCATCAGCCGTTGATAAGTGCCGGCCAGGTACTGCTTGTAAGTGCCCGTTCCCAGCCCGCCGCCACCACTGCCGGCCATGCCGCCGCCTTTACCGGCGCCGATGTTGAAACCGTCAGTGCCAGACTGGGCGTCGCCGTCGATCTGCATCGGGTTGGCCAGGTCCTCGTTAGGCGACGGTGGCGCTTCCTCGGCCGGCTTGACCTCTTCGGGTTCCGGGCTGGGCACCGGCTCCGGGATTTTTTCTTCGATTTGGGGCTCGGGCTCCTTGGGCTTTTCCGGCGGCGGCGGTGGCGGTGGTGGCAGCGGGATAATCGTCGGCACCTTCGGCGCTTCGCGGCGCACGCCACTCATGTCATTGGCCCATTGCCACAAGAACCAGGCCGCCACGGCGCCCAGCAACAGGCCGGCGCCCCACTTCAAAGGGCGCAAGGCCGGGGTCTTTTTCACTGGCAAGGGTGCGATCGGGATCTGTGCGGTCATGGCTCAGCCCTGGCTCGGTTTGCCGGTGACCAGCCCGACCTGGGACAGCTCCAGCCGGCGCAGCAGGTCAAGCACTTCGATCACCTTCTGGTACTGCACCATCGCGTCGCCGCGCACGATCACCGGGAAGTCCGGGTTCAGCGCTTTCTCGATGCGCAGGCGCTCTTCCAGGTCGCCGAGGGTCACCGGGTAGGCATCGAGGAACACCTGGCCGCCGTCATTCACCGAGATGGCCTTGGTCTTGGCCTCCGACAACGACACCGAAGCACTGGCCTTGGGCAGGTGAATCTGGATGCCCGACACCTGGGCGGTGGCGGTGAGGATAAACATCACCAGCACCACCATGAGCACGTCCACCAGGGGCGTGATGTTGATGCTGTCGACGGCCGCGTCATCGTCATCGTCGTGGGAGGCATTTACGGAAGCCATGGCGATTCTCCTCAGGCCGGAACAGCCGCGTGATGGTCACGACGGTGCGCCGCTTCACTGGATTGGCTCTCGCCGTGCATCTCCGCCAGGCGGGTGATGAACTCGTCGACAAACACGCGCATGTCCGCGCTGACTTCCTTGTTGCGCGTGATCAACCGGTTGTAGCCAAACAGCGCCGGGATTGCGACAAACAGGCCCATGGCGGTCGCCAGCAACGCCGCCGCCATACCGGGGGCGATGGCGTTGATGTTTACGTCACCGGCCATCGCCGTGCCGAGGAACACCACCATGATCCCCAGCACCGTACCGAGCAGGCCGATGTACGGGCCGCCGGCAATGGCGTTGGACAAGGTCGAGAGCTTGGCGCTGAGCGCCTGGTTTTCGCGGGTGCGCACACCGTCCATGGAACAGCGGATGGCTTCGATGGTGGCGGCCGAGACCGACGAGGTGTCGGCACCCTGGGCACGCCGGGTACGGATCTCCTTGACCGCCACCAGGTACAGGCGCCACAGCGAAGAATGGGCCAGGCGTTCGCCGAGCTGGGCGTCGTCGGCGTACATCTCCAGGCGCGTGCCGATCTGCGCGAAGTGCTCGCGGAAGATCTCGTTGGCACCGCTCACCCGGCTGACCTGGCGGTTCTTGCGCAGCATGATGACCCACGACTGGAACATCATCGCCACCAGCACCAGGATGATCACCCAGGCGTCCACCGGCACGGCGTTGAGCAGGAAGCCCAGGCTGCCGAAACCAAAGCCGGACTGTTCTTCGTCCACCCCGTAGGCCACCAGTTTCGACTCGGCGCCCTGGGCGCTGGCATCGGCCAGTAACAGAGCAGCCGGGCGCGCCACCTTGGACAGGCGCAGCTCATCAATGGCCCCTGCGAATGGCTGGCGCGTGCTGCCGGCTTCCGGCAAGTCGGCGCCGAGGGCCAGCTGGGAATTGAACGCCGGCAAGGCGACCGCCAGGGTCGCGGTTTCACGGCCATTCACATACAGCGTGACCTTGTCACCCTCGGCAGTGAACGCCAGGTGCTGCCATTGGCCGGGGTTCAGCGGTTGGGTCGACACCGCGCGCTGACCGTCGATCTCTACAAACGGCATGCCCTGGTTCAAGCCCAGCAGCAGGCTATGGGGGCCATCCCGGCGCGCCAGGACGACTTGCTCGCCACTGGCCTGGTCCAGGCGCAACCAGGCGCTGAAGGTGAACGCAGCGCCTGCCGCGTGTTGCAGCGAGGGGCTGGCCGGCAACATCAGCGGTTGGCCACTGAACTGCAAGGCACGGCCGATCACGCCATCGATGGCTGCGCCGGTGGCGTTCAACGCCGTGTTGGCATAGGCCGTGGTGTCCCGGGCCGGCGTGCCATTGGCGCCGTCAAAATGGTAGAGCGCGGTGTAGTTCGGGTCGAACGTCAGCTGGCCGTTGGCGGTGGCCGGGGCCTTCTGGTTGCCGTAGTACATCCACAGGTCCTGGCGCTGGCCGCCTTCAACCTTGGGCACATCGACCCAGATCAGCGCCATGCCCATCAGCGGGTCGAAGCTTTCGATCTGGTGGTTGAACACGGTCTTGTCGTCGGCACTCACAAAGCGCAGGTCGGCGCCGTCCTCCTTGACCCCGTCAAAAGTGAAGTTGCCGGTGTGCAGGCGCACCAGCAGCGCGGTGCGGCCCAGGGCCTGGTTGATCGCGGCGCCTTGGGCGGTGGTGTCCACCGAAATCTGTTTGCGGTAGTGCCAGTCGTCCTGCCACCAGGCATGGGCAGTGGCCGGGAGCGCGAAGCCCAGGCAGATCAACAGGCTCAGGAATAGGCGTTGCATGGGTGAAGTCTCCGGAAGAAAAAGTCAGAAAGTCGCCTGCACACTGAAGTGCAGCCGCGAGTCCTGTTTCTGGGTGTTCGGTCCATCGAGCAGCGGGTAGCCCCAATCCAGGCTGCCGGACAACCATTTGCTCAAACTGGCGCGGGTGCCCAGGCCAACACTGGCCAGGCTGTATTCGTCTTCTTGCTCGGGCAGCGGATCGTGCAGGCGCATGCGCGCACCTTCGGCGAACGCATAGAAACGCCACTCCTGCACATAGCTGCCAAGGAACTTGGCCAGGGACGGTGTGCGCAATTCCTGGGAGAGCAAATACCCCTCGTCCCCGGTGCGCTCGGCTGCCAGGTAACCGCGCACCGACGTGGCGCCACCGGCGGAATACTGCTCGTTGGAAACCAGGGGGCCAGAGGCGAGCTGGAAACCGCCCTTGGTCGCCGACTGCCAATCGTTGGCGAAGGTATAGGTGTAATTCAGGTCGCCCTTGAGCACGGCAAAACTGGCGCTGGCCTTGTAGCGCTTGTACTCGAATTCCTCGGCGTCACTGCCGTAGCCGAAGAACGCGCGGGTGCCCACCACCAGGTTCAGGCCCAGGCCCAATTGCGACTGTTCGGTGTAGCGAAAGCCGTTGTAGCCCAAGGTGAACGGCGCGTATTTGAGCGGCACCTGGTCGCTGCTGGCGCCGAATTTCATCTGCTCGTCGAAGTCCTTGAAGTCGACGCCGAACGAGAATGAGTTGGCCCAGTTGCCCGCCGCCGGCAGGTTGTAGATGGCCGACACCCCGTAGGAATGGCCCTTGCCCAACACATTGCTGCCGCCGATGGTGGCGATGTTGCTGTCGGACTGGTAACCCGAGAACTGCAAGGTCCAACGCTCGTTCAGCGGCGCCGTGTAGGAACCGGACCAGACCTTGGCATTCTCGGTGTCCTGGGGCGCAGTGAAAAAGGTCAGGGAAATGCTGTGGCCCAGTTGCCAGAGGTTGTCATAGCCCAGGGTCGCCACCGAGCGCAGTTTTTCGGTGTCGGCGCTGTAGTCGTTGTTCAGGCCAAGGCTGGCGTGCCAGGGGTTCTGGTCTTCCACCTGCAGGTCCACATCCATGGTGCCCGGGCGCTGGCCCTCGCGAACCAGCGGCGTGACCTGGCGCCCTGCCCCCCGGTTGAGACCGGCCAATTGGGTCTGCACCGTGGCAAAGTCCGGCACCGCGCCCTCCTCCAGGGCCGGCACCTGCTCGCGGATTTCCACTGGCGAATAGTGCTTGGCACCGACCACGCGCACGCGGCCGACCTTGGTTTCGCTGACCTGCAGGTAGACGATACCGTCATCGACCTTCTGCTCCGGCAGCTCGACAAACACCGACTGGTAGCCACGCGACTGGTAGATCTTCTGCAGCGCATCGCGGGCGCCTTCGATATCGCCCAGGGTCTTTTGCGGCCCCAGGAACGGATACACCGCTTCCTCGATCGTCGCCGCATCGAGCACGGTGTTGCCGCGCACGAAGTACTCATTGACATCGACCTTGCGCGCCGCCGCGTCTTCCTCGGCCAACACCGGTTGCGCCAGGCTCCCCAGCGTCACGCAACACAGCGCCAGCGTTAATTTGAACAGATGCTCCACACCGCCCCCTGACTGTCTGATTTTTTGCGCCGCCGCCGATTGCCCGGCGTGCGGCTGGCTCAATTGCTGGTGATCGACGTGCTGCCGTGGCGTGCCAGCCAGGTGTGCAACAGGGCGAAGTTCAGCGAGAACTCCGGCATGTGCAGCAAGGCGCCACAAAACACGTCACCGATGATTTTCTGGATGAGTTGCACCGCACGCGGGTTGTTGAGCAGCGTGGCGATGTCGCGGGTCAATGCATGGATGCTCCAGACCTTCTGGTTGAGGTCCAGGCCGACGAACCAGCGGAACAGCAGGTTGTAGTTGAGCTGTTCATGCAGTTGCTGCTCGCTGGGTACCGAATACAGGAGTTGCAGCAGCAGGATCTGCAGCACGGTCTGTGGGGCGATCGACATCGCGGGTTCGGCGGTGAGCCAGTCACGGTGCTGGTCGAGGACTTCGTCGATCTGCGGGCGCAGCAATACCAGGGAATGGCTGGCCGGGATGTAGCTGGAGACTTCCTTGCGGGTGCCCTGCCAGTCGTCCTGGGAGACGATCCAGACCCAGGGTGCGCCGTAGCGATAGACCGACACCGGCTTCTTGCGCGCGGCTTCGACGATCTTCGACAGGCGCTGGTCGAGCTCCTGCATGCCGACTTTCGAGTAACGTTCCATAGTTCCCATCGCCCCACTCCTGGCATCCTGCTTGCGGCTGAAAAGCCCACCTTTCTGGTGGGCTCAAGCGCGTTACACAGGAGAGACGGGAATGGCCAAGGGCTACCGAACTTTTGTCATGAAAGCTTCATTTTGGATTGGGTGGGGGGCAATTTCTGGTGGGGTGTGTAGCCGTTATTCGGGTGATGGCTGCTATGGCTTCCGCCCTTACCAGCCGTTACCGCAGCAACGGATAGAGCGCCAATCGTCACGAATAAACCGGCCAAACCTCAACAACCTTACCCCCCCGTACCCCCAGCAAATCCCCAAACTGCAACAACACAAACTCACTCTGCGTCGGCCGTAAAAACACCTGGTCATCCACGTTCAACCCCACAGCCGGCGACCCATTGACCATCTCCTGATTAGAACTACGCCCATACAACTCATTGCTCTTTAACCCACCCGGCGACTCGAACTCCGCCAACCAATTCCCTCCATAAATAAAGTAAGTCCCCCGCTGGTTCGGATCCCACCACGAAAACACCCGCGACTTGCCATCCAACGCCGGAATATCCACCGCCCCCGTGCTTTTCAACACCGGCGTGGCGATAAACACCGCTGGCACATGCTCGCTCAAGGAAGGCAAATCATAATGGGTGGGCTTGAGCAACGCGGTCCCCACCGACACCTCCGTGCTCAGCCGCTCCTGCTCGTGAATCCGATAACTCGGGCTCCCCGCCGTATTCAACGTAAGCCCCTCCCCCCACCCCCCTGCAACGTGCTGCCGAGTAAAATCCACATAGCCGGTGTAGCGCCGCATCACCTGCTCGAACAATGTTTGGGGCGAACCCAGAATGCCCGGCACGCCCATCCCCACGAACGGGTCATAGCCCATGAACCCCGCAAACACCAAATGCCGAGGGTTGGCGCTGATCAGCGTGAGCATCTGCCCAAGCACCGCGTTATCACTGACACCGCCTCGATGCAGCCCCACATCCAGCTCGATGTTGACGCGCAACCGCACGCCCAAGCCTTGGGCCAACGCCAGGTAGTGCTGCAAGCGCTCGGGCGTGTCCAACAACCACTGCAATTGCCGCGACGGGTCGAACGGCCCCTTGTGGGTCTGATAAAACAGCTCGGCCGAACGCACCGGCAGCGGCTTGCCCATCAAAATATCCGCCTCGGGGAACACCTGGGCATCATGGTTCAGGAACGGCTGGTGAAACGACATCAGCCGCTGCGTGCCCGCACGCTTGGCGATGTAGGCCAGCAGCCCTGGCGATGGCAGGGATTTCTCCACCAGGCGCAGGTGTTTGCCGCCACGCTTGACCGACTGCATGACCACATCAATGTTGTGATCCAGCCGATCCAGGTCGATCAGCATCACCGGGCGCATCGGCCCATGGGCCTTGAGTTCGGCGTTGAGGGTGCGGAAGTAATCGTTGTAGGGGCTGCCCCGGTCACTCGGGCGCAGCCACCAGGCGCCGGCGGCCAGCAAGGCGCCTGTGCCGAGTACAAAATGTCGACGGTTCATCGGGCCACTCCCAGGATGGATGACAGGTGCGCGTTGAGGAATTTGCCACTCGGGTCCAACTCACGGCGCACGCGGGTGAACTCGTCCCAACGCGGGTACAGCGGCTGCAGGGTGCGCGCGTTGAGGGTGTGCAATTTGCCCCAGTGCGGGCGGCCGGCGTATTTCCAGAAGATCGGCTCCACGGCGGCGAAAAAGTTGTGATGGTCCATGGCGTAGTGCTGGTGCACGGAGATCGAGCAACTGTCGCGGCCTTCGAACATGCTCAGGGGAATGTCATCGGCCTTGACGTAGCGGTACTCGATGGGAAACCAGGTGCGCAGGTCCTTGTCGTTGATCAGCTTGAGGATCTCGCGCAGGCACGCCGGCCCATGCTCGGCAGGCACCGAATATTCCATCTCGTTGAAACGCACATTGCGCACGTTGGCGTACACCTCGAAGGACTCGGCCACGCGGTCCTCGAAGCTGGCAAAAAAGCGCAGGCTGTTGAGCAAGGTGCGACGTGTGCCGGGGAAGTCGCTGGCGTATTTGTCGAGCTTCTCGATGATCGTCACGAACGCATTGCCGCCCGCCTCCGCCGGGTCGATGGGGGGTGTTGCTGGATCGTTGGTTTCATTGAGGGCAATCGACATCGCGTAGTCGGAATGGGTGACCACCAGCATTTCCCAGTGCTGGTTGTCCCGCGTGTTTTTATCCACGTCTTCCAGCAGCTCTTCGGTCTTGGCGATCCACTGGCGTTCGCGCAGGCGATAGGGCGTGCGGTTCTGCGAGCGAATGCGGGTGGCTACGCCCAGCGCGCCGAGGGACACGCGGGCGGCGCTGAACACCTCCGGATGGCGCTGGGCGTCGCAGTCCAGCACGTCACCCTGGGCGGTCACCAATTGCAGCCCGGTGACGCAACCGGAATACGAGGTGAAGCCTACGCCGGTGCCGTGGGTCGAGGTGGAAATCGCCCCGGCCAGGGTCTGGTAATCGATATCCGCCATGTTCGGCAGCGCTTGGCCCACCGCCTTGAGCGCCGGGCCCATGCGCGACATCGGCGTGCCGGCGGCGAAGGTGGCCTGCAAGGTTGCCGGGTCGTGATCGAGCAGCCCATTGAAGTAGCTCAGTGAGAGCAAGGTGCCATCAGTCGGCACCAGGGCGCTGAAGGAATGCGCCGAACCGACCGGCCGCACCTGCCCCGGCGCCTGGCGAATCACCTGCACCAGTTCGTCCAGGTCTTTCGGCGCCAGGCGTGCCAATGGCAAACAGGTCTGCGCCCCCGACCAGTTGCGCCACGGAATCAGGCGAGGTGCCCGCGCCAATTGGGCCAGCACCGGGTTGCTGGCCAGCGCCATGAAAGCCCCGGCCATGCCGGCGCGCTGCAAGAGTTGCCGCCGTGAAAGCGCCATTCACCACCCCGTCTTATTGTTGGATTTGAACACCGGCCATAAAGCCGATCAGCGCCACAAACTGTGCCTCGGAACACTGCATGCACAGGCCCATCGGCGGCATGCCGTTGTAGCCGTTGATGCTGTGGTCCAGCAGCGTGTCGACGCCTTGGGCGATACGCGGGCTCCACGCCGCGCGGTCACCGGTCAGCGGCGCACCGGACGCCGGGTTGGCGTGGCACAGCTTGCAACTGCTGTCATAGACCTGGGCCAGCGCCGGGTCGGCGGGCATGGCAGTCGCCGCAGTGGCGCGTTCGGGGGGGTGTCGGGGTTTGTCATCACAGGCCGTGAGCAGGCCGAATACAACCAACAGCGAGGCGATGCGGGGCATGGCCACCCTCTCTTCTTATGATGTGGAAAGCGGTTTCCACACTAAGGCAGCGGCACGGCGGCGTTGAGGGTTTTGGCGGACACAAAGGGGGGCTGTTGCGGACAGTTGAACGTGGGCGTTGGCCGCCCACGTCCTGGCGAGGGGCTTAGAAGGCGATACCGACCTTGAACCCGTACTCGTCACGCTTGAGCTTGGTGTTGTCGGCCACGTCGGAGTCACCGTCAAGCTTGTACTCGGTGCGGGTGTAGTACAGGCCCGCGACGACCGGCAGGTCACCCTTCTGGTTCATCAGCAGGCTGACTTCAGCGTAGGGGTTGGTGCGGTCCTTGAGGTCCACGGTGTCGCTGCCAAAGTCATCGACCTTGAGCTTGGTGCGGCCATCGATGGTACGACGGGCGCCGGCTTCGACACGCAGGGTCATATCATCGAACTGGTGGTTGTAGCCCAGGGCCGCCTTGGCGAACGGCGACTTGTTGGTGAGCTTCACGTCGAGGTCATTGATCTCCGGCTCGTAGCGCGTCCAGCTGTAGCCACCGCCCACGATCACGTCGACAAAATTGCGCGCATCCAGCGCGGCACGCCAGCCGAGGTCCAGATCGGCCTGGCCTTCCTTGAGTTTGTTGTCGCTCTTTTCGCCGTACTTGGCTTCGATACCGGCCTGGTAGATAAAGCCGGATTCGGCAGTGAGCTTGTTGCCGAAGTTGTAGAACAGGCCGGCTTCGGGCATGTGGCTCTTGTCGCTCTCGCTGCCGCCTTCAAATTTGAAATCGTTGTAGCTGCCCAGGATCCCGAAGGTAGAAATCGGGTCAGTGGACGGTGCGGCGAACACCGCGGCAGGCGCAGCGACCAGCGCCAGCAGCGAGGAACCCTTGAGGAATTTTCCGAATAGCTTGGACATCGTTTTACATCTCCTTGTCTGGTGAGCAAATTATTCAGGAACCGCTTCGAACCCCTGCTCGCGCGAAAGGTTCGAATTAATTTGCACCGATTTGAAGGTAAAACGGTTCAGCGAAGGCTCTAGATCAATATTCTCACGAATTAGCCATTACAAGGCCATCAAGCATTTGGCGCAGCGTCGTGTCGACAGGTACCCGAATGCCAAAGGTCTCGGTCAGCAACTCCAACAGTTCATCGGCACTGCCGAGGGTGTGTTTTTCACTCGGCCGATCCAGGAAATGCACGGCGTAGTTGGCGTTGTTCAAGGTATGGCGCTTGCCCGGCGCCAAGCGTGCGACTTTCAGCTGGCCCACGAAGGGCGAATCCGGGTGCGTGGAGACGTACCAGTTGCCGATCTCATAGTCGATGGCCGCCTGCGCTTGCAGGTCGAACACATACAACCCACGCCACTCCTCCCCCACCTGTGCCCACAGCGTGTAATTGCCCTGCCCGTCGAAGGTCAGGCGATAAGGCTCATGCGCCGTGGCCTGCACTGCTTCGGTGTCCAGCTGCAATGGGCTGCTGGGTACCATGCCGCCAAAACCGACATCACTGATATAGCGCACCCCGTCCAGGGTCACCAGGCTCAAGCGATGGGTACGCGCCGTGTGCGCATCCGGCGGCCCACCCATCACCACCCGCCCGGTAATGCCGCGCGCATCGAAGCCGAGCGCCTGCAACAGCGCCAAAAACATCTGGTTCAACTCATAGCAATAACCGCCCCGGCCGTCCAACAGCACCTTTTGCTCGACGCTGGGCAAGTCGATAGGCACCGGCACGCGCATCAAGGTCGACAGGCTTTCGAAGGCAAAGGTGCACACATGGCGCAACTGCAGCGCTTGCAGGGTTTGCAGGGTCGGCGCGGGCGGCGTGTCATAGCCCAGGCGTTGCAAATAGAGGCGGCTATGGGTCAGCAAAGACATGGCGCAATCCTTGGACGCGAGGGGATGGCGACACTATGCCGCGCCAGCACGCAGATTGTCATTTTGAATGAACCTTTTTGAACACTCCCGTATCCATCTATAACAACACAGGGAGGCAACATGAGTACCGCAAAAATCTACACCATCCACTACCAGCTGCATGGCAAACCGAAGTCCTTTGTGGTGCGTGCCGAAGTGATGAACAACGCCGAAGCCTGGCACTGGGCGGCGGTCGATGCCGACATCGCGCACGTGAGTCGCGTGGGGCGCGTGGGCCATGAACAGGTGAAGAAAACGACGCGGCCTTGGGCGGAGAGGTATGGGATTACGGACGTGACTTGGGTTGCGCCGAAGTGAAGGGAAAAGCCCCGCCGTGTCAGGCGGGGCTTTTGCGAGTGACTTGCCTTTTTTGGGCTTACGTAGGTCGAGGGCTGGGGGTTTGGGGCATTGGCTGGAAGCGGCCATCCACGAAGGACTGCTTCCGGCCAATAGCGGCCGTTCTGGAATGGCAGGAAACGACCGATAACTGTCTTCGATACGCGACTTTCGCCCGTCAGCGGCTCGATTGTAAGAATATGGCGGAGAGCTGCAAAACCGCCTACGCTTATAGAATGATTCCTCGAACGCCTTGCCCATCTGGTGGTATAGAGCCGAGAGATCTGACTTCCTTTGACCGTCCGCTTAACACCTACCCGGACCAACCCGCGCCTATCGCCAGCAACTGCCCCCTGAGTCCGGTCCACACAACCAGCAGTACGGCGCAACGGGTAAAAGCCAGACCCAGTACCCCCACCTGCCGTTCAAAAGCGACCGATGCCGCAGCACCTCTGGAAACGGGGGCGCTGTTCACGTTCTGTCATGAGGTCAATCCGTATGTATCGGCCGAGCACGATTCCTTACCAGCAGCATCGAGGGTTCAGCCGAACCTTCACTCAGGGGCATTTGAGCCTTGGATTATTCTTTCCCATGGAGGCGTTCGACGGGGACACTCCGAGCATGCTCAACCAGGTCACACTGGCTAAAAAAGCCGAGGCGCTGGGCTTCTGCGCGCTCTGGTTTCGCGACGTGCCGCTTCGCGACCCTGGCTTCGGCGATGTCGGCCAAGTCTTCGACCCCTGGGTTTACCTGGGTTATATGGCCGCCCATACCTCGGAGATTGCACTTGGCACCGCCTCCATCGCCATCCCGCTGCACCATCCCCTGCACACGGCCAAGGCGTCAGCCAGCGTCGATCAGTTGAGCACTGGTCGCTTGATTCTGGGGGTTGCTTCGGGAGATCGGCCAGTGGAGTTTTCGGCGTTTGGCGTCGATCCCGAAAGGCGTGGAGAGATCTTTCGAGAACACTACGAAGTGATTCGCCGTGCCCACAGCACCAGTTTTGAGCCCATCCACTGGAGCACTGGTGAAATGCAAGGCGCAGACCTGATTCCGAAACCTACCACCCAATTCATTCCAATGCTCGTGACCGGCAACAGTCGCCAGTCACTGGATTGGATCGCGCGTGAGAGCAACGGATGGATCAACTATCCACGCATTCCGAACATGCAGCGGCTGGTCGTGGAAGATTGGCGACTGGAGGTCACGAAACAATGTGGTTCTGTGTATAAGCCCTTTACTCAGTCGCTGTACATCGATCTCGATGAGAATCCGTCAACGCCACCCACACGTATCCATTTGGGGTTCAGACTTGGACGTTACCATCTACGATTTTTGCTGGAGTCGCTTGAGGAAATCGGCGTGGACCACGTCATTCTCAATCTCAAATACGGCAAGCGCCCTGCGGTGGAAGTTATTGAGGAATTGGGTACGCACATCGTTGCGCAGTTCGGAGTGCAGCCGCGTCAGGCAGCTCATTGAACATCGGTCACTGCTACGCCGACGAATGCTCACTTGACGAAACCATTAGGTGTCACGGCGCGGATGACCTACGGTTCTATATCAATGATGGAGATCTTCGCGCCATGAGCGACCGGTGCCCGGCAAACAATCTACCCTACTCATCCTGAACACGTGATGAGCACATTGCCTTGCAGATTCTGTGCGGCTTCCACGCCGTCCATGGACACGATTTGCGCGCATATCCTTTCACTTATACCGAACGCGCAAGCATGGCATGAATCCTGGACACAGCACTTTAGCCATGACATTTATCTTCAATACAAGTGTTTTAATTGATCACCGCCCGGGACAGCGGCAGGCCCAGGCGATCCTGATTTTCATACAAGACATCGTGAGCCTCCCCGAACTGAATGAAACTTCCTGTTGGATTTGCTTAACCGGGCAGCTTGGCTGCAAGGACGTCAACCTTCTCGATTGATGGCGGTTCGGCAAACAGCTCGGCAGCGTTTGCCATAAGCGCCGCCGCGACCTTGCCCGAAAGATGAGCCTGCCGGCCCGCATCATCCGGGAATGCGTCAAAGATGCCAAAGGTGGACGGCCCCAAGCGGATTCCAAACCAGGCTGTAGTGGCTGGCTCCTCCTCCACTAACGGAAGGCCACCCAAAAGAAAGCTTTCTACATCCTTTTCTTTCCCGGGTTTTGCTTCCAGGCGAACGAACAACGCTACTTTGACCATGATGTGGCTCCTGTTGTTACGATGCGGCTGGCGCTATCAGATCGCGATAGCTAAGAGGGGTATCCGAGACTCTTAACTATGGTCGACGATACCAGGATTACAAACCCAAATAGACCAAGGGTAGCGGCGAGTAGCGAACGGGCAGTGAGAACGACGTAGTGGGCAGCATATAACCGCAAGTCAGCCGCTTGCTCACTTGGTCCCACCCTCTGGTCTGATAATAATGATTCAACGATATCTGAAATTTAGAAAAACATAAGAGATCATGGTTGCTGTCAGGCCGACCAATATGTACTCGACGCGGGGTAAAAACACGACTAACCCGCCCAAAGAAAACACTATCAACGTGTTTTGTAGTATGTATTTCCTTATTCTACTCACGGCTATGAAATAGCCATATTGCTTACCTAGGAAAAACAAGGCCATGCCGGTGATCGACATAATCTGGAAATCGCGTATCGCAATGTCGTTCAGGATCGCATGCCTAATCAAATTCGCCAGAAGTGCCAGCCCCATAAAAAGAAAAAGGTGCGAGTAGATTAAGGCGTGCCCACTCATACTGCTTTGATGTTTGTTCAATAAGTAAAAACTATCAAAATAGATCCACCAGATACTGCAAATCATGATAAATCCGGTGATGGCCGCCATCACATTATAATAACCCCATTGAATGTTAGACAAGCCTCCGGAAAGGCTAATAATTGACTCCCCCAATAAGATTAGGGTGAGTAGACCTATGCGCTCAACCAAATGTTCCGTGTGTGCTGGCAACGGCTTTAGTTTAGTCCAGAAAAACACAGGAAACAGAATATCAAGAACAATCCCAATATAAGCAACAAGATAACGCAAGGGCGGGTCAAAAATAACGGATGAAAGACTAATAACTGCGCTAACTAATAGGGCGAAACCAAGCCTTGAGGAAAGTTCGCCGCGAGAATCGAGTTTACTAATGGATGAAATGTACATAACACTGATGATCGCTCGTATACCAAAATAGCAGGCAATAATAAGCGGGTAGTTCACTTCCAGGTCTTCCCCAATCCGTGCCGATAGCACAATGAGCAGGAGCATTATGAATAATGTTGCCAAACGGTGAAGATTACTGTCTGTATCGAACCTGTTGGAGTAAATCGTGTGACTGGACCAGATCCACCACAACGGTACAAAAAGCAGTAAGAATGTCCATAATTGCTTATGTTCAAAGTGGCCGTCATGAACATGTCCGAGAGTGTGCGTAACCTGGCCTATCGTAACAACGAAAGTCAGGTCAAAAAACAACTCCAACCATGTGGCGTGTCGATTTTCTTCATAATACTTCAAAGATTTCATTAGTTGCCGGCTCCGTGTCCACCTCTTTAATGTAAAAGGAAGCTAACGTTGGTTTTTCCTCGGCTCCGATGTGGGTGATGTTAAGCCGATTTGGCTCTCTAGCGATTTCGTCCACGCACTAACAAAAGTTCAATCATCTGACTCATCCCGATGAACTCTGGAACTCCGTCATAGCGAAGCCCGTCAATGTAAAACGCTGGGGTGCCATTCACGCCGCTGCGTACACCGCCATTGAAATCGGCTTGTATTTTGGGAATGTAAGTATCCTCTTGCATTGCAAGATCGAATTCCTCCTTGGGAAGGCCGTGTTTGAGAACGATGGCGCGATACAGCGGCAGACCCAATCGATCCTGATTTTCGTACAATTCGTCGTGGGCCTCCCAGAAGAATCCTCGACTCCCGGCATACTCAGCGGTGACCGCTGCACCCAATGCATGGGGGTGAGCGGTGGTCAGAGGGAAGTTACGGAACACAAACAGCAAGTCATCGCGAAAATGCTGTTGCAGATTCTTGACCATCCAATAAGCTTCACCGCAATAGGGACATTCATAGTCGCCAAATTCCACCAAGGTGACCTTGGCATGCGCACTTCCCTGGCGATGGTCGTTGGCACTTACCGGGATTTTGAGAGTGGCCATGTAATCACCTGTTAATTTTTGGTTGGCGTGCTTTGTGGCGAATTCACCAGAGCATCCAGCGCATCCAGAATGCCGTCCGCCCCAGGGTTGATTGCCATTGGTGAGACGTAGCTCCAGGCGACCACCCCCTCCTTGTCAATTACGAACAGTGCCCTCTTACAAACTCCGAGCTGGGACTCGTACGCTCCATACTGTCGTGCCACCGCCCCTTTGGGCTCGAAATCGGCCAGCAGGCTGAAGTGGAAATTTCGATCTTTGGCAAAGGCCTGATGACACCAGGCGCTGTCAACCGAGATACCCAATAGCACCGCACCATATTCTCTGAAGGTGGGTAACAACTGGTTGTACAAGGTCAGTTGGTCACCACACACCGAAGTCCAGTCAGCGGGATAAAACGCCAGTATCACGGGATTTCCCTTTAGCTCACGCAGCGACAACTGTTGATCAGGGGTTGCGTGAAGAGTGAAGTCGGGCGCGACAGTGCCGGCCGGCAGCGGACCCTGAACCAGGTCGCCATTGGTTTTTTGTGCATCATCTAACTCTGAAGTATTCATTGCTTGAACCTTGATAGATGGGTGGTTGGGACGTGCTCAGTGGGATACGACGTGCCCGGCGGGATAACTCCATCCACCATCAAGGGGAAAAAAAAGACAACGCTGCCTCGATCTCAGCCTGAGCCTGAGTAATTTCGGCAGCGAAACGTTTACGTTCCGCATCAAGGAACACAAGAAGATCCGCCGTGTAATCGCGGAATTGGATTAGGCCAGGTTGGCAGGGGAATGGTCGGATTCGCTCTGGCTCACCAATGACTATAGTCGTTGATGACGCTTACCGTAGTAACTGAACGAATTTTCTGTACCCTCCAGTGCCAACAACAGTCACGCGCTTAATGCGTCCACGGCCAGGCGTGTTGAGCAGAGCTTGGGTCTAAAGCGCTCAGTTCCCCAAACGCTTCTGCACCCAGCAAGAGATCCGAAGCGCTCACCAGGAACGCTCCAGGACAGAAGTGGCAACTGAAGTGTAGTTCAGGACAACCGGACGCGTTTGAATCTGCGAATTCCCCTGTTCAAACCTGCGGACAAACAAGACCGGGCTTCAGGGACCGGGATGCGCGTAGGCTAAGGAAGGCTTCGAGGTCTACACAGGGCATCGGTTTGGCAAAGTAGTACCCCTGAAAAATATCGCAGCGACTGCCCTTCAGGAAATCGATTTGAGACTTGGTTTCCACACCTTCGGCGACCACCGACAGGCTGAGATGATGGGCCATGGAAATAATGCCTTGGGTGATCGCTGCATCGTGATGGTCGGTAGCGATATCCCGGATGAAAGAACGGTCAACCTTGATCTTGTCGATGGGTAAACGCTTGAGGTAGCTGAGGCTGGAGTAGCCCGTGCCGAAATCATCCAGCGCAATGCGTACACCTAAAGCCTTGAGCTGGTGCAAAGTGTCGATGGCTTGTTCAACGTTATGCAACAAGAGCGACTCGGTAATCTCCAGTTCCAACTGCCCGGCGCTAAGTTCGTACCTGTTCAGCACTGCCTGGATACACTCGACGAATTGTCCACGCTGGAAATGAATCGGCGAAATATTAACGGCCATCGAGAGACCTGTGATGCCCTGTTCGCTTAGCTGTCGCAGCTGTGCGCAGGCGGTATCGAGCACCCAAAGGCTCAGCGGGATGATCTGGCCACTGTCCTCTGCCACCGGCACAAACACCGCTGGCGAGATAAATCCTTTTTCCGGATGCTCCCAGCGCAGCAAGGCTTCGATCCCGACCACCTGCCCCGTGCGTGCGTCTATCTGCGGTTGATAATGCAGCTGGAAGGATTGAGTTTCGATAGCCTTTTGCAAGTCATTGCGCAGGCTCGCGTGCTCGCAAACACGTTGATTGAGCTCGCTGGTGTACCACTGAAAGTTGTTGCGCCCTTCCTGCTTGGCTTTGTACATGGCCATGTCCGCCTGCTGAATCAGTTGCATCGGCTGCTCGATGTAACCATCGCTCAGGGTGATGCCGACGCTTGCACTCACATGCAGGTCAATACCCTGGATGCAGTAGGGTCTGGCAATGCTCGCCATCAGGCGCTCGGCTACGGGTACAACGTCCTCGTCACGCAGCAGGTCAGGCAGGAGCACAATGAATTCGTCACCGCCCATGCGCACGATGGTGTCACCGGGACGAACTTGCTGGGTCATACGTTGCGCCACTTCGATCAGCACCTGATCGCCAAAGAAATGCCCGATCGAATCGTTGATGGATTTGAATCCATCCAGATCAATGCACATCACCGCGAGCCGCCGATTACGCCGACGACTGATGTGGCAATCCAGAACCAGTCGCTCTTCAAGCGAAACACGGTTAAGCAAACCGGTAAGCCGGTCATGGCTGGCGTTGAAGCTCAATTCGCGTTCGAAATGTTTCTGCGCGCTGATATCCCGGGCAATGCCGAATACTCCGACGATTTCTCCGTTGACCATGATGGGCAGGTTGGAGATATCCATGGTCAACAGTTGCTCACTTTCGTCGCGAAGCTGTGCCTCGAAGCGCTGAGGCGCTCCGGCACGGGCTGCGCAAAAATGCTGACTAACCCGTTGCAGATCCTCATCGAGAACCAGATGGGAAAAGTGATGACCAATGAAATTGACGGCCGTGTGCGGTTTCAGCTTCAGGCCTGCAGGATTGACGCTCTGGATGTTGCCGGCCAGATCGAGGGCGAACACCGGGTTGGGGTTATAGGTGAACAATGAACGAAAACGTTGTTCGCTCTCCTCCAATCGCCGACCGTCACGCTCATGACGGATCGCAATGACGGCCAGTTGCGCGGCAAAAACCAGTTGTTGAATCTGCGCCTCGTCCGGCGCATGGATACTCTTTTGGTACAGGGCAAATGTCCCCAACACCGTTCCTTCATGGGAGAGCAAAGGGACTGACCAGCAGGAACGCAGGTCATGCCCCAGCGCCAGGCTGCGGAAACGTTCCCAGTTCGGGTCCCGTGCGATGTCTTCGGTGACTACAAGCTCGCGCCGGAACGCTGCTGTGCCGCAGGTCCCTTCCTGCGGACCAATAGCCATTCCATCTATCGCCTCGCTGTACTCGGCCGGCAGACCTGGTGCCGCGCCGTTGAGTAAGTGCTTGCCCTCTGCATCCGCCAGCAGGATAGAGCAGTAGGTTTCGGGAGTCTGTGTGTCGAGCATCTGGCAGATGGCGCAGAGTACATCGCCCAGATGCTGATCGGTCGCGATCATGCCGAGAATGTCACGTTGCGATTGGGGGAAGGTCTTGCTCTGAAAGCTTGGACGAGTATTCATGGTGATTCCTGAAGACTCTCGATTCGTCCGGTCTTCAGAGAGCCAGAAACAGTAGCGGGCCGATCACTGTCCACTTGTGCGTCGGATATACAGTCTATAGAGCGTCGCCCCGTTAAAAACAGACTCAGATCTAACAAAAAAAGCAGGATCACATTGTTGCCGTCTGGCTGACTTCGCTGTCTCGAGTTTTGGAAATCCGCCCTTTTACGGACGTTCACGACACCGCAGGTGGCCACATCGAACGCTGCGATTTTCAAGCCTGATTGTTCACCCGTGGCTACGGCGTGGGCGATGCCAAGACGACGCCGCACCCTAGCGATTTCGTCCGCGCCCTACGGACCGCTCTACTGGAGTCCCGTCATACTCCCTATGGCCGAAAGCAGTCATTTGTGGACGGCAGCTATCGGCCAATAGCGGCCCTTCCGCCCAGAACCAGTTTCACTCTTAGCAGCCACTCAAGCCGACCACTTTTTCTAATTCGCCTTATCTCTACCTATTAAATTAGCTCCTGTTCGAGCCGCACCTTAGATGACATGGTCATCTACTGATTCGGACCGAGTTCCGAGCTCTTTAACCTCCCGAACCACCGTACCAAGAATGCCGATCCCTTCATGAATCTGCTGCGTTGTCAGGCCGGCATAGCCCAAAATGAGCCCTGCCGATCGCTCGTATTCTACCGACGCGGGTTCGGCAAACAGCGGCGAAAGCGGATATACGCCAACCCCGCGTTCGAGCGCTATCGCCTGCAACGTCGGCTCATCCTGAGCGCGAAGCGCGGGTAGCGTTAATACGCCGTGCAAGCCCGCCGCCATGCCGGCCAGTTGCCCATATTCCGCCAGATGTTGTTCAAAAGCCTCCAGTAATGCCCTTCGCCGCAGTTCATTCTCCCGCCGCAGGCGGCGAACGTGACGCTCATAGGTTCCACTTTCGATCAACGAGGCGAGCACGTTTTGCTCCCAGCGCGGTGAGTGTCGATCGGTCAGCCGTTTTGCTTCACGGAAAACGTGAACCAACTCGCGTGGAAGAACCAGATAACCCAACCTGAGTTGCGGTGAGAGTGCCTTGGAGAACGTTCCGACATAAATGACGCGAGCATCTGCGTCCATGGATTGCAGTGCGTCGATGGGCCGCTGGCCATAGCGAAACTCGCCGCCGTAATCGTCCTCAATGATCCACGCGCGATGTCGCCTCGCCCAACTCAGCAGTTCGAGGCGACGTGCGACAGGAAGCACCGCCCCCATGGGAAACTGGTGCGACGGAGTGACAAAGGCCAGACGCACGCGATCACCTTCCGGCAGAGCATTGGTATCCAGTCCAGAGGCATCGACGGGGATGGGCAACGCCGTCGCGCCCGTGGCCTCAAAGCAATATCTGGCCATTCGGTAGCCAGGCTCTTCGAAGACAAATGCATCTTGCGGGTTCAGCAAAAGCCGGGCGCACAGGTCAAGTCCTTGCTGCGAGCCATGCACTACGAGTATTTGATCCGCATCACACGCCAGACCGCGTGCGCGTCGCAGATAACCTTGCAGCGCATTGCGCAAGCGCTCTTCCCCTTCGGGGTGGCCGTAAGCGAGGCTCGGTTGACGCTTGACTAGTTCGGAACGGTAGGCGCGCTGCCAACCCAGCGCTGGAAAATCCCTGGAAGCGACCGAGCCGTACCTGAAATCGATGCGGGCTTGTGGTGACGCCATGTTGTACGGCGTCATGATGGCCACTCGTTGCCCGTAAAGGGAAAGCACTGGCGGCAGTTCCTTTTGCTGCGCCGAGTCCCCTTGGGCATACCCGGATTGGGTGCTGATTATGCTCGCTACCGTGGCGGCTTTGCCCACTGATGTCAGTACAAAGCCTTCGGCCGCCAGTTGCTCGTAAGCCGCCGTTACCGTGGTTCGCGACACGCCGAGTTCGGCCGCGACTGCCCGTGTCGACATGAGCCTCGTACCGGCGGCAAGCGTGCCGTCTTCTATCTGCGCGCGCAGCCTGGCATAGATCCGACGTTGCGCGCCGCGGGAAGATGCACCCGGATTGGCTGAAAACTGGCCCATGGAAAAACCTCGAAACTGGCACTTTCGATGATGCAGGTCGTGGTCGACATTATGGACTCCCAACAATCCGTAGTGAAATCCCCATGTACATTCCCGAACACTTCGCAGAGCACCGCCCGGAACAGTTGCACCGAATTATCCGCGACAATCCGCTGGGCATCCTCGTGACTGAGGGTGAATCCGGCATGGATGCGGACCACATTCCCTTCGAACTCGATACCGGCCACGGAAAATACGGGCTGCTGACCGCTCATGTGGCCCGCGCCAATCCTGTGTGGCAACGTTGCGCCGGCGGAACGCCTGTCATGGTGATCTTCAGGGGGGCAGAAGGCTACATTTCGCCCAACTGGTATGCGTCCAAGCACGAGACGCATCGCCAGGTTCCCACATGGAACTATGAGGTGGTGCATGTGCATGGCGTCATGCGCGTGATGTCGGAAGAAAAGCTCCTGCGTCGCACCCTGGCCCTGCTGACTCGCCACCGGGAGTCAAAGGAGATCAAGCCCTGGAAGATGGGCGATGCGCCGCGTGAATACCTGGACGAGATGGTGTCGAGAGTCGTCGGTATCGAGATCGAAATGCAGTGCGTTGAATGCAAGCGCAAGCTCAATCAAAACAAGTCGCACGCCGATCGCTTGTCTGTGATCGCGCACTTGCGCGAGCGCGGGCACGTTGAGCTTTCTTCGATAATGCTGGCCAACCTTGAGCAGCCGGATCAGGGGGCAGCATCGTGGACCTTGAGTTGACCACCACCACGATTCTGGTGACCTTCGCCGGAGTTTTTTTGATCTGCTTTATGAAAGGTGCCTTCGGTGGAGGCTTCTCCATTGTCGGCATTCCGCTGCTGTCGCTGGTGATGGATCCGCTCACAGCCGGAGGTCTGCTAGCGCCGTTGTTTATCGCGATGGACCTGTTCGGCCTGCGTTACTGGAAGCCATCCACTTGGTCTAAACCCGACTTGATGCTGTTGTTACCAGGTCTGATTGTCGGCATCGGTGTCGGCTATCTACTCTTTCGCGTCATGGATCACCGCGCAGTCGCCTTAGTGATGGCAGCGATTACCCTAATTTTTGTCGGCCTCTGGTTCAAGACCGGCGGGGAAATCAGGGTCAGCCAGCGCTCATCGCTCAAGGCGGTGTCCGCAGGCGTCACCTCTGGGATCACGACTATGGTCGCACATTCTGGTGGGCCACCATTAGCGATGTACCTGTTGCCACTCGGTCTAAGCAAGAAAACCTATGCCGGCCCCACCAGCATGTTCTTTACCGTAGGCAATCTGCTCAAGGCCGTGCCTTGGCTGCTGTTAGCCAGGCCCACCGGTAACGTGCTAAGCCTGATGGTCATCTGCCTGTTAGCAGTTCCAAGTGGTGTCTGGCTGGGCTGGCGATTGCACACCAAGCTGGATCAACGCCAGATGTACCTTGCCTGCTACTGCCTGCTCGTAGTCACCGCGGTGAAACTTCTGTGGGATGGCATAAGTGGCTATATCGTCTGAAAATGCCTCACCACTATGAGGCCTAACGTTACGGCCATTACCCAACTGATTGAATCGCCCCTGATTTCATAGGCGCGTTCAATTGTCTGACTTTTGCCAATTAGCCAGTTCTGAAGGACGGAAGCGGGTTTGAAGCCACCTGACCCGACCGGCGGCTTCTGGCCGATTGACGCCTGTCGTGAGGAGCATGGCGTCACTGCTTGGTAGTAGTGTTGGTACGAAAGTGGTACGCAGCTTTCAGGCTGGCTCTGTAGAGCAAGGAAACCGTGGCCTACAGGATTAGTAATTCCAATCCATCACCGAAAAGGCTGATTTTTTTCGATCATGGCCGGCAGCAGTCGGCCGATTGTGTTGAAAAAGTCAGCTTCGAATTCCACACCAGATAAGTACGCGCCTGAGATTGAAATCTGAATTTTTGGCAGAAGTTTCAGTACTCGGATTTCACGTAGCAGCGGGCAACAGAGGTGTCTTCATCCATCAATATTCGAGTATTTTGGGAACACCGACTTTTTCAACACGATCGGCCGATTGCAACCATTCGCCTAATTCCGCTCCCGACCCAGAACAGCTCATCACCAATGACCGCATCCAAAACATCGCCTTGTCATCAGGCAACAAGCCCGTCCCCCCGATGATCAGCAATTACCTAATCACGAACCCGATGCTCCGTATAAACCTGAAGCCCCCAATCATGAAGTGGTTGTGCGTTGCCACTTTCAGTATTCAGTTAGTACTTGAATGCGGTCCAGTACATCGTCCATCGCACCCTCGGGCATGCACTCTACGCGCTTGATGCTTCGGGGCTCAAGGTTGACTGCGTGGGCCTGAGCGCACAGCTACCACACGCACTTGAAACCAAGCTTTTTGACCACGCAAAAAAAAACGCCAACCGATGTCAGCGTTTAATAACAACATGCTCAAGTCGAGCGCTCACGCTCGCAGAACCGAAAAGCTTAACGCGTCCCCTACCCCGCCTACGGCTTCAAATCACCCAACGGATCATAGGCCGGCTTCTTTTCATCCTTGTCTTTCTTTTCCTTATCCAGCGGCGCAATCGCCGGGCCGATGGGATCGACCTGCGGGTCCGCCACGTCGGGCGAATCCGGGTCGAAACCCAATTCGTCCTTGCCACTTGCATGCTCGCCTGAAGACGGGCCTTTCGGCGTACTACTCACGGCGTTCTCCTTTTTCAAAGTGGGCGGGCTTTGTCGTGCAGGTTTTCCAGGTCTTCCTCGACGCGTTCTACATCCTCATTGTCGTCGCGCTCTTTCGGGTCGTTGGGGCGCAACGCATCGTTGTCGCGCTCCTCTTCGCCGGGTGTGCGGTCAGGGTTCGGGGTGCCGGGGGGTGGTTGGTTGTAGTCAGACATGATGGTTCACCTCATAGGGTCTACACAGGTTTAGAGAAACCGCCCTGCGCCATCGTTCAACTTGTTTGCCCAGGCGTGAGATGATGCGGGCCCCTTCTGGAGACATGAACCGGATGTTCGAGCTCAAACCCTGCGACCCTGTGACCTTCCGCCAACAGACCCGTCGCAGCACGCTGATGGTCGCGGTGCTGTTCCTGGCCCTGGCCATGTTGCTGTCGACCCTGGCGGTGATGCTGTTCGGCGAGCCTGGCGGTGACAATTTCCGCTTCAATGTCGGTGGCGTGTTCGCCGGGGTGCTGATCACGCTGGCCTTGGTGCGTGGCCCGTTCTGGACCCAGCCGTGGCTGGCGCCGGCGGTGTATGGCTGGCAACTCAAGCGCAGCCTGATGAGCGTGACCAACGTGATGCACAAGGTCACCGAGCGGGTCCAGGCCAATGACCCGACGGCAATCAAGGTGCTGCGCTTCTATCACTTGGGCCTGACGCAGATGCATGAACTGGATGCCAATTCCAGCGCCCAGGTGCAGTTGGTTGCGGAGGTCGAGGCGCATAAGGCCAAGATGCAGGCGCTGGGGATCCATACCGAGCAAACCCGGTTCGACCCCACCTGGCTGGATGCCTTTAAGACCGCTTAAGCCAACACGCCGATGCGCTGTGCGTCGGGCCAGAACAAGGCCGCCTGGCCGCACGCTTGGCCGGCGTCATCGAGCAGGGTCCACACCACGCCGGCGTGGATCATGAACGGCTGATCGTGCGCATCCACGCGCCAGCCGCTGTAGCCTTGGGCGATGCCATTGGCGGTGACTTGCTCCAGCAGCACCTGACGCGCGGCGCGGTCGAGTGCCGAAGCGCTGTAGCGTGAGGGCATGCCGATGAAGGTGTCGCGCGGGTATTTGAAGCACTGCAGGGCGCAGTCATTCACGTAGGTAAAGCGCGGGTCGGCGCCGCCGTCATGGGCCAGCAGGCTGTAGGGCGCGTCGCTGTGCAGCCAGGCCAGGCGCTGTTGCGGGTCCAGATGCTCGGGGGCAGGCAGTCCCTGGCCGGTCCAGTGTCGATACGCCGCATCCAGCAGGCTTACGAAGTTTTCTTGAAGGGACACACACAACCTCACCGTGTCAGTTGGAAGTTTTTGCCCGCCAGCAGAACACCGCGCTTACCGCGATCGCCGCGCCCGCCAGGCCAAACACCCAGGGGGCCGAGGCAATCGGCAGCAGCAGGCCGGCCAGCAATGGCCCGAGGCCGGCGCCGATATCCCGCCAGACGGCATTCGAAGCCAGGGCCGAGACGCGCATCGAGCCGGGGTTGCGCTCGGCCACCAGGGTGGTTACCAGCGGCAGTTGCAGCGCGCGCAGCACCAGCACCGCCGCCGCGCCGACGATCACCCAGTAACTGCCAAACGCGGTCAGGGCCAGGGCACTCAGGAACGAAAACAGCAGCAGCATCGACGTGGCGCCAAAGCGCTGGGCCGCGCGCCCGCCCAAGGGGCTCAGGAGCATTTCCGAGGCGTAACGCAGCGCCATCAGGCCTCCGGCGATCAGTACTGCATCGCCGCCCAGCAGCTTTTGCGCCTGGATCGACAGGCCGAAGATAAACAGCCCATCCAGCGCCACCCCCTCGATAAACGACCACACCGCCACGCTGTCCGGCCACTTGAAGCGCCGCCCCGGCGTGGTGTGCAAGTCATGCCCCACCGTAGGCAAGCCGCGCGCCATCCACAAGCCCACCAGGCAGCACCCGGCCAGAATCAGAAAGATCGGACGCGGCCCGGCCCACAGGGTCAACCAGCCGCCCAGCGGCAGCGCCAGCATCGGCCCGAGGGCGATCAGCGCGCGGGAACGCCCGGCCCGGCGTGCGGCACCGGCCGGCTCCGAAGTGGCCAGCACTTGGGTGGACAGGTTCAACGCGGCAAAACACAGGCCCCACACCAGGCGCAGGCAGAGCAAGGCGGCGAAGCCGGACAACACCGAATTGCCCAAGGCGCACAGGGTCGCGGCGCCAGCGGCGATCATGCAGGTCAGGCGGTCGCCGTTGCGTGCGTAGAAATTGAGGACATGCCGGTAGCCGAAAATCCGCACCAGGCGGTTGGCCGCCAGTAACACACCGGCCTGGGCCAGGGTGATGCCGAAGGCCTGGGATTCCATTGGCAGCAGCAGGTAGAGCAACACGTCACTGGGCAAGCATAAAGCCAGGGTCAGCGCGGCGCGGCGGGAGTGTGTATCAGCGGTGCGGAGGGCCAGGCTGGACATAAATCTGAAACATCCCGAAATACTCAGGTCGCCACGGTAGCCTTCCACACCGATGTTTTACAACGCCCAATCACGGCTTTTTACCGTAGGGCAACAAACGCAAGCCACTGGCTACCGCGCCAACCAGGGCAAAGCCGCAGCCCAGCCACAGCGCATAGTGCGGCCCATTGCCCAAGGACAGGTGGAAACACAAGGCCACCAGCGACGCCCCCAGCGTTTGCCCCAGCAACCGCGAAATCGCCACGATGCCACTCGCCCCGCCACTGCGGGCCAACGGCGCGCTGGTCATCAAAGCCTTGAGGTTGGGCGACTGGAAGAACCCGAAACCGGCACCACACAGCGCCATGCGCCAGCCGATATCAAACGCCGAGGCGCCGTTGCCCAGGGTGGCCAACGCGGCCATGCCCACGCTGAGCATCAACAAGCCGATGCCACACAGCAGCCCCAGCGACACCCGGTCGGCCAAGCGCCCGGCCAACAATGCCATCACCGCCACCACGGCCGGCCACGGCGTCATCAGGAAACCGGTTTCCACCTGGCTATGCCCCAGCACCGCCTGCAGTAAAAACGGCAGCGACACAAAGGCCAGGCCCTGGGCGCTGAACGCACAAATAGCGGTCAAGGACGACAAGGCAAACACCGGGCGCGTGAACAGGTCCAGCGCCAGCATCGGCGCCGGGTGCCCGGCCTGGCGCCGCAACAGCAAGGCGCCGCACACCAGCGCCACGGCGATCAGGCCCAACGTCAGCGCACCTTGGGCACCGTGCACCGCCGTGCCCAGGCCCAGCACCAGCAAGGCAAACAACCCGGCACACAACAACGCTGCGAATCGGTCAAAGGCATGCCCGGTCATGGGCAACGTTGGCAATGAACGCAGGCCCAGCACCAAGGCCAGCAAGCCCAGCGGCACGTTGATCAGGTACAGCCAATGCCAGGTCGCCACCGACAGAATCGCCGAGGCCGCCGTGGGCCCCAAGGTAAACGCCAGCCCCACCACCAGTGAGTTGTAGCCCAGGCCCCGCCCGAGCATTTTCGACGGGTAGATATGCCGCAACAACGCCGTGTTCACGCTCATGATCGCCGCCGCCCCGAGCCCCTGCGCCACGCGCGCGGCCGTCAGGGTGACCAGCGAACCCGCCAGCCCGCAAAACAGTGACGACACAATAAACAGCAGCAACCCGCCGAGATACACCCGTCGATGCCCCAGCACATCACTGAGCGACGCAAACGGCAGCACCGTGGCGATAATCGCCAACTGGTAGGCATTGACCACCCAGATCACCGAGGCGGAATCGGTGCCAATCCCCTCCGCCAGGGTCGGCAAGGCCGTGTTGACGATGGCCGTGTCCAGGGTCGCCATGCCAATCCCCAGGGAGATCGCGAGCACGGCCGGCAGGCGTTTATTGAGGGGCAACCCATCGGCAACAGAAGACATGAACAATCCGCGCAGGTGACAAAGGCCCCTAGATTACGGCCAGACCGTTTTTTTTTCAGTGACCGATGGCCTGGCTGTCAGAATTTTCATGTTGATGGCCACGCGATTCCCGCCAAAAAACGGACAGTGCCTACATTTCCCCCCCGACCATTCTTTGCACCCTTGGCGTTTCTTCTCTTAACAAACCGGAGAACGCCGCCCATGCACAAGCAGCCACCCCTGACCCACGACCGTCGACAATTCCTACGCCTGGCTACGGTCGGCGCTGGCGCCCTGATGCTCACGAGCGCGTTACCCGCAGCGCTCACACACGCCTCGCCGACACCGAAAGCGGCCAATAACCTCAACCCACAACAAGCCCTGGCCAGGTTGATGGAAGGCAACGGTCGCTATGCCGAAGGCGTCACCAAGCGCCATGAATTCATGAGCGAGCGCGAGGCGTTGGAGGGCGGGCAGAATCCGTTCGTGGCGGTCCTGAGCTGCGCTGACTCACGCATTACGCCGGAATACGCGTTCGATACCGGACTCGGCGACCTGTTTGCCGTACGGGTGGCGGGTAACTTCGTGACCGACGACGGGCTCGCCAGCCTCGAATATGCGGTGGCGGTGCTCGGCACGCCGTTGATCATGGTGCTCGGGCACGACAGCTGCGGCGCCCTTGCCGCCGGGGTGAAAGCCACCACGGACAACGCCACGTTCCCCGGCAAGATCCAGGGCCTGGCCGACGCGTTCAAGCCGTCGGTGCGCAAGGTCTTGAAAGCGCCTGGCGATCTGCTTGCGAACGCCATTGCGCAAAATGTCAGCGACACGGTGGCGCGGCTCAAGGCCGAGTCGACGCTGCTGGCGGACGCCCTGGCCGCTGGCAAACTGCACATTGTCGGCGGTATCTACAGGTTGCACAGTGGCCGGGTCGAGTTGATCGGCTGACCCTCAACGCCAGTGCCCGGTGCTGGCCATTAACCCCACGGCTTGCGCAAAACCCGCCTGGGGTGCGGTGTTCAGCGTGACCAGCCCGACACAACGGCTCGGCTTCAACGTCGCGGCCCGCGCAGCGATCCGTGCGCCCTGCTCCGCGCCGGCGAATACCGCTTCGGGGATGTGCAGCGCATTCATCAGGTCGAGCACATCCTGGCCAAGTACAGCGTCGTCTGCCGTGCGCAGGTACGGGACGATCACCCGAAACCCCTGGGCCGCCAGCGGCGCCGTCACCTCGGAGAACGCACTGACATCCGACCCCAGCAACATGATCACCCGGCCCTCCTCTGGCCCAAACTGTTCATAACGGATCTCCTGGTCATCGGTGCTCACCTGTTGCACTGCCAACGCCGGCGCGGCCATGACCACCGCCGCCAGCAGCAAAAAACCACGACGATCAAACATGACTCACCCCCACAATCAATTCACTGCCCAGCCAACCGGCCAGGTATTCACCGGCCTGCATCACGCCGGCCTCTTCGCCAAGACGTTGCACCAACCACTCACACAGCCCGGCGAAACGGCCGTCGGCCTGCACGTGCTGCAACGCTTGAAGTTCTTGCACATCCACCTGACGCAGTCGCGAGGTGAATTGACGCCGCCATACCAGCAAGCCGCCCGCCTGCTCCAGCATTACCGCCTCGGGCGCGGGCGCGTCCTGCCACAATGCCGACCAGATGGCTTCGGCATTGGTGCTCAGGCCATGGCAGCGCAGCGACGGGGTCAGGTGCAGCACCGCCGTGTCCCAGTCCAGCTCGGCCAACGTCTCCAGCGCCAGAGGCTGCGCATCGGCGGCGACAAAGGCGTCGTTAAGGGCGGCCTCGATCCAGGCCAGCTCATGCACATCCGGATTGCGCGGGAACACGGCTTTCAAGGTGGCGTAGAACCCCTCGGGGTACGCGTCCAGGGTCCAGGCATGGGGTGGATGGTTGTCAATATGGGTGATGCTCGCGGCCAGGAAGGCGTCCTCGCCCAGCCAGCGGCGCAGATTGGGAAACGCTTGTTCCAGGCAGCCCACCAACTGCGCGCGGTAGTTGTTCTGGTACACCGCCAGGCCGGCATGATGATTGCCCAGCGACTGCGCGGATTCATCCGACGCGCTCACCAACCAGTCGCGAAAGGTCTGCTGCAGTTGCGCCAGGTTCATCGCTGCGCCCCCAACGTGCGGGCCATGGCCAACTCCTGGAGCAACTCGGCGAGCGGCGGGATTTCATCGTCGCGCTCGATCATGGTCGCCACCGGGCCCAGCCGGGTCATGGCCTGGGCATACAGTTCCCAGACGCCGGTGCACACCGGGCTGTCATGGCTGTCGATCAAGATGTCGCGGCCTTGGCTGTGACCGGCCAGGTGCACCTGGCGCACGCGTTCGGCGGGAATACCCTTGAGAAACGCCAGGGCGTCGAAGCCGTGGTTGCTGGCGCTGACGAACACGTTGTTGACGTCCAGCAGCAATTCGCAGCCGGTGCGCTGGGCCATGGCCGCGATAAATTCCCACTCGGTCATGGAAGCGCCTTCAAACGCCAGGTAGCTGGAGGGGTTTTCAAACAGCATCGTGCGGCCGAGCACCTCCTGGGCCTGATGGATATTGGCGCAGACCCGGTCCAGTGCTTCGTCGGTGTAGGGCACTGGCAACAAGTCATGGGAATTGAAGTCACCGCTGCGCGACCAACTCAGGTGGTCGGACACAAACAGCGGTTCAATCTCGTCTACCAGCGCCTTGAGGCGCTTCAAGTAATCCCCGTCCAGCCCTTCGGCGGTGCCGATGGACATGGACACGCCGTGCAGCGCCACCGGATACCGTTCGCGCACCTGACGTAAAATGTGCCGGGGCTGGCCGCCCGCGACCATAAAGTTTTCGGAGATCACTTCGACAAAATCCACGGGCACCGAGGTCTCCAGGAAGTCGCAGTAGTGCTCCTTGCGCAGCCCCAGGCCGTAGCCTGAGAAGTGTGGGTTGGATGTCGACATGGCGGATCTCCGCTAAGAATAAGTGGCGAGCCCGCATGGGGGCTCGCCGGGTGGATTACTTCGGTTCAGTCAGGGTGCCACCGGCCTTCAGGCACTCGGACGGGGTCTTGACGATCACGCCTTCGCCCTTGCAGCTGTTGAGGCCCTTGCAGTCGTTCTTGGCGGTGGCGCACAGGCTGGTGCCTTTGCAGGTGTTGACGCCGTAGCAGCGGCCGGGTTTTTCCTGCTGGTCGGCGGCGCTGGCAGCGGTGGCAAACGAGGCGGATGCCATGGCGATCAGGGCAGCAGCGGCAGCGAGGCTCAAGCGGGATTTGAGTGCAGTGTTCATGGGTGTTTCTCCGGGGTTGGGGTGAATTACTTGATAACGGAAGCAGCGTCTTCGATGACCTTCGCCACAGCCTCAGGCTGGGAGATGTACACCGAGTGGCTGGCCTTGATTTCGGTGACCTTGGAACCGGCGCGCTTGTACATCCAGCGCTGCAGGTCCGGGCTCAGGGCGCGGTCTTCGGTGGAGACCACCGCGTAGGTCGGTTTTTTGTGCCAGGCCGCGGCCCACACGGTGCCGCCGAACAAAGCGGTGGTCGCGGGCACTTGGGAGGCGGCCATGAAGTCGGTGCGGTTGGTGGTCAGGTCGGCGGCAAAGTCGGCGTTGAATTTAGTGCGGTCGAAGAACAGGTGACCGTCGCGGCTGGCCTTGATGTCATCGCTGGGGGCTGGCATGGAGCCGATGAGTTGGGCCATGTTCTCGCCCACTTCCGGCTGCAGAGCCGAGACGTAGACCAGCGACTTGACCTTGTCGCGGTCGCCGGCAATCGAGATCACCCCGCCACCGGAACTGTGGCCCACCAGCACCACTGGGCCGACTTGCTGCTCCAGCACTTCGCGCGCCTCGGCCACATCGGCGGCCAGGCTCTCGTGGCCCTGGTGCACCACCGTGACCTTGTAGCCCTTGTGAATCAGGATGTCGTGCACCACGCGCCAGCCGGAACCGTCGACAAACGAACCGGGCACGATCACCACGCTTTTACCGGTGCCGGGCTGCGGGGCATCCGCCGCCTGGGCCAGCATCGGAACCGCCAGGGCCATGGCAATGGCCAGGGAAGAAAGCATACGCATTGGAAATCTCCATCAAAGTTATGAACGTTTGCCTGAGATCAGGCGGTCCAGCGACCAGGCCCCACCGCCATACGCCAGCAGCGGCAACAACAGGCCCGCCCAGGTCAGGTGCACCGGCCAGGCATCGGGGTACACAAACACCTCGATCACCAGGGTCATGCCCAGCAGCGCAGCGGCCGCCGGACGGGTCAGCAGGCCCAGCACCAGCAACAGCGGGAACAGGTGCTCGGCGTAGGTCGCCAGGTGTGCCGCCCAGTCCGGCGGGATCAGCGGCAAGGCGTACTCCGAACGGAACAGCGTGTAGGTCGACGGCTTGAGTTCAAGCAACCCGGTGACCTTGGTGCGCCCCGACAGAAAGAACACCGCCGCGACCGCTACCCGGGCCACCAGCAACAGCAGGGCTTCGGGGAGCAGGCGCTGGATCAGCGCCGGGGCCGCTCGGCTCATGGCTGCTCCGTCAGGCTGCCAAAGCCTTTGGGCGTCTTGATTTGGGTGCAGGTGCCTTTGTCCACCAACACCCAGGCATTGCCCTGGTAGTCGGTGGTGGCGGTGCCGGCGCACGAAGTGCCTTTGCCCGCGGCGCAATCGTTGGCACCGGCGAGGGACACGCCGAAGCATTTTTCCTGGGGCTTGGGCTCATCGGCGTGGGCCACGGCCGCAAAGGCGCTGATAGACAGGGCGAGGGTTGCCGCGAGGGCTGCGTAAGGACGCTTCATGGGGTGAGTCTCCTGGCTTGACTGAGTGTGGCCAGGGCGCCTTGGGGTCGGTGACCGCCTGCGCCAGCTGGTGGACAGAGTTAAAGCCAGGCGTGTATCCGCTCTGTGTCGCGAACGCGATAGAACGTCATGCCGGTGTATCAGGAGGGTGCGGGGATACAGTTCGATACACAGTCAATAAAACAGTGCCAAAACCCTGGCGCTTTATTCGGCATCCCGAACGACACAATTAGAAATATTCGCCTTTCCGAACGAAGGCCATTGCGTGTCGCCGACGACCGCAAAAATCACCATAAATTTCATGCGGTTGTTGTCATGTTTGTTACATGCCAACTGGCATACATTCTGCTTTATCCCTATTTCAAGTAATAAAATGTTTCAGCCCTGAGACAGTCTCATCCTCTGAAACATGCTGCGCGACCCACCCATAAAAACGACAACGCCCCAAAGGAGGGCGACCTTCCGACCTTTTGATCGACATCAACTTTCCAAAACTGCTGCTGCACATCTGTACCCCAAAAAGGGCGAATGGCCTGATCGCCAATAACAAGCCCGACTATAAAAAGGATGATTTGATGAGCTCGAGCAAGCACCACGCAGTGTCCTTCATGGATGCAGACCACCCCGCGCCGGCCACCCCCGACAGCACCATTGGCTTTGGTCCCTTTTTATTACTGGCCAGGCAGCATGTGTTGCTGCGCAATGGCGAGCCAGTGACCCTGGGCAGCCGCGCGCTCTACCTGTTGATTGCCCTGGTGACCCGTGCCGGCGAACTGCTGGAAAAGTCCGAACTGATCTCCTTCGCCTGGCCCAAGGTGGTGGTGGAGGAATGCAACCTGCGCGCGCAGATCGTCGCGCTGCGCCGTGCCTTGGGCGACGATGGCAACTTCAGCTATATCGTCACCGTGCCGGGCCGCGGCTATCGTTTTGTCGCACCGGTCACGGTGCAGGCGGCGGGTGAAGAGCAGTTGCCGGTGCCGTCCGTGCGGGCTGATGAGCCCTGCCTGGCGGCGCCCACGGTGGAGGTGATCGGCCGTGACGCGTTGACCGCCAGCCTGGCCGACCAGGTCATGAGCCAGCGCTTCGTGACCCTCACCGGCCCCGGTGGCATCGGCAAGACCACCGTGGCCCTGGCCGTGGCACAACGCCTGGCCGCTGAACTCAACCTGGGCAGTTGTTTTGTCGACCTCGCCCCGGCCACCAGTGGGCAATGGGTAGCCGGCATGCTCGCCAGCGCCCTGGGCATTCAGACTGTCAGCGCAGACCCACTGCACTGCGTGGCCGCCAACCTGGCCAACCGCCGCGTGCTGCTCGTGCTTGACAACTGCGAGCACGTACTGCCCGCCACCGCCGACGCCGTGGAAACCCTGCTGCGCAGCGCGCCCCACTGCTGTGTGCTGACCACCAGCCGCGAGCCGCTGCGCGCCGAGGGCGAACGGGTGCACGACCTGGCGCCGCTGGAGGTCCCCGACGCCCACGCCCACCTCAGCGCCAGCCAAGCCCTGGCCTGGTCCGGCGTGCGCCTGTTTGTGGAACGCGTACGCGCACTCGACCCCGGCTTTGTGTTCAACGATGAAGACGTTGCAGCCGTCAGCGCAATTTGCCGCAAACTCGACAGCAACGCGCTGGCCATCGAGATCGCCGCCGCACGGGTGCGCACCTTTGGTATCCAGGACCTGGTGGGCCTGCTCGACGGCAGCTTCCGCCTGCAGATGACCGGCCGGCGCACCGCCCTCGCCCGCCATCGCTCCCTCAGCGCGACCCTGGATTGGACCTACGCCATGCTCAGTGGCGACGAGCAGACGCTGCTGCGCCAACTGGCGGTGTTCACCGGTTCTTTCACCCTGGACGCGGTCAAGGCGATGACCGCCAGCAGCCGCCTCGACCCGCGCAACGCCCTGCCCCTGCTCGAAAGCCTGATGGACAAGTCGCTGCTGATCGCCAGCGAAGCCTGCGTGCCCAAGCGCTATCGCCTGCTGGAAACCACCCGCGCCTACGCCCTGGAAAAACTCAACGAACAGGGTGAAACCACCGCCACCTGCCAACGTCACGCACGCTATGCGCTGGGGGTGTTGCAAGAAGCCGGGAAGACCCTGGACGGATTGTCCCCGGCCACGTGGCTGGCGCTCTACGGGCCGGAGATCAACACCATTCGTGCCGCGCTCGACTGGGCTTATTCGGCCACCGGCGACCTCTCCCTGGGCATCGACCTGACCTTGGGCGGCGTGCCGTTGTGGCTGCGGTTGTCGCTGGTCAGCGAGTGCCGTACCTGGGTCGACAAGGGCCTGGCCAGTGGTGCCCTTATCCCGCTGCCCTTGCGCCAACGCATGTTGCTGCAGACCGCGCTGGCCAGTGTCTTGATGCTCACCTACGGCACCGGCACAGCAATGCGCGAAGCCTGGCGCCAGGTGTGTGAAGACGCCCGCGACCTGGGCGATGCGGACCACAAATTGCGCGCACTCTGGGGCCTGTGGACCGACCGCTGTGGCTGCAACCAATACACCGAAGCCCTGGAGTTGGCCGAGCGCTACATCGCCCTGAACAGCAGCGGCAGCCACCAACTGCTCGGCAAGCGCATGCGCGCCGTGGCGCTGTTCCACATGGGCGACCTGCTGGGCGCACGGTTGAATATCGACGAAGCGCTCGGCTCACCGTCGGCGCCGCGCTCGCACATCATCGATGTGCACTTCGACCAACGCATTGCCGCCCGCTGCCTCAAGGCCAAGGTGCAGTTGCTCGAAGGGGATGTCGACCCGGCGCTGCGCCTGATCGGCAGCTGCGTGGATGAAGCCATCTCCCTCGATCACCCCGCGACCCTCTGGTACACCCTGTGCCTGGGCGCAATCCCGTTGGCGCTGCTGGCGTCCAACCTGCCGAAAGCGCGCTACTACCTGGGCCTGTTGCAAGACAGCACCACCGGCCAGGACCTGCATATCTGGCGGCAATTTCGCCTGTGTTTCGAGAGCATCCTGCTGATCCGCGAGGGTTCGCCGGAAGCCGGCGTGCCGCAACTGGGCGAAGCGCTGCATCACCTGCAAGGCCAGGGCGACAGCCAGCTCTACAGCCTGCTGCGCTGCGAATACGCCCTGGGCCTGGCGCGCCTGGGCCTGGAAAAACTCGCCCTGGAAGTGCTGGAAGACACCCTGCAACTGGCCCTCGGCCGCCATGAACGCTGGTTCGCGCCACAGATGCTGCGAATCAAGGCGCAACTGACCCTGCGCCAGGCTCACTACGGCTCGGTGGACAAGGCCAAAGTACTGCTGCGCCAAGCGTGGGTGGACGCGCAATTGTCGGGCGCGCACTTCTGGCGGGCCCAGATCGCAACCGACCTGGCCCGCCTCCAGGAACCCAAACTGCGCATCGCCTCCCTGCCCCGCTTCCAGCACCGGTAGGGACGTCCATTGGGAATGCCTGGCTGTGGTGAGCGGGCTTGCCCCGCGCTGGGCTGCGAAGCGGCCCCAACACAGGCACCGCGTTCTTTCAGCCAGAACCCGATTGGCTGTTTTAGGGCCGCTTCGCAGCCCAGCGCGGGGCAAGCCCGCTCACCACAATTACAAGCCAAAGCCACCGGCCGCTCACCACAATTACAAGCCACAATTTGAATTCAATCAAAGCCAAACCGCATCCCACAGCGAATAATCTCCTACCCGCTCAACCAACCCGGCTCGCAATGGATTGGCGATGATGTACCTGGCCATTTTCCGAACATCGTCCTCCACGCGCACCGCCCTATCGTGATAACCGGGCTGCCAGACACGTTCTTTGCTTTGACGACGACGGTTGATGGTCAGCGTGCTACGTGACTTGATACGCCGCATTACATCGGCCAAGGTCTTTTGCTTCAGTTCGAATAGCCAGTGGATATGGTCAGGCATGATGACCCAAGCCAGGGAGTCGATCAGGCCCAATTCATGGGCGTGCCGCAATTCGGCAACCAGCAAGCGCCCCAGGAACACGTCAGTGAATAGACGTTGGCGGGTGTGAACGACGATGGTGATGAGGTAACTGCGCCCGTGCTCCGAATATCGTCCGTGGCGCAGGCGGTGGGATTGAGGGGCTAGGCGCAAATCCGTTGTCGATGGCTATGGCGGTGAATACCATCACGTAGGAGCTGATTGAGCCCAGCCGTGGGAAATGGAACTGAGGAAGGAGCTCTGGACACTCATGATCGACTCCCATCCGATCACTGAAGGACCCTGCTTATGTTTCCATTTCTTGCTGCAATCATCCCCGCCTTGGTGGGTGCTGCCAAAGCAGTCGCTGTCGGTGCCGTCACCGGTGTGGCAACTGCCGGCGCTGCCTACGGCACAAGTAAAGCGATTGAGGCCATCGCTGGCGACAAGGCGGCTACGCCCACATCTGATGGGCAACCAGACCCCGCGCCCATCAAAAACCCGGCGACATCCCTTGAGCCGTCCTGGAAAGCCTTGAAAAACGATGTGCCCGAACATCTGCGCCCCCTGGAAAAACCTGCCGTAAAAGAGGCAACACCTGTCGATTTACCTCTGCCGTCAGTCGATGAACACCCCCAAAAGGCGTCAGCTGTCATAGGCGCAGCCAACCCGGTTGCGCCTGCCTTACTTGCTCTCACCGCGGTCCCGACGTCTGGCGCGATGCGCGTTTAGCCTGCTTGATGGCTATGACAACACCCTTGCCTCAGATAAGGCGGGCCGCCACCAGCCAGTCCGCCACGGCCTGGAATGAGGCATCCGGCACCGGGTCGCCGGGCACGGTCTTGCGCGCAATGTCAGCAGCCAGGGCCTTGTCCGGCGCGTGGGGAATGCCCAGGTCGTACGCCTCCTGCAACATCAACAACGCCTCCTCCGGCGATGCCCGGCACACGATCACCGGCACCGGGGTTTCCCCGCGCACGTAACGCACGCCAATAACCCAGCCGTCGGTGGTGCCGATCATCATCGAGGCGCGGTTCAGACCCAGCTTGGTGGCCAGCGCCTGCATTTCATTGCGCTGGCGCCGGCGTTCGCTCTTGATCAGCGGGTCGCCGTCGATGTCCTTGCGTTCGCGCTTGGTTTCGCTGCGGGTCATCTTCATGTCACGACCGAACAGCCAGCGCTGCATCATCACGTCCACCGCGCCCACCACAATGAAGGCGCAGAGCACGGTGAACACCAGCGGCTTGAGCACCAGGAAAAACGTCGACTCCATGCACTCCGCCCCACAGCGCGACGATTCCATCAGCGCCTGCAACGCGTGCTTGCCGACCACGTAGAACGCAATCGCCAACACATGCACCTTGATCAGGCCCTTGATGAACTCCACCAGGTTGCGCAGGGCAAAGATCTTCTTCAGGCCCTCTGCCGGGTTGATGCGCTTGAACTCAGGTTTGATCGGGTCCACCGAGAACACAAACCCGCGCATGGTGATGATATTGGTCAGGATCACCACGCCGGTGGTCACCGCCATCACCGGCAGGGTGATGCCGATCACCAGTTGCTCGGCGTGGTCGAGCACCCGGGGCCACACGGTGGCGAACGGTTCGATGTAGATCTGCGCGGTCAGGTCGATCAGTGCGGTGACCTGGGCCTTGGCGCGCGGCGCGAGGATCGAGATGCACAGGGTGCAGAACAGGATAACCATGCCCGACACCAGGTCCTGGCTCTTGGCGACCTGGCCTTTCTTGCGCGCGTCCTGGAGCTTCTTGTCCGTCGCCGGCTGGGATTTCTCTTCACTGGTATCGGCCATGGGCTACTCCATGCCGGCCAGGGTCTTGAGCAGTTCGACGGTGCCGCGAAACTCCGCCAGTTGGTCGAGCATCATCGGGATCAGGAAGCCGATGTAGATCACCATCAGGATCGTGAAAAACAGGTTCTTCACCGGCAGCGACAGGTCGAAGATGTGCAGGTTCGGCGCCATGCGCGACAGGTAGGCGAGCATCAGGTCGGTAACCAGCAGCGCAATCAGCAACGGCGAGACCATCAGCACGCCAACACGCATGATCTGGTCGAGGATCGACAACACCGCCAGCAACGCCGAGCTGGCGAAGACCGGCGTAAACGAGGTGACCGGCCAGAGCTGGTAGCTGTGGTAATAACCGTCGACCATCAGGATGAATCCGCCGGACATGAAGAACAGCGTGATCAGCATCACCGTGAGCAGCGTCGCCATAACGCTCGATTCCCCGGACGACAACGGGTCCACCAGTTGCGCCATGGTCGAGCCGCGTTGCAGGTCGATCAACTCCCCCGCCACCTCGGCCGCCCAGAACGGAATGCCAAACAGCAGGCCGATAAGAATGCCGATCAGGAATTCCTTGATCAGCAACCCGGCGATAAACACGCTGCCGTGCTCCGGCATTGACGTCAGCGCTTCGAACACCGGGAAAAACATCGGGATGGAAATCGCCACCGCCACGCAGCCGCGGATCATCCCGGTGAGGCCCAAGCGGTTGAACGCCGGGGTGATCACCACCACGCCCATGGCACGGCAGGCAGCGAGCGAGGCGGCGCTGATCACCGGGTAGGCGACTTCCAGGAACTGCGCGGTCAGGCTGGCATCCATGGGCGGTCAGCGCGTCCACATCGGAAAATTGTCCAGCACCTGGCCGCCCAGCTCCGCCACTTGCCCGGCGAGTACCGGGCCCAGGAAGACGATGGTCAGCAGCACCGCCACCAGCTTCACCACCTGGGGCAGGGTCTGGTCCTGGATCTGCGTCAGCGCCTGGAACAAGCCCACGCTCAAGCCCACGATAATCGCCACCCCCAACGCCGGCGCGGAGAGCATCAGCACGGTCATCAGTGCTTGTTTCATCAATGACAGGAATACGTCCTGGCCCATGGGTCGTGCCTCAGCCGTAACTCAGAATCAAACCGTGCATCAGGCGCGACCAGCCGCTCAGGGACACGAATAAAAAGATCTTCAGCGGAATGGAGATCAGGTTCGGCGAGACCATCGACATGCCCATCGCCATCAGCACGTTGGACACCAGCAGGTCCACCACCAGGAACGGGATATAGAGCAAAAAGCCGATCTCGAACGCACGGGTCAGCTCCGAGCTGACAAACGCCGGAATCAGCACCACCAGGTCATCGTCACGCAGGTCGGCCCGCGCTTGCGGCGACCAGATGGTCTCGGTGGCCTGCACGAAAAAACCACGCTCGGACTCGTTGGCGAACCGCGCCAAATGCGCCTGCAACGGCGGGCGCAGGGCGTCCCCCAGGTCCTTGAGTTGCTCCACATGCTCGATGTTGAGGTCGCGGCCCTCCACCTGCCGGTACATGTCGCCAATCAACGGCGTGGTCACGTACACCGACAGAATCAGCGCAATGCCGTACAGCACCAGGTTCGGCGGGGTCTGTTGCACGCCGAGAGCGTTGCGGATCAGGAACAGCACCACCGAGATCTTCATGAACCCGGTGAGCGTCACCACCGCCAACGGGATCAACCCGATCGTCGCAACGACCAGGATGATCTCGATCAGGTTCGGCTGATAACCGGTCATGGGGTGGCGAAACTCAGCAGGCGCACGCCCAAGCCGTCACCGATTTTCACCAGTTGGCCCTGGCCGACGCGGCGGCCGTTGACCATCAGATCGACGCTGTCCACGCCCGGCGTGTTGAGCTGCAACAGGCTGCCCGCGCCCAGTTCACGCAACTGCGCCAGGGTCAGTTCCAGGCTGCCCACCTGGCACACCAGTTTCAACGGCAAGTCATCCAGCGCCGTGGCGGCATCAACATCGGTCATGGTGTTCTCCGGTTCCAGAAAGGGGGCTTTCAAGGCTTCCTGCAGGCGCAGGACTTCACCCTGGTATTGGCAGCGGGCCTGCAAGCGGCCGTCGAGGTCCAGCAGCAGGCCGGGGCCTTGCTCCAGCATCAGCACATCGCCGGGGCGCAGGCTGCGCAGCTCGCCGAGGCTCAACCATTGCCGCCCCGCCACCACCGCCAAGGTCTGGCGCAGGGCCGGCAACGGGTCGGGCGCGATCGGTGCGTACTGCGCCAGCAACTGCGCCACCATCACGGCGGCGCCTTCGCTCAGGTCCAGTTGGGCGCTCATCGCCGGCTGGCTGCCGAAGCTCAGCTCCAGCGCGACTTGCATGGCAAACACCGTCTGGCCGTCAGCGGCGTCGAGCAACTGCACCGGATGGCCGAGCAACGGTTCCAAGGCCTCGATCAGGTCGAGCACCGCCAACTCCAGCAACAACGAACGCGGCAACGCCGGCAGTTGCTGCACATCGAACGGCAACGCCAGCGGCAGCAACAATTGCTCCAGCGCAGCGGCGGGCAAACGCAGCCGCGCCGGAGCGCGACCGAGCGCCAGCAACACTTCATGCGGTGCCACAAGTACCTGGGGCTCGGCGGCCCAGGACACACGCAAGTCCTGCCCGGCACAACGGCCCTGCCAGGGACGACGGCGGCGGTGCACCTGGTTATGCAGGGCCAGCAACGCCGGGTCGTAGTGGGTCAACCACGGCGACAGCGGGTCGGCAAGGGCTGTGATCATGTGCCGGTGCCTTCATCACGCAACTCACCCACCCGACGCTCATCGCTCTCACGGCCTTCCAGCAGGCTTTGCCAGGCATCCGACTGACGCTGGCGGCTCAAGCGTTCCTGACGGAACAAGTCACGCTCACGCTCCTGGCTTTCCAGGGTAATGGACACATGGGTCACATCGTTTTCCAATTGCTGCTGGTCATCCGACAAACCGCGCAAACGGTCCTGAGCAGCCTGCCAACTCGCCACCGACAACCCCTCGGTGAGCGACGCATACACCTGGCGCGCCTCCTCGGCAATGGCTTCCCGGTGCAAACGCAACTGCTCCTTGGCGTCGGTCAACACACCGTGCGTCTGCTCACAGCGCTGCTGCTGCGCAGCCAGTTGGCTCGCGGCCCTTTGCTCACGCAAGACCCGCAAGGATTGCAGGGTGCGCAGTTGTTCGGTTTTCATTCGGTTGTCTCCATTTTCATGCCAAACCACATCAAGTAACCCATGAAGCTCCAATGTGGGAGCTGGCTTGCCTGCGATGACGGTCTACCCATCACAGACGTCGCTGGCTGCCCCACCGCCATCGCCGGCAAGCCAGCTCCTACACGTACCCACGATGCGAAGCGAGCCGCTCTTGATCTTGCTCTTGCCTTTGATCTTGCTGTTGATCTGAGGCGCCCCGTAAAACCACGCTGGCCGAACGCAGGCTTGAATCCGTGGGTAACCCGGCAGGACGCCGGGTTAGCCGCCCCGCGCCATGGATGGCGCGTGGCGGCGGCCCACGGATTCAAGCCGGAGTGAGGGCATGCCGAGCCTAAGCGAGGCACCGAGTGGTGGGGCGAGGACCTTTTGGTTACTTTTGGCTGGGCCGGCATCCCGGTCCTTCCAAAAGTGACCCGCTGTAAGAGCGGAACCATAAGTCGCCGTTACCGCAGCAATGGATATGTACACCCATAGACCGCCATCGCCGGCAAGCCAGCTCCTACAAACACCAGCATATGCATCCAACTTCATGCCAACACCTGCCGCATGCGGATCAGGGTCTGCTCCAGGCTGCTCGGTTCATCAGCGTTCTGACGCAAGAAGGCTTCGATGGCCGCGTGACGGTTGATCGCTTCGTCCGCCAGCGGGTCGCTGCCAGCGGAGTATTCGCCCACCCGAATCAGCATCTCGATCTCGCCATACCGCGCCATCAACTCACGAATCCGCATGGCCAAACGCTTATGCTCCTCACCCGCCACCTGCTCCATCAACCGGCTACGACTGCGCAACACATCCACCGCCGGAAAGTAATTACGCTGAGCCAGCTCGGCACTCAACGCGATATGCCCATCAAGAATCGAACGAGCCTCCTCCGCCACCGGATCACTGGCCGCATCGCCCTCGGTGAGCACCGTGTACAACGCGGTAATACTCCCGGTCGGCCCCGGCCCCGCACGCTCCAGCAGACGCGGCAAAGCCGAGAAAAACGACGGCGGATAACCCCGCCGAGTCGGCGGCTCACCCACAGCCAGGCCGATCTCACGCTGCGCACGGGCAAAGCGAGTCAGGCTGTCCATCAACAGCAACACAGTACGACCCTGGTCACGGTGGTATTCAGCCAGAGTGGTAGCGACAAACGCCGCACGTACCCGCTCGGCCGCCGGACGATCCGACGTCGCGACCACCGCCACCGTGCGCGCACGGGCCTGGGCATCCAGTTGCACATCGAGCAGTTCGCGCACCTCCCTGCCCCGCTCGCCAATCAGCCCGATCACGATCACATCCGCTTCGCTGTTGCGAATGATGCTGGCCAACAACGACGACTTGCCCACGCCGGGCTCACCAAAAATCCCCATGCGCTGGCCCTGGGCCAAGGTCAACAAGCCATCGATGGAGCGAATGCCCAGGGCCATCGAGCGCACGATCAGTTGCCGGGAAAACGGTGCCGGCGGTTCGGCATGCAGCGGGTAATGCTGCAAGGCCACGGTCGGTGGAAGGCCGTCGCTATCGAGGAAATCTCCCATGGGGCTGATCACCCGCCCCAACTGCGCATCACCGACCGCCACGCCCAGGGTCTCGCCGGTGGCGGTGATCTGGGTGCGCGTGGACAGCCCCTCCATGGAGCCAATGGGCGACAGGATCGCCTCGTCACCATCAAAACCGATCACCTCGGCACTCAGGCTGCGTGCGCTGCCGGGGTCGCGCAGTTGGCACAATTCGCCAATGCTCGCGCCCGCCACACTGGCCCGCAGCAGCACACCACGAATGCTCAGCACCGTGCCGTGCATGGGCCGCAGACGCGCCTGGGCCAGGCGTGCGCTGAGTCGAGGCAGCAACTGCTCAAGGTTCATGCCACGCCCTCTTCGGCGAAAGGCAACAAGCTGCGACGCAGGTTGTGCAATTGGGCTTCAAGGCCCAACTCCACGGAACCGGCCGGGCTGTTCAGGCGTGCTTGGCCGGCGTGCAACTGTTCATCGGCGTCCACCGCAATCGCCAGCCCTTCCAGCGTGAGGCGCTGGCGCAATGCATCGACTTCCGCCGGCGGCACCCACAGGGTCAGGGCCTGGTCCTGGCGAAACGCACTCAAGGCCTGGCGGGTACTGCGCACCACGCGATCGGCGTTATCCAGTTCGCCCAGCACTTCGCGCACGATGCCCAGGGCCAGGTCGGCCAGGGACCCTTCCAGGCTGCTCAAGTAGTGCTGCACCTGGGACTGGGTCTGCAGCAGCAACTGCGCCACCTGCTCGGCGCCTTCCTGCCGAGCACTTTCAAAGCCCTCGGCGCGGGCGCTGCTCAGCCATTGCTCGCTGTCGGTCTTAATCTGTTCGGCCTGTGCCTTGGCCGCTTGCAGGAAGGCAAAACCGTCGCTCCACAACGCGGCTTCTTCGGCGCGCAGGATGCGGGCAGTGGGACGACTCGGCAATTCACTCATGGCGTAATCTCCTCGGCCAGCAGGCACGCGGCAGCGGCCTGGACGATCTCCAGGTCGCGGGGCACCCTGGCGCCGTCACCCTGGGGAAAGGCAAACCGCAAACGCAACCAGCCCTGCCAGTCGGCATGTTGGGCGTGCAACCACGCGGCGACACAGCCCTGGCCGTCGCGGTCAATGGCCTCGACCAATTCAGCGGGATCACGCAGCAGATCCGCCGCGCCGCCCAGTTGGCGCAAGGCCAGGGCGGCCACGAAGACTTCGGCGCCGAGGCCTTCGCGCAGCTCATTGACCACCTCGCGACGGATCTCCCGGCTCAGGGTCGAGGCATGCCAGATCGCCCCGCACTGCCTCGGCAAGCGGGCGAACTGCGCCGGCGACAGCAGCAACACCGGCAAGTCCGCCGCCACAGGTGGGATCAATTGATCCATGGGCGCCAATTGGTAATGGCTGACCAGCAGCTGTTCCAGGCGCTGGCGAAAGCGCGGCTGGCCCTGCATCGCCTGCAGCACCGCTTCCGGCAACTCATCGGCAAAACACCCGCCCAGGCTGGCCCCACGCACGAACTGCAAGGGCTCGGCCACCAGCCCCTGCCAACGCTCGAACAAACTCATTCACCCTCCTTGAGCACATACAGCGCCTGGGACTGGCGGCGCACCCATTGCTGGCGGGCCAGCACGCCCAGCGCACCGAGTGCGATCAGGAGCAGCGCACCGAACATCAAGCGTGCCTGTGGCAGGTTATCTTCCAGCAGCCACAGGCCCAGGAAGCGCGCCAGCCGTGGTTGCGCCGGGTTTTGGCTGATGGCGACAGCGGCCTTGATCGCGGTCACGGAGACACCGTCGTAGCTGAGCCCGGAAATGCCGTTGGCCACCAGGGTCTTGATCTGTGGGATCAGCGTGTTGATGTCGGTGCCCGGGTCGTAACGCACCAGCACCGAGGCCGACGACGGCGAGATCACGCGCTTGAGCAAGTCGTTGTCCGGCAGCACCACGTGCACACGGGCGGCAACGATGCCGTCGATCTGCGACACCGAGTGGGACAGTTCTTCGCTCAACGCATAGATCATCTGCGCCCGCTCCTGCACGGGGGACGACACCAGGCCATTGCCCTTGAACACCTCGCCCATGTTGGAAAAACTCTGCTGCGGCAGGCCGGCGTTATCAAGCAGGGTCATGGCTTCGGCAAAGCGCGATTCGTCGACCACCACCTTGAGCTGGCCATTGTCCTGGGCCTTGCGTTCCGCCGGGATGCCACCGCGCAGCAGCACCGCGACCATCGCGTTGGCGTCACGCTCGCTGAGGTTGGTGTAGAGGTCGGTGTTGCACGCTTGCAGCAGGCTGGCGAGCAGGCCGATCAGCAACAGGCGCAGGGCGCGGTTTGGGCTTGGCATACGGTTATTGACCCTTGAGCAAGGTGTTGGCGGACCCGGAAATCTGCGTCGCGCCGCGCACCACCATCTGGGTTTCGATGGAGTAGTCGAACATCTTGCCCAGGGAGTGGACGATCTGGTCGACCTGTTGCTCGCCGACTTTTTTCCCCGGCTCTGCCGATGGCGAGGCACTGGCTGTGCGGATCTCTGCCTGGGCTGGCGGCGGTGCCGACGGGTTGTTGGTGAGCAGGTCGGCGCGCTCGGAAAAAGCCCGTGTGCGATCGATGAAACTGTTCATCCGCTCCATCAGGCCCGAGCCGATCTGGTGCGGGCTGGCGCCTTCGGGCATGCCCTTGGCGGTGTTGGCCATGTGCTCGAACAGGTTCTGCGAGGCCTCAGCGGGCCCCGCGCCGGCAGACGGCGGCAACGCCGAAGCGCCGGCGGCGAGACTGATAGTCATAGGGGCTTCCTATTCTTCGTCGTCATCGGACATGGCGTCGTTCAGCAGTTCCTGCATCTTGGGCATGATGATGAACTGGCCGCCGTAGGTGACCGCCTGGGTGATGAACGAATCGGTGAGCTCGGCGTCGGTCGGCTCGGCAGGTTTGTCGGCGGCCTTGGCGTTATCCACCGCAGCATTGAACTTGGCTTCAGGGCTGGCGCCACCAGGGGCGAGATTGCTGTCTACGGCCGTTACGGACATGGTGCTGCTCCTTTACTGGGTTGGGGTTTCGGTACTGACTTGGGCGCCACGGAACACCCGCACGCCCCGCTCGCGCGCCACCGGGGCGGCCACGGCCTTGGGGTGCAGGTGGTCGACATGCTGTTGCACCAGCGCCAGGTACGGCGGTGGTCCGGACACGAACACTTCGTCGCCCTCGGGGCCGTTGCGCATGGACAACTGCTGGCCGAACACATCGAGGGTGTTGAGGTAGGCCTGCAACTGGTCCAGGTCCAGGGCGCTGGCCTTGAACAGCTTGGTGCTGATTTCATCGCTGGCGTTGAGGTACAGCAGGTTGCCGTCGAAGTACCAGGTGAGGCCGTTGGTGCTGCACAGGGCCTGCAGGAACTCCCCGGCGGTGGCCGCGCGAAGGGTGCTGCGGGCCTTGCCGCGGACCTTGTCGGAGAGCACCAGCGGCACCTCGAGGTTGTGGCCGAATTCTTCCAGGGCGCTGCGTACATCCTGGTCGACCAGCACGTAGGCGTACGGCTGGGAGAACCACGCGGGCTCTTCGGCGGCGCGGGCGAAACTGCTGCTGAACAGGCATAGGACAGCCAGCAAAAATATGCTTACATGGCGTCCGCCTTCGCCAGACGAGTTGTGACGATGCCCAAGAATTTCCTGCTCGCCAGTACCCTGTTGCTGGCTGCCTGCTCCAGCAAGCCCGCGACCGATTCCGACAAGTCCTTGCAACTGGCCGATGACCTGAGCAAACGCGGCGACTATGCCAGTGCGGCGGCGCTGTTTGAGCGTGCGGCGCAGCAACCTGGCGCCGGTATCGAGCTGTGGCTCAAGCTCGGCCAGGCCAGGCTCGACGCCAAGGACGCGGCGGGCGCCGAGCGTGCCTACCAGCAGGCCCTGGGTTTCGACGCGCGCAATGCCGACGCCCTGCTCGGCCTGGGTACCGCGCAATTGCAGTTGGGCAAGACCCAGCGTGCGGTCACCGCCCTTGGCCAGGCCGCCGAGATCAGCCACTTGCCGGTTGCCTACACCCGCCTGGGTGTCGCGCAGATCCTCAATGGCCAGGCCGGTGCAGCGCAAAGCGCGTTCGCCAAGAGCCTGAGCCTCAAGCCCGACGACCTCGACAACCGTTGCAACCTGGCCCTGGCGTATGCGCTGGGTAGGCAGTCGCAACAGGCGTTGGACACCATCGCCCCGGTCACCCAATCGCCCCGCGCCTTGCCTCGGCATCAACGCAATGTGCTGTTGGTGATGGTGCTGGCCGGTCATGAGCAGCGGGTTGCCACACTGCCGCTGGATGACATTCCGGCTGCCGAGCGTGAGCGGTTGGTGGCGGAAGCGAAACGCATCAAAGCCATCAGCGACCCGGTGGCGCAAGCAAAAGAGCTGGGGTTGGTAGCCCCCAACTGACACAACACAAGACTGCTTTTGATCTGGTTTTTGATCTGCTTTTGATTTCAAGCGCCCCATAAAACCACGCTGGCCGAAGTGAGGGCATGCCGAGCCTAGGCGAGGTGCAGAGTGGTGGGGCGAGGACCTTTTGGTTACTTTTGGCTGGGCCGGCTTCCGGTCCTTCCAAAAGTGACCCACTGTAAGAGCGGGACCATAAGCGGCCGTTACCGCGGCAATGGATACGTACTCCAACCCAAAATCTCTAGCGCCAGACACAAAGCTTTCGCGAGCAAGCCCGCTCCCACATTTTGAACGTGGGGTGTCAGGTAGATTTGGGTTGGATGGGGGGCCGCCATCGCAGGCAAGCCAGCTCCCACAGTTGGGATGTGGGGTGTCAGGTAGATTTGGGTTGGCTGGGAGGCCGCCATCGCAGGCAAGCCAGCTCCCACAGTTGGGATGTGGGGTGTCAGGTAGATTTGGGTTGGCTGGGAGGCCGCTATCGCGGGCAAGCCAGTTCCTGCATGGGATCAGCGTACAAGCGGTCATTGTTGGCCCCCCGCTGCGCCAGCCTTGGCTTCTTGTTGGTCTTTGCGGCGCTGTAGCTGTTCGCGGTCGAAGCCTTCGATGTAGACCTGGGCGGCGCGGCCTACGGGGGCGGCCATGGCCGGGCCGGTCGGGCGGCCTTGGGTCAGGTCCTGCTTGCGCTCGACCATCTGCATCAGGTTCAAGTTATTCGCGCACCCCAACGCCAGGGTCGGCTTGAAGTCTTCGCCCAGGCCGATGGTGTCGGTGGCCGGCGGTTGCTGACACTGGGTCGGCAGGCCATCCGCGCGGTATTCGGACGAGTAATAAGTCGGCGCCAAATGGGTCTGGCAACCCATCAGTGCCAGGGGCAACAGTATCAACACTCGCAAAGCAGTCATGGCAGGCCCCCTGATCAATTCATGTAGAAACCGAACGCCCCGCCGCTGCGCGGTCCGGTGGCCGCTGCGGTAGCCGGTTGTGCGTCCAGGGGCGTGGCGAGGGTGCGACCGCGTACCGGCTCAACCAGATAGGGCGTGATAAGGATCACCAACTCGGTTTCATTGCGCTGGAAGCGCTTGGAGCGGAACAGGTTGCCGAGGATCGGCAGGTCCCCCAGCAGCGGCAGTTTCTCGATGTCCTGGCTGCTTTCGCGCTGGAACAGGCCGGCGATGGCGAAGGTCTGCCCACTGCCGACTTCCACCCGCGTGTCGGCGCGGCGCACGCTGAAGGACGGCACATGGAAGTTGCCGAAATCCACGGTGCCACCGCTGACCACACTGCTGACTTCCGGGCGTACTTGCAGGGCGATGCGACCGTTGGGCAGCAGGGTCGGATTGAACAGCAGCGACACGCCGAACGACTTGTATTCGATGCCCACCAGGTCACGGTTGACCGGCACCGGGATCGCCACTTCGCCACCCGCGAGGAAGCTGGCGGTCTGGCCGGTCATGGCGGTGATATTCGGCTCGGCGAGAATCTGCAGCACGCCATTGGCCTGCAAGGCGTCGAGCATGCCGTCGATATTCACATTGCCCGAGCCGGCGCCCGCCGCCGCCAAGCCCCCCGCCGACGCCGCTGCCAATGGGCCACCGGTGATCAGGCCGAACGAGAAGGTGCCGTTATTGAACATCGCGTTCCAGTTCACGCCGTAGTGCAGCAACTCCGAGCGGGACACTTCGGCAAACCGCACCCGCAGATTTACCTGGGCAGCCCCCGCGTACTCGGCGGTGTTGATCGCGCTCTGGAAGCCTTGGCCCTGTGGGTTGAGCAACGCGTTAAGGTCCGTCGCTTCCGCCACCGAACCCAGCGTGCCCTTGGCGATCAAGCGGTTGCCGGCACCGCTGACCTGCGCGCCATTGCCGGGGTGCAGGGCCTGCATGGGGGCGGTCACCGCCTGGCTGCCACTGCTGACGGCCAGGGTCAGGCTCGCCAGTTGCTTGCCGTCGCTGCCGAGGGCGATCAGGCTGGTATTGCCCGGTGCCTTGCCGAAGATATAGATCGTGCCGGGTGACACCACTTGCAGGTCGGCCACATTCGGCTCGGCCACCAGCACCGAATCCACGGGCGCGACAAAGTGCAGAATGCGCCCCTCCCCCGAGGACAGGGCGATCGAGCCACCGGCGCCGGCAGCGATTTCCTGAGCCTGGCTCACACACGCAACAACACTCAGCAACAGCACGCAAAAACGCATCATGAGGCAGACGCCAGGGCAGTGACGGAAGCCGCGGCAGGCGCGCGGCGGTTGGAAATCTCGGTGAGGCTGATGGTCACCAGCGCTTGCAGGTTGTACTCAGTGGCCAGCTCGCGGAACGACAGCACCGCCAGCTCCAACTCACCGCGCAAGACCAGGCGACGCAGGCTGCGGCGCAGTTCCGGGTGCACCAGCAACACCGCGCTGTTGACCTCGCGGGTGTTTTCGCAGGCCTGGCGCAGCTGGGCGAGCAAGGCGCGGCTGACTTCTTCGGGGATCAGGTCGCGCTGCGGTTCCTGGCGACGCAGGGAACCGCGCAACTGGTCTTCCAGACCCGGCGCCAGCACCAGTGCGCCGATCACCCGATTGCGGTCGGCGTACTGATGGCTGATCTGCCGCGCCAACGCCGCGCGCAAGTGTTCGGCCAGGCGCCCGGCGTCGGTTTCGCGGGCGCCCCACTCCACCATGGCTTCGAGCAAGGCGCGCTGGTTGCGGATCGACACCCCTTCGCTGACCAGCAAGCGCAGGGTTTCAGCCACCCGCTGCAGCGGCACCAGCCGCAGGGCTTCCTTGACCAGTTCGCTGTACGTGGCCTCGGTGCGCTCCAGTAACAGGCGGGTTTCCTGGATGCCGAGGAAGTCGGCGGCGTAGCGGCGCAGGCTGCGTTCCAACACACCGCGCAGGACTTCGTCGGGCAGCAGGAAACCGATGCCGGCGTTGCGCAACGTGTCTTCATGCTGACGCTCGATCCAGTGGGCGCTGCGGCCATTGAGCGGTGAATCGGCCTGTACCGTGGTGATGTCGAGCAACTGCACGTGCACGGGGTCGTCCTGCAACAGCAGGCAGTTGATCGGCAATTCGCCTTCGCTCACCGGCACGCCTTCCAGGGACACGCGAAAACTGCCTGGGCTGGCCTTGGCTTCCATGTAGATGCCCGGCACCGGCATGTCCACGCCGAGGTCGGTGCGCAGGTCGTGGCACAACGCTTCGACGCGCTGGCGCAGCAACTGGCGCGGCGCGCTCTGGGACACGCCGCTGCCGAGGGTCAGCACTACGCGGGTATCAGGCGGCAGGTTGTCGTCCAGCTCGGCGTGCACCTCGACCGCTGGCTCCGGTGCCTCGACCAGCACCTCACCTTCATCAGTCCCACGGTTATGCCGGCGATACATCATGAATGCCGCGCCGCCAAACACCAGGGACAAGCCGAGGAACACCCAGGTCGGAAAACCCGGCAACAGGCTCACGCCAATCATGATCAACGCGGTCAAGCCCAGCGCGCGGTAGCTGGCGCCCAGTTGCTTGATGATTTCGCTGCCCAGGTCCCCGGCTTCGCCGTCGCTGTTGACGCGGGTGACCACGGTGCCCGCCGCCACGGAAATCAGCAGCGCCGGAATCTGGGCGATCAGGCCGTCACCCACGGTCAGCAACGAGTAGGTGTGCACCGCCACGCCGAATGGCATGTCGCGCTCGATCATGCCGATCAGCATGCCGCCGAGCAGGTTGACGGCCAGGATCACCAAACCGGCGATGGCGTCGCCTTTGACAAACTTCATCGCGCCGTCCATCGCGCCGAACATCTGGCTTTCACGCTCCAGGCGCGAGCGGCGGCGGCGTGCTTCGGGCTGGTCGATATCGCCGTTGCGCAGGTCGTTGTCGATGCTCATCTGCTTGCCGGGCATTGCGTCCAGGGTGAAGCGCGCGGCCACTTCCGCCACACGTTCGGCGCCCTTGGTGATGACCACGAACTGCGCCACGGTGATGATCAGGAACACCACCATGCCCACCACCACTTGGCCGGCGATCACGAAGTCGCCGAAGGCCTTGACGATATGGCCGGCGTCGCCATGCAGCAGGATCAAGCGCGTGGTGGTGATCGACAGGGACAGGCGAAATAGCGTGCTGAGCAGGATCAGCGGCGGCAACGCGGAAAACTCCACGGAATGGCCGATGTAGAACGCGACGATCAGGATCAGGATGCTCAGGGCAATGTTGAGGCCGATCAGCGCATCCACCAGGTAGGTAGGCAGTGGGATGATCATCATCACAATCGCCATCAGCATAAAGGCGACGATGATCACGTCAGTGCGCTGTGCAGCCAGGCGCGCCAGGTTGTTCAGGCGGTTGAGTGCACTCATGCGCCGGCCCTGCGTGCGGCCAGGTAGCGCTTGAAGCATTGGCGCGCTTCGTCCTTGCGTTCGCCGTACCACAGGGCACGGGCGCGTAGCAGCATCAGGCTGGCGGACTCGCCTTCGAGCGCCACCAAGCGGTCCAGGGCGCCAAGGGCGCGGACCGGGTCGCCGCTGTCGGTGAAGGCCAGCACCAGCGAGCGCAGCAGCACGCCGTCGTTAGGCGCGACGTTGACGGCGATCAGCAACATCACCAGGGCGCGCTGGGACTGGCCGTTGCGCCGGTACAGTTCGCCAATGCCCTTGAGCAGTTGCACGGCGTCGTCGTTATCGCGGGCCATCAGGCGTGTACCTCCGAGCGTTGCTGTGCGAGGGTGCGGCGCATCTCGATTTCTTCGCTGATCAGTTCGACGGCCAACGCCTTGATAGGGGGCTCGGCGTCCAGGCTTGGCAGGATGTGTTCCATCACGTGCTCCAGCAGTTCCAGGGAACGGGCACTGCCGAACAGCAGCGAGTCGACGCCGGCGGCGCTGGTGAGTGCTTCCAGATCGCTGCGCAGGGAGCGGCGGGTTTGGGTCTTGCGGGTCTTGAGCACCGCTTCGAACGCGGTGGCCTGACGCGAGTTGACCGGGCGCACGGCTTCGACTGGCGCGCTGCGTACGTCACTGGGGATGAGCGGGCGGGGTTCGACTTTCATGCGTGAGCTCATAGGGTGAAGGTGAAGCGCTCCGCGCCACGGGCGAGGATGACTTGGTTGTTTTCGATGCGCTCCAGCACCCAGTTGTCTGCCAGCGCCGCGCCGGGGTACAGGCGCTTGCCGCTGTCGTTGATCACGTAGGGGTGGGGGCCGAACCATACGGCTTGGAAGCGCACCCGCGGGGCGGCTGCATCGGCGCGCACGGCGACGCGCGGGTTGAGCACGATCTGCTGGCCGTAACGCTGGTCGAAGGCTTGCTGCAAGGCCAGCCACTGCGGTTTTTGCGACTGTTCGAAGGTGCCGGTGGCGCTGAGTTGGCCGTTGCTGTTGCTGACCTTCACGGTGTCCAGGTGGGCGGCTTGCAGTTGCTGTTCCAACCAGGCCTTGGCTTGCTCGCGGGAGGCTTTTTTCACTGGCGCAACCTCGACGGCGGCGGTTGCGGGCAGCAGTGGCGCTTCGCTACGCACTGCCAGCGCACCGGCACAGATAAACAGCAGGACGAACGCGACAACCCAGGGGGTCAATTTGCGTGGCGCGTCCGACGGTTTTTCAGCACCGCCAGGCAAGGCCAGGCTCACACCCGCCGTGCCGATACGCAGCTGCAGTGGCAACCGCGCGCGATGGCCGCTGCCGTGGGGGATTCGCACATTGCCGGCGATCAGTACGTCGCCGCCCAACGCTTCGACGGCCACCTGGCCGCCCTCAAAACGCAGGCGCAAATGCAGGCCGGCAATGCCGGGATCGCTGAGCACCAAATCAGCCGCCAGGTCGGCGCCGATGGTGTAGACAGGCTGGTCGAGCACCAGGGAACTGCCCTGATGCAAACCGCCGGTCACCGTCAGGGTCGGTGCGCCAGTAGCGGCGACCGGGCCCAGGGAAATCAGGGCTGTCATAGTCGGGTTTGCCCCCTTGAGCCTGTGCAACGGGGTCAAGAATCAGGATAAAAACGGGACTTGGGAGGTAAACGGGCAGCGCCGGCGCCGCCCGTTTGGCGAATCAGTTCTGCGGACGCTGTTTGGTGGCGTCGAGCTCCGCTTTTTTCGCGGTGCTGATTTCGGTGATCTTGGCCGACTTCTCGATAGCCATGTTGAAGGTCGCTTCCATCTTCGCGATAGCGTCGTCGGCGCCGCCTGCTTTTACTGGTGGGACATCAGCCATGTTCATCTCCTTGCATCGATAGGGAAGTTATTTCAGTTGCGCAACAGCACGCTGAAAGTATGCAAACCGGTGAATGCCCAAAACGTCAGACAGTGAGCCTTCGAACCGCCGTTGGTTTGCATGGGATCCATACTACTCACGATCAAAACGCCTTCGCTGTGAAAGCTTGTGAAACGTCTCACGCAGGCGCTGTGAAAGGTTTGGCTCAACCTGGCGTTGAGAAAAACTCATCGCCGGCGAGGCATGGAACTTTCATTAAAAAATAAAAACACGCTACAGGCCGCTGTTTACGGGCACTTACACGCCCTCACCCGAACAGAAGTGAACAACAAGAGGCAATAAATACGACCGGCAAAGCAAGGCGTGGCGTTTATTTTCGCGACGACTTCACATTTTTCGCTAATAGCCTTTTGCCAAACTTTATAGATATTTCGATTTGTAACAGAAGCGACTTAATCATCGCGTTTGATAACTCGTCCCAAGCAGCCTACTTGCTTGGCGAATAACTTTCCCCCGCGCCTGTTAGTGCAACTGCACTAATAACCAAAGGACTCGTGTGCAGGCGGGCTTACTCTGAAAAAACTTCCAGGTGATCTATGACCGACATGAATTATTCATCCAGAACTCTCCTCGAAGACGACGGTTGCACAGAGATTCACTTCGGCCCTTATCGACTGCTGCCCAAGCGCCATCAACTGCTCAAGCATGGTCAGCCGGTGAACCTGGGCAACCGCGCCCTGACCCTGCTGATCGCCCTCGCCTCACGGCCCGGCGAACTGCTGCAGAAAACCGAACTGCTCGACATCGCCTGGCCTAAGCTGGTGGTGGAGGAATGCAACCTGCGCACGCAGATAAAAACACTGCGCCGCACCCTGGGCGACGATGAGTCGTTCTATATCGCCACGGCGCCGGGGTTGGGTTATCGCTTTGTCGCGCCGACCTGGTTCGAACGCACGCCAAAGGCGCTGGTGAAAGAACCGGTGGTGTTGGGCGTGTATGCCTGCCGCCATTGCCGCGGCGCCGGGAGGGTGCCGCTGTTTGCACAGATCGGTATACAGAACAGATGATGGCCTGATCTTCGGCCCCGATCTCAAACCCTGTCGATGGGCGGTGGCGGCGAGCGCGTAGCCTGCGGCGTGATCTAGCCCACCACTACACCAACGCCTGTAGGAGCCGCTGGCAAGCCGGCTCCTACAGTTTGAATTGACAGCGCGGCGAGAGTTTGGACTTACACCGAGGCAAAAATCGCACTCAGATCCAAATGCCCATCCTTGATCGGCGGACACCAGTAATACCCCCCCGTCAACGGCGTACTCACGCGATACAACCCATCGACAATCCCATCCTCCAACCCACTCATCCGCCGCAACTGGGCTTCAAACGCATCGAACGAATGCCCGAATGCAAGAAACATCAACCCGGCCTGGCCGTTCTCGGCCCACGGCATCGAGCGACGGACCACGAAGGCCTCGGGCGTGAAACTCTCCTGCGCGGTGCGCTTGGTGTGAGCCGACTCGGGAGCGTCCTCCAACTCTTCATTATCACCATGCCGGCGGCCAATAATGTGATCGCGCTCTTGCGCAGGCAACGCCGCAAACCCATCCAGGTCGTGCTGCCACTGCTGGATCGCGGCAAAGCTGGCGCCGCTGTCGGTCAACGCGGCTTCAACCGCGGCGTCGTCGTGGGGGTTTTCGGTGCCGTCTTCGTAATCGGTCAAGTCAAAACCGGTCTTGTAGCGAAAGCCTTCGGTCGATTGCACCAGGCGAAAGCCCGGGGCCAGGGCCTTTTCCACGGCGCGGCTGCGCAACAGCAATTCACCGCGATCCTCGCCATGCAGCCACACCCACAAGGCCTGCTGGGTCGATGGGTTATGCGCGCCCGGCCCGCAGACCGTGGGGAATGTGCGCAGGCCATCAATCCGGGCGCCCAGTGCGCTGACCAGCGGCTCGCCAAAACCGACCACTGCCGCCGAATCGGCCAACGGCACCAGCGCATCCAGCGCGGCGGGCACGGCTGCCAGGGCCTCCACGGCAAAAAACAGATGGCGTGCCTGCAACGGCACCGGTGCGGCAAGAATGCCCGGCTGGTAGTGACTCATGTGAACTCCTTCAAGAAAGCCGCGCAGTTTAACCTTCAGGCGCAGCGCAGCGAACAAGAAAGCGCGCAAGCCTTGCCATAGAGCCTGTTGTTGGGTGACTCTCTAGTCATGTTTTGCAACTATTCCAGGGGTAGCGACATGACCACCAGCAACCTGCTCGCCCAGCTGTTTCCCGCCTCCGCCGCAGCGATTCCCGAACAGTTCCAGCTCGGCACGCCCATTGAACAGCGTGATTACCTGGTCGACGGCCAGTTGCGGGTATGGAATGGCCCTTTGGCCAAAGTGCAAAGCCCGGTGCAACTGGGCGACGAGCGCGTGCACATCGGCAGCACACCGCTGCTGGATGCCGACACCGCTCTTACCGCCCTCGACGCCGCCGTGCGCGCCTATGACCGTGGCCAGGGTGAATGGCCAACCCTGCGCGTGGCCGATCGCATCCAACATGTCGAAGCGTTCCTGCGGCGCATGCGTGAGCAACGCGATGCGGTGGTCAAGTTGCTGATGTGGGAGATCGGCAAGAACCTCAAGGATTCGCAGAAAGAGTTCGACCGCACCTGCGACTACATCACCGACACCATCAATGCCCTCAAAGAGCTGGACCGCCGCTCCAGCCGCTTCGAGCTGGAGCAGGACACCCTCGGCCAGATCCGCCGCGTACCGCTGGGCGTGGCATTGTGCATGGGCCCCTACAACTACCCGCTGAACGAAACCTTCACCACGCTGATCCCGGCGCTGATCATGGGCAACACCGTGGTGTTCAAGCCGGCCAAGCTCGGCGTGCTGCTGATCCGACCCTTGCTGGAAGCCTTCCGCGACAGCTTTCCGGCCGGGGTGATCAACGTGATCTACGGCAGCGGCCGCGAAACCGTCAGCGCGCTGATGGCCAGCGGCAAGATCGATATCTTTGCGTTTATCGGCACCAACAAGGCCGCCAGCGATTTGAAAAAGCTGCACCCGAAACCACACCGCCTACGTGCGGCGCTGGGCCTGGATGCGAAAAACCCCGGCATCGTGCTGCCGGAGGTGGACCTCGACAATGCGGTCAGTGAAGCAGTCACCGGCGCCTTGTCGTTCAACGGCCAGCGTTGCACCGCATTGAAAATCCTGTTCGTGCATGAAGACGTCGTCGACAGCTTTATCGACAAATTCAATAAGAAGGTGGCCACGCTCAAACCCGGCATGCCGTGGGAAGACGGTGTGGCGCTGACGCCATTGCCTGAAGTGGGCAAGGTCGATTACCTCAACAGCCTGGTTGCCGATGCCGCGCAACACGGTGCCAAGGTGGTGAATGAGCACGGTGGTGAAAGCCGCGGGTCGTTCTTCTACCCGGCGGTGCTGTACCCGGTGAACCCGCAAATGCGCGTGTACCACGAGGAGCAATTCGGCCCGGTGGTGCCAATCGTGCCTTACCGTGACCTGGAGACGGTCATCGAGTACGTGCTGGACTCGGATTTTGGCCAGCAACTGAGCCTCTTCGGCACCAACGCCGTGGAAGTCGGGCGCCTGGTGGACGCCTTCGCCAACCAGGTCGGGCGTATCAACATCAATGCCCAGTGCCAGCGCGGCCCGGACACCTTCCCGTTCAACGGGCGCAAGAACTCGGCCGAGGGCACGCTGTCGGTACATGACGCGTTGCGCGTGTTCTCGATCCGCACGCTGGTGGCGACCAAGTTCCAGGAAAGCAACAAGGCGCTGGTCAGCGACATCCTGCGCAACCGTGACTCGAGCTTCCTGACCACCGACTACATTTTCTAAGAACGGCGCCAAACACATTGTGGGAGCGGGCTTGCTCGCGAATGCGGTGTACCAGCAGCGGATGTATTGGCTGACCCACCGTATTCGCGAGCAAGCCCGCTCCCACATTTGATCGCGCACATTCATACAATCGAGGCCACTTTAATACCGATGAATCTGCACCTACCTCTGTTTGCCCGGCGCCTGCTACGCCCCTTGCTCGACCCCTACCGCCGCTATCGCCATGCCAAGTTGATTCACGCCGTGCGCGTGTCCATCGGTTTGCTGGCGACGATCCTGCTGACCACCGGCATCAACCTGCCCCACGGTGAGTGGGCGTCGGTGACCATGTTGATCGTGATAGGCGGGTTGCAGCACCACGGCAATATCGGCAAGAAAGCCGTGGAGCGCGCCTACGGTACCTTGATCGGCGCCAGCGTCGGTTTGCTGCTGGTGGTGCAACAGGCCTACTTCGGCCAGCCGTTCCTGACCTACCTGTTGATGTCGGCGGTGTGCGGGTTCTTTTCCTACCACGCCATCGGCAAAGGCGGCTACATCGCGCTGCTGTCAGCGATCACGGTGTTTATCGTTGCCGGGCACGGCGACAACCCGATCTCGGACGGCCTGTGGCGCACCGTCGACATCCTAATCGGCATCGTCCTGGCCCTGGCCTTCTCCTTCGCCCTGCCGCTGTACGCGGTGTACTCGTGGCGCTACAACCTGGCCAGCGCCTTGCGCGACTGCGCGGCGATCTACAGCCGGATCATCAATGGCCAGTCGGTCACCGATGACGAACACCTGAAACTGCTCAACCGCTTGAATGCGGCGATACTGCAACTGCGTTCATTGATGCCGTCGGTATCCAAGGAGGTGCGGATTTCCATGACCGAGCTAGACGCGATTCAACGCCACCTGCGCATGTGCATCAGCACCCTGGAGATTCTTGGCAATACTCGGCCAGACCCTCGCGATGAACAGGCGATGGCACGGATGCAGATGATGTTGAAGGCCGAGCATCGGCAGATTCGAGTGCAACTGGTGGGGATGGCGCGTGCGTTGAAGTCGGGTGCAATCGAACGTCTGGAGCGACCTGGTAACAGGCTCGCAGTCGACCCCGTATTGGATGTTCAGGTGCACAGTGCATTAGAGGGTTACCGACTATTGACGCTGCAACTGGGGGCCAATGTAGATGCGATGCGCAGCAGACTGGCCAACAGTGCGCAGCACTGGAAGATTTGAAGGCAACACTCAGACACACCACCCCCTCTAAACAACCGCGCTACCTGTTAATTCTGACAGTAGACGAGTACTTATTTTAACCGTTAACTGTTCAGGCATATTCCAACAAGGAGCTCACCATGTGCCTGCTTCGCAGTGAAGAAAAAAAACGCCAAACCGTGAAAGTAATGTGCTTACTCGGCTTGGCATTTTTCATCAGTGGTTGCACTTCCGAGAAACAAACGCGGGACGTCCCAGAGCCCCTCGTCACCACCAATCCGGGTGCGCCCAACCCGCCGTGCACTCAAGCTGGGTACTTCCCAGGTAACATACCCCACACATACTATCGATGTGTCTGGAACCCAGTCGCAGGAAGATTTCTTCAATATATTTACAGATGTCCAGGCACGCAAAACTTTAACCCGACCACGCAAAAGTGCGAATAACAATAACCCATTAATATCACTGCTTTAATAAAAACGCTCGCCACCTCCGTGGTGAGCGTTTTTTTGAGAGCCTCAAACAGTCTGCGTTGACTCAGAACATGACCATCGTGAGGCGGTTACCCAGCTCGAACAAACTGCCTTCGCTACCATTGAACATGTGTTTACCCGACCGGTGCAAGAATCCAGAGCTGGTGACCGACCAGAATAGGTCGTGGGCCTGCCCTTGCCAGCGCCCGCCGCCGTGCTGGGCATAAATTCCCCTCAGCTCATCCAGGCTAGGTAACCGTCCCCTGCGGTTGTGCGCCTGGAACAGACATTCCTTATAGCCGCCGCCAAAACCGTAATCGCGAAAAAACACCACGTTACTCACCTCTACGTTATATCCCAATACCGTACCCCGCGCGTCACGGCAGGTAATGCGCGTGCTGCCGTTATTAAGAATGACCACCACACCCGTGGCGTCTACCACCGCACAATCCGGATTGCTCGACTCATACTTATAGGGTTCATGGCCACCACTGGCCCGATGCTGGAACGTATCCAGATTGTGCTGAGGGCGGAAGGCGGGATTGGTCGTCAGGTCGCGCCACAAGTACAAGCGCTGATTACGCACAACCGTTGTGGTGTTGAAGCTAAATGGTACGGTGCGGTCCACGGTAAATACACGCGTGTTGGACTCAGAGTTGGCATAGAGTGCCCGCACTTTGAAGGAGTAGGTGCGCTGCGCCAGGTTACTCCTGATAACTGACCATTTCCCTGTCGAACTTACATCCAGCGTCTGCTTCGGTGCGCCATCTTCATACAACTGCACCTGCAACCGAGGCGTTGCGGTGCCTTCGAGTCTCACTTGAGTATCAAAGGTAGTCCCGTTCTGACGAACCTCGCCGCGTGAGTCGAACACTGCAATAGTGGGAAGCGTGCTGTTGAGCACAGTCACCACATACCGAGGCGAGACCGGTAGATCACCGTAGGTTGCACGGGCGGTAAAAATGCGAGCCCCTTGAGACAGCCCCGTCACCCGGCGTGACCAGACCCCGTTGCCGTCAGCCGTAGCGCTGTCCTTGCGCACACTTCCGTCATAAATATCCACGGTCCTGAGAGGCGCGGCGGTACCTCTGAGCGTCACCGCGATGGCCACGGTGTGACCGTTGTCGGCGATAAAATTGCCTCTGTCATCATGAGCACTCAGGATGACCGGGCGCTCTGTGGCATCTGCCACGGTATAGACCTGCCGCTGAAAGTCGATGACCTCGCGATCAAATGCCGGGCTGGTCGCCAGGAAGACTCTGAAAACAGTGGTCAAGGTACTACCGTGTCGCAGGTCCTTGAAGTAACTCGCAGGAACCGCCGCTTCAAAGAAGCCATTCGTCGCCCACTGCTGCGTCACCGCATTATTCTCAAGGTTCCACACCTCATAGTTGTGGTGCCGCCCGTCCGCGTGGGTGCCTTCCAGCCTCAGATAAACCGGCTGAAATTCAGCAATGAACGGCCAGGTAGTGGCGCGCACCGTCGCACCATTTATCACACGGCTCAGCTCCAGAACATTGGTATTTGGATCTGCCTGGTTAATGATCACCGGTGGTCTGTGGACGGCCGGCAGCGGTGTCAACATCACTGTCACCACGCCGGATGGAACAGGGCTTCCGATTCCGTTTGCCACAGAGTATTGGACAGTAAATCGGGAGGTGCCATTAGCGATATTGGCTGCGATCACACTGGGAGGCACGTCGAACGTCACGCTTCCATCAAGCTCCCCGGGCAGGGTAAGCGTAAAGGTGCCGGCACCCTGGGTGCCGCTCAAAACCAACGTGATTTGATGCTGTGTGGACATGGAGGTATAGGCAACGATGACGCGTCCGCCATTTTGTGCAAACAACGGGTCCAGGGTGACCAACGAATCAGAACCCACTGCGTTGACTACAGTGGGGTACGGCAGCTCCTGCGGCACCTCCTGTATCAGGTAAGTACGGACGCCAAACAAAACGGCAGAGTCCCGGTCCGGATTGCGGCCAAAGTTGGCATAAAAGGAAATACTCAACTGCGAGCCATTATGCAGTTCAAGGAATTTGTCCACCGGCGCTGCGACAGACACGCCTTTGCTGGCCACCTCGGAACCTACCAGGTTGCCGTCATAGCGTGCCTCGAAGTAGTTCGACTCGTCCCGGAAAGTCCCCATGTACTCCAGCCACATGTATTGCGCGACATGGACGAAAGGCCAGGTACTCATGCGTGTGCGTTCAAGGCCATTAAGCTTGAACAGCTCCAGCACCTCATTTTCACCGGCGGTATCCAAAACGGAGGTCGGCAAACGCCGGATAGGTAGCAAACGCAATGACAGTATTGGCGACGGCGTTTCACGCCCTCCGCGCAGCACATCGTATTGCACTGAAATACTACGTCCGAGACGGTGGATATTGACCCCTACAACTTCAGGCGGCACCTTAAATTCAACACGCCCCTGGTTGGTGCCGTCTTTTGTCTCGGTGTGGCTGCCCAGCCCCGGCAGCCCTTTCCAGTGGACACGAATCTGGTCCGTCGGCCGCATTGACAGGTAGTGGACAACAATGGTCGCCCCTGCAATGACCGTTTCAGGTGCCAGCTCATCCGGATCTTGTGTCGCTTCCCACACTTCAGGCCTGAGCAATACGCCCAGCCCCGGCCCTACCGTGACGCGCAGCTCTTCGGAACGTAATGGCCGGGAGTTTTCACGCGTGATGAAATAACGCAGGCGAATGTCACCATTGAGGTTGTTGTCGACAAACGCTCTGTCAACATCAAACACCAGCGGCCGCCCTACTGTCCCGCCATTGACTTCGATCTCGTCCTTCGTGCTGCCATTGGTTCCGGAACCTATCCAGGTCCAGTTGACGATATCGTCAATCTCGGTGAACACATAAGGCAAAGTGACCGTGGCTCGGCCCACAAGCACCGCGGGGTCAAGGTTGTCGTGCTCATCGGTCATGGAGATCAACGGCGCAGGAAGATCAGGAAAAATAGTGCCGAACTGCACCGGCAGGTACCGGGAATCGCGAATAGTCGCAGGGCTCGGAATGCCTGGAATGCCATCATCCACACGGTAATACACATTGACGTCAGAGAGACCGACAAAAGGTTCGAACTCCGCTTTAGTCACGGTCCGAGAGAGCGCTGGCAGCGGGCCAGCCAGAAGGGTTTGCTCAAAGGGTTCAACCTGGCCCGATTGATCCACGATGCGCAATGTCACGTTGTAGCCGGGCCCGTAAGGTTCGTACTCGGGAAACTCCACCGTAATGAACGGTTCTTTCGGGTCGATCACACCGCCCTGCGACTGCACGATATACACGGGCGGCATGTTGAATGAGCGACCGGTCACCCTGATCGTCAGCTGGCGGGAGCGCCCGATCTCGTTACCCGAAGGGAACTGGAGCGAGTAGGTGATACTGGTCGAACTGCCGAGCAGCTCTACGAGATAGGCCCTGTCAACAATAATGAACGTCGAACGGTCAATACGGGCCGTTTCAGGTGGCAGCTCACGTGTCGGTGATAACGTCACGACGATTTGGGTGCCCACGGGTGTAGGAGTTCCGTCCGGAAGAAACTCGGGTGTGAAAACCTCTACCTCGAAAGGCCCGTTGCCGTGGGCATCAAGGTCCACATCAGTGTATTCCTTTTTGCCAATGACGAAGGAAGGACGCTCAAGTAAATCGGGGTCCAGGCTGCTTTTGAGACGGGTCGTTTGCGACCACGGATAGAGAGGACCGCTACCGTTACCGACCTCATCGAACACGCGAAAGCGAATACCCAAAAGCCCGCTACCCGACTGGAGGATGATGTCCCGTGATACTTTGACCTCAATCGGTTTGGTTCCCGCCAAATGCTCCTTGTCCAAGGTCAATCTGACCACTGATGACTCTTTATTCCACTCCAAGACGATGGTGTCGTGGATACGTATACCCGGATACGGCTTGATGGTAATGATCACCCCTTTACTGGCTCTGTCAGGTGTCAGCTCAGCGTCACATCCCTGCAGGTCCGAGGGCAGGTCAAACTTGAGTTCGGGGTGATAGGGCACACCGGGATCCGTATCCAAGCCTCCCGGACGCTCCCTCCTGATAAACCAGGTTTGATCAACCGATTTATCGACCCGACCGCCACCGGCTCGTTTGACTACGCCATAGCAAGGATGGGTAACACCCAAGGGGACGTTTTCAAGGCGAATATGCAGGTAAAATCGGGGGTCATCCTTTTGGGTCGGCAACACCTCACCGCTTTGGATGGGAATCACGTCCCCCATGAAGAACTCGTAAATATCGCCTATGTTCAGGTTTTCCCAGGGTTCAAAAATCACATAAAGGCCATGTTTTGTCTGATCAATGCCCGCACCAATATCAGCGCCGACTACTGTTCGGACTGCGTTATTGATATAGGGGGGAGGGTCCAGTTGTGCCCGGACGTTATTCACTGTATTGATAGAAAGATCAGTTTCACCGGACATGAGAAAAGTTCCTGTGTTTTCGCGATGTCAGGAAAGACGCCGCACCTTTAAATCACACGCCAGAAACAAGGATGGGCATAACTGTCAGTCTTGACAGTTCCGACAAGTGGCATTACGCACACGACGAGTGCATACGATGAAACCAAATATCTGGCTGCATGTTAAGCAACGGTCAGCCAGGGAGCCTGTGAATGACTCCCCCCTCTTCGCCGACCGAGGTTAGACTCCGTGATGAGTGCTAGGATCTCGAGATCTGCTTCACCTGAATAGAGGAGATCTGAACCTGTGAGTTTTCAAATCTAATAGCAAACTGGGCCTTGTCTGTAGTTGAAATCAGAGGCCCCTGGGTTGTACTTGACCAATTGGCGCCCGCCTCAGCAGTGAAATATTTGATCGACACGGCATTCAGATAGACATAATTTCCGCTTGTTCGCGGACTGTGACGATACCTGACAGTCACCTCGTAAACGCCTGGTCCCGCATTGGCAAATGTCTTGTGGCATCCCATGTACGCGTTATGAGTAGTAAAGATGTAGTACTCAGAACCCGAGCGTCCAATATGAATCGGCACCATCGTGTGTAGCGGTGCCCAACCGTTCAAATTGCTGTTATTGAAGTCAGTCATGTCATTCAACAAACCTGGCCTCACCGTAAAATGTGCCAACGGAAAGGGAGTGGCACTGGACTCCACCGAACTGCCGTCATAAGTGACTTTACACGTCACTGTCAACGCGCTGCCGTACTTCAAACCCTGCAACCAGGCCCGAGGCACCGCAATGTTCTGCAGGCCATTGGCCTGTTGAGTAGCGTTAATCGGATGGTTGCGCAATATATAAAGCGGTTCGGCGGCATCCGGGCTTGTGCAAATCAGCCATACCCTTTGCGCGTAGGTGCCAGCGGCACTCAAGGGCCACTTGCCAACAGACGCGAGTGCGTTACCGGTGAACTGGGTAAGGTCGAGTATGCCTCCCGTTTGATTGTTGAGGACGGGCGCGGGCAAGCTTGAAGATGGGATAGTCCCAACGTTGACCGTCTGTATGTGGGACTCGACGGTGTGTCCGTCACGCACCAGCGAGTAACGCAACTGCACCTGACTGTTCACGCTACGGGCCAGTATTTCAAGCGCGATCGGGAATACCACTGTGCCCCCGTCCAGCCCATTTTGTGACTCGATAGGGGGTGTGACACCGTCCCGATGAATCCACTGCAGGGTAATAATGTCGCGCTGATACATGGGCAGGAAAGAGACATTGACGGCGCGATTATGCTCAATGCTCAATGGATCGACCGACACAGTCTGGCCCGTCCCATTGGCCCCCACAAGCGTCGGGTGCGGCAGGATGCCGGGTAGCGCCTGGATTTGATACTGCTTGATATCCATCGTCACGGCATTGCTGTCATCCAGGCTACGATCAAAGGACGCCATGACTTTGATCGTCAATGTAGAACCATCCGCCAATTGTTGGAGCTTATCGACCGGTGCCGGCGGCGAAAGCCCAGCCACCTCATCCACCTCGCCCAAGCGGTCTGCGTTATAGGTCTGATTGAAGAATGGGCCACCGCCGTTGCTGGCAGCAAAAGTTCCGCTGTACGTCATCCATACCCGCTGGTCACGATGGCTGAACAACCAAGGAGCGGTTCGGGTGCGCGCGGTATTGGACAGGTTGTAGAGCTCCAGCACGGGGACGTTGCCAATACCGTCTATCAAGGGCACAGGCTTGTTGGTAAGGGTCAGCAGGCGCAGGTGCAAGATCTTCGACGGTATATCCCGGCCACCGAGAATCAGAAAGAACTGCACCTCGATATCCCGTCCCAACGGATGAATATTCGCCCCAACAACCTCCTTCGGCACGGCAAAGTCTAGGACCTTGCTGATATCGCCGTCCTTAGTCTCTTTGTGAGTGCCGATATTCGCCAGCCCTCGCCACTCCGCCCTGATCCGGTAGCTCGGCGTCATCTCCTCGAAGGCCACACGAATGGTTGCGCCCTGGGGCACGACTTCCGGATCCAGTTGATCGGGATTTTTTGTGGCCAAAAGAACCTCAGGCGCTCCCAGTTCCCCCAACGCCTTGCCGACACTGACCACTAGATCGAAAGAGTAAAGCGTATCGGTGTCTTCACGTTCCAGGTAATAACGCAGGCGAATCTCGCCATCGCGGTTATTCTCGACAAACGTCTTGTCGACATTGAACTTCAAGGGCGCGCCGGCAGTACCGCTATTGACTCTGATTGAATCTCTCGTACTGCCGCCGCTGCCCCCCGTACCTGTCCAGATCCAGGTCACTTTGTCTTCTTCCAAAGTCCCGGTATAGGGCAGGGTCACTTTCACACTGCCGAAGATAAGGTCCGGATCAAGATTGCCAAATTCATCCGTGCCCTCTATTTCAGGCGCTGGCAAGTGGGCCACAGCCTCGCCGAACCTGACGTAAAGCGGTTCGGAGTCGCGCTTCCTCAATGTCCCGACATCCGTGCCTTTTATTCCGCCATCATCCACCCGGTAGAACACTTTCACATTCCCCAGGCCGATGAAGCGTTCAAAAAACTCCCTATCGAATGTGCGCGGTTCTGGCGGCGGGCCTCCTGCCAATTTGGTTTCCTCATTAAACACCGCATCACCGCCATGTCCGGTTGCCTCCATCCGAACGGTAACATTGTAGTTTCGGCTATAGGGCTCGTAATCGGGAAAGCCTACGGTGATAGAGGTCGCCTCCGGGTTAATCAGGCCGCCCTCGTTCTCTATGATGGTGGGGGCAGGCATGTTCGAGTAGGTGCCGAAAATCGTCACCGCCACGCGGCGAGAGTGCGCCAGCGTGGTTCCCAGGGGAAACTGCAACTCATAAGAGATCCTCATCGTTCCGTTGATCAGCTCCTCGAGGATGGCATTGTCGACATCGACAGACGCGGAACGGCCTATGCGAGCGGGGAACGGTGGGAATGCCACAATCAACGGCGTGGCATCCGAACGTAGGCCGCTCAGTGTCACCAAAATTTGAGTGCCCGCAGGCGTAGTGCTGCCGTCGGGCAACAGACTGGGCGCAACGACCTCGACTTCAAAGTGGCCGCTGCTTTGCGTATCGAAGTTGACATCAAAAATCTCGTGACCGTTGAGCACGAAGAACGGCCGTTTAAGCAGCCCTGGCTCTAAGTCGCTATCGAGGTGAACCGCTTGCGACCAGCGCCGGTCCGGACCGGAACGGTTTTCCACCTCATCTTCCAGGCAGAACCGAATAATGATCGAGCCGCTGGTACTGGCTTCAACTATTTCCTTAGGGACCTTCACCTCAATGGCCGTGGTGCCATCGACATGGTCTTCATCCAGTTCCAAAGTGACCAACTTCCCATCCCAATACAGCTCTACTGTGTCACGCTCACGGGCGTTGGGGTACAACTCAATACCGCATATCACACCCTTGCTGGCCCGCTCAGGATCGAGTACCGCACCCGGCCTCGATAGGTCCTCCGGCAGCGAGAGCTTCAGGGCGGGGTGAAACATAGGATGCCCCATGTCCGAACCACCCGGGCGTGTACTCTTGATGAACCAGGTGGCGTCAGGTGATCGGATTTCCGTACCGGAACCGGCTCGCTGAACAACGCTGAAACAAGGGAATGAGAAGCCCTCGGGTATCAGCTCTTGAGGTATCGCCAACACGTAGGAAGACTGATCTGTTTGTCCCGGAAGCACATCGGCAGATGCCAGGGGGAGCATTGAATCACGCATGTAAAAGCGAAAGTTGTCGAACTCCTCCACCGGATCCCATTTTGGGATAAACACGTGCATGTAGTTTTCAATATGCCGTATCCCGCCACCCATTTCAGCGCCCAGAACATTCAACACCCCGTTGAACAGTTCAGGCGGCTTAAGTTGGTTTGTGTCCGCAAGAATGGAGCCGGGGGCAGGAATAATGGGTTTTGAGGGCATGGCAAGCGCTCCTGATGCGATGACTCGGGCATGAGTGCCGAACGAGGAAATCACACACCCGCGCAGGAGAGACGTCTAGCTGTCAATGTTGACAGTAGCGACGAATGGTCGCGTGAACGAAGAACACCCTGACGAAATCTTTTAGCACCTACATACTTTCTCTTACATATTTTTCACGTTTTATTCACATCCCGAGACGTAGGGTGAAGCCTCATCCGTTACAAATGTTGCACATCAAGCCCGCCGCCCCAGCGGGCTTTTTTTTGCCTGATTTTCGCTCAGCTACTCCCACCGTCGCTGTAGGCGTCGGCAAGCCGGCGCCTACAGGTATCAGCGTGCGGCTTTGCTGGCAGGTGCCGCCTGCTCGCGAATGGCCCGCTGGGTATCCAGCACCCTCGCCAGCGCGTTTTCGGCTTCCGGGCTTTGCTGCGGCACGCGAATCGCCGCTGACACCAGGGTGATCAACTTGGCCATCACCTCCGCATCCGTGGCCGGGCGGCCCAGGCTCATGGAGTTCATCAGCAGGCGCAGTTCAGTGCCGGCCATCACCCCGGAAATCGCCTTGAGGGCAAATTGCAGGCGCACCCCCAGTTCATTGCGCGGCAGGTCCGGCAGGGCCAGGGCGAAGGCTTCGAAGAAGCGCTGGAACACCGGCTGGTAATGCACCTTGAGGTATTCCTGGATAAACGGCGAGGTGTCGCTGTACACCCGCCCCAGGAAACGGATGAACGAGCGCCCTTCCCCACTGGCGCTGGCCGGGTCGCTGCGCTCCAGGCCCATGGCCGGGGCGAACAGCACGCCAAGCAAGGTGTCGCAGTCCAACGGGCCATCGGACTCGGCCTCGCAGCGGGCCAACAGTTCCAGGCGCTGCTCGTTGAGCGGCTCCAGGCGCTGCTTGAGCAGGGTTTGCATCAGGGAATCCTTGTCCCCGAAGTGGTAGTTCACCGCCGCCAGGTTGACCTGGGCACGCTCGGTAATCTGCCGCAACAAAACCGCGTCGTATCCGTACTTTATGAAGAGAGCCTCTGTCGCATCCAGCAGTCGAGTCTTGGTAATGTTTGGAGCGCTGACTTTCTTCGCGACCATAGAAGTTCCACGTGGGAAATATTGTTTTAAAAAATAATTTGATTTTTTATACCGGGGCCTTCGTCCGAAAGCAAGTAGTGACACACCGCCATATGATCGAAAGCCTTTGCAGCCGGGCGCGTTGAGGCTAGTCGAAAGGTTTGTGAGTGGCCTGCTGGCGCGTTGAAGAAATCGTTTCAAAGGATGAAACCGCTCTATATCCATGGCTGGCGAAGGCGCTGGAACACGGTTAGTATTCAAACAATATTTTAAAAACAAGAAATAAAACCAGTCCGTGACGCGTACCAGGTGGCTCCCGAAATTGTAAAAAGGCTTTTCCGGGGCGGCACGGCACCGTCGAGACTGAAGGCGTAGTCATGATGACAGATACCCCCGCGCACCCAGGCTTGATTTCACTGCAAGGCATCGGCAAAAGCTATCAGCTGGCCGGGCAACACCTGTCCATTCTTAATGATGTCTGCCTGTCCATCGCCAGCGGCGACAGCTGCGGCATCCTCGGCGCGTCCGGGTCCGGCAAAAGTACCCTGCTCAATATCCTTGGCCTGCTCGACCTGCCCAACTGCGGCCAGTACCACTTTGCCGGCCACGATATTTTCAATGCCACGCCCGACCAACTGGCGGCGATCCGCAACCAGCAAATCGGCTTCGTGTTCCAGAGTTTCAACCTGCTGCCACGCCTCAGCGCCTTGGATAACGTCGCCCTGCCCTTGAGCTATCGCGGCGTATCGCGGCATGAATCCGTGGAACAGGCCTTGCGCATGCTTGAGCAAGTCGGCTTGGCCGACCGCGCCCACCATCGCCCCGCCGATCTCTCTGGTGGCCAACGCCAACGCGTGGCCATCGCGCGGGCATTGGTGGGCAAGCCCTCGGTGATCCTGGCGGATGAGCCCACCGGCAACCTCGACAGCACCACGGCCCAGGAGATCATGGACCTGTTGCTGGGGCTGAACCGCGAGCAACAGGTCACGCTGATCATCGTCACCCACGACCCGCACATTGCCGAGCGCCTGGAACGCAAGATCCTGGTGCGCAACGGTGTGGTGCAAGAGGCCGGTTGCCTATGACCCAGCAGGTAAACAACCGCCTGCGGGTCGAACAGAGCCTCAGCCAACTGCTGCATGAAGCATTCATCAGCCTGCGCACCCTGGGCAAGCGCTCGATCCTGGCATTGCTGGGGATCGTGATCGGCAGTTCGTCGGTGGTGGCGCTGATCAATATCGGCCACAACGCGGCGGTGGATGCCGCGATGATCTTCAAGGACATGGGCACCGACACCCTGATCGCCCAGTTCCCGCCCAAAGGCGGCAGCAGTGCCCCGATGCCCGCTCGCCTCGATCTGGACGCGGTACGCCAGACCGTGCCGGGCATTGCCCATATCGGCGCCCTCACGTTATTCAGCGGGCCTATCGTGTTTCATGGCCGGACCGTCAACGCCAACTTTGTCGGCAGCACGCCAGACATCAAGGACGCCATGCGCCTGGCGGTACACCAGGGGCGTTTCCTATCGAGCTTCGATGCCAACGAGACCTACGGCGTGATCGGCGATCAGTTGGCCCAGGCCTTGGGAGCGCCAGGCGACCCGCTGCAACTGGGCGACCGCGTGCGCATCAACGACTACCTGTTCCTGATCGTCGGCATCCTACGCAACCAGCCCCGAGCGATGCTGATGCCGGTGCAGGCCAACGAGTCGCTGTTCATCCCCGCCGAAGGCATGCGCCGTATCTATGCCACGCCGCAAATCGGCAACGTGATCATCCGCGCCACACCCGGCCAGGACATGGAACGAATTGCCAAGGACGCAGCCGCCGCCTTGAGTCCTCAGCTTCCCGAACACGATGCGGACATCCAGGTGCCCCAGCAAATGATCGACGGCATGACCCGGCAAAGTCGCACCTTCGCCTATCTGCTGCTGGCCCTCGGCGCGATCTCCCTGGTGGGTGGCGGCGTGGGGGTGATGAACGTGATGCTGATGAACGTGTCGGAGCGGCGTCGCGAGATCGGTATCCGCATGGCACTGGGCGCGCGCCAGCGGGATATCCGCAACCTGTTCCTGCTCGAAGCCGTGACCCTCACCGCCGTTGGCGCACTGTGCGGCGCGGTCCTGGGCATGACCGCCGCCTGGCTGTATGCCTGGCTGTCGGGCTGGGAGTTTGCCCTGGCCGTCGCCGCCTTGCCGCTGGGGGTGGGCAGTACGTTGCTGGTCGGGCTGTTCTTCGGCATTTACCCGGCGGTCTCGGCCTCACGGCTGCAGCCGGTGGAGGCCCTGCGCGATGAATAGGTGGCTGCTGTGGCTTGCGCTGGTCAGCCTACCGGGCATGGCCGCCGACGTGGTGATCAAACCGTCGGCGCCGAGCACCACGCGCAGCGGCTACGACCGCAGTGTCTCGCTGAATGCCCAGGTCACCACCCTGACGCTCGGCGATGCGGTGTACCTGGGCCTGCGCAACAACCCGGCGATCCGCAGCGCGTACCTGCAACGGGTGGCGCAGAAATTTGACCTGCGCGTGGCCGAAGATGTGTTCAACCCCAAGCTCACGCTCAACAGTTACTACCGCAGCACCCGTGGCTCCGCCGACAACGCGCGCAATGCCAACGTGGCGCCGGCCACCAGCCTGCTTGGCGAGTACGGCACGCGCCTGAGCATGGCCTGGACCCAGCAACTGAACACCGCCGACCGCGCCGGCCGCTACCGCAGCGACGGCCTGGACCTGGCTATCATCCAACCGCTGCTGCGCGGTGCCGGCTGGGATGCCACCACCGCGCCGCTGCGCCTGTCGCGGCTGTCGGAGCAGGCCAACCGCCTGAACCTCAAGGCCACCGTGGCACAGACCATCAGCCAGATCATCGCCACCTACCGCGAACTGCTGCGCGCCCAGGAGCAACTGAGCATCGTGCAGGATGCCCTCAAGCGTTCCGGCACCTTGTTGGAAGTGAACAAGGCGCTGATCAGTGCCGGGCGCATGGCCGAATTCGAAATCGTCCAGACCGAAGCCGATATCGCCACCCAGCAACTGGGTGTCGAAGAAGCGCAGAACCAACTGGACACCAGCCGCCTGGCCCTGCTGCGCCTGCTGGCCCTGGACCTGTCCACGCCGATCCGCGCCACCGAAGCCCTGGAGGCCAGGCCCATGCAGATCGACAAGCGCCAGGCCTTCAACCTCGCGCAGACCCAGCAACCGGAGTATCTCGCCGCCCTGCTCGGCAGCCAGCAGGCTGACCTTAACCTGGTGATCGCCAAGGACTCCGGCCGCTGGCAGGTGGACCTGGTGGCCGGCGCCAACCAGGTACGTGACGCCTACGACAACGATGCCGGCCGCTCCAACAATCGCACCTGGGACAGCTACGCTGGGGTGCAGGTGCAAATTCCCATCGGCGATATCAGCACGCGCCAGGCCGAAGTGCGCGCGCGGGTGAATGTGGAGGACCAGGAGATCCGCATCACCGACGCGCGCCAGGAACTGGAACGCAGCGTCAACGACGTGGTGCGCGACCTCGGCACCCGCTGGCGCCAATATGAAATCTCCCAGCGGGCGGTGGAACTGTCGCGGCGCAAGATCGAGATCGAGCGGGAAAAACTCAGTGCCGGGCGCTCCACCAACTTCCAGGTGCTGAGCTACGAGACCGACCTGCGCAACGCCGAAAACGCGCAGCTCAATGCGCTGATTGCTTATTTGAACGCCCAGACCCAGCTCGACTTGACCCTGGGCATGACGCTGGAAAGTTGGGAAATCGCCCTCAATGACTACTAATCAGAAACGCCTGCTGGGTGCTGTGTTGATCGTGCTACTGGGCGGTGCAGGCCTGGCCCTGCGCAGCCCGGCTTCAGACCCGGCCAGCGCCACCGATCAGTGGCTGGCCGTCAAGCCCGACGCGCTGGTGCACCAGATCGGCCTGGTGGGCAAGATCGAGCCCGACACCACCATCACCCTCACTGCCCCCTTCGACGGCAATGTGCAAGCCAACCTGGTGGAGCAAGGCCAGCGCGTCGAAGCCGGCCAGGTGCTGTTGCGCATGGACCCGGCGACCCTGGAGGTGCAACTGCGTGACGCCCTCTCCACCCAGCTCAAGGCCCGGCGCACCGTGCAAGAGATGCAGGACTGGGACAGCAGCCCCGCTGTCAGCCGCGCCCGCCGCAGCCTGCGCACGGCTGAAATGACCGCTGGCAACACCCAGCGCAAACTCACCGAAAGCGAAAACCTGTTCAAGCGCGGCATCATCCCGCGCAATGAACTGGACGACCTCAAGCAACAGACCCAGCAGCAACAGCTCGACCTTGCCTCCGCCCGCAGCGAACTGCAGCAGGCCATCGACCAGGGCAAGGGCGAATACCGCCAGATCGCCGATATGGAGTTGACCAACGCCACGGTGAAATACGACGCCCTGCACAGGTTGCTCGAAGGCCAGGAAGTGAAGGCGCCATTCTCCGGGATCGTGGTGCCGCCGCCCGGCAATACGTCACCCCAGGGCGGCGGCAACAACAATGCCCCGGTGCAGGCCGGCAGCAAGGTCAGCCAGGGTCAGGTACTGTTCGGCCTGGCCAATATCGAACGGCTGAAAATCGTCGCCAAGGTGTCTGAGCTGGATATTAACCAGCTGCACCAGGGCCAGGCTGTGGAAGTGCTGGGGGATGGTTTTGATGGCGAGCGGCTGACCGGTTCGGTGAGCGTGGTGAGTGGCTTGGCGATTGCCAATGACAGCCAGGGCAGCGCGCAGTTTCCAGTGACCTTGTCGATCCCCAGGCTCACGCCGCAGCAGTTGCAGCGGGTGCGGCTGGGGATGAGCGCGCGGTTGACCATTGTGACGTACAACAATGCGCAGGCGATTGTGATTCCGAGCCAGGCGATTCGGGCGGATAAGACGGTCGAATATCGCGAGGCGATGGATAAGCCGGTGGAGCGGGTGAAGGTGACCACGGGGCAAGCGACGGCCCAAGGCGTGGAGGTGTTCGGCCTTAAACCGGGTTTCGTGAAGACAAATCCCTTGTAGGAGCCGGCTTGCTGGAAATGACGGCCTGACAGCCGACCACTCTCCAACTGTTGCCCCGCGATCCAAATGTGGGAGCTGGCTTGCCTGCAAAGACGGCCTGGCAGCCACCACTCTCCAACTGTTGCCCCGCGATCCAAATGTGGGAGCTGGCTTGCCTGCGAAAGCGGCCTGGCAGCCACCACTCTCCAACTGTCGCCCCGCGATCCAAATGTGGGAGCTGGCTTGCCTGCGAAAGCGGCCTGGCAGCCACCACTCTCCAACTGTCGCCCCGCGATCCAAATGTGGGAGCTGGCTTGCCTGCGAAAGCGGCCTAACAGCCGACCACTCTCTAACTGTCACCCCGCGATCCAAATGTGGGAGCTGGCCTGCCTGCGAAAGCGGCCAGACAGCCGACCACACTCTAACTGTTGCCGTGCGATCAAAATGTGGGAGCTGGCTTGCCTGCGAAGGCGGCCTGACAGCCGACCTGGATGTTGGATCTGACCGGGTACATATCCGTTATTTGGGTAACGGCTGCTATGGGTTCCGCCCTTACGGCGGCTCACTTTTGAAAAGCGCAAAAGTAAGCAAAACGCTCTTGCCCCAACACTCGGCACCTCGCCTAGGCTCGGTGTGCCCGTAATCCGACAGGTATTTGGGGGGCCGCCGCCACGCGCCATCCATGGCGCGGGGCGGCTAAACCGGCATCCCTGCCGGTTTACCCCCCAAATCCCTGTCGAATTCCGGCCAGCGTGTTTGACGGGGCGCCTAAGATCAAAAGCCAGATCAAAAGCCAGATCAAAGGCCAGATCAAAATCACGATCACGCATCGCCAGGCATTGCCGGTGGGTATTGGAATGCTGACACTCGCAGGTTAGCTGCCAGTGAAAAGCAGCGTCCCTGCTGCACGCATTGTTAAGCCAACGGCACTCGGCGCGTGGTCAGGGCCATGCGCCCCACCAGGAAACTCAAGGCCGCGCCCAACAACAGCATGGCCAAGGTGCTCCAGGCCGCACGGGAGAGCTGTTTGGCCGCGACTTCGCCGGCTTCACGGGCTTTCTGCTCGGCCTGTTGCTTCAGTTCGTCAACCTTTTGCATGGCCTGCTGATAGGCCTGGGCGTAGTTGTCGACGATCTGGGTCGCTTCTTCCTTGCTCTTGCCGGTGCGGGCCGCAACGATATTGACCAATGCGTCTTTGTCCGCTGCATTCAGCGCGGGCTCACCGGAAGCCTTGACGCGTTCGAACCATTGCTTCAACGCATCGCCAGCCTGGGCAGGGTTGCTGGCTGCGGCGGTCGCCGACTGCTTGCCATCGGCAGCGGCCTGGTCGGTTTTCTGTTCGACGTTGGCCGGGTCCAGTTCAGGCTTGCCACTTTGCTTGAGCAAGGTGTCCAACTCGCCTTGCAGGCTGTTCCAGTCCAATTGGATGCCCTGCTCGTTCAACTGCTGCTTGACGCTGTCGCCAATGCCCGGTGCTACCGCAGCAATGCCGCTGCCGGCAGCCGACAGACCTTTACCTACCACATTGCCGGCGGTGCCGACGACACTGGCGGCCAAGCCCGCCAGCAGCCAGGTGGTGAGCAGCGTGGTGAGGGTCCAGGTCAGGACGCCGTGCAGGCCGCCGCGATCAGGGGCTGTGCGGCCGGCCACAAAGGCGCCGAGGCCAACAGCGACCAGGGTCGAGACAAACAGCCAGATCCCGGCGCCCGTGCCAAACCCACTCAAAGGGTTGCCGGCTTGCATAGGGTCGACGGCGCTGGCGCCGATGGCGGTGCCCAACACACTCAGCACCAGGTAACTCACCAGGGCAATTGCACTCCCGGCCAGTACCGCACTCCAGGACACGCGAAACGGCGAACGGTTGGTTTCATAGACAGGGGTCATGATTGATCCTTTTTGCGTTATTGACCGCCTCAGTCTGGCGAGCCAAGTACCGCTCGTCCCCGCGCAAATGCACCGGGCTGCATAGTGCATTTGCACCCCATCCCAGGCAATTGGTCTGCACTATCCTGAAGCCCCGGTGTCGTAATTCCACGCGTCCAAAACCCGGAGAAACCATGACCCAGGATGTCCTCGCCAAAGAAACCAACCGCCGCCAACTGCAGCAGATTGTCTCCGGGGTATCCGACGGCATCATCCTCGCGGAAGTCGACCAAACCATCCTCTGGGCCAACGAAGCTGCGCTGAACATGCACGGCATCGATGACGTCGCTGCACTGGGTGCCAATACCCAGGCCTACGCCAAACGATTTGCCCTGCGCTATCGCAACAACCACCCGGTGCTGTTGGAGAACTACCCCCTCGCCCGCGTCGCCGCTGGCGAAGAGTTCAGTGACGTGGTGGTGGAGGTTTCCCCCACCGACGACGCCGACAGAACCTGGGTGCATCGCCTGCGCAGCCTGGTGATCAGTGACTCCCACGGTGAGCCGGAATTGCTGGTGCTGATCCTCAGCGACGCCACCGAGTGGGCCAGCGCCGAACAGCGCTTCGAAAAAACCTTCAACGCCAACCCGGCCCCGGCAGTGATTTGCCGCCTGAGCGACTTGCGTTATATCAAGGTGAACCAGGGCTTTCTGGAGATGACCGGCTACAACCGCGACCAGGTCATCGGCAAGTCGGTGTACGAGTTGGATGTGCTGGAACAGGCCGAGCGCAAGGACCTGGCCATCCAGCGGTTGGGCGAAGGCGCGACCATCCCGCAAATGCAGGCCGAACTGAAACTGCCCGAGGGCGGCAGCAAACTGGTGATCGTCGCTGGGCAACCGCTGGATATGAACGAAGAGGACTGCATGCTGTTCTCCTTCATGGACCTGGAGCCGCGCCGAAAGGCGGAAATCGCCCTGCGCCAGAGCGAGGAGCGCTTCGCCAAATCGTTCCGCCTGACGCCGGTGCCCACCCTGGTGTGCAGCGCCGCCAACCGCCAGGTGGTGGACATCAACGAAGCCTTCATGAGCATCACCGGCTATACCAGCGAGGAGCTGATCGGTAAATCCATCGAAGACATCGACTTTATCGACAGCCCGCAGGCGTCCGCGCAGTTGTTCGCCAACCTGGAAAAGGCCGGCAACCTCGACGGCCAGGACCTCAAGGTGCGCAAGAAAGGCAACGAGGTGATCGACTGCGTGGTCTCCGCCGACACAGTGATCATCCAAGACGTGCCCTGCTATCTGCTGGTGATGATGAACATCACCGAACGCAAACGCTCGGAGCTGGAACTGGTGGCGGCCATCGAAGAAGTGATGCAGGACGCCTCCTGGTTCAGCCAGACCCTCATCGAAAAACTGGCCAACGCCAAGAGCGTCAACAGCCCCAGCCAACCCAATATCGCCTTCACCGACCTCACCGCCCGAGAGCGCGATGTGCTGGGTCTGATCTGCGAAGGCCTGGCTGACAAGGAGATCGCTTCGCGCTTGAAACTGGCGCCCAACACGGTGCGTAACCATGTGGCCACGGTGTATTCCAAACTGGGTGTGCACAGCCGCAGCGCAGCAATCGTCTGGGCCCGTGAACGCGGGCTGTTTGCCGGTGAACTGCGGGTTAAAAAGTAGCCCTCGCCAGTGCAAATGCACTAGTGCGGCTAGTGCGAATTCGCCTTATTGCCGCGAAGGCCAAGCAATACCCTTCAGGGGTCGAACTTTACGCCCTGAAGGAACCCGCATGTTTACCCTCTCCCAACTGCGAAACTGCATTGAAGAAGGCTTGTCGCCACTGACTTGTGAGTTCACGTTGTGCCGGGACGCGTCCCTGACCCTCAAGGTCTACGACGCCGAAACCGGCCGCGTCGACCTGGTGGTGACCGGGATCAGCACCAACCGACTGCAGACCCCGCAAGAAGTGGAAAAGATGGTGGAAGAGTTGCGCTACGAATTGCAAAGCAACAACGTGGGCAAGCTCACGCTGGATGACTTGCCTTCAACGACGCACCAATGAAATAGAACACCCCGCCGGCCACAATAAACGCCCCCAGCATCAGGAACATATAGGGGGCCGGCAGGCTCGCCAGCACCAGCCCACACAACACCGGCCCCAAGGCGGCACCCAGGTTGGACAGGTTCTGCGCCCCGTAGTACATGCCGCGCAAGTGGTCCGGGGCGATCCGGTCAATGAACATGTACTCGGCCGGGAACACGATGATCTCCCCTACGGTGAATACCGCCATCGCCAGCACCCACCACAGCACGCTGGTGGACAAGGCAAAGCCGATCACCCCGAGCATGAACATGCCCAGGCCCGCGATCAGCCACTGGCCCAGGTAACGATGCGAGATGCGCCGCCCGATCACGTATTGCAAGGCAATCACCAACACCGCGTTGGTGGTCAGCACCGCGCTGACAACGGTGTAGGTGTAGTCGGCGGTGGTAGTCGTCACCAGGTACTGCGACAGCCACGCAGTGAATTGGCCAAACACCACGGCACTGAGTACACCTCCCAGGGTGAAGCAGACCAGGCGGCGATCGCGCAGCAATACGCGGCCGACGGCCAGGAATGGCGCAGGATTTTGCAAGGCCTCGACGGTGGTCAGCCGACGGTCGCCCCAACGCCAGTACAGCAGGAAAAACCCCACGCCCAGCAGCGCCGACAACACAAACGGCAAACTGATATCCAACTTGGCCACCATCGCCCCGAACGCCGGCCCAACCGCATAGCCGATATTGGTAAGGGTGTACTTGATGGAGAAGACTTCGCTGCGCGCACCTTCGGGCAACAGGCTGGCAAAGCCGGCTTTGACGGCGATATCGATCACCGCGTACGCGAGGTTGATCAGGATCAGGCAGGCATAGAACACCCAGAAATGCTGCACCAGCACCGTGCCGATAAAGCCCAGTACAAACAGCGCACTCAGCCCCAGCAACAACCGGTAGCTGTTGATGCGGTCGACAAGGAAACCGCCATACACGCTGAGCAACGAGCCGACGATCAGCGAGCTACCGATGACCAGGCCAACCTGGGTAATGTCGAGGGCAAAGCGGTGGGTAAGGTAAATCACCAGGTAGGGAAAGGTGATGGCCTTGGCCAGCGTCAGCATAAGCGTGGCCGAGAGCAGCAGGTTTACGGTGCGGGGGTAGTTTCTTATTGTGGCAAGCATCCTGCTCTCGATCGTTGAAGGTAACGCGGCCTGTATGGCCGGTTACCTTAACCCAGGGCAGGCACTACCGACACGGTCATTTCTTGACGGGGGTGATCTCGAGAATGGTGCCGTTGGTGGTCTTGAGCAGCACGAATTTATCGCCTACCCGCGTCCATTGGCTGTCTTCCTCAGGCTGCTTGAGGCCGCGCTTTTTCCAGTCGCTGACGGCCGATTCCTTGCGCATCAGCATGTCCGGCGCACGGTCACCCTCTTTCAGGTCACGGGTGTTGATGTTCGAAGGTTGCACGGTTTCCTGGGGGGTGTCACCGGCCTGCACGATAAAGCTGGCGGTGGACAAGCTTGTGGCGACCAGCAGGCTGGCAATCAGGGATTTGGCTTTCATGGGTGCTCCTTCAATGAATGATGCGTACCCAGGTTCGGACCGCTGCGATGCGTGATCATTCCATCGGGCCTCTCACTGCCCCAATGGGTTGGGGCCGCTTCGCGGCCCGGCGGGAACAAGCCCCCTCGCCACCGCAATGGCTAATCAACTGCCAAGGGTGTGCCTTGATGGAACACCATCTGCCACTGCCCTTCTTCTGCCCGCCATACCGAACTGCGCAACGAGGTCTCGACTCCGCTCCGGTGACAGCGATAGGTGACCAACGCTACATGCTCGCTCAGCATTTTCACCACGAACTCGGTCATGCTCCGCGCAGAAAACACCTCGTCCTGCAGCCCGTCGATCACCTCGGCCTTGCTGCCCCACACATGGCCGCTGGCGCCGAACTCAACAAAATCATCGGCCAGCAATCGTGCCAACTGCCTCGTATCCGAACGGGTCGCGCTTTGCTGTAGTGCCTGTTCCAGCCCGAACAAGTGCGCGTGTAAATCCATGCTCATTGCCTCCATGAAATAAATCCTGTAATTTTTCATGAAATTATTCGAAATAAATTTCATGACCCCACAAGAAGAACTCGCCACCCTCGCCGCACTCATCCACGACCTGCGCAAGCACAAGAAGCTCACCCTCGCGCAGTTGGCGCAAAAAATCGAGCGTTCGGTGGGCTTCCTGTCCCAGGTCGAGCGCGGTTTGTCCCGCCCAACCGTGGCGGATTTGACCGCCATCAGCCACGCCCTCGACGTGCCCACCACCTATTTCTATAGCCAGCCCAAGCCCAAGGCCGTGGACTGGATCACCCGCCCCAACGAGCGGCGCACGGTGTATTACGCCAATGGCATCACCGACATTCTCGTCTCACCGAGCATGAACGGCGCCTTTTCGATGCTCGACAGCCTGTTGGCCCCCGGTGCCAACAGTGGCGAACAAACCATGAGTGATCGCGCCGAGCAGGCCGGTTTTGTGCTGGAGGGCGAGTTGACCCTGTGGGTCGAGGGTGAGGCCGACTCGGTCACCCTCGGCCCCGGCGACAGCTTTCACCTGGCCAGCTTCGCCCATTGCCGCTACGCCAACCTGACCGACCTGCCCGCACGCGTGCTGTGGGTTTACAACTAGGAGCAACACCCGTGAAAAGCCATGCCTCCACGTTACTGGCCGAAGTACGGACCTTTCGCCAGAACCATCCCGACGTGCGTTACGTCGACCTGATCGCCCTGGACATTCCCGGGCACTTCTACGGCAAGCGCTACCCCATCGAGATGCTGGAAAAAGTCGCCGCCGGCAGCCCCTTGAAGCTGCCGCAGAATGCCGTGCTGCTGGGGGCTCAGGGCGGGTTATTCAAGATTGGCGACTACTGCTTCAACGACGGCGACCCGGACGCCAACCGGCGCCTGGTACCGGGCACGCTCAAGCCGGTGAATTGGGAATCGCAGCCTTTGGGCCAGATGCTGATCACTTCGGACGGCACCGAAGCACCCATCGAGTTCGAACCCCGCGAAGTCCTGGCCAAAGTGCTGGAGCGCCTGCAGCACAAGGGCATTCACCCGGTGGTGGCGTTTGAGCTGGAGTTCTACCTGTTCGACAAAAAACTCGACAACGGCCTGCCGCAATTCGCCCGCGACCCGTTGAGCGATGACGCCGATGACCAGCCCAACCTGCATATCGAACGGCTGTCGCGCTTCGGCGATGTGCTGGACGACATGGCGCAAACCGCCAAGGATCAAGGCATCGATATCACGGTGATCACCGCCGAAATCGGCCCAGGCCAGTTCGAGATCAACTTCGGCCACCTCGACGACGGCATGCGCGCCGCCGACTGGGCCGCCCTGTTCTGCCGCAGCACCCGTGGCGTGGCGCTCAAGCACGGTTACCGCGCCAGCTTCATGGCCAAGCCTTACCTGCAATTCCCTGGCAGCGGCATGCATGTGCATGTGAGCCTGTATGACGGCGCGGGCAATAACCTGCTGGCGGCGCACCAGCAGCACCCACTGCGGCACGCTGTGGCCGGCTGCCTGGAATTGTTGCCCCATTGCATGCCGATCTTCTCGCCCAACCACAACGCCTTCCGCCGCCTGGGCGGTACGGTGAATGCCGCCACCCGCGCCAGCTGGGGCTTCGAAGACCGCGACGCGTGCGTGCGTATTCCCGAGTCCGACCCGCGCAACCTGCGCATCGAGCATCGCCTGGCCAGTGCCGATGCCAACCCCTATCTGGTGCTGGCCGCGATCCTGGTCGGCCTGGAGCATGGCCTGGAAGCCAAGCGCGAACCCATCGCCCCGCTGAACGAGGACCGCAGCAGCGGCACCGACTTCCCCCTGGAAATGCTCGACGCCGTACGTGCCATGCAGCATCACGCGGTATTGCGCGATAAGCTGGGGGCTGAATTTGTCGACGTGTATTGCGAGAACAAGCGCCAGGATCACCTGGCCTTTCAACAAGAGATCAACGCGCGGGAATACCGCTGGTTTCTTTAACCGCCCAGGAATCATCGATGACCGAACAAGCTGCCCCGGCGCTGAAGGAAATCTTCAATGTCGAACGCCTGCACCATATCGCCACCGAGATGACGGCGGTGTACCCGGCGTTCGACGCCAAGGGCTTCCTCAAGCACGCCAAGGCCGGGTTGGCCGAGTTGTCGGTGATGCAGCGCATGGCGCGGGTCAGCGAGAGCCTGCATGCGGTGATCCCGCTGGATTACCCGCAAACCCTAAAGGTGCTTTACGCGTTGGCCCCACGCTTGAACAGCGCGTTCGTCAGCCTGTTCCTGCCGCATTTCGTGGCAAGTTACGGGTTGCACGACTTCAAGCGCTCCATGGCGGCTCTTAAATACTTCACCACCTTTGGTTCCGCCGAATTCGCCATCCGCCACTTTCTGCTGCACGACTTCCCGCGCACGCTGGCGGTGATGCAAGCCTGGTCGCTGGATGACAACGAACACGTGCGTCGCCTCGCCAGCGAAGGCTCGCGGCCGCGCTTGCCCTGGTCTTTCCGCCTGGCCGACGTGCAGGCCAACCCCGAACTGTGTGCGTCGATCCTCGACAACCTCAAGGCCGACAACAGCCTCTACGTACGCAAGTCCGTGGCCAACCACCTCAACGACATCACCAAGGACCACCCGGACTGGGTGCTCAGCCTGATCGAAGGCTGGAACCTGGAGAACCCGCACACGGCGTGGATCGCCCGCCACGCCCTGCGCAGCCTGATCAAGCAAGGCAACACCCGCGCGCTGACGATCATGGGTGCGGGCGCCAAGGCCGAGGTGAAGATCCACCACCTACAGGTCACGCCGGCGGTGATCAACCTGGGCGACCGCATCAACCTGTCGTTCAGCCTGGAGTCCACCGCCACTACCCCACAGAAACTGGTGGTGGACTACGCCATCGACTACGTGAAAAGCGCCGGCCACAGTGCCGCAAAGGTGTTCAAACTCAAGGCATTTACCCTCGGCGCTGGCGAACTTCACAGCATCCGACGTGAGCAACATATCCGCGAGTTGACCACGCGTAAGCATTACCCCGGCAAGCATGTCGTCCATGTGTTGATCAACGGCGAGAGGCTTGCCAGCGCAGACTTCGAACTGCGAAACGACTGACACAAATCAAAGAAAAGGCTCTAGGACGGGCCTTTCAGCCACATAAATTGTCGAACAATCCTGGTCTTATCAGTTGCGATCCATTATCATCCAGCGCCTTCTCGCTACCCACCGGGTAGCTGTTTCAATGTGTCACCCGAGGCGCCCATGTACCGTTTTTCGTTTCACCGCCCCCTGATTGCCATCAGCTTGGGGCTTGTTGCTCCTGGCGTATTTGCCGCGCTGCAACCCCTGGCCGAAGCACCACTGGCCAGCGACACCGAGCTGCACTGCCACTTCAACCGCGACGCCAGTACCGACTGCACCACCACCTACCGCTATACGATCCTCAAACCGAGCGGCCGCGAAATGCTCTCGCGCATCGACTTCGATTATTCCGAAGGCGACACCTTTGAAGTGATCAGCGCGCAGTCCACCCAGCCCGGCGCCAAGCCAGTGGCGCTGGATGCGACGCAGATCGACACCCGCACCGCGCCCAATCCGGACCAGGGCTTCAGTCGCGACAAACAGACCTCGCTGGCCTTCCCCAACCTGCGCGTCGGCACGCAGATTCGCTACACCGTACGCGAGCACCACGCCGCCAAACCCTTGATGACCCAGTTTCACTACGTGCTCAAATTCGGCGCCAGCCCGGCGCGGCGCGACCGGTTCAAGGCGCGTTTTACTGCCGAGCGCCCCATCCAGTGGCGCAGCGAACTGTTCGAGGGTTTCAGCGTAACGCCGTCGCAGAATGGCAAGACCCTGGACGTGGTGCAAAAGGCCCCGACCTACCTCAACTACATCAACGAAGCCTCCAACGCCGCGTTGCTGCGCATCCCGCGTATCGAGGTAGGCAGTGCTCTGGAGCGCCAGGCGTACTTCGGGGCGTTCGCGCAGCGCTACAACCAGATCCTCGGTGCCAACCTGCCCCCACAAGGTGCTGCTGCCGTGGTTGCCGTGCGCGGTTTGCCGCCGGCCGAACAGGTCGCGGCATTGATGCAGCACATCAACGATCACTATCGCTACCTGGGTGATTGGCGGGCGACAGAGCGCGGCTACGTGCCCTTCAACCTCGCTGAAATCGAACAACACGGTTATGGCGACTGCAAGGACCTGGCAATCCTGCTGACCGCCTTGCTCAAGGCCACTGGCATCAAGGCCGAGACCGCCTGGGTCAGCCGGGGCGATGTGGTCGAGTCGCTACTGATCCCCGGCACCCAGGCGCCGAACCACGCCATCGTGCGCGCCGAAGTGGACGGCCAGGTGTGGTGGCTCGACCCGACCAACCCGGTGTTCGCCCCCGGCCAGGTCATGCCCGATATCCAGGACCGCTGGGTGCTGGTCAACGACGCCCAGGGTCAGGTGCGCGAGGAACATATCCCGCTGGAACGCCCCGAAACCACCCTGCGTCTGGACAAACAGGTGCACTACGACAAACAAGGCGAAGGCGCGACCCAGGCCACGATCACCTTCAGTCGCCTGCCGCTGATGCAACTGAGCGTCGCCGACCGCCAGCAAGGCAGCACCGCCACCGACCAGGACATCTGCGCCAACTTCGGCAACGAGATCAGCGACTGCCAGATCACTCGCCCGGCCACCGGCTTTGTGGTGCATGACGGCTATACCGTCACGGCCAAAATGAATGATCAGCGTGCGCTGGAAAAGCTGGCGAATGACTACGTATATAGCGATGAATCGCTCAAGGGTCGTTGGGATGGTTTTATCAACTACCGCCGCCAAGGGCAGCAGGCCGAGCTAGATCTGGGCAACCCGCAAACACATGACTACAGCATCACCCTGAGCGGCGGGCGGACGGAAAAAACCATCCCGGGTTGCCAGGTGCGTTCGCCGTGGTATGACTTGGACCTGCAGGGTTCGCAGGAGAATGGCGGGCTGCGTTATCACTATCGCCTGAGCCAGAAGGTGCGTTGGTTGAGCCGTGATGAGATTGTCAGTAAGGCGTTCGGGAAAATGATTGAGGATGCACGGGCTTGCGCGGAGCAGGTGCATCAGGTGGTGAAACTCTAACCCCTCTGTTGGGCAGGCCTGGCATCAGGCCTCGCCCAACAACAACCCCTGCTCCCGCGCACACAACTCCACCACATAGTCCCACAACACTCGCAGCCGCACCGATTTGTGCAACTCCCTGCGCGAGCTGATCCAGTAACTGCGCTGGATCCCCTCCCCCGGCAGCAACGGCACCAGTTCCGGGTCGCCGGCCGCCATGAAGCACGGCAACACCGCGATCCCCAACCCGGAGCGCGCGGCTTGGTGCTGGGCAATCACGCTAGTGCTGTGGAACACCACCTTGGGGTTGCGGCAGAAGCTGCTGAGGAATTTGAGTTCCTGGCTGAACAGCAAGTCGTCCACGTAATCGATCCACGCGTGCGCGGCGAGGTCTTCGCGCTTTTCGATCGGTGGGTTGCGGTCCAGATAGGCACGGCTGGCGTAGAGGGCCAGGCGGTAGTCGGTGAGTTTGCGGGTGACCAGTTGATCGACGCTGGGGCGTTCGAGGTGGATGCTGATCTCCGCTTCGCGGTTGAGAATGCTGACAAAGCGTGGCACCGCCACCAATTCCACTTCCAACCCGGGGTAGCGATCAAATAGCCCACCCATGCGACTGGCCAGGAACATCACGCCCAAGCCTTCGGCCACGCCGAGGCGGATCTTGCCCAAGGGCGCGGCGGAGTGGGTCAGTTCGTCTTCGGCCAACAGCGCGACGTTTTCCATGGCTTCGGCGTGCTTGAGCAGCGCTTCGCCGGCCGGCGTCAGTTCGTAGCCCTGGGCATGCTGCACGAACAGCGCGGTGCCGAGGCTTTTCTCGATCGCCTCGATATGCCGGGCCACGGTGGCATGCGTGGTTTTCAGACGTTGCGCGGCGGTGAGCAAGCGGCCGCTGCGCTGCAGCTCCAGAAAATACCGCAGGTCGTTCCAGTCGAACATGACGCCTCCATTGCATGAAACTCAACCACGCTGTTTAAAAACGCACAGCAGCTGGGTAAAAACTAACATTTTTAAGACGAAAACTAACAACTAGGATGGAGCCAATAAGAAAAACAAGCGAGGCCTCAGATGCCCATTGCAACTGCTGAATACGATTACATCGTCGTAGGCGCCGGCCCCGCGGGCTGCCTGCTGGCCAATCGACTGTCCGCCAACCCTGCCCACCGCGTGCTGCTGCTTGAAGCCGGCGGCCGCGACAACTACCCCTGGATCCACATTCCCGTCGGCTACCTGTTCTGCATCGGCAACCCACGCACCGACTGGTGTTTCAAGACCGAAGCCCAGGAAGGCCTGCAAGGCCGTGCGCTGAGTTACCCACGGGGCAAGGTGCTGGGCGGCTGCTCCTCCATCAACGGCATGATCTACATGCGCGGCCAGGCCCAGGATTACGACGGCTGGGCCGCAGAAGGCAACGCGGGTTGGGCCTGGAAAGACGTGCTGCCGCTGTTCAAGCAGAGCGAAAACCATTTTGCCGGCGGCTCGGAATTCCACAGCGATGGCGGTGAATGGCGCGTCGAACAGCAGCGCCTGCACTGGCCGATCCTCGATGCTTTCCGTGATGCGGCGGCGCAAAGTGGTATTGCCAACATCCATGACTTCAACCAGGGCGACAACGAAGGCTGCGGCTACTTCCAGGTCAACCAGAAGGCCGGGGTGCGCTGGAATGCGGCCAAGGCGTTCCTCAAGCCGGTCCGTCAACGCCCCAACCTGACAGTATTGACCGAAGTGGAGGTCGACCGCGTACTGCTGGAAAACGGCCGCGCCTCCCAGGTAATCGGACGCCAGCAGGGCCAGCAACTGAGTTGGAAGGCACGCAAGGAGATCGTCCTGTGCGCCGGCTCCGTGGGGTCGCCAGGCATCTTGCAGCGTTCGGGAATCGGTCCGTCCAGTGTGCTCAAACCCTTGGGCATCGACGTACTGCATGAACTGCCGGGGGTTGGTGGCAACTTGCAGGACCACCTGCAACTGCGGCTGATCTACAAACTGGAAAACGCCCGCACCCTCAACCAGATCGCCGGCACGCTATGGGGCAAGATGGGCATGGGCCTGCGCTACCTGTATGACCGCAGCGGCCCATTGTCGATGGCGCCCAGCCAGCTCGGCGCATTTGCCCGCTCGGGTCCGGAACAGACCTCGGCCAACCTCGAATACCACGTGCAGCCGCTGTCACTTGAGCGTTTCGGCGAACCGCTGCACGCATTCCCGGCGTTTACCGCATCGGTCTGCGACTTACGCCCGCAAAGTCGCGGACGCATCGACATTCGCTCGGCCAACCCGGCGGATGCACCGCTGATCCGCCCCAATTACCTCAGCCATCCGGAAGATTTGCGGGTGGCCGCTGATGCGATCCGCCTGACACGCCGTATCGTCGCCGCCCCGGCGCTGAGCCAGTTCAAGCCGGTGGAATACCTGCCAGGCGATGCGCTGCAAACCGAAGACGAATTGCATGAAGCCGCCGCGCGTATCGGTACTACTATCTTTCATCCGGTTGGCACATGCCGCATGGGCAGCGATAAAGACGCGGTGGTGGATGCGCAACTGCGGGTGCATGGCGTGCCTGGCTTGCGCATTGCCGATGCCTCTGTCATGCCGCGCATCACGTCCGGCAACACCTGTTCACCTACGCTGATGATCGCGGAGAAGGCCGCGCAGCTGATCCTTTCGCCGAATACAAGGAGTCTCGCCCCGGAGAAAGAACTGGTTCATGCAATCTGAATAGCGGCGCCAGACCTGGCGCCGACAGTGGAACAACAATAAATAATCACTGTGAGGGCTACCCGATGTCAGAACATGCTCAACCCCTGGGTTCGGCGGTCAACACCGTCATCACCCGCAACGACTCAAAGAAGGTCATCTTCGCCTCGTCCCTGGGGACGGTGTTCGAGTGGTATGACTTTTTCCTCTACGGCGCCCTGGCGGCGGTGATCAGCAAGCAGTTCTTTGCCGGGGTCAACGACACCACGGCGTTCATCTTTGCCTTGATGGCCTTTGCGGCCGGCTTTGTGGTGCGACCGTTCGGCGCGCTGGTGTTTGGCCGCTTGGGCGACATGATCGGGCGCAAATACACCTTCCTCGTCACTATCATCTTGATGGGCGTGGCGACTTTCTGTGTCGGGCTGTTGCCGACCTACGCCAGCATCGGCATTGCCGCGCCGATCATCCTGATCGTACTGCGCATGCTGCAAGGCCTGGCGCTGGGCGGTGAATACGGCGGCGCGGCCACCTATGTGGCGGAGCATGCGCCAGCGGGCAAGCGTGGGTTCCACACCAGTTGGATTCAATCCACCGCGACCCTCGGCCTGCTGCTGTCACTGCTGGTGGTGCTGGCCTGCCGTTACTTCACCGGTGACCAGTTCGAAGTCTGGGGCTGGCGCATTCCGTTCCTGTTCTCCATCGTGCTGCTGGGTATTTCCACCTGGATTCGCATGAGCCTGCATGAGTCGCCGGCGTTCCTGAAAATGAAAGAGGAAGGCAAGTCCAGCAAGTCGCCGATCCGCGATTCGTTTGGTAAATGGGAAAACCTCAAGATCGTGCTGATCGCCCTGTTCAGTATCAATGGCGGCCAGGCGGTGACCTTCTATGCGGCGCAGTTCTATGTGCTGTTCTTCCTCACCCAGTTCCTGAAAATGGACCCGGCCCTGGCCAACATGCTGTTGATCATCAGCGTGGTGATCGGCGCGCCGTTCTTTATCTTCTTCGGCTGGCTGTCGGACAAGGTGGGTCGCAAGCCGGTGCTGATGCTCGGCCTGCTGCTGGCGACCGCGCTGTACTTCCCGATCTTCAAGAGCCTGGCGCACTACACCAACCCGGCGATGGACCAAGCCAGTCACCAGGCCCCGATCACCGTATTGGCCGACCCGGCGACCTGCACCTTCCAGTTCGACCCGGTGGGCAAGGCGAAATTTGACAGCCCGTGCGACAAGGTCAAGACCTTCCTGGTCAAGCAAGGCCTGCCTTACAGCAGCGCCGCCGCACCTGCCGGCAGCCCGGTGCAAGTGAGTGTGGGCGACGTGCGTATCGACGGGTTCGACGAAAAAGCCCTGCGTGGCGCTGTGACCCTGGCCGGCTACCCGTCTTCGGCGGATGTGGCGCAGGTCAACAAGACCATGGTGGTGGTGCTGATCGTGGCGCTGATCCTGATTGCCGCCATGTGCTACGGCCCGCTGGCGGCGCTGATGGTCGAACTGTTCCCGACGCGCATCCGCTACACCTCGATGTCCCTGCCCTACCATATCGGTAACGGCTGGTTTGGCGGGTTCCTGCCGACCGTGTCGTTTGCCCTGGTGGTGTACACCGGCGATATCTTCTACGGCCTGTGGTACCCGGTGGTAGTGACCGGGGTAAGCCTGATCGTGGGGATGTTCTGCCTGAAAGAAACACGGCACGTGGATATCGATAACAACTGACCCGGTCTCCTGAACACTGGAGATCCCCTGTGGGAGCGGGCTTGCCCGCGAAGGCGGTGGATCAGTCACAGATGAGTTGACTGACCCACCGCCTTAGCGAGCGAGCCCGCTCCCACAGTCATTTTGCGGCGCCACACAAATTGCTGTACATCCATACAGATAATGGTTGATCAAAGCCGTCCAACTGAGCATCCTGCAAGGCATCAACCCGATCTGATGTGATGACCATGCGGCTGTACCTCTGTGAAAAACCCTCCCAGGCCAAAGATATCGCGGCCGTGCTCGGTGCCAGCCGCCGTGGCGACGGGTGCTGGCTGGGCAACGGGGTCACGGTCACCTGGTGCATCGGCCACCTGCTCGAAACCGCCCCACCCGACGCCTACGACGCCAAGTACAAACGCTGGGTGCTGGCCGACCTGCCCATCGTCCCGGAAAAGTGGAAGATGCGCGTCAAACCCAAGACCGCCAGCCAGTTCAAGGCGGTCAAGCGTTTGCTGGGAGAAGCCCAAGAATTGGTGATCGCCACCGACGCCGATCGCGAAGGCGAGATGATCGCCCGCGAGCTGGTGGAACATTGCCGCTATCGCGGGCCGATCCAGCGTCTGTGGCTGTCGGCCCTCGACGATGCCTCCATTCGCAAGGCCCTGGCGGCCCTCAAGCCCGGCGCCGAGACCTTCAGCCTGTATCACTCGGCCCTGGGCCGTTCCCGCGCCGACTGGCTTATCGGCATGAACATGAGTCGTTTGTTTACCTTGTTGGGGCGCCAATCCGGTTACCAAGGCGTCTTGCCCGTGGGACGGGTGCAAACGCCGACCTTGCGCCTGGTGGTGGACCGCGACCGCAGCATTGCCGATTTTGTGCCGGTGGCGTACTGGGCGATCGATGTCGATCTGCGCCACGAACGCATGACGTTCACCGCCCAGTGGCGTGCGGCCGAGGATGCCTGTGATGACCAGGGCCGGTGCCTCAACCCGCAATTGGCACGAGACGCAGCCGATGCCATGGCCAATGCCGCCACCGCACGGCTGGTGAAACTGCGTACCGAGCGCATGCGCGAAGTCGCTCCCCTGCCCTTTGACCTGGGCACCCTGCAGGAAATCTGCTCGAAGAAACTGGGGCTCGGCGCGCAGGAAACCCTGGATATCGCCCAATCGCTGTATGAAACCCACAAAGCCATCACCTACCCGCGCAGCGATTGCGGCTACCTGCCACTGAGCCAGCACAGTGACGCGCCGACGATTCTTGCTGCGCTGGGGCGCGCTGATGCAGCCGTAAACGAGCTGATGCCACATATCGACCCGCAACGCCGCTCACGGGCGTGGAACGATGCCAAGGTCAGCGCGCACCACGGCATCATCCCTACCGGCGCCGGCAAGGATGTCGGGCAACTCACCGGTAAGCATCGTGCGGTCTACACCCTGATTCGTGCGCGCTACCTGGCGCAATTCCTGCCCAACCATGAATACGATCGCACCCAGGCAGATTTTGAGTGTGCAGGCCAAGCGTTACGCGCGGTGGGCAAGGTAGTGATCGAGCCAGGCTGGAAACGCGCCTTGCCCGAAGCCCTGGCACCGGCCAAGGGGCGCGAAGCCCCCGCCCCCCAGGCGCTGCCGACATTAGCGCAGGGCCAGGACTACGCGGTGGCCAAGGTCAACCTCAAGGACCTGTGGACCCAACCGCCCAAGCCCTTTACCGAAGGCGACCTGATCAAGGCCATGAAGAACGTCGCCAAGCTGGTGGAAGACCCGCTGCTCAAGCAAAAGCTCAAGGACACCACCGGCATCGGCACCGAAGCCACTCGCGCCGGCATTATCCAGGGCCTGCTGGACCGTGGTTACCTGGTGAAGAACGGCAAGGCACTGTCGGCCACACCGGCGGCATTCAGCCTGATCGACGCGGTGCCCCGTGCCATCGCCGACCCCGGTACCACCGCAATCTGGGAGCAGGCTCTGGACATGGTGCAAAGTGGCGAAATGAGCCTGGAAGAATTCGTCGCCAAACAGGCGGCCTGGATGAGCAAGCAAGTGGCGCGCTGCAATGGCATGCGCATGACCATCACCGGCCCGGCCAGCCCGGCAGGTCGAGGTGCCACGCCGTGGAAAAACAAACGTAAAAGCGCGCCACGCAAAACGGCAGCCAGCCCCAAGCGCGCTAAAAAGCCGACAAATGCTGGGTAAGCGGCGAAAAAATCCGGCGAATGACGTTTTTCGACGGGTTTAACGCCGCTTTGGACCTTGCCCCAGCGTGGGCCGTCTAGGATTCTGTAAGGGGACCCTGACTCACCAACAACAATACCGGAGTGGCCGCCATGAAAACCGTTGCACAAGTGCTCAAAGCCAAGGACCAGAAAAACCAGGACGTCCATACCATCAAGCACGACCATACCGTGTTTGAAGCACTGGTCCGGATGTCGGAGAAAAACGTCGGGGCCTTGCCGGTCGTCCAGGATGGCGTGGTGGTGGGCATCATCAGCGAACGAGATTACGCACGCAAAATCATGCTCAAGGGGCTGTCATCGGTCACCACCAAGGTCCATGAGGTAATGAGCTCTCCAGTCATCACCGTCGACACCCATAAAAAAGTCGATGAGTGCATGAACATCATGACCGACAGTCACCTGCGCCACCTGCCCGTGGTCGAAGACGGCAAACTGCTGGGCCTGCTGTCCATCGGCGACCTGGTGAAAGAAGCCATTGCCGACCAGGCAGACCTGATCAAACAACTGGAGCAGTACATCCGCGGCGAATAGGGGAACCCATGCTCGATACGCTGGAACATCAAGAAGACCACCTCGACACCCTGCAACGGGCCATGGCCGGACGGCGCTTCGTGGTGCTGACCGGTGCGGGGATCAGCACATCCTCGGGCATTCCCGATTACCGCGACAGTGAAGGCGTGCGTCGTGGCAAGGCGCCAATGATGTACCAGGAATTCCTCGCCACCCCGCAGGCACGGCGCCGTTACTGGGCCCGGGCAATGCTGGGGTGGCCGAGGGTACGCATCGCGCAACCGAACCAGGCGCACCTGGCGCTGGCGACGTTGCAACAACGTGGGCGTATCAGCGGGCTGATCACGCAAAACGTCGACACCCTGCATGACCAGGCCGGCAGCCATGATGTGATCGAACTGCACGGCAGCCTGCATCGGGTGCTGTGCCTGGACTGCCAACTGCGCAGCGAGCGCGGTGTGATCCAGCGGCAGATGGAAATCGACAACCCCTACCTGGCGCAGGTGCATGCGGTGCAGGCACCGGATGGCGATACCTTGCTCGATCCTGCGTTTGAAGAACATTTTCAGGTTCCCCGCTGCCCCCATTGCAATGGCGAGCGCTTGAAGCCCGACGTAGTGTTTTTTGGCGAGAACGTAGCGCCGGCGACAGCCGCCAGGGCAATGAACGCGGTTGAACATGCAGAGGGGTTGCTGGTGGTGGGCTCATCGCTGATGGCTTATTCGGCGTTTCGCCTGTGCAAAGCCATGGTCGAACGGGGCAAGCCCGTGATTGCCATCAACCTGGGCAAGACCCGCGGGGATGAGCTGTTGCAAGTGAAGATCGAGGCGTCGTGCGAGCGACTGTTGCCGCTGTTGACCGATCGTTTGCAATAACCCATTCACCACGGGTCAAAAACCGTTATCGCCGGCAAGCCGGCTCCTACAGTGTTTTGTGTTGAATTCATCCTCTCGGTTCTACGACTCACCCCTCCAGAAAATGACGCCCAAGTCACGTTTTCCCGCATTCTCCCGTCCCCACGGCAATTTATGTAGTTAGCAAAAATAATCACTACATAACCGTTGACGTAACGTTTTTGTCCTTGCATTATCGAGACGTCTCCCGGATCGGGAGCGTTGGCAACAAGCGTTTTGAACAAGCTCGTCTGACCGCCGAGCTGTTTTTTCCGGATGTGCACTGCCCACAAGGCGGATTGATGAAGCTGACCGGCCCGAAGGGCTCGGTACAAGGCGCTCAAATGCGGCTTGTCTTCGTTATGAAAGCATTGCGTAGCAGTTCATCAGCAAGACTACATGCATCAGGTTCAAGACCCTGCCCGTACTCGGCAGACAGTCGCTGACGCCCGGTTTTCGCAACCGGAGACAACTAAAGATGTTTTAACGAACCAACTGATAGATCGCCAACTGGTCAAGGGGCTTACACATGAATCTGAACAACCAACCAACTATCGATGAATTGGCTGAGATGTTCGCAGCGCAGAAAGACACACTCGACGACCATATCCTGTGGATTGGCAAATCGGGCGAAGTCCAAATTGACTGCCTGGCGCCCCACACCGAAGAAGCCGAGTTCGACCGCAATAACCGCGAACTGGCGGCGCGCCTGAAGATGTACCGCCGCGGCCAGGGTTATGTCGGCAAGAAAGCGGCGGCCGATCGCAACTTTATCGAGCAAGTCTTCCACACACTTAATACCGAATGGCAGAACCTCAAGGGCCAATCGCACGTTAAGGTGATTGATAGATACTGCTGATAACACAGCATTAAATACTTAAGCCCGCTTGTTCATTCAAGCGGGCTTTTTAATGCCTGAGTTATAACAATGCCGGAAACCGCCCTTTTGCCGCTTCATCCCGGAAAATATCAAACAATACTTGCGCCGCTGCCGAGAGTTCATGCCCTGGCTTGGTCAGCACACCAATCGGCCGTTCGATCACCGGATCGCTCAAGGTAATGCAATGGGCGCCCGCCTCCTCCATTTGGCGTGCGCACAACGCCGGCACCGCGCTGACGCCCAAACCACTCGCGACCATCTTACCCACTGTCGCCAGTTGATGGCTTTCCAGGGCGACCGGCAACTTCATCTGTAAAGCGCCCAAGTGTTCTTCCAGCATCACCCGTACTGTCGACGGTCGTTGCAACGTGATAAATGGCTGCTCCAGCAAGGTTATCCAATCGATTTCGGCGCAGGCAGCCAAGGGCGAATCACCCGGCACCACTGCAATGAAGCGATCGAGGTACAACGGCGTAAACGCCAGTGATGAGCCTTCAGCAGGCTCGAACGCCACGCCCAGTTCCACCTGCCGGTCGCGCACCATCTCCAGCACTTGCTCGTTGATCAAGTCATGTACCGTGACATTCACCTGCGGGTACCGGGCGCGGAATATCTTCAGGATCGGTGGCAACAGGTTACCCGCAAACGAGGGCATCGCCGCCACCGTGACCCGCCCACGCTGAAGGGTGAAGCGCTGGCGCAGTTCGTCCTCGGCGTTGTCCCAATCGGCAATCAACCGGCGAGCCAGGGGCAGCAGGGATTCACCTTCAGGGGTCAGCGCGACATTGCGCGTATTGCGGCTGAACAGGCGCCCGCCCAGGCCTTCTTCCAGGCCCTTGATGGTCAGGCTCAGCGCCGACTGGGAAAGGTGCAGGCGCTCACAGGCGGCGGCGAAACTCAGGCTTTGGGCCACGGCGAGAAACGCCCGCATCTGTTTAACTGTCATGGCGCGTCTCCAAACGGCTGGGCAACTATGCTGTTTTTTAAATCAATCAACCTTAAAAAACAACTTAACAAATCAATCCGTCGGAGCAACACTCGGTTCATTGGCTGGCCCACAAACAATAAAAGAGGTGCATATGGCAGGTTTCGATAAACGCGTGGCGTCCTATGAAGAAGCGCTGGCAGGCCTGGAAGATGGCATGACCGTGCTTTCCGGTGGCTTTGGCCTGTGCGGTATTCCGGAAAACCTCATCGCCGAGATCAAGCGCAAAGGCACCCGCGACCTGACCGTGGTGTCCAACAACTGCGGCGTCGACGGCTTTGGCCTGGGCGTGCTGCTCGAAGAGAAGCAGATCAGCAAGGTGATCGCGTCCTACGTCGGCGAAAACGCGCTGTTCGAGAAGCAGTTGCTCAGCGGCGAAATCGAAGTGGTGCTGACCCCCCAAGGCACCCTGGCCGAAAAAATGCGCGCAGGCGGCGCCGGCATCCCGGCTTTCTTTACCGCCACCGGCGTCGGCACCCCAGTCGCCGAAGGCAAGGAGACCCGCGAATTCAACGGTCGCCCGTACCTGATGGAAGAATCCATTACCGGCGACTTCGCCATTGTCAAAGGCTGGAAAGCCGACCACTTCGGCAACGTCATCTACCGCCATACCGCCCAGAACTTCAACCCGCTGGCCGCCACCGCCGGCAAGATCACCGTGGTCGAAGTCGAGGAAATCGTCGAACCGGGCGAGCTGGACCCGGCGCAGATCCACACCCCTGGCATCTACGTCGACCGGATCATCTGCGGCACGTTCGAGAAGCGCATCGAACAGCGCACCGTGCGCAAATAATCCGCCCCCAGCCCGAACAATAAGGACTCATAAAATGGCTCTTACCCGCGAACAAATGGCTCAACGCGTCGCCCGCGAAATGCAGGACGGTTACTACGTCAACCTGGGCATCGGCATTCCGACCCTGGTGGCCAACTACATCCCCGAAGGCATGGAAGTGATGCTGCAATCGGAAAACGGCCTGCTTGGCATGGGACCATTCCCGACCGAAGAGACAATTGATGCCGACATGATCAACGCCGGCAAGCAGACCGTGACCGCACGTATCGGTGCGTCGATCTTCTCTTCCGCCGAGTCCTTCGCGATGATCCGTGGTGGCCACGTCGACCTCACCGTACTCGGCGCATTCGAAGTCGACGTGCAAGGCAACATTGCCTCTTGGATGATCCCCGGCAAGCTGGTCAAAGGCATGGGCGGCGCCATGGACCTGGTGGCCGGTGCAGAAAACATCATCGTGATCATGACCCACGCCTCCAAGGACGGTGAGTCCAAACTGCTCAGCCAGTGCAGCCTGCCACTGACCGGCGCCAACTGCATCAAGCGTGTATTGACCGACCTGGCGTACCTGGAAATCGAAAATGGCGCTTTTGTCCTCAAGGAACGCGCACCTGGCGTCAGCGTTGAAGAGATTGTGAGCAAGACCGCCGGTAAACTGATCGTCCCGGACCACGTTCCAGAAATGCACTTCCAGTGAGGACAGATTCCATGCAAGACGTCGTGATTGTTGCTGCCACCCGCACCGCCGTGGGCAGCTTCCAGGGTTCGCTGGCGAACATTCCGGCACCGGAACTGGGCGCCGCCGTGATCCGTCGCCTGTTGGAACAGACCGGCCTCGACCCCGCCGAAGTGGATGAAGTGATCCTCGGCCAAGTGCTCACCGCAGGCAGCGGCCAGAACCCGGCACGCCAGGCTTCGATCCTTGCCGGCCTGCCTCATGCTGTGCCGAGCCTGACCTTGAACAAAGTCTGCGGCTCGGGCCTCAAGGCCCTGCACCTGGGCGCCCAGGCCATCCGTTGCGGTGACGCCGAGGTGATCATCGCCGGCGGCATGGAGAACATGAGCCTGGCTCCGTATGTGCTGCCCGCCGCGCGCACCGGTTTGCGCATGGGCCACGCCAAAATGGTCGACAGCATGATCACCGACGGTCTGTGGGATGCGTTCAACGATTACCACATGGGCATCACCGCCGAGAACTTGGTGGACAAGTACGGCATCAGCCGTGAAGCCCAGGACGCGTTCGCCGCCGCTTCCCAGCAAAAAGCCGCCGCCGCCATCGAGGCCGGGCGTTTTGTCGATGAAATCACGCCCATCCTGATTCCCCAGCGCAAAGGCGATCCGGTGGCTTTCGCCGTGGATGAGCAGCCACGCGCCGGCACCACTGCCGAGTCATTGGCCAAGCTCAAACCGGCGTTCAAGAAAGACGGCAGCGTCACCGCCGGCAACGCTTCCAGCCTCAACGACGGTGCCGCTGCGGTGCTGCTGATGAGTGCCGACAAAGCCAAGGCCCTCGGTTTGCCAGTGCTGGCACGTATCGCCAGCTATGCCAACGCCGGCGTCGACCCCGCCATCATGGGCATTGGCCCGGTCTCGGCCACCCGCCGATGCCTGGACAAAGCCGGTTGGAGCCTGGGCGACCTGGACCTGATCGAAGCCAACGAAGCCTTCGCCGCGCAATCCCTGGCAGTGGGCAAAGAGCTGGAATGGGACGCCGATAAGGTCAACGTCAACGGCGGCGCCATCGCCATTGGCCACCCGATTGGTGCCTCAGGCTGCCGCGTGCTGGTGACGCTGCTGCATGAAATGATCAAACGCGACGCCAAGAAAGGCCTGGCGACCCTGTGCATCGGTGGCGGCCAGGGTGTAGCCCTCGCCCTCGAACGCAACTGATTCAAAGAGCAACACGGAAAAGGCCTGGTTCCACGAAAACCAGGCCTTTTCTTAATGCGTTCTATCTGCAAAACGCAGTTCAAATGTGGGAGCGGGCTTGCTCGCGAACGCAGTGTGTCAGTCACCAGATTCATGGTTGACTCACCGCTTTCGCGAGCAAGCCCGCTCCCACATTTGATCTTTATTGCCTGTCGGATTGGGGCACCGCAAACACCGCATTCGCCCGCGCCACCACCTTCTCCCCCACCTGCAAGCTCACCGTGGCAAACGCCATCTGCCGCCCCCGCTTGTGATGCTCCAACCGCACTACAATCCACTCCCCGACCTGCACCGCCCCCAGGTAATCCAAGGTCATGCTCGCAGTAATCAACGGCAGTGGCGGCTCGCTGGAAAAGGCCATCGCGTAACCCATGCCGATGTCCGCCAGGGTCGCCAACACGCCCCCATGCACGGTGCCGCGTCCATTGGCGTGGCGATTGTCGGCACGCAGGCCGATCTCCAGTTGCAGGCCCTCCCCTCGGCAATAGGCCGGGCCGAGCAGATCCAGCAATGGACTGCTGCGGGGCAATGAAACAAAACCTTCAGGTACGGCGTGAGTGATCATGGCGGATTCTTCCCTGGAGTGAAGGTTGAGATGTACGCCTGGCCGCAAGCAGCAGCCATTACCATCTACCGCGCAAATCCCCCGCGATGCTTTGCGTTAATCCACCAGACCCGCTTTAATCGCCGCATCAACTCCCTCAAGGAACTGCAATGCGCCACCCGGACGGCAAATCCCTCGCACTTCGTGCCCCTCTTTTGACACTGCTGGCCGGCTTGGCCCTGGTTGGCTGCTCGCCCAGTGACCACTCGCGCGCACGGGTGATCAACGGCGAACAAAGCCGTGCCGGCGCGCAATTGGCCTACGAACACGACCTGAGCCTGGCCCTTCCCGACGCCTTGCTTTCACCGCGCATGCAGGCCACTCGCGAAGCCTGCGAAACCGCGCGTTTTGGCGCCTGCAATATCCTCGGCATCACCGAAAACGACAGCGGCGGCCAGATCATCCTGCGCATCGCGCCGACCGGCGTGGAGCCGATGGTCACGATGGCCGCTGAAGGTGGCAAACTCGGCCAGCGCATCACCACCGCCGAAGACCTGGCCGATGCCGTTGCCGATGTGCGCCGTCGCCAGGACCGTCTGCAAGCCCAGCAGCAACGCCTCGACGAACTGGCCAAACGCAAGGACATCACCGTCAGTGACCTGATTGCCTTAAGCAAGGAACAGGCGGGCATTGAAAACGAGCTGCAGGAACTGGCACAGGTTGCCGCCGGCCAGCAACGCCGCCTCGATACCAACCGTGTGACCCTGAACTTCCGCTCCTCCGATGGTGCAAACCAGCAGTCGAGGTTCAGCCGCATGTTCAGCAGCTTGGGCGACAACCTGGTGGACGGCATTGCCGACGCCCTGGAGCGGTCGGCCTATGTACTGCCGTTCGTGATCCTGGCGTTTCCGGTGGTGTGGTTGTGGGTGTGGCTGTGGCGCCGCTTTGTTGTGAAGAGCCGCCCTGTGGTGAGCGGGCTTGCCCCGCGCTGGGGTGCGAAGCACCCCCAGAATGAGCCGCAGAGTGACACCTGAAAGTCCTCAGTGTCTTTGATTGGGGCTGCTACGCACCCCAACGCGGGACAAGCCCGCTCACCACAAAGCTGATCAGCGCTTCATGCACCGCTGATAACGCTCATCCACCCGCTTGGCGAACCACGCCGTGGTGAGGTTGCGGGTGATCTTGGGGCTCTTGAGCACGATGCCCGGCAGGATCGCCCGTGGCATCGGTTTGCCCGCGGCCTTGTCGGCCAGGGCAAACACGCGCTTGTAGAGGGTGGTGTCCTCGAAATCCAGTTGCTCGCCCTGCTCCAGTTGACTGCGGATGCTGGGGTTGCGCATGTCCAGCTTCGCGCCCAATGAACGCACCGCCAATTCGGTGGTGCCGGGGAGCAATGAACCGTAGCGAATCAAATCCCCATCCAGCGCCAACTCGGTGCCCGAGGCGCGGCTGACAGCCGCCTGGAACGCGGCATTGCGGCTGGCGTACCAACCGGCATTGAAGTCGGCAAAGCGGTACAGCGGCTGGTCATAGTTCACCGGGTAACCGAGCAAATGCGCAATGCCGAAGTACATGCCGCCACGCCGGGTGAAAACCTCGCGGCGAATACTGCCGTCCACCGTGTAGGGATAACCCCGTGCCTGTTTCTGCGCAAAGTCGATACTCACCTGCATCGGGCCTGCGGTGTGCACCGGGTTGAACCCGCCAAACAGTGTGTTGCCCAGGGGCACCATGCTGATGAAGTCGTCGAAGATGCCGCTCAGGTCCTTCTCCGTGCGCGCCGCGCTCAGGCGGTCGGCGTAGGTCTTGCCGGTGGGCGAGCGCAGTTGCAGCGCGCTGCGCACGACAAAGGCCGGTACGTGGATTTTCCCGGCGCGCCGCAGGATCTCGTCCTGGGCGATCTTGCCCATGTTCGGTACAGGCGGGTCGACCTGGTAGGTGGACTCCTGCTCGGTGACCGCCAGCACGGCACAGATATTTTCCGTGCTGGGGTAGATTTTCTGGGTGTCGAAGGCGGTGTAGATGTCCTGGGCCCAGCCATTGCGGTCCGGCACCTTGGCCGGCAGCAGCCGCACAATCTGCGCCTTCACCTCGGCCTCGCTGCGTTCCGGCTGTTGCGGGTTGCGTGTGGTAGAGCAACCGGCCAGTACCAGTAAAGTGGCAAGGCACAGGATCAGTCGGCTTGGGTACATGGAGCTTCCTTGGGTGGCGACGGGCCGGGGCATTGCAGATATCGACCGGTAAGTCTAACCAGGGTTCGCCCACCTTGCGTGCTCGCCAGTAACCCGCAAAACGCAGAATTGGTTGCGCCGCAGCTTAGCGACAACCTTTGCGGGGTTGGAATTGAACCTGACGTTCACACAGCGCTGACACCCCACAAAACCGTAGGAGCTGGCTTGCCGGCGATAGCATCACCTCGGTCTTTCAGTAACACCGAGGTGATGCTATCGCCGGCAAGCCAGCTCCTACAGTGGAGGCACCTTTAGATGCCGGCCAATGCCAAATCCATCGCGAAGTAGGTGAAGATCAAATCCGCACCCGCGCGCTTGATCGAGCCCAAGGTCTCGCGTACCACGCGGTCTTCATCAATCGCGCCGGCCTGGGCGCCGAATTTGATCATCGCGTACTCGCCGCTCACCTGATACGCCGCCACCGGCAGGCGCGAGGCTTCGCGGATGTCGCGGATGATGTCGAGGTAGGCGCCGGCGGGCTTGACCATCAGTGCATCCGCGCCCTCCTGCTCGTCCAGCAGCGATTCACGCACGGCTTCGCGGCGGTTCATCGGGTTCATCTGGTAGCTTTTGCGGTCGCCCTTGAGCGCGCTGCCGCCGGCTTCGCGGAACGGGCCGTAGAGGGCCGAGGCGAACTTGGTGGAATACGCCATGATCGGGATATGGGTGAAACCGGCATCGTCCAGGGCACGGCGAATCGCCTGGACCTGGCCGTCCATCGCCGCCGACGGGGCGATGACGTCGGCACCGGCACGGGCCGCCGCCACGGCTTGCTTGCCGAGGTTGACCAGGGTCGCGTCGTTGTCGACATGGGCACCGTGCATCACGCCGCAGTGGCCGTGGTCGGTGTATTCGCAGAAGCAGGTGTCGGACATCACGATCATCTCAGGCACGGCGTCCTTGATGATCGAGGACATGCGCGAGACCAGGCCGCGTTCTTTCCAGGTGTCGCTGCCGCTGGCGTCCAGGTGGTGGGACACGCCAAAGGTCATCACCGACTTGATACCGGCACGGGCGTAGCGCTCGATCTCGCCGGCCAGTTTCTTCTCTGGGATGCGCAACACGCCCGGCATGCTGGTGATCGGCACGAAGTCGTCGATTTCTTCTTCGACGAAGATCGGCAACACCAAGTCGTTGAGGGTGAATTCGCTTTCCTGGAACAAGCCCCGTAGCTCCGGGGAGCGGCGCAGGCGGCGTGGGCGGGCTTGGGGGAACTGGCTGGTCATGGCAATCCTGAAAAAAATGGCAGAAAACGAAAATAGTGGGGCGAAAGCTTATGCCCCCAGGCCCTCGCAGCACAAACGCCGAGGGGCCAACAGTGTATTGCGCAGGCCGTAACAATTTATTGATCTAGAGCTGTACACGCCCGTCGATGCACACCGCCACGGCACCACCGACCCAGATTTCATCGCCCTGGCGCTCAACGTGAATCCGCCCCGCACGCCCAATGGCCGTGCCTTGGCTGACCACATAGCGCTCGGGCGCCAGGCCCTCGCCGAGCAACCATTGCGCAAGCCCGGCGTTCAAGCTGCCGGTGGCCGGGTCTTCCTGGGCGCCGTCGCCTGCAATAAAGGCGCGCACCTCAAATTGCGTGTCCACCTCGTCGCGAGTGGGGTCGCAAGGGGCGATCACGCCCACGGCCAGGCCGAGCAGTTGCGCGTAGTCCGGCTGCAGGTCCAGCACTTGGTTGCGCTCGGCCAGCATCACTGCCAGCCAGCCCGCGCCGTTATCCACCCACTGGCTGCGCACAATCGCGTCGGGCGCCAACCCCAGTGCCAAGCGCACGCGCTCTATCACAGCGGCTTCCACCGGGCCGGAGCGCATCAACGGTGGCGCGATAAACGCCAGCTCCTCACCTTGACGGCGGATACGCACCAGGCCGATTTCGCACTCCTGGATGATCTCCTCGCCTTTCGGAATACCGCCTGCCTGCAGCCACGCGTGGCAACTGCCCAGCGTAGGGTGCCCGGCGAACGGCAATTCCTTTAAGGTGGTGAAAATGCGCACCCGGTAGTCAGCCCTGGGATCGCGGGGTGTGAGCAAGAACGTGGTTTCGCTGAGGTTGGTCCAGTTGGCAAAATCCGCCATCTGCTGGTCGCTCAGGCTGTCGGCACCGAACACCACTGCCAGCGGGTTGCCCTTGAGCGGCACGCGGCTGAACACGTCGAGCTGCTTGAAATCGAAAGTCGGCATGTTCAACCCGGAATATTCAGGCCACGGATCACCGCCGGCCGTGCGACGAAACCGTCCAGCGCGCGCAGTACATTGGGGAAATCAGCGATACCCACGAGGTCACCGGATTCGTAGAAGCCGATCAGGTTGCGGATCCACGGGAATGTCGCAATGTCGGCGATGCTGTACTCATCGCCCATGATCCAGGTACGGCCCAGCAGGCGTTTTTCCAGCACGTCCAGCAGGCGGCGGGATTCGGCGGCGTAGCGGTCGCGGGGGCGCTTGTCTTCGTAGGCCTTGCCGGCGAATTTGTTGAAGAACCCCAGTTGGCCAAACATCGGGCCGATACCGCCCATCTGGAACATCAGCCACTGGATCGTTTCATAGCGCGTGGCCGGGTCTTCGGAGAGCAACTGGCTGGTTTTCTCCGCCAGGTAGATCAGGATCGCGCCAGACTCGAACAACGCCAGCGGCTGGCCGCTGGGGCCATTGGGGTCAATGATCGCGGGAATCTTGTTGTTCGGGTTCAGGGACAGGAACTCGGGCGATAGCTGGTCCTGGGTCTCGAAGCTGACCTTGTGCGCTTCATAGGGCAGGCCCAGTTCTTCAAGCATGATCGACACTTTTACCCCGTTGGGGGTAGGCAGCGAGTACAGTTGCAGGCGCTCAGGGTGCTGGGCGGGCCATTTGCTGTTGATCGGGAATGCAGCGAGTGGGTTCATCGGGAAATCCCTGTGCAGAAAGGCCCCATGATAGTCATCCCGGCGATGTCCTGCATGGGTCATCAATACGCAACAAGCGCTGTCTATTCTCCCGCGTGGGCGAACCAATAAGCCCTTGCGCACTCTTAAGTGCGCTCAATCGGTGAACGGAGGCACCTCGCCATATCGACAGGGAACACCGCAGGACGCTTTTAGCGTCACTGGGGCCGGGCTTGTCCGCCCTCACCCGATGCACTGAAGACTCGACACTCATGACAATCAAGCCTCTGTGCCTTGCGCTGCGCCTGAAACGATATTCATACATCATGTTGCCGCTGCTGCTGGTCGGCGGCGCCATCGGCCTCACCCTGGAGTCGCGCATCAGCCGTGCCGAACAGGTGGACGGCGTGCAAACCCTGGTGTTCCTGCGCCACGCGGAAAAACCCGCTGGCGGCCTGGGCCAACTCAATTGCCAGGGCCTCAACCGTGCAATGAACCTGGCCACGGTGCTGCCGGAAAAATTCGGCAAGGCCGATTTCGTCTTCGCCGCCAACCCGACCCGCAATGTGGAAGAAGGCGAGCTGGACAATTCCTACAGCTACATCCGCCCCTTGATGACCATCAGCCCCAGCGCCATTAAGTTGGGCCTGCCGGTGAACATCAAGTTTTCGGCCAACGACACGAGTGACCTCGCCGACGAGTTGGTGGAAGACAAGTACCATAACGCCACGATCTATACCGCTTGGTCACACGGTTACCTGCCTGAACTGATCAACAAGGTGGCGAGTGAAGCTTCGGGGGAAAAGCACACGATTACCGAAGATTGGTCCGGTAGCGACTACGACACGCTGTACGTGTTGACGCTGACCTGGCATAACGGCAAGGCTTCGCTGCTGAGCCGCAATTACAAGCAAGGCTTGAACAATGGCGATGAGAGCTGCCCGGATCCTACACAGGTGAGCGCAGATTCCTGACGGCGCAAGGCCGGTTGGGTTTCTGGGAGTTTAGGTAGTTGGGTACGCTGCTGGACCTGTGGTGAGGGAGCTTGCTCCCGCTGGGGGATTACAGCTATCTGACTGTAACCCTGCGATCCAAAAATGTGGGAGCTGGTTTGCCTGCGAAGACGGCCTGACAGCCGACCACGCTCTAACTGCCACCCCACGATCCAAAATGTGGGAGCTGGCTTGCCTGCGAAGACGGCCTGACAGCCGACCACTCTCTAACTGCCACCCCACGATCCAAATGTGGGAGCTGGCTTGCCTGCGAAGTCGGCCTGACAGCCGACCACGCTATAACTGCCACCCCACGATCCAAATGTGGGAGCTGGCTTGCCTGCGAAGTCGGCCTGACAGCCGACCACAATCTAACTGTCACCCCGCGATCTAACTGTAGGAGCTGGCTTGCCAGCGAAGGCGGCCTGACAGCCGACCACAATCTAACTGTCACCCCGCGATCTAACTGTAGGAGC
>NZ_JAGYWD010000004.1:0-668938 GCF_018587885.1 Pseudomonas sp. VS40 | reverse complement strand
TTCACAAAACACCGAAAGCTATCACATACCCAATTTGCTGAAGCGAGGCCAGCTGGCCACGACTCAGTACCCGAATTTCTTGACGACCATAGAGCATTGGAACCACCTGATCCCATCCCGAACTCAGCAGTGAAACGATGCATCGCCGATGGTAGTGTGGGGTTTCCCCATGTGAGAGTAGGTCATCGTCAAGATTAAATTCCAGACCCCCTGTTTGCTAACGCAAACAGGGGTTTTGTTTTGGGCGGTCGAAAAGACAGCTAACATCCGAGTTCCGCCAAAAACTGCCCACGGTGCTAAAGTCGCACCCTCGATTTTGCTTTTCCCAAGGAAGCCGTTATGCCGGATGCGACGTCCCTCAGTGCTGGATTCATGGTGGTTCACGGCAACCGCCTGGACGAGCTGCGCAGCCTGGTGGTCAGCTGGATGCGCCGCTATCCCCTGGCCCCTCTGGAAAACGAAATCGCCCTGGTACAAAGCAACGGCATCGCCCAGTGGCTCAAGCTGGCCCTGGCTGAAGATCCGGAAGACGACGACATGGGCGGTTGTGGCATCGCTGCCGCAATTGACGTGCAACTGCCCGGCAGCTTCATGTGGCAGCTCTACCGCATGGTCCTGGGTCGTGACGAAATTCCGCCCAAGTCCCTGCTCGATAAAGCCCCATTGACCTGGCGCCTGATGCGTCTGCTCCCGGAGCTTATCGATCAACCGCACTTCGAACCGCTGCAGCGCTTCCTCACCCACGACACCGACCTGCGCAAACGCTACCAACTCGCCGAACGCCTGGCTGACTTGTTCGACCAATACCAGGTTTACCGCGCCGACTGGCTGGAAGACTGGGCTGCCGGCCGCCACCAATTGCGTAACGGCCGGGGCGAATCAAAGCCCCTTAACCCAGCCAATTGCTGGCAAGCCGAATTGTGGCGCGCATTGCTGTTGGATGTAGGTGAAGAAGGCATGGCCGAAAGCCGTGCCGGCGTTCACCAGCGCTTCATCGAGCGCATCAATTCCCTAGATAGCGCGCCCCCAGGCTTGCCATCCAGGGTCATCGTTTTCGGCATCTCCTCGTTGCCAGCACAGGCACTGGAAGCCCTCGCCGGTCTCGCGCGATTCAGCCAAGTCTTGCTCTGCGTACATAACCCTTGTCGCCATCATTGGTCCGACATCGTCGCCGACAAAGACCTACTACGTAACGAATACAAGCGTCAGGCTCGCAAAGCGGGCATGCCGGTCACCATCGACCCACAAACCCTGCACCAGCACGCACACCCGTTATTGGCCGCGTGGGGTAAACAAGGCCGTGACTACATCAGCCTCCTGGACAGCTACGACGATCCCAACAGCTACCGCGCCGCATTCCGTGACGGCCGCATCGACCTGTTCAGCGACAGCGAACCGACCACACTGCTCAACCAGCTCCAGGACGATATCCTCGAACTGCGCCCACTCAACGAAACCCGCGAGCTATGGCCAGCTGTCGATCTGGATCGCGATACCTCAATCCGTTTCCACATTGCACACAGCGCCCAACGCGAAGTGGAAATCCTCCACGACCAACTGCTCCAGCGCTTCAGTGCCGACCCCACGCTGCGCCCCCGGGACATCATCGTCATGGTCCCCGACGTCGACAGCTACGCGCCGCACATCCGCGCCGTATTCGGCCAGCTTGAGCGCAACGACCCACGCTTCATCCCGTTCACCTTGACTGATCAAGGCCAGCGCGGTCGCGACCCTCTGCTCATCGCCGTCGAACACTTGCTGAAACTCCCCGATAGCCGCTTCCCCGTCAGCGAAATCCTCGACCTGCTTGATGTTCCGGCCCTACGCGAACGCTTTGTCATCAAAGAGCGTGACCTGCCCACATTGCACCGCTGGATAGAAGGCGCCGGCATCCGCTGGGGGCTTAGCGCCGAACAACGTGCCAGCCTTGGCCTGCCACCGGAGCTGGAACAAAACAGCTGGCGTTTTGGCCTGCGCCGCATGTTGCTCGGTTACGCCGTAGGCACCGGCGCCGCCTGTGATGGCATCGAGCCATACGACGAAATCGGTGGCCTCGACGCCGCCCTGATTGGTCCACTGGTTGCCTTGCTCGACGCACTCAACGATGCCCATCAAGCTTTGTCGCAGCCCGCATCGCCCAAAGAGTGGGGCGAACGCCTGCAACGCCTGATGCAACTGTTCTTCCTGCCGAGCAGCGAACACGACGACTACCTGCTGAGCCAACTCGAGCAACTCAGAGAGACTTGGTTGGAAACCTGCGAGTCCGTAGGATTGCAGGACCAATTACCACTTACCGTAGTCCGTGAAGCTTGGCTCGCCGGCCTCGACCAAGGTCGCCTGTCCCAACGCTTCCTCGCTGGAGCTGTCAATTTCTGCACCCTGATGCCCATGCGTGCGATCCCCTTCAAGCTGGTCTGCCTGCTCGGCATGAACGACGGTGATTACCCGCGTGCGCAACCTCCGCTGGACTTCGACCTGATGGGCAGCGACTACCGCCCCGGCGACCGTTCACGCCGTGAAGACGACCGCTACCTGCTGCTCGAAGCCCTGCTTTCAGCACGTGACCAGCTCTATATCAGCTGGGTCGGCCGCAGCATCCGTGACAACAGTGACCGCCCGGCCTCGGTACTGATCGGCCAGCTGCGTGACCATCTCGCCAGCGGCTGGCACCTCGCAAACAGTGACACGCCGCTGATTGAAGCCATGACACAAGAGCATCCGCTGCAACCGTTCAGCGCCCGTTATTTCCATGAGGGCGATGCGCTGTTCAGCTACGCGCGCGAATGGCAGTTGCTCCACGAGGCCTCCGATGCCATCCCAGCCAAACACGACCTAGCCCCCCATCAACAGGAAGAACCCCTGAGTCTCGGCCAGCTTCAAGACTTCCTGCGCAATCCAGTCAAACACTTCTTCAGCCAACGCCTGAAAGTGTTCTTCGAAGCCGCCGAGGTGCCGTTGGCTGACGAAGAGCCCTTCGTTCTCGACGCACTGCAACGCTATAGCCTGAGCGACAGCCTACTCAGCGCCGCACTCACACAACCCGATCACCTCGACCAGGCGCTGAACGCACAGGCCTTGCGTTTACAAGGCAGTGGCCTGTTGCCGATGGTGGGTTTCGGTGAGTGCCTGCGCAACGAGCTGATCGAGCCCTTGCCCGATCTGCTGCGACGCTACCAGCAGTTGCTGGCCCTTTGGCCCACCCCGCACCCCGGCGCCGAACCCGTCAGTTTTGAGCATCATGGCGTTCACTTGGAAGGCTGGGTCAGCGGTCTGCATCGGCGCAGTGATGGCGGTTTACTCAGCGTCACCACCATTCCCAACAGTATCGGCTCGATCAAGACCCGCAAATGGCATCGCCTGATTCGCCCCTGGGTCAATCACGTGGTCGCCTGTGCCTGCGGTCTGCCGTTAAGCACCGGCTTGGTCGCCAGCGACGAGACCCTGCTCCTGCCACCACTGGACAGATCCAATGCCCAGGAAGTCCTCGGCAACTTGCTGCTCGCCTGGCAAATCGGAATGAGCCAGCCACTGCCCGTTGCCGTGAAAACCGCTTTCGCGTGGCTCAGCCAAACCGATCCTGCCAAGGCGCAAGCAGCTGCCAGTAAAGCCTACGAAGGCGACGGCCTGACCACCGATGGCGAGCGTCGCGAAACCCCGGCGCTCACCCGGCAATTTCCCGACTACGCCACACTCATCGCCAGCGAAGAGTTCGAAGGGTGGTGCGAAACCCTGTATCGCCCGCTGCTCAACGCACCCTGGCGATCACTCACTGGCGAGGACGGCGCATGACCAGCAAACCCTTGGCCCTTGCGTTTCCGCTCAAAGGCAGCCAGCTGATTGAAGCCAGCGCCGGCACCGGCAAAACGTTCACCATCTCCGCTCTTTACCTGCGCCTGGTCCTCGGTCACGGTGGCGAAGACGCAGGCTTTGGCCGTGAATTGCTGCCGCCACAAATCTTGGTGGTGACCTTCACCGACGCCGCCACCAAGGAGCTGCGCGAACGGATCCGCATCCGTCTGGCTGAAGCCGCGCGCTTTTTCCGCGAAGAAATCGAACAGCCCGACACCCTGATCGCCGATCTGCGCGCCGACTACCCCTCCGAACAATGGTCTGCCTGCGCCAATCGCCTGGACATCGCCGCCCAGTGGATGGACGAAGCCGCTGTCTCAACTATCCACAGTTGGTGCCAGCGCATGCTGCGCGAACATGCCTTCGACAGTGGCAGCCTGTTCACCCAGACCCTGGAAACCGACCACAGCGACTTGCTCGGCGAAGTGTTGCGTGATTACTGGCGGCTGTTCTGCTACCCGATGCACGACGATGCGCTCAACTGGGTACGCAGTAACTGGAGCGGCCCCGCCGCGTTGATGCCACGGGTACGCGCGTTGTTTGGCAGCGAACGGCCTACGGATGAAACCCGCGAGCCTGCCGAGCTGATCAACGCCTGCCTGCAAGAGCGCCGCGAAGCACTGCAGACACTCAAGGCCCCCTGGCAACAATGGGCCGCCGAGCTGCGCGATATCTGCCTGCAAGCCGTGGCCGCCAAGGCCGTCGATGGCCGCAAGATGCAAGCGCGCTACTTCGAGCCCTGGTTCGAAAAGATCAGCGCCTGGGCCGCTGACGAATCCCTCGAGCAACTGGACATCGGCACCGGCTTCACCCGCCTGACGCCCGACGGCATGGCCGAAGCCTGGAAAGGCGAGCCGCCCCAGCACCCCGGTATCGACGCCATGGCCGGACTCAAGGCGGCCCTTGATGCGCTGCCGACCCCAGACGCCGCCGCGTTGCAGCACGCCGCCGGCTGGGTGGGCAAACGCTTCGAGGAAGAAAAGCGGCGCCGCGCCGAAATGGGTTTCGACGACATGCTCATCCGCCTCAACGCTGCGCTCCAGGCCGACGGTGGCGAACGCCTGGCCAGTGTGATCCGCGAGCAGTTCCCCGTGGCCTTGATCGATGAGTTCCAAGACACCGACCCGGTGCAATACAGCATTTTCGACAGTATCTACCGCATCGAAGAAAACCACCTCGACAGCGGGCTGTTCCTGATCGGCGATCCCAAGCAAGCGATTTACGCCTTCCGGGGCGCCGACATCTACACCTACCTGCGCGCCCGGCAATCCACTACCGGCCGCCACCACACACTGGGCACCAACTTCCGCTCCAGCCACGCAATGGTGGAGGCGGTGAACCACGTGTTCCAGCGTGCGGAAACAGGTCGCGGCGCGTTCCTGTTCCGCGAGCCGAAGGGTGAAAACCCGGTGCCTTTCCATTCGGTGCAGTCCCAGGGTCGCAAAGAGCAACTTCAGGTGGATGGCCAGACACTGCCGGCCATGAACCTCTGGCACTTGCCCACCGACCAGCCGGTGTCCAATGCGGTTTATCGTCAGCAATTGGCTGCCGCCTGTGCCACACACATTGTTGAATTGCTCAACGGCGGGCAGCAAGGTACTGCTGGCTTCCTGCAGCCAGATGCAAGCTTCAAGGGCGTGCTCCCGTCAGACATCGCCATCCTCGTGCGCGATGGCAAGGAGGCCCAGGCCGTACGTGCCGAACTGGCTGCCCGTGGTGTGCGCAGTGTGTATCTGTCCGACAAGGACTCGGTGTTCGCTGCCCAAGAGGCCCACGACCTGCTCGCCTGGCTAAAGGCCTGCGCCGAGCCGGATGTCGAGCGCCCGCTGCGCGCCGCCTTGGCGTGCGTCACCCTGAACCTGTCGTTGCCGGAACTGGAGCGTCTGAACCAGGATGAGCTGGCGTGGGAAAGCCGCGTCATGCAGTTCCGTGGCTACCGCGCAATATGGCGGACCCAAGGCGTGCTGCCGATGCTGCGCCGCCTGCTGCACGACTTTAAATTGCCGCAAACCCTGATCGCACGCAGCGATGGCGAACGCGTGCTGACCAACCTGCTGCACCTCAGTGAATTGCTGCAACAAGCGGCATCGGAACTGGATGGCGAACAGGCACTGATCCGACATCTGGCCGAACACCTGGCACTCTCCGGCCAAGCGGGTGAAGAACAAATCCTGCGTCTGGAGAGTGATGAGCAACTGGTCAAGGTGGTGACGATCCACAAGTCAAAAGGCCTGGAGTACGACCTGGTTTTCCTGCCGTTTATCTGCTCGGCCAAACCAGTGGACGGCAGCCGGTTGCCGCTGCACTACCACGATGAACACGGCAAATCCCAGGTCAGCCTGCGCCCAACGCCTGAGTTGATCGTCCAGGCTGATAACGAGCGCCTGGCCGAAGACCTGCGCCTGTTGTATGTAGCGCTTACCCGCGCCAAGCATGCATGCTGGCTGGGCATCGCCGACCTCAAGCGCGGCAACAGCAATAGCTCCGTATTGCATCTTTCAGCACTGGGCTACTTGCTCGGCGCTGGAGCGTCGTTGGCGGAGTCTGCCGGTTTGGCACGCTGGCTATTGGACCTGCAAGCAGGGTGTCCCGCCATCGACTACACCCAAGTGCCCGACGCGCAAGACATCGTCTTTCACCCACCTCGCAACGAAGCCAGGCTGCGGGCGCCCTTGCTGCCCAAGCGCAAGGCCGCAGAAAACTGGTGGATTGCCTCCTACAGCGCGTTGCGCATCGGCGACAGCATGAGCGCTGCCTCGCTCGAAGCGCCGGAGAGCCCACAGGCCCAGAAGCTCTTCGATGACGAGCGCCTCGACCCCGATGCACCGCGCGAAGTGGTGGCGTCCGGCGGCGATATTCACCGTTTCCCACGCGGCCCGAACCCAGGGACTTTCCTTCACGGTCTGCTGGAATGGGCGGGGGAGGAGGGCTTCAACGTCACGCCCGAGGCCATCGAAAAGGCAGTCGGCGCACGCTGCAATCGGCGCAACTGGGAAGGCTGGATCATCACCCTCAGCGGCTGGCTCGGCCACCTGTTGCAAACGCCACTGCCGGTGGATAACGGGCATGTCTCCCTCAGCGATTTGCAGCAGTACCAAATCGAGATGGAGTTCTGGTTCGCCAGCCACAAAGTTGACGTCCTCGCTCTCGACAAACTGGTATGCCAATACACCCATAACGGCGTTTCCCGCGTTGCCGCCGAACCCGTGCTGCTCAATGGTATGTTCAAGGGGTTTATCGACTTGACCTTCGAACATGACGGCCGCTATTACGTGGCCGATTACAAATCCAACTGGCTCGGTCCCGACGATTCGGCCTACACCCCGGACGCCATGGAACAGTCGATCCTCGATCATCGGTACGACCTGCAATACGTGCTTTACCTGCTGGCCCTGCACCGCCAACTCAAGGCGCGCGTGCCGGACTACGACTACGACCGCCATGTCGGCGGCGCGATGTACCTGTTCCTGCGCGGCACCCAGTCGGCGAGCCAGGGTGCGTATTTCACCCGGCCGCCACGGGAACTGATCGAAGGCCTGGACCTGTTGTTCCAGGGCAAGCCCATCCCGCCCAAGGTTGAGCCCGCCTGGGAACAAGGAGTGTTGTTATGAGCCTGTCGCCGTTACCGCTGGAGGCGCTGATGCCCCTCAGCAACGCCGCCGACCTGGTGCAACTGCTGGAACGTTGGGTCGATCGCGGTTGGTTGCGCGCCCTGGACAAAGCCTTCGTCGGCTTCCTGCACGAACTTGAACCCCACGCTGACCCGCTGGTGCTGCTGGCTGCCGCGCTGACCAGCCATCAATTGGGCCATGGCCACGTCTGCCTCGACCTGTTCGAAACCCTCAAGGCACCGGACTTTGCCCTGTCGTTGCCGCCTGAAGGCGACCTGCAAACCGGCGCCATGCTGCTGCCGTCGCAGTTGCTCGACGGCCTCGATGGCGCCCACTGGTGCCATACTCTGGCCGCCAGCCATCTGGTGGCGTTGGCAGTTGATGGCAGCGAAGCCGCCCAGAGTCGCCCCTTGGTCCTGTCCGGCAAGCGCCTGTACCTGCGCCGCTACTGGACCTACGAGCGGCGCATTGACACCGCCTTGCGCCTGCGGCTCGCCACTCAGGAAAGCATCGCCGCCGATTTGCCGCAGCGCCTCGACAGCCTGTTCGACCAACCGCCGCCCGATGGTGTGATCGACTGGCAAAAGCTCGCCTGTGCACTGGCTACCCGCGGTGCATTCAGCATCGTCACCGGCGGCCCCGGTACCGGCAAGACCACCACCGTGGTGCGTCTGCTCGCGCTGTTGCAGGCGCCGGCTGTGGAGTCCGGCAGTCCATTGCGCATTCGCCTCGCCGCGCCTACCGGCAAGGCGGCCGCACGCCTCACCGAGTCCATCAGCCAGCAAGTGCTGTCGCTGAAAGTACCGGACAACGTGAAGGAAAAGATCCCGACCCAGGTCACCACCGTCCACCGCTTGCTGGGCAGTCGCCCGGGCACGCGGCATTTTCGTCATCACATCGGCAACCCATTGCCCCTGGATGTGCTGGTCGTCGACGAAGCCTCGATGATCGACCTGGAAATGATGGCCAACCTGCTCGACGCCTTGCCGCCCCATGCTCGCCTGGTCCTGTTGGGCGACAAGGACCAACTGGCGTCGGTAGAGGCGGGCGCGGTACTGGGTGATTTGTGCCGCGACGCCGAAGCTGGCTTCTACAGCGCCGAGACCCGCCAATGGCTGCAAGCCGTCAGCGGTGAAGACCTCAGCGCCACTGGCCTGCAGGAAGATCTCGACGGTACCCATCCCCTGGCACAGCAAGTGGTGATGCTGCGCTACTCGCGACGTTTCGGTGAAGGCAGTGGCATCGGCCAACTGGCACGTTGGGTCAACCAGCAAAACGCCGAAGAAGCCCGCAAGCTGTTGGCGGCGCGCAGTCACGATGACCTGTTCTGTGTCAGCCTCAAGGGCGAGCATGACCACGCCCTGGAACGCTTGGTACTGGACGGGCAAGGTGGCGGTGCCGAGGGTTATCGCTATTACCTCAACCTGTTGCAAAGCGCGCGGCCAGCCCCCGGCACCCCACGTGAAGACCCCGCCTGGACCCTCTGGGCGCAGCAGCTGCTGCAAGCCTTCGACGCGTTCCAACTGCTCTGTGCGGTACGCAAAGGTCCCTGGGGTGTGGAAGGCCTGAACCTGCGCATCACCGCGGCCTTGCGCAAGGTGCGGCTGATCGAAGGCGACGAGCAATGGTACGAAGGCCGCCCCGTGCTGATGACCCGCAACGATTACGGCCTGGGCTTGATGAACGGTGACATCGGCATTGCCCTCAAATTGCCCGAAAGCGACGGCGGCCCCCAGGTGCTGCGTGTGGCCTTCCCACGTAACGATGGCCAGGGCGGCGTGCGGTTTGTGCTGCCCAGCCGTCTGAATGATGTGGAAACCGTGTACGCCATGACCGTGCATAAATCCCAGGGCTCGGAGTTCACCCACACTGCGCTGATCCTGCCGGATGCCTTGAACCCGGTACTCACCAAAGAGTTGATCTACACCGGCATCACCCGGGCCAAGCGCTGGTTCAGCCTGATCGAGCCCCGTGGCGGCGTGTTCGAAGAAGCCGTAAGGCGCAAGGTCAAGCGCTTGAGTGGGTTAATGCTGGAGTTGGGTCACGAGCCTGAAAAAACTGACTGACAGATCATGTGATATTTCTGATTCAGGCGTCTGATTTTTCTGAAAAAATAGAGACCCCCGCGAAGCCCCGTCTTCGCGGGGTTTTCCGCCGCTGTGCTATCGTTGCGGCATCATTTAAAAAACACCTGAGAGAATCGCTGCATGAACGTGGCTGTCTCGCCCACAGAGCGCAGTTTGAGCTGGAGACGCCTGCTGCTGGTGGCGGTCCTGTGTGTGCTTACGCCACACGCTTTTGCCCAGGCATCCGACCCCGCAGGCCTTGCCGCGCAACGCGCCCAGGCGGTCACCCAAGTGGTACTGGGTATCCTCAGTTATGCGCGCTGGCCGGTCGAGCCCGCGCAATTGCGCCTGTGTATCGTCGGCCCGACCCAATACACCGACGACCTGATCAAAGGCACTACACAGGCCACCGGCCGTCCGGTCGTGGTGCAGCGTCTGCTGGCCAGCCATTCGGATATCGTCAACGCGTGCGATGCGGTGTACATCGGCAAACTCAGTGCCGATGAGCGTGGCCAGCTGTTTACCTCGTTGATCGGTCATCCGGTGCTCAGCATCAGCGAAGGCGGCGACCAGTGTACGGTGGGCAGCCTGTTCTGCCTGCGGGTGGGGGATGAGCAGGTGTCCTTCGAGGTCAACCTCGACTCCGTGGCGCGCAGCGGCGTGCGCATTCACCCCAGCGTGCTGCAGTTGTCCCGTCGTCGAGCGCCTGCGCCATGAAGGTCGATAAAGTGCGACCGACATTGCGCTCGGTCATCGGCCGAGGGCACCTGATCCTGGCGCTGGTGGCCGTGATCTTGGCGAGCGTCTCGCTGACCTTGCTGGGGGTGTTGGCGCTGCGGGTGTATGCCGAACACAACCTGCACCTGATCGCGCGCTCCATCAACTACACCGTGGAAGCGGCGGTGGTGTTCAACGACAGCGCGGCAGCCACCGAAGCCCTCAGCCTGATCGCCTCCACCGAAGAGGTGGCCCAGGCCGAAGTCTTCGACGCCAATGGCAAGTTGCTGGCGCAGTGGATACGCCCGGATACCGGCATGCTCTCGCGGGTTGAGCTGGAACTGGCGCACACCTTGCTCGAACAACCCATCAGCCAGCCGATCCTCCACCAAGGGCGAGCCATCGGCAGCACTCACCTCACGGGTCACGGTGGCAGCCTGCTGCGCTTCCTGCTCAGCGGCCTGGCCGGGATCCTCATCTGCACCGCGCTCAGCGCGTGGATCGCCCTGCACTTGGCGCGACGCTTGTTACGCGGTATCACCGGCCCACTGCAAAGCCTCGCCGCCGTGGCCCACGCCGCCCGCAGCGAGCGCGACTTCGACCGCCGCGTACCACCGGCAAAAATCGCCGAACTCGACAGCCTGGGCAGTGACTTCAACGCCCTGCTCGGCGAGATGGAGGCCTGGCAGAACCACCTGCAAAGCGAAAACGAATCCCTTGCCCATCAGGCCAACCACGACAGCCTCACCGGCCTGCCCAACCGCGCGTTCTTCGAAGGCCGATTGATCCGTGCCCTGCGCAGCGCGGCCAAGGCCAAAGAGCAGGTGGCAGTGCTTTACCTCGACAGCGATCGCTTCAAAGAGATCAATGACAGCTTTGGCCACGCTGCCGGTGACGCCGTGCTCGTGGCCGTCGCCGAACGTGTACGGGCCCAGCTGCGTGAGGATGACCTGGTGGCGCGCCTGGGCGGTGACGAGTTCGCCATCCTGCTGGCGCCGCTGCACAAGGTAGAAGACGCCCAGCGCATCGCCGACAAGATCATCGCCAGCATGGACCAGCCCATCCCCGTGCCCGGCAACACTCAGGTATTGACCTCCCTCAGTATTGGCATCGCCATCTACCCTGATCATGGCGCCACACCCGGCACCTTGCTCAATGCTGCCGACGCGGCGATGTACCAGGCCAAACGTTTGTCCTCGGGCGGCCAGCAAACGGCAGAGTCGGAGCCCTCCGCCGCCAACGTTCACCACAGGAGCTGATCCCTTGTTCTCGACCGTGCGTTTCATGTTTATCCCCCTGCTGGTGGCACTGCTCGCCCTCGGCGGCTGCCAGACGCCACCCCCCAAAGGCCTTACCCCGGCGCAAGTGGCCGTCCTCAAGCAACAAGGCTTTGAACTGACCGACGAAGGCTGGGCATTCGGCCTGTCCGGCAAAGTGCTGTTCGGCAGCGACGTCGAGACGCTCAACCCACCCAGCACCGAGATCGTCCAGCGCATCGGCAAGGCCCTGCTGGGCGTCGGCATCGAACGCGTCCGCATCGACGGCCACACCGATGCGTCGGGCAAGGAAGCCTACAACCAGCAACTGTCCCTGCGCCGCGCAAAAAGTGTGGCGACGGTGTTGACCGGTGTGGGCATGAAGGAAGAGAACATCCAGCTGCGCGGGCTGGGCAGCAGCGAGCCGGTGGCGCCGAATACCACGGTGGAGGGGCGCACCGAGAATCGGCGAGTGTCGATTGTGGTGATTGCGGACTGAACCCGTCCCGCCAATCTCAATGTGAAACCCAATCAACTGTGGGAGCTGGCTTGCCGGCGATAGCGGTCCATCAGCAAAGAATGTGCTGACTGACACACCGCCATCGCAGGCAAGCCAGCTCCCACACTTATTTGTGCAAGGCCTGAATTTTGCGGCTTACCCAGTTCAACTGTGGGAGCGGGCTTGCTCGCGAATGCGGTCATTCAGTTAAGAATCTATTGCCTTACCCACCGCCGTCGAAGGCAGGCCCCCACATCTGAACGGTGTGCGCTTAACGGTCCGGCGTGCATATCTAGGGCGGCTTCCATCGCGAGTTTCTTGGAGTAGAAAAGCAGGGTGGAGGCGTGCTCTAACGCTTCCTCAATGGGCATGCCGGCGTTGACGCGGAACAGTGGTTTTTCGTTTTCGCCGTAGTCCCCGAAGGTGACGACGCCGAGGGTGCTGATGGAGGAGAGCGGTGGATCGGGGACGATTTTAGTCATGATCCATACCTGGGAGTTTAGGGAGCCACCCACTCATGTCGCTAAACATGAAAGGGTGCAGCTGTGCGCAGGTTAGCGAACCGGCCCCAGGACCCGGCAGACCCAAAGGTCTCCCACGCACAGCCGGCATAACACGACAACGACAAGCATGAAACGCTTGACGTTGGAGGCTGTGTCCGGGGTCGGGTCGCTAAACCCGTTCTCTGATGTCAGCGAAGTACGGAGGCTAATGACTCGAACCCTAAGGCACGATAGGCCGGAGATTCTCTAGGAAACGTCCTGCAAATTAAAGCGAATCATCGTTGATGGCCCTTTAATCCGCGAACCTGATCTCCCTGGTCTCCCCCATCAACAGCCCCTGATTCTGCTCCGTCACCTCCCTGATGTAGTCCCACAACAACGTAATCCGCTTCAACTTCCTCAGGTCCTCCCGGCAATACATCCAGAACTGGCGAGTGATGGAAATCTGCTCCCCCAACACTGGCAACAACCGTGGATCCTGCGCCGCCAAAAAACACGGCAATATCGCCATCGACCGTCCTTGCTGCGCCGCCACGTACTGCGCGATCACACTGGTACTGCGCAAACTGGCACTGGCGCCGGGCACCACGTTTGCCAGGTACAGCAGCTCCGAGCTGAACGCCAAGTCATCTACATAGCTGATAAACGGATGCTCGGCCAAATCCGCAGGTTTGCGGATGGGCGGGTGTTGGTCGAGGTATTCCTGGGTCGCGTACAGCTGCAATTTGTAGTCGCACAGTTTGCAGCACACATACGGCCCATGTTCCGGCCGTTCCAGGGCGATGACGATGTCGGCTTCGCGCTTGGACAGGCTGATGAAGTGAGGCAGGGGCAGGATGTCCACCGAGATGGCCGGGTAGGTGTCGACGAAGTGGCTCAACTGCGGGGTGACGAAGAAGCTGCCGAACCCTTCGGTGCAGCCCATGCGCACATGGCCCGACAGCGCCACGCCGGAGCCGGAAACTTGCTCGCAGGCCATGTGCAGGGTGCTTTCGATGGACTCGGCATAGCCCAGCAGACGCTGGCCCTCGGTGGTGAGCACGAAACCGTTGGTCCGGGATTTTTCGAACAGCAGGGTGCCGAGTGACACTTCCAGTGAACTGATGCGCCGCGACACGGTGGTGTAGTCCACCGCCAGGCGCTTGGCGGCCACGCTGGCCTTGCGGGTGCGGGCCACTTCGAGGAAAAACTTCAGGTCATCCCAGTTCAGGGAGCCCAGGGACGTGATGTTTTTTTGCATATTGGTCCGGCTTTTATGTGCGTTCTTATTAGAGATTTGCACATCTATACTCCAAAAACAGTCCGAACGCCTCATTTCCCAAGGCGGTTACGCGCCTTGTCTCTGCATAAATATAAGATTGGAGACCACATGAACGCATCTGCCGATATTTCCGTGCAACAGGTCAAGTTGCTGATCAACGGCGAGTGGGTCGAGTCCAAGACCACCGAGTGGCAAGACATCGTCAACCCGGCCACCCAAGAGGTGCTGGCCAAAGTCCCTTTCGCCACGGCCGATGAAGTCAACGCTGCTATCGATGCCGCCCATCGCGCCTTCCAGACCTGGAAGCTGACGCCGATCGGTGCGCGCATGCGCATCATGCTCAAGCTGCAGGCCTTGATCCGCGAACATTCCAAGCGCATCGCCGTGGTCCTCAGCAACGAGCAGGGCAAGACCATTGCCGATGCCGAGGGCGATATTTTCCGTGGCCTGGAAGTGGTGGAACACGCCTGTTCCATCGGCACCCTGCAAATGGGCGAATTCGCTGAGAACGTCGCCGGTGGCGTCGACACCTACACCCTGCGCCAACCCATCGGCGTGTGCGCCGGTATCACCCCGTTCAACTTCCCGGCGATGATCCCGCTGTGGATGTTCCCGATGGCCATCGCCTGCGGTAACACCTTCGTTCTCAAACCGTCCGAGCAGGACCCGCTGTCGACGATGCTGCTGGTGGAGCTGGCGCTGGAAGCTGGCGTGCCGGCTGGCGTGCTCAACGTGGTGCACGGCGGCAAGGACGTGGTGGATGCGCTGTGCACCCACAAAGACATCAAGGCCGTGTCCTTCGTGGGCTCGACCGCCGTGGGCACTCACGTCTACGACTTGGCCGGCAAACACGGCAAGCGCGTGCAGTCGATGATGGGCGCCAAGAACCACGCGGTGGTGCTGCCGGATGCCAACCGCGAACACACCCTCAATGCCCTGGTCGGTGCCGGTTTTGGCGCGGCGGGCCAACGTTGCATGGCCACCTCGGTGGTGGTGCTGGTGGGCGCGTCCAAACAATGGCTGCCGGACCTGAAAGCGCTGGCGCAAAAGCTCAAGGTCAACGCGGGCAGTGAAGCGGGCACTGATGTCGGCCCGGTGATTTCCAAGCGCGCCAAGGCACGTATCCTGGAACTCATCGAGAGCGGCGTGAAAGAAGGCGCCAAGCTGGAGCTGGATGGCCGCGACATCAAGGTGCCGGGCTTCGAGCAAGGCAACTTTGTCGGCCCGACGCTGTTCTCGGGCGTGACCACCGATATGCAGATCTACACCCAGGAAATCTTCGGCCCGGTGCTGGTGGTGCTGGAGGTCGCGACCCTCGACGAGGCCATCGCCTTGGTCAACGCCAACCCGTTCGGCAACGGTACCGGCCTGTTCACCCAGAGCGGCGCGGCGGCGCGCAAGTTCCAGAGCGAGATCGATGTAGGCCAGGTCGGCATCAACATTCCTATCCCGGTGCCGGTCCCTTTCTTCAGCTTCACCGGCTCGCGCGGTTCCAAGCTCGGCGACCTCGGCCCGTACGGCAAGCAAGTGGTGCAGTTCTACACCCAGACCAAAACCGTCACCAGCCGCTGGTTCGATGACGACACGGTCAACGATGGCGTCAACACCACCATCAACCTGCGCTGATACCGGGAGACGACCATGAAGATTGCATTTATCGGCTTGGGCAACATGGGTGCACCCATGGCCCGCAACCTGATCAAGGCCGGCCATGCGCTGAACCTGTTCGACTTGAACCAGACAGTACTCAAGGAACTGGCCGAACTGGGTGGCACTGTCAGCGATTCACCACGCGATGCGGCACAAGACGCTGAGCTGGTGATTACCATGCTGCCGGCGGCGGCGCATGTGCGCAGCGTGTGGCTGAATGAAGACGGGGTTTTGGCTGGCATCGGCAAAGGCGTACCGGCGGTGGATTGCAGCACCATCGACCCGCAAACCATTCGCGACGTAGCGACTGCGGCGGCCAAGCAAGGCGTAACCGTAGCCGACGCTCCGGTCTCCGGCGGCACCGGCGGCGCCGCGGCAGGGACGCTGACCTTCATGGTCGGCGCCACCCCGGAACTGTTCGCCACCCTACAACCGGTGCTGGCGCAGATGGGCCGCAACATCGTGCACTGCGGTGAAGTGGGCACCGGGCAAATCGCCAAGATCTGCAACAACCTGCTGTTGGGGATCAGCATGGTCGGCGTCAGTGAGGCCATGGCCTTGGGCGATGCGCTGGGCATCGACACCCAGGTGCTGGCCGGCATCATCAACAGCTCCACCGGACGTTGCTGGAGTTCCGATACCTACAACCCATGGCCGGGGGTGATCGAAACCGCACCGTCGTCGCGTGGTTATACCGGTGGGTTTGGGGCTGACCTGATGCTTAAGGACCTGGGCCTGGCTACTGAGGCTGCACGTCAGGCCAAGCAACCCGTGATTCTGGGCGCTGTGGCCCAGCAGTTGTATCAATCGATGAGCCAGCGTGGGGAAGGGGGCAAGGACTTCTCGGCGATCATCAATAGCTATCGCAAGCCCAAGTAGGGGCGTTTCCGGGAGCCTGCTAATAGTGGGCTCCCGGGTTTTTGCGGCTCAAGCAAACACAAAATACTTACGCACTGTCTCGACCACTTCCCACGTCCCCTTCATCCCCGGTTCCACCACGAAGATATCCCCAGCTCGCAAGTGAATCGGCTCCAGGCCTTCCGGGGTGATGATGCAGTAGCCTTCCTGGAAGTGGCAGTATTCCCATTTCACGTAGTCCACGTACCACTTGCCCGGGGTGCAGATCCAGGTGCCCATGATCTTGCTGCCGTCTTCGCTGGTGTAGGCGTTGAGGTTGACGGTGTGCGGGTCGCCTTCGAGTTTTTCCCATTTGCACGCGTCCAGGACCGGCAGGGGGTGGGTGTCGCGCAGTACGGTGATGGGCTTGGACATGATGTCTCCAGGGCAGGGAATGGAAAGATCCACCCTAAGGCCTAGGGCGTTGCGTCAGTGGTCTGAACTCGACATCGGGATGCCCAGAAGCGCAGCGGTGTGATGATCCGGAAATTACCGCGAACCCTTGTGGGAGCCGGGCTTGCCCGCGATAGCGGAGTGTCAGGCTATGAAGATGCAAGCAGTGTCACCGTCATCGAGGGCAAGCCCGGCTCCCACAGGGCACGGTGGCGCATCCGGACGATATATTCGTGCGATTTATCGTCCTTTCTTCGCAGTAAGTGCGAAAGATTTCCCGTCTCACGCCAGAATTCGCAAGAAAATTCGCAGCCGGCCCTCGTATCATTCACCCCAGTAACCGCCGAGAGCCTTCAAATGAACCCAATAAAAACGTGGTGGGATATCAGCCCGCCCTTGAGTACGGCGACCCCGACCTGGCCTGGGGATACGCCGTTCCAGGAAGAGCGCGTGTGGCAATTTGGCCCGGAGTGTCCGGTGAATGTCGGGCGTATCACCTTGTCGCCTCACACTGGCGCCCATGTGGATGCACCGCTGCATTACAGCGCAGACGGCGCACCCATCGGCGAGGTGTCGCTGGACGTGTACATGGGCCCGTGTCGGGTGCTGCATTGCCTGGACAGCGGCGCGCTGGTGCAGCCGCATCAGTTGCAAGGCCGTGTGGATAACCTGCCCGAGCGTGTGTTGCTGCGCACTTATCCACAAGCGCCGCTGACTGAATGGGATTCGAATTTCACCGCCATCGCCCCGCAAACCATCGCGCTGCTGGCCAGCCTGGGCGTGCGTTTGATCGGGATCGATACGCCCTCGCTGGATCCGCAACAGTCCAAGACCATGGATGCCCACAACGCCGTGGCGCGCCACGGCATGGCGATTCTCGAAGGCATCGTGCTCGATGACGTACCGGAAGGCGACTATGAACTGATTGCTCTGCCGCTGCGTTTTGCCAACCTGGACGCGAGCCCGGTCCGCGCCATTCTCCGTCCGCTCAAGGAGCCCACGCGATGAGCCAATGTCCCTTCTCTGCCGATTACCAACCCCCGGAAGAATGGCATAACGCCGAGCTGAATTTTTCCGAGTCCATGAGCTATGGCGATTACCTGGACCTGGGCAAAGTCCTCAGCGCCCAGCACCCGCTGTCGCCGGACCACAACGAAATGCTGTTCATCATCCAGCATCAGACCTCCGAGTTGTGGATGAAACTGATGCTCCACGAACTCAAGGCCGCCCGTGAACACGTGCGCCTGGGCGAGCTGCCGCCAGCGTTCAAGATGCTGGCGCGGGTGTCGCGGATCTTCGATCAGCTGGTGCACGCCTGGGCCGTGCTGGCGACAATGACGCCGTCGGAATACAAAGCGATCCGCCCGTTCCTGGGGCAGTCGTCGGGGTTCCAGTCGTTCCAGTATCGCGAGATCGAATTTATCCTCGGCAATAAAAGCGCGGCGCTGTTGCGGCCTCACGCCCATCGGCCGGAGCTGTTGAACGAGCTGAAAGTGGCGATTGCCACGCCGTCGCTGTACGACGAAGCGATCAACCTGATGATCAAGGCCGGCCTGGCGATTGACCCGAAACGTGCCGAGCGCGACCCGACGGCGGCGACGGTTCACGATGAGTCCGTGGAGGCGGCATGGCGTGAGGTATACCGCGAGCCGAACCGCTACTGGGACCTGTATCAGTTGGCCGAGAAGTTTATCGACCTGGAAGACTCGTTCCGCCAATGGCGCTTCCGCCATGTGACGACGGTAGAGCGGATCATCGGCTTCCAGCCCGGTACGGGCGGCACGGAAGGCGTGGGGTATTTGCGCAAGATGCTCGACACGGTGTTGTTCCCAGAGCTCTGGCGAGTACGTTCCACGCTCTAAACAAAAAGCCCCGGATTACCGGGGCTTTTTCATTTTGGATGCATTCAAAACTGTGGCAGCTGGCTTGCCTGCGATGGCATCACCTGGGTCTCACTGTAAACCGAGTCGTCTGCATCGTGGGCAAGCCCGGCTCCCACACAAGCCCGGCCCCCCGCAGGAATCACTGTGCGTTCACTACCGCGTTGCTTTTGCGAACCCGCAACCGGTAGGCCACATAGATAACCCCCACCCACACCGGCATCGCATACACCGACTCGCGAATACCCGGGATCGCCAGCATTACGCTGATGATCATCAGCATGAACGCCAGGCACAGGTAGTTGCTGAACGGGAACCAGAAGGTCTTGAACGACGGCGTCACGCCTTGCTCGCCCATGGCCTTGCGGAACTTGATGTGGGTGATACTGATCAGCGCCCAGTTGATCATCAACGAGGCAACCACCAGCGCAAACAGCAACTCCAGGGCACTCTGCGGCGCCACGTAGTTGACCACCACGCACAGCATTGTCACCAAGGCCGAAATCGCCAGAGCGCGGATCGGCACGCCTTGCTTGTTCAGTTTCATCAGCGACTTGGGCGCATCGCCTTGCTCGGCCAGGCCGAACAGCATGCGGCTGTTGCAGTACACGCCGCTGTTGTACACCGACAACGCGGCGGTCAGCACCACGAAGTTGAGGATGTGCGCAGCCGTGTCGTTATCGATCAGCGAGAAGATCTGCACAAACGGGCTGCCGCTGTAGGCATCGCCCGACGCGCCGAGGGTTTGCAGCAGTTGGTCCCATGGGTACAGCGACAGCAGCACGGTGAGGGCGCCGACGTAGAAAATCAGGATCCGGTACACCACCTGGTTGATCGCTTTCGGGATGACCTTGCGCGGCTCGCTGGCTTCGGCGGCGGTAATGCCCACCAGCTCCAAGCCACCGAACGAGAACATGATGAACGCCATGGACATCAACAGCCCCATGCCGCCATTGGGGAAGAACCCGCCGTGGCTCCACAGGTTGCTGATCGAGGCTTGCGGGCCGCCGGTGCCGCTGAACAGCAGGTAGCAACCGAGCACGATCATGCCGACAATCGCCACCACCTTGATGATCGCGAACCAGAACTCGGCCTCGCCGAAGAACTTCACGTTCAGGGTGTTGATCAGGTTCACCGCGACAAAAAACACCAGTGCACTGACCCAGGTCGGGATCTCCGGCCACCAGAACTGGATGTACTTACCCACCGCCGTCAGTTCGGCCATGCCCACCAGCACGTACAGCACCCAGTAGTTCCAGCCCGCCAGGAAGCCTGCGTAGCCGCCCCAGTATTTGTGCGCGAAGTGGCTGAAGGAGCCGGCCACAGGCTCTTCGACGATCATCTCGCCGAGCTGGCGCATGATCAGGAACGCGATGAAACCCGCAATCGCGTAGCCCAGGATCATCGACGGGCCCGCCGACTTGAGCACCCCGGCCGAGCCGAGGAACAACCCCGTGCCAATCGCCCCTCCCAAGGCGATCAGCTGAATGTGCCGGTTCTTCAGGCCACGCTTGAGGCCTACCGGGTTAACCATGTCATCCGCCATTAACATTCCCTTCTACTTGTTTTTCTCAGGGTTGAGTGCACGCCGCATCAGCCCCTCAGAAGTGCTGAGGGGTCAGATATTACTCTGCGTAAACTTTTCGTAATACAGCTGAACGCCATCAAGTGCCTGATCCGCCAGCCATTGCTGGATGGATTCGACCATTGGAGGGGGGCCGCATAAGTACATATCCGCCGATCTGTCCCGCAATTCGGCCGGGTCGAAATGCTCGGTGAGGTAACCGCGCTTGCCGGGCCAATCCTGCGCGGGGGCGCTGAGGACTTCGGTGTAGCGAAAGCCCGGGATTTTTGCGGCATACGCCTGGATGCGCGCCGCTTCGCACAAGTCCTCGGCCCCGCGCACGCCGTAGTAGAGGTGCACGGGTTGGTCGCAGCCGTTGGCGGCCAGTTCATCGAGCATGCCCAGCAACGCCGATAAGCCGGTGCCGCCCGCCACCAACACCAAGGGCTTGGTCACGTGGCGCAGGTAGAAGGCGCCGAGTGGCGCTTCCATCACCAGTTCATCGCCCACCTGGCAACGCTCGCGCAGGTAGTTGCTCATCACCCCATCGGGCAACAGGCGCACCAAAAATTGCAGGTGATTACCCGGCAGGTTGGCGAAAGAATATGACCGCCAACTGTCCGTGCCAGGCACCGACAGGCGGGCATATTGGCCCGGCAGGAAGTCCAGCGCCTGATCCAACTGCACCTGCAGGATCGCGGTACTGGTCGACACGTGCTGCACCGCGCTCACCGTGCCACGCACCTGCACCGGGCCCGGCGCGTTGCACAGGCTCGAATCGAAGTCGAAATAGAACGTCGCGTCGGACTTCACTCGTGTCTGGCAACTGAGCATCTTGCGCTGTTGCAGGTCGAGGCTGGAGAGGGCTTCCTCATCCACATAGTCCTGGCTGTAGTCGCCGGACTCGCAACGGCCCTGGCAGGTGCCGCACACGCCTTCGCGGCAATCCAGGGGGATCTTGATGCCGTTGCGCAGCGCCGCATCCAGCAGGATTTCATTCGCGCCCACTGGGAAAAACAGGGTCTTGCCGTCGGCAAAACTGAAGGCCACTTTGTGATTCATGTGTTGTTCTCTGCCTATTTATGACGTACGCACGGCCTGTTGTGGTGAGCGTGCTTTTTGTGGTGAGCGGGCTTGCCCCGCGCTGGGCTGCGAAGCAGCCCCATGAAAGTCGCCGCATTTTTCCCGCCAAACCGCAGTGTTTGGACCAGGGGCCGCTGCGCGCCCCAGCGCGGGGCAAGCCCGCTCACCACAAAAAAGCACGCTCACCACCACAACAAGGGCGCTTTAGAGGTGATAGAAATCCAGCACCGAGTTGATGGTGTCGTTGAGCAGCAACGCGTGTTTGCGGGTGATCAACCAACTGTCGCCATGGGGCTTGAGGCTGTAGGTAGCCTGTCCGTAGAACTGCTCCGACGTAGCCAAGCGATAGAACAACGTGTGCCAGTTCAATTTCACCTCCAGCGTGCCATCCGGTTGCTCCGCAATGCGCACGTTATTGATCAGGTGCAAGGTGCGCGGCATCGGCGTGGCCGACGCCGCCTTGCCGGTGCGCAGGCGGAACACGCGGTCCTCCAGGCCCGAGCGGTTGGCGTAATAGATCAGCGACATCTCGCGCTTGGGATCGCGGGTGTAGACGTGCTCCGAGTCCCACTGCGGTAGGTGGAACTCACTCTGCGGGTCGAACAATTGCACATAGGCGTCCCAATCCTGGGCGTCGCACAGCTCGGATTTACGGTAGAAGAACTGCTCGATCTGGTACTGCAGTTGCGCATTCATCACTTCACCTCCCGCAGTGTCAGCGCTTGGTTGTCCAAGCCCTTGAGCAGGAATTGCTGCCAGTTGCGGTGCTGGTTCACGTAAAGGCCTTCATGGGTGAATTCGGTGCCGGTCATGGCCGGTTGGATGCCGATGGCTTCGCTGTTCGGCGTGGGCCCGGTTTCCCAGCGGTGGCTGCCGCGTGAGATATCGCTCCAGCGCTCAAGCCGGCCCTGGAAGCCGCGCTGGGCTTCGCGGAATTCCACCAGGTCATCCGGCGTGCCCATGCCCGATACGTTGAAGAAATCCTCAAACTGGCGAATGCGGTTTTCACGGTCGGCGTCGGACTCGTTCTTCACCCCCAGGCACTGGCTGATGATCTCGGTCTTGTTCCACGCCACCGGGCGGATGATGCGCAGTTGCGAGCTGATCTGGTCGAGAAAGAACAGGCTCGGGTAGATATTCAAATTGCGCAGGCGGTGCATCATCCACTCGGCCTTTTGCTGGCCGTGTTCTTCTACCAGGCGCGGCATGATGGTGGCGTAGCCGGAGCGCACGCTGGGGTTGGGCATGTCGCTGAACAACAGGCTGTGGCCGTTGTTGAAGGCGAACCAGCCGTCATCGGTGTTCGCATCGCCGGCACCGAGCTTGCTGTAGTCCAGGGTGCTGCCTGCGGCGGTGCCGTTCTCGGTGTTCACCTGTTGGCGATGCTGCACCGTGGCCACGTAGTTATAGTGCACGGTGCTGACGTGATAACCGTCCAGGCCGTTTTCGTTCTGTAGCTTCCAGTTGCCGTCGTAGGTGTAGGCAGACTTGCCCGGCAGCACTTCCAGCTCGCCGGTGGCAGACTGCGCAACCATCATGTCGAAGAACACTTTGGCGTCGCCGAGGAAGTCCTCCAGGCTGTCGGTGCCCTTCACGTCCAGGCTGATAAACACGAAGCCCTTGTAGCTCTCGATACGCGCCTTTTTCAGCCCGCGTGTGGCCTTGTCGAAACCCTCCGGGTATTCCCCCGGCGCCTTGACCTTAACCAGCCGGCCGTCGCTCTTGTAGCACCAGGCGTGGAACGGGCAGGTGAAGGTGGATTGGTTGCCCTTGCCGACACGGGTAAGCGTGGTGCCGCGATGTTGGCAAGCATTGATCAGTGCATTGAGCCGACCTTCGCCATCGCGGGTGATGATCATCGGCTGGCGCCCGGCGCGCATCGTCACGAAGTCGTGGTTATTGGCCAGTTCGCTTTCGTGGCAGGCGTAGATCCAGTTCTTTTCGAAGATCAGTTCCATCTCCAGATCAAACAGTTCCGGCTCGGTGAACATGTCGCGGGCGATACGGAACACCTCGTCCGCCGGGCGAAAATCCAGACAACCTTCGATAAATGTTTTCCACTGCTCGACGCTTCTTGCACCACTCATGGGAGGCACCTTTTGATAGGGCTAATCGGTGGTTTATTAGAGGCAGCGGGGCAGGGTGCGGGCTATCCGCTTAGTGGGGGAACCTGCGCCGGAAAATTGGGCAGCAAATACCCAACCCGGTGCGCAGCGGTGACGGGATGCGCTACTGTCTGGCGGGGCAAGCGGTGCAAAAGCCTGCGACTTATCCACATAGTCGACCGTTGCTATCCACCCAGTGGCCATCGCGCTGGCGTGGCGCATTACTTGCTTTCGAACCATAACGACGCGCCGCCAGAGCGCGCAAAAGCCTAACCGCCGTGGGTGCACCCTGATGAGCAGCCAAACGATTCAACGCTTCGACCTGGAAGGTGCCCGCAGCTGGATGTCCGGCATCTGCGGGCCCCATCGCCTGGCCACCGCCACGCCCGAACGCCTGCGCTTTCACCACAGCGCCAACGTATTCAAGTCCCGCGCCACCACCTTGGGTGTGATCGAGTACGGCACCGATGTAACCATCGACATCGAAGACGCCGAGCACTTCAGCAGTTACAGCCTGAGCCTGCCGCTGGTGGGCGAGCAGGAGTTGAGCAAGAACGGTGAGCGCTTGAGTTCCAACCGCGACCAGGGCGTGATCATCTCGCCCAATGAGCATCAGGTGCTGGCGATCTCTGGCGACTGCCGCAAGTTGCAGGTGGTGATCACGCGTGCGGCCATGAGTGAGTCACTGGAAGGTTTGCTGCAACGGCCCATCGAAGCGCCGCTGCGCTTTGAATCGGTGATGGACGCGGTAGACGGCGCGTCGGCCTCGTGGTGGCGCATGGCGCGCTACTTCATCGCCGAGCTGGAGCACGGCAGCGAGTTGTATGGCCAGGCCGCCTTTACCTGCGACCTGGAAAGCTCGCTGATCAAGGGCCTTATCCTGGCCCAGCCGAATAACTATTCCGAAGAACTGCGCGATGTCCTCGGTGTGAAGCTTCCGCACTACCTGATCCGTGCGCGCCAGTACATCCACGACAACGCCCGCGAAGCCGTGCACCTGGAAGACCTGGAAGCCGCTGCGGGGGTGTCGCGGTTCAAGCTGTTCGATGCCTTTCGCAAATACTTCGCGCTGTCGCCCATGGCCTATCTGAGGAAGTACCGGCTGGGCGTCGTGCGCCAGGAAATCCTTGAACACGGCTCTACCCGTACCATCTCTGAGATCGCCCTGGGCTGGGGCTTTACCCACCTGGGGCGGTTCTCGGCGGAGTATCGAAAATTGTTCGACGAGTCCCCTAGCCAAACCCTGCAGCGCAAGCGCCTGCGCAGCCTTTGAATACAATGAAGATCCAAATGTGGGAGCTGGCTTGCCTGCGATAGTGATGTGTCAGTCAGCTGATGTGCCAGCTGACCCACCGCTATCGCAGGCAAGCCAGCTCCCACAGGGGTTTTGTAGTGTTTGGGATAAATCAGATGAGCTCTTCCACCAGTTGCAGGCAATGATTCAGCCCCGGCGACTGGTCATTCACCCGTCGGCTCAGAATGATTGGCGAAGTCGCCGTGGCTTCCACAATCGGCGTGTAGCCGATGTCTGCACGGTGCAGCACCTGCACCGACGCAGGCACCAACGTTACGCCCATCCCCGCGCCCACCAGCCCGATGGCAGTTTGCAATTCGTTGGTCCACTGCGCCACCTTGAGGTTGAGGCCGTGGGCATCGAACAGCGCGATCACATGGTCGGCGTAGCTGGGGCGTGGGTTGCCGGGGTAGAGCACAAAAGGCTCGGCGGCCAGTTGGGCGAGGGTGGCAGGCGCGTCCAGCAGCGGGTGGCCGGCGGGCAGCACGGCGACCAACCGATCTTCCACCAGCACGCGCTGGACAATGGCCGGGTCGTCGATGCGAATCCGCCCGAATCCCACATCGATGCGCCCAGCCTTGAGCGCTTCGACCTGCTGCAAGGTGGTCATCTCCGACAACCCCAACTCCAGCTCCAGCGCCTCATGGGTGCGCAGCCGGCGAATCAGTTCCGGCAGCACGCCGTAGAGGGTCGAAGGTGCAAAGCCGATGCCCAGCCAAGTCTTCTCGCCCTGGCCGATGCGTCGCGTGTTGTCGCAGACCTTGTTCAGTTGTTCCAGCAGCACGTTGGCGTGTTCATAAAAAAACCGCCCGGCCTCGGTCAGCCGCAGCGGTCGGCCACGCTCAAGCAAAATGACGCCCAGTTCATCCTCCAATTGCTGGATCTGCCGGCTCAACGGCGGCTGGGCGATGTGCAGGCGTTCGGCAGCGCGGGTGAAGTTGAGGGTCTCCCCCAGCACCTGGAAATAGCGCAGGTGACGCAGTTCCATGACGACTCCTTTCATACCTTGAGGGTATTGTTCGAGACCCATTCTATATTGGAACCCTTGAAAGATACGGCACAGAATCGGCTCAAACCTATAAAGAACCCAACGGGTATAGCCATGCCGATTTGCGCCATCGAGTCGATCGAAACGATCATCGTCGACCTCCCGACCATCCGCCCGCACAAGCTGGCGATGCACACGATGCAAAACCAGACCTTGGTGGTCATCCGCCTGCGCTGCGCCGACGGCATCGAAGGCATTGGCGAGGCCACCACCATTGGCGGCCTGAGCTACGGCAACGAAAGCCCCGACAGTATCAAGGTCAACATCGACCGCCACTTCGCGCCGCTGCTGATCGGCCAAGACGCGAGCAATATCAACGCGGCCATGTTGCGCCTGGAGCGCAGCATTCGCGGCAACACCTTTGCCAAGTCCGGGATCGAAAGCGCCTTGCTCGATGCCCTGGGCAAACGCCTGAACCTGCCGGTCAGCGAACTGCTCGGTGGCCGCGTGCGCGATGCCTTGCCGGTGGCCTGGACCCTGGCCAGCGGCAACACCGAAAAGGACATTGCCGAGGCCGAGAAGATGCTCGACCTGCGCCGCCACCGCATCTTCAAATTGAAGATCGGCGCCGGTGAGGTCAGCCAGGACCTGGCCCATGTGATCGCGATCAAAAAGGCCTTGGGCGACCGTGCCAGTGTGCGCGTCGACGTCAACCAGGCCTGGGACGAGGCGGTGGCATTGCGGGCGTGCCAGGTGCTCGGCGACAACGGCATCGACCTGATCGAGCAGCCTATCTCACGCAACAACCGGGGCGGCATGACGCGGCTCAACCTGTCGAGCCCGGCGCCGATCATGGCGGATGAATCCATCGAGTGCGTCGAAGATGCATTCAACCTGGCGCGCGAAGGCGCGGCGTCGGTGTTCGCCCTCAAGATCGCCAAGAATGGCGGCCCCCGTGCGGTGCTGCGTACAGCGGCGATTGCCGAGGCCGCGGGGATCGGCCTGTATGGCGGCACCATGCTCGAAGGTGGCATCGGTACCCTGGCGTCGGCGCATGCCTTTCTCACGCTGAACACGCTGGCGTGGGACACCGAACTGTTCGGCCCGTTGTTGCTCACCGAAGACATCCTCATCGAGCCGCTGGTGTACCGCGATTTCCATTTGCATGTCTCCACCGCACCGGGCCTGGGCCTGGCCATCGATGAAGAGCGCCTGGCGTTCTTCCGTCGTGACAAACACTAAGAGGCGCCTGCCATGTTGTTCCACGTAAAAATGACCGTGAACCTGCCACTCGACATGAACCCCGAACGCGCTGCCAGCCTCAAGGCCGACGAAAAAGCGCTGGCGCAGCGGCTGCAGGAGGAGGGCACGTGGCGCCACCTGTGGCGCATTGCCGGGCACTACGCCAACTACAGCGTGTTCGACGTCGACAGCGTGCAAGCACTGCACGACCTGCTGATGCAACTGCCGCTTTTCCCCTACATGGCCATCGAAGTGAACGCCCTGTGCCGGCACCCTTCGTCGATCCATGAGGACGACCGTTAAGCCTGTCATGCACCCAATAATTACAAGATGAGGAATGCCCCATGTCCATCCGACTGTCCCAGACTGCCCACGCCCAACAGTTTCTTGAAGAAGCCAGCGGCAACCTCAACGACGCGGGCAACCCGCGTACCAAGGCGCTGATCTACCGGATTCTGCGCGACACCGTGAACATCATCGAAGACCTGGAGGTGACCCCGGAAGAGTTCTGGAAGGCGGTCAACTACCTCAACGAGTTGGGCAAGAATCAGGAAGCCGGCCTGCTCGCGGCAGGGCTGGGCCTGGAGCATTACCTTGACTTGTTGATGGACGCCGCTGATGAAGAGGCCGGTAAATCCGGTGGCACCCCGCGCACTATCGAAGGCCCGTTGTATGTGGCCGGTGCGCCGTTGAGCCACTACGAGGCGCGGCTGGACGATGGCACGGACGACGCGGTGCCGCTGTTCATGCGTGGGCAGGTGCGCGGTACCGATGGCAAGCCGCTGGCGGGGGCGATTGTGGATGTATGGCAGGCCAATACCGGCGGTACGTATTCGTGGTTCGATCCGACACAATCCGAATTCAACCTGCGCCGACGTATCGAGACTGATGCCCAGGGCAACTACCGATTCCGCAGTATCGTGCCATCCGGCTACGGCTGCCCGCCGAGCGGGCCGACCCAGCAACTGCTGGATCAACTGGGGCGCCACGGGCAGCGGCCGGCGCACATTCACTTCTTCATTTCCGCGCCGGGGCACCGGCACCTGACCACCCAGATCAACCTGTCGGACGACCCGTACCTGCATGACGACTTTGCCTATGCGACGCGGGATGAGTTGATCGCCGAGATTCGCTTCAGTGACGACCCGCAGCTGGCGCGCGAGTTTGGCGTGGAAGGGCGGTTGGCGCAGATTGATTTTGACTTTGAGTTGCAGACTGCCGATGCGCCGGTGGAGCAAAAGCGCATGCAACGAGTCCGCGCCCTTGAAGACTAAACGCTGTTAAAAATGTGGGAGCTGGCTTGCCTGCGATGACGGCAGTGAATGCACCATTGCTATCGCAGGCAAGCCAGCTCCCACAGGGGCGGTGGTGTTGAGGCTATTTGCGGATGACCAGGTCAAGCACCTCATCGCGATCCTTGATCTTCTGCAACACAATCTCCGAGCGTATATCCATCACCCCCGCCGTGCGGTTCAGGTGGTTCACGATAAAGTCCGAGAAGTGCTTGAGGTTGCGCGCCTGCACCCTCAGCACATAGTTGCTGGCGCCGGTGATCACATAGGCGCTGGCCACTTCCGGCCAGCCCTGCACCTTCTTGATAAACGTCTCGTGCCAATCCTCCACGTCCTGGCGCAACGATAGGTGCACGATCGCCTCCAGCTCGATCCCCAACTGCTCGGCATTCAGCACGGCGCGGTAGCCACTGATGATCCCTTCACTCTCCAGCAGGCGCAGACGGCGCAGGCACGCGGACGGTGACAGCGCGACTTTTTCTGCCAGTTCCTGGTTGCTGATGCGGCCATCCTGTTGCAGGAAATGCAGGAGGCGCAGGTCGGTGGCGTCAAGAATCATGGTTAGAATAAATCCGCGTGTTTGGAGGTTAAATTCGAATTTCCTACAGCTTAATTAGCCTGTTACCTCCCACTTTGCACGAAAATTCTCTTAAGCTTCGTTCATTATTTGGTTCATTCCTACCTATAAAAACCAGGACAATCCATGAACACTCGAAGCCATTGCCAAGCCCTCGACGCACAGGACCCGCTGGCACCCTTGCGCACCCAGTTCGCCTTGCCGCAGGGCGTGATCTACCTCGACGGCAACTCCCTCGGTGCGCGCCCGGTGGCGGCGTTGGCGCGGGCGCAGGCGGTGATTGCCGATGAGTGGGGTAATGGCTTGATTCGCAGCTGGAACAGCGCCGGTTGGGCGGATTTGTCCCAGCGCCTGGGCAACCGCCTGGCCCCGCTGATCGGCGCGCGCGACGGCGAAGTGGTGATCACCGATACCACCTCCATCAACCTGTTCAAGGTGCTCAGCGCCGCGTTGACTGTGCAGCGCCAACGCCAGCCTGGGCGCAAGGTGATCGTCAGCGAGGCGAGCAACTTCCCTACCGACTTGTACATCGCCGAGGGCCTGGCCGAACTGCTGCAGCAAGGCTATTCCCTGCGCCTGGTGAACAGCCCGGACGAACTGCCCCAAGCCATCGACCAGGACGTGGCGGTGGTGATGCTCACCCACGTCAACTACAAGACCGGCTACATGTACGACATGCAGGCGCTCACCGCCCTGAGCCATGAGTGCGGCGCGCTGAGCATCTGGGACCTGGCGCATTCGGCCGGCGCGGTGCCCATCGACCTGCATCAGGCCGGTGCCGACTATGCGATCGGCTGTACCTACAAGTACCTCAACGGCGGCCCGGGTTCCCAGGCGTTTGTGTGGGTCAACCCGGCGTTGGTGGACGTGGTGCGCCAGCCGCTGTCGGGCTGGTTCGGGCACACCCGGCAGTTCGCCATGGAATCGAACTACGCGCCGAGCGCCGGTATCGCCCGCTACCTGTGCGGTACGCAGCCGATCACTTCATTGGCGATGGTGGAATGCGGCCTGGAGATTTTCGGCCAGACCGACATGGCCAGCCTGCGCAGCAAATCCCTGGCGTTGACCGACCTGTTTATTGCGCTGGTGGAAGCCCGTTGCGCGGCCCATGAGTTGGTGTTGATCACCCCGCGTGAGCATGCCAAGCGCGGCAGCCATGTGAGCTTCGAGCACCCCGAAGGCTACGCGGTGATCCAGGCCTTGATCGCCCGTGGCGTGATCGGTGACTACCGCGAACCGCGCATCATGCGCTTTGGGTTTACCCCGCTGTACACCAGCTTTACCGAAGTGTGGGACGCGGTGGAAATCCTCGGCGAGATCCTCGACAACCACACCTGGGACCAGCCGCAATTCAAAGTTCGCAACAGTGTCACCTGAGACTACGTCGATCAGAATGGGGGAGCTGGCTTGCCTGCGATGACGGTGGTGAATGCACCATCGCCATCGCAGGCAAGCCAGCTCCCACAGGGTTCAGCGTCAGCAACAACAATCACAATAATAAAGGGGCACACCACGTGACCACGCCAGACAACGGCTTTGCCGAGATCACCCACCGCGAACTGGGCCTGCGGCGCCAGCTCACTTCCGGCCAGATGAGCATGATCGCCATCGGCGGCGCCATTGGCACCGGGCTGTTCATGGGCAGCGCCTACGCCATCGGTTATGCCGGGCCGAGTGTGCTGGTGAGCTACGCCATTGGCGCGTTGATCACGCTGCTGTTGATGGGTTGCCTGGCGGAGATGACGGTGGCGCATTCCACCTCGGGCTCCTTCGGCGCCTACGCCGAGTTCTACATCAGCCCACTGGCCGGCTTCCTGGTGCGCTACGCCTACTGGGCGGCAATCGTGCTGGCGGTGGGCGCCGAGGTCACGGCGGTGGCGATGTACATGAAGTACTGGTTCGCCAACGTGCCGGAATGGGTGTGGATCGTGTCGTTTTCCAGCGTGCTGATCCTGCTCAACGCCATCAGCGTGAAGACCTTCGGCAACTTCGAATACTGGTTTTCGACGATCAAGATCAGCGCCATTGTCGGCTTCATCATCCTCGCCGTGTACGTGGTGTTCGGCTCCGGCAACCCGGAATACGGGGTGCAGAACTACACCGCCCACGACGGCTTTTTCCCCCATGGCCTGAGCGGCATGTGGATCGCGGTCATCGTGTCGATCTTCAGCTACCTGAGCGTGGAGATGATTGCCGTGGCCGCTGGTGAAGCGGCTGACCCAGAGCAAGCTGTGAAGAAAGCCTTCCGCGCCACCATCGTGCGCCTGGTGGTGTTCTACTTGCTGACCCTGGCGCTGATGCTGGCCATCGTGCCGTGGAACCAGGCCGGGCAAACCCAGAGCCCGTTCGTGACGGTGATGCAGACCATCGGCATTCCGGGGGCCACCGGGGTGATGAACTTCGTGATCCTGATCGCGGCGCTGTCGGCGATGAACAGCCAGCTGTACATCACCACCCGCATGATGTTCAGCCTGTCCCGCGCCGGCTTCGCGCCCAAGGCCATGGGGGCTCTGAGCAAGAGCGGCATCCCGCTGAACGCGCTGCTGCTGTCCAGCTCGGGCATTGCCCTGGCAACGCTGTTGAACGTGGTGTACCCGGAAAGCTCGTTCACCCTGATGATGGCGATCTCGATGTTTGGCGCGATCTTTACCTGGTTCATGATCTTCCTCACGCACCTGTTCTTCCGCCGCTACCGCAAGCGCCATGGCGGGCCGAAGCTGTCGTTCCAACTGCGGCTGTTTCCCTACAGCACGCTGCTGGGCTTGGTGCTGATGGGCGCGGTGATGATCACCACGTATTTCACCGAGGCGTTCAAGATGACCTTGGTGTTTGGTGTGCCGTTCCTGCTGATTCTGTCGGCGGTGTATTACGGGTTCTTCCGCAAGGGCAGGGCCAAGGCATCGAACAAGGCCCTGGCGTAACCGGGCAATTGCTCGAACGAGCGGGCGCAGAGCAGCAGCATTCGGCGGGCCCACTCTTCTTGCAGGGGGTGGGCCTTGAAGCTGCGTTCCAAAGGCCAGCGCTCCAGCGCGGCTTGGGGCACGATGCCCAGGCCAGCGCCGCGGGCGACCATGCGAATCACCCCATCAAAGCCTTCGGCCCGGATGCGTGTTTGCAGGCGGAAACCGGCGTGCAATGCCTGTTCTTCGAGATACACCGTCAATGCGCTGTGGGGGGCGAGGCCGACAAAGTCGTATTGCAGGCTATCGACAAAACTCCCTTCGGTGAACGGATGATCCTGCGGTGAGATCAGCACCAGCGGGTCATCGCGAAACGCCAGGGTCTGCAGGCCGTGGGTGTCTACCGCGTCGGAAATGATCCCAAGATCTGCCGTGCCCTGGCGCAAGGCCTGGGTGATGCGCAGGCTGGGCAGTTCCTGCAGGTCGATATCGAGATTGGGGTGCTCGCACAGAAAGTCCGCCAGCAGTTCCGGCAGGTATTCACTCAGGGCGGTGGTATTGCACAGCAGGCGCACCTGGCCTTTGACGCCATTGGCGTATTCCGCCAGGTCCTGTTGCAGGTGCTCGGCTTGTTGCAGCAAAAGCCGGGCGTGACGGGCGAGGGCCTTGCCGGCGGGGGTGGGCGTGACGCCACGGCGGCCGCGCTCCAGGAACTCGATGCCCAGCGAAGCTTCCATCGCCCGGATACGCGCACTCGCCGCGGCCAGGGACAAATGGCTACGACCGGCGCCAGCGGTGATGTTGCCGGTGTCGAGGACGTGCAGGTAGAGGCGCAGGTCGATCAGGTCAAAGTGCATGGCTGGGTTTCTCGGGTGACTGGACTGACGCTTTCGCGAGCAAGCCCGCTCCCACACGTGGAATGCATTTCAACTGTGGGAGCGGGCTTGCTTGCGAAGAGGTCATCAGCCTCATGCAAAACAAGAGGCTGCCTCAGTATATGGCGAATTTCAGCACCCATCGAAAAACCGCACAATCACCCCATGAATACCTTCCTCGCATTTTACCAAGACATCGGCCCCGCCCTGACGCTGCTGGTGATCGGCACCTTCCTACTGGCCGGTACAGTCAAAGGCATGATCGGCCTGGGTTTGCCGACGGTCGCCATGGGCATGCTCGGCCTGGCTATGCTACCAGCGCAGGCAGCGGCGTTATTGATCATTCCATCGACCGTCACCAACCTGTGGCAATTGGCATTCGGCGGCCACTTGAGCGCGTTGATCAAGCGCCTGTGGCCCATGCTGCTGCTGATCTTCCTAGGCACCGGGCTTGGTTCTCTATGGCTTGGGATGGACGGTGGTGGCTGGGTAGTTCATGCATTGGGCGGTGCATTGATGGTCTATGCCCTGAGCGGCTTGTTCCTGCCCTCGTTAAAGGTGAAGCCTGAAACCGAACGCTGGCTGGGCCCACTGTGCGGGGTGATCACCGGCATTATCACCTCGGCGACCGGTGTGTTCGTGATCCCTGCCGTGCCCTATCTGCAAGCCCTGGGCTTGAGCCGCGACCAGTTGGTGCAGGCGCTGGGGCTGTCGTTCGCTGTATCGACCCTGGCACTGGCGGCCGGGCTGGCCTGGCGCGGCACCCTCGGTGGCGGTGAACTCAATGCTTCGCTACTGGCATTGGTGCCGGCGCTGCTGGGCATGTGGTTGGGGCAAGCGCTGCGTCAGCGCATCAGTGCGCTGTTGTTCAAGCGCGTATTTTTCCTCGGCATGGCGCTATTGGGCGCTCATCTTCTGATCAGCGGTTAAGGGCGCGGCCGTTCAATCTCTCGGTGTAAGCTGCTGCGAACCGATATGAGAGGACAACGTGTGAAAGCCCGATCCGATGAGCTACAGATCTTTGTCAGCGTGATTGAGTGCGGTTCGATTTCCGCTGCCGCAGAGCAGGTCGGGCAGACGCCCTCGGCGGTCAGTCGCACCTTGTCGCGCCTGGAAGCCAAGCTCGACACCACGCTGATCAACCGCACCACGCGGCGCATGGACCTGACCGAAGAGGGCAAGTACTTTTTCGAGCAAGCCAAGGTGATCCTGGCGCAGATGGATGAGCTTGAAGAGCACCTGTCGTCACGCCAGAAAAAACCGGCGGGGCGCCTGCGCATCAACGCGGCTGTGCCGTTCATGCTGCATGGGATCGTGCCGTACATTGCCGAGTTTCGCAGCCTCTACCCGGACATCCAGCTGGAGCTGAACAGCGATGACTTGATCATCGACCTGCTGGAACAGAGCACCGACATCGCCATTCGCATCGGCGCCCTGGCCGACTCCACCCTGCACGCGCGCGCGCTCGGTTGTACGCCGCTGCATATCCTCGCCAGCCCCGGGTACCTCAAGCAGCACGGCACGCCGACCACAGTGGCCGAGCTGGCGGACCACACCCTGCTGGGGTTCACCCAGACCGAAACCCTCAACCACTGGCCATTGCGCCATGTGGAGGGCGACCGCTGGCTGATCCAGCCCAGCGTGGCGGCGTCCAGTGGCGAAACCGTGCGCCAGTTGGCGCTGGAGGGTCAGGGCATCTGCTGCCTGTCGAACTTCATGACCATCGACGATATCGACGCCGGTCGCCTGGTGCCCGTGCTGGAGGCGTTCAACAGTGGTTATCGCCAGCCGATCCATGCGGTGTTCTATCGCAACTCGCAGTTGGCGTTGCGTATCCAGTGCTTCCTGGACTTTATCCAGGCCAAGCTGGCGCGGTATGCCTGCTGATTCGTGACTTTGGCGCAAGAGTCAATTGGGCAACAGGGGCTTATTCGTCAGGAGTGAGCCCTTGATACTGGGCTCATCACTTACCCAGTCAGGAGCACTCTCCATGAACGTATTCGTAACCGGCGCCGCAGGTTTTATCGGCGGTTCCATCGCCACTGGCCTGGTCAAGGCTGGCCACACCGTGACCGGCCTGGTGCGCAGCGCCGAGCAAGCGGCTGAAATGACTGCGCTGGGCATCGTCCCAGTGATCGGCACCCTGGATGACACCGCTGTATTGACCGAACAGGCGCACAAGGCCGATGCGGTGATCAACGCCGCGAGCAGCGACCATCGCGCTGCCGTGGAAACCTTGTTGGCAGCCTTGAAGGGCTCGAACAAGCCGTTCCTGCATACCAGCGGTTCGAGCATTGTCGGTGATGCGTCGGGTGGCAAGGCCAGCGATGTCATCTATTTTGAAGACAGCTTGCCGGAGCCGACGGTCGACAAGGCCGCCCGCGTGGCCATCGACAACCTGATCCTGGCGGCGGCCAAAGAAGGCGTGAACTCGGCAGTGATCTGCAACACCCTGATCTACGGTCACAGCCTGGGTGTGAAGCGCGACAGCGTGCAATTGCCGCGTCTGCTCAAACAAGCACGCAAAAGCGGCGTAGTGCGCCATGTGGGCACCGGGCAGAACATCTGGTCCAACGTGCACATTGAAGACGTGGTGGCGCTGTACCTGCTGGCACTGACCAAAAACGTTCCGGGCACCTTCTACTTCGTGGAGAGCGGCGAAGCGTCGTTTATCGACATGACCACCGCGATTGCCCAAGCGCTGGGCCTGGGTAAACCGCAGGATTGGCCATTGGCCGACGCCGAGGCCGAGTGGGGTTATGAAATGGCCAACTACGGCCTGGGCTCCAACAGCCGAGTGCGCGGCAAGCATGCCCGTGAACAGCTGGGCTGGGCGCCGAAGCGTACGTCGGTGGTGGAGTGGATTCGTCACGAGATGGTGTGATGTTCGCTTGATACCGGGGCGCTTCTTTCGCGAGCAAGTCGAATCGTCGCACCGCCGCTCCCACACTGACTGCATTCCAAAGCTGGAACTCGGTCAAATGTGGGAGCGGGCTTGCTCGCGAAGGGGACGATACGGTCTTCGAGACTAGCCCCATTCCCCTCAATTCCGTACCATTCCCCGCCTTATCCCCCGCAATGCCCTGGTACCTCATGAATCTCACCCGTCTGCGCGCCGATGCCCTGGCCGGCCTCACCACGTCTTTTGCGCTGCTGCCCGAATGCATCGCTTTTGCCCTGGTGGCCCACCTCAACCCGCTGATGGGGCTCTACGGCGCTTTCATCATCTGCACCCTTACGGCTTTGTTTGGCGGTCGCCCCGGCATGGTGTCCGGTGCAGCGGGCTCAATGGCCGTGGTGATCGTGGCGCTGGTGGTGCAACACGGTGTGGAATACCTGCTGGCCACGGTGTTGCTGGGCGGGTTGATCATGGTCGCCTTCGGCCTGCTGCGCCTGGGCAAGCTGGTACGCATGGTGCCGCACCCGGTAATGCTAGGGTTCGTGAATGGCCTGGCGATCATCATTGCCCTGGCGCAATTGGAGCATTTCAAGAGCGGTGAACACTGGCTCAGTGGCACGCCGCTGTACGTGATGACCGGGTTGGTGCTGGTGACCATGGCCATCGTCTACCTGTTGCCACGCATCACGCGCGCCGTGCCGCCTGCATTGGTGGCGATCCTCGGCGTGGGCCTGGCGGTGTACCTGCTCGGCCTGCCCACTCGCACGCTGGGCGACATGGCCCACATCGCCGGCGGCCTGCCGACCTTCGCGCTGCCGCAGGTTCCATGGACCCTGGAAACCCTGGGCATCATCGCCCCCTACGCGTTCCTGATGGCGATGGTCGGCCTGCTGGAAACCCTACTGACGCTCAACCTCACCGATGAAATCACTGAGAGCCGTGGCTACCCCGACCGCGAAAGCGTGGCGCTGGGTGCCGCGAACATGGTCTCGGGCCTGTTCGGCGGCATGGGCGGCTGCGCGATGATCGGGCAGACGGTGATCAACCTCAGTTCCGGCGGGCGCGGGCGTTTCTCCGGGGTGTTCGCCGGGGTGATGATCCTGTTGTTCATTTTGTTCCTGTCGCCGTTGATCGAGCGGATTCCGCTGGCGGCGCTGGTGGGCGTGATGTTTGTGGTGTCACAGCAGACCTTCGCCTGGGCGTCGCTGCGGGTGATCAACAAGGTGCCGCTCAATGACGTGCTGGTGATCATTGCGGTGACGGTCATCACCGTGTTCACCGACCTGGCCACCGCAGTGCTGTGCGGCATCGTGATTGCAGCGCTGAATTTCGCCTGGCAACAAGCGCGGGAGCTGTATGCGGATGAGCATATGGAGGCCGATGGCAGCAAGCTTTACCGTCTGCATGGCACCCTGTTCTTCGCTTCGACCACGCCGTTTCTGAATCAATTCGACCCGGCCAACGACCCGGCCCAGGTGACGCTGGATTGCCGTCACTTGAGCTTTGTCGATTACTCAGCAATTGCTGCGCTGATGACCCTGCGTGAGCGTTACAGCAAGGCCGGCAAGCACCTGCGGGTGCTGCATCTGTCGGAGCGCTGCAAGAAGTTGCTCAAGCGGGCCAAGGTTCATCACGACTGACCTTGGGGTGATGGCGGTTTCGGGATCGCCATCGCCGGCAAGCCGGGTCCCACAGGGGGCGTTTATGGCCCGACCAGGTCTTCGAGTTCCTGGGCGCGGGTCTGGGTCATGTCCAGCACGCAGCCGGAGCCGTTGACCTGGTCGATGGTGCCGCCGGTGGCAGAGCCGGCGAAGCCGCAATTGGCGTCACGGTATTTTATCCACAGGCGCTGAACGTCCTGCAGTTGCTGCTTGCGCGCGCCTTCCTGGGCGGCGAGGGCGGTCTTGTAGGCCCTGTTCAGGCGCGCGTCCTGCACCTTGGCTTCCTTGGCGTTGCAACTGACCATGTCGGCGGTTGTGTTGGCGCTGTCCATGCATTTTTTCAGGGCGGCGTTATCGGCGGCCGAGGCCGTGCCGCACAGGGCAAGAAACAGGGCACTGGCGGCAAGGGAGGTGCGAATCATGGTCGGTTTTCCTGGGCATGAGTGGGGGCGCATTCTAAGACTCAATGGCGCCCGTTGAGTTTCCGGCATCGTCTGATCTTCATGTAAGAACACCCCTCGAATTTTCATCCACACCTGTCGGGCATACCCCAGCGCGACAGCGCTTGTCCGAGGGCGAAAATTACTTTCATAAAATTTGAAAATACTCCTTGGTAATGATTTATGAGTTTCACAACCAATTCGACGTGACCCTTTCCGAGGAGTACCGCATGGCCGCATCACCGGGCTTCGGGCTATTGGCATACGCTGCCATCGCCATCATTGCTTTGATCGTGCTGATTGCACGTTACCGGCTCAATCCGTTTATCGTCATCACCCTGGTATCCATTGGCCTGGCGCTGATGGCCGGGATGCCGGCGGACACCATCATGGGTTCCTACGAAGCAGGCGTCGGCAAGACCCTGGGGCATATCGCCCTGGTCGTGGCGCTGGGTACCATGCTGGGCAAGATGATGGCCGAGTCCGGCGGTGCCGAGCAGGTGGCGCGCACCTTGATTAATCGGTTTGGCGAGCGCAACGCGCACTGGGCCATGGTGTGCATCGCCTTCCTGGTGGGGCTGCCGCTGTTTTTCGAAGTCGGTTTTGTGTTGCTGGTGCCGATCGCCTTTACCGTGGCACGGCGGGTGGGCGTGTCGATCCTGATGGTCGGTTTGCCGATGGTCGCCGGTCTGTCGGTGGTGCATGCGCTGGTACCACCGCACCCGGCGGCGATGATGGCGGTGCTGGCGTATAACGCGTCGGTGGGGCAGACCGTGCTGTATGCGATTCTGATCGGCATTCCTACGGCGATCATTGCCGGCCCGGTCTATGCCAAATTCATCGTGCCGCGCATTCACCTGCCAGCGGAGAACCCGCTGGAACGTCAGTTCATCGAGCGCGAGCCGCGTACACGCTTGCCAAGTTTCACTCTGACCATGGGCACCATCCTGTTGCCGGTGGTGCTGATGATGATCGGCGGTTGGGCCAACGTGATCTCCACGCCCGGTACCGGCTTCAACCAGTTCCTGCTGTTTATCGGCAACTCGGTGATTGCGCTGCTGGTGGCGACATTGGTGAGCTTCTGGACCTTGGGGATCGCGCAGGGCTTCAACCGCGAGTCGATCCTCAAGTTCACCAATGAATGCCTGGCGCCGACCGCGAGTATCACCTTGCTGGTGGGGGCGGGGGGCGGCTTGAACCGGATCCTGGTGGACGCCGGTGTAACTAACGAAATTCTGGGCCTGGCCCACGCGTTCCACTTGTCGCCACTGGTGATGGGTTGGCTGTTTGCCGCGTTGATGCGTATTGCCACGGGCTCGGCGACCGTTGCCATGACCACCGCGTCCGGCGTGGTGGCGCCGGTCGCCATGGGCCTGGGTTATCCACACCCCGAATTGCTGGTGCTGGCCACCGGTGCGGGCTCGGTGATCTTTTCCCACGTCAATGACGGCGGCTTCTGGCTGATCAAGGAATACTTCAATATGACGGTGATCCAGACCTTCAAGACCTGGACCGTGCTGGAGACTTTGATTTCTGTGGTGGCCTTCGGTCTCACCTACGGCCTGTCTCTTGTTTTATGAGCCTCATTTGTAACCCGGAGACCCCATGGACATTCTCTACCAGATCCGCGCCCGCCAGGATTCGTTCAGCGCCGGCGAAGGGCGTATCGCCAAGCTGATGCTTGATGATGTGGGATTTGCCGCGTCGGCCAGCCTGGAAGAATTGTCCCAACGGGCCGAGGTCAGCACGGCCACCTTGTCGCGGTTCGCGCGCAGCGTCGGTTGCCGGGACTTGCGCGACCTGCGCCTGCAATTGGCCCAGGCGAGTGGGGTGGGCAGTCGCTTCCTCGACCCTGCGGGGTTGCCGGAGCAGTCGGCGTTTCATCGGCAGATCCTGGGGGATATCGAAGCGACCTTGCGTCAACACTTGTCGGGGTTCAACCAGGCGAGCTTCATCGATGCGGTCCACCTGTTGGGCAAGGCGCGGATGATCCACGCATTCGGCATGGGCGGCCCATCGAGCCTGTGCAGCGACGAGCTGCAGGTGCGCCTGGTACGCCTGGGCTATCCGATTGCTGCCAGTCATGACCCGGTGATGATGCGTGTCACGGCCGCCACCTTGGGGCCGGAGCATGCGCTGATCGTGTGTTCGTTGACCGGCCTGACCCCGGAGCTGCTGGACGTGGTGGAACTGGCGCGCAATTACGACGCGCGCATTGTCGCCATCACCCTGGCGGATTCGCCCTTGGCGCAGTTGGCGGATGTACTGCTGCCCCTGCAACCGGCCGAAACCAGTTTTATCTACAAACCCACGGCGGCCCGCTACGGCATGCTGCTGGCCATCGACCTGCTCGCCACTGAGCTGGCGCTGGCCCTGCCGGACGACAACCAGGAACGCCTGCGCCGCATCAAGCTGGCCCTGGACGATTATCGCGGAGGCCCAGACAGCCTGCCGCTTGGAGACTGATATGAAGTACGACACGCTGATACGCCAGGCGCTGATCATTGATGGCAGCAACACCCCGGGCTATGTGGCCGATGTGGGATTGCGCGATGGTCGCATCGCGACGATTGGCGATTTGTCGGCGGCTGTGGCCGAGCATGAAGTTGAAGCGGCGGGGCGCGTGCTGGCGCCGGGTTTTATCGACGTGCACACCCACGATGACACGGTGGTGATCCGCCATCCGCAGATGCTGCCCAAGCTCAGTCAGGGCGTGACCACGGTGGTTGTCGGCAACTGCGGCATCAGTGCGTCGCCGGTGAGCTTGCGCAGTGATCCGCCAGACCCGATGAACCTGTTGGGTACGCGTGAGGCGTTCAGTTACCCGCGGTTTGCCGATTACCGTGCGGCGGTGGAGAACGCGCATCCGGCGGTGAACGTCGCGGCGTTGATCGGCCATACCGCGTTGCGCAGCAACCATATGGACGACCTGCATCGCACCGCCTCGGCGGATGAAATCGCCGCCATGCGCGCGCAGTTGCACGAGAGCCTCGAAGCCGGCGCCCTCGGTTTATCTACTGGCCTGGCCTACGCCAGCGCATTCAACGCCGAGACCGATGAAGTGCTGCAACTGAGTGAGGTACTCACCGCATTCGGCGCGGTGTACACCACCCATTTGCGCAGTGAATTCGAGCCGGTGCTTGAGGCGATGGACGAGGCGTTCATGATCGGCCGGCATGCCAAGGCGCCGGTGATCATTTCCCACCTCAAATGTGCCGGCGCCGGTAACTGGGGGCGCAGTCCGCAGCTGTTGGCGTCGTTGGAACTGGCGGCTAAAACCCATCCCGTGGGGTGTGATTGCTACCCCTATGCGGCGAGTTCTTCGACCCTGGATCTCAAGCAGGTGACTGACGCCTTTCGGATCACCATCACCTGGTCGACGCCGCACCCGGCGATGGGCGGGCGCGATTTGCAGGATATTGCCGCTGAGTGGGATGTTTCGTTGATGGACGCCGCACGGCGGCTACAACCGGCAGGGGCGGTGTACTACGGGATGGATGAAACGGATGTGCGACGGATCCTGGCGCATCCGTTGTCGATGGTCGGGTCGGATGGGTTGCCCGAGGACCCGTTTCCACATCCACGCTTGTGGGGTGCATTTCCACGGGTATTGGGGCATTTCAGCCGCGATGTCGGGTTGTTCCCATTGCATACCGCCGTGCACAAGATGACGGGCCTTTCTGCCGCGCGTTTTGGCCTGGCGGAGCGGGGTGAAATCCGCGAAGGGCACTGGGCCGACCTGGTGTTGTTCGACCCGTTGCGCGTGCGCGATGTGGCGGATTTCAAGGAACCGCAACGCGCGGCCGAGGGCATCGATGGGGTGTGGGTCAACGGGGTGTTGAGCTACAGCGACGGGCAGGCGAATGGTCAGCGGCCGGGTCGGTTCCTGGCGCGCAGTGGGGATTTGCGTCGGGGGTTTTCGTCTCTATAGTGGACGCTTATTTAGACGGAGCGGTTGCCATGCACTTAGGAAAAGTCACCCCCATCTTGCGGATCTTCGACGAGGCCAAGGCGTTGGAATTCTACGTCGACTTCCTGGGATTCAAGGTGGATTGGCAGCATCGTTTCGAGGCCAATTTTCCGCTGTATCTGCAGGTGTCGTTGGGCGACTGTGTGTTGCACCTGACGGAGCATCATGGTGATGCCTCGCCGGGTGCGGCGGTGCGAATTCAGGCGCAAGGCGTGGACGCCTATCAGCAGCAGTTGGCGAGCAAGGACTATCGGTATGCCAAGCCCGGGGTTGAGGAAACGCCTTGGGGATCGCGGGAGATGAGCATCAAGGACCCGTTTGGGAACCGCGTGGTGTTTGTCGAGGAAGGCGAGGGCTGAGGGGTAAATCGCAGGCAAAAAAAACCGCCTTGGTAGGGCGGTTTTTTTTGCAAACCCAGTTAGTGGCTGGGGTTGCGATCTCAAACGGCGCATTCGACCTGCAAGCCGATATTAACGCTGGTCATGTCACCACGCCAAGACCGAACGATGACCGACATGAAGGGTTTTCAGGCGTTTTATTACACTCGGAAATGACTGACCATCTGCTGCAATTGGCTCCCCAACCGCGCCAGTTCAACACTCGACTTGGCCGTCTCGTCACTCGCCGTAGCGGTCTGCTCCGACACATCCCGCACATTCACAATGCTGCGGCTGATCTCTTCAGCCACGGCGCTTTGCTGCTCGGCGGCGGCGGCGATCTGCTGGTTCATCGACTGGATATTCGACACGGTTCGGGTGATGTTCTCCAGCGACACACCCGCCTTGCGCGTCAGCTCGACACTGCTGTCGGTGAGGCTGCGGCTGTTGTTCATCACATTGGCCACTTGCTGGGTACCGTTCTGCAAGCCGGCAACCAGGCCTTCGATTTCCTCGGTGGATTTCTGCGTGCGCTGGGCCAGGCCGCGCACTTCGTCAGCCACCACAGCAAATCCACGACCGGCTTCACCGGCACGCGCTGCTTCAATCGCTGCGTTGAGGGCCAGCAGGTTGGTCTGTTCGGCCACGGCCTTGATCACGTCCATCACGCTGCCGATCTTGTTGCTCTCTTGTTGCAGGTGGGTCATGGCGTCGGTGGAACGTGCCACTTCAGCGGCCAGGCGCTCGATCTGGGCGATGGCCTCAGCCACCACCTTGTCGCCTGCGCGGGCTTGCCCGTCGGCATCGGCTGCCGCCAGTGAGGCTTGCTCGGCGTTACGGGCGACTTCCTGCACCGTGGCGGTCATTTCGTGCATCGCCGTAGCGACCTGATCGGTCTCGATCTTCTGGCTGTTGACGCCGGCGCTGGTTTGCTCGGTCACGGCCGACAACTCTTCGGCGGCGCTGGCGATCTGGGTCACGCCGTCGCGGATGCCGCTGATCAACTCGCGCAGGGTGGTGCCCATGCGCTGGATGCCTTGTTGCAGCACACCCAGTTCGTCCCGGCGCGTGACCTGGATGTTGTGGCTCAAGTCACCGGAGGCAATGCGCTCCACCACGGCCAGAGTGTCCTGGATCGGGCGAGTGATCTGGCGGGTGATGACCAGTGCGGCGATGATGCCCACCAGCAGGGCCAGCAATGTGCTGATCAACTGCAGGCTACGGGCCTGGGCGCTTTCGGTGTCGCGGCGAGTCAGTTGGATCTCGTACAGCTTGTCGCTGATGGTGACGATATCGGCACCTTGGGTGGTCATCTCGGCACGGGCGGTGACGATGTTGGCGTTGGCTGCCTTGTAGTTCTGCACGGCGCTGCGATAGGCACCCAGAGCCGTTTCCAGGGCGGTCAGTGCGCTTTGCTGGCTGGCGCCAAAGGCGGTGCTGAGGCCTTTCAAGCCGGCGATGGCTTTTTCAATCTGTGCGGCGGCGCGCGCTTCGGTCTCCGGGTTGACGTTACCGGTGTAGCCGCGCACTTCGTAGCGGGCCAACTGGAACTGCATCTTGGCGTCGGCCACGGCCTGGAACTGGGCCAGGTGCTCCGAGCTGTCGGGCATTTGCTTCACGCTGGCTTCCAACGCGTCGATTTGTGCGTTGGCGATATCGGCCTTGTCGCCCATCACCTGGCGCGAGGCATTGCCGTTACGGTAAGCCTCGCGCATTTTGTTCAGCGATTGCTGGTAAGCGGTGATGATGGATTTCTGCTCATTGAGCAGCTTGAGGTTCTCCGGGCTCTTGAAGCTGTCCAGGAGATTTTGTTGCTGGGCAGCGAAGGCATCCAGGTTGGTCTGTACGTTCTGGGCCACGGCTTCGTCGCCGTTGGCGAGCATGTATTGCAGGCGCACGATGCGCAGTTTGGTCAGCGACGCGTTGAGCTGGGTGATGTCGCTCATCCAGTTGCTACGGTCGATCAGGCCGCCCAGGCTGGTCCAGCCAGTGAGTGCCAGAATAGATGTGAGGACCAGTACCAGGCCGAAGCCCAGTCCCAGTTTGAGGTTGACGCTGATGTTACCGAACCAGCTATTCATCGAATGCTCCGCAAGAATGATGGGGTGTGCTGGACGGTTATTGATTTTGGAGCCAGCTGCTGTGTAGGGCTGTATCGGCGGCAGGAGGTGAATCTGAAATGCTATTTTGTCCCGGATGACAAAGTGCGCTAGCGCAGTGGCCGTGGAGGGGGCTGATCATGGGCGGGGCTTGTGTGCTAGTCTGCTGGCCCTTTTAGTTTTGGGTAGCACGGGGAAACCAGTGTTGTCCTACAGCGGAGCCTCTTCATGTCCGAAGTTAATCTGTCCACCGACGAAACCCGCGTCAGCTACGGTATCGGCCGTCAGTTGGGCGACCAACTGCGCGACAACCCACCACCGGGCGTCAGCCTGGACGCGATCCTGGCCGGCCTGACCGATGCGTTCGCCGGCCAGCCAAGCCGCGTAGACCAAGAGCAAATGGCTGCCAGCTTCAAGGTGATCCGCGAAATCATGCAAGCCGAAGCGGCTGCCAAGGCTGAAGCAGCGGCAGGCGCTGGCCTGGCGTTCCTGGCTGAAAACGCCAAGCGTGATGGCATCACTACCCTGGCTTCCGGCCTGCAATTCGAAGTGCTGACCGCAGGTGATGGCGCCAAGCCGACCCGTGAAGACCAAGTGCGTACTCACTACCACGGCACCCTGATCGACGGCACTGTGTTCGATAGCTCCTACGAGCGCGGCCAGCCTGCAGAATTCCCGGTAGGCGGCGTGATCGCCGGTTGGACCGAAGCCCTGCAACTGATGAATGCCGGCAGCAAATGGCGCCTGTACGTGCCGAGCGAACTGGCCTACGGCGCTCAAGGCGTTGGCAGCATCCCGCCGCACAGCGTCCTGGTGTTCGACGTCGAGCTGCTCGACGTTCTGTAAGACCTGCTGATTACTGCGCCTGGCTTTATGTGGGAGCCGGGCTTGCCCGCGATGCCGGCGACTCGGTCCGATGTCTTACCGAGTTGATGCCATCGCAGGCAAGCCAGCTCCCACATAAAGCAGGTGCATTCAACCTCGCTCATGGATGGAACTTGCCATTCAGCTCTGTCGCCGGGCGCAACGCTCGGGCATAGCAAAACAGAAACAGATTACGCACCACCTCCTTCAACACCCCAGGTTCACTCGAGCTCAGCCCGTTGACGTCCAGGTCGCCTTGGTCCTGCAATTCGTTCAGCGCTTCTTCTTCCAGTACCGCACAGACTTCGCCGGTTTCCCGATGCAGGATCCGCAGGTAAGGGTGTGGGCGGTCCAGCCAGGCATCTATCAAATAAGTCATGGGTCGCATCTCCTTGATGGGTTTCAATGAGAATAATTCTTATTCGTAGAATAGCAAGTGCCTATTGGCGGTTTCTGGTTTTTTCTGTGTGGATATTGCGTTCGATCAATGGAGAGGGCGAAACGCCATCCCGCGGCGGGCGCGGGATGGAGGTAGCAGGTTCAGACTTTGCGCACGAACTCAGACTTGAGCTTCATCGGGCCGATACCGTCGATCTTGCAATCGATATCGTGGTCGCCGTCGCACAGGCGGATGTTCTTGACCTTGGTGCCCACTTTGACGACCAGGGAAGTGCCCTTGACCTTGAGGTCCTTGATCACGGTGATGGTGTCGCCGTCCTGCAGGACGTTGCCCACAGAATCTTTCTTCACGGTGTCGTCGCTGGCTGCTTCGGCCTCGCCATTGGCGGACCACTCATGGGCGCATTCCGGGCAGATCAGCTGGGCGCCGTCTTCGTAGGTGTATTCGGAATTGCATTTCGGGCAGGGTGGCAACGTGCTCACTAAAGCTCCTTGAGAGTCAGGATGGCTAAAAGTCGCACATTATATAGGGTTTTGCGGCGAGCGCGGGCGCTCAGTTGGTAATGCGCTTTAAACGTGGGAGCTGGCTTGCCTGCGATAGCGATGGTGAGTTCACTACCGTCATCGCAGGCACGCCAGTTCCCACATTAATCAGTGCGGGATCAGTGAGTACGCGCGACCGCAAACTCACTCAGCTCAACCAGGGCATCCCGGTATTCGCTGGCGGGGAGGGCTTCCAGGCATTTGATTGCACGGGCCACGTAGTCGCGTGCCAGTTGCGCGGTGTACTCCAGGGAGCCCGACGCTTCGACAGCGGCACGGATGGCCTCCAGGTCTTCGATCCCGCCTTTCTGGATCGCCTTGCGCACCAGGGCAGCCTGTTCCGGCGTGCCTTCGCGCATGGTGTAGATCAGCGGCAAGGTCGGCTTGCCTTCGGCCAGGTCGTCACCGACGTTCTTGCCCAGGGTTTCGGCGTCGCCCTTGTAGTCGAGCAGGTCGTCGACCAGTTGGAACGCCACGCCCAGGTGGTCACCAAAGGTGCGCAGGGCTTCGGCCTGTTCGGCCGTAGCGCCGCACAGCGCAGCGGCGCTGTGGGTGGAGGCTTCGAAGAGCATCGCGGTTTTGCCGCGAATCACTTCCATATAGGTTTCTTCGGTGGTGCTGGCGTCGCGGACCTTCGACAGTTGCAACACTTCGCCCTCGGCGATGATGCGGGTGGCCTGTGAAAGAATCTTCATCACCGGCATCGAGCCGAGTTCAACCATCATTTCGAACGAGCGCGAGTACAGGAAGTCACCCACCAGCACGCTGGGTGCGTTGCCCCACATGGCGTTGGCGGTCTCGCGGCCACGGCGCATGCCGGACATGTCGACCACGTCGTCATGCAGCAGGGTGGCGGTGTGCAGGAATTCGATAGTGGCCGCCAGCAGGCGCAGGTCATCGCCTTCGCGACCCAGGGCCTTGCCGCACAGCAGCACTAATAAAGGACGCAGGCGTTTACCGCCCGCCGACGTAATATAGTCGCCAATTTTGGAGACCAGCGGCACTTTAGACGTCAGCTGCTGCTTGATGATGCCGTCGACGGCGCTAAAATCGTCCGCGACCGCGCGGTAGAAAGCTTGGGGTTGCATCAGCGACAGTCGCTCCAGAAGGGTTGCGCGGCATGCTAGGACCCAGGCCCCGTAGTGTCAAGGCGCGATAGACGGCCTCTTGCAACACCCCGTTGCCTTGCGTACAATCGCGCACCCTGAACTTCCTGGGCAGCACCTGCCTTACGCAATTGCATTCGGGACGTCCATCCCATGCAGCCATGCCAGCCAATACCTCTTCTTATAAAGCGCTGGGTGAGCAGGATTATCGGAGAAATACCATGTCGTACGCAGTAATTGTTACTGGTGGCAAGCAATACAAAGTCGCCCCAGGTGAATACCTGAAGATCGAAAAACTGGAAGTCGCTACCGGCGAATCCGTTACTTTTGATCGCGTTCTGTTGGTCGCCAATGGCGATGACGTGAACATCGGCGCTCCAGTTGTTGCTGGCGCTACCGTTGTGGCTGAAGTGATCTCCCAAGGTCGTCACGATAAAGTCCGCATCATCAAGTTCCGTCGTCGTAAGCACCACATGAAGCGTATGGGCCACCGCCAGTGGTACACCGAGATCAAAATCACCGGTATTCAGGCTTAATTTCAGCCTAATTCCTCACTAGGAGAATTGACTCATGGCACACAAAAAAGCTGGTGGTAGTACCCGTAACGGTCGCGACTCAGAAGCCAAACGCCTTGGCGTTAAGATGTATGGCGGCCAGAAAATCATTCCGGGCAACATCATCGTGCGTCAGCGCGGCACCCAATTCCACGCCGGTTACGGTGTAGGCATGGGTAAAGATCACACCCTCTTCGCGAAAATCGAAGGCGTGATCAAGTTTGAAGTAAAAGGCGCGTTCAACCGCCGTTACGTGAGCGTTGTCGCAGCTTAATTGCGAGATCGCTGGAAAAGCCCTGTCTTGCGACGGGGCTTTTTCGTTTGTGGGGTGAGTCTCTTGCAAAGCTGTTTGTGATGGGCTCAAGCGCTGGATGTGCGGTCGTTGATTGAGGTCGCTGCGCTCATTTTTGCAAGAGTCTTATGTCTTGGTTTCTTAAGCTCGTCCGTGCGGCGAGAGGCGTTTTGTTATGAAGTTCGTTGATGAAGTTTCCATCCGAGTAAAAGCAGGCGACGGCGGTAACGGTTGCATGAGTTTCCGTCGCGAAAAATTCATCGAAAACGGTGGCCCCAACGGCGGTGACGGCGGTGACGGCGGTTCCATCTACATGATGGCCGACGAGAACCTCAACACCCTGGTCGACTACCGTTACACCCGGCACTTTGATGCCGAGCGTGGCTCCAACGGTGGCAGCACCGACTGCACCGGTAAAAAAGGCGAGGACCTGGTACTGCGCGTACCGGTCGGCACCACGATCATCGACTCCGCGACCCAGGAAGTAATCGGCGACCTGACCAAGGCCGGCCAGAAGCTGATGGTTGTGCAGGGCGGCTGGCACGGTCTGGGTAACACCCGATTCAAGTCCAGTACCAACCGTGCGCCACGCCAGACGACGCCAGGCAAGCCGGGCGAGCAGCGTGACCTCAAGCTGGAAATGAAAGTACTCGCCGACGTGGGCCTGCTGGGCCTGCCAAACGCTGGTAAAAGTACCTTCATCCGCTCGGTGTCGGCCGCCAAGCCGAAAGTTGCCGACTACCCGTTCACCACCCTGGTACCCAACCTGGGTGTGGTCAGCGTCGACCGTTGGAAAAGCTTCGTGATCGCCGACATTCCCGGCCTGATCGAAGGCGCTTCCGATGGCGCCGGCCTGGGGATTCGCTTCCTCAAGCACTTGGCGCGTACGCGTTTGCTGCTGCACCTCGTAGACATGGCGCCGCTGGATGACACCAGCGCACCGGACGCCGCCGAAGTGATCGTCAGCGAACTGACCAAGTTCAGCCCGGCCCTGGCCGAGCGTGATCGTTGGCTGGTGCTGAACAAGTGCGACCAGATCCTCGAAGAAGAGCACGAGGAGCGCGTCAAGGAAATCGTTGATCGCCTGGAATGGACCGGTCCGGTCTACGTGATCTCGGCCATCGCCAAAGAAGGCACCGAGCGCCTGACCCGCGACATCATGCGTTACTTGGAAGACCGCGCCGATCGCCTGGCGGCCGACCCGGTTTTCAAGGCCGAACTCGCCGAGCTCGACCAGCAGATCGAAGACGAAGCCCGCGCCCAGCTGCAGGCCCTGGACGATCAGCGTGCCTTGCGCCGCAGCGGCGTGAAGTCGGTCCACGACATCGGTGACGATGATTGGGACGAAGAAGACGTGGATGATGAAGACGGTCCGGAAATCATTTACGTGCGTGACTGATCCGTTGCGATAAACTTGAACGCCGCTCCTTATAGAGCGGCGTTTTAGTATCCGGGTTTAACGTTATGGGCCGCGCTGGGTCGCGCAGCCCTCAATCTAAGGTTGAAGATGATGCGGAGCAAAGTGACAGGTGCGCAGCGCTGGGTCGTAAAGATCGGCAGTGCGTTGCTGACGGCGGATGGCAAGGGGCTGGATCGCGCAGCCATGAGCGTCTGGGTCGAGCAGATGGTGGCCTTGCATGAGGCCGGTGTTGAGTTGGTGCTGGTGTCGTCCGGGGCGGTTGCCGCCGGGATGAGCCGCCTCGGCTGGACCGCGCGACCCAGCGCGATGCACGAACTGCAAGCCGCCGCCGCCATCGGCCAGATGGGCCTGGTGCAAGCCTGGGAATCCAGCTTCGCCGAGCACGGCCGCCACACGGCGCAGATCCTGCTGACCCACGACGACCTGTCCGACCGCAAGCGCTACCTCAATGCCCGCAGCACCTTGCGCGCCCTGGTCGAGCTCAAGGTCATCCCGGTGATCAACGAGAACGACACCGTGGTCACCGACGAAATCCGCTTCGGCGACAACGACACCCTGGCCGCCCTGGTTGCCAACCTGGTGGAGGCCGACCTGTTGGTGATCCTCACCGACCGTGACGGCATGTTCGACGCCGACCCGCGTAACAACCCCGATGCCCAGCTTATTTATGAGGCTCGTGCCGATGACCCGGCGCTGGACGCTGTGGCCGGCAGCGTCGGCGGTGCCCTGGGCCGTGGCGGCATGCAGACCAAACTGCGTGCAGCGCGCCTAGCCGCACGTTCCGGCGCGCACACCATCATCGTCGGCGGGCGCCTTGAGCGCGTGCTGGACCGCCTCAAGGCCGGTGAACGCATCGGCACGCTGCTGTCGCCGGAACGCGGCATGCTTGCGGCGCGCAAACAGTGGCTGGCCGGTCATCTGCAAACACGTGGCACGCTGGTGCTGGACGAGGGGGCGGTGTCGGCGTTGTCCCAAGGCAACAAGAGCCTGCTGCCGGTGGGCGTCAAGCTGGTGCAGGGCAGTTTCCGCCGTGGCGAGATGGTGGTGTGCGTAGCGCCGGACGGTCGTGAGATCGCCCGTGGCCTGGCTAACTACAGCGCCCTCGAAGCACAGAAAATCATTGGACAATCGTCCGATGCGATTGTCGGACTCTTGGGTTACATGGCCGAACCGGAGCTGGTTCACCGCGATAACCTGATCCTGGTCTAACCAAAGGAATACACAATGCGTGTCATGAAGGGATTGCTCGGCCTGCTGCTGACCATGCCGTTGTTGGCCTCGGCCGAGGAAATCGGTCAGGTGTCGACGGTGTTCAAGTTTGTCGGCCCCAACGACCGAATCGTTGTTGAAGCCTTTGACGACCCCAAGGTCGACGGCGTGACCTGCTACCTGTCGCGCGCCAAGACTGGCGGCGTGAAAGGTGGCCTGGGCCTGGCCGAAGACCGTGCCGAAGCGTCGATCGCCTGCCGTCAGGTGGGCCCGATCCGCTTCAAGGGTGAGCTCAAGGACGGCGACGAAGTGTTCAAGGAGCGCACCTCGCTGGTGTTCAAGACCATGCAGGTGGTGCGCTTCCTCGACAAGAAGCGCAATACCCTGGTGTACCTGGTCTACAGCGACCGCCTGATCGAAGGCAGCCCGCAGAATGCCGTCACGGCCATTCCGATTTTGCCCTGGCCGACCGCTCAGTAACTCGCAGGCGAGTTTTGCAATCGGCGTCTATGATTGCAGGCTTGCGGGTTGTAATCTCGAAGCACCGCAATGCGAAGAACATGGGATATCTGGAGTTCGTCATGAGTGCTTTCCACGACCTGAAACTCAAAGCTTTGGACGGACAAGAGCTGCCGCTGGCGCCCTTCAAGGGGCAAGTTGTGCTGGTGGTCAACGTGGCCTCCAAATGTGGCTTGACCCCGCAATATGCCGCGCTCGAAAACCTCTACCAGCAGTACAAGGACCAGGGCTTTACCGTGCTCGGCCTGCCGTGCAACCAGTTTGCAGGCCAGGAGCCGGGGACCGAGGAGGAGATCCAGGCGTTCTGCAGCCTGAACTACGGGGTGACTTTCCCGTTGGGCAGCAAGCTTGAGGTCAACGGGCCTGATCGTCATCAGCTGTACCGCCTGCTGGCGGGCGAGGGTGCCGAGTTTCCTGGGGATATCACCTGGAACTTCGAAAAATTCCTGTTGGGCAAGGATGGGCGAGTGCTTGCACGCTTCTCCCCGCGCACCGCGCCAGATGACCCGACGATCGTCCAGGCCATCGAAAAAGCCCTGGCCTGAAGACGTCCAGGAGGCTTTCGTGGTGAGCGGGCTTGTCCCGCGCTGGGTGGCGAAGTTGCCCTAAAATCAGACGCCGCCTTTCTAGACAGAACGCGGCGTTTTTTACTGGGGCGGCTTCGCCACCCAGCGCGGGGCAAGCCCGCTCACTACAGGTTAGCGGCAACAGGTTGTGCCACTTTTACCCCTTAATCACCCAGATCAATAGTGCTACCCAGCGCTTTGCGCTCCCCATATTATCCACGTCATAAATCCCGTCTTCCGTGGAGTGCTCCCATGCCCGTCCAAGCCTTGTTCAAACCCTTTCAGCTCGGTGCATTGCAACTGTCGACCCGCGTTGTCATGGCGCCGATGACCCGCTCGTTCTCCCCTGGCGGCGTGCCCAATTCCAAAGTGATCGAGTACTACCGTCGCCGCGCCGCCGCAGGCGTGGGCCTGATCATCACTGAAGGCACGGTGGTCGGCCACCAGGCCTCAAATGGCTACCCCAATGTCCCGCACTTTTACGGTGAGGCCGCGCTGGCCGGCTGGAAAAAGGTGGTCGACGCCGTGCATGCCGAAGGCGGCAAGATCGTTCCACAGCTTTGGCACGTGGGCAGCGTACGTCGCATCGGCACCGAGCCTGACGCCAGCGTGCCGGCCTACGGTCCGATGGAGAAGCTCAAGGACGGTAACGTGGTCGTGCATGGCATGACCCAGCAAGACATCAAGGAGGTCATCAACGCCTTCGCCCAAGCCGCCAAGGACGCCCAGCGCATTGGCATGGACGGCGTGGAGATCCACGGCGCCCACGGCTATCTGGTCGACCAGTTCTTCTGGGAAGGCAGCAACCAGCGTACCGACGAATACGGCGGCGGCCTGGCCAACCGTTCGCGCTTTGCCATCGAGCTGATCCAGGCTACCCGTGCCGCGGTCGGCCCGGACTTCCCGATTATTTTCCGTTTCTCCCAGTGGAAACAGCAGGACTACACCGCGCGCCTGGTGCAAACCCCCGAGGCGCTTGGAGAGTTTCTCAAGCCGTTGTCTGACGCGGGCGTGGACATTTTCCACTGCTCCACCCGTCGTTTCTGGGAGCCGGAATTCGAAGGCTCCAACCTCAACCTGGCTGGCTGGACCCGTCAACTCACCGGCAAACCGACTATCACCGTGGGCAGCGTTGGCCTGGATGGTGAGTTCCTGCAGTTCATGGTCAATACCGACAAGGTCGCGCAGCCGGCCAGCCTGGAAAAACTGCTGGAGCGTTTGAATAACGACGAGTTTGACTTGGTGGCCGTGGGCCGTGCCCTGTTGGTGGACCCGGATTGGGCGTTGAAGGTGCGCGAAGGCCGCGAGGGCGACATCCTGCCGTTCAGCCGTGAGGCGTTGACCACGTTGGTCTGATAAGGCCCGTTGGGCGCTGGAGATGGGCCGGGTATGTCGATACCCGGCCCTTTATTTCAGCGGTTGCTCAAGCGGTGGCGTGGTTGTAGAGACCGTCGCTCGGCATAGGGCGTCCGGTAGACGTCATCATAGTCGGGCTGTGTCGGTACAGGCCTTGATGTGGTCTGCAGATAGTCCCTACCGGGTTGTGCATAGTCGTAATCCGGTTGACGTGGGTAGGGATCATTCCAGCCTGGCTGAGTGTGCTGGTAGTCCGGTTGTGGCCGATGGGGTGTATTCCAGCCTGGCTGGGTGTGCTGGTAGTCCGGTTTTGGCCGGTGAGGTGTATTCCAGCCTGGCTGGGTGTGCTGGTAGTTCGGTTGTGGCCGGTGCGGACGATTCCAGGCTGGCTGGGTATGTTGGTAATCCGGCCGGGATGGGCGCGGGCGATGCCACTGTTGCGGGTGGTTTGCCTCGGACGCTTGCAGTGGATTGCCCGTAGCTGCCGGAGTGCTGAAGTGCCAATTGCTGTGAGCCGCTGCTCCGTTGATGTGTGTCGACATAAAAATCTCTTTCAGATTATGGGGTACCCACCTTCACCAGGCAGGTGTGTTATGGGTGGTCATAATCTGAGCGGCGTTCCCGACATATGCTGTTTGATAGCGGCGATTCCGACAATGCCTATTGCCTATTCCGAATTGCTGTCACGTAAACCGTCGGTTGTAGCCGCTGAGAGGTGAAGCGGACGACTGGCGCTGTCGACGGATCAGTGTGTAGATGGTAACGGCGAAGCAACGAACTCTCCTTGGCACACACCTCGTAACTGCTGCTCAAACTGCTCGATAATCGCCGGCCAGCCTTGCCGGCTGGCATGTTGCCGGGCATTGAGCCGCATGCGGCGCAGGCTTTCGGCGTCTTCCAGCAGCCAGTTGGCGGCATCGCAGAAAGCACCTTCGTCACCCGGCATCGCCAGCACGCCGTTGTAGCCGTGGCGGATATGCTGGGTCGCGGCGGCCTGGTCATAGGCCACCACGCCCAACCCCGATGCCATCGCTTCCAGCACCACGTTGCCGAAGGTTTCAGTCAGGCTGGGGAACAGGAACACATCGCCCGAGGCGTAATGCCGCGCCAGTTCCTCTCCACGCAAGGTGCCGCAGAAAATCGCCTCCGGCAGTTCCTTCTCCAGCGTCGCTCGCTGCGGGCCATCACCCACGATGATGAGTTTCATCTGGCGCAGGGGATAGGTGTCCTGCAAGGTCTCGAAGCAGCGCTTGAGCAACCCCAGGTTTTTCTCCTGCGCCAGTCGGCCCACATAGAGCACGGCGGTTTGCTCACTGTTCAGTGCCCAACGTTCCCGCAGCGCATTGTCGCGTTTGGCGGGGTGGAACAATTGGCTGTCCACCCCGCGCGACAACATGCCCAGACGCTCGAAATGCTTGCGTTCCAACTCCAGGCGTTGGCTGGCACTGGGTACCAGGGTCAGGGTCGAGCGGTTATGGAACCAGCGCAGATAGTGAGTAACCATCCGGCTCAGCATGCTCATGCCATATTGGTTCGAGTACTGCTGGAAGTTGGTGTGAAAACCGCTGACCACACTGATCCCCAGGCGCCGGGCCGCACGCAGGGCAGACAAGCCCAAGGGCCCTTCAGTGGCGATGTACAGCACGTCCGGACGCTGACGCGTCCAGCGCCGCAGTAACTTGTGCATCGACGACTGCCCCCACTGCAGGCCAGGATATCCCGGTAGCGGCCAGCCACGGCATAGCAATAACGCGTCGTCGCTGGGGCGGCTCTGGTCGACACCCTGGCGCGGGCGAACCAGCTCAACTTGATGGCCACGCGCCCGTAACCCCTCGCACAGGCGACCAAGGGTATTGGCCACCCCGTTGATCTCTGGCGGGAAGGTTTCGGTAATGAGGGTGATGTGAAGCGAGGCTGTCGTCATGACCCACAGTGTCGCCGTGGGCCATGTCGTCATTGTGTCATCGAGATGATGGATTTATGACTGGGTTATCTTTTGCTGCTGTGCCATCGCCTCGGCACCTTGTTCGCGCACCCAGAACAACGTGGCCCCGGCCACCGCCGCTGGCATCATCAGCAGGTTGACCACCGGCACCAGCAACACCAGGTAAACAATCCCGCCGAAGCTCATGCTCTGCCAGCGTTTCTGGCGCAGCCAGGCGAGCATTTCGTTCCAACCCAGCTTGTGGTTATCCGCCGGGTAGTCGATGTACTGGATCGCCATCATCCACACGCCAAACAACAGCCACAGCGGCGCAGCGATCAGGTTGACCACCGGAATGAACGACAGGATAAACAGGCCGATGGCCCGTGGCAGGAAGTAGCCGAGCTTGCGCATTTCCCGCGCCAGGGTGCGGGGGACCATGGCGATCAACTCACCCCAACTGAAGGCCGGGAAGTCATCGGTGCCTCGCACCACCACCTCGACTTTCTCTGAAAGAAAACCGTTGAAGGGCGCCGCGATAATATTGGCTAGCATGGTGAAGGTGAAAAACACCATCAGCACCACCAACACCACAAACAGTGGCCACAGCAGGTAATTCAGAAAGCTCAGCCAGCTCGGCAGCGTCGGCATCAAATGATCGACCCACAGGCTGAACTGATGGCCGGCGAAATAGATCAAGCCGACGAACAGCACCAGGTTGATCGCCAGCGGCAGCAGCACGAACAGGCGCAGGCCGGGGCTCAGCACCAGTTTGAGGCCTTCACGCAGGTATTGCGGGCCGGAAAGAGCGGGGGCGGGCATGGAGAACTCCGAGCAGAGGGACGAACGCGCCGACCTTACCGACTTTGTATCGGAGACGAAAGCGGCGACATCAACGGTAACAAACGCGTCGATCAACTGGACCGACTGCATAGAGACCACCTATGAGCTGGATTGTTATTCCGTATTTCCTTAATCTTGCCCCCCTCGATACGCTGCACCCATTATTTTTCAGGGCCTGCGAGTTCAAGCCTTCCCCAAGTGCTTCGTAGTCCCTTTTTTATTCCAGCCGCCTTGTAGTCCGGGCGGTCGATAGGAGTGAGTCATGTCTGATACCCGTCATTCGCGAGTGATTATTCTCGGTTCCGGCCCTGCCGGTTACAGCGCTGCCGTCTACGCTGCCCGAGCCAACCTCAAGCCGCTGCTGATTACCGGCATGCAGGCGGGCGGTCAGTTGACCACCACCACGGAAGTCGACAACTGGCCGGGCGACGTCCACGGCCTGACCGGCCCGGTGTTGATGGAACGCATGAAAGAGCACGCCGAGCGTTTTGAAACCGAGATCGTGTTTGACCACATCAACAAGGTCGACTTCTCCAAGAAGCCTTACAGCCTCACCGGCGACAGCGGCGTGTACACCTGTGATGCGTTGATCATCGCCACCGGCGCCAGCGCCCGTTATCTGGGCCTGCCGTCGGAAGAAGCATTCATGGGCAAAGGCGTTTCCGCCTGCGCGACCTGCGACGGTTTCTTCTACCGCAACAAGCCGGTTGCCGTGGTCGGTGGTGGCAACACCGCCGTGGAAGAGGCCCTGTACCTGGCCAACATCGCCAGCACCGTGACCCTGGTCCACCGTCGCGAGACCTTCCGCGCCGAAAAGATCCTGATCGACAAGCTGCACGCCCGTGTCGCTGAGGGCAAGATCATCCTCAAGCTCAACGCCACCCTGGACGAAGTCCTGGGCGACAACATGGGCGTGACCGGTGCGCGCCTGAAGAACAACGACGGCAGCTTCGACGAGCTGAAAGTCGACGGCGTGTTCATCGCCATCGGCCACACCCCGAACACCTCGCTGTTCGAAGGCGTGCTGGAAGCCAAAGACGGTTACCTGGTGGTGCAGGGAGGCCGTGAAGGCAACGCCACTGCCACCAACATCGAAGGTATCTTCGCTGCCGGTGACGTGGCCGACCACGTCTACCGCCAGGCCATCACTTCGGCCGGCGCCGGTTGCATGGCGGCACTGGATGCCGAGCGTTACCTCGACGGCCTGCAGAACGCTTCGTTCTGAACCTGTTGAAATAAAAAAACCGGCTGAGAGGCCGGTTTTTTTATGTCCGCAATTTAACTAACACCCAGGTCATGAAGTGTTAACCCAACCCCTGTGGGAGCTGGCTTGCCTGCGATAGCGGTGTGTCAGTTACCACCGCTATCGCGGGCAAGCCCGGCTCCCACAGTGACCGGGTTTACAAGTTAAATCAGCAGCGGGTCAGGGGCTGTGCGCTGAACTTCACACCGGCCAACCCATGGGCGATCAGCGCACGGATGTTGCCGTGATCACTGCCCTCAGGCGTCGCCACCACCGAACGGTAATGCTCACCAAACGCCAGCAGTGCTTCCTGGTCGCTCAGGCCTTCCAGCAGCGCCAGGCCCAGGGTCTTGCACGAACCCTCGTTCTGCCCAGCCGCGTTTTCCACGTTGCCATTGGTGAAGGCTTGGGGCTGGTACTCATAACCTGCAGCAACAAACGCCAGCGTATCGGCAAAAACATGTTCGCCGCTGTTGAGGCTGGCGCGCAGGGTGTTCAAATCAGTCATGGGTTTTTCCTTTGGCGAACGCGGCCTGTTGGTCGGCGCTGGCTTCTTTCTGGTATTGGGCTTTCCACTCGGCGTAGGGCATGCCGTACACCACTTCACGGGCGTCATCGAGGCTTAGCTCGATCTGGCGCTCGTCGGCCTCGGCCTTGTACCACTTGGACAAGCAGTTGCGGCAGAAGCCCGAGAGGTTCATCAGGTCGATGTTCTGCACATCCTTGCGGCTGTCCAGATGCGCCACCAGCCGGCGGAAGGCGGCGGCTTCAAGTTCGAGGCGTTGTTGGTCGTTCATAGGGCTCACTGACAATTCAGGGGTTAGCGGCTGGCCGCCAGGGTAATCGAAACCGACTCGGCAAAGCGCAGCGCATGGGGCTTGTCCACTTCGACCTCGGCGTACAGCACCGACTCATTGCTCATCACCAGGTCCAGCAGTTCCTGGGTCAGGCGCTCCAGCAGGGCAAAGCGGTTGCCCTCGACGTGGGCGATGATTGCCTTGGTGATGGTGCGGTAGTTCAGCGCATGATCAATGTCATTGTCGCGTACGGCTTCCTGGGCGGCATACAGGATGGTCAGGTTGATCAGCACATCCTGCTTGTTGAGGATCTCGTCCTCGTTGATGCCGATGTAGGTACGCAGGCACAGGTCCTTGACCCGGATGCGCGCCATGCCTGGTTGAAGTTGTGACATTGCTACTTGCTCCGTCCGATCAGTTGCAGGAACTCCATGCGCGTGGTGTTCGACTCGCGGAACGCGCCGAGCATCACCGAGGTGTTCATGGTTGAATTCTGTTTTTCCACGCCGCGCATCATCATGCACATGTGCTTGGCTTCGATGACGACTGCCACGCCAGCCGCCTGGGTCACGTCCTGGATGGCGTCGGCGATCTGCCGCGTGAGGTTTTCCTGGATCTGCAGGCGGCGGGCGAACATGTCGACAATGCGCGCCAGCTTCGACAGGCCCAGGACCTTGCCGGTCGGAATATAGGCCACGTGGGCCTTGCCGATAAAGGGCAGCAAGTGGTGTTCGCACAGCGAGTACAACTCGATGTCCTTGAGGATCACCATCTCGTCGTTGTCAGAGGCAAACAATGCGCCGTTGACGATCTCTTCCAGGTTCTGCTCGTAGCCATGACACAGGTATTGCATGGCCTTGGCGGCGCGCTTGGGCGTATCGAGCAAGCCTTCGCGCTCGGGGTCTTCGCCCAAGCCCTTGAGGATCTCGCGGTAGTGGTGGGGCAGGGATAAGGTCATACAACATCCTCAAAACGGCTTACTTGATATGCCGCCCGCCGTTGACGGTCAGGGTGGTACCGGTGACATAAGGGTTATCCAGCAGGTAACGCACACTCTGGTAGATCACCTCGGGCCCGGGCTCGATGCCCAGTGCCGACTTGGCCAGCACCTTGGCGCGGTAGGCTGCGTCGTCGCCGTCGTTGAACATCACCATCGCCGGGGCGATGCCGTTGACCTTTATCAGCGGCGCGAACTGCGCGGCAAACGACAACGTGAGGCTGTCGAGCCCGGCTTTGGTGGCGCAATAGGCGATGTGCTGGCGGCTGCCCTTGCGCACCACGTCATCGCTGATGTGCACGATGTCGGCGGGTGAAGAGCGTTGCAGCAAAGGTGAACAATGCAGGTTGATCAAGTACGGCGCAAGCATGTGCACGCTGAACATGTCGGTAAAAGCGTGGCTGTGCTCGTCGGACGTTTCCGCAATCCAGGCGGAGGCATTATGGATGATCGCACGCAGGCTTTGCGCATGGGTGTTCAGCTCAGCAATAAACGCGAGAATCCCGGCTTCGCTGGAGAAGTCGCCAAACACACCGATCGCACCGCGTTCGCGCAAGGCCTGCACGCCGGGGCGTTCGCTGCGGTAGCTGAAAATCACCGGGTGACCGTCGTCCAGCAGGCGCATGGCGCAATGCAGGCCGACACGCTGGCCGGCGCCGGTGATCAGGATCGGGGCGGTTGTTGCAGTCATGGGAGGCTCGCGTCGCTGGCAGATTGAAACTATACCAGCGCGCGGCCGCCCCTGTATTCACGCTGCGGCTTCGGTAGCCTTGCGCGGTGCCGGAGCTGGATGCAGCCAGTTTGCCAACAGATGGGTCGACAGCGGGATGAACCAGTAAACCATCAAAGGCGTGAGCGCCAGGGTGCTGACCAGCACGCGCGGCGCCAGGTCCAGTTCGCTGAGCAGTGGGTTCAGCACAAAGTTGAACAGCAGCGACACCGGGAAAAACGCCAACCAGATCGCCACGGCCTGTTTCCAGCGTGGCGGACGCGCGCCTACCGCGCCGAACCAGCCATCGATGCCACGTACGCGGTGCTCCGACGGGTCGGCAAACAGATCGCTGCCACGGCTCAGCCACGCGCTGCGGGAGGCGGAAAACTCCCAGGCATGCAGGGTCTTTTCATCGGCGAAGCGGAAAATGATCTGGAATTCATCATCATTGGGCGGCGGTGCCAGGACGCCTGAACCCAGGTAGCCGGGAAAGTCCGTGGCCAATTGCTCGCCTTCGCGCAGCCAGGCCATCAGTTCTTCGTAGCGCCCTTTGGCCACGCGACGCGCAACCATCAAGGTGACGGGAGAGGTAGACATTGTGTATCTCCAAATAAAGGGGGGCACGTGACCGGGTAGGTACGGCACCAGGTGCAGCCGCGGGGTGATGCGGCTGCGCCTTGAAAAAGCAGGCAAGGATTATTCCTGTTTTATTGAAATACGCCAGACACTTCTGTCGGTTCGCCGCGCGGCTTGAATCGCTCGACCGAATAAGCGTTAAATAGGCTCCAAATCGACACGGATGTTCTTGACCTCTGATGCCCGAAACTATTGCTCTGCAGCGCGAAATGACCCCTGACCGCGTTGCTGTTTCCGATGACCTTTTGCCGATTCGCGAAGTCGCTCGGCTGACGGGCGTCAACCCGGTCACCTTGCGTGCCTGGGAGCGGCGCTACGGCCTCATCCAGCCTATCCGCACCGAAAGCGGGCACCGGTTGTATTCGCGCACCGATATCGACACGGTGCACCGTATTCTCGACTGGATCGAACGCGGCGTTGCAGTGAGCAAAGTCGGCAAGATCCTCGCGCGCGGCGAGCCGCTCGGCGAAACCGGTACGGCTCCTGGAGACGGCTTGGAGTGGGCTCAGTGGCACGGGCAATTGCGCAGTGCAATCAGCGCCTTCGATGACCGCCAACTGGACCGGCTGTACGGCCAGATTTTTTCTGCCTATCCGCTTGCCGTGGTCTTTCAAGACATTCTCATGCCGCTCTGGCAATCGTTGTTGCGTCATCAAGGGCGCTTCGGCCAGGCCAGCGAGTGGTTGTTTTTCGATAACTTCCTGCGCTCGCGCACCGCGCAACGGCTGCAGGTGATCGCCGCCACGCCGCTGCCACGGGTTCTGCTGGCAGCCATTGCCGGAGAATGTCGCGAGCTGGAGCTGTTGGTCGCGGGCCTGCTGCTGACGGGTGAAAAACTTGCCGTCAAGCTCCTGGGTGTGGGCCAGCCCTTTGATGAACTGACACTGGTCTGCGAGAAGACCCAACCGCAAGCCTTGGTGCTGTTTTCCAATCGCGCCCCCGGCAGTGAGCTGCCGTTGCGGCTCAAGCGGCTGGCGCTGACCCTCGATTGCCCCTTGCTGCTGGCCGGTGATGCCGCGGACTTGGCGCAGGACAGCCTCGCCGGTTCGTCAATCGGCTGCCTGGGCAATGAGGGGCGGCTGATGCAGCGCCGCTTGCAGCAATTCCTGAGCGGCGGCTTGGATACCTGATTTCAGGTGTGCACTTCAGGGTGGGCCAGGCGGTGCTGGTGCAGGATGAACTGGCGCAGGCGCTCGGTTTCATCGGCATCGCCCTGGCTGAGCCGATAAGCGAACAGGCCGCGTGCGGTTTCCCGTTCGAAGGTTCCGCGCACCGCGATGCGTTCGTAACCCGAAGGGCTGAACCATAGGGAAAAGGTTTTCGGTGGCTTGATCCGGCCGCGAATCTCGACCAGCACACCCTTGAACGACACCTCATGCACCCACAGCGCGCCCGGGTTGCCCTTGATATTTTCCAGGGCCACTGGCGTTTCGAGCGCCAGTCGCCACGGGCGGATCATCGGCCCGTCTTCGAAAATACTCGGCACGCCCAGGCGCAGGTGAACGGCATGAAACTCATCTTCCACCAGGTGCAGCGGGAAGGTGAGTTGCTGGTTGTCGAACTGTGCCTGGATGGTGACGTGGTCGTGGGCAGCCAAGCGAGTGAGGAGGTCACGAATCTGCGCCCCGCCGTTGACCGTCAAGCTCGACGACGCATCACGCAGGTTCAATTGCGGGTTGTGCTGCATGGTCTGGATGAAATCCAGCTCGTCCTGCGTCAGGAGTGCATCGCGTTGCATGGGGCTTGCTCAACGGGGCGGGTAGGCATTAAAACGCCATTATCCTCTTAATGACTATTTTTTCTAATTTTTGTTAGATCCACTCGTCGCTTTGAGCGCCGCCAGTTCGGCCTTGAGCTCCGCGACTTGCGCCTCCAGTTGCACCACACGCTGCTGGGCTTTGACCTGAACCGTCACATCTTTTTGCACGCCAACGAAGTACGTCTGTTTGTCCGCCGGGTTGTAAGTGGTGGACAGCGACAGCTCATTCCAGAAATGCGTGCCGTCCTTGCGGTAGTTGCGCAAGGTTTCGCGGCAACTGGCGCCGGCGCTGAGGGCTTCGCGAATGGCGATCAGGGCGGGTTGGTCGCGGTCACCGGCCTGCAGGAAACGGCAATCCTGGTACAGAATTTCGTCACGCGTATAGCCGGTCATCCGCTCGAAGGCCGGATTGACATAGATCAGCGGCAGTTCCCTGCCTTCCCGTTCGGCGATAACGATGCCGTCATTCGAGGCGTCGATGACCATTTGCATCAATTGGGCGTTAATCATGCAGGTGGATCCATCCATTTGAGGTGCCGCAAGTCTAAGGCACCGTGGCAATGTTTCCATCGGGCGTGACGTTTTTTTGTAGGGGGCGGTCGAGCTGCTAATATCCCACGCTTTCGCTCAACTACAGGATCAGATTGATGAAAGTCGCCATCCTTTCCGGCTCGGTCTACGGCACTGCTGAAGAAGTCGCTCGCCACGCTGCCGATATTCTCAATGCCGCCGGTTTCGAGGCGTGGCACAACGCTCGCGCCAGCCTGGCGGATGTACAGGCGTTTGCGCCGGATGCATTTCTGGCAGTGACCTCCACCACCGGCATGGGCGAACTCCCCGACAACCTGCAACCGCTGTACTCCACCCTTCGCGACCAACTGCCCGCCGCCTGGCGTGGCCTGCCGGGTGCGGTGATCGGCCTGGGCGACGCCAGCTATGGCGACACCTTCTGCGGCGGCGGCGAGCAAATGCGCGAGCTGTTTGCCGAGCTGGGCGTGCGCGAAGTGCTGCCGATGCTGCGCCTGGACGCCAGTGAAAGTGTCACCCCGGAAACCGACGCCGAACCGTGGCTGGCCGAGCTGGTCACTGCACTGCGCGGCTGACCGGAAACTCGCGCAACAACGCCAGCCAGGCCTGGGCGGCTTTCGACAGATAGGCGCCCTCACGCCAGGTAAATGCAATGTCCCAGCGCAGGTAATCGGGCGCCTTCAAAGTGAGGCGCACCACACCCGGTCGCACCAGCCCGCGGGCGACCACGCTGGGCAGCAGCACTACGCCCTGGCCGGCCGCAACCAGCGCGGCGAGAAAGTCAGCCTGGCCACTGCGGCCGATCTCCCTCGGGGTAAAGCCCACCTGCTGGCAGGCCTGGATCAACCGGTCATTGAGCACAAAGCTGCGTTGGTACATCAGGAACGGTGTGTCCGCCAGTTCTTCCAGGCGCACCTGTGCGTTGTGCGCCAGGGGGTGATCCATCGGCAGCAGGGCGTCGAGTGGTTCATCACAGAAGGCCTGCCGGGCGAATGCCGGGTCACTGGACATCAGGCAGCCGCCCACATCCAACTCCCCATTGAGAATCGCGTGTTCAATCGTGCGGCTGCCGCCTTCCAGCAACTGGATAGTGACCTTCGGGTAGCGCCTGCGGTACTCGGCAAACAGCCCGGCGAACAATGTATCGCCCGCCAGGAGCGGCAAGCCCAGGCGCAACTCGCCACGGGTTAGTTGCTGCATATCATCCAACTCACTGAGCAATTCGCTCTGCAGGCGCAGCATGGCTTCGGCTCGCTGCAGCACCACCTCGCCGGTGGCGGTCAGGCGGACCTGCGATCCCGTGCGCTCCAGCAGCGGCGTGCCGAGGCTTTGTTCCAGCTGGGCCACTTGCTTGCTGACGGCGGACTGGCTGATGTGCAGGGTTTTCCCGGCCTGGGTGAAGCCACCCCGGTGGATGACTTCGACAAAACTGCGCAGTTGCTTGAATTCCACGGCTTGAATTCCAGATTGGAATAGCTGGCAGTCTAACAATTCGCTGTGGGGATGGGCCAGGCCTCTTTAAAATGAAGGCCTGCGAGGACCCAAAGCCCATGAAACGTTTCACCCGTCTGATGATTGAACTGGTCGTGCTGTTGGCCATTTACCTGCTCGGCTGCCAACTGGCGACATGGCTGGCATGGCCGGTGCCGGGCGGAGTGGTGGGCTTGGGCTTGCTGCTGGCAACCTTCGCCAGTGGCCTGGTCAAACCGGCAGCCCTGCAATTGGGGGCGGGTGTGTTGATGGCCGAGATGCTGCTGTTCTTTATCCCTGCGTTGATGAGCCTGCTGGACTACGGCGGCCTGCTACGCAACGACGGCTGGCGGATCCTGCTGGTCATTGGCGTGAGCACCCTGGCGGTGATGCTGGTCACGGCGTTCACCGTGGAACTGGTGTGCCGCTGGAGGCTGCGCCATGAAACTTGAGCTGATGCCGGTGTTCTGGCTCGCTCTCACTCTGGGCGCCTACATCTTTAGCCGCTGGATCTATCGCCGCACCGGGCGTTACCTGCTGTCGCCGTTGATCCTCGTACCGATGCTGTTGCTGGCGGTGGCTGTGCCGATGAACACCGCTTACGCCGAGTATTCCGCCGACACCCACTGGCTGATGCTGGTGCTGGGCCCGGTGACCGTGGCGTTTGCCGTGCCGATCTGGCAGCAACGCCGCTTGCTGGCGCGGCACTGGTCGGCGTTGTTGCTGGGGATGGTCGCGGGCAGCGCGGCGTCCATTGCCACCTCGTTCGGCTTGGCCAAGGCCCTGGCCCTGGACAGCTCGGTGACCATGTCCCTGGTGCCGCGCTCCATCACCACACCGTTCGCCATGCCGGTGTCTTCCGACCTTGGCGGCGTGCCGGAATTGACTGCCGTTTTCGTCATGTTCACCGGTGTGTTCGGCGCCATGCTTGGCGGTGTGCTGCTCAAGTGGCTGCCACTGCGCACCCCGCTTGCACGCGGCGCGCTGTTCGGCGTGGGGGCCCACGGTGCCGGCGTGAGTCGCGCCCATGAGGTGGGTGGCGAAGAGGGCTCGGTCGCCGGTTTGGTGATGGTCCTGACCGGCTTGCTCAACCTGTTCGCTGCGCCTTTATTGGCGGCACTTCTCTGACGCCGTTTGTGCGGATTTCAACTATTCTCAACGCTGACTCGTACGGTCATCAAGCTGGCTGCCAAGGCAACTCCGGCGGCCTCGCGGTCTGACTAGACTGGCCCTTCACTCAAAAAAACAATAACAAAGTGCGCCAAGGAGGTCATTGCCGTGAGCCTAGCTACCGTTCTATCGCCACAGAATGTCAAAGATCAGGTCAGCGCCGCCGAATGGCAAACCCGCGTCGACCTGGCAGCCTGCTATCGCCTGGTGGCGATGCACGGTTGGGATGACCTGATCTTCACCCATATCTCGGCCAAGGTGCCGGGCACTGATGACTTCCTGATCAACCCGTATGGGCTGATGTTCCATGAGATCACGGCGTCGAGCCTGGTCAAGGTCGACCAGGCCGGCAACAAGCTGATGGACAGCCCCTACGAGATCAACCCTGCGGGCTACACCATCCACAGCGCCATCCACGAAGTGCGTCACGACGTGAACTGCGTGCTGCATACCCACACCGCCGCCGGTGTTGCGGTGGCGGCTCAGAAGCAGGGCGTGTTGCCGATCAGCCAGCAATCGATATTCGTACTGTCGAGCCTGGCCTATCACGCCTACGAAGGCGTGGCGCTGAACCACGAAGAGAAGGCCCGCCTGCAGGCCGACCTGGGTGAAAACAACTTCCTGATGCTGCACAACCACGGCCTGCTGACCTGTGGCAGCACCATCGCCGACACCTTCTTGATGATGTTTACCTTCCAGCGTGCCTGCGATATCCAGGTGCTGGCGCAAAACGGCGGTGCCGAATTAATCGCCATCGGGCCGCAGATTCTCGCCGGTGCCAAGGCGATGGTGGCGGCTGTCACGAAGAGCGCACAAGGTATGGGGGGCGCGCTGGCCTGGCCGGCGTTGCTGCGCACATTGGACGCTCAAGACCCTGGGTATAGAAGCTGATGCCACTCGCCGAGATCCCGCTGAGTGTCTGGCGCAAACGCAGCCAGACGTTCGACTTCAACGGTCGCACCATCCGCTACTGGGTGGCGGGGCAGGGTGAACCGTTGCTGTTGATCCATGGCTTCCCCACGGCCAGCTGGGACTGGCATTACCTGTGGCAGCCCCTGGCCCAGCGCAACCTGGTGATCGCCTGCGACATGCTCGGCTTTGGCGATTCGGCCAAACCCCTGGACCATGGTTACTGCCTGCTGGAACAGGCGGATCTGCAACAGGCGCTGCTGGAGCACCTGCGCGTGGAGCAGCCAGTGCATGTGCTGGCTCATGACTATGGCGACAGCGTCGCCCAGGAACTGCTGGCCCGGCACTATGAAGGTCGCTTCCACATGGCCAGCTGTGTGTTTCTCAACGGTGGGCTGTTCCCCGAAACCCATCGCCCGGCCCTGGTGCAAAAGCTCTTGCTCAGCCCACTGGGCTGGATGATCGGCCGCGCATTCGGGCGCAACGCCCTGGCGAACAGCTTCAATCAGATTTTCGGCCCCACCACTCGCCCCAGCGAAAGCGCGCTGGATGATTTCTGGAGCTTGATCGATTGCCACGAAGGCACGCGCATCCTGCACAAGCTCATCGCCTATATCCCCCAGCGTCGGCGCCTGCGTGAGCGATGGGTGTACGCGATGCAGCAGGGTGAAGTACCGCTGCGGGTGATCGATGGCGAGCTCGACCCGATTTCCGGCGCCCACATGGTCCAGCGTTATCACGAGTTGGTGCCCCACGCCGACACGGTGTTGCTGGCCAATATCGGCCACTACCCGCAGATCGAGGCGCCGGTGCAGGTGCTCAAGCACTACCTGGCGTTTCGCGAGCGTCTTGCTGGCCCGGTGTTGGAGTTGGCTTGCCTGCGATAGCATCGCTGCGCTTCAACTGAAAGACCTAGGCGCTTGCATCGCAGGCAAGCCCGCTCCTCCATGATCATCCCTCTGCCTTATCGAGCACTATTCAGGCTCAATCGTGGTTATTGTGACCCTGGCCCCCGTGCCTGACACTCGACCTATTCCCATTGTCGCCATTGGAGTTCGGTATGAGTGAGTCAGTGCAGTTCCAGGATAAGGTCGTGATCGTCACCGGTGCCGGCGGCGGATTGGGCCGGGCCCATGCGCTGTTGTTCGCTAAGCATGGCGCCAAAGTACTGGTCAACGATCTGGGGGGCTCCACCCAGGGCGAAGGCGCCAACGCCTCCGCCGCCGACCGGGTGGTGGCCGAGATCCGTGAAGCGGGCGGTATCGCCGAGGCCAACCATGACTCTGTCACCGACGGTGACAAGATCGTGCAGAACGCCCTCGATGCTTTCGGCCGAATCGATGTGGTGGTCAATAACGCTGGCATCCTGCGCGACAAGACCTTCCACAAAATGGAAGACAGCGACTGGGACCTGGTTTACCGGGTGCATGTCGAAGGCGCCTACAAAGTCACCCGCGCCGCCTGGCCCCATCTGCGCGAGCAAGGCTACGGCCGGGTGATCTTTACCGCGTCGACCTCGGGCATCTACGGCAACTTCGGCCAGTCCAACTACGGCATGGCCAAGCTTGGCCTGTACGGCCTCACCCGCACCCTCGCGCTGGAAGGACGCAAGAACAACATCCTGGTCAACGCCATCGCGCCAACAGGCGGCACGCGCATGACCGAAGGCCTGATCCCACCGCAAGTGTTCGAGCGCCTCAAGCCGGAGCTGGTCAGTCCCTTGGTGGTGTACCTGGGCAGCGACGCGTGCCAGGAAACCTCGGGGCTGTTTGAAGTGGGCGGCGGCTGGATCGGCAAGACCCGTTGGGAGCGCAGCCTGGGCGTGGGCTTTGACCCGGAGGCCGGCTTCTCGCCAGAAGATGTGGCGGCACACTGGCAGCAGATTTGCGACTTCGACGGTGCGGCCCACCCCAAGGACAACATCGAGGCGTTGAAGGAGATGATGGCCAATTTGCAGAAGTACAGCCTGTGATCGTTGCCTGAAAAAGCTTGAATCCCACGGGGCGCTGATGGCGCCCCGTTTTATTCCGGGCAAAAAAAAGCCGCTGCAAACGCAGCGGCTGAAGTAAGACGTTGGATCAAGGAGCGATAAATCAACGTCAGTGAACACCGGTAACAGATTGAAAACAGGCATCAATCCATCTGAAAAAGGCTTTCCTTCCGGTTGGGGAAGCGGGCCGTTTGCCCTGAAAGCCCGGTAAGAATAGCCGCTTGTAACAAGATGAGTAATGCCGATTCATGACAAGGACTGTTGCCGAATCAGCAACAGTGACTTGGCCCGCTATCCATTCTCCTGATAACCCGCCATCCACCCGATGCATGCCTGCGTCCAGACCCCGGCCAGAGCGGCTTGTCATCCTTTCGAGCGACAACACGAATCCCTCCTTGGTGCGCTTATCGCTCCTGATGGGCGGCAGTAGGGTGGGGCCTTCTGTCACTCACCGGGGAAGACGCATGACAAGAACAACAATGCGCGCCATCTTCAGGCCACAGGCGCTGGCCGCTGCGGTTGCGTTGGGATGCTGTGCCCAGGCACAGGCTGTTTCATTCAACATTGGCGAGATCGAAGGGCAATTCGATTCCTCGCTGTCGGTGGGCGCGAGCTGGGGCATGCGCGATGCCGACAAGAAGTTGGTGGGCACCGTCAACGGCGGTACCGGCCAGGCGTCTACCGGTGATGACGGGCGCTTGAACTTCAAAAAGGGCGAGACCTTCTCCAAGATCTTCAAGGGGCTGCACGACCTTGAGCTGAAGTACGGCGACACGGGCGTGTTCGTGCGGGGCAAGTACTGGTACGACTTCGAACTGAAGGACGAAGACCGCGAGTTCAAACCGATCAGCGACCACAACCGCAAGGAAGGCGCCAAATCCAGCGGTGCGCAGATCCTCGATGCATTCGTGTATCACAACTACTCGCTGGGTGATCTGCCGGGCACTGTGCGTGCGGGCAAGCAGGTAGTGAGCTGGGGCGAAAGTACCTTCATCGGTAACTCCATCAACAGCATCAACCCGATCGACGTGTCTGCGTTCCGCCGTCCGGGTGCCGAGATCAAGGAAGGGCTGATCCCGGTCAACATGCTGTTCGCGTCCCAGAGCCTCACCAACCAACTGACGGTAGAAGGTTTCTACCAGTTGGAATGGGACCAGACGGTGCTGGATAACTGCGGCACCTTCTTCGGCGGCGATGTGGCGGCGGACGGGTGCACCAATAACTACACCGTGGGCAACCCGGCGATTGCCCCCTTGCAACCGGTGGCGGCGGCATTTGGCCAAGGGTTTGGCGTGACCAATGAAGGGGTGATCGTACGCCGCGCCGGCGACCGCGACGCGCGTGATTCCGGTCAGTTCGGCGCCGCGTTGCGCTGGTTGGGGGACGACACCGAGTACGGCCTGTACTTCATGAACTACCACAGCCGCACGCCGACGGTGGGTACCATCACCAACAACACCAGCCTGGCCACGCTCGGCGCGATCGCCGGTACCGCCAACGGCCTGGCGCCGGGCTCCGGCGCGGGCCTGGTACAAAGCCTGATGCTCGGCCGCGGCCAGTATTACCTCGACTATCCGGAAGATATCCGCCTGTTCGGTGCCAGCTTCTCCACCACCTTGCCCACCGGCACCGCGTGGACCGGTGAGATCAGCTACCGGCCCAATGCCCCGGTGCAACTCAATACCACCGATTTGACCCTGGCCCTGATCAACCCCGTCGCCGGCCAACTGGCCTCACCCATCCGCAGCAACTTCGGCGACGACAACAAAGGCTATCGCCGTAAAGAAATCACCCAGATCCAAAGCTCCATGACCCAGTTCTTCGACCAGGTCCTGGGCGCCGAGCGCCTGACGGTGGTCGGTGAAGCGGCCATCGTGCACGTCGCAGGCCTGGAGGATAAATCCAAACTGCGCTACGGCCGCGACTCGGTGTATGGCGCCTATGGTTTCCAGGGTGACACCGACGGTTTCGTCACCTCCACCTCCTGGGGCTACCGCGCGCGGGCGATCCTGGACTACAACAACGTGATTGCCGGGATCAACCTCAAGCCTAACCTGTCCTGGTCCCATGACGTCGCCGGCTATGGCCCCAACGGCCTGTTCAACAAGGGCGCCAAGGCCATCAGCGCGGGTGTCGACGCGGACTACCGCAACACCTACACCGCCAGCCTCAGCTACACCGACTTTTTTGGCGGCGACTACAACACCCTGACCGACCGCGACTTCCTCGCCCTCAGCTTCGGCGTGAACTTCTGATCTGGCTTAAAGAAGGACAAGACTCTATGCGTAAGATATTTGCGGTAATGGCCCTCAGCCTGTTGGCGGTCAACGTGATGGCTGCCGTGTCACCGGAGGAGGCCGCCAAGCTCGGCACCACGCTGACCCCGGTAGGCGCCGAAAAAGCCGGCAACGCCGACGGTTCGATTCCGGCCTGGACCGGCGGCATCCCGAAGAACGCCGGCGCGGTGGACAGCAAGGGCTTCCTGGCCGACCCGTTTGCCAGTGAAAAACCGCTGTTCGTGATCACCGCCGCCACCGTCGACAAGTACAAGGACAAACTCTCCGATGGCCAGGTGGCGATGTTCAAGCGCTACCCCGAGACCTACAAGATCCCGGTGTACCCGACCCACCGTACGGTCAACCTGCCGCCGGAAATCTACGAATCGATCAAGCGCAGCGCGCTGAACGTCAAGCCGATCAACGACGGCAACGGCCTGGAGAACTTCACCGGCAACCGCTACTACGCGTTCCCGATCCCTAAGAATGGCGTGGAAGTGCTGTGGAACCACATCACCCGTTATCACGGCGGCAACCTGCGCCGCATCATCACACAGGCCACTCCGCAGACCAACGGCAGCTACACGCCGATCCGCTTCGAGGAAGAAGTGGCCGTGCCGCAACTGATCCCCGACATGGACCCGGCCAAGGCGGCAAACGTGCTGACCTTCTTCAAGCAGTCGGTGACCGCACCGGCGCGTTTGGCCGGCAACGTGCTGCTGGTGCATGAAACCCTCGACCAAGTGAAGGAGCCGCGCCTGGCGTGGATCTACAACGCCGGGCAGCGCCGCGTACGCCGGGCGCCGCAGGTGGCGTATGACGGGCCGGGTACCGCGTCCGATGGCTTGCGCACGTCCGACAACTTCGACATGTTCTCCGGCGCCCCGGACCGTTACGACTGGAAGCTGGTGGGCAAGAAGGAGATGTACATTCCCTACAACAGCTACAAGCTCGACCAGCCGACGCTCAAGTACGACGACATCATCAAGGCCGGGCACATCAACCAGGACCTGACCCGCTATGAGCTGCACCGCGTGTGGGAAGTGGTGGGCACGGTCAAGCCGAGCGAGCGGCATATCTACGCCAAGCGCCACATTTACATCGACGAAGACAGCTGGCAGGTGGCGCTGGTGGACCACTACGATGGCCGTGGCCAACTGTGGCGGGTGGCGGAGGGGCATGCGCAGTTCTACTACAACCACCAGACCCCGGCTTATACCGTGGAAACCCTGTACGACATCATCGCCGGACGCTACATCGCGCTGGGCATGAAGAACGAGGAGAAAAGCAGTTTTGTGTTCGGTTTCAATGCCAAGGCGGCGGACTACACGCCGGCTGCGTTGAGGGCCGAAGGCGTGCGCTGACCCCGATGTGAAATGCAATCCCGATATGAAATGCAACTCCAATGTGGGAGCGGGCTTGCTCGCGAATGCGGCGTGTCAGTCACCGAATTCCTAGACTGATCCACCGTTTTCGCGAGCAAGCCCGCTCCCACATTGGATTGTGAATGCCTTGAATTTTATGCCCATCAATCACCCCGCTGAATACTTCTTCAACAACCGCCAACCACAGGACTAGGGTAGGCGTCAGGTTGCATAACAATAAGAACGCAGGATGCAGCAATGACCGCCATGACACGCTGCCTGGACCGTCCTGGATTCATGCCTCGGCTGTCCGCCCACCATCTGCTGCGCCCACGCCTGGCCGAGCCTTTGCTGGCGGCGCCGGCCAGGGTCAAATTGCTCTGCGCGCCGGGTGGCAGCGGCAAGAGTGCGTTGCTGGCCGAATGCGCATTGCAGGCGCCAGCGGGGTGCCAGGTGTACTGGTTGCCGCTCAATGGTGCGGCCCTGAGCCCGAGCGATTTCTGCCAGCGCCTGGCACAGAGTCTCGGCTTGACGTTCACCGACGAAGCAACACTGCTGGCGGACCTTGCGCGCTGGCAGACCCCGGCGTGGTTGTTTCTCGATGACTTCTGCCGCTTGCCCACGCCCGACACCGATGCCTTGCTCGACCGCCTGCTCACCCTTGGCAGCCCGGCATTGACCTGGTGGCTGGGCGCGCGGCGGCGCCCCTTGTGCAACTGGCCTCGGTTGCTGCTGGACGATGAACTGCTGGAGTGCGGCGCCGACCTGGCGTTCACCCCGGCCGAGATCCAGCAACTGCTCATCCACGCGCCGGGGCAAACCGTCGACAGCGTGTTGCAGTTCAGTGCCGGCTGGTGTGCGGGTGCGCGCATTGCCTTGCTCGGCGATGCCCACCCGGAAAAGACCTTGCTCGATTATTTGCAGCACGAGCTGTTCAGCACCTTGCCCCCCGAATTGGCCGAAGCCTGGCGCGTGCTGGCCCATCTGTCGCGCTTCAACCCAGGGCTGTGTGAGCACCTGTTCGGTTTTGGCGACGGTGACCAGTACCTGCGCGATCTGCAGGCCCTCGGCGCGTTCATCCAGCCCTGGGAGGACACCGACTGGCTACAGGTCTTTGCACCGCTGGGCCGATTGCTGCGGGATGAGCCCTGGCCGGCCAAGCGCTCCTGGCACCGACGGGCCTGCCAATGGTTCACCACCGAACAGGACTGGCAGGCCGCGTTTGAGCACGCGTTGCTGGCCGAAGAATATGAAGTGGCCGTGAGCCTGTTGCAGCATTTCAGTTTCGAGGACCTGTTCCGCCAGCAGAATGCGGTGCTGCTGTTGCGCCTGCATGATCAGCATGGCGATGAATTGATGCTCGGTTCGGCGCAACTGGTGGGGCTGGTGACGGCGGCGTTGCTGTTCGCCGGGCGCTTCGACCAGGCCGCGCAATGCATCGACCAACTGGCGCGGTTCGCCCCGCAACCGACGGCGGCGCAGCAGCGCTACCTGCTGGCGCGCTGGCAGGCACAGTGGGGTTGGCTGCTGCACCTGGGCGGCGATGCCGAGCGTTCTCGCGAACATTTTCTTGAAGCACTGCACGCTTTGCCCGACAGCGCCTGGACCTCGCGGCTGATGTGCCTGTCGGGCCTGACTCAGCAAGCCTTGCTGCGCGGCGAGCTGGATGTCGCCCAGGCCCTGAGCCGTGAAGCGTTGTGCCTCGCGCGAGCCCATGGCTCGCTGCTGCTTGAGGCGCTGCTTGAACTGGACCATGCGCAATTGCTGGAGCAGCGCGGCGCCCCTTATCGGGCGCAAAGCCTGCTGGAAAACGTACAGGCGATGCTGCTCAAGCAGCGGCTCACGGCTGGGCCGTTGGTCGGGCGCATCGCCTTGCGGCGCGGGCATCTGGCGTTGCGCCAGGGCCAAGACAACCTGGCCGCCGACTGTTTCGAGACCGGCTTGGCTATGTGCCTGCACAGCCAGGACAAACGCGTGCTCTACGGGTTTCTCGGCCTGGCGCTGCTGGCCGCCAACCGGGGTGATTACGCCCAGGCCTTTGTGCAATTGCGCGAGGCCGAACGCTTGATGCAGCAACGCCAAGTGCCCGACACGGTGTACCGGGCGGTGTTGCTGCTGGTCAGCGGGCACTTCTGGCTGCAGCAGGGCCGCGCCGAACTGACGGTGGAAGCGGTGCGGCGTGTGCTTCGCCACTTCCGTGGGCCCCAGGCGAAGCAGGCGCCGCCGGCCACCCTGGAGCTGATCCCGCGCTTGGAATACCTGCTGGTGCTGGCGGAAGTAAAACTGGGCTGCGCCGATCAACCCGTGGCACGGCTCACGGCGTTGCTGGAAACCACTCACCAGCGCGGCATGCTCTGCCTGGAAACCGAGCTGCACCTGGTCCTCGGTGAGGTCGCCTGGCAAGTCGGTGACCCTGTTCTGGCGCGTCGATCGTTGCAAACCGGGCTGGAGCTGGCGGCGCGCTGCCAGGTGCAACAGGCGATCCGCGAGTTGCGGTTGCGCTCGCCGGGGTTACTGAGTGAACTGGGCATGGAGCCCCAGGCGTCCACGCCAGGCACCGTGGAGAACCCCCTGAGCCAGCGTGAGCTGGAAGTGCTGCAGTTGATCGCCCTCGGCAACTCCAACCTGGAAATTGCCGACCGCCTGTTTATCTCCCTGCACACGGTCAAGACCCACGCGCGGCGCATCCACAGCAAGCTGGGCGTGGAGCGGCGCACGCAAGCGGTGGCCAAGGCCAAGACCCTGGGGCTGATGACCTAAGCGCAGAACGCCTGGCGATACTCGCCGGGTGTCGCGCCCATGGCTTGGCGGAAGCGGTGGGTGAAGTGGCTGGCGCTGGAGAAACCGCACATCAAGGCGATCTCATTCAAGGGCAGGGCACCCCTGCGCAACAGGGCCTGGGCGCGGGTGAGGCGGCGTGCCAGCAAGTACTGATGGGGCGGCAGGCCGAAGCTTTGGCGGAACATCCGCGCGAAATGGTATTCCGACAGCGCACACATCCCGGCCAGTTGACCCAGGCTGATCGGGTCTTCCAGGTGCTGGTCGATGTACTCCACCAACAGCCGCCGCTGGTGCGCCGCCAGCCCGCCTTTGAGGCGCAGTCCTTCGCGGGCACCGACTTGGCTGAGCAAGGTATGGCTGAGCATTTCATGGGCCAGGCTGCTGGTCAGCAGGCGCTCGGCGGGCTCGTGCCAGTTCAGCGCGATCAACTGGTGAAAGCGCCGGGCCTGGCGGGCGTCTTCCAGGAAGGTGCTTTCACGCAGTTGCAGAGTGCGTGGTTCGCGGTCGAGCAGGGTGACGCAACCCAGGGCAAATTGCTCCGGGCTGAAATACACGTGGGCCAGGCGGATCTCGCCGTTGATCACCCAAGCCGACCGATGCTCGGCTGGCAGGATGCACAACTTGTCGGGGCCGCCCTTGGTGCCGGGCTGATCGCGCCGGAACGTGCCGGTGCCGCCGCCGATGTAGCACGACAAAGTGTGGTGCGTCGGCGCCTGGTAGTCCTGCGAGTCGTGGTGGTTGCTCCACAAGGCCGCAGACAAGCCATCACCGAGCTCGGCACAGGCTTCGAGGCGTGCGTTGGGCGAGCGGTTAAGGGCTTGGAAGACTTGCAGGGATTCCAGATCAGGCATGGTTCGTACTCTCCGACGCTTGCATCCTACTCCCCGCGGCTGGCGCTGTGAGCCCACCACCCGACAAAAGCGCAAGATTGTGCAAGAGCGCGCCCTGGGTTGGGAGGCACACTGTGGCTCAATCGATGGAGCCCGCTATGAACCTTTCCTTGTATTTACTCACCGTGCTGATCTGGGGCACCACCTGGATTGCCCTCAAGTGGCAATTGGGCGTGGTGGCGATTCCTGTGTCCATCGTCTATCGCTTCGGCCTGGCGGCGCTGGTGCTGTTTGTGCTGTTGCTGCTCAGCCGCAAGTTGCAGCTGATGAACCGACGCGGGCACCTGATCTGCCTGGCCCAGGGCTTGTGCCTGTTCTGCGTCAACTTCATGTGCTTTCTCACCGCGAGCCAGTGGATCCCCAGCGGCCTTGTGGCAGTGGTGTTTTCCACGGCGACCTTGTGGAACGCGCTGAACGCCCGGGTGTTTTTCGGCCAGCGCGTGGCGCGCAATGTGTTGATGGGCGGCGGCCTGGGCTTGGCGGGCTTGGGCCTGCTGTTCTGGCCGGAGCTGGCCGGGCACACCGCCAGTCCGCAGACCCTGCTCGGCTTGGGTTTGGCATTGCTGGGGACTATGTGTTTCTCGGCCGGCAATATGCTCTCAAGCCTGCAGCAGAAGGCCGGGCTCAAGCCGCTGACCACCAATGCCTGGGGCATGTTGTATGGGGCGCTGATGCTGGCGACTTACTGCCTGGTGCGCGGTATTCCGTTTGAGATGGACTGGAGCGCGCGCTACCTCGGTGCGCTGTGGTACCTGGTGATTCCGGGGTCGGTGATTGGCTTTACCGCGTACCTGACGCTCGTCGGGCGCATGGGGCCGGAGCGGGCAGCGTATTGCACGGTGCTGTTCCCGGTTGTAGCGCTGAACGTCTCGGCGTTTGCCGAAGGGTACCAGTGGACCGCACCGGCGCTGGCGGGGTTGGTGTTGGTGATGTTGGGGAATGTGTTGGTGTTTCGTAAGCCCAAGGTTACGAGCCCGGTTTTCAACGCGAAGGCTGTCTAGTGTGGGAGCTGGCTTGCCTGCGATGGCGGTGTGCCAGCCGGCTTATCTGTCACGGGTTCACCGCTATCGCAGGCAAGCCAGCTGCCACATTTCGATTGGGTTGATCTTACTACTTCATTCCGAGGCGCTTGGCCATGCGGCCCAGGTTGGCGCGGTCCAGCCCGAGTTCACGCGCGGCGCTGGCCCAGTTGTGCTGGTGGCGTTCCAGGCAGGCACTGATGATCTGGCGTTGATAGTGTTCGGTGGCCTGGCGCAGGTCGCCGGTCACGCTGGGCACCGCATCGAACGGTTCGTCGAGCACCGGCGCGCTGACATCGGGCAGGTCCAGGTCCTGGGCGTTCAGGCTCAGAATCTTCGGACGTTCGCGACAGTTTCCCAGGGCTTTGAGTGCGCTGCGTCCGATCAAATGTTCCAGCTCCCGCACATTGCCCGGCCAGTTATAGGCCAGCAGTGCCGCCTGGGCTTCGCTGGTCAGGCGCAGGCTGCCCAGGCCCATGCGTGAACGGTTCTGTTCGAGAAAGAAACCGGCCAGCAGCAACACATCGCGCCCGCGCTCACGCAGCGCCGGCACTTGCAGCGGGTACACGCTGAGGCGGTGGTAGAAGTCGGCGCGATAGCGACCATTGCGCACTTCGTCGGCGAGGTCGCGGTTGGTGGCGGCAATCAGGCGCACGTCCACCTGGTGCTCCTTGTCCGACCCCAAGCGCTGCAACTGGCCGCTTTGCAGCACCCGCAGCAGCTTGGCTTGCACGGTCAGCGACAGCTCGCCCACTTCATCGAGGAACAGGGTACCGCCATTGGCCAGTTCGAACTTGCCACGGCGTTCGTTCAAGGCGCCCGTAAAGGCGCCGCGCACGTGGCCGAACAATTCGCTCTCCACCAGGGTTTCCGGCAGGGCGGCGCAGTTGAGGCTGATCAATGGTTTGTCCGCACGGGCCGATGCGGCATGGATGGCCTGTGCGACCAGCTCTTTGCCCACTCCGGTTTCGCCGGTGATCAGCACGGTGAGGTCGCTGCCGCCGACCAGCTTGATCTCTTCCACCAGGCGCTTGTGGCTTTTGCTCTGGCCGATCATTTCCTTGTGCTGTTGGCCGCTGGCCTGGCGGTAGATCTCGGCGCGCTGATGTTCGTCTTCGGCGCGCAGGGCCAGGCGTTCGATGCGCTCGGCGACGTTGACGGTGGCGGCGGCGAGGCTGGCGAAGGCTTGCAGGGCGTCCAGTTCCACGCGTTCGAAGCGCTCGGTGTCGAGGGCATCCAGGGTCAGCAGGCCCCAGGGCTGGTCGTCGACGAACAACGGGCAGCCCATGCAGTCGTGTACTTCCAACTGCCCATGCAGGCCATCCACCAGACCGTCGTAGGGGTCGGGCAATTCGCTGTCGCTGTCAAAGCGCGTGGGGCCGGGGCTGCTCAGCAGCACGCCGAACCGCGGGTGTTCGCTGACCTTGAAGCGCCGGCCCAAGGTGTCTGCGCTCAAACCGTCCACGGCGAGCGGCACCAGCCACTCACCGTCCAGGCGCAGCAGCGCGGCGGCATCGCAGGGCAGCAGGGCGCGCATGGCTTGCAGCAGGCGGCGGTACCGCTCGCCTTCGGGCAGCTCGCGGGACAGGTCGGCGACCAGGGGCAGCAGGGTGGTGAGCAGTGATTGTGCAGTCATAATGACTCCTTGTAGTCTTTGTGACTATAAGGTGCAGGAAGTCATACTGACTACAATTAATTTAAATCATTGAAAATAAACGATTTATTAGTTGGCACGAATACTGAGTATTCAAGGGCAATCAGTGAAGAAGCCCAGGAGGCTCCCCATGCTTAGTGCCCAAGACCGTGCCATCGTCAAATCCACCGTGCCCCTGCTGGAAAGCGGCGGTGAAGCGCTGATCACCCACTTCTATCGCATGATGCTCTCGGAATACCCGCAGGTTCGCCCGCTGTTCAACCAGGCCCACCAGGCCAGCGGCGACCAGCCCCGTGCGCTGGCCAATGGTGTGCTGATGTACGCGCGGCATATCGACCAGTTGGACCAGCTGGGCGACCTGGTGGCCAAGATCATCAACAAACACGTGGCCCTGCAGATCCTGCCGGAGCATTACCCGATCGTGGGTGCCTGCCTGCTGCGGGCGATTTCCGAAGTGCTGGGCAGCGAGATCGCCACCCCGGAAGTGATGAGCGCCTGGGGCGCGGCGTACGGCCAGCTGGCAGACATCCTGATCGGCGCCGAGGCGGCGATCTATGAAGAGAAAGCCCAGGCGCCCGGTGGCTGGCGCGGTGCGCGGCCGTTCCTGCTGGTCAAGCGCGTGGAGGAGAGCGACGAGATCATCTCGTTCTACTTCGCCCCGGTGGACAACGGCCCGATCCTCAATGCCGCGCCAGGCCAATACATCGGCATGAAACTGGTGCTGGAGGGCGAGGAAGTGCGCCGCAACTATTCCCTGTCGGCCCTGACCGATTCGGGCCTGTACCGCATCAGCGTCAAGCGCGAGGCCGGTGGGCGGGTGTCCAACTACCTGCACGACCAGATGCATGTCGGCGCGACCATCGACCTGTTCCCGCCGTCGGGCGAATTCACCCTGTCGGCCAGCGATAAACCGTTGGTGCTGATCAGTGGCGGCGTAGGCATCACGCCGACTTTGCCAATGCTCGAAGCCGCGCTGGCCACCGAGCGCCCCGTGCACTTCATCCACTGTGCACGCAACGGCGGGGTGCATGCATTCCGCGACTGGGTAGACACCCTGGCGGCCAAGCATCCGCAGCTCAAGCGCTACTACTGCTATGCCGAAGACGACGGCGTAAGCCCAGCAGCGGACAAGGTCGGCCTGCTGAGCCAGGACCAACTGGCCGCCTGGTTGCCTGAGCAGCGTGACATCGATGCCTACTTCCTCGGCCCTAAAGGCTTCATGGCCGCGATCAAACGCCACCTCAAGGCCCTGGGTGTACCCGAGAAACAAAGCCGCTACGAGTTCTTTGGCCCGGCTGCGGCGCTGGAATAAAATTCGGCGTTAAACCGAGTTGGCATCATCGCGGGCAAGCCCGGCTCCCACAGGGAAGTGTGATCCCCTGTGGGAGCCGGGCTTGCCCGCGATAGCGTCCATACAGCCACAACATTTCCCACGATTAATCCCCCGTTAACCCCCCTCTGTTTAAACCATCCCCTGTGTGTAAACTTGCGGCCATTGGCACAACCAAACAAAGGGAAACGGAGATGAGTGACGAATTGCGTTTAGGCAGGGAGCGGCGCTTTCTGGTGTTGCTGGGCATCATCTGCCTGGCGCTGATTGGTGGTGCGCTGTACATGCAGGTGGTGCTGGGCGAGGCGCCATGCCCGCTGTGCATCCTGCAACGCTACGCCTTGTTGCTGATCGCGATCTTCGCGTTCATCGGCGCGGCCATGCGCACCAAGGGCGCGATCACGCTGTTTGAAGGCCTGGTGATCCTCAGCGCCCTCGGCGGGGTGGCTGCCGCCGGCCATCATGTGTACACCCAGTTCTTCCCCCAAGTCAGCTGCGGCATCGATGTGCTGCAACCGATCGTCGATGACCTGCCGCTGGCCAAGGTGTTTCCCCTGGGCTTCCAGGTCGATGGCTTCTGCAGCACCCCGTACCCGCCCGTACTCGGCCTGTCCCTGGCACAGTGGGCGCTGGTTGCCTTCGTGCTGACGGTGATCCTGGTGCCGCTGGGCATTTACCGCAATCGCCAGCGCCAAGGCTGAGCCGATCGCGCAAACGCCCCGGTCCTTCCTGAATGAAGGCCGGGGCGTTTTTGCTTGTAGGGATTTGTGAACGGAACGTGACGCGGGGCAATTTTGGGTGTGCGCAGCGTGCGACATGTTGTCACACGGAAGCCGTCGCAGGACGATTCTGACCCGCCGAACGGCCGCTTAAATTTGCATCGGATGACCAAGATGTGCTGTCAGTTCGTCGTTCTGGCGAGTCTGTGAACCTCGCGCCGCGCCAGCGAATCTGTGATGTCCGAATGCCTTGTTTTATGGGGGGTTGCATCGGTTTGGCATGCCCTTACAGGCTGTAAGGACTGCGGTGGATTGCCCTATAACACGGCAATTTTTGTGGTTTTTGTTGAGAATCGAACGCGATAAGATCGCGAACCGTTGCAATAATGGTGAAGGATTATTGCTGTAATCGATAAAAATTATTTCTTTATAAGACATGGTTTATACATCGCTAGCTAACTACAATCGCCCGCACTGAATGTCCTGTGCTGTTCAATATTTGAGCACTGGAGCGGTCGAGGGGCAGATGGATGGCTCTGTGCGACCCCAAGGTTCCGGCAGCCTTTCAACTATCCGCACCAAATGGAATTGGTCTGTAACAAGGCCTTTAACCACGAAATCGAATAAGAACTCACCGCAGGTCCGTGAAACGCCCCCTTATGGCGTGATGGGCAGGCTCTTATTCAATCGAAGAGAAATGCCAACCCTTGGCAGGGTGAAGTGTTGGCGATCAAAACCCAACTGCATTGCGCAAGCTGCTTTAGAGGTCGTGAGATGAGTAAAAACAGGTACCCCCGATTACTAGGCTTTTTGCCGCTGCTTGGCATGATGTTAATGCTGGGAGGCTGCAAGTGGACCTTGATGGACCCGAAAGGACAGATCGGTCTGGATCAACGAAACCTGATCATCACCGCCACCCTGCTGATGCTGCTGGTCGTGGTCCCTGTGATCATCATGACCTTCGCCTTCGCCTGGAAATACCGCGCGTCGAACACCAGCGCGACCTACGCGCCGAAGTGGTCGCACTCCACCAAGATCGAAATCGCGGTGTGGCTGGTCCCGATCCTCATCATCATCGCCCTGGGTTACATCACCTATAAGTCGACCCACGAGCTGGACCCGTACCGTCCGCTGGAATCCGACGTCAAGCCGATCAACATCGAAGTGGTCGCGCTGGACTGGAAGTGGCTGTTCATCTACCCGGACCTGGGTATCGCCACCGTCAACGAAATCCAGTTCCCAGAGAACACCCCGCTTAACTTCCGGATCACCTCCGACGCCGTGATGAACTCGTTCTTCATCCCAGCCCTGGGCGGCCAGATCTACGCGATGGCAGGCATGCAGACCCGCCTGCACCTGATCGCCAACGAAAAAGCTGAAATGGAAGGCATCTCCGCGAACTACAGCGGCGCTGGCTTCACCGGCATGAAATTCAAAGCGATCTCGACGAGCCAGGAAGGTTTCAACGCCTGGGTAGCCGAAGTCAAGGCCGCACCTAAACAGCTTGATCAAGCTGAATACGACGCCCTGACCAAACCAAGCCAAAACAACCCAGTCGCTCTGTACTCCACGTATGAGCCGAACCTGTTTCAGAAAATCGTCGACAAGTACGAAGGTATGAAGCCAGGCAAGCCGGTCAAGCACGAGAAGAAAGAAGTGGCCGCGGTTGAAGGTTCTGACACGGGCTCGCATTCAACTGCTGGGGCAGAGGAGTAAACGATGTTTGGTAAATTAAGTTGGGATGCGGTCCCGTTCCACGAGCCGATCGTAATGGTGACCATCGCCATGATCGCGCTGGGTGGTCTGGCACTGTTTGCAGCAATCACTTATTTCAAGAAGTGGACCTACCTGTGGACCGAGTGGCTGACTTCGGTCGACCACAAGAAAATCGGCGTCATGTACGTCATCGTTGCCATGGTCATGCTGCTGCGTGGTTTTGCCGACGCCATCATGATGCGTACCCAGTTGGCCATGGCCACCGAGGGTTCGCCTGGCTACCTGCCACCTGAACACTATGACCAGATCTTCACCGCTCACGGTGTGATCATGATCATCTTCATGGCGATGCCATTCTTCACCGGCCTGATGAACCTTGCCTTGCCGCTGCAGATTGGTGCCCGTGACGTTGCCTACCCGTTCCTGAACTCCCTGAGCTTCTGGCTGCTGGTTTCCGGCGTGGTGCTGATCAACGTGTCCCTGGGCGTCGGCGAATTCGCCAAGACCGGTTGGGTTGCGTATCCGCCATTGTCGGGCCTGCAATACAGCCCTGGCGTGGGTGTGGACTACTACATCTGGGCGCTACAGTTATCAGGACTCGGGACGACATTGACGGGGGTCAACTTCCTGGCCACCGTCCTGAAAATGCGCGCCCCTGGCATGAAACTGATGGACATGCCGATCTTCACCTGGACCTGCACCTGGGCCAACGTCCTGATCGTGGCTTCGTTCCCGATCCTGGCCGCTACCATGGCGCTGCTGTCGCTTGACCGTTACCTGGATTTCCACATTTTCACCAATGAACTTGGTGGCAATCCAATGATGTACGTGAACCTGTTCTGGGCATGGGGTCACCCTGAGGTGTACATCCTGATCCTGCCAGCGTTCGGTATCTTCTCCGAAGTGATCTCGACCTTTACCGGCAAGCGCCTGTTCGGTCACCACTCGATGGTTTACGCATCGGGCGCAATCTCGGTACTGGGCTTCATGGTGTGGCTGCACCACTTCTTCACCATGGGTTCGGGTGCCAGCGTCAACGCCTTCTTCGGCCTGGCGACGATGCTGATTTCCATCCCGACGGGGGTGAAGCTATTCAACTGGCTGTTCACCATCTACCACGGTCGTCTGCGCATGACCAGCCAGGTCCTGTGGACCCTGGGCTTCATGGTGACCTTCGCCATCGGCGGCATGACCGGCGTACTGCTGGCCATCCCGGGTGCTGACTTCGTACTGCACAACAGCCTGTTTGTGATCGCTCACTTCCACAACGTGATCATCGGTGGTGCTGTATTCGGTTACATCGCTGGTTTCAGCTTCTACTTCCCGAAAGCGTTCGGCTTCAAGCTGCACGAAGGCTGGGGCAAGGCTGCATTCTGGTTCTGGATCTCGGGCTTCTTCGTCGCGTTCATGCCGCTCTACGCGTTGGGCTTCATGGGCATGACCCGTCGTCTGAACGCTACTACCAACCCTGAGTGGGTGCCGTACCTGTACGTCGCCATGTTCGGTGCGGTGATGATCGCTGTGGGTATCGCCTGCCAGCTGATCCAGCTGTACGTGAGTGTCCGTGACCGTAAGCAGAACGCTTGCGAATCCGGTGACCCATGGAATGGCCACACCCTGGAATGGTCGACTTCGTCGCCACCGCCGTTCTACAACTTCGCCGTGATCCCTACTGCGAACACCATTGATGCGTTCACCGAAGCCAAGGAAGACGGTACTGCGTACCAGCGTCCTAAGCACTACGAACCGATCCACATGCCAAACAACACCGCCACTGGCGTGGTGATGGGCGCGCTGTTGACCGTGTTCGGTTTCGCGATGATCTGGCACATCTGGTGGCTGGCAATCGCGAGCCTGGTGGGCACCATCGGCTACTTCATTGTCCACGCTGCACGTGATGATCAAGGCTACATGGTGCCGGTCGAGACGATCGAACGCATCGAAGCCGAGCAACACGCTCGCCTGGTCGCCGAGAAGAAAATCCCGGCCAACCGTGTAGAAACCTCGTTGGAACAGGCTTAAACCATGTCGAACTTAGTGACCAATGCTGGACACGCCCATGTCGATGACCATGGGCATGATGACCATCACCACGACTCGGGGCCGATGACCGTTTTCGGTTTCTGGCTCTACCTGATGACCGACTGCATCTTGTTTGCGTCGATCTTCGCGGTGTACGCGGTGCTGGTAAACAACGTAGCGGGTGGCCCATCGGGCCACGACATCTTCGAACTGCCTTACGTGCTCGGCGAAACCGCCTTGCTGTTGTTCAGTTCGATCACCTACGGCTTCGCCATGTTGGCCTTCTACAAGGGCAACAAGAAAGGCGTACTGAGCTGGTTGGCACTGACCTTCCTGTTCGGCCTGGGCTTCATCGGCATGGAGATCAATGAGTTCCACCTGCTGATCTCCGAAGGCTACGGCCCGCACCGTTCCGGCTTCCTGTCTGCGTTCTTTACGTTGGTAGGTACCCACGGTCTGCACGTAACGGCTGGCCTGCTGTGGATGGCGGTGATGATGTATCAGGTCAATAAACACGGCCTGACCAACACCAACAAGACTCGCCTGAGCTGCCTGAGCCTGTTCTGGCACTTCCTGGACGTGGTCTGGATCTGCGTCTTCACCGTTGTTTACCTGATGGGGACTCTGTAATGGCTAATGCACACTCCCATGACCATGACAGCCATGATGCAAGCCACGGCAGCGTTAAGTCGTACGCCATCGGCTTCATCCTGTCGGTAATCCTGACGCTCATCCCGTTCGGTCTGGTGATGTACCCGACCCTGCCTAAGTCGATCACCTTGATGATCGTGCTGGCATTCGCGGTGATTCAGGTTCTGGTTCACCTGGTGTACTTCCTGCACCTGGATCGTTCCAAGGAACAGCGCGACAACGTGGTTGCATTCGTGTTCGCTGGGATCGTAATCGTACTGCTGGTTGGCCTGTCGATATGGATCATGTTCAGCATCCATACGTTCATGATGGCGAAGTGAGGTAAGACCCGATGTCGCTTAAGCACTTTATCCAAATCACCAAACCGGGGATCATTTTCGGTAACGTGCTTTCTGTGGCGGGCGGTTTCTTCCTGGCCTCCAAGGGACATGTCGATCTGGCCATCTTCCTGGCTGCGATGATCGGCACTTCCCTGGTGGTAGCTTCCGGATGTGTGTTCAACAACTGCATCGACCGTGACATCGATATCAAGATGGAGCGCACCAAGAATCGTGTGCTGGTCCAGGGCCTCATTTCCCTGAAACTGGCACTGATCTATGCGACCGTCCTGGGTGTTGCCGGAGTGGCGTTGTTGTACAAGGTGGCCAACCCGCTGGCGGCGCTGTTTGCCGTGATCGGCTTTGTCATCTACGTCGGCCTCTACAGCCTGTACCTCAAGCGCAAGTCGGTTCACGGCACGCTGGTGGGCAGTCTGTCGGGGGCGATGCCGCCGGTGATTGGTTATGTGGCTGTGACCAATAGCTTCGACATGGCCGCGCTGACGCTACTGGTGATGTTCAGCCTGTGGCAGATGCCGCACTCGTACGCCATCGCGATTTTCCGCTTCAATGACTACCTGGCTGCTTCGATTCCGGTTCTGCCGGTCAAGCGTGGCATCCAGGTCGCCAAGAAACACATCCTGCTGTACATCCTGGCCTTCCTCGTGGCGACCTTGATGTTGACCTTCAGTGGCTACGCCGGCATGAGCTACCTCGCCGTCGCCGCTGCCATGGGCATGTACTGGTTGTACATGGCCTGGACCGGCTACAAGGCGGTGGACGACACCGTCTGGGCGCGCAAGCTGTTCGTGTTCTCGATTTTCACCATCACCGCGCTCAGCGTGATGATGTCCCTGGATTTCCAAGTGCCGAAAGAGCTGTTGCTGACCTACGCTCACTGAGTGGTCCCGCAGTGAAAAAGCCCCGCCGTCGAGAGACGCGCGGGGCTTTTTCTTGGGCGTGGTTTTAAATCTGCGGGTGTTTTTCTCGTCATACCCCTCTGTACGCGTTGTGCGAATCCATTACCCGTCTACAAGGAGTAGCTCTATGGTCAGCGTCAGTCGCCGGTCCCTTCTCGCCCTTGGCGCAGCCCTGCCATTGCTGGGGCGCCTCGATTGGGCCGTTGCCAGCCCGCCGCCGACCCAACCTGACAAGGTGCTGCTCAACTACAACGAAAGCCCCTACGGGCCCTCACGGGCCGCCCGTGAGGCAATGCAGCAGGGAATCGCCACGTCCGGGCGTTACCCTTACAAACATATGTACGCGCTGGCCGGGTTATTTGCCCAGCAGCAAGGCATTGCCGAGGAACAGGTGGCTGTGTTCGCAGGCTCCATGGCCGCCCTGCGCTACGCAGTACTGGCGTTTACCAGCGAGACCCGTGGCCTGGTAATGCCCACGCCGTCCTACGAAGTGCCGCGCCAGGCCGCCGAATCGAACAAGGCGCCGGTAAAGGAAGTCAGCCTCGGCGCCGACCACGCCCACGATATCCCGGCCATGCTCGCTGCCGATCCCCAGGCCGGCATGTTCTACCTGTGCAACCCCAACAACCCCACTGGCACCGTCACCCCGATTGAGGCCATCCGCCACGCCCTGGCGAACAAACCCAAGGGCAGTGTGCTGGTGGTGGACGAGGCTTACATCGACTTCGCCGACGTGCCCAGCGTCGTCAGTTGGGTCAAGGATCACGACGACCTGCTGGTGTTGCGCACCTTCTCGAAAATCTACGGCCTGGCCGGCGCTCGACTGGGCCTGGCGATCGGCCACCCGGCGTTGCTGGAGCAACTGGCCGTGTTTGGCGGCGACAACGTGCCGGCAGGCTCTACCTTGCTCGGCGGCCTTGCCAGCCTTGAGGACGTCAAACTGCTGCCGCAACGAAAGGCGCTCAATCAGCAACTGCGCGATGAGACCGTGGCCTGGCTGAAAGGGCGTGGGTTCACCTGCACGGCGTCACAGGCCAACTGTTTCATGATCGACGTGAAGCAACCGGCGGAGCAGGTGATCGAGAAACTGGCAGCCCAAGGCGTGATGATCGGCCGTGTGTTTAAAAACTGGCCGCAGTGGGTACGGGTGACGGTGGGGAACAAGCGGGAGATGGCGCGGTTTCGGGAGGTGTTTGCGGCACAAGTCGAACGCGCGGGTTAAACCGATGCAAAACAAATGTGGGAGCTGGCTTGCCTGCGATGCAGACGCCTCGGTATATCAATGAGACCGAGGTGATGCTATCGCACGTAAGCCAGCTCCCACATTTGATTCTGCGGTGCAGCTTGCCTTGGGTTACTGCTGTGCGATGCTGTACCCATCAAATGCGGTCTGCTGCTGCAGCGCAGTGATCACGCTCTTGCGGCTCAGCGGCTGCTCGGCGCCGGCGTTATCCACAAAGCTCTCAACCGCAAGCTCCGCTTCATCCCCTTCACCCACAAAGCTGAACCCCAGGAACTCGAACGCCTCACGGTCAACGTTCAGCTTGGAGCGCGGCGTGCGCAGCGGCAGGGTGACGCTGATGCCATCCTTGCTGATCACAAACACCTCGGCTTCTTTCTTGGGCCGTGACGCCTTGCTCTTGCCAGCGCTTGGGTTGCTGATGGCCTGGTGGCTCTGGTTCAGCACTTTCAATGCCAGGCCGTAGACCAACTCCTGGAATTCGGGGTCGTCCTTGAAGCTGGAGAGGATGCGGCTGATGGAAAACTGACTGCTCAGGTTCTCCAGGGCGGCGTTGTCGGCGGCCTCGGCGTCCTTGAGTTGCTTGAGCTGGCCCATCAAGTCGTAGGCCTTGTCGTCGTCGAAGGCATCGTGGGCCTGGCGGATGGCCACGCGCAGTTCGCGGATCTGGTCGCTTTCTTTGGAGGTGTGGAACGCGTCCAGCACCATCTCGCTGATGATCTTGGCCGCTGGCAGATGCTGTGAAAGATTGATGGCGTTTTCGTATTCGGCTTTGGATTGCAACGCGGCTACGGATTCTTCGGGGGCGGATTTTTCGGTGTAAGAATCGGACATTGAAATTTCACTACTTCAGTAAACGAGGACAAAAAAACGTCGGGCATTTTCAGGGGGGAGGGAGGTCAGGTCAAGGCAGCACAATGCCCTTATCCCGACGCAACGCCGTCAGCGCCCGCTGCAGCCGCACGGCTCGTCCGCAAAACAGACCTACGGTAAACCCCGATACGCCGCCAACTGCCATCAACATCGTCGGCGTGCTCAGCAGCAGCGGATGCACGGCTTGCTGGTAACCGAAGTAGTACTTCACCGCAAAGAACAGTTGCGAGATCAGCAGGGTTTTCCAGGTGCCCGGCAATACCAGGGTCTCGCCATTGGCATCCAGCCGCGCCCCTTCAACGTTGAACAGCACCATCCCCACCAGGCTGCCCAGCACTGCGCCTGCGACCCAGGCGCCGCTCGACAAGATTGAAGGCGCCAAGGACATCAACGACCACACCACCAGCACCACCGGCAGGATCACCAGCGAGCGGCGATTTTCGCGTCCACCCAGGCAGGCCTTGATGCCGTAGTAGCAAATCCACAGGTAAATGGCGTAGACCCAAATGGGCGTGCCTTGGAGGATGTCGAGCATGGTGTGCGTCCGTGCAGAGGGGAGGTGGTGGATAGTCGTTGAGTACTGACGCCTTTGTCCAGCGATCTGCCCCTGACTCACATCAACACTCCCCGCCCACAAAACCGTTACAACACAGAGGCCTGATGAACCCATAAAAACGACCACTGACCTGCGCCGAGGGGACCGCCCCACGCCAGGTTATTAAAGGACTAATGCGATGGCGCTTTCCCTTTCTCGCCTGGCCTTGCTGGGGGCGACGCTTTGCCTGTCTCTTCCCCTGCACGCCAACGTTCCCGACGCTTCGCTGATCGAGCAGGGCAAATACGTCGCGCAACTGGGCGACTGCGTAGCCTGCCACACGGCCAAGCAAGGCAAGGTGATGGCCGGCGGCCTGGAGCTGAGCACGCCGATGGGCACGATCTATTCGAGCAATATCACGCCGGACCGAGAGACAGGGATTGGCGCCTACACCTTCGAAGAGTTCGACCGCGTCATGCGCGAAGGCGTGACGCCGACGGGCATGAACCTGTACCCGGCGATGCCGTACCCGTCTTACGCCAAGATGAATGAAACCGACATGCGCGCGCTGTACGCCTATCTGATGCAAGGCGTCGAGCCGGTGCAGCAGGCCAATCTCGAGGCGGACATGGGCTTCCCGTTCAGCCAGCGCTGGGGACTGGCGTTGTGGAATTTTGTCTTCCTCGACAAACAACCCTTCAAGCCGGATCCCGCACGCGATGAACAACTCAACCGAGGCGCCTACCTGGTCCAGGGCCTGGGCCACTGCGGCTCCTGTCACACGCCACGGGGCATTGCGTTCCAGGAAAAAGCCATGAGCGACGAGGGTGTCAGCGGCCAGCACTACCTGGCCGGCGAAACCGTCGAGCACTGGCGCGCCCTGAGCCTGCGTAACCTGTGGACGGTGGAAGACACCGTGCAACTGCTCAAGACCGGGCAAAACCGCTTTGCCACGGTCGCCGGCAATATGGCCGATGTGATTCACCACAGCACCCAGCACTTCAGCGACTATGACCTGACGGCTATCGCCAGTTACTTGAAATCCCTAGCGCCCGGTAAAGACGACTTGCCCATGCCGTCCGTGGCCCAGGCGCCAGCCGTGCCACCTGCAGATTTGTTCACCAGTCGCGGCGGACTGGGTTACATGCAGTTCTGCAGCAATTGTCATCGCAGCGATGGTGCGGGCGTGAAAGGCCTGTTCCCACCTTTGGCCGGCAATCCGAGCATTGCGTCCAGCAACCCGACTTCACTGCTGCACATCACCCTCACCGGCTGGGAGACCGCACAAACGGCAACGCACCCACGGATCTACACCATGCCGGGTTTCGCCCGTTTGAACGATCTGGAAATCGCCGAGATCCTCAGTTTCGTACGTACCCGTTGGGGTAACGAAGGCACGCCGATCAGCGCCGGCCAGGTGAAGAAACTGCGTGACCAACTCAACCCGGCCACCACCGATTCATCGGCCTTCGAAACCCCGCGCCTGGCCGAGTTGCTTGCGGCGCCCAACGCCGACCAGGTGATTCGCGGCATGCGCCTGCATCTGCAAACCAAAGAGCTGCTGCCCAAAAATGTCGGCAATTCACTCAATTGCACCAGTTGCCATCTCAACGCTGGCACGGTAGCGGATGGGTCTCCGTTTGTAGGCGTCTCGGCGTTTTTCCCCAGCTATGCGCCGCGCGCAGGCAAGGTGGTGACCCTGGAAGAACGAATTAACGGCTGCTTCCGCCGCTCGATGAATGGCAAGCCACTGCCGCCACAATCGGCAGACATGCAAGCGATGGTCGCCTATTTCGATTGGATGAAAAACAACACCCGCCCCGAAGACAAAGTAGCCGGGCGCGGCGTGGGCAAGGTCGACCCGGCGATCAAGCCGGACCTGGCCAATGGCAAACAGGTCTACGCCAAGCAATGCGCGGTATGCCACGGCGACAATGGCCAAGGCTTGGCGCGGGCGGATGGCGAGCTTATCTACCCACCGTTGTGGGGTGAGCAATCCTTCAATATCGGCGCCGGCATGGCCCGCACCTACACGGCGGCGGCGTTCGTCAAACGCAACATGCCGATTGGCTTCCACGAGAAATTCCCGCTGGGGCAGGGCGGTCTGTCGGACCAGGAAGCCGTGGACGTGGCCGCGTATTTCTCGGGGCAACCGCGCCCGGACTTCCCGGACAAGGTCAAGGATTGGCCGAACGGCGGCAAACCTGCCGATGCGCGTTACTAGTCCAACTGTTTGAGGCAGGCCTCGAGGATATCCAGGCCTTCCTCCAGCACCGTGGGCTCGATGGTCAGCGGTGCCAGCAGGCGGATGATGTGCCGCGCCTTGCCGCTGGGCATCAGCAACACACCGGCGTCCCGCGCCAGGCCGAGCAACTGGGTCAGCTGTTTCGACGCGGGTGTGCCGTCGGCGTTGGCCAGTTCGATGCCGCGCATGGCGCCCACGCCGGTCAGACGGCCGAGGTAGGGTGTCAGGCCTTGCGCACACCAGGTCTGATAACGGCTGACGATGGCTTCTTCCTGCTGTAAGCCCCAGGTTTTCAGGTGTTCATCGGTCATGGCATCGAGGGTCGCCAACGCTGCCGCGCACGCAATGGGGTTGCCGGAATAGGTGCCGCCCAGGCCACCTTTGGGCAGATTGTCCATCAACGCCTTGCGCCCTACGACGGCGCCCAACGGCACACCGCCGGCGATGCTTTTACCCAGCAGGATCAAGTCCGGCTCGATCCCCAGGCGCGAGAACGCAAAACGCTGGCCGGTACGGCCAAAGCCCGATTGGATTTCATCGACAATCAGCAAAATGTTGTTCTCGTCGCAAAAGCGCCGCAGCGCCCGGGCGAATTCGATGTCCAGCGCCAGGAATCCCCCTTCGCCCTGAACCGGCTCGATGATGAAACAGGCCACATCGTTGACGTCGATTTCAACGCTGAACAGGCGGGCCATGGCCTTCAGTGCTTCGGCGCAGGTCACGCCGTTATCGGCGCTGGGGTAGGGCAGGTGATACACAGGGCCCGGCAGTACACCGACTTTTTGTTTGTAGGGCGCCACCTTGCCGTTGAGATTGAGCGTGGCCAAGGTGCGGCCGTGGAAGGCGCCGTCAAAGGCGATCACTGCGGTGCGTCCGGTGGCACCACGCACAATCTTCAGCGCGTTTTCCGCCGCTTCCGCGCCGCTGTTGGTGAGCATTCCACTGACGGGGTAGTCCACCGGGATGAATGCGGTCAGGCGGTCCATCAGCTCAATATAGGGCGCATGCGGGGCGGCATTGAACGCATAGTGGGTCAGCCGGGTGGCCTGCTCTCGAATCGCTTCGACCACGCCGGGGTGGCAGTGGCCGAGGTTGAGCACGCCAATACCGCCGACAAAATCGATATAGCGTTTGCCCGAGGTGTCCCACACCTCGGCGTTTTTACCGTGGCTGAGGCTGATAGGGTGAACGATGGAAATCGACTGGCTGATGGTTTCGCGGCTCATGAATCGGGGACTCGGCAGTGACGGGCTTGTTTTATCTAAGCCGGGCGCCCGCCCTTGCCGCAAACGAAATAAAGTCGCCGGGTCATTATTAAAAGTCGGGATGTACGCGGATGTACTCCACCATCCAGTTCAGGAACGCCTTCACCTTGGGAATCTCGCCTGCATGTTCGGCGTGAGCGATAAAGTGCGCGCCGCTGCTGGGCATCGCGTAGTCCCATGGAATCATCAGGCTGCCCTGTGCCAGTTCTTCGGCCACCAGGTACTGCGGCACCAACGCCACGCCATAGCCCGATTGCGCCGCGCGAATGCACATGTAGAACGTGTCGAAGCGCGGTCCGTGGTAGCTGTTCTGCGAGTGCAGCCCCTGTTCCAGGAACCATTCGTGCCAGGCTTCCGGGCGCGAGGTGCATTGCAGCAAGGTGTGGCGCGACGACGCATCGCTGCCTTCGGCGACGAATCCTGGCGCACACACCGGCACCACCGTCTCACGGAACAGCTCGATGCAGGTTGCGCCTGGCCATGAGCCTTGGCCGAAGAAAAACGCGATATCGGCCTTGGCCTGCAATACGTCGAAAGGCTCCAGCTCGTTGCGCACGTCCAGATGGATATTCGGATGTTTCGCCGCGAAATCCTTGAGTTTGGGCACCAGCCAACGGTCGCCGAAGGTCGGTTGGGTGGCGATGCGCAGCACTTCGGTTTCGCCGCCATAGGTGAGGATATAGCGGCTGGAGATGTCCACTTGGGTGAGGATCTTGTGCACTTCGGCCAGGTACAACGACCCCGCCGGCGAAAGGTACAAGCGCTGGCGCACCCGTTCGAACAGGTTGTGGCAGAGCATCTCTTCCAACTGCGCCACCTGCTTGCTGACTGCACTCTGGGTCAGGTGCAGCTCTTCGGCGGCGCGAGTGAAGCTCAAATGACGGGCGGCGGCTTCGAAGCACTGCAAGGCCGTCATCGAAGGGGTCATGCGTTTTGAAATCATGCAGTTCATTCCAAATCGGAAGGAGCCTTTGCCTAAAGGTCGTTTGTGGCAGTGTTGTAAAGCCGTTGATACTGCCCGGCAGCACTATAAACCGGCGCGGGCTGTGCGGCGCCGAATAATAAGGAATGACAGGGAGAGCCATGCATGAACCCATTCAAAATGACTTTGGCCGCGATGGGCGCCACCGCCGCGCTTGGCCTGGCGAGCTCCGCCTACGCGGGTGTGACCCTGGACGCGATCCAGAAAAAAGGCTTCATCCAATGCGGCGTCAGCGATGGACTGCCGGGCTTTGGCGTGCCGGACAGTAAAGGGAAGATGACCGGCATCGATGTGGACGTGTGCCACGCGGTGGCGGCGGCGGTGTTTGGTGATGCGTCAAAAGTGAAGTTCACCCAATTGACCGCCAAGGAACGCTTCACCGCGCTGCAGTCCGGCGAGATCGACGTGATCTCTCGCAACACCACGTGGACCAGTTCCCGTGATTCGGGCATGGGCCTGGTGTTCACCGGTGTGACCTACTACGACGGCATCGGCTTTCTGGTGAATAACAAGTTGGGTGTCACCGGTGCCAAGCAACTGGACGGGGCCACGGTGTGCATTCAGGCCGGTACTACGACTGAGTTGAATGTCTCCGATTACTTTCGCACCAACGGCATGAAGTACACGCCGATTACCTTCGACACCGCCGACGAAAGCGCAAAGGGCCTGGAAGCCGGGCGTTGCGACGTGCTGACCACTGACCAGTCGGGCCTGTATGCCCAGCGCATCAAGATGGCCCACCCGGACGAGTTCGTGGTGCTGCCGGAAGTGATCTCCAAGGAGCCACTGGGGCCGTTGGTGCGCAAGGGCGATGACGAGTGGTTCAGCATCGTCAAGTGGACCCTGTTCGCCATGCTCAATGCCGAGGAAATGGGCATCACCTCGCAGAACGTCGAAGAGCAGGCCAAGACCACCAAGAACCCGGACGTTGCACGGTTGCTGGGGGCTGATGGCGAATACGGCAAGGACCTCAAACTGCGCAAGGATTGGGTGGTGCAGATCGTCAAGCAGGTGGGCAACTACGGCGAAGTGTTCGAGCGCAACATCGGCCAGGGCAGCGTGCTGAAGATCAAGCGCGGGCTCAATGCACTGTGGAACAATGGCGGTATCCAGTACGCGCCGCCGGTTCGATAACCCGCAGGGGTGTTATTGCGACACCCCATCCTTGCCCGCAGCCTTGGCGCGATACAACGCCTGGTCGGCACGCGCCATCAGGGCTGTGGGGGGTTCATCCCTTTGACGCTCGGCCACGCCAAGGCTGAGGGTGATCTTGAGGTTGCCGTTGTGCGGCTGCCTTCTCATCACCTGGCAAATGCGTTCTGCCAGCGCCATGGCTATCTCCAGCGACGTTTTGGGCAGCACCAGTACAAACTCATCGCCACCCCACCGGGCCAGTACGTCATGGGGGCGAATACAGCTTTCCAGGCATTCCACCACCTGCACCAGCGTGCGGTCGCCCACGCCATGACCGTAGCGGTCATTGATCGGCTTGAAGTCATCGATGTCCATCGCAATCAACGTCAGCGGCAGGCGAAAGCGTTGGGCACGGTTACACTCTTCCAGCAGCACTTTCTCCAGACGATAACGGTTGGCGACCAGGGTCAGGGCATCCCGCTCGGCCAAGGAGCGGTTTTCATCCAACTGAAGTTGTAACTGTCGATTGACCCGCGACAGCTCCCGCGTGCGTTCAGCCACCAGGGCCTCAAGGGATTGATTGCGTCGTTCCAATTGTTCGACGGAGCATTTTCTGAGGTGAATATCACGGTGCGCGCCGACCATGCGCGCCACTGAACCGTCGGCATTGCGCGCAATCACGTAGCCCCGGTCTTCGATCCACAGGTAGCTGCCGTCTTCCTTGCGGCAACGGTACTCGGCTTGATAGTGAGGGGCGCGGCGGTGGATGTAGTCGTCAAACAGCTTCATCACCTGAGGGTAGTCATCCGGGTGGATCACGTTTTCCCAGGTGAACACGTTGTTCTCCAGCGCATGGCGGTGATAGCCGAGCATTTCGTACCACCCCGGGTTGCGATAGACGAACCCGGTATTGGCGTTCCAGTCCCAAATCCCGTCGCTGACCAACTCCAGAACGGTGTGCAGCATGTCGGCGTTGAAGTGAGAGAAATCTTGCTTCAACGGATTGTTGTCGGAGGTATCGTTCATCTTCGCGTTCCTTGCGTGGACAGGCGCTCAATGCCTGTCGTTGTTGACGCCGATACTCCGTGGCTGGGGCTACTGTACAACGGGGCTTGGTGGCTTTGAATAGGGCAGATGTACGGCTTATGGTGGATGGCGATAGGCTATTATTGCGGCGCCACCATCCTCGTCTGCGCCTTTCCATCCGCGTTGTGCTGGTAAATCGCTTCAGGCTGGCCCTGTTCGTTAAAAAACACTTGGCCAATCCCCGCCGAATTCCATAGTCGTTCGCCGGCTTCTGCATGCTCGGGAATATGCGGCACTACCTGCATGGTGCGCCGGCGGGTGAACCAGTTGAGGGGCGAGCGTGGTGAGTAGAGCCAGCGGTTGAGGCGGTCGAACCATTCCAACAGCCTTGGGGGGAATTCGTTCTTGATGCCGCTGCTGGTGATCTGCCAGATCCTGGGGCCGGCGTTGCGATGGCGGATCAGCACTTCGTAGACGAATGAGTAGTGCACGTCACCTGAGAGGATCACGTAGTTTCCCGGCGTGCGCGAGTGGCGGAAGATGTTGAGGATCACCTGGGCCGCGCCGCGATGGGCCATCCAGTTTTCCGCATCCACCAGCAAGGGGTGGCCGCACCAGCTGAAGACCTTCTGTACCGTCTCGATCAGCTTCACGCCGAAGATCGGCGCGGGCGAGACGATGATGGCCGAGGGGTGGTCGAGCAGTTCCTGTTGCAGTTCGCTCAAGGCCTCCCAGTCGAGCAGGCCGGAGGGTTGCTTGAGGGTGAACTCGCTGCGCCAGCGCCGGGTACGGGTGTCGAGCACCACCAGGGCGGGGGTGGTGGGCAGTACGTAATGCCATTGTTGGAACTTGAGCAGCGTTTCGATCAACTCATCCAGCGCTCCGGCATCCAGATGGTTGGCCTGGGGTTGGCGGGTAAGCGCCTGGCTTTGGCTGATCAGTTCGCCAAATGCATCCGGCTGGTTGCCCCAGCCCTGGCACAGCAGGTAGGCCAGCAGGGCATTGCCGATGATGCGCTTGGAGAACGGGTGACCGTAGGCGGTTTCCTCCCACTGGGCGCTGAGGTTCCAGTCGTCGGTGATGTCGTGATCATCAAAGATCATCAAGGTGGACAGGTGGGCGAACACCCGCGCAACGCCAGGCAGGCCGTCGCGGAATGTATCGATCTGTGCCTGTTCGCGGGCATAACGTTGCTGTTCTTCAGGACTCAGTTGCGGTGCTTGAGGCGTGATCAGCGTCCAGGGCGTGGGTGACCACACCAGCAAATACATCGCGATGACTTCGGCGAAGGTCACCAGGTGATTGTCCGCGGTACTGCTGGTGAAAATGGGTTTTTTCACTCCGCCAAAGAAGCGTTCGCGCAGGGTCTCGTTACTGTCCAGTGCCGGCAGCAAGTCGGCGCGATGGTAGTAGCTGGCGCGGTGTCCATAGAGGCTGGCGCTGTCGTCCACCACGGCGCCTTCCAGGTATTCATCGAACAGGCCCAGGCGTGTGATCAGCGCATGGATCGCCCGCAGCATTGGCCCAGCGACATCGTCGGCGTACACCTGGTCGCCACTCATCATCAGCAGGGCAGGGCGGTTGGCCGGGGTGTGGGCTTCAGCCAGCAGGCGGTCAACGCACAGCAGGCCTTCGTCGGCGCTGTGATGGGGTTTGCGGCAGGAGCCGTGTACCAACTGATGGATACGGCTGTGCAAAACAAAACTTGGAAGTTGCGCGTTGGCATACAGCAGGTGCGGTGCCCAGTCGGCGATGCCGGTGTTGTCGAACACCAGGTCGTAGGGGATCTCCACGTCCAGGGGCAGCGCATCACCCAGCGGGACGTCGATCAGGTGGATAAAGGCGTGGCGCCCCACCGGCACGATCTGGCATTGGTCAAGGGTGATCTCCAGCGTTTCGGTTGGCAGATGCAACGTCAGGGTCAATTCCAGGGCTCGACTGCCTACCAGCCACAACACCAGGCGCCGAGGTTCGAGGCGTCGCAGCAGTGGGCCGGCCAGTACGGCGGGCAGTGTGTCGAGGTGCGGCATGCAGGCAAAGGTCCAGGCGGGATGAACCGGCAAGATTAACGCAGTGAATGTCAGTGTTTTGTTAAGGGGGAAATACGAAGAGCCGTGCACAGCTCTTCGTATGATTCGGGTTAAGGCAAGTAGCCCCTTCCCAGGCTGTCTGTGTTGCCGTTGCCCTTCCTGCGGTTGTTACTGGCGGCTGCACTGTTGTTGTCCTCGGCGTTCCGTTCCGAATGTATGTCCTCAATGTTGTGCTTCGTGCGCTGTGACTCTCCGGCATCCTGCGGCAGCGTGGAGTAATGGAAGATGTTCAGCGTCTGGAGGTTTGAGATATCCATTGGAGTTTCCTGCTAGTGATTAGAGGATGCTTCGCACAATGAGGCGAAGCAAAGCCAACGGTATAGAGCGCAAAAAGGCCCCGCTATAAACACCCTGCTGCAAAGTATGACAACCCTCTCGCAGCTGGCTTCAGAAGTCGTCGCTCGCGCCATTTGTGCACTCGCTCGCCTCAGGTGAAGCCGCCCCGTCCCTGCCTTCCAGCACAAACGCTGCACGATTGTGTGCCACCACGTTGCGTAACGCGCTGTAGTAATCCGGCAGTTTTTGCAGGCTGTCGGTCAGCGGCAACAGTGACGCCCGCGTATCGACAGTGCCGCCAACCAGGCTGAGAGTGCCCAACGTCTGCACCGTGTCGCTGTCCCCCAGCGGCGAAATCAGGAAGCCCAGCACTTTGCCTGCCGCATCCCGGCTGTTGCTGGTGCCCAGCAATGGCAATTCCACGATCGGCCCGTTACCCACGCCCCACACGCCGAATGTCTGACCGAAGTCAGCTTTGTGCCGTGGGATTCCCAGGCGGTCCGACACGTCGAACAGCCCCACCACGCCCACGGTGGTATTCACGGCAAAACGCCCCAGGGTATTGACCGAGCGCCGTGGGTTGCCTTGCAGCAGATCGTTGATAAACACCTTCGGCTCGCTGAAGTTGCTGGCGAAGTTATGCACACCCTGTTGGAAAAAGTCCGGCAGGTAACGGTAACCCCGCGCCACCGGTGCCAAGGCGTAGTCATCCACCGCCCGGTTAAACGCAAACACGCCGCGGTTGACCGGTTCGGCGGGGTCGTACACCGAGTCGTTCACTGGCGCGCAGCGAGTGATGGGTGTTACCGGGGCCGGGCTGGCACAGCCCGTCAGGTAGGACACCGTCAGCAACAGCACGGCCTGGCGGGCCAAATGCTGGGGATACGTCAGCGAGCGCATGGGCACAGTCTCCACAAAAAGGAGGCTGATCCTGGCATTGCTGCCTTGCGCAAAGATGTCTGGTTTATTGCGCGATTGACGCTTTATTGCACGATTGAAATATATGACGCGCCGCGCCGAATGGTTTTAGATGGCACCTCGACCCAACCCAGTGAAGACCGCCGGTGAGCAACCTGTTGATCGTGGACGATGACCTTGAGGTCCTCGCGCTGCTGAAGAAATTTTTCCTGCAACACGGCTATGGGGTCGAGACGGCTGCCACTGGCGCCGACCTGTGGGCGGCGATGGAGCGCCAGCCGGCCGACCTGATCATCCTCGACCTGATGTTGCCGGGCGATAACGGCCTGCTGCTGTGCCAGCGCCTGCGCCAGCAATACGCCACGCCGGTGATCATGCTCACGGCTATGGGCGAACTCAGCGATCGCGTCGTGGGCCTGGAAATGGGCGCCGATGACTACCTGAGCAAACCCTTCGATGCACGCGAATTGTTGGCCCGGGTGCGTGCCGTACTGCGCCGGGCGGGTGAAAGCCGACCGCCGCTGGGCGAGGTCGCGCGCCCGTTGATCCGGTTCGCGGGCTGGCAGCTGGACCTCACGCGCCGTGAGTTGCGCTCGCCCGACCAGGTGATGATCCCGCTGTCTTCCGGCGAGTTCGACCTGCTGCTGGTGTTCGCCGAGCACCCCCAGCGCGTATTGACCCGTGAGCAACTGTTGAATCTGGCACGGGGCCACAGCCATGACGCGTTCGACCGCAGCATCGACGTACAAGTCAGCCGCCTGCGCCGCAAGCTGGAGTTCGATACCAAGCGCCCGGCGATGATCCGCACGGTGCGCAATGGCGGTTATCAGTTCACCGCCAGCGTGACCCGTTCATGAGCCTGCGCCCGCGTGACACCGTGGCCCGTTGGGTCGCCCTGACCATCCTGATCGCCATGATCACCGCGCTGGCCTTCAACGCGTTGTTCGTGCAGTTGGCCGGCGTGTGGGCACGGCCGCCGCTGACCGAAACCGGCTTGCTGGAAAAAATCGCCGTGGTGGTACGCGTGGTCGAGGCCTCGGAGCCCTCGCAGCGGTCGCGCCTGGCCCAGGCGGTGGGTGATGACGGGTTCAACGTGACGTGGGCGGCCCAGCGGCAGGCATTGGGTTTACCCGTGCTGGACGACCCGGATTTCCATTCGGGCGAGCAGGTCTTCAAGCATTTGCTGCAGGGGCCGCCGCGTTCGATGGAAGCGTACGAACCGTCTGACTGGCCAGACGGTAACGGCCACTACGCGCTACTGGTGCAATTGGCTGACCGATCCTGGCTGATGTTCAGCGCGTCGTCGCGCAGTTGGGGGCTGGATGATGGCGCGCGCAGCCTGATCGTGGTGCTGTTGGTGCTGATCTCCACCGCGCTGGTCACCCTGGTCGCGACCCGCCGCCTGGCTCGGCCCCTGCAGCACTTCGCCCTGGGCGCGCGGCGCTTCGGTGCCGACTTTCGCGCGCCGCCCATCGAACCGATGGGCCCTCACGAACTGCGCCAGGCAATCCTTGCGTTCAACAGCATGCAGGCGCAGTTGCGGCACTTCATCCAGGACCGTACCCAAATGCTGGCGGCCATCTCCCACGACCTGCGCGCACCGCTAACCCGCCTGCGCCTGCGCGGTGAGTTCATCGAAGATGCCGACCAGCAACAACGACTGTTCCGCGACGTCGACGAAATGCAGGCCATGATCAACACGGCCCTGGAATTCTTCCGCGACGACGCCCGGCTGGAGCAAGCCACCCAACTGGACCTGGCGGAATTGCTGCAAACCCTGATCGACGACTACCGCGACCAGTCCATCGACCTCACCTTTCGTGGCCCACCGCGCCTGGTGTACTTCGGCCGACCACTGGGCCTCAAGCGGGTGATGACCAACCTGATGGACAACGCCATCCACTACGGCGTGGCGCCGGAGGTCGAGTTACAGCAACGGTCGGGAGAGGTGGTCATTCGCGTGCTGGATAGAGGCCCAGGTATCGCGGCTGAACATCGGGAACAGGTATTCCTGCCGTTTTATCGCCTCGAAGGGTCGCGCAATAAAAGCACCGGCGGTGTCGGGCTGGGGTTATCGACCGCGCGGGCGATTGTGCTGGAACACGGCGGAACACTAACCCTGACAGAACGCCAGGGCGGAGGGTTGGAGGCGGTGGTGGTGTTGCCGGTGTGAGGATTACCGGGCAATGCAACCACCACTAACCACGATGCAAAGCGAGCCGCCGTTGACCTTGACCTTGACCTTGACCTTGACCTTGATCCTGCTTTTGATCTCAGGCGCCCCGTCAAACACGCTGGCCGGAATTCGACAGGGATTTGGGGGGTAAACCGGCAGGGATGCCGGTTTAGCCGCCCCGCGCCATGGATGGCGCGTGGCGGCGGCCCCCCAAATACCTGTCGGATTACGGGCACACCGAGCCTAGGCGAGGTGCCGAGTGTTGGGGCAAGAGCGTTTTGCTTACTTTTGCGCTTTTCAAAAGTGAGCCGCCGTAAGGGCGGAACCAACAGCAGCCTTTACCTAAATAACGGATATGTACCCCGTAAGATCCAACATCCAGGTCGGCTGTCAGGCCGCCTTCGCAGGCAAGCCAGCTCCCACATTTGGATCGTGGGGTGACAGTGGGAGAGTGGTCGGCAGTTAGGCCATCTTCGCAGGCAAGCCAGCTCCCACATTTGGATCGCGGGGCGACAGTTAGAGTGTGGTCGGCTGTTAGGCCATCTTCGCAGGCAAGCCAGCTCCCACATTTGGATCGCGGGGCGACAGTTAGAGTGTGGTCGGCTGTCAGGCCGCTTTCGCAGGCAACCCAGCTCCCACATTTGGATCGCGGGGCGACAGTTAGAGAGTGGTCGGCTGTCAGGCCGCTTTCGCAGGCAAGCCAGCTCCCACATTTTTGGATCGCGGGGCGACAGTTAGTTTGTGGTCGGCTGTCAGGCCGCTTTCGCAGGCAAGCCAGCTCCCACATTTTTGGATCGCGGGGCGACAGTTAGTTTGTGGTCGGCTGTCAGGCCGTCTTCGCAGGCAAGCCAGCTCCCACATTTTTGGATCGTGGGGGGACAGTTAGAGTGTGGTCGGCTGTCAGGCCGCCTTCGCAGGCAAGCCAGCTCCCACATTTGGATCGCGGGGAAGCCGTTGGAGGGCGGCCGGCTGCCAGGCCGCCTCTACCGCCTCAGGTATGCGAGTCTTCAATCACCTTCGGCACTGTAAAGCGAAACTCACTACCCCGGCCCACCTCACTCTCGGCAACAATCTTGCCGCCATGGGCCTGGACAATACCTTGCGTGATATACAACCCCAGCCCACTGCCGGTCGGGTTGTTTTCCGCCTGGGTCCAATACCGATCAAACACGTGCGGCAGTTGTTCCGGCGCAATACCCTCGCCGGAGTCACGCACCGAGAAGACAATCTCTTCGCCGTTGCTCATCGCACTGATGCCAATATTGCCCTGGCGCGGCGTGAACTTGATCGCGTTGCCGATCAGGTTCGACAGCACCTGGAACAGACGCTCGGGGTCGCCATTGATCTGCAGGCCAGGCTCGGCGTTGAACGACAGGTCGATGCCTTTCTCCATCGCCAGCGGTGCGAGTAGCGAGTACGCCTCTTCAAACATCTGGCTTACATCGAGCGCCACGGGCTTGACCACATAGCGTCCGGCCTCGATTTTCGAGGTGTCGAGCAAGTCTTCCAGCAGCACGTTCATACGCCCGGCGGCCTGTTGCATGGTGTCGATGGCCGAGGAAATCCGCCGCGAAGTGTGTGGGCCATCGGAACTGAAGGCCTTTTGCATCATGCCGCAAAGCATGGAGATCACGGTCATCGGGTTACGCAGGTCGTGGGACACCACCGCCACCAGCTCATCGCGGGCGCGCACGGCCTGTTGCTCGCGCAGCACCTGGCGGGCCAGGTCGTTTTCCAGCGCGGAGCGGCGCAGGTCGTTGGCGGCGAAGCGGTCACCGTGGCTCCACTTGGTGGAGATGCCGGCCATTTCCACCTTCCAGATTTCAAACGAGGTGCGTGGGCGAAGGCGTAGGCCGGCGTCGGAGTTTTCCAGGTCCAGTGGCTTTTTCGGGTCGCCGCTCCAGTTGATGTTCTCTTTGACTTCCGGACGGAACCACAGCACGCCGTTATCCACAGGCTTGGGCAAGCTCATGGCCAACACGCCGCTGGCGACCTGCTGGAACTCGGCGGCCGGCGGGTAGACCGAGGCCAGGTTGTGGCTGGAAAAAACCGGCTCGCCGCCTTCCTGCAGCCACTTGTGCAGCGCACGGATCTGCGCCGGTTCCGGGCAGTTGCCGTAGCGGTGCAATTGCTTGTCTTCGATGATCGCCACGCCGCCGGACAGGGTCAGGTCCATCAGCAATTGCGGTTGCTGGGCCAGGCCGTCGAACACGTTTTCTTCCGACGCCTTCATGGCCTTATCCAGGCGGGCCAGGGCCTCGACTTTCTCCTCGCGTTGACGGCTCAGGTCCAGTGCTTCCATGGCGCTGATCTGCAACGACAGCACCTGGCCGATGGTCTGGCAGGCCGTGCGCAGGTCATTCGGCACCAGCAGCGGTTCGCGGTTGCCGCAGCTGATCAGGCCCCAGAGTTTGTCGCCCTTCATCAGCGAGATGCTCATGGACGACAGCACGCCCATGTTCTGCATGTACTGGCAGTGAATCGGCGACACGCTGCGCAACGTGGCGAAGCTCAAGTCTAACGGTTGGCCGGTGTCCGGGCGCAGCTTGGGCAGCAGGGGCACCGGCTCATAGGCCGCATTCGGGATGATGCGCAGCCAGTTGGTGCGATACAGTTCACGGGCCTGCTCGGGGATGTCGGACGCAGGGAAGAACAGCCCGTTGAACAGTTCCATGGACGGCGCCGACGCTTCGGCGATCACCTGGCCATGGCCTTCGTCTTCGAAACGGTAAATGAGCACGCGGTCGTAGCCGGTCATGGCCTGGATTTCAGTCACGCTGATTTCGTACAGCGCTTGCAGGGTTTTCGCCGACTGCAAACGTTGCAGCATCTTGCCCAGGTCACTGGTGCGGCCGTTCAGTGCCCGGGGACGGAAGTCTTTCAGTCGTGGCTCGAATTCCAGCACCAGCACACCTTGATGGCGGTGCAGCAGGCCTTCGAACTCTGCGCCGTTAAACGTGACGTGCAACGGTGGGGCATCGAAAAACGTGTTGTGTTCGGCCATGGCGGCAACGGCCTTGGCGTGTTCGGCGCCTACCAGTACGTGCAGCGGCTGGCCCAGCAACGCCTCGGGCGCATGGCCGAACAGCATGCCGACGTTGGTGCTGACCTGGATGAACTTCAGGTCTGGCTCCGATAATGTCAGCAGCACACCGTGGGGTTGGATCGCCCCCGGAAAGCGGATTGGCTCGTCGGCGCAGTTGGCAAGCAGCTCTTCAAAATCTTCGGGTTTCATAGCAGTACCTCCTGGCCGTCGAGCCATTGCTCAAAGCAGCTGAATGTCGAACAGGCTGCAATCACCGCGCGCTGTTTGTCGTCAGCGTCGAGCGGTTGGCGGCCCAGATAGTCGAGAAAGTCTTTCCAGCGCCGCCCTGTCTCGGCGCCATACACGTCAAGAAACGCACCGCCGTTGTCGGCGTTCACACCAAGGCGCTGGGTCATTTCCCGGCGCAGCACCTGGCCACCCAAGGTCGCGCCTTCGAGCACATAGAGCGCACCGAGCAAGGCAGCGGGTGTATTCAGGACGGGCAGGTTGGCGCAGCGGGGCAGGGCGTTGATGGCGTGGTCATTCAGGCCGAGGGCGCGAAGGTCGTTCACCAGGGTGGGCGTTTTCACACGCAGCACCCGGTCGAAGCCTTCGGGGATCAAATCACATTCGTACAGGGCTGCTTCCATCGGCGCATAAAAGCCGTAATACGCTTGAAGCAAGCGTTGGTACCAGTCGGTATCCAGGCGCTCGGAAAAAAACGGCAAGCGCTTTTCCAACGCCACGTGCAGCAGGGCCGTGCCTGTGCGCAACGCTTCCAGCAATGAGGGCGCACCGACGTCATGGGCCTGTGAATGCATTCAATAAGCTCGAACTGTGGGCCTTTCGGCCATGAATGACGCGTGGAAATGGGCGACGATTCTACACAACTCATGGCCATCATCTGAACGCACAGGGCGAAAAGGCTGACCAGCGGATCAGAAAAGTCGCTCCTTGCTCCCAGTAATGACCTTAAATGGCACCACGAAGTTCGGTTTAAGTGATATCGCGACGCTATCAGTGCATGGACAAGCCTTGTTGGGTCAATGCCGTTTGTACGCACTCAATCAGATGCTCAGTGCTCCACGGCTTGGGCAAAAACCGCACCGAGCCGCCCAATTGCGCCGCCAGCTTGGTATTGCCTGAGGTCAGCACCACTGGCACCGTTGGCCAGCGATGGGCCACCACTTTGCTCAGGTCATAGCCATTGAGCAGGCCCGGCATCTGGATATCGCTGACAATCAGGTCGACTGGATCATCGGCCCGCTCCAAGTAAATCATCCCCTCATCCGCCGAAGGAAAAGACGTAACGACTGCACCGAAATCTTCCAGTACGTCCACCATTAACGCGCGAATGATTTCGTCGTCTTCCAGTACCAAAATCGATGGCTGAGCCATGATCCTTACTCCTCCATCAGGGATTCAGTAAGGTGGAGTGGAATGGGCTGGAATAGGTTCGATTAGATGTTTATAGGGGCGATGGATGGTCGTCCTGGAGCGCTTTCCAGAGCGTTTCCTTGAGCGACGCGGTGCAGCGGATCCAGGCATAATTGGCCCCTCCTTGCCCGATGCGGAGCCATCATGAAGTACGCATTACTCGCCCTCGTCCTGTTACTCAACACCCACTCAGCTATTGCCGCGGGCGATGCGGAGGCGGGCGGCAAGCTCTTCGCCAAGACCTGCGGCGGCTGTCACAGCATCGGTGAAGGCGCACGCGGTGGCTTCGGCCCGCAACTTAACGGCATCATCGGCCGGCCCGCCGGCACTACCACCGACTACCAGTATTCCGACGCAATGAAAAACTCCGGTGTGGTCTGGACCCGCGACAAACTCGCCGCCTATATCGAGGCACCAAAAAAAGTGGTGAGCGGCACGCGCATGATCTTCTGGGGCATCAGTGACCAGGAAAAAATTGAAAACATCCTGGCGTACCTCGAAACGTTCCAGCCCAAATAATCAATCGAGCACATTCCTGAACAGCTCAACCGTGCAGTCTCATGCAGTCCTCGCGCCAGTCCCTGCGGGCGCTGAAACTCCTTGGGGTGCTGCGCGGCGACGTCCTCTCGCGGACCATGGTGTTCCACAACCTGGTCACCAGCGCCCTCAACGTTCCCCCAGTGGGCAGCGAAGCCATTTCCGCTGCGATACCGATCCAATGTGGGAGCTGTCGAGTCCCGGCGAGGCTGCGATGGGATCACCTCGGTAGGCCTACCTAGCCACGACACTTGCAGCGCTGCACTCCTTTAGCCCCACGGGCCTTGGTTCCAGTGCGGAACAATCTGTTTAAACTCGGGTCCAGTCATCACTCTCACTACCGATAAGGACATCCCCATGAAACGCATCGCGCTGCTCTGCATCGCCCTCTCACTGGGCGCCTGCCAATCCAACCAACGCGATTCATCGCCCAGCCTGTTCAAGGACGGCGTCCAACTTCGCCAGAAAACCGTGGCCGTGGATGCAGAGCACGCCAAAGTCATCATGAAAGCCTACGGCGGCACCGCCCCCGTGGAATTCTCGATCCGCCGCGAAGGCGACCCTGACCAGCGCATGGAAACCCTCGGCACCGTGATGGATACGGGCGAAGGCCGCGTCTTCAACTGGATCGCCAAGCTCAACCAGACCGTTGCCAGTGCAGGGTTCAAGCGTTTTCCACAGCTGGAAATCCAAGCTGATCCTGGCAAGCAACTCACCGTCGCCAGCACGGCGAACAACCGGGGCAACGGGGTTTACTACAGCTGTGGGCCGGTGATGAGCACCTTCAGCCCGGAGAAGGCAAAGGTGTACCTGGTGGAATTTCAGTTCAAGCTGGAGCCTTCGGCGTGTGCGCTGCAGGTGTTTGATATTACGGATCCGGGGAATCGTGTGTTGATTGGTGGGGCGGGGAGTGAGATGAAGGCGAGCTAAGTGGACGGACCAAACAAATGTGGATGCTGTGCTTGGAAGGACCTGAAGGTTTGATACTTCCAGCGCTCTGCGCCAGGGTCTTCATCGGTCGTGCTGACTTCGCCGAAGTACCAATGCTCTGACTCGAAGACGGTTCCGTCTTCGTCCTCGTGGATGAAGTGAAAGCCAACTTCGTGGAGGCCCGGCGGAACGACCAACCCCCATTCGCGGGCAAGGCTTCGGCCGATGATGCGTGTTTGGCGAAAGTACTCGTAGTCAAAGGGCTGGGTGTGGCCGAGAAGGCGGGCTTTGTCGGTGTAGACACAGACTCGGCTTGAGAACATGTCCGGGACCATGATACGGGCGACAATCCAGCACTCAGGGTCACCGTCTGATCGTGCTTCAACCAAGTGACCTGCAACCTTGATCATCTGTTGAGCGCAATGCGCCAGAATTTCCGGTGTGGTTTGATTGCCTTCAACAAGGTTTTCAATAACTGGGATTTTTAGGTTTATATAGTCGGGTCGCAGCGGTAACTCTTCGTAAAAACAGCCTTCGAAGCTGTCTGCCCAGCGGGTCAGAGCTCTGAGGTGCCTGGGGATGTTGCGGAGTTTTTTGTTTGTGAGTGACAGTCTGCGCATTAAGCTGAATTCTCGGAGTTTGTGTTATTCGTTTGCATCTTCGTAATCAAACGCGATGAAGTAGTCGCTTTCTAAAAGAGCAATTTCATGAGAAAAACGTGCCTGTATCAGTGGTAGCCACTCCCTCCGCAGCTCAAACATCCCGTTATTGACATCTTCGGCTGTCGACAATCCAAGCTCGGAAATCGCGGAGTAATCGTCTCCCATATCTGCCGAGTCCTCCGCGCCACGTAGCTGCTGTGTGGTTCTGTCGAACCATTCCAATCTCACTTTTAGTCCCATGTAGACCTCACAGGTATCTTCTGATATTTCGTTTTTTCTTCGGTCCTTTTAGTTGCTCGCCGGTTACGTGGCTGAACGCACCTAAATGGCTCCCATCACTTGCTAGATAAACTTCCAGCTCTCCATGTTGAGAGTCCCACTCATAGATTCTCCGGCCTTTTTCCTCAATCCAACGCTCTCTTAACCCGGCGCCTCCCTGTCTGGGAGTCATGGGTTTTGCTTTGATCAGGCCTGCAAAGCCAGTTATTTGTTCGGTATTAGGTGCCTTGTGGTACTTGTGATCCCCAGCCTTGACACTGACCACCACATACAGCGGCCGAACCCCCGATTCCACCGGGAACACCAGAATAAAATCCCGATACTCCGGGGGATAAATCGGGTTCACCAGAATCTGCGCGGCCTTCTCCGTCGGCGGATAAATCCAGATCACCGGAGCCTGCGGCGCAGCCTCCAAGGCTGGAATACCCAGCGTGTCACTTGGATCAACGGCGGGCGTCCAGATCAGCTCCACGCCCTCGTCCAAGTCCGCCACAAACTGATCGCCACGGCTTTGAAACTGCACCACATCAATCATCTGCCAATCGGCATGGTTACCCGTGTAAAACCCATACCCCTTGAGCGTTCCGTCCTCGCTTTGCTCAATATGCAACCGCATCTGCGACCGCGCCCGTTGAATCGAACGCAATTGCTCTTCGCTGTAGAGCGCGCTGTCACCCAGTTCCGACGGCCAGGCCAGCGCCACCGACCCCGTCAATAGACCACTGGCGACAGAACCGACGGCAGTGGCTGCCGACTCCAAAACCGCCGAACGCAACGCCAACTGCCCGAGGCCAGCGGGCAATGTGCTGCCGCTGATCTTGCGCAAGGCAACTGCGCCCCGGCTGTCCACCTCACGTCCACCCAGCAGGCTTACATGGGCGTACTCCTTGATGAGTTCCAACGGGACATACCCGGCTGGGTTGTAGTAATGGGTGATGCCGTCAGGCAGTTGGCAGGGCTTGATGAAAACGCAGCCGCAAGGTTTGGCTAGCGTGGGTACCGGGGCAGGGGATGGCTCGAAATAATCAATAGATGGCGAATACGGCAAACGCGATGGCGGCGGGGTCAGGATCCGTCGTTTGCGTAAGTCTTCTTCGGTGGGTGGGTAAAAGCGCTCTGACATGACGGGCTCACTTCCTTGTGTGAGGAGTGAGCCTACGAGAGGGGTGTCAGAACCTGATATCGGCTTTATTCGATGGTGATGGTGGGAAAAATCAGCAGGTTATTGCCGAACAGATTGATGGCGCTGGGACTGGCGTCATCGCTGGCAAGCCAGTGCCTACAAGGGCAGGTGTACATCCGTTGAATCAGCATTGCATGCACTAAGAAAGACCTCGAGACGCCAAGGTCTTTTTTTGCCCGCCGATCAGCCCAGCAGATGCTTGGAAATTAACCGTGAGATTTCCACAATCGACGTCTTCCCCGTGAACTCAAATTTCACCTTCCCCAACGACGAAAAGTAAATCTCCAACTCCGAATCCAGATCAAACGTCCCGGACGTCTCCACCGAATACGCCACGATGTTTTTATACGGCAGCGACGTGAAGTCCTTCTTGCTGCCGGTAATACCCTGAACGTTCACCGCAATAATCCGCTTGGTGGTAAATACCACGCCGTCACGCATGGCCTTGTAGGCGTCGACCACTTCCTCACCGTCGAGCAGCAGGGCCGAGACGCGTTCGGCGTATTCGTTGTTTTGCTTGAGCTTGAAGAAGCCTTTGTTGTTGAAGTCGATCATGGGCCTGCCCTTGGGTGAGTGGTGCGGTGGGTGTATGACGTTTTGCTCGCGGATCTGTATCTAACGCGCGCATTTTGAACGCCCTACCATGGCATCCAAGCCTACAACGTTGGCCAAATGTTTCACGTCGACAGAGAAACGATCAAGGAGCCGAACAATGCCTGAAGTGTCCAGCTGGCTGGCCTATGCGCTGATCTCACTCGGCATGGTGCTCACGCCCGGGCCGAACATGATTTACCTCATCTCGCGGTCGATTTGCCAGGGGCGCACGGCCGGGCTGATTTCCCTGGGCGGCGTGGCGTTGGGTTTTTTGGTCTACATGGTGTGCGCGGCCTTGGGGATCACGGCCTTGGTCATGGCGGTGCCGTTTGCCTATGACGCGCTGCGCTTCGGCGGTGCGTTGTACCTGGCCTACATGGCTTGGCAGGCCATACGGCCGGGCGGGCGCTCGCCGTTCCAGGTGCGGGACTTGCCCAAGGACAGCCCGCGCAAGCTGTTCACCATGGGCCTGGTGACCAACCTGCTCAACCCCAAGGTGGCGGTGATGTATTTGTCGTTGCTGCCGCAGTTCATCGTTCCGAACGGCCATGGCAGTGTGCTGGCGCAATCCCTGGTGCTGGGCTTTACGCAGATTTTTATCAGCGTGAGTGTCAACGCGATGATTGCCACGATGGCGGGTTCGATCGCGGTGTTTTTCGTCACCCGGCCGGGTTGGCAGGTGGTGCAGCGCTGGCTGATGGGGTCGGTGCTGATGGGGCTGGCGGTGCGGATGGCGGTGGAAGGGCGGCGGTAGGGCGCGCTTAAAGGATGGCTTTCAGGTAGTCCTTGAGTGCGTTGAGCGGGGCATCGAGTGCTTCAAGTGTCGAGGCTTGGCGCACGTCCACCGCGAGCCGCTGTAACTCGCGACCCAGTACAGTATCGGCGCCGCCCAAGGATTCGAGTGCAAGCATCACACACTCATCAAGCTTCTGCTGAATCCCGGCCAGATCGCCTTTGCGTATCAGCAGCCCAAACACTTCACGGTCATACCCCTCCATCACCGGGTCATCGCGCAGAATCGGGCTCACGCCTTCGGTCTCATGCACCAGCTTGAGAGCAAAAAGCGCAACAGCTTCCAGCGTCAACTCCATGGTCCCGGCTCCTCAATTTCTGCGTTCGCCTGTGCCTACTCACTTTTTGACAGGCGAAAAAAAAGACCTTGAATTTCAAGGTCTTTTTTTAAGATGGTGCCCCGAGGGAGACTCGAACTCCCACTCCTTTCGAAAACGGATTTTGAATCCGCCGCGTCTACCAATTCCGCCATCAGGGCTCAATGGCGGCGAAGTATAGAGAGGTGATTACCGTTGGTCAATCACGTTTCATGGTCAATTTTGACTATTTCCGCTAGACTTCCCGGCCCTGCTAGACGAACCCCATCATGCGCGTTGCTGACTTTACTTTTGAGCTCCCTGATTCGCTGATCGCTCGCCACCCTTTGGCCGAGCGTCGCGCCAGTCGACTGCTGACCCTGGACGGGGTGAGCGGTGCCCTCGCACACCGTCAATTCACTGATTTGCTTGAGCATTTGCGCCCAGGCGATCTGATGGTGTTCAACAATACCCGGGTGATTCCGGCGCGGCTGTTTGGCCAGAAAGCTTCCGGCGGCAAGCTGGAAATTCTGGTGGAGCGGGTACTGGACAGCCATCGCGTGCTGGCCCATGTGCGCTCCAGCAAGTCGCCGAAACCGGGGTCGAGCATCCTGATCGATGGTGGTGGCGAAGCCGAGATGGTGGCGCGCCATGATGCGCTGTTCGAGCTCAAGTTCGCCGAAGAGGTGTTGCCGTTGCTGGAGCGTGTCGGCCATATGCCGTTGCCTCCTTATATAGACCGCCCCGACGAAGACTCGGACCGCGAGCGCTATCAGACGGTGTACTCCCAGCGCTTGGGCGCCGTCGCTGCACCGACTGCCGGGCTGCATTTCGACCAGCCGCTGCTGGACGCGATTGCCGCCAAAGGCGTCGAGACTGCCTATGTGACCCTGCACGTGGGGGCCGGTACGTTTCAGCCGGTGCGTGTGGATAAGATCGAAGACCACCATATGCACAGCGAGTGGCTGGAGGTCAGCCAGGACGTCGTGGACGCGGTTCAAGCGTGCAAGGCACGCGGCGGGCGGGTGATCGCGGTGGGCACCACCAGCGTACGCTCGCTGGAGAGTGCGGCGCGTGATGGCGTACTCAAGCCGTTCAGTGGCGACACCGATATCTTTATTTACCCAGGCCGGCCGTTCCATGTAGTCGATTGCCTGGTCACCAACTTCCATTTGCCGGAATCCACGCTGTTGATGCTGGTGTCGGCATTTGCCGGTTATCCCGAGACCATGGCTGCTTATCAAGCCGCCATCGACAATGGGTACCGTTTTTTCAGCTACGGTGATGCGATGTTTATCACCCGTAACCCGGCGCCACGCGGCCCAGAGGAACAACTATGAGTCGTATGTCGTTTGAATTGCTCGCCACCGACGGCAAAGCCCGTCGTGGTCGCCTGACCTTCCCGCGCGGCACCGTCGAGACCCCGGCGTTCATGCCCGTGGGTACCTACGGCACGGTCAAGGGCATGCTGCCGCGTGACATCGTCGCTACCGGCGCCGAGATCATCCTCGGCAACACCTTCCACCTGTGGCTGCGCCCAGGCACGGAAGTGATCAAGAAGCATGGCGACCTGCATGACTTCATGAAGTGGCAAGGCCCGATCCTGACCGACTCGGGTGGTTTCCAGGTGTTCAGCCTGGGCGCCATGCGCAAGATCAAGGAGGAGGGCGTGACCTTCGCCTCGCCGGTGGACGGTTCCAAAGTGTTCATGGGCCCGGAAGAGTCGATGCAGGTGCAGCGCGACCTGGGCTCCGACATCGTGATGATTTTCGACGAGTGCACGCCATACCCGGCTGACGAAGACGTCGCGCGCATCTCTATGGAGCTGTCTCTGCGTTGGGCCCAGCGTTCGAAGAACGCCCATGGCGACAACACGGCGGCGCTGTTCGGTATCGTCCAGGGCGGCATGCACGAAAGCCTGCGCAAACGCTCGCTGGAAGGCCTCGACAAGATCGGTTTTGACGGCCTGGCCATCGGCGGTTTGTCGGTGGGCGAGCCCAAGCACGAGATGATCAAGGTGCTGGATTACCTGCCAGGCCTGATGCCGGCTGACAAACCTCGTTACCTTATGGGCGTTGGCAAACCGGAAGATCTCGTAGAGGGTGTGCGCCGCGGTGTGGACATGTTCGATTGCGTGATGCCAACCCGTAATGCCCGCAATGGGCATCTGTTCATCGATACAGGCGTGCTGAAGATCCGTAACGCGTTCCATCGCCATGATGATTCGCCGCTGGATCCCACCTGTGATTGCTACACCTGCCAGAACTTCTCCCGTGCTTATCTGCACCATCTGGACAAGTGTGGGGAAATGCTGGGTAGCATGTTGAATACCATCCACAATTTGCGTCACTACCAAGTCCTGATGGCTGGTTTGCGCGAGGCTATTCAACAGGGTACATTGGCCGCCTTCGTCGATGCCTTCTATGCCAAGCGCGGGCTCCCTGTGCCGCCCTTGGACTGAGTTTTCCGACCCTAAGATTCACTATTTGCAACTGGAGTGCTAAATGAGCTTTTTTATCTCTAACGCCATGGCTGACGCCGCTGCGCCTGCCGCTGCCGGTCCTATGGGCGGTGGTTTCGAGTGGATTTTCCTGGTCGGCTTCCTGGTCATCTTCTACCTGATGATCTGGCGTCCACAGGCCAAGCGCGCCAAAGAACAGAAGAACCTGCTCGGCAGCCTGCAAAAAGGTGACGAAGTTGTGACCACCGGCGGCATCGCTGGCAAGATCACCAAGGTTTCCGACGCTTTCGTGGTACTGGAAGTCTCCGACACCGTAGAAATGAAGTTCCAGAAGGGCGCCATCGCCGCCACGCTGCCAAAAGGCACGCTCAAAGCGATCTAAGTAACAACCTTTACCAATCGACGGGGCGCGCAAGGCGCCCCGCGTTATAAGCGGGCGGCGTGATGCTGAACAAATACCCTCTGTGGAAATACGTACTGATCCTGGCGGTGCTGGCGATCGGTTTTATTTATTCCGCTCCCAATCTCTATCCTGATGACCCGGCGATCCAGATCACGGGCGCCAGCACTTCGCTGCAGGTCAATCAGGCTGATCTGGAACGCGCGAGCAAAGCGCTCAATGACGCGGGTATCCAGGTCAAGGCGGCAACGTTGGCGGCTGATGCGAAAGGCGGCTTGCTGCGCCTGACCAAGGCAGAAGACCAATTGCCGGCCAAAGATGTCGTGCGCAAGGCCATGGGTGACGACTATGTGGTTGCACTCAACCTGGCACAGACCACGCCAGCCTGGCTGCGCAAGATCGGCGCGCACCCGATGAAGCTGGGCCTGGACTTGTCCGGTGGTGTGCACTTCCTGCTGGAAGTCGACATGGACAAAGCCCTCGACGCCCGCCTGAAGGTCTACGAAGGCGACGTGAAGAGCCTGCTGCGTAAAGAGCGCCTGCGTTATCGCAGCCTGCCGCAGCTCAACGGTGCCATCCAGCTGGGCTTCTCTGACGAAGCGTCCCGCGAACAGGCCCGTGCACTGATCCGCAAGAACTTCAACGATTTCGACATTGTACCGGCTGACCTCAATGGCCAGGCTGTACTGCGTCTGGCGATGACCCCGGCCAAGCTGGCGGAAATCCGCGAATACTCCATCAAGCAGAACTTGACCACGGTACGTAACCGCGTCAACGAGCTGGGTGTGGCCGAGCCGATCGTTCAGCGCCAAGGCGCCAACCGCATCGTGGTTGAGCTGCCGGGCGTGCAGGACACTGCTGAAGCCAAGCGTATCCTGGGCAAGACCGCCAACCTGGAATTCCGCCTGGCGGCTGAGCCGGGTGCTACCCGCGCGACTGCCGAAGAGTTCGAGTTCCGCGAAGGCAACCGTCCTCCAGCGTTGATCGAGCGTGGCTTGATCATCACCGGTGACCAGGTGACTGATGCCAAGGCCGGTTTCGGCGAGCACGGTTCCCCTGAAGTGAACATCCGCCTGGATGGCCATGGTGGCGAACTGATGAGCCGCGCCACGCGCAGCAACGTCGGTCGCAGCATGGCGGTGATCTTCATCGAGCAGCGCCCGATCACCACCTATACCAAGCAGATGGTCAACGGCGTCGAAAAAGACGTACCGGTCCAGACCTTCAAGGAAGAGAAGAAGATCATCAGCCTGGCGACCATCCAGTCGCCGCTGGGTGCCCAGTTCCGTATCACTGGCCTGAACGGCCAGGGCGAGTCCTCGGAACTGGCCCTGCTGCTGCGTGCCGGTGGCCTGGCTGCACCGATGTACTTCGCTGAAGAACGTACCATCGGCCCGAGCCTGGGTGCCGACAACATCACCAAGGGTATCGACGCGGCCTTGTGGGGCATGCTGTTCGTGTCGCTGTTCATCATCGCCATCTACCGCTTCTTCGGCATCATCGCCACCGTGGCCCTGGCGGGCAACATGGTGATGCTGCTGGCCTTGATGTCGCTGCTGGGCGCTACACTGACCCTGCCAGGTATCGCCGGTATCGTACTCACCATGGGTATGGCGGTAGACGCCAACGTTCTGATCTTCTCGCGGATCCGTGAAGAGATCGCGGCGGGCATGACCGTACAGCGTGCAATCAATGAAGGCTTCGGCCGGGCATTTACCGCGATTCTCGACTCCAACCTGACCACCTTGCTGGTCGGCGGGATTCTCTTTGCCATGGGCACCGGCCCAGTCAAAGGTTTTGCGGTGACCATGTCCCTCGGTATCTTTACCTCGATGTTCACGGCCATCATGGTGACCCGCGCAATGGTCAACCTGATCTTTGGCGGACGTGACTTCAAGAAGTTGTGGATTTAAGGGGCTGCCATGTTACGTACAATCAACTTCATGGGCGTTCGCAACGTTGCGTTCGGCGTCACCGTGCTCCTTACCGTTCTGGCGTTGTTCAGCTGGTTCCATAAGGGCCTGAACTACGGTCTGGACTTCACCGGCGGTACGCTCATCGAGCTGACCTACGAGAAGCCCGCCGACGTCACCCTGGTGCGCAACGAGCTGGTCAAGGCCGGCTATCACGAAGCCATCGTGCAGAGCTTCGGTGCAACTACCGACCTGCTGGTGCGCATGCCGGGCGAAGACCCGCAACTGGGTCACCAGGTGGCCGAGGCCTTGCAGAAGGTCGGCGGCGACAACCCGGCGTCGGTCAAGCGCGTCGAGTTCGTGGGCCCACAGGTCGGTGAAGAACTGCGCGACCAGGGCGGCCTCGGCATGCTGATGGCGCTGGTCGGCATCATGATCTACCTGGCGTTCCGCTTTCAGTGGAAGTTCGGTGTCGGCGCCATTGTGTCGCTGATCCACGACGTGATCGTGACCGTGGGCATCCTGGCGTACTTCCAGATCACCTTCGACCTGACGGTGTTGGCAGCGGTGCTGGCGATCATCGGTTACTCGCTCAACGACACCATCGTGGTATTCGACCGGGTTCGTGAGAACTTCCGTGTACTGCGCAAGGCGTCGCTGATCGAGAACATCAACGTTTCGACCACCCAGACCCTGCTGCGGACCATGGCGACGTCGATCTCCACCTTGCTGGCGATTGCGGCACTGATGATCTTCGGTGGCGACAACCTGTGGGGCTTCTCCCTGGCGCTGTTCATCGGCGTACTGGCGGGTACCTACTCGTCAATCTACATCGCCAACGTGGTGCTGATCTGGCTGAACCTCAACAGCGAAGACCTGATCCCTCCGGCCGCTACTGGCAAGGAGGTCGACGACCGCCCTTGAGGGGGTTTGTCGATCCGCTGTTACAAGAAAGGCGCGAGTATTGAACTCGCGCCTTTTTTTTTGCTCCAAGGCTGGGTATAGCGCGGACGTTTCAGTCCGCTTGTGATGGTCAGGAGGTTCAACGTGAACAAGTCGTTACTGGTTGGTGCGGTATTGGGTGCTGTCGGTGTGACTGCCGGGGGTGCTGTTGCCACCTACAGCCTGGTAAAAAGCGGCCCTGAGTATGCGCAAGTGCTGGCGGTGCAGCCGGTGAAAACCCAGATTAAAACGCCTCGCGAGGTCTGCAAGGACGTCGCCGTGACCCGGCAGAAGCCGGTTCAGGATCAACATCAGATCGTCGGTACCGTCGTGGGTGCCCTGGCTGGTGGCCTGCTGGGCAACCAGGTCGGTGGCGGTAATGGCAAGAAGCTGGCTACCGTAGCCGGCGCGGTCGGTGGCGGTTATGCCGGTAACAAGGTTCAGGAAGGTATGCAGAACCGCGATACCTACACCACGACGCAAACCCGTTGTAACACCGTCAACGACATCAGCGACAAGGTGGTTGGGTATGACGTGCGTTACAACCTGGATGGCAAGGAAGGTACCGTGCGTATGGAGCGTGACCCTGGCAGCCAGATTCCAGTCGACAAAGAGGGTCGTCTGATCCTGGGTCAGAACCAGCAGTAACCGGTTCTACAGGCATAAAAAAAGCACCCCTCGGGGTGCTTTTTTGTGCTCGCTCGCTTAGCGCTTCAGCGAGGCCGGCAGGTGCGGCTGGATCGCCGTCAATACTGCCTTGAAGCATTTGGTGTTGCCGGCAACCACGTGGCCTTTCTCAAGGAAATCGTGACCGCCCGTGAAGTCGCTCACCAGGCCGCCCGCTTCCTGGATCAGCAGCGCGCCTGCAGCCATGTCCCACTCGGACAGGCCCGACTCCCAGAACGCATCGAAACGACCAGCAGCCACATAAGCCAGGTCCAGGCTCGCTGCGCCCGCGCGACGGATGCCAGCGGTCTGCCCAACCAGGGCGCGGAACATGCCCAGGTAGTTTTCCAGGTTGTCCATCTGGTCGTCACGGAACGGGAAGCCGGTACCCAGCAGGGCACCGTCCAGGCTGGTGCGACCGCTGACACGCAGGCGGCGACCGTTCAGCTGGGCGCCACGGCCACGGCTGGCGGTGAATTCTTCCTGGCGCACTGGGTCCAGGACAACGGCGTGTTCCAGGCGGCCACGGTATTTGCACGCGATGCTCACGGCAAAGTGCGGGATGCCGCGCAGGAAGTTGGTGGTGCCATCCAGTGGGTCGATGATCCACAGGTAGTCTTCGCCTTCGCCGCTACCTTTGTGCAGGCCGGTTTCTTCGCCGAGGATGCCGTGGGTAGGGTAGGCCTTGCGCAGAGCGTCGATGATTTTCTGTTCGGCGGCGCGATCCACCTCGGATACGTAATCCTTGGCGTCTTTTTCGTCGACCTTGATGGTATCCAGGCGCTCGATGGAGCGGAAGATCAATTCACTGGCGCTGCGGGCGGCGCGCAGCGCGATATTCAGCATGGGCTGCATGGATGTGTCACCTAAGGTTGTTAAAGAAAGCCGAGCATTCTAGCAGAAACTTTCTTCAGGTGAAGGACGACGTTAGCTTTCATGGCATAACCTTAGGCTGTTCTGTAAGATTTGCTCCCCTTTCCCGTGTCCGAGAGCGCCTCCCTTGCTGCAAAACATTCGTGTCGTCTTGGTCAATACCAGTCATCCCGGCAACATCGGCGGGGTGGCGCGAGCCATGAAAAACATGGGGCTGACGCGCCTGGTGCTGGTCGAACCGCGTGTGTTCCCGCACCACGAGGCTGATGCCCGTGCGTCCGGCGCCAATGACATCCTGGAAAAAGCCCAGGTTGTCGCCACCCTGGAAGACGCCCTGGTCGGCTGCAACCTGGTGCTCGGCACCAGCGCCCGCGACCGCCGTATCCCCTGGCCACTGCTGGACCCGCGTGAGTGCGGCACCAAAGTGGTGGAGGAGGCCGCCGGTGGCGCTGAAATCGCCTTGGTCTTTGGTCGTGAAGACTCCGGCCTCACCAATGAAGAGCTGCAGCGATGTCATTACCACGTGCACATCCCATCAGACCCTGAGTTCAGCTCACTGAACCTCGGGGCCGCGGTGCAGGTGTTGAGTTATGAGGTGCGCATGGCCTGGCTGGCCGCTGAGGGTCAGCCGAGCAAGGTAGAAAAGGATGAAGTGGCGTCGACCAAAAGTGGCGAGTTGGCCACCATGGACGAGCTGGAGCGGTTCTATGAGCACCTGGAGCAAACCCTGGTGGCCATCGAATTCCTCGATCCGGAAAAACCACGGCACTTGATGGCGCGCCTGCGTCGCCTTTACGGACGCAGCTCGGTCAGCCGGGCAGAAATGAATATATTGCGTGGCATCCTCACGGAAACCCAGAAAGCGGCCCGTGGCGAGCTTCTTAAGCGGAAGGATTAAAAATGTTCGAGCGTTTGCGAGAAGATATCCAGAGTGTTTTCCACCGTGATCCGGCGGCGCGCAACGCCTTTGAAGTGCTGACCTGCTACCCGGGCATGCACGCCATCTGGATCCACCGTCTATCCGGCGCCTTGTGGGGCATGGGCTGGAAATGGCTGGCGCGGTTGGTGTCGAACTTTGGGCGCTGGTTGACCGGGATCGAGATTCATCCGGGCGCCAAGGTCGGTCGTCGCTTCTTTATCGACCATGGCATGGGCATCGTAATTGGCGAGACCGCCGAGATCGGCGATGACGTGACGCTCTATCAGGGCGTGACCTTGGGCGGTACCAGCTGGAACAAAGGCAAGCGCCACCCGACACTGGAAAATGGCGTGGTGGTAGGGGCGGGCGCCAAGGTCCTCGGCCCATTCACCGTCGGCGCAGGTGCCAAGGTGGGCTCCAATGCCGTGGTGACCAAGGCTGTGCCGCCTGGCGCAACGGTGGTCGGTATCCCTGGCCGAATCATCGTCAAGCCGGAAGTCGGCGACGAGCAGGAAGCCAAGCGCAAGGCCATGGCCGAGAAGATCGGCTTTGATGCCTACGGTGTCAGCGAAGACATGCCTGACCCCGTGGCGCGCGCCATTGGCCAGTTGCTTGACCACCTGCAAGCGGTCGACGGCAAGCTGGATGGCATGTGCGGTGCGCTGAAGGATCTGGGTAGCCCTTACTGCGCCAAAGATTTGCCCGAATTGCGCGAAGAGGATTTTGCCGAGATCAAAGACGAAACCGCCACCACCAAGGCGGGCTGAACGCGGTCCCCTGTGGGAGCTGGCTTGCCTGCGATAGCGGTATGCCAGCCACCCCATGTGGTGCTGATCCACCGCTATCGCAGGCAAGCCAGCTCCCACAATTAATCTCCATTGGTCTCACCATCTCCGCCCCTGCCTGATGCCGCTGTTCGTCCCCACCCCATCCTGCTATGATTCGCGCGCCCTTTTTACGGGTAATCCTGACTAAAGTACTAGGTCTTATAGTTGACTTAAATACTCGGGAATCGCATACTTGCCCACATTCTGAAACACCTTGGTAATTGTCCATGAGACTGACTACAAAAGGCCGATACGCGGTGACCGCCATGCTTGACCTGGCTTTGCACGCGCAAACTGGGCCGGTGTCCCTGGCCGATATCTCCGAGCGCCAAGGCATTTCCCTGTCCTACCTCGAGCAGTTGTTCGCCAAATTGCGCCGCAGCAATCTGGTTTCCAGCGTTCGCGGTCCAGGCGGCGGCTATCAATTGTCCCGCGACATGCAGGGCATCCAGGTCGCCCAGGTGATCGATGCGGTCAACGAATCCGTCGACGCTACAAAATGCCAGGGCCTGGGTGACTGCCACGCCGGCGACACCTGCCTGACGCACCATTTGTGGTGCGATCTGAGCCTGCAGATCCATGAGTTTTTGAGTGGTATCAGCCTGGCTGATCTTGTGACTCGCCGTGAGGTGCAAGAAGTAGCCCAGCGTCAGGACCAGCGCCGTTGCAACACCAAGGCGCCGCGTCTGGACAAGATCGAAGCGTCCGCCGTCGAGTGACAGCCGAAGAGCTAACGGCACGCCAGCCCGCCTGATTTAGGAGAAAGTCCATGAAATTGCCGATTTACCTTGATTACTCAGCGACTACCCCGGTTGATCCGCGTGTCGCGCAAAAGATGAGCGAATGCCTGCTGGTTGACGGAAACTTCGGCAACCCGGCCTCCCGTTCCCACGTATTCGGCTGGAAAGCCGAGGAAGCGGTCGAGAACGCTCGTCGCCAGGTCGCTGACCTGGTTGGCGCAGATCCGCGTGAAATCGTCTGGACCTCCGGTGCCACCGAGTCCGACAACCTGGCAATCAAGGGCGCGGCGCATTTCTATGCGACCAAGGGCAAACACCTGATCACCACCAAGATTGAGCACAAGGCTGTCCTCGACACCATGCGCCAACTGGAGCGTGAAGGTTTCGAGGTCACCTACCTCGAGCCAACCACCGACGGTATCGTCACCCCGGCGATGATCGAAGCCGCGCTGCGTGAAGACACCATCCTGGTTTCCGTGATCCACGTGAACAACGAAATCGGCACCATCAACGACATCGCGGCCATCGGCGAGCTGACCCGCTCGAAGGGCATCCTGCTGCACGTCGATGCTGCTCAGTCTACCGGCAAGGTCGATATCGACCTGTCGAAACTGAAAGTCGACCTGATGTCGTTCTCCGCCCACAAGACCTACGGCCCTAAAGGCATCGGTGCGCTGTATGTGAGCCGCAAGCCACGTGTGCGCATCGAAGCCACCATGCACGGCGGCGGTCACGAGCGCGGCATGCGTTCGGGCACCCTGGCGACCCACCAGATCGTCGGCATGGGCGAAGCCTTCCGTGTAGCCAAGGAAGACATGGCTGCCGAAAACGTGCGCATCAAGGCCCTGAGTGATCGCTTCTACAAGCAGGTCGAGAACCTTGAAGAGCTGTACATCAACGGCAGCATGACCGCCCGTGTACCGCACAACCTGAATTTGAGCTTCAACTACGTCGAAGGCGAGTCGCTGATCATGGCACTCAAGGACCTGGCGGTTTCGTCCGGTTCGGCCTGCACCTCGGCGTCCCTTGAGCCTTCGTACGTACTGCGCGCCCTGGGCCGCAACGACGAACTGGCACACAGCTCGATCCGCTTTACGTTCGGCCGTTTCACCACCGAGGAGCAAGTCGACTACGCCGCGCAGAAAGTCTGCGAAGCCGTCAACAAGCTGCGCGTTCTGTCGCCGCTGTGGGACATGTACAAAGACGGTGTCGATATTTCCAAGATCGAGTGGGCGGCACACTAAATATAGAAGCCGCCACCCAAGCTCTGTAGGAACGTGGCGGAAAACGCAGGCGTTTCTATAGGGTTCCAGAGCGGCCCTGATGAGTGAGGATTCAGTACCATGGCTTACAGCGAAAAGGTCATCGACCACTACGAAAACCCGCGCAACGTCGGCAAGATGAACGCGGAAGACCCTGATGTCGGCACCGGCATGGTCGGCGCTCCGGCGTGCGGCGATGTGATGCGCCTGCAGATCAAGGTCAACGACGCTGGCGTTATCGAAGACGCCAAGTTCAAGACCTACGGCTGCGGTTCGGCCATCGCCTCCAGCTCCCTGGCGACCGAATGGATGAAAGGCAAGACCCTGGATGAGGCTGTGACTATCAGCAACACCCAGCTGGCCGAAGAACTGGCCCTGCCGCCAGTGAAAATCCACTGCTCGGTACTCGCAGAAGACGCCATCAAGGCGGCCGTTCGCGACTACAAGCAGAAGAAAGGCTTGATCTAAGCATTTGGCGACGAGTAAGGAGTCAACGATGGCTATCAGCATGACAGAAGCGGCTGCGCAGCACATTCGCCGCTCCCTGAATGGGCGCGGTAAAGGTGAGGGGATTCGTCTGGGTGTTCGCACCACGGGCTGTTCCGGCCTTGCCTACGTGCTGGAGTTTGTCGACGAGGTGGTTGAAGAGGACCAGGTGTTCGAAAGTCACGGCGAGAAAGTGATCATCGACCCCAAGAGCCTGACCTACCTGGACGGCACCGAACTCGATTTCGTCAAGGAAGGGTTGAACGAAGGCTTCAAGTTCAACAACCCCAACGTACGCGGTGAGTGTGGCTGCGGCGAAAGCTTCAACATCTGAGGCTATTCGTGGGTACTCCTTGTCATTTCGCTTTATTCGAGCTGCAGCCGAGCTTTCGGCTGGACCTTGAGCAGCTTGCCACGCGCTACCGAGAACTGGCGCGTGGCGTGCATCCGGACCGCTTCGCTGACGCCTCCGAGCGTGAGCAACGCCTGGCGCTGGAGCAATCGGCCAGCCTCAACGAGGCCTATCAGACGCTCAAAAGCCCCCCCAAGCGCGCGCGTTACCTGCTCGCGATGAATGGTGGCGAGTTGCCGCTTGAGGTCACGGTTCACGACCCGGACTTCCTGATGCAGCAGATGCAGTGGCGCGAAGAACTCGAAGACTTGCAGGACGAGGCCGATCTTGCCGGCGTCGCAGTCTTCAAGCGTCGTCTGAAAACCGCCCAGGATGAGCTCAACGAAAGCTTCGCAGCCTGTTGGAACGATGCAGCGCAACGCGAACAGGCCGAACGCCTGATGCGGCGCATGCAGTTCCTCGACAAGCTCACCTACGAAGTGCGCCAGCTAGAAGAGCGCCTCGACGATTAACCCAGTGTGCTGCCCGTGATGCACGCCTGATAGACAGATAAGACCTGATTACCATGGCCCTACTGCAAATCGCCGAACCCGGCCAAAGCCCTCAACCGCACCAGCGTCGCCTGGCGGTCGGGATTGACCTGGGCACCACCAATTCCCTGGTTGCTGCCTTGCGCAGCGGCCTATCCGAGCCGTTGCCCGACGCTGATGGCCAGGTGATCCTGCCGTCCGCCGTGCGCTATCACGCTGATCGCACCGAAGTCGGTGAGTCAGCCAAGCTGGCAGCCTCTAGCGATCCTCTGAACACTGTGCTGTCGGTCAAGCGCTTGATGGGGCGTGGTCTGTCCGACGTCAAGCAATTGGGCGACCAACTGCCCTACCGCTTTGTTGGCGGTGAATCCCATATGCCGTTCATCGACACTGTCCAAGGCCCGAAAAGCCCGGTGGAAGTGTCGGCCGATATCCTCAAGGTGCTGCGCCAACGCGCGGAGAAAACCCTGGGCGGCGAACTGGTAGGTGCCGTAATCACCGTTCCGGCTTATTTCGATGACGCTCAGCGCCAGGCCACCAAGGATGCAGCGAAACTCGCCGGTCTGAACGTACTGCGCCTGCTCAACGAGCCGACTGCGGCGGCCGTGGCCTATGGCCTGGACCAGCATGCAGAAGGCCTGGTCGCTATTTACGACCTGGGCGGCGGTACCTTTGATATTTCGATCCTGCGCCTGACCGGCGGTGTCTTCGAAGTGCTCGCCACCGGCGGCGACAGCGCCCTGGGCGGCGATGACTTCGACCACGCCATTGCGGGCTGGATCATCACCAGCGCCGGCTTGTCTGCCGACCTGGACCCGGGCGCGCAGCGCAACCTGCTGCAAACCGCCTGCGCGGCCAAGGAAGCGCTGACCGATGCTGCAAGTGTTGAGGTTTCCTACGGCACCTGGTCGGCCCAACTGACCCGCGAAGCCTTTGATGCGTTGATCGAGCCAATGGTTGCCCGCAGCCTGAAAGCCTGTCGCCGCGCAGTGCGCGATTCCGGTATCGAGCTGGAGGAAGTCGGTGCCGTGGTCATGGTCGGTGGTTCCACCCGCGTGCCACGCGTGCGTGAAGCTGTCGCCGAAGCCTTTGGTCGTCAGCCGCTGACCGAAATCGACCCGGATCAAGTGGTCGCCATCGGCGCTGCGATCCAGGCCGATACCCTGGCCGGTAACAAGCGCGATGGTGGCGAACTGCTTCTGCTCGACGTGATCCCGCTGTCCCTGGGGCTGGAAACCATGGGTGGCTTGATGGAGAAGGTGATTCCACGCAACACCACCATCCCCGTCGCCCGCGCCCAGGACTTCACTACTTACAAAGATGGCCAGACGGCCATGATGATTCACGTGTTGCAAGGTGAGCGCGAGCTGATCAGCGACTGCCGCTCCCTGGCGCGCTTTGAATTGCGCGGCATTCCGGCGATGGTGGCGGGTGCGGCGAAGATTCGCGTGACCTTCCAGGTCGACGCCGACGGCTTGCTCAGCGTCGCCGCGCGTGAATTGGCCTCCGGTGTTGAAGCCAGCATCCAGGTCAAGCCGTCCTACGGCCTCACCGACGGCGAAATCGCCAAGATGCTCAAGGACTCGTTCCAATATGCCGGTGACGACAAGGTTGCCCGTGTATTGCGTGAGCAGCAAGTAGACGCCCAGCGCCTGCTCGAAGCGGTGCAGGGCGCCCTTGAGGCTGACGGCGAGCGCCTGCTGGATGCCGAGGAGCGCATGGTCATCGACCTGCAGATGCAGGAATTGGCCGAACTGATGAAAGGCAACGATGGCTATGCCATCGAGCAACAGACCAAGCGCTTGTCGCAGGTGACTGATGCCTTTGCCGCCCGCCGCATGGATCAGACGGTGAAAGCCGCACTGGCCGGGCGCAACCTGAATGAAATCGAGGAATAATCAATGCCGCAGGTCATTTTTCTGCCACACGCCGAGCACTGCCCGGACGGTATGGTCGTGGAGGCTGAGACCGGCAAGTCCATCCTCGAAGTTGCCCATGACAACCACATCGAAATCGAAAGCGCCTGCGGCGGTGTGTGCGCTTGCACCACGTGCCATTGCGTGATCCGTGCGGGGTTCAACTCGCTCAACGAAGCCGATGAGCTGGAGGAAGACTATCTTGATAGAGCCTGGGGCCTGGAAGCGACTTCGCGCCTGACCTGCCAAGCCATCGTCGGAACAGAGGACATCACCGTCGAAATTCCGAAATATTCCCTCAACCATGCTGCCGAAGCGCCGCATTGATTCAAGGAAATGTCATGAGCCTGAAATGGGTTGATGTACAAGAAATCGCTATACAACTTGCTGAAGCTCATCCGGAGGTCAATCCTCTTACGGTCAACTTCGTCAAGCTGCGCAATCTGGTGATGGAGCTGCCGGACTTCGATGACATCCCTGATCGGGGTGGCGAGAAGGTCCTGGAGGCGATTCAAGGCCTGTGGATCGAAGAAGCAGACTGAGCCGCCTTTTTACGCAGTTAGGCAATACCCAATAACCCGCGTATAATTCGCGGGTTTAATTTTTCGTAAATTACCGTTTCTGGAGTTACACCATGGCTGTTCAACGTACTTTCTCCATCATCAAGCCTGACGCTGTTGCAAAAAACGTCATCGGCGAGATCACCACTCGTTTCGAAAAAGCCGGCCTGAAGGTTGTAGCTTCGAAACTCAAGCAACTGTCCAAGGCTGAAGCTGAAGGCTTCTACGCTGAGCACAGCGCTCGTGGTTTTTTCGGCGACCTGGTTGCCTTCATGATCTCCGGTCCTGTGGTTGTTCAGGTTCTGGAAGGCGAAAACGCTATCGCTCTGAACCGTGAGCTGATGGGCGCTACCAACCCTAAAGAAGCCGCTGCCGGCACCATCCGTGCTGACTTCGCTGAGTCCATCGACGCCAACGCTGTACACGGTTCGGACTCCGAAGCCGCTGCTGCTCGCGAAATCTCGTACTTCTTCGCAGCTACTGAAGTAACCGCTCGCTAAGCATCGGCTTAAAGAGTGAGGGTGAATCCATGACGACATCGACTGTAAAAACCAACCTGCTGGGGCTGACCCAGCCGGAAATGGAGAAATTCTTCGACTCAATCGGGGAGAAGCGTTTCCGTGCCGGTCAGGTAATGAAATGGATTCACCACTTTGGCGTCGACGATTTCGACGCCATGACGAACGTCAGCAAGGCCCTGCGCGACAAGCTCAAGGCCATTGCTGAGGTCCGTGGTCCCGAAGTGGTCAGCGAGGACATCTCCAGCGACGGCACCCGTAAGTGGGTGGTGCGCGTGGCGTCCGGCAGCTGCGTCGAGACTGTTTACATTCCCCAGGGCAAGCGCGGCACTTTGTGCGTTTCGTCCCAGGCAGGCTGTGCCCTGGACTGCAGTTTCTGCTCCACCGGCAAGCAAGGCTTCAACAGCAACCTCACCGCCGCCGAAGTGATCGGCCAGGTGTGGATTGCCAACAAATCCTTTGGCAGCGTCCCGGCAACCGTCGACCGTGCCATCACCAACGTGGTGATGATGGGCATGGGTGAGCCGCTGCTGAACTTCGACAACGTCGTTTCGGCCATGCACCTGATGATGGACGACCTGGGCTACGGCATCTCCAAGCGCCGTGTGACCCTGTCGACCTCCGGCGTGGTGCCGATGATCGATGAGCTGTCCAAGCACATCGACGTCTCCCTGGCGTTGTCGCTGCACGCACCCAATGACGCATTGCGTAACCAATTGGTGCCGATCAACAAGAAGTATCCGCTTAAGATGCTGCTCGAATCTTGCCAGCGCTACATGTCGTCCCTGGGCGAAAAGCGCGTGCTGACCATCGAGTACACCTTGCTCAAAGACATCAACGACAAGGTTGAACACGCGGTCGAGATGATCGAGCTGCTCAAGAACATCCCGTGCAAGATCAACCTGATTCCGTTTAACCCGTTTCCACATTCTGGCTACGAGCGGCCAAGCAACAACGCCATCCGCCGTTTCCAGGATCAACTGCACCAGGCCGGCTACAACGTCACCGTACGCACCACCCGTGGTGAAGACATCGACGCCGCCTGTGGCCAATTGGTAGGGCAGGTGATGGACCGCACCCGCCGCAGCGAGCGCTATATCGCCGTGCGTGAACTGAACGCCGCCGACGATCTGCCGCAAATTGCTGTGAATCGAATCTGAGAGAGGATCTCTATGCCCTTGCGCCTTGCGCTGCTTTTGCTTGTTACCGGTCTAGTGGCCGGTTGTGTTTCATCGGGCCATGACAGCCCTTTGCAAACAGGTAAAGGCCGTGATGAGGCGCGAGTTGCCTATGTGCAGTTGGGCTTGGGCTACCTTCGACAAGGCATGAGTGAACAGGCCAAGGTGCCGCTGAAGAAGGCCCTCGAGCTGGACAGCGACGATGCCGACGCCAATGCCGCACTGGCCCTGGTGTTGCAGGCCCAGGCCGAGCCGGAGCTGGCCGAACAGTATTTTCACAAGGCCCTGGCTTCCCGTCCTGCCGACCCGCGGCTGCTGAACAACTACGGCAGTTTCCTGTTCGAGCAGAAACGTTATGACCAGGCCGCCCTTTATTTCCAGCAAGCCAGCGCCGATACCCTCTATCCTGAGCGTTCGCGGGTGTTCGAGAACCTCGGGGTCACCTCGATGCGTCTTGGCCAGCGTGACAGCGCTCGCCAGCAGCTGGAAAAAGCCCTGCATTTGAACGGTCACCAGCCTCGGGCATTGCTCGAAATGGCTGAGTTGTCCTACGAAGACAGGCATTATGTGCCGGCACGTGACTATTACGAGCGTTTTAGCCTGCTCAGCGGGCAAAATGCACGTAGTCTATTGCTCGGTGTGCGCCTGGCGACGGTTCATGAAGAACGCGACACGGCCGCACGTTTTGGCCAGCAACTCGAACGACTCTATCCCGGTACGCCGGAATATCAGCAATACCTGTCGGAGCAATGATGAAAGCGGCGCACCCGGAAGTTGTAGCAGCTAATCGCGTAAACCCAGGCGATACCTTGCGTCAGGCCCGCGAAAGCAATGGTTGGTCGCTGGCAGAAGTGGCCCTCAAGCTCAATTTGACCACCACGTCCCTGGGCAACCTGGAAGCCGGCGCGTTCGATAAGCTGCCTGGGCACACCTTCGCCCGTGGCTATATCCGTGCCTACGCCAAGTTGCTGGGTATCGACCAGGCGGTACTGGTCCAGGAATTCGACCAGTTCACCGGTACCGACTCCCAGGGCAGCAATGTGCATGGCCTGGGTCGCATCGAAGAGCCGGTGCGGGTTTCCCACACGATTTTGCGAATTGTCAGCCTGTTGCTGCTGATCGCGGTCATTGGTGGCGGTTTCGTCTGGTGGCAAGACCAGGCCTCCCAGCGCTCCAAGGACCTCACCAGTAACGCCATGGAGCACGTCGAAGTCGAAAGCGCCGATGGCACCACCCAGATTCATCCACTGGATGAGCCGGAAGACCAGGCTGTGGCCGAGGGGCAGGCCGCGCCTGAAGCGCCGCTTGCCACAGAGCAGCCAGCAACGGAATCCGCACCCGCCGCCACCGCTGCCGCACCGGCGCCCGCGACACCGGCTGCACCGGCTCACACCCCGGCAGCTCCGGTCGCCCAGGCCCATACGCCGGCCGCTCCTGCGCAAGCGCCTGCTACCACCGCTCCAGCCGCGCCGGCAGCCCCTGCGATTTCGCCGCCCACCACCCCAGCCCTGATCGCCGGTGATGGCCGCGTACAGATTACCTTCATCGCTGACTGCTGGACGCAAGTCACCGATGGCAATGGCAAAGTGCTGTTTAGCGGTCTGAAGCGTAAGGGAGATACGCTCGACCAAGGCGGCAAGCCTCCTTTGACGCTGCGTCTGGGCTTTGCCCGTGGCGCGCAAGTGGCCTACAACGGCCAGCCTGTGGACGTGGCGCCGTTCACCAGTGGCGAGACCGCTCGCCTGAAGTTGGGACAATAGTCATGCACGGCGAATCTCCAATCAAACGTCGCGTATCGCGCAAGATCTGGGTCGGCTCCGTGCCGGTGGGCGGCGACGCCCCCATCGCAGTACAGAGCATGACCAATAGCGACACCAATGATGTGGCCGCCACCGTTGCCCAGATCAACCGTCTGGAAGCTGCTGGCGTGGACATCGTGCGCGTCTCCGTGCCGGACATGGACGCTGCCGAAGCGTTCGGCCGCATCAAGCAACTGGTCAAGGTGCCGTTGGTGGCCGACATTCACTTCGACTACAAGATCGCATTGCGCGTAGCCGAGCTGGGTGTGGACTGCCTGCGTATCAACCCGGGCAACATCGGTCGTGAAGACCGTGTGCGCGCAGTGGTTGACGCTGCGCGCGACCGTGGCATTCCAATTCGTATCGGCGTCAACGCCGGTTCCCTGGAAAAAGACCTGCAAAAGAAATACGGCGAGCCTACCCCAGCGGCGCTGGTTGAATCGGCGCTGCGCCACGTTGAGCACCTGGAGCGCCTGAATTTCCAGGACTTCAAGGTCAGCGTAAAGGCCTCCGACGTGTTCATGGCGGTAGAAGCCTACCGCCTGCTGGCCAAGGAAATCGTGCAGCCATTGCACCTGGGTATCACCGAAGCGGGCGGTTTACGCTCAGGCACAGTGAAATCTGCGGTGGGTCTCGGTATGCTGCTCGCCGAAGGGATTGGCGATACTATCCGCATCTCCCTCGCGGCAGACCCGGTAGAGGAAGTGAAGGTCGGTTACGACATTCTCAAATCCCTGCATTTGCGTTCCCGAGGCATCAACTTCATTGCCTGCCCGAGCTGCTCACGGCAGAACTTCGACGTGGTGAAAACCATGAACGAACTGGAAGGGCGCCTCGAGGACCTGCTGGTGCCGCTGGATGTGGCGGTGATCGGTTGCGTGGTCAACGGTCCGGGTGAAGCCAAAGAGGCGCATATCGGCCTGACCGGCGGTACACCCAACCTGATCTACATCGACGGCAAGCCGTCGCAGAAGTTGACGAATGACAATCTGGTGGATGAGCTCGAAAGACTGATCCGCGAGAAAGCGGCCGAGAAGGTCGCGGCTGACGCAGCGCTGATCGCGCGCGGCTAAGAACGAATTTAAGGATTTGATGTGAGCAAGTCTCTGCAAGCCATTCGTGGCATGAACGACATCCTGCCGGAGCAGACGCCGCTGTGGCGCTATTTCGAGGGCACTGTCGCGCGCCTGCTGGATAACTACGGTTATAAGCAGATCCGCATGCCGATCGTCGAATTCACCGAGCTGTTCAAGCGCTCTATCGGTGAAGTGACCGACATCGTCGAAAAAGAGATGTACACCTTTGAAGACCGCAACGGCGACTCCCTGACCCTGCGTCCGGAAGGCACTGCCGCATGCGTGCGCGCCGTGCTCGAGCATGGCCTCACCGGTGGCGGCCAGCCACAAAAATTGTGGTACATCGGGCCGATGTTCCGCCACGAGCGCCCGCAGAAAGGTCGCTATCGCCAGTTTCACCAGATCGGCCTGGAGGTGTTCAACCTCGATGGTCCGGACATCGACGCCGAGCTGATCGTGCTGACCTGGCGCCTGTGGGGCCTGCTGGGCATCCGCGACGCGGTCAAGCTCGAACTCAACAGCCTGGGCACCAGCGAATCCCGTGGCCGCTACCGCGTCGCCCTGGTCGAGTACCTGTCCGCCCACCTGGACAAGTTGGACGAAGACAGCCAGCGCCGTCTGAAAACCAACCCGTTGCGCGTCCTTGATACCAAGAACGCCGACACCCAGGCCGTGCTGGTCAACGCGCCAAAAATGGCCGATTACCTGGACGACGAATCCCGTACGCACTTCGAAGGCCTCAAGGCTCGCCTGGATGCGGCCGGTATTCCGTACGTGATCAACCCGAAACTGGTGCGTGGCCTCGACTACTACAGCAAGACCGTGTTCGAGTGGGTCACCGACAAACTCGGCGCCCAGGGCACCGTGTGTGCCGGTGGTCGATATGACGGCCTGGTCGAGCAAATGGGCGGCAAGCCGACCACGGGCGTAGGGTTTGCCATGGGCATCGAGCGGCTGATCCTGTTGCTGGAAACCCTGGAGCAGGTCCCGGAAGAGATCTCCCGGCAGGTGGACGTGTACCTGTGCGCCTTTGGCGAGGCGGCCGAACTGGCGGCCCTGGCTCTGAGCGAAAAAGTCCGCGATCAACTGCCGAACCTGCGCCTGCAGATCAATGCCGGCGCCGGCAGTTTCAAGAGCCAGTTCAAGAAGGCCGACAAGAGCGGTGCGCTGTATGCACTGATCCTCGGCGAAGACGAGCTGGCCCAGCAAGTGATAGGTTTCAAACCCCTGCGTGGCCAGGGTGAGCAACAGAACATTGCCTTTGATGCGCTCGCTGCGCACTTGGCCACCTGCGTCGTGCAGGGTTGAAGCTGTCGAACAGCCGAATTTAGCGATTAAGGAGTATTGGGGTGTCGAGTACTGATGATGAGCAACTGGCCGAGTTCAAGGACTGGTGGCAGCGCAACGGCAAGCCCCTGGTTACTGGCGGCCTGCTGGCTTTAGTGGTGGTGTTCGGCTGGCAAGCCTGGACCAAGTATCAGGCCAACCAGTCCCAAGGCGCCTCGATCCTCTATCAGCAATTGCTGGAAACTACCCTGACGCCGGACGGCAAGCCTGACCCTGCGCAGGTTGCAGACCTGGCCGGCAAGCTGAAGAACGAATTCGGCGGGACCACCTACGCCCAATACGGCAGCCTGTTTGTCGCGAAAGTCGCGGTCGACACCGGCAAGCTGGATGACGCCGCCGCTGAGCTGAAGGCCATCGCCGACAAGCCGACCAACCCGACCCTGGGTGAAATCGCACGTCAGCGCCTGGCTCAGGTACTGGCGGCACAGAACAAGGCTGACGAAGCACTCAAACTGCTCGACGGCGATGCTGACAAGGCATTTGTAGCCACTCGCGAAGAGCTCAAGGGCGACCTGTTGGTCCAATTGGGTCGTACCGACGAAGCCAATGCTGCGTACCAAAAAGCCAAGGCGGCGCTGTCTGATGAAGCGGCGGTCGGTGGCTTACAAATCAAGCTGGACGACTTGGCCAAAGGGGATGCGTGACGTGATCCGTTGGAAACATGCAGCATTGCTGGCTCTGGCCGTTCTGGCCGCGGGTTGCAGCAGCAACAGTAAGAAAGAACTGCCGCCTGCGGAGCTGACCAGCTTCAAGGAAGAAGTGGTCCTGCAAAAGCAGTGGAGCCGCTCCATCGGTGATGGCCAGGGTGAAACCTACAACATGCTGGTACCGGCAATCGACGGTGACAGCATTGTGGCCGCTGACGTGACCGGCGTGGTGATCGCCATGGATCGCATGAACGGCGACGTTAAGTGGAAGAAAGACCTCGAATTGCCTGTCTCCGGCGCCGTCGGCGTGGGTTACGGCATGGTCCTGCTCGGCACGCTGAAAGGCGAAGTCGTGGCGCTGGATTCCAGCACCGGTGAAGAGAAATGGCGCGCTCGCGTGACCAGTGAAGTCCTCGCACCGCCTGCCACCAACGGCGATATCGTCGTGGTGCAGACCCAGGATGACCGCGTGATCGGCCTCGACGCCAGCACTGGCGAACAGCGCTGGTTGTACGACAGCACCCCGGCGGTGCTGACGTTGCGCGGTACCAGTGGTCCGATTGTGACCAACAATCTGGCCGTGGCAGGCCTGTCGACCGGTAAAGTGGTCGCCCTGGATACCCAGAACGGCGTGCCGGCCTGGGAAACCCGTGTGGCCATCCCTCAAGGTCGTTCCGAACTGGACCGCGTAGTGGACATCGATGGCGGCTTGCTGCTGTCCGGTGAAACCCTCTACGTCGCCACTTACCAGGGCCGTGTTGCGGCACTGGACCTGCAGAGCGGCCGTGTTAACTGGCAGCGTGATGCTTCCAGCTACGCCGGTGTCGCCCAAGGGTTTGGCAGCGTCTACGTAAGCCTCTCGTCCGGCACCGTTGAAAGTGTCGACGAGCGTTCCACCACTGCACTGTGGAGCAATGACTCCCTGGCTCGCCGCCAACTGTCGGCGCCGGAAGTATTCTCCAGCTACGTGGCGGTCGGTGACTTCGAAGGCTACCTGCATCTGCTGAGCCAGGTGGATGGTCGCTTCGTGGGTCGCGAGCGTATCGACAGCGACGGCCTGCGTGCGCGTCCGCTGGTGGTGGGTAACATGCTTTATGTGTATGGCAACAGCGGCAAGCTGGAAGCCCTGACCATCAAGTAAGAACTATGCTTGGGGTAACACCCAGGCGGCCCCGCTTCGGCGGGGCATGCGGCATTTGATTATGCTGCCCCGAGCACCAGCCGCTGCCTTGCAGCGGCTTTTGTATTTTCTGAAATAACGAAGTGGAGAGCCGCATGGTTCCCGTAATCGCCCTGGTGGGCCGACCTAACGTCGGCAAGTCCACCTTGTTCAACCGCCTGACCAGGACTCGCGACGCCATCGTCGGCGACTTGTCCGGTCTGACCCGTGATCGCCAATACGGTGAGGCAAAGTGGCAAGGGCGCTCCTACATTATTGTCGACACCGGTGGTATCTCCGGTGACGAGCATGGCATGGACGAAAAGATGGCCGAGCAGTCGCTGCTGGCCATTGAAGAAGCCGACGTCGTGTTGTTCCTGGTGGACGCCCGTGCGGGCTACACCGCTGCTGACCAGATGATTGGCGAGCACCTGCGCAAGCGCAACAAGCGTTCCTATCTGGTCGCCAACAAGATCGACAACATCGATCCTGAGCAGGCCCGTGCCGAGTTCAGCCCGATGGGCCTGGGCGACGCGATTCCAATCGCCGGTGCCCACGGTCGCGGCATCACCCAGATGCTGGAAGTCGCCTTGCGCGACTTCCCCAAGGATGACGTCGAGGAAGAAGAGGGCGAGGAAGAGATCGTCGCCGAAGGTGAGGAAGCCAAGCGCATTCCTGGCCCGAGCGAAAAAGACGGTATCAAGATCGCCATCATCGGCCGCCCTAACGTCGGCAAGTCGACCCTGGTCAACCGCATGCTCGGTGAAGACCGGGTCATCGTCTATGACCAACCCGGCACCACCCGTGACAGCATCTACATCCCGTTCGAACGTAACGACGAGAAGTACACGCTGATCGACACCGCCGGTGTGCGCAAGCGCGGCAAGATCCACGAGGAAGTTGAAAAATTCTCGGTGGTCAAGACCCTGCAGGCGATCAAAGACGCCAACGTGGTGATCTTCGTGATGGATGCCCGCGAAGGCGTGGTGGACCACGACCTCAACCTGCTGGGCTTTGCCCTCGAGGCCGGTCGTGCCCTGGTGATCGCGATCAACAAGTGGGACGGCATGACGCCGAGCGAGCGCGACTTCGTCAAGATCGAGTTGCAGCGTCGCCTGTTCTTTGTCGAGTTCGCTGATATCCACTTTATCTCGGCACTGCACGGCACCGGCGTGGGCAACCTCTACGCATCCGTGCAGAACTCGTTCAAGTCTGCGGTGACCCGCTGGCCGACCAACCGCCTCACCCAGATCCTGGAAGACGCCGTTGGCGAGCACGCGCCACCGATGGTCAACAACCGCCGGATCAAACTGCGTTACGCCCACTTGGGGGGTGCCAACCCGCCGATTATCGTGATCCACGGTAACCAGATCGAGAAGGTGCCGAAGTCCTACGTGCGTTACCTGGAAAACACCTACCGCCGCGTCTTGAAACTGGTCGGTACGCCGATCCGTATCGAGTTCAAGGGTGGTGAGAACCCATACGAAGGCAACAAGAACACACTGACTGACCGTCAGGTGAACAAGAAGCGTCGCTTGATGACTCACCACAAGAAGGCCGATAAGAAGCGCCGCGACAAGCGCTGATTTCGACCTCGCGAAAAGGGCTCTTGAAGAGCCCTTTTTTGTGCGCGACCGTTTGTGCCTTGACCCGGTGCGGCCGGCAGCTTAAAACTTGAGGCTCACCTGCAGGGGCCTCCGATGATCACCAGCAAGCTGCCGAATGTCGGCACGACCATTTTCACCACCATGTCGCAACTCGCAGCCGAAACCGGCGCACTCAACCTGTCCCAGGGCTTTCCGGACTTCAATGGCCCCCAGGGTTTGCTCGATGCGGTGGGCAAACATATCGCCCTCGGTCACAACCAATATGCGCCCATGACCGGCCTACCGGTGCTGCGTCAGCAGGTGGCGGCCAAGATCGCCCGCAGTTATGGCGCCACGGTGAATGCCGACAGCGAGGTGACCATCACCCCTGGCGCCACCGAGGCGATCTTCTGTGCGATCCAGGCGGTGATTCGCAACGGCGATGAAGTCATCGTGTTCGACCCCAGCTACGACAGCTACGAGCCCTCAGTGGAACTGGCCGGCGGTCGCTGCGTGCATGTGCAACTGAGCCTGGACGGCTTTGCCCTCGACTTCGAGAAGATCAAGGCCGCGCTGTCACCGCGCACGCGCATGATCATCCTCAACTCCCCCCACAACCCGACTGGCGCGCTGATCAGCCGCGCCGAACTGGACCAATTGGCCGAACTGATCCGCGACCGTGATATCTACCTGGTCAGCGATGAAGTCTACGAGCACCTGGTCTTCGACGGCGTGCCCCACGTCAGCGTGCTGGCCCATGAAGAGTTGTACCAGCGCGCTTTCGTGGTCAGCTCGTTCGGCAAGACCTACCACGTCACCGGCTGGAAAACCGGCTACGTTGTCGCGCCGCCGGCCCTCAGCGCCGAACTGCGCAAGGTGCATCAATACGTCAACTTCTGCGGCGTAACCCCGCTGCAGTATGCGTTGGCCGACTTCATGGCCGAACACCCGGAACACGTCGAGGAGCTGCCGGCGTTCTATCAGGCCAAGCGCGACCTGTTCTGCGATTTGCTTGCTCCGTCCCGATTCAGCTTTACCCGTGTGACTGGCACCTACTTCCAGCTGGTGGATTACTCACAGATCCGCCCGGACCTGGATGACGTCGCCATGTCTCTCTGGATGACCCGCGAACACGGCGTGGCCACCATTCCGGTCTCGGTGTTCTACCAAACCCCACCCCAAGGCCAGCGCCTGGTGCGCCTGTGCTTTGCCAAACGCGAGGAAACGCTGCAACAAGCGGCGGAAAAACTATGCGTGATCTGAGTGCACTGCCGAACCTGACTCTCGCCCTGGTCCAGACCAGCCTGGCCTGGCACGACCGCCAAGCCAACCTCGATCATTTCGAGCTGCTGTTGGAGCAGGCCAAAGGTGCCGACCTGATCGTACTGCCGGAGATGTTCACCACCGGTTTCTCGATGGAGTCGCAAACCCTCGCAGAGCCCGAGAACGGCCCGACCCATCGCTGGCTCCAGGCCCAGGCGGCGAAGTACAACGCGGTGATCACTGGCAGTGTGATCATCCACGCCGCCGACGGCAGCCACCGCAATCGCCTGCTGTGGGCACGACCGGACGGCGAGGTGCTGCATTACGACAAGCGCCACCTGTTCCGCATGGCTGGCGAGCACGACCACTACACCCCCGGCGAACGCCAGGTGCAGTTCGAGTTGAAGGGCTGGCGTATACGCCCATTGATTTGCTACGACCTGCGCTTCCCGGTATGGAGTCGCGATGCTCAGGACACTGACCTGCTGCTGTACACCGCCAACTGGCCGGGTGCGCGGCGCCTGCATTGGAACCGGCTGCTGCCGGCACGGGCCATCGAGAACCTGTGCTACGTGGCGGCGGTGAACCGCGTGGGCACGGATGGTAAGGGGTTTGCCTACACCGGGGACAGCCAGGTGCTGGACTTTCAGGGTGAGACGCTGCTGAGTGCGGGGGAGGCGGATGGGGTGTTCCAGGTGAACCTGGATGCGGCGGAATTGGCGGCATATCGCACCAAGTTCCCGGCCAACCTGGATGCCGATAGCTTTCAGTTTGTCTGAACCACCGCCATCGCGGGCAAGCCCGGCTCCCACACTTGGTGCAATGACCTGTGGGAGCCGGGCTTGCCTGCGATGAGGCCCTCACAAGCAACACAAATCTGATAGGCCAACAAAAAGGCCCCTGAGTTCTCACCCAGGGGCCTTTTGCATTCCTACGAACCGGCTTACGCCGCTTTTGCTTCCTGCTGGCTCAACGAGCGGTTCAGCGCGCTGAACAGCGCCTTGAAGCTGGCGGTGGTGATGTTTTCATCAATACCCACGCCATGCACCGGGCGCTCGCCGTTCACGCGCAGCTCGATGTAGGCGGCCGCCTTGGCGTTGGTGCCCGCACCGATTGCATGTTCGTTGTAGTCCATGATCTCCACGCCAATCGGCAGGCCCGCTACCAGCGCTTCCAGCGCGCCGTTGCCTTTGCCTTTCCAGTGCAGGTTGGTTTCGCCCTGGCCCTTGCCCGAGACTTCCACCTCGACAAAGCTGTTGCCGTTCTCTTCCTGCAGGCGATGGCTGACCAACGCGTACGGGGTGTTGGCTTGCAGGTATTCACGCTGCAGCAAAGCGTAGATCTGCGGTGCGGTCATCTCCAGGCCGACGCGGTCGGTTTCGGCCTGTACCACCTGGCTGAACTCGATCTGCATGCGACGCGGCAAGCTGATGTCGTACTCCTGCTCCAGCAGGTAGGCGATGCCGCCCTTGCCCGACTGGCTGTTCACGCGAATCACCGCTTCGTAGCTGCGGCCAATATCGGCCGGGTCGATCGGCAAGTACGGCACTTCCCACAGCGCATCGTCTTTCTGCTGGGAGAAGCCCTTGCGGATCGCATCCTGGTGCGAGCCGGAGAAGGCGGTATGCACCAAGTCACCGACGTAAGGGTGACGCGGGTGAACCTGGATCTGGTTGCACTCTTCGACGACTTTGCGCACGCCATCGATGTCGGAGAAATCCAGCTGCGGGTCGAGGCCCTGGGTGTACATGTTCAGCGCGACGGTGACGAGGTCGACGTTACCGGTACGCTCGCCGTTGCCGAACAGGCAGCCTTCGACACGGTCGGCGCCGGCCATCAGGCCCAGCTCGGTGGCGGCCACGCCGGTGCCACGGTCGTTGTGGGTGTGCAGGCTGATGATCACGCTGTCACGGCGGTTGATATGGCGACCGAACCACTCTATCTGGTCGGCATAGATGTTCGGCGTGGCGCATTCCACGGTGGCCGGCAGGTTGAGGATCATCTTGTGCTCAGGCGTCGGGTTCCACACCTCGATCACCGCGTCACACACTTCCTTGGCGAACTCCAGCTCGGTGGCGCTGAAGGTCTCCGGGGAGTATTCAAAGGTCCACTGGGTTTCCGGCTGCTGGGCGGCGTATTTGACGAACAGCTTGGCCGCGTTGACCGCGATGGCCTTGATGCCTTCCTTGTCCTGGTTGAACACGATACGGCGGAAGGACGGGGATGTGGCGTTGTACAAGTGCACGATGGCCTTCTTGGCCCCGCGCAGGGATTCAAAGGTGCGGGCGATCAAGTCTTCACGGCCCTGGGTCAGCACCTGGATGGTGGTGTCCTCGGGGATGTGGTTGTCTTCGATCAGGGTGCGCACGAAGTCGAAGTCGGTTTGCGATGCCGCCGGGAACGAGGCTTCGATTTCCTTCACGCCAACGGCGACCAGGGTCTTCCAGAAACGCAGCTTTTTCACCGCGTCCATCGGCTCGATCAGCGACTGGTTGCCATCACGCAAGTCGGAACTGCACCAGATCGGCGCTTCGGTGATGGTCTTCGATGGCCAGGTGCGGTCCGGAATATCGATGGTCGGGAACGCGCGGTACTTCGAAGACGGGTCTTTGAGCATGCTCATCGGGAAATCCTTTGTTGTAGGGGCCGAGAAAAGGCGGCCTGCCGTATGACTGTTTTTAGGGATAAAACGTAAAGACGAGGCAGATCGATTCAGCCTGGCAGTCGTGCGCTGACAAGGCACAGGCTGCGGTGCTGGCGGAGCTGAATGAGGGTGTGAGAGGTTTTCATAAGCTCAACCCTAACCGTGTGGGGGAAAGATGGCAAGTTACGAAAAAAAATTGAGATAATTTCCTATTTTTACCGTTTTATTGGTTTTTGTTGTTGTTTGTTTTGTATTTATGGTGATTTGTTGCGCTGCTGATCTGGCTTTGCGCAATCGGTTGGCCCGCAGCGTATGCGCTGTGGGCCCCGGATAACGCGTCCGCGTCAATAGGTCAGTGCGTCGATATTGTAATCCACATGAATATCACCGTAAGGCTCGGGGATACTGGTGCCACGCAGGAATTTCAGCGTTGGTGGAGGTGTATTAGGGGGCTGGCTCACGATACTGGAGCTGCCTTTGAGAGAGGGTGTCACGGACATTCCTACCCCGCCGGTCTGCTCTGCGATGCCGGGGACACCGTCATACGTATTCATGTGGTCTTTCCCTACGATGGCCACGAATTTTTCGCCGGGTGGTGTTTGTTCGATGATCTTTGCTGCGTGGTAGTTGAACTCCTTCAGTCGGAATTCCGCTCCCCGTGGGTGCGTGAACAAATTCATTTTCATCGGGTTGTCTGTGCGCCACGTCAATTGCTGGTGCTCAAGCCCAATGACCTTTATCCCATGCTTGTCTGCTTCATTGATGATGTCTACCAGCGTAGGGCCACCCGTGTAGTCCGGGTTGTAGACGTGTTGACCAAAATTGGGTGCATCTGATGGGAGCAGCGCCGCGTCGGCGATGTTCGACGAACCCTGGATAAAGGGCGCACCTTCAACGTAAATAATGGTGACGCCGCTGTCCTTGAACTTCTGCATTTGATCAATGACCAATTGATACGCCGCAGGTTCGTCATGTATTTCTCCCAGTACCAGCCCACGCACACCGGGTTGCGATAACGTGCGTCGAATGGCCGACTCCGGTGTACTGTTGATGGTCATTACGGGAAGCGAAGGACGGGCCGGCATCCCATTCGTTTCCAGATCGATGTAGTAAATGTCCATGTCGCGTCTGAACCACCGCCGGATCTGCCCGGTTACGGCCGGATCACCGTTGAAGTCACGGGCCGCATTGCCCGAGAGAATCCGATTCATGTAAGTGTCGTGCTCGGGGGGTAAGGTCCTGCCCCGATGTCGCTTACCCCCAAGTATTTCATTTACTCGCCACTCTCCCTCGGCAGTGGAATACACCGTCATCACGGGCTTGCCCGTTTCTCTTTGAATGATCTGCACATACTCATTGCTGAGTTTGAAATTGCCCTTGATCTCATACACCTGGCGAACGCCGGTCGTGTCGGTAAAGCGGATGAACCAGTGATCCTCCCCAGTTGTTCCATCCTTGACCTGATAGATGCCCTTCGCGTTGCACGGAGCGTTTTCAATCAATTGCTCACCGTCGGCTACTGCATACTGGCTGATATTGCCTACGTGGCTGGGGCGTAGTCGGTTTGCCACCGGCTTGACGATCCGAGGGCTTTCGCCTGGTATCGGGGCAAGTGGTTTTTCTTCCGGAGAAATGAACGAATCTTTCAGTGGCGCCATTGTGCCTACACCGAACAGTGTATTGAGCAAACCATCGAATGCCTTGGATGCTCCGTCTTTGCGTTCTGCCTCGGTGTCCCCGGAATATTCTTTTTCCGCGCCCAGTGTCAATTCCGTCAAGCCTGTCACTACCGCCGCGGCAGCAACCGGTGCGGCGATGGGCGCAAGTTTGGCCAGTAAGCCCGCAGCTACGGTCACGTCGTTGAGCCAGGTGTCGCGTGTGACCTCACTATTAGACTTGATGACGCTATCGGCATCACTGGTCATGCGGACTTTGCTTGCATTCGCGATGCTGGCAAAAGCATCTCCCTCGATTTTGTGCAGCGAGCTGTGCTCGGCTGCGCCGGGCTCCAGTTTATCCGTGGACAGTTTTTGGAAGATGGAGTCGAGCCCCTCAACCTTGTTGGGCAAGCCAATGAATAACTTCAGGAACAACGAGGCCTCTGGCGCGAGCGCCCTCCCGATATATTCCAGAGTGCTGGGTTCGTGGTTCTGTCGGGTGATCAGTGGGAAGTGGGCAAGCAGGGCCTGGCTTTTTTTTACGTTCTTGGTCTGCTCTGCGATCCACTGATCCAGCGCTTCGACAGAGGCAAACTTGAGAAAGGCCGGTTCGGCGCCTGGTATGTAGAGAATTTGCTGGTGGTTGCCAAGATCGGTAAATCGCAGAATATCGCTCGACGGAAAACCACCGATATCTAGCGCATGGACTTGAACGTTGCCTTTTACGGGGGCCTTGGCCTCCAGTTGTTCGACGGTCAGTGGTGCATTTTCATCCAGTGGCAAGTGGGGCGCCGCTGCCATCACCATTCGATAATCGTCCCGGGTGAAACGATGCTCAGGCGCTTGAAGGGCTTGCTCTGCGGGTGATTTGCGCTCAAACGCTTTCAGTTGCTTGCGGGCCTGAAAAACGAACTCTCCTTTGAGCGCTACCTCATAGTCATTCAGGTGGTCTTTCCAAAATGTGTCTATTTTTTTGCTCATCTGAGCCTGAAAGTCGGTTTTCCAACTCGCGTGCATCACAGAGGAAGGTGCCAGAGGGAACTGGTTGTAAGAACCGTATCCACCCTTTTGACTTTTACCGGAACCGTCCATGTAGAGACCGGCTTCCAGGTCCAGGCTGCCAGGATCCCAGTCATGCTCGGAGAAGTTCTTCAACAGTGCGTCCGGTAGGCGCAGTGACGAATAGGGTTCCTCATTTGGATGCTCCCAACCGGTCACTGTGGCGGTTTCCTGGCTGAGCGGCGTGCTTGAACTCTTGAACCGATTTAAGTAAATCGTGTCGGCATCCACGTGCTTGCCGGTCAACTGGAAGATAAGGCTTTCTGCCCATTTCTTGGCTTCTGCCCGTACGTCAGGCAGCGTGTTGGCCACATCGATTGCCAGGCGCTTGTAAGTCAGTGCTTGAGGTGCGCTGATGTAGAACTTGGCGGCGTTTTGTTTGTGCTGTTCTAGGGCTTGTGCCGAGCGGCTACTGGCCGGGCGTAGGCGGTCGTCGTTGGGAATGGGGTCAAACGCTTGGTTCTGGTTCAGGCGCCTTATCAATGCCCGGGTTTGGGCCAGGGTCTTTGGGGGAGGTTCGCCCTGGAAATTTGAGACCACTGCTACGTTGACGTGTATTGAGCCAGTCCCGAATTGCACCTGAAGCTCATCAACGTTGCCGGGTGCGATGACCCTGGCGGCTGCCAGGAGCGGAGCCGAGACCTGTCCCCATCCGGACATGTCCGTGAGAGCGAAATGTTTCTTTTCTTTGCCCACCTGGGCTGTTAACGCACCAGTTGTTGGGTTGATGGTAAGCAGGGCGGACTGATCGATGTTTTGCTCGTTTAGCCAGCGTTGAACGACAGGATGCTCTATTTGTGCTCGATACAGCGCTAGCCATTGGCCCAGCGTGCTCTGCAGGGGCACGTTTACAATTTCGGAGGGGGTGTCCAGCGTGGGGCCCTGTATGGCCGAAAGGTAAGCCTTGAGCAATGCTGTTTCATGGGGGTTCGTTGCTGCGCTGGACTTGAGCTGTGAGGCAGGTAGCGTGCGTGATTTGATATGGGGTTCAGCGGGGGACTGATTTCCCTGTTCAAGGTGCGGTGATCGTCTTTGAGTGGCAGATAGCTGCATGCTTTCGGTTCTCAAAAGTTGAATGATGGCTGCATGGCACTCCCTGTCAGCCGTGGCACCCTATACGTTCTGAAAACCGAGCATTTGATTCCAGCGATTGTGTCACTGGGTGTTATCTGGCCCTGCGTGTGTGCCTTTGAAAACGGCACTGTGGGTTGTTTGTCGGGAAGTGCTGCTTCAGGGCTGAAATGCGCCGATAAAGATCGCCGGGTCGACCCGTGCGTCGTTCAGGCTGACGTTCCAGTGCATGTGCGGCCCGGTCGCACGGCCTGTCGAACCGACCTTGCCCACCACGGCTCCGCGCGCCAGTTGCTGGCCGACTTTCACGTCGATCTTCGACATGTGGCAGAACATGCTGATGAAGCCCTGGCCATGGTCGACAAATACTGTGTTGCCGTTGAAGAAATAGTTGCCGACCAGAATCACCTTGCCGTTCGCCGGGGTCTTGATAGGGGTACCGGCCGGCACGGCGAAGTCCAGGCCTGAATGGGGGTTGCGCTCTTCACCGTTGAAGAAGCGACGCACACCGAACTTGCTCGACAGCGGCCCGTTCACCGGCTTGTCCAGCACCAGGTTGCTCGGCAGGTTCTGGCTGAAACTGCGGTAGGCCTTGATCTGCACCGCCAGCTCCGCTTCGATGCGCTTGAGCTGCGCCGGGTCGGGGTTTACCTGGCTTTTGTTTTTCAGGGTGATGCGTTGTTCCGGGTACTTCTTGTAGCCAACGATAAACGGCAGGTTGCGCCCGCCGCTGCTGATGCGTTCGTTGCCTGGCTTGACCGTCAATGGAATACCGACAATCGCCAGCCAGTTGTCCGCCTCTTTCACCACCAGCACCGGCTTGCCCTGATAGGTGGCTTTTGGCGCCGCTGCTGCGGGGCCCAGCTCAACCACGGCAACGCCACCCGGCACCGGTTTGTTCAAGGTGCGGGTGATGTAGCTGTCGGCGTTGGCGTTGAAGGCGAGGCAAAACAACATCAGCAGGCTAAATAAACGTGGCATCAATCAATCCAATAACGAAAGGGTGACGGGTGTCAGGTGGTTGTCTTCCACCCGCACTTGCAATTGGCCTTCACCGAGGCGCGCGGTCAGGCGCTGGCCGGTGTGGGTTTGCGCGGCATTGCGAATCGCTTGGCCGCGCTCGTCCAACAGGATGCTGTAGCCGCGGCCCAAGGTCGCCAGTGGGCTGACCACCTGCAGCGTCTGCACCTGGCTCTGCAGTTGCAGGCGCCGGGCCTTGAGGCCTTCGCGCATGGCGCGGGGCAGGCGTTCGGCGAGGCTCTCCAGGCGCTGGCGCAACAGGGCCAGTTGACGCCCAGGGTGCTGGCCGGCGAGGCGGGTTTCCAAGCGGATCAGGCGTTCGCGCCGGGTATTGAGGCTGCGCTCAAACGCGCGACGCATGCGCATGTCCAGGTCATCCAGGCGCTGGGCCTGTTGGCGCAGGCGTTCGCCGGGGTGACGCAGGCGCCGGGCCATGCCCTCCAGGCGCAGGCGGTCGTGGCTCAGGCGGTTGCGCATCAGCATCACCAGGCGGCGGTGCAGGTTTTCGACCTGGCGCACCAGGTGGCTGGCGTCTGGCGCGAGCAATTCAGCCGCGGCGGAGGGGGTAGGGGCGCGCACGTCCGCTACGAAGTCGCTGATCGACACATCGGTTTCATGACCGACAGCACTGACGATCGGCGTAATGCATGCATCCACCGCTCGGGCCACGGCTTCTTCGTTGAAGCACCAGAGGTCTTCCAGTGAGCCGCCGCCACGGGCCAGGATCAGTGCATCGAAGCCGCGCGCATCCGCCAGTTTCAATGCCCGCACAATCTGGGGGATGGCTTCGCGACCCTGCACGGCCGTGGGGATCAGTGTCAGTTCAATGTTCGGCGCTCGACGGCGGAACACGCTGATGATGTCGCGGATCACCGCACCGGTCGGTGAGCTGATAATGCCAATGCGCCGAGGGTGCGCTGGCAGCGGCACTTTGCGTTCGGCACTGAACAGGCCTTCGGCGCTGAGCTTTTCCTTCAGGGCATCGAACGCGAGACGCAGCGCTCCATCACCGGCGGACTCCACGGTATCGAGGATCAACTGGTAGTCGCCACGGCCCTCGAACAACGAGACCTTGCCGCGCACTTTCACGGCCAGGCCATCTTTGAGTGCCTGGCGCACGCGCGCAGCATTGTTGCGAAACAGTGCGCAACGCACCTGCGCGCCGCTGTCCTTGAGGGTGAAGTACACATGGCCAGAGGCCGGACGGGCGAGGTTGGAGATCTCGCCTTCGACCCAGATATTGGTGAACACGTCTTCCAGCAACACCCGCGCGCGGCCGTTGAGCTGGCTGACAGTCAGGACTTCGCGGTCCAGGCCCAGGCGGGCAAACGGGTCTTTAATCATGAGAGGCGATCTTTAATCATGGTCGGCAGTTTATAGGCATTCGCGCAAGGTTTGGCAGAATTGCTCCACCAGCGCGCTCGGCGCCTGTGCGCAGGCCAGGGCCACGGTGCTAAGGCAGTCCGGATCGGCCAGGGGCAAAAAGTGCACGTTGGCTGGCGCAATGTCCTGCATGGATTTTGGTAACAAGGCAATACCGAAGCCGGCCTGGATCAACTGTAACTGGGTGGTCTTGCGTGACATCACCCGTGCAGCCTTGGGGAAAAATCCCGCACGCATGCACAACTCGGCTGACAAATAACTGAGGCCGCCACGCTGGGGGTGAGGGATCGAGATAAACGCTTCGTCGCGCAATTGCTCCAGCTCGATGGGTATCTGACTGCGCGCCAGCGCATGATTCGGCGGCACGGCCAACAACAGTTGCTCGCTGTATAGAGGCACGACTCGCACGCCCTCGCGCTGGCGCAACACGGGCAAGCGCAACACCCCGACTTCCAGGCGACCGTCGGCGATTTCTTCCAGTTGCGCTTCGGAAGACAGTTTGGCGATATCCATCGACACTCCAGGGCAACGCTCCAGCCAGGTGCTGATACCCTGCAGCAACAGGCCGCTCATGGGCACGGTGCTTGAATGGCTCAAGCGCAGCGTGCCGAGCTCGCCATTGCCTACTTGAGTCGCCATCTCGCTGGCCTTGAGTAGTTCGCTCAGCAGGTTGCGGGCTCGCGGATAAAAGGCTTCGCCGGCAGCGGTGAGGCGTGGTTGACGTGCGGTGCGTTCGAACAACGGGGTTTGCAGTTGGGTTTCCAGCTCCTTGATCTGCCGGCTCAGGGCCGATTGCGCCACAAACAGGCGCTCGGCAGCGGCACTGAAACTGCCGCTGTCGGCGATTTCGACGAAGTAGCGCAGTTGGCGGGTAGAGATCACGCGTCATGCCTTTTCGAGATGGGTGGAGGGCTTTGAAGATATTAGTCGCATCCCTCGCCGATGGCTAAAGTGATGGCCATCTCTAACAAGGAATTTCCCATGAGCCCGCTTGAGCTGTTGAGTCAGTGGTCGTTTGGTGGTGTGGATTGGCTGGTGATCGGTGTGGGCGTGGCGGTCGCCTATGTCGTGTTTGGCATCGCTGGTTTCGGCACCGCGCTGGTCGCCGGGCCGATCCTCATCCTGTTCATGCCGCTGTCGAAGATCATCCCGTTGCTGGTGTTGCTGGATTTTGTCGCGGCGTTTGGCAACCTGCTGCAATCGCGGCGGGACGTGAACAAACCGGAGCTGCTGCGATTGCTACCGTGCATGGCCATCGGTTGCACGCTGGGTGTGGTGTTTTTGCTCAATCTGCACTCGGATTTGTTGCTGCTATTGATGGGGCTGTTTATTAGCGCCTACGCGATATACAGCCTGGCAGTGAAGGCGCGGCCCGCGCAGCTGGCGGCGGGGTGGTCGATTCCGATGGGCACGGTGGGCGGGTTGTTCGGGGCGCTGTTTGGCAGTGGTGGCTTTTTATATGCGATCTACCTGAACAGCCGCCTGCCCAAGGAGGCGGCGCGTGCAACCCAGAGTGCGTTGATCAGTTGCAGCACGGTGGTGCGCTTGAGCCTGTTCCTGATTGCCGGGGTGTATGCGGACCTGCCGCTGCTGATGTTGGCGCTGTGCCTGTTGCCGGCGATGGCCCTGGGGCTGTGGTGTGGGCGCAGTTTGACGATGCGTATGTCGCGTGAGGCGTTTGTGCGGTTGGTGACGTGGTTGGTGTTGGCCAGTGGGATTGCGTTGATTGGGCGGTATTTGAGTACTTGACCTGTGTGGGGCAGGGATTAAGCTGCCAGCCTTCAGGGCCTCATCGCGGGCAAGCCCGGCTCCCACATTGGACTGCAATCAACTGTGGGAGCCAGGCTTGCCGGCGATGGCGCCAGTGGCCACACCGCAGGACTCCCATGAATTCCCAAAGCATCCTTGTCCCGAAAATCTCCACCTTGCCTGTCCATGAACCCCGCGCGCGGGCGATCGTGCGCTGGCTGGTGCGCAAGAACATCATCAAGGAAGAGCTGACCACCTGTGGCCGTACCGGCAATCGCATGGGCTATGCCCTGGCCGACGGTGCTCGCGCGGTGGTGCTGCACCCAGAGGCGTTGCCGTTCAATGAGCCGATCAACGGCCTGGAGATCATCTACAAGCGCTGCATCTACACGCCGGCCAAGGGCTTTCTCGAAGAGGCCGGCTGCCCGGAGTGCCTCAAGGAAGTCGGCGAAGCACTGTTCGAAAGCCTGGAAGACTGGATGCCCGGCCACACCGATAACTTCACCTGCCCGCTGTGTGGGCATGAAGACGACATCAACGGCTTCCTGTTCCTGCAGGAATGCGGGTTTTCCAACTTGGGTTTCATCTTCAACAACTGGGCGGAGGCGGGCTTCAAACAGAGCTTTATCGATGAATTTGCCGATTGGCTCGATCAGAAAATGAGCTGGGTCAAAGTCGAACTCTAAACCACCGCCGTGCAACTCTGGAGCCCGGCTTGCCGGCGATGGCGCCCGATGGTCGAGCGCAAGGCTCAAACACTTCCATTGCCTGCAAGCCGGCTCCTACAGTGGCTGTTTTTCTCCATCTATCAGTATTACCAAGTTTGTCAGAGTTTTACATTGAGCCCGACAGGGTGCATGTATATAATGGCGCGCTTCCATTTTCCCGCTCGGGAGCCCCCGCGATGCTGCGTATCAGCCAAGAAGCTCTGACATTCGACGACATTCTCCTCGTGCCCGGTTATTCCGAGGTGCTTCCTAACGAAGTCAGTCTCAAGACCCGCCTAACCCGTGGCATCGAGCTGAATATTCCTCTGGTTTCCGCTGCCATGGACACCGTCACCGAAGCCCGTCTGGCCATCGCCATGGCTCAGGAAGGCGGCATCGGCATCATCCACAAGAACATGACCATCGAGCAGCAAGCTGCCGAAGTGCGCAAGGTCAAGCGTTACGAAGCCGGTGTGGTGAAAGATCCAATCACCATCGAAGCCGACGCCACCGTGCGCGACCTGTTCGACCTGACCCGCCTGCACAACATCTCCGGCGTTCCGGTACTGCACGATGGCGACCTGGTCGGCATCGTCACTTCCCGTGACGTGCGTTTCGAGAACCGTCTTGAAGTCACCGTCCGTGAAGTGATGACGCCTAAAGAGCGTCTGGTCACGGTCAAGGAAGGCGCCGACAAGAACGATGTGCGCGAACTGCTGCACAAGCACCGCATCGAGCGCGTGCTGATCGTCGACGAGAAATTCGCCCTCAAAGGCATGATGACCGTCAACGACATCGAAAAAGCCAAGGCTTACCCGCTGGCCAGCAAGGATGACCAAGGTCGTCTGCGCGTGGGCGCTGCAGTCGGTACCGGTAAAGACACCGGCGACCGCGTTTCGGCCCTGGTCGCTGCCGGTGTTGACGTGGTGGTGGTCGACACTGCCCACGGTCACTCCAAAGGCGTGATCGACCGCGTGCGTTGGGTCAAGCAGAACTTCCCTGACGTACAGGTGATCGGCGGCAACATTGCCACCGGCGCTGCCGCCAAGGCCCTCGCCGAAGCGGGCGCGGATGCGGTCAAGGTCGGTATCGGCCCGGGCTCGATCTGCACCACCCGTATCGTCGCCGGTGTCGGCGTGCCGCAAATCAGCGCCATCGCCAACGTCGCCGCAGCCCTTGAAGGCACCGGCGTACCGTTGATCGCCGACGGCGGCATCCGTTTCTCCGGTGACCTGTCCAAGGCCATCGTGGCCGGTGCTTCCTGCGTGATGATGGGCTCGATGTTTGCCGGCACTGAAGAAGCGCCAGGCGAGATCGAACTGTTCCAGGGTCGTTCCTACAAGGCTTACCGTGGCATGGGTTCGCTGGGCGCCATGTCCCAGGCGCAAGGCTCTTCCGACCGCTACTTCCAGGACTCCTCGGCAGGCGCCGAGAAGCTCGTTCCGGAAGGCATCGAAGGCCGCGTGCCGTACAAAGGCACCCTGAGCGCGATCATCCATCAACTGATGGGCGGCCTGCGTTCCTCGATGGGCTACACCGGCAGCGCCGACATCGAAGAAATGCGCACCAAGCCAGAGTTCGTACGGATCACCGGCGCCGGCATGGCTGAATCCCATGTCCACGACGTGCAGATCACCAAGGAAGCGCCAAACTACCGTGTAGGTTGATGCTTCCAGCAAAATGTTAAGTAACCGGGGCTGTTCTTCAGCCCCGAGTTGTTTCTGATTCATTAGACGAGACTGACTTCATGGCCCTCGACATTCACGCCCACCGCATCCTGATCCTCGATTTCGGTTCCCAGTACACCCAACTGATCGCCCGCCGCGTGCGTGAAATCGGCGTGTACTGCGAACTGCATCCGTTCGACATGGACGACGAAGCGATCCGCGAATTCGCACCGAAAGGCGTCATCCTCGCCGGTGGCCCCGAGTCCGTGCACGAAGCCAACAGCCCACGCTGCCCGCAAGCCGTATTCGACCTGGGCGTACCGGTCTTCGGCATCTGCTACGGCATGCAGACCATGGCCGAGCAACTGGGCGGCAAAGTTGAAGGTTCCGAGCTGCGTGAATTCGGTTATGCCCGTGTAGACGTGGTCGGCAAGAGCCGCCTGCTGGACGGCATCGAAGACCACGTCGACGCCGACGGCCTGTTCGGCCTCGATGTGTGGATGAGCCACGGTGACAAGGTCACCAAGATGCCGGAAGACTTCCACATCCTGGCCAGCACCCCGAGCTGCCCGATCGCCGGCATGTTCAGCGACGAGCGCCGCTACTACGGCGTGCAGTTCCACCCGGAAGTGACCCACACCAAGCAAGGCGGCCGCATCCTGTCGCGCTTCATCCTCGACATCTGCGAGTGTGAGGCCCTGTGGACCCCGTCGAAGATCGCTGAAGACGCCATCGCCCAGGTGCGCGCCCAGGTCGGCACCGACAACGTCCTGCTCGGCCTGTCCGGCGGCGTTGACTCCTCCGTGGTAGCAGCCTTGCTGCACAAAGCCATTGGCGACCAACTGACCTGCGTCTTCGTCGACAACGGCCTGCTGCGCCTGCACGAAGGCGAGCAGGTGATGGCCATGTTCGCCGAGAACATGGGCGTCAAGGTGATCCGCGCCAACGCCGAGGACCAATTCCTCAACAACCTGGCCGGCGAGTCCGACCCAGAGAAGAAGCGCAAGATCATCGGTCGCACCTTCATCGACGTCTTCGATGCCCAGTCCAACAAACTGGACAACATCAAGTTCCTCGCCCAGGGCACCATCTACCCTGACGTGATCGAGTCGGCCGGCGCCAAGAGCGGCAAGGCCCACGTGATCAAGTCCCACCACAACGTGGGTGGCCTGCCTGAGGAAATGAACCTCAAGCTGGTAGAGCCGCTGCGCGAACTGTTCAAGGACGAAGTCCGCCGTCTGGGCCTGGAACTCGGCCTGCCGTACGACATGGTCTACCGCCACCCATTCCCAGGCCCGGGCCTGGGCGTGCGTATCCTCGGTGAAGTGAAAAAGGAATACGCCGACCTGCTGCGTCGCGCCGACCACATCTTCATCGAAGAACTGCGCAAGGCCGACTGGTACCACAAAGTCAGCCAGGCATTCGTGGTGTTCCAGCCGGTGAAATCTGTTGGTGTAGTAGGCGATGGCCGTCGTTACGCCTGGGTCGTGGCCCTGCGTGCGGTGGAAACCATCGACTTCATGACCGCTCGCTGGGCACACCTGCCATACGAACTGCTGGAAACTGTCAGCGGCCGTATCATCAATGAGATCGAAGGTATTTCGCGCGTGACTTACGACGTGTCGAGCAAGCCGCCGGCGACGATTGAGTGGGAGTGATCCTGCGGTAGCAGGTGAACGTTGAATAACAAAACCCCGGCCAAGTGCCGGGGTTTTGTGTTTATGGAATACGGTAAATGGATCACCCCGATTCTCTGTAGGAGCTGGCTTGCCAGCGATGAGGCCCATGAATGATGTGGCGGGTTCAAGGATGCCATCGCCGGCAAGCCGGCTCCTACAGTGGGCGCGTCAGGCTGCTCAGCGCCGCGCAATATCCGAAAAGTAAAACTTATCCAACGTATGCCGCGACTCGGTGTACTCGAACTGCCGCCCGTCCTGCAAAAACGTCTGGTTACTCACCACGATCACATGGCTCTGACCTTCGAGGTCGAGGTGTGTCTGGTCGTCCTTGCTGCGCGGCAGGGCTTCGATGGTGCGTTGCGCGTAGGCAATTTGCAGTTGCAAGGTCTGCTCGATAAACGCGTAGATCGACTGCTCGGCAATCGCGCGATCCAGGCCGGGGATCACGTCGGCCACGAAGTGGTTGATGTCGAGGATCACCCGTTTGCCGCCGATGCGCCGTACCCGTTTGATGCGGGTGATCAGGGTGCCGGGTTCGGCTTCGATGTGTTGCAGCAGTGAGCCTTCCAGTGGGAACTGGGTGAATTCGACGACTTCGGTGCGTACGTCATCGCCCAGGTCGGCGTGGGTTTCGTGGAAGCTGACGATGCCGCCCAGCTGGAACTCGATCGGGTTGGGGGAAAGCACGAAGGTGCCTTTGCCGTGGATCTTTTGCGCAAACCCGCGCTCCTGCAACTGCTCGATGGCCCGACGTACGGTGCCTCGGCTGGCCTGGTAGCTGTCCATCAATTCGGTTTCGGAGGGAAGGCGTGTGCCGCGCTGCAGGCGTTCAGTCGTGATGCTGGCAAGCAGATCCGTATAGATCTGGTTGTATTTGCTCATGGGGATGGCTCTGTGCCTTTGCGTTCAGGCAGGAACCTTAGTGGCACAGGTGGGGTTTGTCCATTGGGCTTGCGGAGAACGATCCTTCTGTAGGCGCCGGCTTGCCGGCGCCTACAGAAAATAAACAAATTGTAACTCGTACAGACGAGTTGTTGCTTTAACTCGTACAGACGAGTACTTTTGCCTTCGGCGTGCTGCCAATGACTGCCCCCAAATAAAAAAATCAAAGTGGAAACCAAGCATGAGCCACGACTATTCGACGATTGCCCGCGAGATTCTCGAGAACCTCGGGGGCAGCGACAACCTTGAGCAAGCTGCCCACTGCGTGACCCGCCTGCGCCTGGCGCTCAAGGACCCGAGCCGGGTCAATGGCAGCGCGCTGAACCAGGTCGATCTGGTCAAAGGTTCGTTCTTCACCGGTGGCTTGTTCCAGGTGGTGATCGGCCCCGGCGAAGTGGAAAAGGTCTATGCCGCCCTGCGCGAACAGACCGGCCTCGCCGCCGCCACCATCGCTGACGTGAAGAAGAAGGGCGCCGACAAGACCAACGCCATGCAGCGCCTGGTGCGGGTGTTCTCCGATGTGTTCATGCCGATCCTGCCCGCGTTGATCATCGCCGGCCTGTTGATGGGCGTGAACAACCTGATGGGCGCCAAGGGCATGTTCATCGAGGGCAAGACGTTGCTGGAGGCGTATCCGAACCTGGATGGCCTGTGGAGCCTGATCAACCTGATGGCCAACACCTCGTTTGTGTTCCTGCCGGCATTGGTGGGCTGGTCGGCGGCCAAGCGTTTTGGCGGCAGCGAAATCCTCGGCATCGTGCTCGGCCTGATGCTGGTGCACCCGGACCTGCTCAACGCCTGGAACTACGGCAAGGCAGTCGCCGGTCTCGACGGCCAGAGCCTGCCGTACTTCGATATTTTCGGTTGGTTCCAGATTGAGAAGGTGGGCTACCAGGGGCAGATCCTGCCGATCCTGATGGCCGCCTACGTGATGAGCGTGATCGAAAAATGGCTGCGGGCGCGGGTGCCCAACGCGATTCAACTGCTCGTCGTACCCATCACCACCATCGTCGTCACGGGTGTGTTGGCCCTGGCGATCATTGGCCCGGTGACCCGTCATCTCGGCATCCTGATCACAGAAGGCGTGGTCACGCTGTTTGACCTGGCACCCATGGTCGGCGGGGCGATTTTCGGCCTGCTGTATGCACCGCTGGTGATCACCGGCATGCACCACATGTTCCTCGCCGTGGACCTGCAGCTTATTTCTACTCAGGGCGGCACCTTTATCTGGCCGATGATCGTCATGTCCAACCTGGCCCAGGGCAGCGCTGCGCTTGCGGTGTTCTACATGACCCGCAATGCGCGGGATAAAAGCATGGCGTCGACCTCGGCGATTTCGGCTTACTTCGGCATTACTGAGCCGGCGATGTTCGGGGTGAATTTGCGTTTCAAGTTTCCGTTCTATGCGGCCTTGGTGGGCTCGGGATTGGGCAGCATTTTCCTCGCGCTGAACAAGGTGCAGGCCTCGGCCATCGGGGTGGGAGGCTTGCCTGGGTTTATCTCGATTGTGCCGCAATCCATCGCGGTGTTTGTGATTGGCATGGTCATCGCGATGGTGGTGCCGTTTGTTTTGACCTGTGCGTTGAGCATCAAGATTGTTCGGCCTGGGTACAGGGTCGCCTGACCCGACGCCATCGCAGGCAAGCCAGCTCCCACATTTGAAACGCGTCCCGGGCTTGCCCGCGATGAGGCCCGAGAGGCCTGTACACAAATCAACTGAAGGAACCCACCATGCAAGACTGGCAACACTCGGTGATCTACCAGATCTACCCCAAAAGCTTCCACAGCCACGCGGGTAACGCCACCGGTGACCTGCTGGGCATCGTGGACAAACTCGACTACCTCAAATGGCTGGGCGTCGACTGCCTGTGGATTACGCCGTTCCTGCGCTCGCCGCAGCGCGACAACGGCTACGACATCAGCGACTACTACGCCATCGACCCCAGCTACGGGACCATGGCCGACTGCGACTTGCTGATCAGCGAAGCGGCCAAGCGTGGCATCAAGCTGATGCTGGATATCGTGGTCAACCACACCTCCATCGAACACGAGTGGTTCCAGCAGGCGCGCAGCAGCCTCGATAACCCGTACCGCGACTTCTACATCTGGCGCGACCAGCCGAATAACTGGGAATCCAAGTTCGGCGGCTCGGCCTGGGAATACGAGGCGCAAACCGGGCAGTACTTCCTGCACCTGTTCGACCACACCCAGGCCGACCTGAATTGGGACAACCCCAAGGTGCGTGCCGAGGTGTTCAAGCTGATGCGCTTCTGGCGCGACAAAGGCGTGGGCGGTTTCCGCCTGGACGTGATCAACCTGATCTCCAAGCCTGCCGATTTCCCCGAAGACACCAGCGACGGTCGGCGCTTCTACACCGATGGCCCGAACGTGCACGAATACCTGCAGGAAATGCACCGCGAAGTGTTCGAAGGGCATGACCTGATCAACGTCGGCGAGATGTCGTCCACCAGCCTCGAACACTGCATCCGCTACTCACGGCCAGAGTCGAAAGAGCTGTCGATGACCTTCAACTTTCATCACCTGAAAGTCGATTACCCGAACCTGCAGAAGTGGGTGAAGGCCGACTTCGACTTCTTGCAGCTCAAGCAGATTTTCTCCGACTGGCAACTGGGCATGCAGGCCGGTGGCGGCTGGAACGCGCTGTTCTGGTGTAACCACGACCAGCCACGGGTGGTCTCGCGCTTCGGCAATGACGGTGAGCATCGGGTGGTCTCGGCCAAGATGTTGGCGACCGCGCTGCACTTCCTCCAGGGCACGCCGTTTGTGTACCAGGGCGAAGAGCTGGGCATGACCAATCCTGGCTTCGACAGGATCGAGCAGTACCGCGATGTAGAGACCCTGAACATCTTCCGGCTCAAGCGCGATGCGGGTGAGTCCGAGGCGTCGAGCATGGCCGCGATCATGCAGAAATCCCGCGACAACGGCCGCACGCCGATGCAGTGGACTGCCGGGGCGAATGCGGGTTTCAGCAGGGGTGAGCCGTGGATCGGGATCCCGGCCAATGCGGCACAGATCAATGTCGAGAGCCAGTTGGACGACCCGGATTCCGTGCTGCATCACTACCGTGCGCTGATCGCGTTGCGCCGCCATGAGCCGCTGATCCAGGAAGGCGTTTATCGCCAGCTGTTGCAAGACCATTTGCAGGTCTGGGCGTACCTGCGTGAAGGCCACGGCGAGCGCCTGCTGGTGCTGAACAACTTCTATGGCACGCCGTGCGAAATCCAGCTGCCGGACGACGTCATCAACTCGGCCAGCGAGCAGCGCCTGCTGATCAGCAACTACCCCGACTGCCCGCAACGCACCGCCACCGTCGCACTGCGCCCCTATGAGTCCTTCGTCCTGCACCTGAAAGACTGAAACAACGCGCCCCTGTAGGAGCCGGCTTGCCGGCGATAGCGCCCTCAAGACCGCTATTGCCCTGCGGACTGCTATCGCCGGCAAACCGGCGCCTACAAGGGATCGTGTCGAGCAAAAAAGTAAGAAAACAATAAAAATAAAAGGAGCGTTTCATGAGAACAACAATAAAGCTGGGCCTCGTTGCGTCTTGCCTGGGCTTGCCCTTTGGCGCTCAAGCACTGGAATTTGCCGGTTACCTGCGCAGTGGCGCGGGTACTTCGACCGGTAGCGGCCCACAGCAATGTTTCCAACTGCCGGGGGCGCAAACCAAATACCGCCTGGGTAACGAATGCGAACAATACGCCGAACTGGAGCTGCGCCAAGATCTGCTCACCCTGGACGACGGCTCGGTGCTCAGCGTCGATGCAATGGCGTCGCTCTATAACAAATACGACCGCGAGCTGAAGTTCCAAGGCGAGAATAACGGCACCGCGCGCATGCCGCAGATGTATGCGCAGTGGTCCAACCTGCCCGCGCTCAATGGCGGTTCGGTATGGGCCGGTCGGCGTTACTACAAACGTAACGACATCCATATCTCCGATTTCTACTACTGGAACCAGAGCGCCACGGGCGGTGGTATCGAGGACGTGCTGATCGGCGACCTCAAATACAGCTACGCGATTTCGCGCAAGGACAACCTGTACCAGAAGGAATACGCCACCCGTCACGACTTCAACGTCGCGGGCTTCAAGACCAACCCTGGCGGCGAGCTGGAACTGGGCCTGAGCTACATCGAAAAAGCCGGCGGGCGTGACACCAACAGCGGCTGGGCGATCACTGCGCAGCACGTGCAAAAACCTTTCCTGGGCGGCAAGAACAAGTTCGCCTTGCAGTACGGCGAAGGCCCCGGCACCGGCCTGGGCTACACCGGCAATACCTTCCTGGACAACAGCAGCAAAAGTTACCGTGCCGTGGAGTTTTTCGACTGGCAGGTGACGCCGCGTTTTGGTGGGCAGGTCGAGGCGGTGTACCAGAAAGACATTCGCCCTGGCAGCCAGGACCAGACCTGGATGTCCATCGGTGTGCGCCCGGCGTATGCCATCAGCGAGCAGTTCAAACTGGTCACCGAACTTGGGCATGATCAGGTCGACGCCACCGGCGGTACACGCAAACTGAGCAAATTTACCTTCGCCCCGACCTGGTCACCCAAAGGCCCGGAATTCTGGGCGCGACCGGAGGTGCGCTTGTACTACACCTATGCAAGCTGGAACGAAGCGGCCAAGCGTGCGGCGAATGAATTGGCGGCGGGGTCGGCGTTGTCTGATACCGGCTCCTATGGCACGGCGCGGCATGGGTCGAATGTTGGCGTGCAGGTCGAATATTGGTGGAAATAGCGCGAACTCATGTGAATGCGCTTTGCGTGGGAGCTGCCTTGCCTGCGATGCGGGCGACTCGGTCTTTCAGTAACACCGAGGCGATGCTATTGCAGGCAAGCCAGCTTCCACATTGGATCGTCGTCATCTTGGGGTTGCATCACCCAATGATTTTTACAGAACAAAACAGCAGGTGAAGTCATGACCCCATCTAAACCCCTGGAATTGCTGGCGCCCCTATCCGGTGTGCTGCTGGCACTGGACAAGGTCCCCGACCCGGTATTCTCCAGCCGCGTGATCGGCGACGGCCTGTGCATCGACCCGACCTCGCAGACCTTGTGCGCGCCGCTGGCCGGGGTGATCAGCAATATCCAGGACAGCGGGCATGCGGTCAGCGTGACCGATGACAACGGCGTCCAGGTGCTGCTGCATATCGGCCTGGACACCGTGAACCTGGCGGGCCAGGGCTTCACCCGGTTGGTGCAGGAAGGCCAGCGGGTGGAGGCCGGACAGGCGCTGATCGAGTTCGATGCCGACTACGTGGCTATCCATGCGCGCAGTTTGCTGACCTTGATGCTGGTGGTCAGCGGCGAACCCTTTACCGTAGTGGCGAGCGGTCTTGTGGACGCTGGCCAGCCGCTGTTGCAGTTAGTCCCCCGTGAAACCGCCGAGGCGATGGATGAGGAGGAGGGCGAGGCACTGTTCTCCAAGCCACTGACCTTGCCCAATGCCAACGGCCTGCATGCCCGCCCGGCGGCGGTATTCGCCCAGGCGGCGAAGGGTTTCAAGGCCAGCATCTACCTGCACAAGCAAACCCAGAGCGCCAACGCCAAGTCGCTGGTGGCGATCATGGCGTTGCAGACCGTGCAGGGCGACACCCTGCAAGTGAGTGCGGCGGGCGCCGATGCCGAGGCAGCGATCCAGGCGTTGGTTGCCTTGTTGGCCGAAGGCTGTGGCGAGGCAGTGACGAGTGTTGCCGAGCCGATCGCAATGGTGTTGTCGGCGACGTTGCTTAAAGGCGTCTGCGCCTCACCGGGTTCGGCGTTTGGCCAGGTCGTGCAAGTGATCGAGCCCGAGTGGGTCATCCCTGAACACGGCACGGATGAAGCGTCTGAACGTGCCGCCCTGGCGCGTGGCCTGGTGGCTGCCACCGCAGCGCTGCAAACCCTGCAAGACACGGCTGCCGGCAGCGCCCAGGCGGAGATTTTCCGCGCGCATCAGGAGTTGCTCGAAGACCCGACCTTGCTCGAACAAGCCCACAGCCTGTTGGATGAGGGCAAGAGCGCCGCCTTTGCCTGGAACAGTGCCACGGTTGCGACGGCCAACCTGTTCCGAGGTTCAGGCAATGCCCTGCTGGCCGAACGTGCGGCCGACCTGGCGGACGTCGGCCAGCGTGTGCTGAAACTGATACTGGGGGTCCAGGACAGCGCCTGGGATTTGCCGGAGCGCGCGATCCTGATCGCCGAGCAACTGACCCCTTCGCAGACCGCCAGCCTGGATACCCGCAAAGTCCTGGGGTTTGTCACGGTCGGCGGCGGTGCGACCAGCCATGTCGCGATTCTGGCCCGCGCCCTTGGCCTGCCGGCTATATGCGGCGTGCCCGCCCAGGTGCTGGCGCTGGCCAACGGCAAACAGGTGCTGCTCGACGCTGACAAAGGCGAGCTGCACCTGGAGCCGAACCTGGCCGAGATCGAACGGTTGGAGGCCGCCCGCAAACACCAGGTGCTGCGCCATCAGCGCAATGTGGCGCAGGCGTCTCTACCGGCCACCACCCGCGACGGCCATCACGTCGAAGTGACCGCCAACGTAGCCTCGTTGCAGGAAGTCGAGCACGCCCTGACCCTCGGCGGCGAAGGCGTTGGCCTGTTGCGTTCGGAGTTTCTCTACCTGGACCGCAACCGCGCACCAAGCCCCGAGGAACAAGCCGGCACCTACACCGCGATCGCCCGTGCCCTGGGCCTGGGGCGCAACCTGGTGGTGCGCACCCTTGACGTCGGTGGCGACAAGCCGCTGGCCTATGTGCCCATGGACGCCGAGACCAACCCGTTCCTCGGCTTGCGCGGCATCCGCCTGTGCCTTGAACGCCCGCAACTGCTGCGCGAACAGTTCCGTGCGATCCTCGCCAGTGCCGGTTTTGCGCGGCTGCACATCATGTTGCCGATGGTCAGCCTGCTGTCGGAGCTGCACCTGGCGCGCAAGATTCTTGAAGAGGAAGCGCTGGCGCTGGGGCTCACCGAGTTGCCGAAGCTGGGCATCATGATTGAGGTGCCCTCGGCGGCGCTGATGGCGGACGTGTTCGCGCCCCATGTGGACTTCTTCTCCATCGGCACCAATGACCTGACCCAATACACCCTGGCCATGGACCGCGACCACCCGCGCCTGGCCAGCCAGGCCGACAGCTTCCACCCGGCGGTGCTGCGCCTGATCGCCACCACGGTCAAGGCCGCCCATGCCCATGGCAAGTGGGTGGGCGTGTGCGGCGCGTTGGCCTCCGAAGCGCTGGCCGTGCCGGTGTTGATCGGCTTGGGGGTGGATGAGTTGTCGGTCAGCGTGCCGTTGATCCCCACCATCAAGGCCACCGTGCGCGAGCTGGACCTGGCCGACTGCCAGATCATCGCCCGCCAGGTACTGGGCCTGGAAGAAGCCGCCCAAGTGCGTGAGGCCCTGCGCCAATATCACGCGGCCACTGTTGAAACCTCACCTGTCGTGGAGCTTTGAGCATGTTCGAGAAATTGCAGCGGGCGTTCTGGAAAGCCCTGACGCCGGATTTGATCGCCGAGACGGTCACTGCGCCGACGCAAAGCCTGTTGTCGGCCGAGGTGCTGAACGCGTTGGGTGGGGCGGATAACCTCAAGTCGCAGCAGCGTGTGGCGCTGACGCGGGTGAGGGTGCAGTTGCAGGATGTGGCGAAGGTGGATGCTACGGCGTTAAAGGCAGCGGGGGTGCCAGGTGTGATGGTGCTGACGGGCGGAGTGGTGCATCTACTCACCGGCCTTTAAGCCTAGTGAAGATCCAAATGTGGGAGCGGGCTTGCTCGCGAATGCGGTGTATCAGTCAGACTGTGTAGCGACTGACTCACCGCTTTCGCGAGCAAGCCCGCTCCCACATTAGTCTTAGGGTGTTTGGGAGTGTGTCTTACAACTGCGGGTTATCTTCCGGCGGCTTGGTCTTGTCCACACCCGGCACATGCAAGTTGCCTTCGACCACCTGGTTGCCCTCCAACTGCGGCTGGGTCACCCAGGTGAGGATGTCGTAGTAGCGGCGGATGTTTGCCACAAAGTGCACCGGCTCCCCACCGCGGGCGTAGCCGTAGCGGGTCTTGCTGTACCACTGCTTCTGCGACAGGCGTGGCAGCATCTTCTTCACGTCCAGCCACTTGTTCGGGTTCAGGCCTTCGCGCTTGGCCAGGTTGCGTGCGTCATCCAGGTGGCCGGTGCCAACGTTATAGGCGGCGAGGGCAAACCAGGTGCGATCCGGCTCGGCGATGCTGTCGTCCAGTTCATCCTTGATCTTGGCCAGGTACTTGGCGCCGCCCATGATGCTTTGCTTGGGGTCCAGTCGGTTGGACACGCCCATCGCCTGGGCAGTGTTCTGGGTCAGCATCATCAAGCCGCGAACGCCGGTCTTGGAGGTGACGGCGGGTTGCCACAGTGACTCCTGATAGCCGATGGCCGCCAACAGGCGCCAATCGACCTTTTCTTCCTTGGCATAGGCGCGGAAGTGTTTCTCGTACTTGGGCAAACGCTGCTGCAAGTGCTGGGCAAAGGTGTAGGCGCCCACATAGCCGAGCACGTCGACATGGCCGTAGTAGCGGTCTTTCAGACGCTGCAACGTGCCGTTTTTCTCGACTTTATCCAGGTAACTGTTGATCTCGTTAAGCAGGCTGTTGTCTTCGCCGGCGGCCACCGCCCAGCTCTGGTTGCTGGCGTTGCCCAGGTCGAACGCCACGCGCACGTTGGGGAAGTACACCTGGTTCATTGCCACTTCGTTGGAGTCCACCAGGGTCAGGTCGATTTGCCCTTCGTCCACCATGCGCAGCAGGTCGACCACCTCAACGGCGTCGGATTCTTCGTATTCAATCGCAGGATTCTGCTTTTTCAGCGCCGCCAGTTGCTCGGCGTGGGTGCTGCCCTTGAGTACCATGATCTTCTTGCCCACCAGGTCCGCCGCATTGGTCGGTCGGGACTGGCCATTGCGGTAGATGATCTGCGGGGTGACTTCTAGATAAGGGTGGGAGAAACGCACTTGCTGCTGGCGCTGTTCGCTGCTGACCAGGCCGGCCGCCGCAAGGACCGGGCCGTTGGGCTTGCCCAACTGGCCGAACAGGTCATCGAGGTTGTCGGCGGTCTCGATCTCCAGCTTCACGCCCAAGTCGTCGGCGAAGCGCTTGACCAGCTCGTATTCGAAACCGGTTTCACCGTTGCGGTCCTGGAAATAAGTCGCCGGGCTGTTCCGGGTGACCACCCGCAATACGCCATCCTCCTTGATTCGCTCGAGCGTGCTGGGTTTATCAACACAGGCGCTGAGCATCAGGAAGAGTCCGGTGGCGATGAGCCATTTGGCGCATCGCGGGCGCAAAGCAGTTGGGGAGAACATCTGCGCAGTATACGCAAACGGCCCACGGCGCCATATCTCGACAGCGTGGGAGTTGTCTGCTAGCACCCGAAAAACTGTGCTGCAGCCCGCAGAAACGCGGCTTGGCGAGGGATTGTGACGGTTAAAATAACTGCGCCGAATGGCCTGCTCGCCTCCACGAAAGGGGCGTAATCCAGCCAACTGACGTCTGGCAGCAGCCACCGGTAGCGTTTCGGGTGCCGTTGGCGACGGTTTACGCTAGAATGCACGGCCTCAAAGCACACCCCCTTCCCGAGGCTGTCCCGAAGATGTTGATCCTGCGCGGCGCTCCTGCCCTTTCTGCCTTTCGCCACAGCAAACTCCTTGAGCAACTGAGCCAGAAGGTTCCAGCTGTTACAGGCTTGTACGCTGAATTTGCTCACTTCGCCGACGTTACCGGCGTGTTGACCGCCGACGAACAGCAAGTGCTGGCACGCCTTCTGAAGTACGGCCCAAGCGTTCCGGTTCAAGAGCCTAACGGCCGCTTGTTCCTGGTTCTGCCGCGGTTCGGCACCATCTCGCCCTGGTCGAGCAAGGCCAGCGATATCGCCCGCAACTGTGGCCTGGACAAAATCCAGCGCCTGGAGCGTGGTATCGCTTTCTACGTCGCCGGCCAGTTCAGCGATGCCGAAGCCGAGCTGATCGCCAGCAGCCTGCACGACCGCATGACCCAGATCATCGTCAGCCAGCTGGAACAGGCTGCCGGCCTGTTCAGCCACGCAGAGCCCAAGCCGCTGACCGCGATTGACGTGCTCGGCGGTGGCCGCGCCGCCCTCGAGAAGGCCAACACCGAACTGGGCCTGGCCCTGGCCGAAGACGAGATCGACTACCTGGTCAACGCCTTCAACGGCTTGAAGCGCAACCCGCACGACATCGAACTGATGATGTTTGCCCAGGCCAACTCCGAGCACTGCCGTCACAAGATTTTCAACGCCAGTTGGGACATCGATGGCGAAAGCCAGGAAAAAAGCCTGTTCGGCATGATCAAGAACACCTACGTGATGCACAGCGAAGGTGTTCTTTCTGCTTATAAAGACAACGCCTCGGTGATCGTCGGCTCCGTCGCCGGCCGTTTCTTCCCGGACCCTGAAACCCGCCAGTACGGCGCGGTGCAGGAGCCGGTGCACATCCTGATGAAGGTTGAGACCCACAACCACCCGACCGCGATTGCCCCGTTCCCGGGTGCAGCCACCGGTTCCGGCGGCGAAATCCGTGACGAAGGCGCCACCGGCCGTGGCGCCAAGCCGAAGGCGGGCCTCACCGGTTTCACCGTGTCCAACCTGCAGATCCCAGGCTTCGAACAACCGTGGGAAGTGCCGTACGGCAAGCCTGAGCGCATCGTCACCGCGCTCGACATCATGATCGAAGGCCCACTGGGCGGCGCCGCGTTCAACAACGAATTCGGGCGTCCGGCGCTGACCGGTTACTTCCGTACCTTCGAACAGTCCATCACCACCCCGCGTGGCGATGAAGTGCGCGGCTACCACAAGCCGATCATGTTGGCCGGCGGCATGGGCAACATCCGTGAAGAACACGTCAAGAAAGGCGAGATCCTGGTCGGCTCCAAGCTGATCGTGCTCGGCGGCCCGGCGATGCTGATCGGCCTGGGCGGCGGCGCCGCTTCTTCCATGGCCACCGGCACCAGCTCGGCAGACCTGGACTTCGCTTCCGTACAGCGCGAAAACCCAGAGATGGAGCGTCGCTGCCAGGAAGTCATCGACCGTTGCTGGCAGTTGGGTGACAAGAACCCGATCAGCTTCATCCACGACGTCGGCGCCGGTGGTTTGTCCAACGCCTTCCCGGAACTGGTCAACGATGGCGACCGGGGTGGCCGTTTCGAACTGCGCAACATTCCAAACGACGAGCCGGGCATGGCCCCGCACGAAATCTGGAGCAACGAATCCCAGGAGCGCTACGTACTGGCGGTCGGCGCTGAAGACTTCGCGCGCTTCCAGGCCATCTGCGAACGCGAGCGCTGCCCGTTTGCCGTGGTCGGCGAAGCCACTGCCGAACCGCAGCTGACGGTTACCGACAGCCACTTCGGCAACAGCCCGGTGGACATGCCGCTGGAAGTGCTGCTGGGCAAAGCCCCGCGCATGCACCGTTCGGCGGTCCGTGAAGCCGAGCTGGGCGATGATTTCGACCCAAGCCAACTGGAACTGGCCGACAGCATCGAACGCGTGCTGCACCACCCGGCCGTGGCGAGCAAAAGCTTCCTGATCACCATCGGCGACCGCACCATCACCGGCCTGGTGGCCCGTGACCAAATGGTTGGCCCATGGCAGGTCCCGGTGGCTGACGTTGCCGTCACCGCCACCAGCTTCGACGTCTACACCGGTGAAGCCATGGCCATGGGCGAGCGTACGCCGCTGGCCCTGCTGGACGCTCCCGCGTCGGGCCGCATGGCCATTGGTGAAACCCTCACCAACATCGCCGCTTCGCGCATCGGTAAATTGTCCGACATCAAACTGTCGGCCAACTGGATGTCCGCTGCCGGCCACCCAGGTGAAGACGCGCGCCTGTACGACACCGTCAAAGCGGTCGGCATGGAGCTGTGCCCGGAACTGGGTATCACCATTCCGGTGGGCAAGGACTCCATGTCCATGGCCACCCGTTGGAACGAAGACGGCACCGACAAGAGCGTCACCTCGCCGCTGTCGCTGATCGTCACCGGTTTCGCACCGGTCACCGACATTCGCCAGACCCTGACCCCGCAACTGCGCATGGACAAGGGCACCACCGACCTGATCCTGATCGACCTGGGCCGTGGCCAGAACCGCATGGGCGCCTCGATCCTGGCGCAGACCCATGGCAAGCTCGGCAAGCAGGCACCGGACGTCGATGACGCCGAAGACCTCAAAGCCTTCTTCGCCGTGATCCAGGGCTTGAACGCCGACGGCCACCTGCTGGCTTACCACGACCGTTCCGATGGCGGCTTGCTGACCAGCGTTGTCGAGATGGCCTTCGCTGGCCACTGCGGCCTGAACATCGTGCTCGACAGCGTTGCCGAGGATGCTGCCGAGATCAACGGCATCCTGTTCAACGAAGAGTTGGGTGCGGTGATCCAAGTTCGCCAGGACGCTACCCCGGACGTACTCGCCCAATTCAGCGCCGCTGGCCTGGACGACTGCGTGGCCGTGATCGGCCAGCCGATCAACAACGGCGAGATCAACATCTCGTTCAACGGCGACACTGTATTTGCCGGTCAGCGCCGCTTGCTGCAACGCCAGTGGGCCGAGACCAGCTACCAGATCCAACGCCTGCGTGATAACGCCGACTGCGCCGAGCAGGAATTCGACGTGATCCTGGAAGAAGACAACCCGGGCCTGAGCACCAAGCTCAGCTTCGACGTCAACCAGGACATCGCCGCGCCTTACATCAAGAAAGGCATTCGCCCACAGGTTGCCGTACTGCGTGAGCAGGGCGTCAACGGCCAGGTGGAAATGGCAGCCGCGTTCGACCGCGCAGGCTTCAATGCGATCGACGTGCACATGAGCGACATCCTCGCCGGTCGCGTTGACCTCAATGAGTTCAAAGGCCTGGTGGCCTGCGGTGGTTTCTCCTACGGCGACGTGCTGGGTGCCGGTGAAGGCTGGGCCAAGTCGGCCTTGTTCAACAGCCGTGCCCGCGACGCCTTCCAGGGCTTCTTCGAGCGCAACGATAGCTTCACCCTGGGTGTGTGCAACGGTTGCCAGATGATGTCCAACCTCAGCGAGCTGATCCCGGGCAGCGAGTTCTGGCCGCACTTCGTGCGTAACCGTTCCGAGCAGTTCGAAGCCCGTGTCGCCATGGTGCAGGTGCAGGAGTCCAACTCGATCTTCCTGCAAGGCATGGCCGGTTCGCGCATGCCAATCGCCATCGCTCACGGTGAAGGCCATGCCGAGTTCGAAAGCGAAGAAGCGTTGCTGGAAGCCGACCTGTCCGGCACCGTCGCCCTGCGTTTTGTCGACAACCACGGCAAGGTTACCGAGACCTACCCGGCCAACCCGAACGGTTCGCCGCGCGGGATCACCGGCCTCACCAGCCGCGACGGTCGCGTGACCATCATGATGCCGCACCCGGAGCGTGTATTCCGCGCCGTGCAGAACTCGTGGCGTCCGGAAGAGTGGAACGAAGACGGCGCCTGGATGCGCATGTTCCGCAACGCCCGTGTGTGGGTGAACTAAGGCGGTGTATAAGCTCAGCTTCTTCGTGCCCGACAGCCACGTGGAGACGGTGAAGACCGCCGTCTTCGCCGCTGGCGGCGGGCGCATCGGCAATTACGACAGCTGCGCCTGGCAAGTGCTGGGCCAAGGCCAATTCCGCGCGTTGGACGGCAGCCAGTCGTTCATCGGGCAGGTGGGCCAGGTTGAAGTGGTTGAAGAGTGGAAGGTGGAGTTGGTGGTGGCGGACGAGTTGATCGTGGCTGTTGTGGCGGCGCTCAAACTCAGTCACCCGTATGAGACACCGGCGTATGAGGTGTGGCAGTTGGCGGATTTTTGATTCGTTGGCTGCATAAACACGAAACCCGCTGGGCCAGTTTGGCCAGCGGGTTTTTTGTTGTCCACACGGACCTCATCGCCGGCAATTCGGGGTGTCACCTGTCAATGTTGACAGTTACGGTAGGGGTAAAAGAGGCGTTTACTGCAGGTTCTTCCAATCGTTTGAGGACAGAATCATGCCATTCTTGATCAACAGCGTGACCGATTCGCACGGGAAATTGATTCCTGAGCGCGCGGAAACCCAAGACACTAAGTTGACGTTCAGCGTCGAAACAAGCCAACCCAATCAGACTTTTACGGTGCGAAACAGCAAAAATGTATTGGTTTCCAGCAAATCAGGCCCTGATAAACAGGGCACTGTCGACGTCGACTTGGGAGGTAGGCCCAAGGGAGAGTATGCTTTTAACGCAGCTTCAGTGCCGGATACCGAATTCTCCAAGAGCTATCGCATTTATTTAGTTTGATACGAGATGGTTGCTCACACATAAAGTGCTCCCACATTTAGAACGGTGAATACATTCAAATGTGGGAGTCGGGCTTGCCCGCGATGAGGACAGGCCAGCCATTGCACCTCTAAACCCTGGCCCCGACCTCACGGCCACTCACCAACCGCTCCAACACCTCACCCAACCCGGATGCCTTGTCACCAATCAACAGGTGCCAAACACCGCTTTCCAGCTGGCTCACACCCTGGCAACCCAGAGCCGTCAGGTCAGCTTCAGACAACACCGAGTCATCCCCTAACTCCACCCGCAACCGCGTCATCGCCACCGCTTCCAACTGGCGAACATTCCCTCGGCCACCCAAGGCATTCAGCCACTTCTCGGCTTCCTGCACATTCACCGCCACCGGTTTATCCACAGACGCAACCGCCACCGGCGCACTGGCAACAAACGAAGGCATGGCCAACCGAATCTCATCGGCAATGCTGTCTGCCATCGGCCCGACCACCACCTGCAAACTGCCGCCGTTACCTGGCCGGACGACCGCCATGGCACCCAGGGCTTTCAGCTCCGCATCCACCGCCTTGTTGCGATCCGCCATGTCCAACCGCAGGCGCGTGGTGCAGGCGCCAACGCTCAGCAAGTTCTGCGCACCGCCCAAGGCCTGGATGTAGGCCGTAGCGCGCTGGTTATCCGTCATCACCTCAGCCTGCACCACCTGGATATCTTCCCGCCCCGGCGTTTTCAGGTTGAAGCGACGAATGCAGTAGTTGAACACGCTGTAGTAGATCAGCGCATAGGCCAAGCCAACCGGGAATACCAGCCAGCCGTTGGTGGACTTGCCCCAGCCCAGCACCATGTCGATAAACCCACCGGAGAAGGTAAAGCCCAGGTGGATATTCAGCATATTGGTGACCGCCATCGACAGGCCGGTCAGCACCGCATGGATCAGGTACAGGAACGGCGCGAGGAACATGAACGCGAACTCAATCGGCTCGGTCACCCCGGTCAGGAACGAGGTCAGCGCCATCGATAGGAAAATCCCGCCCATCACTTTGCGGCGCTCGGGCAAAGCGTTGCGGTACATCGCCAGGCACGCGGCAGGCAGACCGAACAGCATCACCGGGAACATGCCGGTCATGAACTGGCCGCCTTTGGGGTCGCCAGCGAAGTAGCGGGTCAGGTCGCCCGTCACCACCGCGCCGGTGGCCGGATCGGTAAAGGTGCCGAACACAAACCACGCCATGTTGTTGAGGATGTGGTGCAGCCCGGTGACGATCAGCAGGCGGTTGAACACGCCAAACACAAACGCACCCAGGCTGCCGCTTTCCATCAACAACACGCCGAAGCTGTTGATGCCGTGCTGGATCGGCGGCCAGATCAAACCAAAGATCACGCCCAATCCGACCGCACTGAACCCGGTGACTATCGGCACGAACCGTCGCCCACCAAAGAACGCCAGGTACTCCGGTAGCTTGATGTCCTTGAAGCGGTTGTACAGCCCGCCCGCCATCAGGCCGCTGGCGATACCGGCAAGCATGCCCATGTTGATGGACGTGTCCATCACCTTGAGCGTGGAGACCATCACCAGGTAACCAATCGCACCCGCCAAACCGGCCGTGCCGTTGTTGTCGCGGGCAAACCCCACGGCGATACCGATAGCGAAGATCAGCGCCAGGTTGGCGAAGATCGCCTGCCCGGCGTCGTGCATCACCGCGATGTTCAAAAGATCGGTGTCGCCCAGGCGCAGCAAGAGGCCGGCGATCGGCAGGATCGCAATCGGCAGCATCAGTGCACGGCCCAGGCGTTGCAGGCCTTCGATGAAATGTTGGTACATGGCGAGTCTCCTTTTTTCTTGTTGTTGTCAGCTCAGCGGCCAGTGGTGTTGACAGGCTTGGCGAACGGCTTTGGCGCTGCTCAGGTCGAGCAGCCCTTGGCTCAGTTGCCGGCATTGCGCCGCGTCCAGGTGGCGGACACGGTCCTTGATTTCTCCGATCTGCGGCGGGCTTACCGACAGCTCGCTGACCCCCAGGCCCACCAGGACCGGCGTGGCCAACGGGTCGGAGGCGAGAGCGCCACACACGCCGACCCAACGCCCGTGTTTTGCAGCGCCCGCGCAGGTCTGGGCGATCAGCCGCAGCAGCGCCGGGTGCAGCGCATCGACGCGCGCGGCAAGACCGGCGTGGTCGCGGTCCATGGCCAGGGTGTACTGGGACAAGTCATTGGTGCCGATGGACAGGAAGTCCGCGTGCTTGGCCAACTGCTCGGCCATCAGTGCGGCTGCGGGCACTTCGATCATCACGCCCAGTTCGGGGCGCTGGGTCAGTTCCAGCTCCACGCACAACTCATCCAAACGCTGGCGGATCTGCAGCAGCTCATCCACCTCACTGACCATCGGCAGCAGGATGCGGCAGCGCTCCAGTGGGGAGACCTGCAGCAGCGCGCGCAGTTGCTGGTCGAGCAGTTCCGGGCGCACTTGGGCCATGCGGATACCGCGCAGGCCCAGCACCGGGTTGGCTTCGACGGGCAGTGGCAGGTAATCGAGTTGCTTATCGCCGCCCACGTCGATGGTGCGGATGATCACTGACTTGTCGCCCATGGCATCCAGTACGGCTTGGTAGGCGTGGCGTTGTTCCTGCTCGTCCGGCGCGGTGCGACGGTCGACGAAGAGGAATTCGGTGCGCAGCAGGCCGACGCCATCGGCACCGTTTTCAAACGCCACTTGGGCTTCGGCACTGGAAGCGACATTGGCGGCCACTTCGATGGTCACACCATCGCTGGTGCGCGCCGGCTGTTGGGCCTGGGCCTGTTGCTGCTGGCGACGCAGTTTCTGCGCGTCACGAATCTGGTGCACTTCGGCGTGGCGCGCGTCGCTGGGTGCCAGTTCCAGGCGGCCGTTGGCGGCGTCCAGCACCACACGTTGACCTTGGGGCACATCGAGGACTTCGGCACCCAACGCCACCACGCAGGGCAAGCCTTTGCCGCGAGCCAGGATTGCCACGTGAGAGGTGGCGCCGCCTTCGGCCATGCAAATGCCGACGGCCTGTTGCGCGCTGAGTTGCAGCAGGTCTGAGGGGGTCAGTTCATGGGCGCTGACAATCGACCCCGCGGGCAATTCGAAATGCCAGGCCTCACCCAGCAACGCACGCAGTACCCGTTGTTGCAAATCACGCAGATCGTTGGCGCGTTCGGCAAACAGTGGTTTGCCCAGGGCCAGCAATACCGCGCATTGCGCCTGGATTGCATCGCGCCAGGCGTGAGTCGCTGCGCTGCCTTTTTCGATGGAGCCGGTCGCGGCTTCCAGCAGGTTAGGATCTTCCATCAGCGCGAGGTGGGCGGCGAAGATGTCTTCTTCCTCGACGTTCTTGCGCTGGCGCGCTTGATCCAGAGTCATGCGAATTTCGCTGCGCACTTGCTCCAGGGCGGTGTCCAGGCGTTGCAGTTGCTCATCGGCAGCATGGTGGCCGGTGTCTGCCGGCAGTTCGATACCCGTCAGGCGGAACAGCGGCCCACATACGAGACCCGGAGCAGCACACACACCTTGCAACACGCCGGCTTCGGTGTTGGCTCGGCGTGGGGTGGCAACGACGGGGGCGTGGTGTTCTTCCTTAATGGCGGCGGACAAGGCCGCGACCAGTGCCTGCAACGCCGCCTCCGCATCCTTGCCGCGACAGCTCACACGCACTTCATCCCCTTCGCCAATACCCAGTCCCATCAAGCCAATCAAGCTGTCACACGAAGCTGATTTGTCACCGAAATGCAGCTGTGCCTGGCTGCTGAAACCCTGGGCCGTCTTGCGGATCAACGCCGCCGGACGCGCATGCAAACCACCGCGATGCGTGATGCGCACGCTGGCGCTGACTTCAGCGTCCGAGTTATCCACAGCGGTTTGAACCGCTGCCGCCGAACGCGCCACGACCCGCAACAACGGCTCGCCGACCTTGATCGATTGCCCGGCTACCGAACGCAATTCGAAACGTTCGCCATTGGTCAGGATGATCAGGCTGATCAAGCTCTTGCACTGGCGCGCAATGCGGTCCAGGTCAAACTGCACCAATGCTTGCCCCTTGCTCACCTTCGCGCCTTCCTTCACCTGCAAGGCAAAGCCATCGCCGTTCAGTTCCACCGTATCGATGCCCACATGCATCAACACCTCGGCACCGTTCTGGGCGCGAATCGTCAGGGCGTGCCCGGTGCGCGCGACATGGATGATCACGCCGTCACAGGGCGCATGCAGGCAATCGTTCAGGGGGTCGATGGCAATACCGTCGCCCATGGCGTGGCTTGCGAACACTTCATCAGGAACGTCGCCCAGGGTCAGCACGGGCCCGCTTAACGGGGCGCTGAGGGTCAATTCATTATTGTTGTAGGGCATGGGCACGGTACTCATCAGGAAAACGCCACTCAGTGAGTGCGGGTAACTTTGCTCAGGTGACGCGGCTGGTCCGGGTCCATGCCCCGGGCTTGCGCCAAACCTGCCGCAATCACGTAGAAACTCTGGATCGCCAGGATCGGGTCCAGGGTCGGGTGTTCGGCGCGGCTCAGGGTCAGGTCGCGTTCGGCGATATCGTCTGGCGCAGCCAGCAACACACGGGCGCCGCGTTGGCGCATATCGGCGGCCAGGCTCAACAGGCCAGCCTGCTCGGCGCCGCGTGGGGCGAACACCAGCAAGGGGTAATTCTTGTCGATCAAGGCCATCGGCCCGTGGCGCACTTCGGCGCTGCTGAAGGCTTCGGCCTGGATCGCCGAGGTTTCCTTGAGCTTGAGTGCAGCTTCCTGGGCGATGGCGAAACCGGCGCCGCGACCGATGACCATTAATTGCTGGCAGTCGCGCAGGGCGTCGATGGCAACCGTCCAATCTTGCTGGGCGGCGGCACGCAGGTCATCGGGCAGGGCGCGGCAGGCTTGCAGCAACTCGGTTTCCTGGTTCCAGTGGCCGATCAGCTGCGCGCTGGCGCTGAGGGTGGCGATGAAGCTTTTGGTCGCGGCCACGCTGTGTTCCGGCCCGGCGCACAGCGGCACATGGAATTCGCAGGCGGCTTCCAGCGGCGAGTCTTCGGCGTTGACCAGCGAAATGCTCAGGGCACCGCGTTTGCGTAGCAGACGCAGGCTGTTCACCAAGTCCGGACTTTGCCCCGACTGGGAGAAACCAAACGCCACCTGGCCGCTGACTTTCATTGGCGCCTGCAACAGGGTCACTACCGACATCGGCAACGACGCCACCGGAATGCCGACGTGCTGCATGGTCAGGTAGGCGAAATAGCTGGCGGCATGGTCCGAACTGCCACGGGCGATGGTCATCGCCACCTGCGGCGGCTGACGGCGCAGGCGGCCGGCGATTTCCTCCAGCGCCGGGTCCAGGCGTTGCAGTTGGGCGGCCACGGCGTCGCAGGAGGCCAGGGCCTCTTCAAGCATTTTTGAAGTCAATGGTTTCTCCTTCGACCATTACGTCGGTGAGTGTCAGGGAGCGGTCCAGGCGCACGCAGTCGGCAAAGCTGCCGGGTTGCAGGCGACCGCGTTCTTCCAGGCCCAGGTAGTCCGCAGGAAATTGCGACAGGCGTTGTGAGGCTTCGCTGATGGGCAAGCCGATCTTCACCAGGTTGCGCAGCGCCTGGTCCATGGTCAGGGTGCTGCCGGCCAGGGTGCCGTCGGCCAGGCGCACGCCGCCCAGGCATTTGGTCACGGTGTGGCTGCCCAGTTTGTATTCACCGTCGGGCATGCCGGCGGCGGCGGTGGAATCGGTGACGCAATACAGGCATGGGATCGAGCGCAACGCCACGCGCATGGCGCCGGGGTGAACGTGGAGCAGATCCGGGATCAATTCGGCGTATTTGGCGTGGGCCAACGCGGCGCCGACGATGCCCGGCTCGCGGTGATGCAACGGGCTCATCGCGTTGTACAAATGGGTAAAGCTGGTGGCCCCGGCGGCGAGGGCGGCGACGCCTTCTTCGTAGCTGCCCAGGGTGTGGCCGATCTGCATGCGCACGCCGCGTTCGCTGAGGGCACGGATCAGGCCGTCATGCCCGGCGATTTCCGGCGCGATGGTGATCACCCGGATAGGCGCCAGGCGCAGGTAGGCTTCCACTTCGGCCATCAACGCGGTGTGGGCGAAGTTGGGTTGGGCGCCGAGTTTTCCGGGATTGATGTAGGGCCCTTCCAGGTGCACGCCGAGTACACGGGCGCTGCCGGCAGGACGTTGCTCGCAGAAGGTGCCGAGCTGGCAGAGCACGCTTGAGATTTCCTCCACCGGAGCGGTCATGGTGGTGGCCAGCAACGAGGTAGTACCGAAGCGCACATGGGTGCGGGTGATCGTCTCGAAGGCATCGCGGCCTTCCATGATGTCCGCGCCGCCACCGCCGTGCACATGCAGGTCGATAAAGCCCGGCAGCAGGTAGGGCAACTCGTTTTCAGCCGGGTCGCAGGGCGTGCCTTCGATGGCGACGACCTTGCCGTGCGCGTGCACCAGGCGGCCGCGAATCCAGCCGCTGGGCGTGAGGATGTTGTCTTCGGACATGGGCAGTTCTCTAAATTCGCAGTTCAGCGGAATAGTCGTGGCGACGCAGTTCTGCGACGAAGTCGTAGTAGTCGTTGCGGCAGTAGGTGTCGGTGATTTCGATCGGCGTGTTATCGGCGGTGTAGCCGACCCGGGTCATCAGCAGCATGGCGGTGCCGGGGGCGATGCCGACCAGCTTGGCGAACTCGTCCGAGGCGTTGATCGCCTGGATATGCTGCAGGGCGCGCACCACCGGTTTGCCGATGCCTTCCAGGTACTCGTACAGCGAGTGGCCGATGGCTTGTGGCTGTGGCAGCACCGAGGCGGGCATGGTGGTCATTTCAATTGCCATCACCGTGTCATCCGCCTTACGCAAGCGCTTGAGGCGAGCCACTTTGTCGGCGGGCGACAGGCCCAGGCGGATCATCTCTTCGTGGGTCGGCTGGGTCAGTTCACGCTCCAGCCATTGGGAGCTGGGCACGAAACCCTTGAGTCGCAGCATTTCGCTGAACCCCGACAGGCGCGACAGCGGCTGTTCCAAACGTGGCGAAATATAGGTGCCGGAACCTTGGTTGCGGCGGATCAGCCCTTGGGCAAACAACACTTCCAACGCCTTGCGTGCGGTGACGCGTGAAATGCTCAATTGCTCGCTGAGTACGCGTTCTGACGGCAGTGCCTGCTCGGACGTCCACTGGCCGGCATGGATCGCCGCTTCCAGTTTGCGCGCCAATTGCAGGTACAGCGGCGTGGATTGTTTGTCGTCGGGGCGCAGGGCCAGGATGGGATTCATCGTTAAGGTTTCCGATGCGGTTATTGGAGTGTTGTCGCCCGGTATGGGCCGGAAATTAATACCACTTAAATACCATGTCAATGCAGTCAAAATGGTGCAGGCATTGGTTGTAGGGCCCCGCAATGGGGCCTGGTATCAAGTGGTATTAGAGAGGTCTTTATCGCGTGCAGAAGTGCGCAGCCCGCGGGGGTGAACTGGTATTCACCGGCGGGCGCGGGGCAGGGCAGGAATTTTTTTCGAATTATTTTACGAACGGTACGAGATTACGGACGAATCTCGATGAGGGTGCCGTCTTTGACCAGGTTCCACACTTCGCGCATGTCCACGTTGCGCATGCCGATGCAGCCGTCGGTCCAGTCCAGGGTGTGGAACCACTGTTCCGGGTAATCCTCGGTGTCGGGGGTGCCGTGGATCATGATCATGCTGCCGGGCTTCACGCCTTCGCGGCGGGCGCGGGCGGCGTCGCTGATGTTTGGGTAGGAGATGTGCATGGCCAGGTTGAAGCGGTCACTGGTCTTGCGCCAGTCGATCCAGTACAGGCCCTCTGGCGTGCGGCGGTCGCCCTCGATCAGCTTGTGGCCCTTGGGGTTCTTGCCCAGGGAGATGCGGTAGGTCTTGAACGGCTTGCCGTCATTGATCAACTGCAACTGGTGGGCGGACTTGAGCACCAGCACTTTCTCGACCGTTTTACCGCCCAGGGTCTGCACCGTGGCGGCTGGCGCCAGTGTGGCGAACGATAGGCAGAGCAGCGCAAGCCACCAACGCATCAAAACGGGTATCCGCTGGGTCATGGCGCGGGCTTGCCCATGGGCGGCACGGCCTCGCTGCGCACCGGGAACGACTGTTGCCTGCGGTCAGCGAAAAAGTATTCCAGGGTGCGCCCGACCGTGCGGAAAGCCAGCTCGGACCACGGGATGTCAACTTCGTCGAACAGCTGCACTTCCAGGCTTTCGGGGCCGGCGGCGAAGTCCAGGTCGAGCAGGTCGGCGCGGTAGAAAATATGCACCTGGTTGATATGCGGTACGTCGATCAGCGTGTAAATGCTCAGGTTGTGCACGCGGGCACAGGCTTCTTCCAGGGTTTCGCGCATGGCGGCCTGTTCCACGGTCTCACCGTTTTCCATGAAGCCGGCGGGCAGGGTCCAGTAGCCCAGGCGCGGTTCGATGGCGCGGCGGCACAGCAGCACTTTATCGCCCCACACGGGTACGGTGCCGGCGACGATGTTGGGGTTCTGGTAGTGGATGGTCGAGCAGTGATCACACACAAAGCGCAGGCGGCCGTCGCCTTCGGGGATGCGTTGGGTGACCGGTTTACCGCACTGGCTGCAGAAATTCATGCTGGGGTTCCTGGAAAGTGCGTCTATCTTGGCGTGACGGGCAGGGCGCTGCAACAAGTTGTCGTTTAGCGACACGGCGCGGGTTTTGGGGTTGGGCACCCGCACGCTTTGGTGCATGATGCAAGGTAGCCAACAGACCGAGATGACTCATGCTGGACGAGCTACTTCGCCGGGTAAGCAATCACACCCCCCACACGCTGGAAACCGACGGGCGTTTCCCCGAGGCCGCGGTGCTGGTGCCGATTACCCGCAGTGACGAACCTGAGCTGATCCTGACCCTGCGCGCGAGCGGCCTCTCGACCCATGGTGGCGAAGTGGCCTTCCCTGGCGGGCGCCGCGACCCCGAAGACCCGGACTTGATCTTTACCGCGCTGCGCGAGGCCGAAGAAGAAATCGGCCTGCCGCCCGGGCTGGTCGAAGTGATCGGCCCGCTGAGCCCGTTGATCTCCCTGCATGGCATTCGGGTTACGCCGTATGTCGGCGTCATCCCCGATTACGTCGAATACCTGGCCAACGATGCCGAAATCGCCGCTGTTTTCAGCGTGCCCTTGGACTTCTTCCGACAGGACCCACGGGAACATACCCACCGGATCGATTACCAGGGCCGCAGTTGGTACGTGCCCAGCTATCGATTCGGCGAATACAAGATCTGGGGGCTGACGGCAATTATGATCGTCGAGTTGATCAATCTGCTCTATGACGACGCCAAGATCAGCCTGCACCAGCCACCCAAGAGCTTCATCAATACCTAAGCCATCACTTGAATGGCAATGCCGTGAGGAACAACCATGAAATACCGCCTGGGCGACGCTCGCGTCGAGACTCATCCGCAGAGCTGGGTGGCACCGAATGCCACGCTGGTGGGCAAGGTCAAGCTGGAGGAGGGCGCCAATGTCTGGTTCAACGCGGTGTTGCGTGGCGACAATGAACTGATCCTGATCGGCAAAAACAGCAACGTGCAGGACGGTAGCGTGATGCACACCGACATGGGCTACCCGCTGACCCTGGGCACCGGCGTGACCATTGGCCACAACGCCATGTTGCATGGCTGCACGGTGGATGATTACAGCCTGATCGGTATCAACGCGGTGATCCTCAACGGCGCCAAGATCGGCAAGCACTGCATCATTGGCGCCAACTCGCTGATTGGCGAAGGCAAGGAAATTCCTGATGGTTCGCTGGTGATGGGTTCGCCGGGCAAGGTGGTGCGGGAGTTGACCGACGCACAGAAACGCATGCTTGAAGCCAGCGCCGCGCACTATGTGCATAACTCGCAGCGTTATGCGCGTGACTTGGTTGAGCAGGAAGAATGAACCCGATTGAGCGCCCTGTTGCGTCGCCGTGCGTGAGCATTTGCGCATTGGATGACGATGATATTTGTACTGGCTGCCAGCGCACGGTGGATGAGATTACGCGTTGGAGCCGTATGGATAATGCCGAGCGCCGGGTGGTGTTGGGGTTGTGCCATGAGCGGGCGGTGGCGAGTGGGATGGTGTTTATGGTTTCCGGGAAATCCGGCGGCTGATAGACCGCCATCGCAGGCAAGCCAGCTCCCACATTTTGACCGGGTTCCAACAGGTTAAACGCGGTTGAATGTGGGAGCTGGCTTGCCTGCGATGAGGCCCTCCCAGACGACATATTTCCAAATGTGAAGTACCCTGTGCCCCTTGTTCACAGGTCCATCCCCCATGCTCTTCCTGATCGCCTACATCAGCAGCGTCGTGCTGATCAATTTCGCCTTCTCCACCGCCCCGCACCTGGACGTTATCTGGTCCGCCTGGGGTGGCCTGGTATTCATCCTGCGCGACATGGTGCAAACCCGCTTTGGCCACGGTGCAATCATCGCCATGCTGGCGGCACTGGTGTTGTCGTATGTCACGTCCGACCCGGCCATTGCCCTGGCCAGCGCCACGGCGTTTGCGGTGTCCGAGTGCATTGACTGGCTGGTGTTCAGTATCACTAAGCGCCCGCTGCACGACCGCCTGTGGATAAGTTCGGCCCTGAGTATTCCTCTCGATACCTTCATCTTCTTCGGCTTGATCGGCGCGCTCACCCCAGCGGTGGCGGGCACTGCGTTGGTGTCGAAGTTCGCCGGGGTCACGGTGGTGTGGTTGATCATGGCCTGGCGCATCCGCAAGCGGGCCGTCGCCAACTGAGGCCAATTGCTGCAGTTCATGTAAAATGCCGGCCTTTCTCCCAATGATCCGCTCCCCTGAGGACCTGAGATGACCCGAATCGGAACTCCATTGTCGCCAACCGCGACCCGCGTTTTGCTGTGTGGCTGCGGTGAGCTGGGCAAGGAAGTGGTAATCGAACTGCAACGCCTGGGCGTTGAAGTGATTGCCGTGGATCGCTATGCCAACGCGCCGGCCATGCAGGTGGCGCACCGTAGCCACGTGATCAACATGCTCGACGGTGCTGCTCTGCGTGCGGTGATCGAAGCCGAAAAACCGCACTTCATCGTGCCGGAAATCGAGGCCATCGCCACGGCCACCCTGGTGGAACTGGAAGCTGAAGGCTTCACCGTGATCCCGACTGCGCGTGCCACCTCGCTGACCATGAACCGTGAAGGCATCCGCCGCCTGGCCGCCGAAGAGCTGGACCTGCCGACCTCGCCGTACCACTTTGCCGATACCTTCGAAGACTACAGCAAGGCCGTGCAGGACTTGGGCTTCCCGTGCGTGGTCAAGCCGGTGATGAGTTCGTCGGGCAAGGGCCAGAGCCTGCTACGCAGCGTCGACGACGTGCAGAAAGCCTGGGACTACGCCCAGGAAGGCGGGCGTGCGGGTAAAGGTCGCGTGATCATCGAAGGCTTTATCGACTTCGACTACGAAATCACCCTGCTGACCGTGCGTCACGTCGGCGGTACCACCTTCTGCGCGCCAGTCGGTCACCGTCAGGAGAAGGGCGACTACCAGGAATCCTGGCAGCCGCAGGCCATGAGCCCGATTGCCCTGGCCGAGTCCGAGCGCGTTGCCAAAGCGGTGACCGAGGCCCTGGGTGGCCGTGGCCTGTTTGGCGTGGAGCTGTTCATCAAGGGGGATCAGGTGTGGTTCAGCGAAGTCTCGCCGCGCCCGCATGACACCGGCCTGGTGACCCTGATTTCCCAGGACCTGTCGCAGTTCGCCTTGCACGCTCGCGCCATTCTGGGCCTGCCGATCCCGTTGATCCGTCAGTTCGGGCCTTCGGCTTCGGCGGTGATTCTGGTGGAAGGCCAGTCGACCCAGACTGCGTTCGCCAACTTGGGCGCCGCGTTGAGTGAACCGGACACGGCGTTGCGTCTGTTTGGCAAGCCGGAAGTGAATGGCCAGCGCCGCATGGGTGTGGCGTTGGCGCGGGATGAGTCGATTGAAGCGGCCCGGGCGAAGGCTACTCGTGCTTCCAAAGCCGTTGTAGTCGAGCTGTAATCGAGGCGTGCCTTTCGCGAGCAAGCCCGCTCTCACATTCGACCGCGTTCCTATTGGATAAATGCGGTCAACTGTGGGAGCGGGCTTGCTCGCGAAGGCGGTCTGTCAGGCGACCTTGTTCAAATCGTTGTTACGCGTCTCTTTCAGGCACAGCACAGCAATCAAGCTGAGCAACGCTGCCGCCGACACATACCCACCGACATAACTCAGGCCACCCATCGCCACCAGCTTGGTCGCGAAGAATGGTGCTGCCGATGCGCCGACAATCCCACCCAGGTTATACGCTGCCGAAGCGCCGGTATAACGCACGCGGGTCGGGAACAGTTCCGGCAACAGCGCGCCCATCGGTGCGAAGGTCACGCCCATCAGGAACAGCTCCAGCGCCAGGAACAGCGCCACGGCCCAGGTCGAACCGTGGGTGAGCAATGGCTCCATGGTAAAGCCCGACAGAATCGCCAGGATCGCGCCGACGATCAGCACCGGCTTGCGCCCGTAGCGATCACTGGCCAAGGCCGCCAGCGGTGTCGCCAGCCCCATGAACAGCACCGCAAAGCACAGCAGGCCGAGGAAGGTTTCGCGGCTGTAGCCCAGGGTAGAAACACCGTAGCTCAAGGAAAACGCGGTGGTGATATAGAACAGGGCATAGCACACCACCATCGACGCGGCGCCGAGCAATACCGGTAGCCAGTGCTGGCTGAACAATTCCACCAACGGCACTTTGACCGGGGCTTCCTTGGCGACGGCGTTGGCGAATACCGGTGTCTCATGCAGCTTCAGCCGTGCGTACAGGCCAACCATCACCAATGCAGCGCTGAGGATGAATGGAATTCGCCAGCCCCAACTGCGGAATTGCTCGTCGCTCAGGCTCATGGCCAGGATCAGGAACAAACCGTTGGCCGCCAGGAAGCCGATCGACGGGCCGAGCTGCGGGAACATGCCAAACCAGGCGCGTTTGCCTTTGGGCGCATTCTCGGTCGCCAGCAGTGCCGCGCCGCCCCATTCGCCGCCAAGGCCCAGGCCCTGGCCGAAACGCAGCACACACAACAGGATCGGTGCCCAGGCCCCGATGCTGTCATAGCCGGGCAGCAAGCCAATCAGCGTGGTGCACACGCCCATCAGCAACAGTGAGGCCACCAGCGTCGATTTGCGCCCGATGCGGTCACCGAAGTGGCCGAACAGCGCCGAGCCCAGTGGGCGGGCGATGAAAGCGATACCGAAGGTCAGGAACGACGCCAGCATCTGCGCGGTGCCGGAGGTCTGCGGGAAGAACACCGGGCCAATCACCAGCGCAGCGGCCGTGGCGTAGATATAGAAGTCGTAGAACTCAATGGCGGTGCCGACGATGCTCGCCGTGGCGACCCGTGCAGTCGAGTTGGTCGGGGCGGCGGTCGCGGCCTCGTTGTAGGTGGTGCTCATGGCGGTATCCCTGACGGTCATTGCGCGTTTGGACGCGGATTATTATTGGTCGAACACCCATGGATCAGGGTAGTGCGCGGGCAGGCTCGGGATGGGAGCGAACACCGGTCGGACACGGTAAAGCGGTGCCTGGACGCGCTGAGTGCGGGTAGCACGCGGTCGGGCGGGGCTCTGGTAAGCCGGTGGGATTATAGGAAGGGGTTTGCGGATCCAACAAGGGGGCTGGCGAGGATCTAAGGTCTGGAATGGGGGGGGGTGGGAGCTGGCTTGTCGAGTCGTCGCACCGCTGCGATGCAGGCACCTCGGCCATTCAGTGAAACCGAGGCGATTTTATCGCAGGCAAGCCAGCTCCCACATGAACCGAGTTGATTCAGGCGGCGACGGGCATTCGGCTGGTGTGCCAGATCAGCACCTTGCTCACGCGGTTGTCCTCGGTCTCGAGGATTTCCAGGCGGTAGCGCCCGATTTTCAGGCACACCGCGCAATCGGGAATGGTCTCCAGCGCTTCGGTGACCAGGCCGTTGAGGGTCTTGGGGCCATCGCTGGGCAAGTGCCAGCTCAAGCTCTTGTTCAGTTCGCGGATCGAGGCGGCGCCATCAATGATGTAGCGGCCATCGGGCTGGGCCTCGATATGCGGGTTGTCGGCACTCTGTTCGCTTTCGAATTCACCGACGATTTCTTCGAGAATATCTTCCAGCGTCACAATGCCGAGCACTTCGCCGTACTCGTCCACCACCATGCCCAGGCGCCGCTGTTGCTTGTGGAAGTTCAGCAGTTGCAGTTGCAGGGGCGTGCTTTCCGGGACGAAGTAGGGTTCGTGGCAGGCGGCGAGCAACGCTTCCTTGGTCAGGCTGGCGTCGGGCAGCAGGTGCTGGATCTGCCGGGTGTTGAGCACGGCCTGCACTTGGTTGATATCACTGTGGAACACCGGCAGGCGCGTACGCTGGGAGGTGCGCAGTTGCTCGATGATGTCCTCGACCGAGTCATCCAGGTTGATGCCGTCCACTTCGCTGCGTGGCACCAGGATGTCATTGACGGTGATGTTGTCCAGTGCGTGGATGCCGGGCATGCCTGGGGTGCGGTCTTCGTCTGTCTCGGGTTCCGGCTCGTCGTCGTGGCCGGGCAGCGGCTCGTCGCTCTTTTTCACTACGCCGGCCTTGCGCACAAAAGGGCGCAACAGCAACAGGCTGATGCCATTGAGCAGCCAGGCCAACGGGTAGAGGATTTTCAGCGGTACGCCCAGCAGCGTATTGCCAAAGCCCAGCACGCCCTGTGGATAACGTACGGCGAGGGCGCGGGGCAGGTAGTCGGCCAGAACCAGCAGGATCGCGCAGGAGATCATCCAACCCAGCCAGGGCCCGTTCTGCGCCCAGGCATAGATGGCCAGCAGCGTGCAGAGGATCACCACGGCGGCGCGACACAGGCTGTTGCACAGGATCAGGCTGTTACGCGGGAAGCTCAGGCGGGTGGCGGCCTTGTCGCCCTGGCGTGTGCCGGGGCGCAGGGCCAGCAGGTGTTGTTGCGCGGCTTCGATGGCGGTGAATAGTGCGGCCCATAGGACCAGCAGGGCGATTACCGCGAGCATCGGCTCCAGTGGCAGGTTGTCCATGATCGCTGCCCGTCAGATATGCAGGATGTATTCGCGGACCAGCTTGCTGCCGAAATAGGCCAGCATCAGCAGGCAGAAACCGGCCAGGGTCCAGCGGATCGCCTTGTGCCCGCGCCAGCCGAGGCGGTTGCGGCCCCACAGCAACACGCTGAACACCACCCAGGCCAGGCACGCTAGCAGGGTCTTGTGCACCAGGTGCTGGGCGAACAGGTTTTCGACGAACAGCCAGCCGGAGATCAGCGACAGCGACAGCAGCGTCCAGCCGGCCCACAGGAAGCCGAATAGCAGGCTTTCCATGGTTTGCAGCGGCGGGAAGTTTTTGATCAGCCCCGAGGGGTGCTTGTGCTTGAGCTGGTGGTCCTGCAGCAGCAGGAGCAGGGCCTGGAACACCGCGATGGTGAACATGCCGTAAGCGAGGATCGACAGCAGGATGTGCGCGAGGATGCCCGGCTCTTCATCAATCACCTGCACCGTGCCGGTGGGGGCGAATTGCGCCAGTAGCACCGTCAGCACGCCCAAGGGGAATAGCAGCACCAGCAGGTTCTCGACGGGAATCCGGTAGCACGCCAGCAGGGTCAATGCGATGACGGCAGCCGCGATCAGGCTGGCGGCGCTGAAAAAATCCAGGCCCAGGCCGACGGGCGTCATCAAATGGGTAAACAGGCTGGCAGCATGGGCCAGCAGGGCAAGGACGCCAAGGCCGACCAGCAGGCGTTTGTCCGCCTTGGCGCCTTGGGCCAGACGAGTGCCCTGGTAGAGAGTCGCAGCGGCATACAAAATGGCGGCGGCGAGGCTGGGTAGCAAACTGGGTGACAAAGGGAGCATAAATCCTGTTAGGCAAGCCCGAAAGGCGCTGAGTTTGGCATACCCCCGCGTAACACGAAAGACTCTCAAGCCAGACAGCGGGTGTGCATGGCGGCAGTCTTCGCTATAATCCGCGACCTGCCCACGCCGCAGGCTCACCGAGCGCTGTTTTTAATAGCGATTTACCACAGCCTGGGCCGCCATTACCTCGGTCTATGAATAGGGCCTGAAAGGATCGCGCATGTTTGAAAATCTGACTGACCGTCTCTCGCAGACGCTGCGCCATGTCACCGGCAAGGCCAAGCTGACCGAGGACAATATTAAAGACACCCTGCGTGAAGTGCGCATGGCGTTGCTGGAAGCCGACGTGGCCTTGCCGGTGGTGAAGGACTTCGTCAACTCGGTCAAAGAGCGCGCGGTGGGCACCGAAGTGTCCCGCAGCCTCACGCCGGGCCAGGCCTTTGTGAAGATCGTCCAGGCCGAGCTCGAAAGCCTGATGGGCGCGGCCAACGAAGACCTGAACCTCAGCGCCGTGCCACCGGCCGTCGTGCTGATGGCCGGTCTGCAAGGTGCGGGTAAGACCACCACCGCCGGCAAGCTGGCGCGCTTCCTTAAAGAGCGCAAGAAGAAGTCCGTGATGGTGGTGTCGGCCGACGTGTACCGTCCGGCGGCCATCAAGCAGTTGGAAATGCTCGCTGGCGAAGTAGGCGTGACCTTCTTCCCGTCCGACCTGAGCCAGAAGCCGGTCGACATTGCCAACGCCGCTATTAAAGAAGCCAAGCTGAAGTTCATCGACGTGGTCATCGTCGATACCGCCGGTCGCCTGCACATCGACGAAGAGATGATGGGCGAGATCAAGGCGCTGCATGCCGCGATCAACCCGGTCGAGACGCTGTTCGTGGTCGACGCCATGACCGGCCAGGATGCGGCCAACACCGCCAAGGCCTTTGGTGACGCACTGCCGCTGACCGGTGTGATCCTGACCAAGGTCGACGGCGACGCCCGTGGCGGTGCCGCGCTGTCGGTACGTGCCATCACCGGCAAGCCGATCAAGTTCATCGGTATGGGCGAGAAGAGCGAAGCGCTCGAGCCGTTCCACCCTGAGCGTATCGCCTCGCGCATCCTCGGGATGGGCGACGTGCTCAGCCTGATCGAGCAGGCTGAAGCCACGCTCGACAAGGACAAGGCCGACAAGCTGGCCAAGAAGCTGAAGAAGGGCAAGGGCTTCGACCTCGAAGACTTCCGCGACCAGCTGCAACAAATGAAGAACATGGGCGGACTCGGCGGCCTGATGGACAAGCTGCCGAACATCGGCGGTGTGAACCTGGCGCAAATGGGCAATGCCCAGGGCGCGGCAGAGAAGCAGTTCAAGCAGATGGAAGCCATCATCAATTCCATGACCCCGGCCGAGCGCCGCGACCCTGAGCTGATCAGCGGTTCGCGCAAGCGTCGGATCGCCATGGGTTCCGGCACCCAGGTGCAGGACATCGGTCGCTTGATCAAGCAGCACAAGCAGATGCAGAAGATGATGAAGAAATTCTCCGCCAAGGGCGGAATGGCCAAGATGATGCGCGGCATGGGCGGTATGTTGCCCGGCGGCGGCATGCCGAAAATGTAAAGTATTCGAGCGGGAGCCCAGCTCCTGCTCCGCCCCACAGGGATGTGGGATCTCCAGCAAACCCGCGATTGGCGGGCGCTGACTCGCCGTTTTAACCGACGGCTCTATAGCAGATCTGGATGGCACGCTGATAGGCGCCAGAAAAAGACATTTGCAAAAGTCCGGATATTCCTTAGAATATGCGGCCTTTCGGGCACCTATGCCCGCTGTGCATTTAGATTTGCAGCACCGACTACAGGAACGATGTTCACATGCTAACAATCCGTCTTGCCCTTGGCGGCTCCAAAAAGCGCCCGTTTTACCACTTGACCGTAACCGACAGCCGCAACCCGCGTGACGGTTCGCACAAGGAACAGGTTGGTTTCTTCAACCCTGTTGCTCGTGGTCAAGAAGTTCGTCTGTCCGTGAACCAAGAGCGCGTAGCCTACTGGCTGAGCGTGGGTGCACAGCCATCCGAGCGCGTAGCAAAACTGTTGAAGGACTCGGCTAAGGCCGCAGCCTGAGCAATATGAACGCGACGCCAGCTGTTGCTGATGATTTGATCGTTATCGGCAAGATTTACTCTGTTCATGGCGTTCGCGGCGAAGTGAAGGTGTATTCCTTTACTGATCCGACTGAAAACCTGTTGCAGTACAAAACCTGGACGCTCAAGCGCGAGGGTAGTGTGAAACAGGTCGAGCTGGTCAGTGGACGCGGGAGCGATAAGTTCCTGGTCGCAAAGCTCAAGGGTCTTGATGATCGTGAAGAAGCTCGTCTTCTGGCCGGTTATGAGATCTGCGTGCCGCGCAACCTGTTCCCTGAATTGACCGACGGCGAGTACTACTGGTACCAGCTGGAAGGTCTGAAGGTTATTGATCAACTCGGGCAACTGTTCGGGAAAATCGATCATCTTCTGGAAACCGGCGCCAATGATGTAATGGTGGTCAAGCCTTGCGCTGGCAGCCTGGATGATCGCGAACGCCTGTTGCCCTATACCGAGCAATGCGTGTTAGCCGTCGACCTGGCAGCGGGCGAGATGAAGGTGGAATGGGACGCGGACTTCTAAGCGTGGCTAATTTGCGCATTGAAGTGATCAGTTTGTTTCCCGAGATGTTTTCCGCCATCAGCGAGTACGGCATCACCAGTCGGGCGGTGAAACAGGGGCTGTTGCAGCTCACCTGTTGGAACCCGCGAGACTACACGACGGATCGACATCACACTGTGGACGATCGCCCATTTGGCGGTGGTCCGGGCATGGTGATGAAGATCAAGCCCCTGGAAGACGCGTTGGTTCAGGCCAAGGCTGCCGCCGGGGAGAAGGCGAAGGTAATTTACCTGTCCCCTCAAGGCCGTCAGCTGAAACAGGCTGGGGTACGCGAACTGGCGAATGAGGAAGCACTGATCCTGATTGCCGGTCGCTATGAAGGCATTGACGAGCGTTTTATTGAAGCTCATGTCGATGAAGAGTGGTCGATTGGGGACTATGTCCTGTCTGGCGGCGAGCTGCCGGCGATGGTCCTGATAGATGCGGTTACACGACTGCTGCCTGGAGCTTTAGGGCATGTGGACTCCGCGGAGGAAGATTCCTTCACGGATGGTTTGCTGGATTGCCCGCACTACACCCGACCGGAGGTGTATGCGGATCAGCGTGTTCCCGACGTATTGCTAAGTGGCAATCACGCACACATCCGGCGTTGGCGTTTACAGCAGTCCCTTGGTCGGACCTATGAACGACGCGCCGATCTTCTGGAAAGCCGCTCGCTTTCTGGAGAAGAGAAGAAGCTGCTCGAGGAATACATCCTCGCGCGGGACGATAGTTAACAACGTATCGATGGTAGGTCCATTGGCTTACCTTAGGAGCACAGCATGACTAACAAAATCATCCTTGCACTCGAAGCAGAGCAGATGACCAAAGAGATCCCTACCTTTGCCCCGGGCGACACCATTGTCGTTCAGGTGAAAGTGAAGGAAGGCGACCGTTCGCGTCTGCAAGCGTTCGAAGGCGTGGTAATCGCCAAGCGTAACCGTGGTGTGAACAGTGCTTTCACTGTTCGTAAAATCTCCAACGGTGTTGGCGTAGAGCGTACTTTCCAGACCTACAGCCCGCAAATCGACAGCATGGCCGTTAAGCGTCGCGGTGACGTACGTAAAGCCAAGCTGTACTACCTGCGTGACCTGTCCGGTAAAGCAGCTCGCATCAAGGAAAAACTGGCTTAAGTCCAGCTTCCCGATGCAGAAAAAAAGCAGCCTACGGGCTGCTTTTTTGTGCCTGAAATTTGTCTATTTGCCGGTATTTGTCCATGACCACCCGCCTCGAAGAAATCCAGCGCCGCACTGACCTGTCCGTCACCCACGTAACCAAGGCCGTGTTCCCGCCGACCACCAACCACCACAACACCCTGTTCGGTGGCACCGCCCTGGCGTGGATGGATGAAGTGTCGTTCATTACCGCCACGCGCTTTTGCCGCTTGCCGCTGGTGACGGTGTCTACCGACCGTATCGACTTCAACCACGCGATCCCGGCGGGCTCCATCGTCGAGTTGATCGGCCGTGTGATCAAAGTTGGTAACACCAGCCTCAAGGTCGAGGTGGAAGTGTTCGTCGAGAGCATGAGCGCCGATGGCCGCGAAAAAGCAATCCAGGGCGTGTTCAGCTTTGTCGCCATTGATGCGGACAAACGCCCAGTGCCGGTGTTACCTGGCTTTGCCGACTGAGCTGGGACCGAGTTGCGGCCTTCGCAGGCAAGCCAGCTCCCACATTTGATCGGTGGAGGATACAAATCAGTGACCCAACACAAAACCCCTGTGGGAGCTGGCTTGCCTGCGATAGGATCTAACAGACATTACAGAAATCCGCCTGAGCCCCCATGCCCGCCATCGACCACCCCCTGATAGACCGTTTCCTTGACGCCCTCTGGCTGGAAAAAGGCCTGTCGGATAACACTCGCCAGGCCTACCGCAGCGACTTGGCCCTATTCAATGGCTGGCTGCAGGAGAAAAAACTCGAACTGATAAATGCGGGTCGTGAGCTGATCCTCGACCATCTGGCCTGGCGCCTGGAGCAGAACTACAAACCGCGCTCCACGGCGCGATTCCTCTCGGGCGTGCGTGGCTTTTATCGCTATCTGCTGCGGGAAAAACTGATTGCTCTCGATCCAACCCTGCAAATCGACATGCCGCAACTTGGCAGGCCATTGCCCAAGTCCCTGTCGGAGGCCGACGTGGAGGCCTTGCTCGCCGCGCCGGATTTGAGTGAGGCCATCGGCCAACGTGATCGCGCTATGCTGGAGGTCCTGTATGCCTGTGGCCTGCGAGTGACGGAGCTGATCAGCCTGACCCTGGAGCAAGTCAACCTGCGTCAGGGCGTGCTGCGCGTGATGGGCAAGGGCAGCAAGGAGCGGCTGGTACCGATGGGCGAGGAGGCGATTGTGTGGGTGGAGCGCTATATGCGAGACGCCCGCAGCGAGCTGCTCGGCGGGCGCCCCAGTGATGTGCTGTTCCCCAGCCTGCGTGGCGAGCAGATGACCCGGCAGACCTTCTGGCACCGCATCAAGCATCAGGCCACGGTCGCCGGGATCGGCAAGGCCCTGTCGCCCCACACGTTGCGCCATGCGTTCGCCACGCATTTGCTTAACCACGGGGCGGATTTGCGTGTGGTGCAAATGCTGCTTGGGCACAGCGACTTATCCACTACCCAGATCTACACCCACGTGGCGCGTGCACGCTTGCAGGATATGCACGCCAAGCATCACCCGCGAGGCTGAAAAACATGCTGTAGAAGGCCAATTTATCCCGCCACGGGCTGCCCTGCGGCCCAACTGTGGTAGGCTTTGCCGGTTAGCAAAGGGGACGGCCCAGCGCTGTGTTTTCCAAGCAGTATTCCTTCCCGTCCCTGCATCTGCCTTCAGGAGTTCCCATGCGCTTGACCCAGATTATTGCCGCCGCAGCCATTGCGTTGGTTTCCACCTTTGCGTTTGCCGATGACGCTGCCGAGCAGGCCATCCGCAAGAGCCTGGCCAACTTGCAACTCGACACCCCGATCGAAAGCATCAGCGCCAGCCCGATGGCCGGCCTGTATGAAGTCAAGCTCAAGGGCAGCCGCGTGCTGTACGCCAGTGCCGACGGCCAGTACATCGTCCAGGGCTACCTGTTCCAGTTGAAGGACGGCAAGCCGGTCAACCTGACCGAGAAAGCCGAACGCCTAGGCGTATCCAAGCTGATCAATGGCATTCCGGTGGCCGAGACTGTGGTTTATCCGGCCATTGGCGAGACCAAGACCCACATCACCGTGTTCACCGACACCACCTGCCCGTATTGCCACAAGCTGCACGCCGAAGTGCCTGCGCTGAACAAGCTGGGTGTGGAAGTGCGCTACGTTGCGTTCCCGCGCCAGGGCCTGGGTTCGCCGGGTGACGAGCAGCTGCAAGCGGTGTGGTGCTCGGCCGACAAGAAAGCAGCCATGGACAAGATGGTCGACGGCAAGGAAATCAAGGCCGCCAAATGCGCCAACCCGGTTTCCAAGCAGTTCGCCCTGGGCCAGTCCATTGGCGTGAACGGTACACCGGCCATCGTTTTGGCTGACGGCCAAGTGATTCCGGGCTACCAGCCAGCGCCACAAGTTGCCAAACTGGCGCTGAGTGCCAAATAAACCAGCATCGTCGAACCTTTGACGATCATGGCCCGTGGATAAGTCGACGGGCCATCAATTGAAAGCCGCAGTTGTGCGGCTGTTTTCCACGGCCGACCTCGCGTCGGCCGTTTCATGGGGAGTTCTTCAGTGAAACCGGTCAAAGTAGGCATCTGTGGGTTAGGGACCGTCGGTGGCGGCACCTTTAACGTACTTCAGCGTAACGCTGAGGAAATTTCCCGCCGTGCAGGTCGCGGGATTGAAGTGGCGCAAATTGCCACGCGTTCGCCAAAGCCTCAGTTCGAAACGACCGGTATTGCGATTACCAACGATGTGTTCGCCGTTGCCACCAACCCTGAAATCGATATCGTCATCGAACTGGTCGGCGGCTACACCGTGGCCCGCGAGCTGGTGCTCAAAGCCATCGAGAACGGCAAGCACGTGGTCACTGCCAACAAGGCACTGATCGCCGTGCACGGCAACGAGATCTTCGCCAAGGCGCGCGAGAAGGGCGTGATTGTCGCGTTCGAAGCTGCGGTAGCCGGTGGCATTCCAGTGATCAAGGCGATCCGCGAAGGCCTGTCCGCCAACCGCATCAACTGGGTAGCTGGCATCATTAACGGCACCGGCAACTTCATCCTCACCGAAATGCGCGAGAAGGGCCGCACCTTCGAAGACGTGCTGGCCGAAGCCCAGGCCCTGGGTTACGCCGAAGCCGACCCGACTTTCGACGTGGAAGGTATCGACGCCGCTCACAAGCTAACCATCCTGGCGTCCATCGCCTTTGGTATCCCGCTGCAGTTCGACAAGGCCTACACCGAAGGCATCACCAAGCTGACCACCGCCGACGTGAACTACGCCGAAGCCCTGGGCTACCGCATCAAGCACCTGGGCGTGGCGCGCAGCACACCGGCCGGTATCGAGTTGCGTGTACACCCGACGCTGATCCCGGCCGACCGCCTGATCGCCAACGTCAATGGCGTGATGAACGCCGTGATGGTCAACGGTGATGCGGCGGGTTCGACCCTGTTCTACGGCGCCGGCGCCGGCATGGAGCCCACCGCTTCGTCGGTGATCGCCGACCTGGTGGACGTGGTCCGCGCCATGACCAGCGACCCGGAAAACCGCGTACCGCACCTGGCCTTCCAGCCGGATTCGTTGTCAGCCCATCCGATCCTGCCGATCGAAGCCTGCGAAAGCGCCTACTACCTGCGCATCCAGGCCCAGGATCACCCGGGCGTATTGGCCCAGGTCGCCAGCATCCTGTCGGAGCGCGGTATCAATATCGAGTCGATCATGCAGAAGGAAGTCGAGGAGCAAAACGGCCAGGTGCCGATGATCCTGCTGACCCATCGCGTGCTCGAACAGCACATCAATGATGCCATCCAGGCGCTGGAAGCTCTCCAAGGTGTGGTTGGGCCGGTAGTCCGGATTCGCGTCGAACATTTGAATTAATTCAGCTGCAAGCGCCAAGCTGCAAGCTGCAAGTAAAAGCAGAACCGCTTCGACTTGCAGCTTGAAGCTTGAAGCTTGAAGCCCAAACCGAAGGTTTGCCCCTATGCGTTATATCAGCACCCGCGGCCAGGCACCGGCCCTGAATTTCGAAGACGTCCTGCTGGCAGGCCTTGCCACTGACGGTGGCCTGTACGTGCCGGAAAACCTGCCACGTTTCACCCAGGAAGAAATCGCTTCGTGGGCCGGCCTGCCGTACCACGAGCTGGCGTTCCGGGTGATGCGCCCGTTCGTCACCGGCAGCATTCCGGATGCGGACTTCAAAAAGATTCTGGAAGAGACCTACGGCGTGTTTTCCCACAACGCCATCGCACCTCTGCGCCAGTTGAACGGCAACGAATGGGTCCTGGAGCTGTTCCACGGCCCGACCCTCGCGTTCAAGGACTTCGCCCTGCAACTGCTGGGTCGCCTGCTGGATTATGTGCTGGAGAAACGCGGCGAGCGCGTGGTGATCATCGGCGCCACCTCCGGTGATACCGGCTCGGCGGCCATCGAAGGCTGCAAGCACTGCGAAAACGTCGACATCTTCATCCTGCACCCGCACAAGCGCGTGTCGGAAGTGCAACGCCGGCAGATGACCACCATTTTCGGCGAGAACATCCACAACATCGCCATCGAAGGCAACTTCGATGACTGCCAGGAAATGGTCAAGAACAGCTTCGCCGACCAGAGCTTCCTGAAGGGCACACGCCTGGTGGCGGTGAACTCGATCAACTGGGCGCGGATCATGGCCCAGATCGTCTACTACTTCCACGCTTCCCTGCAGTTGGGCGGCCCGGCGCGTTCGGTGTCGTTCTCGGTGCCGACCGGCAACTTTGGCGATATCTTCGCCGGTTACCTGGCGCGCAACATGGGCCTGCCGATCAACCAATTGATCGTCGCCACCAACCGCAACGACATCCTGCACCGCTTCATGAGCGGCAACCAGTACGTCAAGGAAACCCTGCACGCGACCCTGTCGCCGTCCATGGACATCATGGTCTCGTCGAACTTCGAACGCCTGCTGTTCGACATGCACGGTCGTAACGGTGCAGCGATTGCCGGCTTGATGGACACCTTCAAGAGCGGCGGCGGTTTCAGCGTTGATGAAGAGCGCTGGACCGAAACCCGCAAGCTGTTCGACTCCCTGGCCGTGGACGACGCGCAGACCTGCGAAACCATCGCTGAAGTCTATGCCCAGACCGGCGAGCTGCTCGACCCGCACACCGCCATCGGTGTGAAGGCTGCCCGTGAATGCCGTCGTAGCCTGGACATCCCGATGGTGATCCTCGGCACCGCGCACCCGGTTAAATTCCCCGAAGCGGTGGAGAAGGCCGGCGTTGGCAAGGCGCTGGAATTGCCGGTGCACTTGGCAGACCTGTTTGAGCGTGAAGAGCGTTGCACCGTATTGGCCAATGACCTGAAGGCTGTGCAGGCGTTTGTGAGCCAGCATGGCAACCGGGGTAAGCCGCTGTAAGGCACACCGCGTAGACAAAAACGCCGCTTTCCCTTCCCGGGTCAGCGGCGTTTTTTGTTCTGGCAGGCCCGCTTTGTGTCAGCGGCTACGCGAGTAGTTCTGCCGAAATAAGGGCCTTTTGACCTGCGCTCCTGCCTGCAAGGCAAAGTGATCAGCGCCGACCGTGTATAGGATTCGTTTTTTCGTTGTCATGTTGCAAGCGCATGCTGGTCCACGTCACTCCCTGACGGCCCCATAAAGACGAAAAAGCGAACTTTCCTACGTAACAACCAGTCACTTAGGATAGATGCAGCTCCCGTTGAAACGATTGTTCCCGAACTATTGAGTGGTGATCGAGATGGAAAGTATCAGCCTATTGCTCGAAGAAGCACTGAGCCCTTATCAGGTTACGCTGACCACCTCCGGTGTGCAGGACGAGTGCCTGGTGACGGTGAAGAATCCTGCCGGTGCTATGGTGGTCGAACGTGAAGTCGATCGTGCGCAATTGATGGACAAGCGCGTACTGGTAGACGTGGTGGATTGCTTGTTGCGCGATATCAAGATTGCCGAAGGGCGCTTGGAACCCTCGGTCATCGCGGCCTTGCGTAACGCGGCCCAGACGCGCAGCCCCGCTGCTGCATGAAGAATTGTTTAAGTGTGGAAACTTCCTACAAGGTGGCCGGTCAGATTTCGTAACAGCAAGAGCAAACATTGTGCTCCGGTGTTTGTGGCTTGCTGTACTGGTCTTTGTTGGCCACGTTTAACCCCGAAGTGTCTCCCCACGCCTCGGGGTTTCTTTTTGCCTGCGATTTGTCACGGCGCTGGTGAGTCCTGGAAAAACTGCGAGTTGTCGCGCAGGTACTGTTCGCGCATGACCGGGTCCAGCCACGTGGCATAGGACTGCTGCACGTCTTGCAAAGGGATGTCACGCAGCACTTGGTCGATTCGTTCGATGGCACGGCGCCCCTGGGGCGTATCCGAGCAGGCGATATGCGTACGTTGGTAGGGCGCTGTGCCTTTGATCGGGTAAAAATGCAGGTCGTCGGCAGCGATTCCTTGTTGCAGCGAGTGGTAGCGAATTTCCGGCGAGTAACCCAGCACCGCTTCCAGCCGTCCCAGGCGCTGCATTTGCAACAAGCTGCCCAGCGCATCATTGCCGTAATGGAGCGCCAGCTTGTGCGCGTCGGCGTGTTTAAGTCGCTCATCGATAACCGGGCCGTAGCTGCGTTCTGCGGTGGCGCCTACCCGCGCTCCAGGGGTGTCGAGAAACGCCTGCAGGTCGAATTGGCCATCCACGATAAAGGGCGCCATGGCTTCCTGCTGGCTGCGCCGGATCGTGACGCCATTACTGGGAACGGCAAACGCCTGGCGAGAAAACACCACGTACGTGGCCCGTTCCGGCGTCCACAGCAGCGAGGGATCGCAAGTGAACGAGGATTCACGCAGCATTTGTGTGCCCCGTGCGCGATTGACGTGAAGCACCTGGTGCCGATATTCCGGCAGGCGTTCGATCAGCCTCGGCAATAGTTCGTCCAACGCCCCCTGGCCTTTGCGTGGGCCTTCGAAAATAGTCAGGGGTGGCAGGTCACGCAACAGCCAGATCAGCGTGTCTGCGGCGCTCGCGGCCAGGGGCCAGCCGCAGGCGAGCAGGGCGCCGAGGCCTAGCTGAACGAGCCGACGTACCATCAGATCGCGCCTTCCTCGCGCAAACGCACAATGGCGGCCGCGTCGTAGCCCAGCCCGCCGAGCACCACAGTGTTATGTTCGCCCAACTGCGGCCCCACCCATTCGCAGCTGCCCGGCGTGTCCGACAGCTTGGGCACGATGCCGGGCATCTTGAAGTCCTTGCCACCGGGGAGCTTGGCCTTGAGGAACATTTCCCTGGCGAGGAATTGCGGGTCGCCGAGCATGTCCTCGGCACTGTAGATCCGACTGGCAGGCACCTCGGCCTTATTCAGCAGGTCGACCACCTGGTCCAGCGGCAGCGAGTTCACCCAGCGATCAATCACCCCATACAGCTCATCACGGCGGCTATCGCGGCCGTCATTGCTGGCAAGCACAGGGTCATTGGCCAGGTCTTCACGGCCAATGGCGCACATGAAGCGCTTGAAGATCGCATCGCCGTTGGCGCCAATCTGTACATGCTTGCCGTCGGCGCTGGTGTGGATCGAGGACGGCGTAATGCCGGGCATGATGTTGCCGGTGCGTTCGCGAATGAAGCCAAACACATCGAACTCCGGAATCATGCTTTCCATCATGGCGAAGATGGCTTCGTACAGCGCCACATCCACCACCTGGCCCAGGCCGCCGTTAACCTCTCGATGACGCAGCGCCATCAGTGCGCCGATCACCGCCCACAAAGCGGCAATCGAATCGCCGATGGAAATGCCGGTACGCACCGGCGGTCGGTCTTCGAAACCGGTGATGTAGCGCAGGCCGCCCATGGACTCACCCACCGCACCGAACCCTGGCTGGTCTTTCATCGGTCCGGTCTGGCCAAAGCCAGAGAGGCGCACCATCACCAGCTTGGGGTTGAGGGCGTGCAGGGTTTCCCAGCTCAGGCCGAGCTTTTCCAGCACGCCGGGGCGGAAGTTCTCGATCAGGATGTCGGCGTCCGCCAGCAGTTGTTTGAGGATGGCCAGGCCGTCCGGGTGCTTGAGGTTCAATGTCAGCGACTGCTTGTTGCGCGCCTGCACAAACCACCACAGCGACGTGCCCTCGTACAGCTTGCGCCATTTGCGCAGCGGGTCGCCGCCGTCGGGCGATTCGACCTTGATCACCTCGGCGCCGAATTCCGCGCAGATGCGGGAGGCGAATGGTCCGGCGATCAGGGTGCCGAGTTCGATGACTTTCAGGCCGGCAAGCGGTTTGGCATTAAACGACATGGGGATCCTTGTCTGCGCGCAACGGTAGTGTGATGCCTTTTAACATAGGCGAGCGACCCAAGGATAAGGATGATGCAGCGCAGGATTCGTTGAATGACCTCGCCATCGGTTAGACTGGCCGTCTTTCCCTGTCTCTAGAAGTCCGTTCATGGCCCAGCCGTCCACGACCTACAAATTCGAACTCAACCTCACCGACCTCGATCGCTCGGTGTACGAGAGCGTCAAACAGACCATCGCCCGCCACCCTTCGGAAACCGAAGAGCGCATGACCGTGCGTCTGTTGGCCTACGCCCTCTGGTACAACGAGCAGTTGGCGTTCGGCCGTGGCCTGTCAGATGTAGACGAGCCAGCCCTGTGGGAAAAAAGCCTGGATGACCGGGTTTTGCACTGGATCGAAGTCGGCCAGCCCGACGCCGACCGCCTCACCTGGTGCTCGCGCCGCACCGAACGCACCAGCCTGCTGGCCTATGGCAGCCTGCGCGTGTGGGAAGGCAAGGTAGTGCCGGTGGCGAATAACCTGAAAAACGTGCACATCGCCGCCGTGCCCCAGGAAGTCCTCGAGACCCTGGCCAAGGACATGCCCCGTGTTATCAAGTGGGACGTGATGATCAGCGAAGGCACGATCTTCGTCACCGATGATCGCGGCCAGCATGAAGTCCAACTGCAATGGCTGGTCGGCGAACGCGGCTAAACCTGTAGGAGCCGGCTTGTTGTGGTGAGCAAGCTTGCTTGCGCTGGGGTGCGAAGCGCCCCCAAAAAGCGAGAGGCTGCTACGTAGCCCACGGGAGCAAGCTCCCTCGCCACAACAAGCCAGCTCCCACATGTGATCTGCGTTGCCTTTAGCGTTGCCAACTAACTGTCGAATAGAAGAGAAGCTCCCGTCACCCCATGCGTATCGATCCTCGCCCGTTGCCCGCTGTCCTGCCGTTTCTCGGTGAATTGCCACCGCTGTTGACCCGTCTCTACGCCGCGCGCGGGGTGCAGTCCGAGGCCGAGCTGGATAAAAGCCTGGCGCGGTTGATTCCCTATCAGCAGCTCAAGGGCATCGACGCGGCGGTGGACTTGCTGGTGACCGCGCTGGAGCAGCGCCAGCGCATCCTCATCGTCGGCGACTTCGACGCCGACGGCGCCACTGCCAGCACCGTGGGCACCTTGGGCTTGCGCCTGCTCGGTGCGGCGCATGTCGACTACCTGGTGCCCAACCGCTTCGAATACGGCTATGGCCTGACCCCGGAGATCGTCGCCGTTGCGCTGCAGCGCAAGCCCCAACTGCTGATTACCGTGGACAACGGTATCTCCAGCGTCGAAGGCGTGGCGGCGGCGAAAGCGGCGGGGTTGCAAGTGCTGGTGACCGACCACCACTTGCCCGGCGATGAGTTGCCGGCAGCGGACGCCATCGTCAACCCGAACCAGCCGGGCTGTGAATTCCCGAGCAAGGCCCTGGCGGGTGTGGGCGTGATCTTCTACGTGCTGATGGCCCTGCGCGCGCGCCTGCGCAGCCTGGGCTGGTACGAAAGCAAGCCACAACCCAACATCGGCGAGTTGCTCGACCTGGTTGCCCTGGGCAGCGTCGCCGACGTGGTGCCCCTGGACGCCAACAATCGCATCCTCGTGCATCAAGGCCTGGAGCGTATCCGCGCTGGCCGTGCGCGGCCGGGGATCAAGGCGATCCTGGAAGTGGCCAAGCGCGACGCGGCACGTATCACTTCCACTGACCTGGGCTTTATCCTCGGCCCGCGCCTGAATGCCGCCGGGCGCCTGGATGACATGAGCCTGGGGATCGAATGCCTGTTGACCACCGACGTTGCCGCTGCCCGTGAAATGGCCGCGCAACTGGATGGCATGAATCAGGACCGTAAATCCATCGAGCAAGGCATGCAGCGCGAGGCCTTGGCCCAGCTCAAGGACCTGCCGGTGCAGTCGATGCCCTATGGCTTGTGCCTGTTCGACCCGGAATGGCACCAAGGTGTGATCGGCATTCTGGCGTCGCGCATGAAGGAGCGGTATTTCCGACCGACCATCGCCTTTGCCGACGCCGGTGATGGCCTGTTGAAGGGCTCAGGGCGCTCTGTGCAGGGTTTTCATATCCGTGACGCCCTGGCGGTGGTCGCGAGCCAGCATCCCAACCTGATCGCCAAATACGGCGGCCACGCCATGGCGGCTGGCCTGACACTGCGCGAGGAAAACTTCCCACTGTTTGCCGAAGCCTTTGATGCTGAAGTGCGCCGGCAACTGCGTGAGGAAGACCTGACCGGACGCTTGTTGTCGGACGGCACTCTGGCGGTGGAAGAGTTTCACTTGGAACTGGCCCGCGCGTTGCGACATGCCGGGCCGTGGGGTCAGCACTTTCCCGAGCCGGTCTTTCACGGTGTATTCCAGTTGGTAGAGCAGCGCGTGGTGGGTGAGCGGCACCTGAAGGTGGTGCTCAAGACTGAATGCGGGTCAGTGAAACTCGATGGCATTGCCTTTGGCGTGGACCGTGAGGTCTGGCCGAACCCGACCGTGCGTTGGGTGGAGTTGGCGTACAAGCTGGATGTGAACGAGTTTCGTGGGAATGAGACTGTGCAACTGATGATTGCCCACATCGAACCGCGCTGAATCTAAACAACACTGCAAATACAAATGTGGGAGGGGGCTTGCCCCCGATAGCGGTACTTCAGTCAGCTTATCTGTAGCTGACCCACCGCCATCGGGGGCAAGCCCCCTCCCACATTTTAAGCCATGTAATAGCTGGAGTTACTCGGCTTTATCCTTGGCCTGGTGCTTCACGATGATATCCACCAACCGCTTGGCCAGCGCCGGGTAGTTCTCGTCGAAGTGATGCCCACCTGGCAGCTTCAACGCCTCACCCACGGCTGTCTTGTCGGTGCAGCCGCTCTCGTCGACTTCTTCCGCGCCGTAGATGCACACCACTTTTTCAGGGGGCAGCTTGGCCATTTCCGGGCCGGTGGCGGCTTCTTTGCCGGCGTTGCCCAGCCAACCTTCCACTTCAATCTCGAAGCTGCCCGTACGGGCGAAGGCCAGCAGGATGATTGCATCCACACGCTGCTGCTCGTTTTCCGGCAGGCGGTTGTAAATGGCCGGCAATACATCGGCGCCGAACGAGTAACCGGTCAGCACGAAGCGCTTGGTGCCCCACTTCTGACGGTAGTGCTGCATCAGTTCGGTGAGGTCCTTGGCGCTTTGTTCCGGGGTCTTGTGCTGCCAGTAGTAGCGCAGGGTGTCGATACCGACCACCGGGTAGCCGATCTTGGCCATTTCACCCGCCACGTCGCGGTCCAGGTCACGCCAGCCGCCGTCACCGGAGAGGAACAGGGTGACGGTGTCCTTGGCTTGGCCCGCCGGTACTTCAACCACCGGAATGGCCAGGCCGCCGTTGTCCGAGCCCACCAGTTGCTTGCGCAACTCGTTGTTCAGCACTTGCGGGTAGTGAATGTCGTAGTCGCTGATGCTGGTGGTGGCACGCGGTGTGTCGCGTACGAAACTGGCGGCATCGTCGTCAGGGTTGTCGTTCCAGGCCACCAGCCAGCTGCCGTGGGCCGCCGTTTTCGGCAGCGGGTCCTTGCATCCTTCCTGGGTCATGGCGAAACCGACGGAGATGGCGTTGGCCTTGTCGTCGGTCTGTGCCGCCAGCCAGCGCCAGGCCAGGCTTGCGCCAGGGCCGATGCCGCTGACCAGGGTGGCCGGGCCCTTGAGCTGGTCCAGGGCGTTTTGCAGCGCCTGTTCCTGCAGCTTGCAGTCGTCCTTGGGCAGGATCACCTGGACAAGCTGCGCCTTGCCGCCCTGGCTCAAGGCAATCAGTTGGCTGTCGGTCAGGGTTGCATCGGCCAGCACGGCGACGGCGACACGGGCTTTAGGCGTGCCGTAGGGCGTTACACGGGTCATGACCGAGCCGTCGGCCTGGGGCAATTGCTCCAGGGTCGGCTGCGGGGCAGGGCGGTTCCAGTACCAATAGCCGCCACCCAGGATCAGGGCGAGCAGCACTACAAAGGCCAACACATACCGCCAAGAGCGTCGAATCATCAGCGTTTCACCAATCCAGTCAAGCCGCCCGCGATCAGGGCGGCGGTATCGGCCAGTGCCACCAGCGGATCAAGTCCTGCGGGCACGGCCATGTAACGGGGTTCCCAGTCAGGCTGGAACTTGTCTTTGAAGCGGCGCAAACCTTGGAAGTTATACAGTTGCTCGCCACGTCGGAACACCATCGAGCCCAGGCGTTGGGTCAGCGGGGCACCGCGTCGTGGTTGCAGGCCCGACAACGGCACCATGCCGAGGCTGAAGCGGGCGTAGCCGTGACTCTTATAGTGTTGAATCAGGCCGACCATCATGAATTCCATGGTCAGCTTGGGCGCGTCCGGGTGGGCGCGCATCAGGTCGAGACTGGCCAGATCGTGGTTGTAGGTCTCGAGCAGGTTGGCGAAGGCCACCGGGCGCCCCTCGAAGCGGATGATCGCAATACGAAAGTGCTTGAGGTAGTCGTCGCTGAAGCGTCCCAGGGAAAAGCCTTTTTCCCGTACGTTCTTGCCGGTCAGCCAGGCATCGGAGATCACCTTGAGTTCGTCCATCGGCGCCGTGCCGGGTTCAAAGATCTCCAGGGACAGGCCGTCCCGCGAGCCGCGGTTCCAGGTGTAGCGCAGGTCCTTCATCTCTTTGCCCTTGGCTTCCAGGTCAAAGCGTTTCAGGTCGACGCGGGCTTCTTCGCCCAGCTTGATCGCGGTGAGGCCGATGTCCATGTAGTACGGCAGGTTCTCCGCGCGGACCTGGTAGAACACCGGGCGCGCATGGTGGATGTCGCACAGGTCGCGGAACTGCCAGATCATCTCCGCCCGTGGTTGGGTCGGGCCGATCGGGTCGTACAAGGCCACCAGGCTACGCCCGCGACGGGCGTACATGAGGAAGGCTTCATCGTTGGGGTGGAACAGCAGCGCTTTATCGCCGGTGAGCGCCAGGCCACCGTCGGGCTGGGACGAGGCCATCAGGATCTTGCTGGCGCGCTCCAGTTCGTCCGGGGTCGGCAGGTGGATCACCGGGCGCGCGGTGCGCAGCAGCCAGGTCAGGGACACGATCACCAGCAGCACGGCGGCGCCCAGCAGCGAGCGCAGGCCGCGCGGAGCGTTGGCATCCAAGGTGAACTGCCACCACAGTTGGTGGCTGTAGGGCACGTCTTGATAAGCGAACAGCAGCAGCCAGATCGAAGCCCCGAGCACGCAGACACTGGCCACCAGATACAGCGGCGAGAAGGGCAGTTCGGTGAGGCGGCTGGCGCGGTAGAACGAGCGTCGGAAGATCGCCAGCAGGATGGCGGTCATGGTCATCAGGCTGGCTTCTTCCCAGTCGAAGCCTTTGAGCAGCGAGAGCAGGGCGCCCACCAGCAGCAGCACCATGGTCAGCATCCAGGCGGCCGACAGGCGTCGGCGCAGGCCCTGGGCCAGCAACAGGCAGAGCACACCGATCAGGCTCGCGCCAAAGTGTGAGGCGTCAATCAGGCGGTGGGGAATCAGAAAGCCGATGTTTTCCAGGCGTGAGTCGATTTCGGGCGTGGCGCCAGAAAACAGCAGGACCACGCCAGACAAAAAAACCAGGACGGCCAGTACTGGCGCTGCCAGCCCCGAGGCGACCCGCAAGCTTTGCTGGGTCTGGAACAGGCGCTGGGCTTCGTTGACCAGCAGGAACACACAGGCGATCAGCAGCGGCAGCACCACATAGATCATGCGGTACAGCAGCAGGGCCGCGGCCAACGGCGCGGCACCGAGTTTATCGGCGAAGGCCGCCAGCAGAATCGCTTCGAATACGCCCACACCGCCCGGCACATGGCTGAGCACACCAGCGGCCAGGGCCAGCAGGTACACCAGCAGGAAGGGACCGAACGGCGGCGCTTCCGGCAGCAGCATATAGAGGACAGTGGCGGCAGCGGCCACGTCCAGCGCGGTAATGATCAGTTGCAGGAAGGTCAGGCGGCGACCCGGCAGGCGCAGAGTGCGACGACCGGCTTTTACCAGCAGGTTATCCGGGTAGGGTTGTTCCGGCAGGCGTCGGCGATAAATGCCGATGCACAGCACCGCCGACAACAGCAGCACGGCGCCGGCAATGCCGCCCAGCAGGCCTTGCGACAGATGCAGGTAGGTAGACGCCGCCGGCAAGTTACTCAATGTGGCCAGTGCCGCCAGCGGTGGCAGGGCAGTGCCGAGGGCCAGGCTGGCAAACACGGTCATGTGGGCGACTTCCGAAGCCCCGATGCCATGGCGTGCATATAAACGGTAGCGAACCGAACCGCCCGAGAGCATCGACAAGCCAATCGCATTGCCGATGGCGAACGCCGTAAAGCCACCCAGGGCCAGGGTCTTGGCGGGCAAATTGACCCCCGCGTAGCGTGCGCCGGAAAATTCATAGCCCAATAGAATGACAAAACCGGCGACGGCGGCGGCAAAGGCGCCGAGCAGCGCGGGTTTGGGCACTTCCAGGATCGAATCGTGGAGGGCGTAGAGGTCCAGTTCCAGCAGCAGGTGGCGGCAGGCGATCAGGGCGATGGCAAACAGCAGCAACGTGACGGCCAGCCCGATGGGTTGCCGATACTTGCTCACCAGATCCAGCCAACGTAAACGAGTGGGTGTGATCGGTTGTTCTGCTGTGACAGTGTCTTGTGGTTCAGACGAGTTGGCGCGCATCAATCACCTCGTGGATTGTGCGCGACAGGATGGAGGTATCCAGCCAAGTTACCAATCCCTATGGACAAAATAATTACAAATATTAACGCGTATCACCGGGTGCGGCGACAGCGGCCATTGGTCGTAGAGGGTAGCGATTGAGCATTGAGCATAGCTTGCACAGAGATGGACTCAACAAACCGTGTAGGGTTTCATGAAAGATGCCATGCCATTGTTTCAGAAGAACTTTTTCACCGGATACAAAAAAGGCCACTCTTTCGAGTAGCCTTTTTTGATGTTTGGTTGCGGGAGCCGGATTTGAACCGACGACCTTCGGGTTATGAGCCCGACGAGCTACCAGACTGCTCCATCCCGCGTCTGTGGGCGGCATTCTACAGCCCAACGGCGGGGTGTCAACCGTTAATGGGCTGATGGGTCAAATAAGTGTGAATTTGTCGTTACACGTTGACCAAGGACGGTAAGTGCGCGACGAGTAAAGATTTTTTTGTCTTACAATTTTCGTACAGGAAGGAAAAACGAGCAGGCACAAAAAAGGCCACTCTTTCGAGTAGCCTTTTTTGATGTTTGGTTGCGGGAGCCGGATTTGAACCGACGACCTTCGGGTTATGAGCCCGACGAGCTACCAGACTGCTCCATCCCGCGTCTGTGTGTCGGCATTCTACAGAGGAACGCCAGTGTGTCAACCTGTGAATTGAAGAAAAGCGCTTGTGCTTCAATCGCTTAGCTCTCCATAAGGTCCCTTGATAGCGCTCGGGCCCAGTCTGGCTAAGGCTTTCAGCTCTATCGGAAGGCCAAATTCGATTGAGAAAATAAATTCATCTTGGAATTTTCCTACCGCTCAAGCGGAAGAATCAAACTACTGGTGCTATATACAGGTGTGAATGCGATACTGGCCACCCGTAGGTTTACACCCCCTTTTATATGACGCAGCGCAAAATCATCCACGTCGACTGTGATTGCTTCTACGCCGCCATCGAGATGCGCGATGACCCGAGCCTGGCACAAAAGCCGTTGGCAGTCGGCGGCTCGGCGGACCGGCGCGGGGTGATTGCGACCTGCAACTACGAGGCGCGTGCCTACGGCGTACGCTCGGCGATGTCATCACGTCATGCGTTAAAGCTGTGCCCGGACCTGACCATCGTCAAGCCGCGCATGGATGCTTATAAAGAAGCGTCGAAGGAAATCCAGACGATCTTTCGCGACTACACCGACCTGATCGAACCTCTGTCGCTGGATGAAGCCTATCTGGACGTGTCTGACAGCCCGCATTTCGGCGGCAGCGCCACGCGCATCGCCCAGGACATACGCCGCCGCGTCTCCAACCAATTGCACATCACCGTGTCTGCCGGTGTGGCGCCGAACAAGTTCCTGGCCAAGATCGCCAGCGACTGGAAGAAACCCAACGGATTGTTCGTGATCACCCCGGACCAGGTCGAAGACTTTGTCTCGCAGCTGCGGGTAAGCAAGTTGCACGGCGTGGGCAAGGTCACGGCGGACAAGCTCGCCCGCCTGGGGATCGAGGACTGCCTGCAACTGCGCGAATGGAACAAGCTGGCGCTGGTGCGCGAATTCGGCAGTTTTGGCGAGCGCCTGTGGAGCCTGGCGCGTGGGATCGATGATCGCGCGGTGCAAAACGACAGTCGCCGACAATCGATCAGTGTGGAAAACACCTACGACGTGGACCTGCCGGATCTCTCAAGCTGCCTGGCCAAACTCCCTGAGCTGATGGACACCCTGGCCGGACGCATGGCGCGCATCGACAGCAGTTACCGGGCGGGTAAGCCGTTCGTTAAGGTGAAGTTTCATGATTTTACCCAGACCACCTTGGAGCAGGCGGGGGCAGGGCGGGACCTGGAGAGTTATCAACAGCTGCTGACGCAGGCGTTCAATCGCGGCGGGAAGCCGGTGCGGTTGCTGGGGATTGGGGTGCGTTTGCTGGATTTAAGCAATGGCAACGAACAGCTCGAGTTCTCTTGGTAGAAACCGAGAACCACATGTGGGAGCGGGCTTGCTCGCGAATACGGAGTGTCAGTCACCAGATGCATTGACTGATCTACCGCATTCGCGAGCAAGCCCGCTCCCACATTAGATCTACAACATTTTTGAAGTCTTAGCGCGCCCCAGGGTCCGCCACCAACCGCCCTGCATCCTTGGTCAACGCCTGCAGGAATTCCTGCTGCAACTCGGGATCATTGCGGGTCAGTTCGATCAGGCTTTGTTCCAGTTCGCTGGCTTCTTCTTCCAGGCCCAGCTCCGACAGGCGTTTGACCCGGTGCACCCACTGGCTGACTTCGTCGTCTTCCAGGTCGTCGTAGATCAGGCCGTGAGCTTCCAGCAACTTGCCGCGCAGGGTGTTGCTGATCGCCAGGGTCGAGTCCGAATGCACGTCGTCCTGGCCATCTTCCACGCTGATCTTCAGGGTCGTGACGCGGTTCAGGTCTTGCTCGGCAAACGGGCTGTCCAACAGGTTCAGGCGCAGGACGCCGTTGCGGTCGGTGGTGAGCTCATGCACTTGCTTGCCGGCGGTAACCTGCACTGGGCGCTCGCTCCAGGGTAGGCTCGAATACTCCACACGCTTGTCGCGCTGGACTTCATCGATACCCGCCAGGTTCTGTTGCGCACGGCCGTGGGATTGCACGTTCATGAACGGGTTGAGGCCGTCAACGCCGTAGGTCAGCCAGTCGTGGGTCATGCTGGTGGGCAGGTTGCCGAGGGCGAAAATGTTCGCCACGTTGGCGCCCGCGCCCGCCACCAAGGCGACCGCCCCCAATGGCATCTCATAGAGTTTGCGCCAGGGTTGGTAGGGGGTGTAGCGATCGTAACGGCGGGTGACTTCGAACTCGGTGACCTCGAAGGTCTTCTGCTCGTGAATGCGAACCCGGCGTTGCGGCAGCTCCAGCACTTTGGGGTCGCCTACATCGATCTGCAGGCTGTGGTCGAGCAACTTACGCTCGACCCGCTCCTCGTGCTCACTGCGTTGCGACATCTGGTTGGCGCAGCCGCTGACCAGCAGGGCGCCGCACAAGGCGGCGCCCCCCAGGGCTCTGGTGTTTCGCTTGAACATGACTTCTCTTGATCTGGTTTTCAGCGACGAATACGCGCCTGAAGGAAAGACAGCACGTCAGCCACCGGCAACGGTTGGGCTTCGGCTTCGGTCCGGCTCTTGTATTCCAGATTGCCATCGGCCAGGCCGCGGTCACTGACCACGATCCGGTGCGGGATGCCAATCAGTTCCATGTCGGCGAACTTGATGCCCGGGCTGGTTTTCTTGTCCCGGTCATCCAGCAGCACTTCAAAACCAGCAGCCGTGAGTTCGGCATACAGCTTGTCGGTGGCTTCGCGTACTTGCTCGGTTTCATAACGCAGCGGCACCAGGGCGACCTGGAACGGCGCGAGGGCGTCACTCCAGATGATGCCTTTCTCGTCGTTGTTCTGCTCGATGGCAGCGGCCACCACGCGGGATACGCCAATGCCGTAGCAGCCCATGTCCAGGGTGATCGGCTTGCCGTTCTCGCCCAGCACTTCGCACTTCATTGCCTTGCTGTACTTGTTGCCCAGCTGGAAGATGTGCCCGACTTCGATGCCGCGCTTGATTTCCAGGGTGCCCTTGCCATCCGGGCTTGGGTCACCGGCGACCACGTTACGCAGGTCGGCCACGGTCGGAACCGGCAGGTCACGCTCCCAGTTCACGCCGAAGTAGTGCTTGTCGTCGATGTTGGCGCCGATACCGAAGTCGCTCATCAGCTCGACCGAACGGTCGATGATGATCGGCAGCGGCAGGTTCAGCGGGCCCAGCGAGCCGGCGCCGGCGCCAATCGCGTCACGCAGTTCGGCGTCGGTGGCCATGACCAGCGGGCTGGCCACGCCAGGTTGCTGGGCCGCCTTGATTTCGTTGAGTTCGTGGTCGCCACGGATCACCAGGGCGATCAGCTTGCCTTCTTCTTCGGCGCGCACGATCAGGGTCTTGATGGTCTTTTCAATCGGCAGATTGAATTTTTCCACCAGGGCCGCGATGGTCTTGGTCTCTGGCGTGTCCACCAGGCGCAGCTCTTGCGTCGGTGCTGGACGGGAGGTTTCCCGTGGCACGGCTTCGGCTTTCTCGATGTTCGCCGCGTAGTCGGAACCGTTGCTGAATACGATATCGTCTTCGCCGGACTCGGCCAGCACGTGGAATTCGTGGGAGCCGGCGCCGCCGATGGAGCCGTTGTCCGCTTCAACCGGGCGGAATTTCAGGCCCAGGCGTGTGAACACGTTGCAGTAGGCCTGGTGCATGCGGTCGTAGGTGACCTGCAGCGAAGCCTGGTCGGCGTGGAACGAGTAGGCGTCCTTCATGATGAATTCACGGCCGCGCATCAAACCGAAGCGTGGGCGGATTTCGTCACGGAATTTGGTCTGGATCTGGTACAGGTTCAGCGGCAGCTGCTTGTAGCTGCTCAGCTCGTTGCGCATCAGGTCGGTGATCACTTCTTCGTGGGTCGGGCCGGCGCAGAAGTCGCGGCCATGACGATCCTTGAAGCGCAGCAACTCAGGGCCGTACTCTTCCCAGCGCCCGGATTCCTGCCACAGTTCAGCCGGTTGGGTGCTCGGCATCAACACTTCCAGAGAGCCGGCGGCGTTCATTTCTTCACGAACGATGGCTTCGACCTTGCGCATCACCTTCAAGCCCATGGGCAGCCAGGTGTACAGGCCGGAGGCCAGTTTGCGGATCATGCCGGCACGCAGCATCAGCTGGTGGCTGATCACGACCGCGTCGGAAGGCGTTTCTTTCTGTGTGGCGAGCAAATATTGACTGGTACGCATGGTAGGCCGTTGTCGGTTGCTTGGACTTGAAATGACTTGGGATTGTACGGGCGGTTGCAGCCGGAGTACAGGCATCAGGTTGCGGGGTGTTTCTATCGGAACCGGGCTTGTGTGGGAGCTGGCTTGCCTGCGATGGGAGCGGCGCGGTGTGTCTGTTGCATCAGGGGGATGCTATCGCAGGCAAGCCAGCTCCCACATGGACCGAGGTGTGTCAGTCGTCTACCGGTGGATTCAACCGAGCCCGCCGATTCTCCTGATACCAATGCAAGGCAATCAGCAGCAAGGTCGGCACACCCAGCATGCAGGTGATCAGGAAGAAATTGTGGTACCCGAACTTCTCGACCATGACGCCCGAGTACCCGCCGATCAAGCGCGGCAGCAACAGCATGATGGAGCTGAGCAAGGCGTATTGAGTGGCGGAGAACTTCAGGTTGGTCAGGCTCGACAGGTAGGCGACAAACGCCGAGGTCGCCAGCCCGGAGCTGAAGTTATCCAGGGAGATGGTGAAGATCAGCATCTGCAGGTCCGGGCCCATGTCGGCGAGCATCACGAACAGCAGGTTGGTGCCGGCAGAGGCCACGCCGCCGATGAACAGGATCGGCAGGATGCCGAAGCGCACGATCAGCAGGCCACCCATGCCGGCGCCCAGCAGGGTCATGATCAGGCCGAAGATCTTGCTGACCCCGGCGATCTGGTCCTTGGTAAACCCCTGGTCGATGTAGAACACGTTGGCCATCACGCCCATCACGGTGTCCGACATGCGATAGGTGGCGATCAGCCCCAACAGCAGCAACGCCTGCCAGCGGTAGCGCAGGATGAAGTCGTTGACCGGCGTCAGCACGGGCGCCAGGCCACGGCGACCCATGGCCGACAGGCACAGGGCGGTGAGGGTGATATAGAGGATGGCCCGCAGGAAGGCGCGGTCCTCCATCAGCAACTCCCACAGGCTCACGCCGTGGAACAGCACACTGGCGAAATCGGTGTTGTACAGTTGGGTGAACATCGCTGGCACCGACACCAGCAGCACGATCAGTACAAACACCGAGACCAATTGATGCACAAAGCTGTAGCGCCCGGCCTGCAATTGGGTGCGCAGTGGCACGTTCGGCTCGCGCATAAAGAAGGTGGTCAGCAGGGCCGGGATCATCAGCACGCCAAACAACACATAGGTGCCGGTCCAGGCCGAGTGTTTATAGTTGAAGCCGGTTGAGCCAAACCCTTCGGCAAAAAACAGGGCGCCCGCCGTGGCCAGCAGGGCGGCGATGCGATAGCCGGACATGTAGCTGGCGGCCAGAGCAGCCTGTCGGCTGTCGTCGGCGATTTCCAGGCGATAGGCGTCGACGGCGATGTCCTGGGTGGCGGAGGCAAAGGCGACGATCACGGCGATAGCGATCAGCCAGGACAGGTGTTTCTGCGGGTCGCAAAAGCCCATGCCGATCAATCCGAGGATCACCAACGATTGGGCCAGTACCAGCCAGGAGCGACGACGTCCGAGTTTACCGAGCAGCGGCAGGCGCCATTGATCGAGCAGCGGCGACCACACCCATTTAAAGGCATACGCCAGGCCGATCAGGCTCGCATAGCCGATGGTCTCGCGGGCCACACCGGCCTCACGCAACCACACTGAAAGCGTCGAGAACACCAACATGTAAGGCAAGCCGGCGGCAAAGCCGAGCAACAACAGCACTAACGTCGAGGGGCTGGCATAGGCGGCGAGCGCGGCGCGCCAGGTTTTACGGGGCATGGGCTGGAGTCTGCCTCAGATTCACGGAAACAAAGCGCGCACTCTAACCGCTGTGCTCTACCGGGCGCCAGCCATGGCGCTGAATATCCACGCGATTGTTGCGGACAGTGACGCCTTCGTCGCGCAAACGCGCGCGTTGTTCGTCACCCGAGGCACTGCCCACCGGCAGACTTATCCGACCACCGGCACCCAACACACGGTGCCAGGGCAACCGGGTGTCTTCGGGAAGTTGGCTCAACGTGCGTCCCACCCAGCGCGCGGCGCGCCCGAGGCCTGCCAGTTGGGCCAGCTCGCCGTAGCTCACCACGCAGCCTTCGGGCACTTGCGCCAAGGTCAGGTACAGCGCAGTACGGCGCATTTCGGCAGGGGTTTGCGGGGTTTCGGCGGGTGGGTTCACGGTGGGTCGATCCGTTTAAAATGTCGGTCTTTCTGTAAGAAACGTCTGTAAACATGCCAGTGAGAATTGAACTCAACATTAATCCTTGAGTCAGTCCTAGCTATCTAACACGATAATCGCCCCTTTTCGCCAACCTTGAGCTCCTAATCCGCTTATGTTGTCCAGAACCCTGCTGTGCCTCGCTGTTTTCAGCGCCTCCACGCCCTTGCTGGCCGATACCGTCTGGTTGAAAAACGGTGACCGCCTGACCGGCAAGATCAAGGTCTTCGACGGTGGCAAGCTGCTGATCCAGACCGATTATGCCGGCGCCATCCCTGTGGACTGGAAACAGGTGAAAACCCTGGAAAGCGACCAGGAACTGCTGGTTAAGCAAGACGCTTACATCGGCGAGAAGGCCAAGTCCCTCAAGGCGGCGGATGACGGCAAGGTGGTGCTGGCCAATGGCGAAGCGCCCAAGACCGTCGACCTGGCCAGCATCCAGCAGATCATCAAGCCCAAGCCTGTGATCGAAGACCTGGTGTGGAAAGGTAATGTGGACATGGCGCTGGACTACAAACGCGCCGACAAGGACACCAACGACTACGACATCGACTTCAAGACCACGGCGCGTCATGGCCAATGGCGCCATACCGGCCAGGGCGAGTACAACCGCGAGTTCCAGGACGATGTCACCACCACCGACAACTGGGCGTTGGAATATGACCTCGACCGCTTCCTGACCGAGCATTGGTTCTGGCAGGGGCGCTTGACCTACAAGCGCGACAAGGTTGAAGACCTCTCCCGGCAGCGCACCGTCGGTACCGGCCCGGGCTATCAGTTCTGGGACGATGAGCTGGGCGCGTTCTCCCTGGGCTCGCTGGTCAACCGCACCGACTACGAATACGCCGATGGCGGCAAGGACAACTTCTATTCCCTGGCCATGAAGTGGAACTACAACCGCTACCTGGTGGGCAAGACCGTCGAATTCTTCACCAACGGCGAAGTGGGCAAGCCCATCGACGGTCCGGCGGAGTATTCCCTGGATGCCGAAATGGGCCTGCGCTACAAAGTCACCGAGTGGGCGTCCCTCAACCTCAAGGCCGAGCGCGACGTTATCAGCGGCGACTCCGACAGCAGCCTGAGCAAGACCCGCTACACCGCAGGCTTCGGCGTGGCCTGGTAACACGGGCGTACAAAACCTGCTTGGCAACCTTTGCGGATGTGATTACCTTGCGTTGAGATCCATTCCCATAGGCCGTGGGCGGCTGATTATCCGAGGAGTCATACGTTGAGCGCACAGGTTGCCAAGAACGCCCGAGAGCTGTTGCTCAAGGAATACCGTGGGGCTCTCTCCACATTGTCCAAGGCCATGCCCGGCTTTCCGTTCGGGTCGGTCGTACCGTATTGCCTCGACGAGCAGGGTCGCCCGTTGATCCTGATCAGCCGTATCGCCCAGCACACCCATAACCTGCAGAAAGACCCCAAGTGCTCGCTGCTGGTGGGTGAGCGCGAGGCCGACGACGTGCAGGCCGTCGGGCGCCTGACCTACCTGGCCGAAGCCGAAAAACTGGAAGAGGGTGCTGCCATCGAGGCGGCGGCCGAGCGTTATTACCGCTACTTCCCCGATTCTGCCAACTACCATAAGGCCCACGACTTTGACTTCTGGGTGCTCAAGCCCGTGCGTCATCGTTACATCGGCGGCTTTGGCGCGATTCACTGGGTCGACCAATTGACCTTGGCCAACCCGTTCGCGGGCAAGGCGGAACGCAGCATGATCGAACACATGAACAGCGATCACACCAAGGCCATTGCCCATTACGTCGCGCTGACCGGCTTGCCAACCTTCGAGCCTGCGCAGTTGGCGGGTATCGACAGTGAAGGCATGCACCTGCGCATTGGCCAGTCGCTGCATTGGTTGCCGTTTGCAGCGTCTTGCAACACGCCGACACAAGTGCGCGAAGCCTTGGTTTCGTTGGCCCACGCCGAGGTCTGGCCGAAAAAAGAGGCCGCCGACGCTTGAATTCACGAAATGGCGACGTCATCTAAGGTGGACTGGCAAGGCATTCTTGCGTTGAGGAACCATTTGATGCGCCCTTTTTTGTTGCTCTTTCTGCTATTCCCAGTGTTGGAGCTGTTCGTATTCGTTCAAGTCAGCGGTGCGATCGGGTTTTTCCCAGCCCTGTTGCTGATCATTCTCGGCTCGATGCTCGGCGTTCTGGTGCTGCGCGTCGCCGGCCTGGCCACGGCGCTGCGTGCCCGTGAAAGCCTGAACCGCGGCGAGCTGCCTGCCCAGACCATGCTTGAAGGCCTGATGATGGCCCTGGCCGGTGGCTTGTTGATCCTGCCTGGCTTTATCAGCGACGTGGTTGGCCTGGTCATGTTGCTCCCCGTCACCCGTAAGCTGTTGGCGGGCAAGATGCGCCAGCGTGCTGAAGAGGCTGCCATCCGTCAGCGTGCGTTCGCCGACGACCTGCAACCCCGTGGCGGCCCGGCCCCGCGTCAGCCGCTGGGGCGTGAAGGTGATGTGATCGAAGGCGAGTTCGAACACCGCGACAGCAAGTAACCGCTTCACTGGCACGGCACCTTCGGGTGCCGTGTTGCATTTACGGGTCGGCAGACGCAAAAAATTTCATCCCCGGCCCCTTGTAATAAGCTTATGCGCCCTTATGTAACGGTCACCGCAAGGTTTCTGGTGGCGACACCAGACAGACTTCCGCGTCTTGCTTGGCGAGGCGCGACCGGCACAGCCGGACTACAACCCGCCGGTACAGACACCGGCCGATGAAAAACACAATTAGGAGAGATCGACAATGAGCAAGCTTCGTCCTCTGCACGACCGCGTCGTAATCCGTCGCAGCGAAGAAGAAAAGAAAACCGCCGGCGGGATCGTTCTGCCAGGTTCGGCTGCCGAGAAAGCCAACCACGGTGTGATCGTCGCTGCTGGCCCAGGCAAAACCCTGGAAAACGGTGAAGTGCGTGCTCTGGCCGTTAAAGTCGGTGACAAGGTTGTATTCGGCCCTTACTCCGGCAGCAACACTGTGAAAGTTGACGGCGAAGACCTGCTGGTCATGGCTGAGAACGAGATTCTCGCCGTACTGGAAGCGTAATTTCCCCGCTCATTTTCCCGTTACTCCAAAGTATTTAAGGATTATCGATCATGGCTGCTAAAGAAGTTAAATTCGGCGATTCCGCCCGCAAGAAAATGCTCACCGGTGTCAACATCCTGGCTGACGCAGTAAAAGCGACCCTGGGCCCGAAAGGCCGTAACGTGATCATCGAGAAGAGCTTCGGCGCTCCGACCATCACCAAGGACGGCGTTTCCGTAGCCAAAGAAATCGAACTGGAAGACCGTTTCGAGAACATGGGCGCGCAGCTGGTCAAAGACGTTGCCTCCCGTGCCAACGATGACGCAGGCGACGGCACCACCACCGCTACCGTTCTGGCTCAGGCCATCGTCAACGAAGGCTACAAAGCCGTCGCTGCCGGCATGAACCCAATGGACCTCAAGCGCGGCATCGACAAGGCAACCATCGCCATCGTCGCCGAGCTGAAAAACCTGTCCAAGCCATGCGCTGACACCAAGGCTATCGCCCAGGTAGGTACCATCTCTGCCAACTCCGACAGCTCCATCGGCGACATCATTGCCGAAGCCATGGAAAAAGTCGGTAAAGAAGGCGTGATCACCGTTGAAGAAGGCACTGGCCTGGAAAACGAACTGTCGGTTGTAGAAGGCATGCAGTTCGACCGTGGCTACCTGTCCCCGTACTTCGTCAACAAGCCAGAAACCATGGTTGCCGAGCTGGACAGCCCGCTGATCCTGCTGGTCGACAAAAAGATCTCGAACATCCGCGAAATGCTGCCAGTGCTGGAAGCCGTTGCGAAAGCCGGACGCCCACTGCTGATCGTTTCCGAAGACGTTGAAGGCGAAGCCCTGGCGACTCTGGTTGTGAACAACATGCGTGGCATCGTCAAAGTCGCAGCCGTCAAGGCGCCAGGCTTCGGCGACCGTCGCAAGGCCATGCTGCAGGACATCGCCGTTCTGACCGGCGGTACCGTTATCTCCGAAGAGATCGGCCTGAGCCTGGAAAGCGCTACCCTGGAAAACCTGGGCAGTGCCAAGCGCGTGACCATCTCCAAAGAAAACACCATCATCGTTGACGGTGCTGGCGTAGAGCAGGACATCCAGGCTCGTATCACTCAGATCCGTGCCCAGGTTGCCGAAACTTCGTCCGACTACGACCGTGAAAAACTGCAAGAGCGCCTGGCCAAGCTGTCCGGCGGCGTTGCAGTGATCAAGGTTGGCGCCGGTTCCGAAGTTGAAATGAAAGAGAAGAAAGCCCGCGTTGAAGACGCCCTGCACGCAACCCGCGCAGCCGTCGAAGAAGGCGTGGTACCTGGCGGTGGCGTTGCGCTGATCCGTGCTCTGGAAGCCCTGGCCAACCTGACCGGCGACAACGCTGACCAGAACGTCGGTATTGCCGTACTGCGTCGCGCTGTTGAAGCACCACTGCGCCAGATCGCTGCCAACTCCGGCGACGAGCCAAGCGTTGTGGTCAACGAAGTCAAGAACGGCAAAGGTAACTACGGTTACAACGCTGCGACTGGCGTCTACGGCGACATGATCGAAATGGGCATCCTGGACCCTACCAAGGTGACTCGTTCCGCGCTGCAAGCTGCAGCCTCCATCGGTGGCCTGATCCTGACCACCGAAGCTGCTATCGCTGACAAGCCTAAGCCTGAAGGCTCGGCTGGCGGCGGTATGCCAGACATGGGCGGCATGGGTGGCATGGGCGGCATGATGTAAGCCAGCCTTACCCCCGTACTGAAAAAGCCCCGCCGGCAGTGATGCCGGCGGGGCTTTTTTATGCCTGGGTTTCGCCAGGCGTGAGGGTGCATCATCCTGCCAGCCTTTCTGTGGGCTCCGAGTGAAGCGATAGTGAAAAACTCGTGAAGGGAACCAATGGGTTGAAAAAACTTATAGAGTCGTGCCGCTGCCCTAGTCGTAAGCCACACTTGGCCTTAAGCTGCGCGAGCCAACACGGCCGTTACCGCGTACGGAGACACTGCCCATGCGAATTCTATTGGTTGAAGACAACCGCGATATTCTGGCCAACCTGGCCGATTACCTGGGGCTAAAGGGCTATACCGTCGACTGTGCGCAGGACGGTTTATCAGGCCTGCACTTGGCCGCCACCGAGCATTACGACTTGATCGTGCTCGACATCATGCTGCCCGGCATCGACGGCTACACCCTGTGCAAACGCCTGCGCGAAGATGCACGCCGCGACACACCGGTGATCATGCTCACCGCCCGCGATCAACTGGATGACCGGTTGCAGGGCTTCAAGTCCGGCGCCGATGACTACCTGCTCAAACCGTTTGCCCTGTCGGAACTGGCCGCGCGCATCGAAGCCGTGCTGCGCCGAGCCCAGGGTGGCGGACGCCGCGCCCTGCAGGTGGGTGACCTGAGCTACGACCTCGACACCCTGGAAGTGACCCGCGAAGGGCGCCTGCTCAAGCTCAACCCGGTTGGCTTGAAACTGCTGGCGGTGCTGATGCAGAAGAGCCCGCACGTGCTGCGTCGCGAAATTCTCGAAGAAGCCCTGTGGGGCGATGACTGCCCGGACAGCGACAGCCTGCGCAGCCACGTTCACCAATTGCGCCAAGTGATCGATAAGCCGTTCGCCAAGCCGTTGCTGCAAACGGTGCACGGCGTTGGTTATCGCTTGGCCGAGGGTCGAGATGGAGTTTAAGCAAAGCCTTGCCCAACGGATCATCATCGCCTTTGCCTTGATGAGTGCGTTGGTGGCGGGCGCCTTTGCCATGGGCATCGTTGCGACCGTGCACCTAGTGGAAGAGAAGTTGATCTCGGCGGGCCTGGGCGGCGACTTGCAACGCCTGCTGCTGATGGACACCGTCGAGGACTGGCGGCACCGGCCCGAGCCGGATCAGCTGTTTTACTTCAGTGGCGGGCCTGGCGACTTCGAGTTGCCCAAGGATTTGCGACACCTTGAGCCCGGCTTCCATGAAGTCTTCCGCGAGTCGCTGTCGTACCACGCCATGGTCGAAGTGGTCGACGGTCGGCGCTATGTGCTGCTGCAGGATCAAAGCGATTTCGAAGAGCGCGAGCGCGTGCTGTTTGCCGTGGTGCTGGTGGGCTTCGTGCTGAGCCTGGCGCTGGCGGTGTTCCTCGGTTGGGTCCTGGCGCGCAAGGTGATGGCACCGGTTGTACGCCTGGCGCGCCAGGTCCGTCATCGTGACCAACTGCTGGGCCTGGCACCGCCGCTGGCGCCGGACTACGCGGCCGACGAAGTGGGTGAGCTGGCAGTGGCCTTCGATGCCACGCTGGGGCGCTTGCGTCAGGCGCTGTCTCGCGAGCAATTGTTTACCAGTGACGTAAGCCACGAATTGCGCACGCCGTTGATGGTGCTGGCCAGCTCCTGCGAATTGCTGCTGGAAAACCCGGCCATCGATCAGCGTGGGCGCAACCAGGTCGAGCGCATTGCCCGTGCTTGTGAAGAAATGCGCGAGCTGGTGCAGACCTTCCTGATGCTGGCCCGTGCCGAACATGACGAGAGCACCATGTCGCCCCAGGTCAGCCTGGAGCAAGTGGCTGACGACCTGCTCGGTATCTGGCGCGACCCTATCGAGCGCAAGGGCCTGGAGCTGATCTACCAGCCGGGCAGCCCGCTGGATACCCGCTATAACGCCACGTTCCTGCATGCGGTGATGGGCAACCTGTTGCGCAATGCGCTGCATTACACCGAGCAGGGCTTTATTCGCCTGACGTTGGAGCCGAGCGGTTTTGTGGTGGAAGACACTGGTGTGGGCATCCCCGAGGACAAGCGCGAAGCGATGTTCGAGCCGTTTGTGCGCGGCAACGAGAAGCGGGGCGAGGGCCTGGGCCTGGGGTTGTCGCTGGTCCAGCGCATCTGCGAAAACCAGGGCTGGAGCGTGAGCCTCAGCACCATGGACCCCAATGGCTGCCGCTTTCATGTGCAATTGAGTCAGGTCAACACCTGACTTCACCCCCTGCCGCTATCCTGCCAGAGATCACCGCTATTCGGCGAAGATGGCCCCATGCCATTGCTTGTCTCTGTAAAGTCTTGAAATGTATGGGATTGGACAGGACAAGTTTTTCACAACGGGTTGACCAGTTGATCACAGCGCGATGCCTAAGGTTGTAGGCATCAGCAACTGGAGATCCGTTGATGTCTACCCCGATCAAACTCGAATTTTCCGAAAAGTACGACGACGAACACGCCCACGAATATTTGCTCAAGCATCAGGACAATCTCGCTCGCCGGCTGTCCCACAAACGCGACGAGCAATTGGCCCGTGGCGCGTTGGCGATGGCCGGTGAGCCTGGCCTGGTGCTGGACTTGCCGTGTGGCGCCGGGCGTTTCTGGCCGTTGCTGGCCGAAAAGCCCAACCGCGTGATCATCGGTGCCGATAATTCGGCGTCGATGTTAAAGGTGGCAACCGTCGCCCAGCCCGCCGATGTGGTGAAACGGGTACGGCCTTTGCAGACATCTGCCTTTGATATCGATTTGCCAGATAACGCGGTCGACAGCATTTTCTGCATGCGCTTGTTGCACCACATTGGTGATCCGGCGCACCGGCTGGCGATATTGCGGGAGTTTCAGCGTGTTACTCGAGATAGCGTGATCGTTTCATTGTGGGTCGATGGCAACTTCAAAGCCTGGAAACGCAAGCGTCTCGAAGGTCAGCGTCGCAAGAAGGGTGAGCAGGAAGGTTACCAAAATAGATTTGTGTTACCGGCTGCTACTGTTGAAGCCGAGTTCGAGGAAGCCGGTTTTCGAGTTCAGGAGTCCCTGGACTTCATTCCGCTCTATGCCATGTGGCGAGTGTACGTATTACGCAAGAGGTAACAGGATGGCAGTTGAGTGCGTAGCAGGCAGTCATGTAGCGCCCGAAGAACGTTTTGATTATTTCTGGCGCCAGCAGGGCGAGTGGGTCGAAGAGCCTAACCGTCGGCGTGGTGGTGAAAGCGGTGTGCAGCGCGTGATGGGCACCAATGGACGCTTGCTCTACGCCAAGCGCCAGACCGGGCATATCTACCGCAGCTGGCTGCACCCGTTGGGCCGCCCCACTGTGCTGCGCGAGCGGGACGCGATCAAGGGCCTGCGCCTGTTGGATGTACGCGTGCCGGAGATGGTCTTCTGCGAGGCGCGCCGCGACTCCGAGCAGCGCTGGCAGGCACTGTTGGTGACCGCCGCCCTGGATGGCTTTGACGAAATCGAAAACTGGTACGCCGCCGGTGGCCGTGAGCAGTACGGCGAGCTTGTGCACGAGCGCGTGCTCAAGGAACTGGCCGGCACCCTGGCGCGCATGCACCGCGGGCGCTGGCAACACGGTTGCCTGTATATCAAGCATATTTTCGTGCGGGTGACGGGCGAAGGTGACGCCGCCAACGTTGAAGTGGCACTGCTGGATTTCGAGAAATGCCGCCAGCGCTTGACCGCTTATCGGGCCGCCTCCCATGACATGCTGCAACTGCGTCGCCATTCGTCGTGGAACGCTACCGACTGGGCGAAACTCAGCTACTTTTACGAGACGGCGTTTGGCAGCGCTATCAAGGGTTTAACCAGATGAAGCTAGAAATAGCACGAGGTCTGTTCCTGGTCGGGGCGTTGGGCGTTGCAGCCATGGCGCTGGCGGCCTGGGAACAGCCTCGCACACAGGTGCTCAGTGCAACGCAGGGTGGCGGGCAATGCCTGTTGCCGCGCGTTGCCAAGGCGAGCACTGCGGTCAAGCCTGATCATGAACTGTTGCTGTTCATGTTTGGCATGTCTCAAGGCATGAGGCCGCAGAGTTGAAACGATTCAAACCCCCGGAAAAGGGCCTTGCGATGCGAGGCCCTTTTTTTTGCCTGCGTGTCAGGCCTTGTCCGGCTTGGCCAGTAAGGTATAGACGCACGGCAACACAAACAACGGGAACAGCGTGCCGATCGACATCCCCGTCGCAATCACCATACCGATATCGAACCGACTGACCGCGCCAGCGCCCGTGGCGAAAATCAGCGGCACCATGCCGAACACCATCGCCGCAGTGGTCATCAGCACCGGCCTTAGGCGAATTGCGGCGGCTTCTTCGACTGCCTGGCGGGGCGTCAGGCCCTTGTCCTTGCGCAGTTGGTTGGTGAACTCCACGATCAGGATCCCGTGCTTGCTGATCAAGCCGATCAGCGTGACCAAACCGACCTGGGTGTAGATGTTCAGGCTCGACCAACCCAGAAACAGCGGAATCAGCGCCCCACAGATCGACAATGGCACCGTCACCAGGATTACCAGCGGGTCACGGAAGCTTTCGAACTGCGCCGCCAGCACCAAAAAGATGATCGCCAGGGCCAGGCCAAAGGTAACCCACAACGCCGTGCCTTCCTGGATGAATTGCCGGGACGCGCCGCTGTAGTCGAATGCATAGCCGGGCGGGGTTTCTTCAATGGCAATCTGGCGCACCGTGTCGATGGCTTCGCCCATGCTGACAATAGGGAAGCCCGAGATCAGCGCCGAGTTGAGTTGCTGGAACTGGTTCAACTGCCGAGGGCGGGCGCGGTCCGTGACGGTGATCAGCGTGGAGAGTGGCAACAGCTCAGCCTTGGCGTTTTTTACGTAGTAGTTGTTCAGCCATTCGGGGTTGTCGCGGTAAGCACGTTCGACCTGGGCGATCACCTTGTAACTGCGCCCGTCCAGGGTGAACCGGTTGATTTCCGCCTCCGCCAGCAAGGTGGCCAGGGTGCCGCCGAGGTCCTGCATCGACACACCCATCTGCGCCGCCTTGGCGCGGTCGATATCCACCACCACTTCAGGTTTGTCGAACGCCAGGTCGATGTCCACGAAGGCAAACTTGCCCGACTCCATCGCGCGTTTTTTCACGCGGTTGGCCACCTCGAGCAACGACTCATAATCGTTGGCCGTGTTGATGACGAAACCGAACGGCAAGCCTTCACCCGTGCCGGGCAAAGAGGGCAGGTTGAAGCCGAACACTTGCAGGCCGGGTATCTGCTCCAGGCGCTTTTGCACCTCGGGCAGGATTTGCATCTGCGTGCGGTCGCGCTCATTCCACGGCTTGAGCAGGAAACCGCCGATGCCCGACTGCACCCCGTTGAAGCCATTGATCTGGAACGACGAGTAGTACTCCGGAAACTCTTTGAAGATCTGGATGAATTCGTCGGTGTAGGTGTTGAGGTAATCGAGGTTGGTCGGCTGCGGCGCACTGGCCATCATGAAAATGATGCCCTGGTCTTCGTCCGGTGCCAGTTGCGACTGGGTGAACTTGAGGAACAGCGGGATCAGGCACAGCACAATCAACGCAAACACGATCACCACCGGCCGCGTGTTCAGGGTGCCGTGCAGCATGCGTTGGTAGCGGCGCTTGAGGCCGTCGAAAATCCGGTCGAGACGGTGAGACAGGCCCGAAGGGTTTTCATCGTGACGCAACAACAGCGCGCACATCATCGGCGACAGCGTCAGGGCGACGATCCCGGAGATGATCACCGCCCCGGCCAGTGTCAGCGCGAACTCCTTGAACAAGGCGCCGGTAAGCCCTTCGAGAAAACCAATCGGCGCATACACCGCCGCCAGGGTGATGGTCATCGACACCACCGGCAAGGCGATCTCCCGCGCGCCTTCCAGCGCTGCGTCCAGGGGCGTCTTGCCTTCCTCGATATGCCGGTGGATGTTTTCCACCACCACGATGGCGTCGTCCACCACCAGGCCAATGGCCAGGACCATCGCCAGCAGGGTCAGCAGGTTGATCGAGTAGCCCATCAACTGCATGAAGAACAGCACGCCGATCATCGACAGCGGGATAGTGATCACCGGGATCACCACCGAACGTAGGGCGCCGAGGAACAGGAACACCACGACGATCACGATCAGCACCGCTTCAAACAGGGTCTTGACCACCTCGTTGATGGAGGCCTGGATAAACAGCGTGGCGTCGTAGGCGATTTCTGCCTTGAGGTTGGGCGGCAGCTGGGATTCCAGCTCCGGCATGATCTTGCGCACTTCCTTGATTACATCCAGCGGGTTGGCGCTGGGCGTGGCCTTGATGCCGATGTACACCGACGGGGTGCCGCCAAACGAGCTGATCGCGTTGTAGTTTTCCGCGCCCATTTCCACCCGTGCCACGTCCCGCAGCAGCACACGGCTGTCGCCGTCGGTTTTCACGGTGATCGCGCCAAAGGCCTCGGCGGACTTGAGGTCGGTGTTGGCGTTGATGCTGGTGACCACGAACTCGCCCTTTACCTCGCCGGCGGCGGACAGGAAGTTGTAGCGGCGCACGGCGTCGGTGATGTCGCTGGCACTGAGGCCGAAGCCCGCGAGCTTGACCGGGTCTAGCCAGATACGCATGGCAAACACCTGGTTGCCGAGGATCTCCGCTTCGGCCATGCCGGGCAGGGTGGCGAGCTTGGGCTGGATCACGCGCGATAAATAGTCGGTGATCTGCGGGTTGCTCAGTTCCCCGCTGGAGAAGCTGATGTACATCAGTGCCGAGGCGTCGGCGGCCTCTTTGCTCAGCACCGGGTCTTCGGCGTCCTGCGGCAGTTTGTTCTTCACCTCGTTGGCCTTGGCCAGCAACTCGGTAAACAGCCGGTCACTGTTGGCGCCGATGCGCGCGTAGATCGAGATCACCGAGAAGTTCTGGCGGCTCACCGAGGTCATGTAGTCAATGCCTTCGGCACTGGCCAGGCTTTGCTGCAGGGGCTGGGTGATATAGCCCTGGATGGTCTCTGCGTTGGCACCAGGGTAGGCGGTGGTCACTGTGATCAGGGCGTTTTCCATACTCGGGTACTGGCGCAACGGCAGCTTGCTGTAGGCCTGGAAGCCCAGCAACACGATCAGCAGGCTGACCACCATGGCCAGCACGGGTCGGCGGATGAAGACGTCGGTGAACTTCATGACTCAGTGCCCTGCCGGCAGGTTTTTGTCCGGGCTGATGGCAATGGGCGTGCCGTTGTCCAGCTTTAACTGGCCGGCGCTGACCACCTGCTCGCCGGCTTTCAAGCCTTTGTTCACCCGTACCAGGCCGCCGCGTCGTTCACCGGTTTCGACAAAGCGTCGTTCGGCGATTAGCAGGGGCTTACCATCGGCATCCTTTTCCACCTCGCCGCTCTCGGTTTTTTTCTCGGCCACGGCGTACACCGAGTTGCCGTAGAGGGTGTAGGTAATTGCGCCTTCAGGCACCACGATCTGCGGGGCGGGGTTGGGCAGTAGCACGTCCAGGCTGGTGAACATGCCGGGCAGCAGCTTGCCCTCCGGGTTGACCAGCGTGGCGCGCACCAGCACGTTGCGCGTGCTGTTCTCCACCTTGGGGTTGATCGCGCTGACGCTGCCGCGAAATTGCTCGCCAGGGTAAGCCGAGACTTCCACCTGCACCGCCTGCCCGAGGGCGACCTTGGGCACGGAGTGTTCGGGGATATAGAAATCGACGTAGAGGCTGCTGATGTCCTGCAGGGTGGCGATCACGGTGCCGCTGGCCAGGTAGTCACCCACGTCCACCTGGCGAATGCCGATGGTGCCGCTGAACGGCGCGACGATGTGCTTTTTCGCCAGCGACGCCTTGAGCTGGTTGACTGTGGCCTTGTTCTTTTGCAGTTGCGCGGAAAGGCGATCGAACTCGCCTTTGGAGATGGCCTGGCTGCCCACCAGCTGGCTGCCGCGACCGTAATCCAGCTGGGCCAGGCCCAGATCCGCCTGGGCGGTTTCCAGCAGGGCGCTTTCCACTGCGCTGTCGAGTTGCACCAACGGTTGCCCGGCCTTGACCTTCTGCCCGGACTCGAACTGCACGTCCTTGACCGTGCCGGCCACCTCCAGGCTCAGGTTCACCCCTTGCAACGCCTTGAGCGTACCCACCGAAGGCAAGCGCAGTTGCCAGGGCTGCTCGGCCGCCGTCGCGACGGCCACACTGACCGGCGGCTTGGGTTTGGAAAAAACCTGAATCTGCTGATAGATGGAAAAGGCTTTATAGCCCGCCAACAGCAGCACGATTAACAGGACGACACCCAACATGATCAGCATGCGACGGCGCAGCATATTCCGATTCCTTGGAAAAACTGGGACAGACGAAGACAGACGATTGTCGGAACATTACTCCGAGTATTGGGGGTATTCCACTCGGTATTTTTGACAGGTAAACGGACCTGTAGGCGCCCGGCTTGCTGGCGATAGCGTACTTCGCATCGCCGCAAGGCTTGAGGCCCTCATCGCCGGTAAGCCGGGCTCCTACAGGGAATCGCGTCAGATCAAGTGAAGATGGTTGTCCCAGAGCCCTGCGGGCAATTCTAACGGTTTTGCTACCAGTTGTTTCTGGCGGCAATCGTAGAAGCGGCAACGACCCTGGCCGGAGGTGACGACAAAGCCGTCCTCGACGGCCCCCACACCGGCACAGTCAGGCAGCGGCCCATCCAGGCGCAGCGCGCCGCTGTCCATGTCCCAGATAAAGAAGCGATTGCCCCGCGGCGCGGTCAACGCCACCAGGCGCAGTTCGCTGTGCACCGCCACGCTGGCGGTGTAGTGCCCCATGGCCTGCAACTGCTCATCGGCCACCGGGAAGGCTACGAACGGCTGCCCTGGACGCTTGATCGCCAACAACTCGGAGCGCTCCTGGGACGGCCCCATGAACTGCTGCCCAGTGAGGATGGTGCCATCGCTGGCGATCCCCATGTGGCGCACGCTGTTCATCTGCTGGCCGAGGGTTTCCTTGCTGATCAAGGTGCCGTCGCGGTGCATCAGCACCAGGCTCGGTTCCATGGCGTTGAGGTTCATCTCCACGCGGCTTTCGGCTTCGGTGCGAATGCCGCCGTTGGCCACCACCAGGGTTTCGCCATCGGGCATCCACGACACCTGGTGCGGGCCGATACCGTGGGTGGAGAGCTCACCGCTGTGCACCAGCCGCTCGCCTTCGAACCTGTACACGCCGAGCAGGCCACGGCCAGGTTCTGAGGTGTCGTTTTCGGTGGCGTACAGCCAATCGCCGCTCTTGTGGATGACCGCGTGGCCATAGAAGTGGCGATTGGCATGGGAGGTGATGGTTTGCAGCAGCGCGCCATCACGCAGGTCGATCAGATAACTCTCGGTACCCGGGCGACGGGCGACAAACAGCGCGATCGGCAGCGTCGGGTGGTTGATGATGTCGTGGCAGCGCTGGCCGACCTGTGTGGCAAACACCGGCTTGCCGTCCAGGCGGTAGCCGACGGCGTAGTGCTTGCCGTCCGCATCATCGCGCGCCGACAGCAGCAGCGGGCCCTTGTCCTTGCTTTTGAACAGCGTCCAGCCACCCAGAGTGAGTGCACTGAGCAGCACGCTGCCAACGGCCAAAGCCTGTCGCCTGAGCATCATCAGTCACCGTCGTTGGCATTGAAGCCCAGTTGGATGCCCAGCGCCTTGGCCAGTTCGCCTTCGTGCAGGCGGTGGACGACGTTGAGGCTGTCATAGATATCGTTGAGCTGCTGGCGCCCGGCGTCATCGTTCAACAGTTCGTTGAGGGTGCGCTGGTTGCTGGCGAACAGTTTCAGGGACGCGGCATAGGCAGCGTCGATCTTGTCAGCCAATGGCTTCTGCTCGGCCGGCAGCAGGCCACGCAGGCCTTTGTTGTCCACACCCACCCACACGGTCTGGGCTGCCGCGAGGCTGGCTTCGAGGCTTTGCAGGGACGACTGGCTGCGCCATGCATCGGCCTGGAATGGCTGCGGGATGCCCTTGGTCTGGCGGCCCATCGGCGTGCCGAGCTTTTTCTTCAGGGTGTCCAGTGCGGTCACTTGGACGCGCAGCAGGTCGGCGATGGCTTCGTGAGAATCGGCGTAGCGCTGGTTAGGAAACTTGGTCATCTGCGCGAGCATGCCGTCGGTGCTGTTCCAGCTGGCCAGGATCTCTTCGGCCAGGGCCTTCTGGCGGTCGCCGATGGCCACCAGCAGCGGGCAGTAACGGGCCTTTTGCGCGTCGTCGGCAATGTCGGTCTTGGCGTCATAGAGGATGTATTCGTAGGCCGACAGGCCTTGTACCACCACGCTGGACTTGGCCAGGGCGGCACCGTCGATCTGCGGCTGGCTGGCGACCAGTTGCTCGACCTGGCGGCCGACCAGGTTCTTTTTGTCCGGCCAGAATTGCACCTGCCACGAACGGTTGCCTTCGGCCAACGGGCCGATCAGCAAGGGTTGCAGCTCGGCCCAGGCTTTTTGGGCGTGGAGGAAGTCGGCACGGGCGGTGTCCAGGCTCTCTTTGCCCTGGCAGTAGGCAAGGGCGCTCACGGCCAGTTGACGGTCGGCTTCAACCCAACGGCTGTAGGTCGGCAGGATCACTTGCTTGGCGATGGCCGCCGAGGTCACCGCTTGCGGGTCCTGGGGCGAGCAGGCGCCAAGGGCGAGGGCGGCCAGGCTGGTGAACAACAACTTGGGACGGAACATGTCGAGCTCCCTTCTGTAATTGGGGCGAAGCTTATAAAGAATTCAGGAACGCCAGCAACGCTGCGCGCTGCTCGGCATTAAAGGACAACACATGCTGCTGCGCCGCTTGTGCTTCGCCGCCGTGCCAAAGCACGGCTTCGAGCAGGTTGCGGGCGCGGCCGTCATGCAGGAACTGGGTGTGGCCACTCACGGTTTGCGTCAGGCCAATGCCCCACAACGGCGGGGTGCGCCAGTCGCGGCCACCGGCCTTGAATTCGCTGCGGTTGTCGGCCAGGCCCGGCCCCATGTCGTGCAACAGCAGGTCGCTGTAGGGGCGGATGACTTGGTTGGCCAGTTCAGGTTCAGCGGCATTCGCGGCCGTGGTGAACGCTGGTGTGTGGCAACCCTGGCAGCCGGCTTGATAGAACAGGTTTTTGCCGGCCAGCACCTGCGGCGTGTTGACGCCCCGGCGCGCCGGCACCGCCAGGTTGCGGGTGTAGAACAGCACCAGGCGCAGGATATTGTCGCTGACTTCCTGCTCGCCGTCGGCGCCATTGCCGTTGGGGGCCTGTTTGCAGGCGACTTGGGCATCGGTGCAGTCATCAAAGGGTCTCAGGGATGTGGTGAGGCCCATATCACCAGAGAACGCGTGAACATTTTGTTGATTGAGGTTGGGTTGCCCGGCCTTCCAGCCAAAACGCCCGAGCACGGTTTTTTGCTGGGCATCGTCCCAGACCCAATTGGCGCGGCCAATGATGGCTTCCTTGTCGGCAGTCTTCGGGTCGGTGTTGCGCAGGATATCGGCGTCGCTGATGGCTTCGAGCAGGCCCAGGCCGATCATCGGCGGGGCGATGCGGGCGGAGAAGCGTGTCTCTGGATGCATGGGGCCATAACCGAGCTGGGTAATCTGCAGGTCTGGCTTGCGCAACTCGACCACGGTGCCGTCCTTGAACGTCACGTTGACCGGTGTGTAATCCATGCGCACCTTGCCTTCAGGCGCTACGCCCGGCACGGCCATGTCTTGCAGTTGCCCGCCGTAGACGGGCTCGGGTACTACGCCGACCTGTTCGATGAGCTTGGCGTAGGCCGGGGTATCCGGAATGGACAGGCGCACCAGCATTGACACTGCATTGGGGGCGTCGGGCAGCGGCGGATGGCCGCGACCGTCCTTGATATGGCAGTTCTGGCAGGCATTGGTGTTGAACAACGGGCCGAGGCCATCACGTGCCGTGGTGGTGGACGGCGCGATCACCCAGGGGCTGCGGAAGAAGCTGTTGCCGACGCTGAAATCCAGGCGCCGGGTGGGTGACAGGTTGGCCGAAGGCAGGGAAAACGCGTTCTGGTCACGCTTGTTCACCGTCGCAGCGCCGCCCGCCCGTGATTCACCCGGCTCGGCCTTGGTAAACCTGGGCGCGTCATCGCAGGCGCTCAGGCTCAAGGCCAGCACGGCTGCGGACAGGCGAAAAAGCGAACGGAACATCGAGTTTCCCGGACGAAGACGAAAAATAAGGTCGCAAAGTCTAACAGGGCGGGGCGCAATGAATAAGAGCAATTATCGTTTGGTCGAATCCGATTCATTCCCGCTAGAATGACCGCACATTTTTCTCTGGAGGTGGCCAATGCAGGCTCTCGACGCTTTGCTCAACCGTGTTTCCGTGCCGCGTCTGCTGGAACCGGCGCCGACCCAGGAGCAGCGCGACCTGCTGTTCGCCGCCGCCATGCGCGCGCCTGACCACGGCCAACTGCGCCCTTGGCGTTTCCTCACGGTTGAAGGCGCTGCCCGTGAGCAAATGGGCACGCTGCTGGCCGAAGCCGCACGCCTGCAGGACGCCGATGCCCCGCAAGCCGCCATCGACAAGGCCCAGAACGGCCCGTTGCGCGCGCCGTTGGTGGTGGTGGTGATTGCCCGGTTGCAGGAACATTTCAAGGTGCCGAAGTCCGAGCAACTGCTGGCCGCCGCCTGCGCCGCCCACGGCATCCTGCTGGCGGCGTATGCCCAGGGGATTGGCGCGGTGTGGCGCACGGGCGAATTGTCCTACTCGGCCCATGTCGCCAAAGGCCTGGGGCTGACGGCGGATGAGGAAGTGATTGGCTTCCTTTACCTGGGCACGCCGCAGAACCCGCCGCGTACCGCGGCTAAAGAGGATGTGGCGGCGTTTGTCCAGGCTTGGACTGGTCTCTAATGGTAGGAGCCGGCTTGCCGGCGATGAGGCCCTTGAGAGTTGCATCAATTTCAAGGCTGCCATCGCCGGCAAGCCGGCTCCCACAGGGTTTTGTGCAAGCTGTCAGACCCTGAACTGATCCATCAACTTCATTTGCTGGCTGGCCAATGCATTGAGTTGGCTGCTGATGGCCGCCGACTCGGTGGCCTGGCCGGTGAGGGTCTCGGTCACGGTGCGGATCGCCGAAACGTTGCGGTTGACCTCTTCGGCCACGGCGCTCTGTTGTTCGGCGGCGCTGGCGATCTGCAGGTTCATGTCGCTGATCACGGTGACCGCGTCACTGATCTTGCCCAAGGCCTGCACGGCTTGATGGATCTGCCCCGCATTGCTCTGCGCCTGATGCTGGCTCGAGTGCATGGTGGCGACCACGCCACGGGTGCCACTCTGGATCCGTTCGATCACCAAGCGGATCTCTTCCACCGAATCCTGGGTGCGCTTGGCCAGGTTGCGCACCTCGTCGGCCACCACCGCAAACCCACGGCCACTTTCCCCGGCGCGCGCCGCTTCAATGGCGGCGTTGAGGGCCAGCAGGTTGGTCTGCTCGGCAATGCTGCGGATCACTTCCAGCACTGAACCGATCTGTTCGCTGTTGACCGCCAAGGCTTCGACTTCGCCCACGGCCTTGCTGACTTCCTCGGCCAGGGAGGTGATATCGCGAGTGCTCTGCTCAATGATCGACATGCCCTCACGCGCCGACTGATCGGCACCGCGTGCCGCGCTGGCGGCATTCGAGGCGCTGTTGGCCACGTCGTGGGCAGTGGCGCTCATTTCGTTCGACGCGGTGGCCACCTGGTCGATTTCGCGGAACTGCACCTGCATGCCTTCGCTGGTCTGGCGGGCGATGGCGGAGGACTGGTCAGCTGTGCCACGGGCTTCAGTGATGCTTTGCTTGATCTGCGCGATGGTCGGTTGCAGTTTGTCGAGGAAGCGGTTGAACCAGTTCACCAACTCGCCCAGTTCATCCTTCTTGGCATAGGCCAGGCGTTGGGTGAGGTCGCCGTCACCGCTGGCGATGTCCTTGAGCATGGCCGCCACGCTGTTGATTGGGCGGGTGACACCCGTGGCAGTCAGCCAGATCAGCAGCAAGCCCAGCAAGCCGGCGGCGGCGGCCACCAGCAGCGCCTTGAGGGTGCCGGCTGCCTGAGCGTCATCGAGTACCGCTTGCAGTTTGACGTTGTCGGCGAGCATCACCGCTTTTGGCAGCTTGATCACCACGCCCCAGGATTTGGCATCGGCGATCGGCTTCACCGGGTACACCGCGCGAATGGTGCCGTCCTGCTCGCGGATCATGCGGTTGTCGCTCGCCAGCAGTTGCACGATTTCCTTGCCTTCGGCACCGAGGGTGTCGATCAGGTTCTTGCCGACCTTGGCCGGCTCGCCACTGTAGGCGGCAATCAAACCGGTGCTGGAGAGTATTTCCAGGTGCGCGGCGCCATTGAACACGTCTTTCTGTGCCGCGTCGGTGCTGGCCTGTAAGGCGTTGAGGGCGATGTCGACGCCCACCACGCCAATGACCTTCGCGTCCACGATCAGCGGCAGGGAGATGGTGGTCATCAACACGGGTTTGCCGGCCACGGTGTCTTCGTATGGGTCCAGCAGGCAAGTGTTGCGGGTGTCGCGTGGGCAGGTGTACCAGATGTTGTAGGGCGTACCGCTGAGGTTGAGGGTGGTCTTGGTCAGGTCGTCCTCGACCATGATGGTGTTCAAGCCTTCGCCGCCTGCACGGCTCCAGTAGCTGGAGAACCGCCCCTTTTCGTTGGAGACGCGAGCCTTGTCGTCGATGAATTCGCTGTCCTTGCCGTCCAGGCCATTGGGCTCGAATGACAACCACATGCCCAGCACTTTGCTGTTGCGTTCGAAGGCAGTTTTCAGGCTCTGGTTAAGTGCTTCGCGCAGTGCGCCAGGCTCCAGTCCGCGCTGGGCGGCCAAGTTGCGCAGGTCCTTGATCTGATCGGCCAGGGCGGTCACAGCCAGCAGGCTGTCTCCAAAGGTTTTCTGCAAGTGCACCGCTTGCTCGGCGGCCTTGGCCTGCAGCAGTTGTTCCACGCTGGCGGTGAGCATGCGCGAGCTGGAATCGCTGACCAGTTGATCGTTTTGGGCGGTGTCGTAGAGGTTGATGCTGACAACCAGCGCAATCACCCCCAGCAGGCAAAGGCCGGACAACAGCACGATTTTCAAGCGGATGGAGAGGGTGTTGAACATAGACTCACTCGCGAATGGACTTGTTGGAAGGCACGCAGTGCAGGCCAAGTCCATTCAGCGCTATGTCCGAAACATCGGCGTAATAAACCATTTCATGAGAGGGAGGCGATGAGTGGTAGGGAAAACCCTACAAGCAGCGTTATACGGGCGCTGCAAGCCGTTCCGGGCGTGACCAGATCCACAGATTGCCCAGGCTCATCCCGGCAATCGCCAGGTAGATCGGCCAGCCATGATCGAGCATCACCAGCATCAACAGGGCGCACAGCAGCATGCTCACGGTGGCGCTGACCTTGGCACGACGGGCGATGATCTTGCCGTTGCGCCAATTGAACAGGATCGGCCCGAACAGCCGGTGGTTTTCCAGCCAGGCACTCAGGCGCGGAGAGCTTTTGGTGGCGGCCCACGCGGCGAGCAGGATGAATTCGGTGGTGGGCAAACCCGGCACGACAATCGCCACCAGCCCGATGCCCAGGCTGACGTAGGCCAGCAGGCCGAAGAGGATCCGGGCGATTTTCGAGGTGGATTGGGTTTTGCCGGTCATAGGTAGAGATATCACAGAGAATCAATATGAAATGAGATCTAAATGTGGGAGCGGGCTTGCTGTGGTGAGTGGGGCTTGTCCCTCGACGGGCTCACCGCCGACCCAAGGGGCTGCTTCGCAGCCCAGCGCAGGGCAAGCCTGCTCACCACAGCAAGCCCGCTTCCATATTTTTATCGCATTCCAGCCAAGGGTCAGGCCAGTTCAGGGGCGCTAGCGTACGCCTGTTCCAGCAGCACGGTGAAGCGCACAAACGCGTCGATCGCGCCTTTTTCCACTGCGGCTTCTTCTTCGGCGCTGAATTCCAGGGCGTCGAGGGTACGGGTGAAGCTTTTCCAGCCTTCGGCACGACCACCGGCCGGCTCACCCAGGTGACGGGCACCGAAGGTTTCGCTCAGGCCCAGGCCGACGGCGCGCTTGATCAGGAACGCGGCGCCCAGCTTGGAGCCTTCGGAGACAAACAGCCAGCCCAGGGCTTCGGCCTTGCTCGGGTTCTTCACGGCGCCGGCGACCGGTGCCGGTACCTCGGTGTCCAGGTCGCCCAGGTCCAGCTTGGCGGCTTCGGCTCGGCAGCGCTCGGCCAGGTCCGGCACGATCTTGATCAGCTCGGGGTCGTTGTACAGGGCTACCAGTTCCGACTGGAACAGATACTGCGCCACGACGAAGCGGGCGAAGTTGGCCTGGGTTTCAAACGGGGCGTGGGCCTTGACCAGTGCGTCGAGCTTGGTATGTGGCTCGTTGGTGATCTGGTTCAGGCGCTGGGAGCGCAGGCTTGCACGTTCTGCGGTTGGGGAAGCGGTCATGAAAAAAGTCCTTGAGAAGGGAAGCGCCTTGGTGCCCGAAAGAGAGCTGTTATCAACTAGACGAACAAGAAGACGCGGCACAGTAAAAAATCCTCACCCCGACGTTGAATAAAGGCGCCGGGGTGAAGCGGGTTTCATCAGATGTCCCAGATCACGTTGATCGCAAAGTTGCGACCCGGCTGGGTCAGGCGGTCGAGGTTGGCCGGGGAGGTCACACCGGCTTCGCCGACGCCGTCGTAGCTGCGCACGTCATCCCAGTTCCAGTACTTCTTGTCGGTGAGGTTGTAGAGGCCGCCATTGACGGTCACGTCGTTGGTGACCTTGTAGAAGGCGGTCAGGTCAAGCACGCCGAAGCCTGGGGTCTTGAACGGGCCGGTAGTGCTGCCGTCAGGCGCGTGGAAGGTGGTGCTGTCGACGCGGTTCTGCTTTTTCACCAGGGTCCAGCTCAGCAGGCCGCCGTAGTTGTCCTGGTCGTAGCCCAGGCCGAATACGCCCTTGAGCGGGTTGACGCTGTTGAGCGCCTCGCCATTGTCGTCGTTGCGGCCATAGGTGTAGCCGACCGAACCCTGGGTGTACAGGCCTTGCGGTGCGCCGAAGGCATCAAGGTTCAGGCGCCCTTTGGCTTCTATCCCTTTGATGGTGGCGTGCTTGATGTTATTGGCTTCGAATTGCTGTGAGGTGCCGCCGGCGACGGAGGCGTCCTCGTCGATGAAGTCGCGGTATTTGTTGTAGAACACAGCGATATCAAACGAACCGGAATCGAAGTTGCCGCGAATCCCGGTTTCCACGCCCTTGCTGCTTTCCGGCTTGAGGTCTGGGTTGGGCTCGACGGTGTAGCCCTGCTGCAGGTTTTCAAAGCGGCCGTACAAGGCCTTGGCCGACGGTGTGCGGAAGCCTTCAGCGTATTGGCCGAACCAGGTGTAGTGATCGGTCAGTGCGTAGGTCAGGCCGAATTTTGGCGTCACGCGGTGCCAGGTTTTTTCCTTGTCGCTGTGGGCGTAGATCCGCGTCGGGTCAACCGTGTTGAGGAACTCTTCAGTCAACTTGGGCTTGAGCTGGGTGTAGTCGTAGCGCACAGCGGGCAGGAAGGTCCACTTGTCCCAGGTGATCTGGTCTTGTGCGAACAGCGAGTAGGTGTTGATGGTCGGGTCCGGGAAGTCACTGGCCTTTTTCACGCTGTCGCTGGCAATCGGGCTGGGCGCGCCGATGGCCGTGCAACCGCTGCCGACCGCCAGGCAGGTAGCGCCGCCTTCGCGGGAGCCGGTGACTTTCTGTTGTTTCAGGGTGGTGCCGTAGGTGACTCGGTGATCGGTGTCGCCCACGCTGAACGCCTTGTCCAGCTGTGCGTCGAACACCCACTGTTTTTCCTCGTAGAGGGTTTCGCGGGTGCGCAGGACGCGGCGGGACGGCTGGTAGATTTCGGCGGTGGACTGGTCGGTCTTGGCGATCTGGTAGTTGAGGCTGGTCTTGATCTGGTCGGCAATCGGCGAGTCAAGGGCGAAGCGGTTTTCGATGCCGAAACGCTCGCGTGTGATGGTGTCGTTGCCCGACCGCGCACGGTAGAAGTTGAAGCCGCGCCCACCGGTGAACGGACCACCCACGGCATTCTTGAGATTGACGTCGCGATCATCCTTGAACTTCTCGTACGTCAGGCCCAGTCGATTGTCGTCACCGTAGTTCCAGCCCAGCTTGGCCAGCACGTTGGTGGTGCGTGCGTCCTCGGGGTTGGCGCCGGTGCGCGCCAGGCCCGTGGCGTTGTTGCCATCGTAGGATTCCATCTCATGGCCATTGCGCTGGCTCAAGTGCAGCAAACCGTCGAAGTCCTGCACGCGGCCGGCGACGGTGCCGGAGGTCAGCCAGCTTTCGTCGGCGGAGCTGTAGCCGGTCTTGAGGCGCGCGCCGAAGTCCTGGCCGGGCTTGATGATGTCATCCGGGTCGAGGGTGAAATAACTGACGGCGCCGCCGATGGCGCTGCTGCCGTACAGGGCCGAGGCCGGGCCGCGCAGGATTTCCACGCGCTTGACGATTTCCGGGTCGACGTAGTTGCGGCGGGTCTTGGCGTAGGGACCGTTGAAGAAGTTGTCCGGCACTTCCACACCATCCACCTGGGTGAGGATGCGGTCGCCGTCGATGCCGCGAATGTTGTAGCCCGAATTGCTTGAGCGCCCACCCGCACCGCCGACCGAGACGTTGGGTTCATAACGCACCAGTTCACGAATGGTATTCACGTTCTGGCGGTCCAGCTCCTCGCGTTCCTGCACGGTCACGGTGCTGGGCACGCTGCTGATGTTTTGCTCGTTACGGGTAGCGCTGATGGTCACCTGTTGCAGGTTGAGGGTGCCGCCCGTTGCGCGTTTCTCCAGCACGATGTTGTTGCTGCCCAGTTTGCGGTAGCTCAGGTTGGTCCCCACCAACAGCCGGTCCAGGGCTTTTTCCGGCGACAACGGCCCGCGTACGCCAGGGGACGACACACCCTGGCCCAGCTCGGCCGGCAAGCCGACCTGCCAGCCGGTCACGGCGGTAAAGGCATTGAGTGCCGAGACCAGCGACTGCTGCTCGATACTGAAGTTGTAGTTGCCGTGGCTGCGCGGGGCGGGTTCTGCGGCGGTGGCCGTCATCACTGGCGCACCGGCCAGCAGGATGGCTGCAGTCAGCAAGGACAGGACGGGCGAAGAGGACCGGCGGTTGAAACAAGAGGACATCGAGAGCGCTCCGGGGTACGAATCTTATAGTTGCGAACTGAAACAAATAGGAATCAGTTGCATTGGCTAAGACGAGACGTACCATCGTTGGCTATCGAGTAAAAATAATTCTCATTTAGTTCAGGATCACCAGCGCCGGGTATTCCGACAGCTTGGCCGAGGTGATGTGCGCCAGTGAACGCACCACGTCCAGCGGCTGGTCGAGGCGGTAATTGCCCGTGACGGCGACGCTGGCGAGTTGATCGTTGGTGTTGACGATCCAGCCAGGGTAATAGCGGCGCAGTTCGGCAAGCACTTCGCTCATGGGGCAGTTTTCGAAGATCAGCCGGCCCTGCACCCAGGCCAGGTCCTTGTTGGCGTCCAGCTTGGCGGGTTGGCCGAAGCCCTTGGGCCCGATGCGGATACTTTCACCGGCGCGCAGGCGCACGCGGGCATCATCGAAGGTGTTGCTCAGGTCGACATCGCCGCGCTGAACTTGCACCTGCGCTTCGCCATTGAGGTAGCGCACGGCGAACGCGGTATCACGCACGCTGGCGCGCACGGGGCCGGCGTCGATTTCCAGGGGCAGGCCATGGTTGGGCAGGATTTCGAAAAACGCCTCGCCCTGGTACAGGCGGGCGATACGCTGGTGGTCCTTGATGCTGCTGGAAAACGCCGAGTTGGTGTTGAGCAACACCTTGGAGCCGTCGTCCAATTGCAGGCGCTGGCGTTCGCCCACCACGGTAAGGTGGTCGGCTTGCAGGCGTACCGGCAAATTGCTGAAGCTGAACAGGCCGATCAACAACACGGCGGCGGTGGCCAGTGGCTTCCAGTGCGGCTTGATCCGGCGCCAGGCGCTGGGTTTGCGCGGCGCCGCCAGTGCGACGGCGGCGCTGTACACCGGCGCGCCACCCCAGGCAGCCTGGGCCTTGCCGAAGGCGTGGACGTGGGCGGGGTCGCTGGCCAGCCAGGCTTCGAATTCGGCCTGCTGCCCGGGCTGCGGGCACTGCAAGGCGATCAGCCAGTCGAGGGCTTGGTCCATAGCCGTGTCTTGCAACACCTCATGAGCCAGCTCATGGGGGCGCAGTTTATTCGGGTCCGTCACGGTGTTCCTCGGGTCTTCGCCACGTTCTATTCAACTTTCCTGCAGCTTGGGTCGACGATTCTGTCGAGTGAAGCTTAAGGCCGATCCAGCCGTTCGGCCACACCTACACAGATGGCCATGATCAATTTCAGTTCCTTTTGCACGGTGCTCAAGGACACTTGGAGCTGATCGGCGATCTCCTGGTAACTGCAACCATGCAGGCGGCTGAGAATGAAAATCTGCTGTTGGCGGGCGCTCAACTGGCCAAGGCTGACGCTGAGGGCTTCAAGCATCTGCTCGGCCTGGGTGGCATCTTCGGGCGTGCTGATCGGCGCGGCGACGCTTTGCAGGACGTCCAGCGGGACATCTTCCTGCAGCATGCGGGCCTGGATCCGACGTGCACGCAGATGATCCAGCGCGAGGTTGCGCGCGGTTTGATAGACGAAGGGTTCGAGGTGATCGATCGGCCGCTCACTGAGGGCCCGGGTGACGCGCAGGTAGGTTTCCTGCAACAGGTCTTCGGCGGTGCTGTGGTTATTCACCATCCGCTGCAAGGTGCGAAGCAGAATCACCCGTTGGGTGAGAAAGACGTGGTTGAAGCGAGATTGGCTCACAGTGGTACCAGACCGATTTACAGTTAATGATAATGCTTATCATCAACTCAAATGGCAAGTGGCACTTTGAGCGGTTTTGCACAGGACAAATGTGGGAGCGGGCTTGCTCGCGAATGCATCACCTCGGTATTCAGATGAACCGAGGCGTCTGTATTCGCGAGCAAGCCCGCTCCCACACAAGCCTACTCCCACTGGATTACTCGGCGTTGCACAGCGCCAGGCAGTTATCCAGCATACGGTTGGAGAAGCCCCACTCGTTGTCGTACCAGGCCAGCACTTTGAGCAACTTGCCGCTGACCTTGGTGTGATTGGCGTCGAAGATCGACGACAGCGGGTTGTGGTTGAAGTCACTGGAAACCAGCGGCAGGGTGTTGTAGCCGAGGATCTTCGAGTGCTGGCTGGCTTCTTTGAGCAGCGCGTTGACTTCTTCGGCAGTGGCTTCTTTCTTCAGTTGTACGGTGAGGTCAACCAGCGACACGTTGATCACCGGCACACGCACGGCCATGCCGGTCAGCTTGCCCGCCAATTCCGGCAGCACCAGGCCTACGGCTTCGGCGGCGCCGGTTTTGCTCGGGATCATGTTCTGGGTGGCCGAACGCGCGCGGTACGGGTCGGTGTGGTAGACGTCGGTCAGGTTCTGGTCGTTGGTGTAGGCGTGAATCGTGGTCATCAGGCCGCTTTCGATACCCAGCTCGCGGTGCAGCACCTGGGCGACTGGCGCCAGGCAGTTGGTGGTGCACGAGGCGTTGGAGATGATCTGGTGGGACTGACGCAAAATGTCATGGTTTACGCCATAAACCACAGTGGCGTCCGCGCCCTTGGCCGGGGCCGAGATGATCACCTTGCGCGCGCCAGCGGTAATATGGGCGGCAGCCTTGTCACGGTCGGTGAACAGGCCGGTGCATTCGAACACCACGTCGATCTTGTGTGCAGCCCACGGCAGGTCGGCGGGGTTGCGAATGGCACTGACGGCAATCCGGTCGCCATTGACGGTCAGGCTTTCCTGATCGTGAGCGACCTCTGCTTCGAAAGTGCCATGCACGGTGTCGTATTTGAGCAGGTGGGCGTTGATCGAACTGTCGCCCAGATCGTTGATGGCGACGATCTGCAAATCCTGGCGGTAGCCTTGGGTATACAGTGCGCGCAGGACATTACGGCCGATACGGCCAAAACCATTGATTGCGATACGAAGAGTCATTGGAAAGTGCCTGTCGTCGATTTGTTGTAAGAATTACAAGATTATTCGCATAAAAATAGAAAACAAGCCTTTTTAGTGGCAATATTTTGTTCAATCTACAACGAGTGACCTGAATCAACTGGTCCGATGATCCAAACGACTCCCTGCCATCCCATGCGCTGCGGGCGTTTGATCAGCATAGACACTCAGGTCGCCACATCCGTTAGCCTGGAGTTCTACACATGCATCCCCGCGTCCTTGAGGTCACCGAACGGCTTATCGCCCGCAGCCGCGCCACCCGCGAGGCTTACCTTGCGCTCATTCGCGGCGCAGCCAGCGACGGTCCGATGCGCGGCAAGCTGCAATGCGCCAACTTCGCCCATGGCGTGGCCGGTTGCGGCACCGAAGACAAAAACAGCCTGCGCATGATGAATGCGGCCAACGTGGCAATTGTTTCTTCATATAACGACATGCTCTCGGCGCATCAGCCGTACGAACACTTCCCCGAGCAGATCAAGAAAGCCCTGCGCGAAGTCGGCTCGGTCGGCCAGTTCGCCGGCGGCACCCCGGCCATGTGCGATGGCGTGACCCAGGGCGAGCCTGGCATGGAACTGAGCCTGCTCAGCCGTGAAGTGATTGCCATGTCCACAGCGGTAGCGCTGTCCCACAACATGTTCGACGCCGCGCTGATGCTGGGCATCTGCGACAAGATCGTCCCCGGCCTGATGATGGGCGCGCTGCGCTACGGCCACCTGCCGATGATCTTCGTACCGGGCGGCCCAATGCCGTCGGGTATCTCCAACAAACAGAAAGCCGACGTGCGCCAGCGCTACGCAGAAGGCAAGGCCACCCGCGAAGAGCTGCTGGAATCGGAGATGAAGTCCTACCACAGCCCTGGCACCTGCACCTTCTACGGCACCGCCAACACCAACCAACTGCTGATGGAAGTCATGGGCCTGCACTTGCCGGGCGCTTCGTTCGTCAACCCCTACACACCGCTGCGTGATGCCCTGACCCGCGAAGCCGCGCACCAGGTCACGCGCCTGACCAAGGCCAACGGCAACTTCACGCCGATCGGCGAGATCGTCGACGAGAAATCCATCGTCAACTCGATCATTGCACTCAACGCCACGGGCGGGTCCACCAACCACACCCTGCACATGCCGGCCATCGCCATGTCGGCGGGCATTATCCTCACCTGGGACGACATGGCCGACCTTTCCGAGGTGGTGCCGACCCTGTCCCACGTGTATCCAAACGGCAAGGCCGACATCAACCACTTCCAGGCGGCGGGCGGCATGTCGTTCCTGATCCGCGAGCTGCTCGAAGCCGGCCTGCTTCACGAGGACGTCAACACCGTGGCTGGCAAAGGCCTGAGCCGCTACACCCAGGAACCATTCCTGGTCGACGGCGAGCTGATCTGGCGCGACGGCCCGATCGAAAGCCTCGACGAAAGCATCCTGCGTCCCGTAGCCCGTGCGTTCTCGCCGGAAGGTGGCTTGCGCGTGATGGAAGGCAACCTCGGGCGTGGCGTGATGAAAGTGTCTGCCGTGGCTCCGGAACATCAAATTGTTGAAGCGCCGGCGGTGGTGTTCCAGGACCAGCAAGACCTGGCCGACGCGTTCAAGGCCGGTCAGTTGGAAAAAGACTTCGTGGCCGTCATGCGCTTCCAGGGCCCGCGCTCCAATGGCATGCCCGAACTGCACAAGATGACGCCGTTCCTTGGCGTGTTGCAGGACCGTGGCTTCAAGGTCGCACTGGTAACAGACGGGCGTATGTCCGGCGCGTCGGGTAAGATCCCCGCCGCGATCCACGTCAACCCCGAAGCCCAGAGCGGCGGGCCGCTGGCGCGGGTGCGCGATGGCGATATCATTCGCGTGGATGGCGTGAAGGGCACCTTGGAGCTTAAGGTGGACGCCGACGAATTCGCAGCGCGCGCGCCTGCCACGGGCCTGTTGGGCAATAACGTGGGGGCCGGTCGCGAGCTGTTTGCATTTATGCGCTTGGCCGCAAGCTCCGCAGAGCAGGGCGCCAGCGCCTTTACCTCTGCCTTGGAGACGCTTAAGTGAAGCTTGCGCTGGTCGGTGATATCGGGGGCACCAACGCCCGTTTTGCGTTGTGGCGCGATCAGGAACTGCATTCGATCCGCGTGCATGCCACGGCGGATCACTCCAGCCCTGAAGACGCGATTAAGGTTTACCTCAAGGAAGAAGGCCTGGAAATCGGGGACATCGGCGCGGTATGCCTGTCGGTCGCCGGGCCGGTGAGTGGGAATGAATTTAAATTCACCAACAATCATTGGCGCCTGAGCAAGACTGACTTTTGCAAAACCCTGCAGGTGGATGAACTGCTGCTGGTCAATGACTTCTCGGCCATGGCCTTGGGCATGACCCGCCTCAAGCCCGACGAATTTCGTGTGGTCTGCGCGGGCACGCCGGAGCCGTTGCGTCCGGCGGTGGTGATCGGCCCAGGCACTGGCCTGGGGGTTGGCACGTTGCTGGACTTGGGCGCTGGCCGCTTTGCGGCGCTGCCGGGGGAGGGCGGGCATGTCGACCTGCCCCTGAGCAGCCCGCGGGAAACCCAGCTGTGGCAGCACATTTACACGGAGATCGGCCATGTCAGCGCCGAGACCGCGCTGAGTGGCGGTGGGTTGCCCCGTTTGTACCGCGCCATTTGTGCGGTCGACGGGCACACCCCGGTACTGGACACGCCCGAAGCCATTACGGCTGCCGGCCTGGCCGGCGACCCGATCGCGATGGAAGTCCTGGACCAGTTCAGCATCTGGCTGGGTCGAGTGGCGGGCAACAACGTATTGACCACCGGTGGACGCGGCGGTGTGTATATCGTGGGCGGGGTGATACCGAGGTTTGCCGACTTCTTTATCAACAGCGGCTTTGCCAAGAGCTTCAGCGACAAAGGCTGCATGAGCGACTACTTCAAGGGCATTCCGGTGTGGTTGGTGACTGCGCCGTATTCCGGGTTGACCGGGGCTGGCGTCGCGCTCGAACAGGCCTTTGCGTAGTGAGTTATGGCCCCTTCGCGAGCAAGCCCGCTCCCACATTCGATCGCATTCCACTGTTGGAATGCAGGCAAATGTGGGAGCGGGCTTGCTCGCGAAGGGGGCCTCAAGGGCAACAAATGACTTAAGCTTGGCCATAACAACAAGGAGGACCCCGTGAGCGTAATCAGTAAATCGATTCTCCTCGTCGACGATGACCAGGAAATCCGCGAATTGCTGCAGACCTACCTCAGTCGCGCCGGTTTCCAGGTGCGTGGCGTGCCGGATGGCGCGGGGTTCCGCCAGGCGATGAACGAGGCGCCGTGCGACCTGGTCATCCTCGATGTGATGTTGCCGGACGAAGACGGGTTCAGCCTTTGCCGCTGGATCCGCCAACACCCGCGCCAGGCGCAGGTGCCGATCATCATGCTCACTGCCAGTTCCGACGAGGCCGACCGCGTGATCGGCCTGGAGCTGGGTGCCGACGACTACATCGGCAAGCCCTTCAGCCCTCGCGAGTTGCAAGCACGGATCAAAGCCCTGTTGCGCCGTTGCCAGTTCGGCCAGGAGCGCAGCGTAGGTGGGGACGTGCTGGTGTTTGATGAATGGCGCCTGGATATGATCAGCCACCGGCTGTTCCATGTGGACGGCGAAGAAGTGATCCTCTCCGGCGCCGACTTTGCCCTGCTCAAATTATTTCTCGACCACCCGCAACAGATCCTCGACCGTGACACCATCGGCAACGCTACCCGTGGCCGCGACCTGATGCCGCTGGACCGTATCGTCGACATGGCCGTCAGCCGCCTGCGCCAACGCCTGCGCGATACCGAAAAGCCTCCTCGGCTGATCCGCACGGTGCGCGGCAGTGGTTACCAACTGGCAGCCAGCGTGGTTGCCGGCAATGCCCACTGAACACCTGACCGAGCACCGCCGTCGCTTTCCGGTGCCGCGCTCGTTGCTGGGGCGCATGCTGATGCTGACGCTGCTGGCCGTGTTGTTTGCCCAGGCGCTGTCCAGCGTGATCTGGGTGTCGCAGTTGCGCGCCACCCAGCTCGAAGGCCTGGTCACCAGCGCCCGTAGCCTGGCGCATTCGATGACGGCCAGCGTCAGTTATTTCCGTTCGCTGCCGGTGGCTTATCGGCCGTTGGTCCTCGATCAATTGCGCAGCATGGGCGGCACCCGGTTTGTCGTGACCCTCAATGATCGCCCGCTGGACATGCAGGTATTACCGGAAACGCCACGCAAACAGGCGGTACTGGTCGCGGTGGACGAGGTGCTGCGCCAGACCCTGGGTGCCGACGTGGACATCTCGGTGGAGTTCGTCAGCGCTGAAGACCTGCGGATCTTCAATGCCGGGCTCAAACTCGATGAGCTGCCACGCTCTTGGGCCCATTATGCGTTGACCCTGGAACCGGTGAACCCACCGGTATTGGTCACCCAGATCCAGCTTGCCCCCGGCGAATGGCTGTACATCGCCTCGCTGTTGCCCGAGCCCTACACCAGCCTTGAAGAACAAGGCCTGCCGTCCCAGCAAGTGTGGTTTATCGTGCTGACCAGCGGCTTCCTGCTGTTGTTCATCGGCCTGCTGGTGCACTGGCAAAGCCGGCCACTCAAACGCCTGGCGCGGGCGGCGCGGGACATGTCCCTGGGCGCCGATGTAGAACCGGTGGCCGAAGGCGGTGGCAGCGAAGTGGTGGAAGTGGGCCGCGCCTTTAATGCGATGCGCGAACGCATCAGCCGTTACCTGACCGAACGCAGCCAGTTGTTCAGCGCGATTTCCCACGACTTGCGCACGCCCATCACCCGTCTGCGCCTGCGTGTGGAATTGCTTGAAGACGAGAACCTGCAAGCCAAATTCGGCCGTGACCTGGATGAGCTGGAGCTACTGGTGAAGGGCGCGCTGCAGTGCGTGAAAGACACGGATATCCACGAAAACATCGAGCCGGTCGACCTGAACCACGTGCTCGACTGCCTGGTGGAGCCGTACCTGGCGCCGAACGGCAATGGTCGGGTCACCCAACACGGCCGAGCGCTGAGCGCCTATCCGGGCAAGCCGCTGGCGCTCAAGCGTTGCATTGGCAACCTGATCGACAACGCGTTGAAGTACGGTCAGAACGCCCACCTGTACATCGAGGACGATGGCGCGGAGTTCATCCTGCACGTGGATGACGAAGGCCCCGGGGTGCCGGAGCAGCGTCTTGAGCAGGTGTTCGAACCGCACTTTCGCCTGGCCGGGCAGCAACAGGGCTACGGCCTGGGATTGGGGATTGCCCGCAACATTGCCCATAGCCATGGCGGTGAAGTGAGTTTGCAGAATCTGCGCGAGGGAGGGTTGCGGGTGACCTTGCAGCTACCCCGCGGTCTGGACTGAATAAACACAAAACCCATGTGGGAGCGTCGAACCGCCGCTCCCACATTTTGATCTCCGTTGAGTCAGATGCTTTGGCGCAATCGGGCCAGGTCTCTCAGCGGCGGCGCGCCGAACAATCGGCTGTACTCGCGGCTGAACTGTGACGGGCTTTCATACCCCACGCGATACCCGGCCGCCGACGCTTCCAGTCCTTCGGCAATCATCAATCGCCGCGCTTCCTGCAGGCGCAGTTGCTTCTGGTATTGCAGCGGGCTCATGGCGGTGATCGCCTTGAAACGGTGGTGCAGGGTCGAGACGCTGAGGTTGACTTCCTTGGCCAGGTCATCGATGCGCAGCGGTTGTTCGTAGTTGCCATTGAGCCACTTGATCGCCTGGCTGACGCGGTGGCTCTGACTGTTGGCCACGGCAATTTCATACAGCCGATAACCTTGCGGGCCGCGCAACAGGCGATAAAGAATTTCGCGGTTGATCAGGGGCGCGAGCATGGCGATGTCTTTGGGTGTATCGAGCAGGCGCGCCAGGCGCAGCACCGCGTCGAGCAATTGGTTGTCGATGCGGTCGACGTACATGCCACGTGACGTCGGTCGTGACGGCACGCCCATTGGGCCTGCCTCGGCGATCAAGGCCGTCAGTTGCGCCGGGTCGATATTGATGCGCACCGACAGGTTCGGGTCCTCCGGCGTGGCCTCGATGATCCGGCCGGCCACCGGCATGGCGACCGAGAACACCAAGTAGTTGAGCGGGTCGTAGGCGAATATTTCATCCGCCAGGCGCACTTCCTTGCTGCCGCTGGCAAGAATGCACAGGGCTGGCTCGACCAGCACCGGCATGAAATCGCGCGGTGTGTTGTGGCGGTTCAGGTACAAGGTCGTGATCGCCGTGCCATAGGAACCGTCTTCCCAGGTATGGCGATGCACGATACCGGCAAGCTCCGCGCGTTGCTTTTCCATTTCGGCATCGAGGGGAATGGACTTGGTTTCGGGCGACGGCATGGGGCGACCTCTACACACTTTTTTGATGGGCTCAGCTTAGCGGTGGCGGTTAGAGAGTGTTATGTCGATTCTGCACAATCCTTGCCTGATCCTGCGACACATCGTGAATCAGGCAAGCACCGGGCCTGTCATCTCCCTGAAACAAGGCGTTTGCCCGTGGAATAAAACCGGTGGCCGAACGTCCTGTCTACGCTATTCGCAGGATTGTGCAATAAGCCGGCAGGAATCGACTAACCGCGTCCATACCCGCGCCGTTATCTTTGATCCTGTGGCAACACGCCCTCACAGTGCTTGCCGAGCATCACTTCTCAACGGGAGAGTCGAACATGTCCACCCCCATTCCCGCGAGCCATATGGCCTTTATCCGCGCCCGCACCGGGTGCAGCACCGAACTCGGTGCACGCTTGAGCAGTTTGATCGAACCGGGCCGTCAGGCTCAGGGTTGCCTGCAATTCTCGTTGCAGCATTCCCAGGTCGATCCCGATGTCTGGTTGATCTCCGGCTTCTGGAGCAGCGAGCAGGCGATGAGCGCCTACTTCAACTCTCCAGCGCTGATGATCTTCACCGAGTTGTTGAACGATATGGTCGTGCGCAGCATGGACTTCCAGACCTTCACCGATGCATCCGCCGCCAATGCCTACGGCGAGTACCTGCAACTCGCCGGCTGATCAGGTTTAGAATGGCCGACTTTCCATTGGCCAGGACCTGCAACATGGCACGTAAACAATTTGCCCACCACGAAGCCGTTTCCGCGGTAGTACCGGGTGAGGGTGGCTACAGCGCCGCCGTCGCCGTCAAGGCACTGGATGGCATGGGCGCACCGCAGTTTCACAAGATCCTTGATGGACAAAAGTTCAAGACCGCCTCCGATGCCGACGATGCGGCGACCCTGCAGCTTGAATGCTTGGTCGATGTGGATGAAGACGGTCAACTGTCTTGGGCCACTGCTGCCAACTAAAGAACGCTGCTGATTCAACTGTGGGAGCGGGCTTGCTCGCGAATGCGGCGTGTCAGTCGATACGGCTGTGACTGATCCACCGCTTTCGCGAGCAAACCCGCTCCCACAGGTTTATTGCCTTGCAGTCAGCGTGGTGTTGCACCTGGGCGATACATCTTGAACAGGGCTTCGGGGCCCAGTTGGAAGTAATCCGCCGGGCCGCCACCGCGCAGGATCGGCTCGGCGGCGGCAGTGTCGTAGACCCCATCCTTGAGCAGCCACTTGGCAATGTGCACCGCGACCACCTCGCCCAACACCAGCCAGCTAGGCACCAATGCCTTGTCGGCGCGCTGAAGCTGGATGATCTGCGTGACCTTGCACTCGAACGACACCGGGCTCTCGCCCACCCGTGGTACGCCAACAATCTTCGACGCCACCGGCGTCAGGCCGGACAGCTCGAACTCGTTGACCTCGGGGGAAACGGCGGCGCAGCTCTGGTTCATCTGCTCGGCCAGCGGGCGGGTGGCCAGGTTCCAGACAAACTCGCCGGTCTGTTCGATGTTGTTCAGGCTGTCTTTGCGCCCGACACTGGAAAACCCAATGATCGGCGGAATGTAGTTGAACGCATTGAAGAAACTGTAGGGCGCCAGGTTCAGGCGGCCTTCGCTGTCGTGGGACGAAATCCAGCCGATCGGACGCGGCCCGACAATGGCATTGAACGGGTCATGCGGCAGGCCGTGGCCGTTGGCGGGTTCGTAGAAATGGATATCGTCGGACATGGCCTGTTCTGCTCTCGGTTTCGGGACCAGCATCATACCCAATGTGGGAGCGGGCTTGCCCGCGAATACGGTGGTTCAGTCTCTACAATCGTTGACTGACACACCGCTTTCGCGGGCAAGCCCGCTCCCACATTTTGAACGGCGTTCAACGGTTAGTCGGTGGTGATACGCGAGTGCTTACGCGTGTCCTTCATGGTCACGTAGACCACCAGCGACACCGCAATACACGCCGTCACATACCAGTAGTAGCCGGTTTCCATGCCGATGCTCTTGAACCACAGCGCGATGTATTCAGCAGTACCGCCAAAGATCGAGACGGTCAGGGCGTACGGCAGGCCCACACCCAGGGCGCGGATTTCGGTCGGGAACAGTTCGGCTTTCACCACGGCGTTGATCGAGGTGTAGCCGCTGACGATGATCAGCGCCGCCATGATCAGGAAGAACGCGCCCCACCAGCTCTGGATGGTGTGCAGGGTGGTGAGGATCGGCACGGTGAACAGGGTGCCGAGGATGCCGAAGGCGATCAGGATCGGCCGACGACCGACTTTATCCGACAGCCCACCGATGATCGGTTGCAGGCACATGAACAGGAACAGCGTCGCCGCCGAGATGGTGGTGGAGTCGGAAATGCTCATGCCGACAGTGTTCACCAGGTATTTCTGCATGTAGGTGGTGTAGGTGTAGAACGCCAGCGTACCGCCCATGGTCAGGCCGACCACGGTCAACAGTTCCTTGGGATGGCGCATCAAGGTGCGCATCGCGCTTTCCTTGGCTTTTTCCTTCTTGGTGAACGACTCGGTTTCTTCCATGCCGCGACGCAGGTACAGCGCAACCACCGCGCACAGGGCACCGATGGCAAACGGGATACGCCAGCCCCAGGCATACAGCTGCTCGGTGGTGAGCAATTGTTGCAGCACGATCAATACACCCAGGGCGATGAGCTGGCCAGAGATCAGGGTTACGTATTGGAAGCTGGAGTAGAAACCACGGCGTTCCTTGGTCGCCATCTCACTGAGGTAGGTGGCGGAGGTACCGTATTCACCGCCGACCGACAGGCCCTGCAGCAAACGGGCAAATACCAGCAAGACCGGTGCGCCGATACCAATGACTTCATAGCCAGGGCTCAGGGCGATCAGCAACGAGCCGAAGCACATCAGGTAGACCGAGGCCATCAAGGCCTTTTTACGCCCGACTTTGTCAGCGTACAGGCCCATCAGCCAGCCACCGATCGGGCGCATCAGGAAGCCGACGGCAAAGATCGCGGCGGTGTTGAGCAGCTGGGCGGTGGTGTCGCCTTTCGGGAAGAAGGTTTTTGCGAAGTACAACGAGAAGGCGGCGTAGACGTACCAGTCGTACCACTCGACCATGTTGCCGACGGAACCACTGAAAATCGATTTGATACGGCTGGAGGTGGTGCGTTCTTTCGCCGGCGCTGCCGCCGACCCCAGAGGCAAGGTGTTGGAGTTATCCATTGAAGGATCCTTCATCTAGTTGTTTTTATGGAGCGTGCTTGAGCACTGCCTGGCTGGGGCTATAGCAGGAGCTGTGCCAGGTGGATGAAGGCCCGGTCTAGAAGGGTTGCGGGTTTTTTGTGAGCGGAAAGTTGCTGACATTTATCGGGTGATGAGCGGAAATCCGCTTATGGCTGCCGACGCCATCACAGGCAAGCCCACCTCTAAAATGCATTCCTGAAGGAGCCAGCTTGCCGGCGATAGCGTCCTCAAACGCACCAGCGCCAGCAAGACGGGCCCTACAGGAAGGTCTCCCGCACGAGCCCATGACGCTGCATTTTTTCATTGAAGGTGCGCCGAGGCAGTTGCAGTTCAGCCAGCACCGCCTTGATATCGCCCTTGTGCCGGGTCAACGCCGCTTTCAGGCAGTGAGCCTCGAAGGCCTCCTGCTGCGCAGCCAGGGATTGCCCGGCCTCGATGCCTTCCGGTTCCGGTTCGCCAAGCCCCAGCACCTGGCGTTCGGCGACGTTGGCCAGTTCACGCACGTTGCCTGGCCAGTCATGGCTGAGCAGGCGCCCCAGTTGTGCGCCACTCAGGGGCTCAACGCTGCGGCCCAGGCGTTCGGCAGCACTCTGAGCAAAGTGGTCGAACAGCAGGGGGATATCTTCGCGACGGTCACGCAAGGGCGGCAGGCGCAGTTGCGCGACATTCAAGCGATAGGCCAGGTCTTCGCGAAAACGCCCGGCGCGGGCCTCTTCCAGCAGGTCCGGCTTGGTGGCGGCGATGATGCGCAGGTCCACGTGGATACTTTGGTTGGAGCCCAGCCGCTCCAGTTTCTGCTCCTGCAGTACGCGCAGCAATTTCACTTGCTGGGCCAGGGGCATGCTTTCGATTTCGTCCAGGAACAGCGTGCCACCGTGGGCGTATTCCAGTTTACCGATGCGCTTGCCCTGGGCGCCGGTGAACGCGCCGCTTTCGTGGCCGAACAGCTCGGCCTCAAACAGTTGCTCGGGGATCGCTGCACAGTTGAGCGCCACAAAGGGCTTCTTCGCCCGCGGGCCGAAATCATGCAGGCAGCGGGCGACGAGCTCCTTGCCGCTGCCGGTCTCTCCACGGATCAGTACGTTGACCGGCAGGCTCGCCAGGTCCAGCACCTGGCGGCGCAAGGTGTGCAAACCCCGGGACACGCCCAGCAGCGTCGATTCCAACTGCGCCCGATGGTCAGCCTGTTGATGCAGGCGGCGGTTTTCCAGGATCAAGCCACGCTTGTCCAGGGCACGGCGCAAGCTGTTGAGCAGGGCGTCGGGGCTGAAGGGTTTTTCCAGGAAGTCGTAGGCACCGTCGCGCATGGCTTCGACGGCCATCGGCACATCGCCATGGCCGGTGAGCAGGATCACCGGTAAATCAGCATCGCGGCGCTGAACTTCGGCCAACAGCTCCAGGCCGCTGAGACCCGGCATGCGCACATCGCTCAAGATGACCCCGGGAAAATCCTTGGGCAGTTGCGCCAGGCACGCCTCGGCGCGGCTGAACAACTGCACCTCAAACCCCGACAAGCTCAACCATTGTTCGACAGCCGTACGAATGCTGGCTTCGTCATCGACCACAATCACCGCGTTCAACATAGGTCGGGCGTCTCCAGGGCGATAGGCAGGGTCAGGCTAAACACCGCGCCGTCGCCACGGTTGCCGGCGATCAGGCGTCCGCCCAATTCGTGCACGATAGCGTAGGACACCGCCAGCCCCAAGCCGAGCCCGTCGCCCACGGGCTTGGTGGTGAAGAACGGGTCGAACACGCTGTTCAAATGCTCCTCGGCAATCCCGCCGCCACTGTCGCTGACGGTGAGCTGCCACAGCTGTTGATCGGCATGCAGGCGGATTTCCAGGCGCTTGCGCGGCTTGTCGGCCATGGCGTCCAGCGCATTGCGTAGCAGGTTGATCAACACCTGCTCCAGGCGGATTGCATCACCGCGCACCCAGGCAGGGCGGGTCAGGTCGAGCACCACGCCGATGGCTTCATCACGCAAGCGCGCGTCGAGCAGGTGCAAGGATTGATCAACCACCGTGGCCAGGTCCAGGCGTTCACGCAGGCCGCTCGGGCTTTTGCGCGCGAAGGTCTTGAGGTGGCCGGTGAGTGCGGCCATGCGCGTGAGCATGTCGTCCAGTGGCGTGAGTGCCTGGTAAGCGTCGTCGACCCGACCGTGATCCAGCAGCAGGCGCAAGGTGGCCAGCTGCATACGCTGCGCCGTCAGCGGTTGATTGATCTCGTGGGCGAGGGCCGCAGACATCTGCCCCAGCGCTGCCAGCTTGGCCGATTGCACCAGGCCATCCTGGGCGGTGCGCAGCGCCTGGGTGCGCTCTTCCACCAGTTGCTCAAGCTCTTCGCGACTGCGCTGACGCAAACGGGCCAGGCGCCAGCGCTGCGTCAGGAACAGCACCAGGAACACCAGCGCCAGCCAGGATCCGGCGGCGGCCAGGCCAGCGTTGCGCTGATCTTCAAAGGCGAACTGCGGCTTGCGCAGCAGGTGCAGGGTCCAGCCTTCGGCTTTGAGTGGCAGGGATTCCCAGATGTAATTGGCGTTGCCATCGGGGCCGTTGACGCGCATCAGGTGACTGTTTTCGTCAAAACGCCGCAGGGTCTGAGTCTCCAGCGGTTGCAGTTGTTTTTTGTCGTATTGGCGAGTGGCCTTCAATTCGGCGAGGTCGCTGGCCGACAACGGCCGCAGGTTGCGATAACGCCAGCCCGGTTGATTGGCGATAAACACGATGCCACGTGCGTCGCTGACCAGCAGCAGGTCATTGCCCTGGGCCCACTCGCGCTCAAGCTCGGGGAACTCCAGCTTGACGACCATGGCGCCGAGGAACTGTTCGTGTTCATCCAGCACCGCGCTGGAGAGGAAGTAACCGGGGATGCCGGTCGTCACGCCCACTGCATAAAACCGCCCGGTGCCCTGGCTCAAGGTCTGGCTGAAGTAGGGCCGGAACGCGTAGTTATGCCCCACATAACTGCTCGGCAGGTTCCAATTGCTGGCGGCCACGGCCAGGCCAGTGCGGTCCATCAGTTCCAGGGTGGAGGATTGCGCGGCGCCGTTGATGCGTTCCAGCTTGCGGTTGAGCAGGTCCTGGGTGGTTGCGTCCAGCGGGCCCTTCAAGGCATTGATCATCTCCGAGTCCAACGCCAGCACGGCGGGCAGGGCGCGGTAGCGTTCGATCAGGGTATGCAGGGAGTTGCCATACAGCGTGAGCTGCTGATTGGCGCGGGCAGCATCGTCTACCAGGGCCTGGCGTTCGGCATGGCGAGTGGCCAGGGTTGCGGCCAGTAGCGCGCCAGCGATGATCAGCAGGGAATAGAAGGTCAGGCGCAGTGGGCGAGGGATGACGATCATACGGTGATGGGCAGGCACGGTAAGGGAGTGCACCATACCATGTGCCATAAAAAAGGCGACTGGGCCATGGCCACAGTCGCCTTTATGTTTGCAGGGGAAGCGCTTACTGCACTTCTACCGCCAGGCTTTCACTGATCTTTTTCTGCCAGATGGCAGGACCGGTAATGTGCACGGATTCGCCCTTGCTATCGACCGCAACGGTCACCGGCATGTCTTTCACGTCGAACTCGTAGATCGCTTCCATGCCCAGTTCGGCGAAGGCAACAACGCGCGATTTCTTGATGGCTTGCGCTACCAGGTAAGCGGCGCCACCGACGGCCATCAGGTATACGGCTTTGTGGTCCTTGATCGCTTCGATGGCGGTCGGGCCGCGCTCGGATTTGCCGATCATGCCCAGCAGGCCGGTTTGCTCGAGGATCTGACGGGTGAACTTGTCCATCCGCGTCGCGGTGGTCGGGCCGGCCGGGCCAACCACTTCTTCGCGCACCGGATCAACCGGGCCGACGTAGTAGATGAAGCGGCCCTTGAGGTCCACCGGCAGGCTTTCGCCCTTGTTCAGCATTTCGACCATGCGCTTGTGCGCAGCGTCGCGACCGGTGAGCATCTTACCGTTGAGCAACACGGTTTCGCCCGGCTGCCAGCTCTGCACTTCTTCCGGCGTCAGGGTATCGAGATTGACGCGACGGGCCGATGGGCCGGCTTCCCAGACGATTTCCGGGTAGGCGTCCAGCGGTGGCGCTTCCAGCGAGGCCGGGCCCGAGCCGTCGAGCACAAAGTGCGCGTGACGGGTGGCGGCGCAGTTGGGGATCATGCACACCGGCAGGGAGGCGGCGTGGGTCGGGTAGTCCATGATCTTCACGTCGAGCACGGTGGTCAGGCCACCCAGGCCCTGGGCGCCGATGCCCAGTTGGTTGACCTTCTCGAACAGCTCCAGGCGCATCTCTTCGATACGGTTCTGCGGGCCGCGCTTCTTCAGCTCGTGGATGTCGATGGACTCCATCAACACTTCCTTGGCCATGACGGCGGCTTTCTCGGCGGTGCCGCCGATGCCGATGCCGAGCATGCCCGGTGGGCACCAGCCGGCGCCCATGGTCGGAACGGTCTTGAGCACCCAGTCGACGATCGAGTCGGACGGGTTGAGCATGGCCATTTTCGACTTGTTCTCGGAACCGCCGCCCTTGGCCGCTACGTCCACTTCCACGGTGTTACCCGGGACGATGGAGTAGTGGATCACCGCCGGGGTGTTGTCCTTGGTGTTCTTGCGCGCGCCTGCCGGGTCGGCCAGGATCGAGGCACGCAGGACGTTTTCCGGCAGGTTGTAGGCGCGACGCACGCCTTCGTTGATCATGTCGTCCAGGCCCATGGTGGCGCCATCCCAACGTACGTCCATGCCCACGCGCACGAACACGGTGACGATACCGGTGTCCTGGCAGATCGGGCGATGGCCGGTGGCGCACATGCGCGAGTTGATCAGAATCTGGGCGATGGAGTCACGGGCCGCTGGCGATTCTTCGCGCAGGTAGGCTTCGTGCATGGCCTGGATGAAATCAACGGGGTGGTAATAGGAAATGAATTGCAGGGCGTCGGCAACGCTCTGAATCAGGTCGTCTTGCTTGATCACGGTCATGAGTCGCGCTCCTCTATAAGGGAACATTCAATAAAGGTGGGCTCAGTGAAGTGCATCGGTCGGCTGAGCCCACCTTTCCAAGGCGCGTCGCCAAGAAGAGCAAGTATTGTTGGCGCGACGCTAAAAAGGCGCGGCAGTATAACCCGGCGCGGTGGCCGATACACCCGACTATGGTCAAACTGTCGCAGGCATGATTCCCTGTGCACGCCCCTTGTGATGAGTCCTTATATGCCTGAACTGTACGTCGGCGAGCGCCATTGGTCGGTACCGGCCGGCAGCAACCTGCTGGATGCCTTGAACCAGGCGGGTGTGGCCGTGCCCTACAGTTGCCGTGCCGGCAGTTGCCATGCGTGCCTGGTGCGTTGCGCGGGGGAGGTCGAGGACACGCAGCCCGATGCCCTGAGCCCGGCGCAGCGCCAGGAGGGCTGGCGATTGGCGTGCCAGTGCCAGGTGAGCGGGGACCTGCGCGTCGAAACCTTTGATCCTACGCGTGATGGGTTGCCGGCCCAGGTGGTGGGTATCGATTGGTTGAGCCCGAGTGTGCTGCGCTTGCGCCTGCAACCCGAACGAGGCCTGCGCTACCGGGCTGGGCAGCATCTGGTGTTGTGGGCGGGACAAGTGGCGCGGCCCTATTCCCTGGCGAGCTTGCCCCAGGATGACCCATTCCTGGAGTTTCACCTCGATTGCCGTCTGCCTGGCGAATTCAGTGATCTTGCCCGCCAGTTGCAGCTGGGCGACCGTTTGCGGCTGGGCGAACTGCGCGGCGGCGCGCTGCAATACGATCCCGACTGGCAAAGCCGACCGCTGTGGCTGCTGGCGTCCGGCACCGGCCTTGGCCCTCTTTGGGGCGTGTTGCGTGAGGCCTTGCGCCAGGATCATCAGGGCGACATCCGCGTGATTCACCTGGCCCATGATGCCGAGAGCCATTACCTGGCCGAACCCTTGGCGGCACTGGCTGCACAGCATTCCAACCTGACGGTGGAGCTGTGGACGGCGGCGCAGGCGACCCAGGCATTGGCGCAACTGCGGCTTGTTTCGCGGCAAACTCTGGCTTTACTCTGCGGGCACCCTGTCAGTGTCGAGGCGTTTTCCAAGCGTTTGTTCCTGGCGGGGCTGCCGCGTAATCAACTGCTGGCGGATGTGTTCCTGCCCCGTGGTTGAGCGCTGAATTTTCCAGCCGCGAGATTCGCCATGACCGACGCCATCCAACAGCTGCGCGAAGGCGGGCTGCTGACCCTGCAGCTCAATCGCCCCGAGAAGAAGAACGCGCTCACTCGAGCCATGTACACGCAACTGGCCGAGGCACTGGAGCAGGCCGACGCGGACGCAGACCTGCGCTGCGTACTGATCCAGGGCAGCAGTGACTGTTTTACCGCCGGCAACGACATCGGCGATTTTCTCGAACAACCGCCCAGCGATCTCGACAGCCCCCCGTTTTACTTCATGAAAAGCCTGCTCAACTGCCGCAAGCCGGTGATTGCTGCGGTGGCGGGCGCAGCGGTGGGCATTGGTACAACCCTGTTGCTGCATTGCGACCTGGTGTACATCAGCCGCGATGCGCGGTTGCGCATGCCGTTTGTCAACCTGGGGCTGTGCCCGGAGTTTGGGTCGAGCCTGATTCTGCCGAGGTTGTTGGGGCACGCAAAGGCTGCGGAATTATTGTTGCTGGGCGAGGGCTTTACCGGCGAACAGGCGGCAGCCTGGGGGATTGCCACGGAGGCGCTGGGTAGCGGCGAGGCGGCGTTGGCCAAGGCGCGGGAGATGGCCGAGCGCTTTGAAAGCCTGGCGCCGGGTGCGGTGCAGGTGACCAAGCAGCTCATGAAGAGCGTGGATCGTGAGCAACTGCGGCAGGTGATTGAGGAGGAGGGGGCGTTGTTTACCCAGCGGTTGAGGTCGCCAGAAGCGATTGCGGCGTTGTCGGGGTTCATCACCCGGCGCTGATCAACCTGTGGGAGCAAGCCCGCTCCCACACTTGACCGAGTTCGACACGAACTCTTGAAATGCAAAAAAGCCCCGCCATTCACAGGGCGGGGCTTTTGTTTTTCAGCGTGTCACTCAGACCTGCGGGTCGCCCACGTGCAGGATCTTCATGCCATTGGTGCCACCGGTGGTGTGGTAGCTGTCGCCCTTGGTCAGGATGACCCAGTCGCCTTTCTCTACGACGCCACGCTTGACCAGCTCGTCGATCGCCTTCTGGCTGACTTCGTTCGGTGCCAGCGAAGCCGGATCGAACGGAACGGTGTACACGCCACGGAACAGCGCGGTGCGCGCCTGGGCTTCACGGTGCGGGGTGAACGCGTAGATCGGCACCGAGGAACGGATGCGCGACATGATCAACGGCGTGTAGCCACTTTCGGTCAAGGCGATGATCGCCTTCACACCGGGGAAGTGGTTCGCGGTGTACATGGCGGCCAGTGCGATGCTCTGGTCGCAGCTTTCGAACTCTTTGCCGATGCGGTGGCTGGAGGTCTTGCTGGTCGGGTGCTTTTCAGCGCCGAGGCAGATACGCGCCATGGCTTGCACGGCTTCCAGCGGGTACGGGCCGGCGGCGCTTTCGGCCGAGAGCATCACGGCGTCGGTGTAGTCGAGCACGGCGTTGGCCACGTCGGACACTTCGGCACGGGTCGGCATAGGGTTCTGGATCATCGACTCCATCATCTGGGTCGCCACGATCACCGCTTTGTTGTGGCGGCGTGCGTGCAGGATGATCTTCTTCTGGATACCGATCAGCTCGGCGTCACCGATTTCTACGCCGAGATCGCCACGGGCAACCATGACCGCATCGGAAGCCTTGATCAGGCCGTCGAGGGTTTCGTCGTCGGCCACGGCTTCGGCACGTTCGATCTTCGCCACCAGCCAGGCGGTACCGCCAGCCTCGTCGCGCAGCTTACGGGCGTATTCCATGTCGGCGGCGTCACGTGGGAAGGACACGGCGAGGTAGTCCACTTCCATTTCGGCGGCGAGCTTGATGTCGGCCTTGTCTTTTTCTGTCAGGGCTGGAGCCGTCAGGCCACCACCACGGCGGTTGATGCCTTTGTGGTCGGACAGCGGGCCGCCGATCAGCACGACGCAGTGCAGTTCGGTAGGGGTCGCGGTTTCGACGCGCATTACTACGCGGCCATCGTCCAGCAGAAGCTCGTCACCGACGCCGCAGTCCTTGACCAGGTCCGGGTAGTCGATACCCACGACTTGCTGGTTGCCTTCGGTCAGCGGGTGGCTGGTGGAGAAGGTGAAGGTGTCACCAATCTTCAGCTCGATCCGCTTGTTGGTGAATTTGGCGATACGGATTTTCGGGCCTTGCAGGTCACCCAGCAGTGCCACGAAGCGGCCGTGCTTGGCGGCCAGGTCACGCACCAACTTGGCGCGAGCCTTGTGCTCGTCCGGGGTGCCGTGGGAGAAGTTCAGACGGGCAACGTCCAAACCAGCCAGAATCAGCTGTTCGAGGACTTCCGGCGAGTTGCTGGCCGGGCCAAGGGTGGCGACGATTTTGGTACGACGGACGGACATGCACAGACTCCTGAGTTCAAGCGCTGAGGAAGGCTACTATGCTCTTTCGTTGTAGTCATTGTTCGTTTGCACTACTTATCGATGATTGACTTGTTTTCGTTGCGGCTGAATACGAACATCCTTGAAGATTTTTGGCGAGGGGTCGATACACTGCACAAGACAGGAGAACCCTCATGCGAATTTTGCTCATTGCTGCCCTGGCCGTCAGTGTTGTCGGCTGCACCCGTTGGTCGATGGACCACCATTTGAACAACGCCTACCGCGCCTACAAGGTCGGTGACTGTGAGCGTGTCACGCTGGAGTTATCCCAGGTCGACCGTGAAAGCCGCACCCGACGTTATGTGCAACCAGAGGTGTCGATGTTGCGCGGGCAATGCCTGGAGCGGCAAAAGCTGTTCGTCGACGCCGTGCAGACCTATCAATTCATCATCAATCAATACCCGTCGAGCGAGTACGCCTACCGTGCTCGCGCACGGCTCGACACCTTGCAACAACTTGGGCATTACCCCGGTGCAAGTGTCGCTCAGCCGCGTCCAGCGTCTTTGTGATGATCTTCGTCATTTCATAACTGGCCCGTTGCCAGTCTTGGGCTATCCTTTGAATGTCCGTTTGTACAAGTTTCAATGCAAACGGATGTGGGTCCAGGACTCGGCGGCTGTCTGGCGGCAGACTGTTGCCTGTTGTCGCACCGAGATCCAGGGGGAACGAGCGTTTTCTGCTGGTTCCGCATCACTGACACGGCCTTATTCATGGCCACTGGATGGCGATCACACCATGTTTACCGACCGACGGATCGAGCGGCATCAGCTACCTTGTTTTCTGCAAGTATTTAACCGGCTCACCGATAGACCCATCGGCTATTTGGGCAATGTCTCGAGAGATGGGCTGATGTTGATCAGCCAATTGCCCATGATGGTCGACGTGGACTTCGAGCTGCGTCTGAAGATCCCCGCCGCTGACGGCACCTTTAATCCCATTGACCTTACGGCGATCTGCCTGTGGAGTCATGAGGATGTCAACCCGCAGCACTACGACTCCGGGTTCAGTGTGCTCCAGGCGCCTGAGGCCTATGGGCAACTCATCGACGTACTGTTGCATTACTTCAGTTTTGATCCTTTGCAGGCTTCGGCCTAGGCACGGCGCGCTGTCGACCCGACCCAGGGAGTTGCTGCCCAGGCCGTAATCGTGCGCCGTTTTTCAAAGCATGCCGGCTTTCTTCCAGCCCAGGTAGCGTGTCACCAGGGCTGGTCCCAGTTCAGATGGCAAGGAGTCCACGACCGACAGGCCTTGGGCGCTGAGGCGCTCATGCAGTTCGTCACGGGTATTCAAGTAGTCGATGGTGCCGCTGTACGCCAATGCTTCGGGCAGGGTTTGCACGGGGGCCTGGCGCAATTGATCGAGTACTTCCTCGCGCAAGCTGGCCACCAGCACCCTATGCTGGCGGCTGATACGCTTGACGGCGGTCAGCAGTTCTTCGTCGTCCTCATCCCGAAGGTTACTGACTACGATCACCAATGCGCGGCGCTTTTGCCGAGCCAGCAACTGGCTGGCCGCCGCCTGATAATCAGCAGCCTTTCGGGTGGTATCCAGGTCGTATACCGCGTTGAGCAGCACATTCAATTGGCTACTGCCTTTGACCGGCGCCAGGTAGCGGGGTTGGTCGCTGGCAAAGGTGCACAGCCCCACTGCATCTCCCTGGCGCAAGGCAACGTAGCTGAGCAACAGGCACGCATTGAGGGCGTGGTCGAAGTGAGACAGTTCGTCATCCTGGCTGCGCATACGCCGGCCGCAATCAAGCATGAAAACGATCTGTTGGTCGCGCTCATCCTGGTATTCACGGGCGATGGGCGTGCGTTGTCGGGCGGTGGCTTTCCAGTCGATCTGGCGCAGGCTGTCGCCGTCGCGAAATTCGCGTAGCTGATGAAACTCCAGCCCTAACCCACGCCGTTGACGTTGACGTACACCCAGTTGGCTCAGCCAGTTGTCCACGCCCAGTAGTTGTGCACCGTACAGCCGGGCGAAATCCGGGTAGACGCGGGTGGTGTCGCTCACCTCGATAGAACGGCGAGCTGACCACAGCCCCATTGGGCTGGGCAAGTGGATTTCGCAGCGGCTGAAGCTGAAGTGCCCGCGCCGCAGGGGACGCAGGCGATACCCCAGGTCACTGCGCTCACCGGGGCGCAGCTCAATGGCTTGGGGCATGCCTTCTACGGTCAACCCGTCGGGGACATGATCGAATACCCGCACAGTCAGTGGCTGCAGGAAGTCATGCTCCAAGGCCAGGCGTACTTCGCCCCAGCGGCCCAGTGCCAGGCTTCCGGGCATTTGCCGCTGCACACGGGGTGATGGGCGGCGTCGCAGGCGCATCGCATCCAGCATCGCCAACAACAACAGCGCCAGTAGCAAGCCCCACGCCACCGAGTGCAAGGTGTCGGGCACTTTGAACTGCAGCGCGGATGCCGCGCCCAGTAGGATGCCCAGTCCCAGCAATACGCCAAGCCAGTTCAACAGCAGACGGTTCGGTTTCATGGGCGAGTTATTGCCGGGGAGCCGGAATCTGATCAAGCAGTTGCTTGAGCACTTGGTCAACCTCCAGTCCGTCTATATCCAACTCTGGCGCGATACGCACCCGATGGCGCAGTACTGCCAGGGCGCACCCCTTGATATCGTCCGGAGTGACGAATTCACCACCACGCAACAAGGCGCGGGCGCGGGCGCCACGTACCAGGTCAATCGAGGCCCGCGGCCCGGCGCCAATGGCCAGCCCTGGCCAGCTGCGGGTGGCGCGTGCCAGGCGCACGGCATAGTCGAGTACTTGTTCGTCCAGGGCCAGATCACTGGCAACCTGCTGCAGTTGCAGCACATCCCCGGCCTGCAGCACCGTACGCAATGGGTGTACATCCAGCATGTCGGCCCGCGACGAGCGCGTGACTTCGCGCACCATGTCCAGTTCCTGCTGCGCATCGGGGTAATCCATGCGCACTTTGAGCATGAAGCGATCCAGTTCCGCCTCCGGCAGGGGATAGGTACCTTCCTGTTCGATGGGGTTCTGGGTCGCCAGCACCATGAACGGCAGGCCGATGGGCAGCGCCTCGCCTTCGAGGGTCACTTGCCGTTCCTGCATGGCCTCAAGCAAGGCTGCCTGGGTCTTGGCTGGAGCGCGGTTGATTTCGTCGGCCAACAACAAGTGGGTGAACACCGGCCCCTTGCGCAGCTTGAACTGTTCGGTATGCAGGTCATACACGGCGTGGCCGGTGACATCGCTGGGCATCAGGTCCGGAGTGAACTGGATCCGTGCGAAGTCACCCTCGAAGCAGCGCGCCAAGGCACGTACCAACAGGGTTTTGCCCAGCCCCGGCACACCTTCAAGCAGCACATGGCCACCGGCGATCAAGGCGGTCAGGACGTCGTCGATCACGGCGTCCTGGCCAATTACCGCTTTGCGCAGTTCAGTGCGCAGGGCCTGGGCTTGCCCACTGGCGTGTTGCAGGGATTCGCTGGTCAAGGCAGTGGCGCTTGGGAAATCACTCATAAGGCATTCCTGAGAGTTTGCAGGCACGCCACCTGACGGCTGAAATCGGCGCTGGAAAGCCGTTTTGCCGGGAGTGGGCCAAGGGCCTGGTTGATGATGTGAGGGGGCTGGCGCGTCAGGCGTTCAAGCACCCGCCGTTGTTCTGCGTTGTCGAGGTGTTCGAAGCCGGTGTGACGCCGCCGGGCCGTACGCAAGATATCGCGCTGCAGGGCTTGCAGCAGGGTGCCCTGGCCGCTGCGGCGCAGCAGGAAGTCGGCACTGGCTTTCAGGTGTTCCTGCAATTGGCGGCGGGCGTTGGGCGCGGGCGGTTGGATGGGGCCTTGACGCATACCCGCCCGCCAGAATGCCAGGGCGACAAGGGCAATGAGTGCCACCAAGGCCTGGGGGAAGTAGCGCAGTAGCAAGGTAAACAGGTCATCGACGTCGCTGTTGAACAGCATCGTCACGGCGGTGCCCTGGTTCAGGTACCACAGCAGCCAGGCATTATCGTGCTGGCCTATGTTGGGGGTTTTCCACAGGTCACTGTCTGTGATCACCGTGACGCTGCCTTCCCCGAGGTCGAGTTGCATCAGGTGGCTCGACCGTGCGCTATTGGCCGAAAACTGTGCCAGGTGCTTGGGGTCGGTAAGGTTGAAGTCTGTGTCGAAACTGAAATACGCCGATGGGGTTTCATTGTCGACGTAGAGTTTGGTCAGGTCCGGAGCTGTCTTTTTGCGCGGCGGTTTAGCGGAAGCGGCAGGCTCTTCAGGTTCGTCACTCAAGGTTTGATGGATATGCAGACGGTCGAGCAACAGGTCACCGCTTTTGCCAGTTTCCTCATCCCAAAGCGCCTCGGCCACCAGCAACATATGGCCACCGGACTTGGCCCAGGCCAGCAGTTGCTCGACTTGGCGTGGCGTCATATTACTGCGCTCACCGAGCAGCAACAGGCTGTTGCCCTTGGACGGCAAGGTGGTCAGCCGCTCCAGGCTATTGGCGTGTTCAACTGTCAGGCCTTGTTCGCGCAGGAAGTGTTCGGCCGCCAGGTAGGGGTTGGCCAAGGCTTCTGGTGAGGGGCCGCGATCCACCACTTCATCGTAGGGAATCGCCTTGCTCCACGCGTAGTAACCGCCCGCTCCAAGCAAGCACGCCAGTAGAAGCCCCACCCACAGCAATAGCCGGTTCATTGATTGCTCCCCGAGCGGAACAGGGTGCGCCAATCACTGCACAGTTTTTGCTGAGCAGAGAGGGGAGGAAGGCGGTGACCGTAGGCGAGGTTTTGCCAGTGCCGGGTCAATTCATCACTGAAAGCCAGCAGTTGTGGTTGCTGCAACTGGTGAACCCGTGCCAGGACCTGGCCTTCAGTGTCAGCATTTTTCAGCGGTAGGTTGAAGTCATGCAGCAGTCGGCTGAGCAGCCCTCGATACAACAGGCCGAGTGCTTCCCGGGGCTGCGTTGCCCACAGGTGCTCGGCGGCACTGGCAACATCGTCGGGCAGGGTATCAGTGCCCAGTTCAAGGCCGAATAGTTGCGTGGGCACGGGTTTGATGGCTTGGGTTTTGCGAGGCTCGCGCCGACTGACGAAGGTGCGCAGCCATTCGCGATATCGCCACGCAAGCATGATCAGGCCACCGATCAGAAGGCCCCACAACAGCACCTCAACCCCTTGTGCGATGTGCTTGAAGGTATTGCTGTTGAGGTTATCCAGCAGCGCTTTCAGCCAGGCGGGAAGCTTGGCGTCGCCGTGGGCCTTGTCTTTGACGGCAGGCTTTTCTTCGCCGAAGCGATAGCGGGTAACGGTCTCCGGGTTTTTGAAAGGTGGTTTTTCCAGCAGTGATTTAATCGACTGATTCGCGCCCTGGGTGCTCAGGGGCTTTGGGGGCGGGGACGCATCAGCCATGACGGGTGGGCTGAACGGCAGCAATGTCAGTCCGATCACCAGTAATAACATCGGCGCCACACCGCTCAGGCGCTCACGAAGGCGGCGAAAGACCAGTTCCAGGTCCCAGGCCTCCAGCACGGTTCGGCGATTAAGGTAGAGGCTGAATCCGCAGGCGACATAGATAGGCTCCCAAAACACCAGGATCAAGGCATAGAACGCGTTGCCCAGGTGTTCCAGCCACAAGCCTTCCGAGCTGGTTGCCAGTACCAGGCGTTGCCAGTCCCAATCCATCTCGACGTTCTGCGGAATAAATAGATAGAACAGCGCCATGCAACCGAACCACAGCCCTATCTCCAGGTGCACGCCGACGGTAGTCAACCAACGCGCGGCGCCGGCATTGCGTTGCTGCAACACGCCCAGACGTTTCTGGCGTGCCGGGCCATCCAGGCCTTCGAGCTGGCTCACCGGCATCACAAAGCTGCGGCTCAGGCTGAGTCGCCGCCACGTCAGGCTGGCCACCAGCTGGCCCTTGAGCAGACGCGGCCATTGGCGCACGGCCTGTTTGATGCTGGGTGTTTCGCCAAACAAGGCTTTGGACAGGATGTACAGCGGCAAGCGGTCAAACGCGGGCTTGAGCCACCAGAACAGAAACATCGCCGTGGACGGAGACTTCCACAGCAGTGCAGTGAGCAACGCGAACACTGGCAGGGTCACCAGCGCCCAACTGCTCATCAACAGCACGCGGTTTTGCCGGGCCATCAACACGCCAAGATCCATGGCTTCCCAGGCAGTACGTGGGCGGATGACCACGCTGGCATCACTGAGGCGCATGGTGGGTCCGTCCTGCAAGGCTCAGGTAAGCAGCCACTAGCATCCATAAGATTGCGCCGACCAGGTATTTGACCCAGGGAGCGATCAGGGTGGTCGATGACCAGTAGGCTTCGATAAAGGCTGCGATCAGCAAGAAGATCATCACACCGCACAACAGCTGCACGCTCTTGCGGGCTGCCCGCCGCAATGATTCTCCACGGGTCAACTGACCGGGAGCGATCAGTGCCCAGCCCAGCTGCAAGCCAGCGGCACCGGCGAGGGCGATCGCCGTCAGTTCGAATGCACCGTGGCCGATGACGAATGACCAGAAGGTTTGCCCATAGCCGATTTCGGTCAGGTGCCCGGAGACGGCCCCGATGACCAGGCCATTGAAAATCAGGAAGAACACACTGCCCAGCCCGAACAACAACCCGGCGGCAAATGTCTGGAACGCGATACCGATGTTATGCATGACGTAATAGCCGAACATCATCCAGTCTTCGCTCGAGGCACGCTCGGCGGCGCGGCCCAGGCGGCTTGCATCGGGGTCATACATGCCCTGCATCTCGGCCACTTGTTGCGGGCTGACGATGCTGTAGATCAGGTCGGGAAACAGGTACACCAGCAGCGCGATACCTACCAGGCTGCCAAAGAACAGCAGGCTGGCTATCAGTACGAAACGCCACTGTTCCCGCACCAGGCGAGGAAAATCGGCGAGTACGAAACCCATCACAGTTGCCGCCAATTGGCTGCGATGACGGTAAAGCTGTTGATGGCCGCGCAGGGCCAGTTGTTGCAAGGGGTCTACCAGGTAGCTGCTATAGCCGCGCTCCTGTGCCAAGGCCAGGTGCTGGCACAGGCGCCGGTACTGATGGGGAAAGTCAGCCACGTCACTGGCCTTGGCCTTGCCCTGTTCCAACTGTTGCAGGCACTCGGCAAAGGCGTGCCATTGGGGCTGGTGACGGGTTTCAAAGAGGCTCTGTTTCATGTCGGCCCCAACAGGCCACGGGCCACGCCATTGAGTTGTTCCGCGGCTCGGGCCGGGGATACCTGCAACGGAGTGGCGAGAATCGAGGCCAACTCGTGAACGCGCTCCGTGGACAGCTCACCCTGGCGCTCCGCGAAGCCAAGGATGGCCCGTTGCTCGCTCAGGTCCAGGGCAAAGGGTAGGCGCAAGGCCGCAGCCTGAGGAATCTGGGGGCGCACCAGTGGCTGTTCCCGATAGATCACCAGTGTACCGGCGGCCAGGTCGCCGAGGCGTTTGAAATGAGGATGCTGCAGGCAACTGATAGCGCCGAGAAAATAGCCGAACGGTAACATGTCGACAAACCGCAGCAGGTTGCGGATCAGTGACGCGGACCAGCCAATCGGGGTGCCGTCATCTTGTACGACACGCAACCCCATGACCTGTTTACCTGGCGAGCAACCCTGGTTGAGCACCTCGAACAGCACCATGTACCACCAACTGATCAGGAACAGCAGCAGCGAGCCCAGGCCGATCCCGACGTTGCCCAGCAAGGCCAATGGCACCAGCAGAACGCCCATGACCACCCCACGCAGGCACAGGTCAAAGGTAAAGGCCAACACGCGTGGCACCAGGCCGGCCGGGCGCAAGGGCAGGTCGATGCCCTCCGGGGTCTCGATCTGGTAGCGGGTGTCCAATGGGGTTGACGGCATCGCGATCCTTGGCAGTGCTGAATGGCTGGAAGACACGGATGCTAGCAGTGTCGGTGATGGAAGCAACCATTCAACGTTTTACTGTATGTTTGTACAGTGTATTTGCTGCTGGTCGCGGATACCGTTCAGCGCCTAGACTTTGTCGATCTTCAGTACAGGATCAGCCCGTGACCTCGATTTTCTGGTACGACTATGAAACCACCGGCATCAACCCGCGCAGCGATCGGCCCCTCCAGGTAGCCGGCATACGCACGGACCACGAGCTCAATGAGATCGGCGCGCCGGTCAATCTTTATTGTCTGCCCAGCGACGATATCCTGCCTCACCCGGTGGCCTGCGCGATTACCGGTATCACCCCGGCGACACTCGCGGAAAAAGGCCTGGCCGAGGCTGATTTCATGACCCGTGTGCACACTGAACTCGCCGCGCCGGGCACTTGTGGCGCCGGTTACAACACTTTGCGTTTCGATGATGAGATGACACGCTACAGTCTGTATCGCAATTTTTTCGATCCTTATGCGCGTGAGTGGCAGGGTGGTAACAGTCGCTGGGATTTGATCGATGTGGTTCGAACCGCCTATGCGCTGCGCCCGGAAGGCATTGAATGGCCGCAGCAGGATGGGCGCGTCACGCTCAAGTTGGAGCGCCTGACCGAAGCCAACGGTATCGACCATGGGCAGGCGCACGACGCACTGTCCGACGTGCGCGCCACCATCGCTCTGGCCCGACTGGTGCGTGAGAAACAACCCAAGCTGTATGACTGGCTGTTTCAGTTGCGCAGTAAACAGCGGGTGATGGACCAGGTGCGCTTGCTGCAACCGATGGTGCATATCTCCGGGCGGTTTTCCGCCGAGCGTCATTACCTGGGGGTTGTGTTGCCGCTGGCGTGGCACCCGCGCAATCGCAACGCCTTGATCGTCTGCGACCTGGGGCTCGATCCGCAAGGGCTGCTGGACCTTGATGCGGATGCCTTGCGCCAGCGTCTTTACACACGCCGTGACGAATTGGTCGAGGGCGAACTGCCGGTACCGCTCAAATTGGTGCATATCAATCGCTGTCCCGTGGTTGCTCCCTTGAATGTGCTGCGGGCAGAAGACCGTGAACGTCTGCACTTGGACATGAATGTTTATCAGGAACGGGCACTGCGACTAACTGACGCACAGGAACTTTGGCGCGATAAGTTAGCGGCCATTTACGCCGAAGAAGATTTCGCGGCGACTGCAGACCCGGAGCAACAGCTGTACGACGGTTTTATCGGAGACCGTGATCGGCGTTTATGCGAACAAGTCCGGGCGGCTGAGCCCGAGCAATTAGCACGCCAGCAGTGGCCATTTGATGACCATCGTTTGCCCGAATTATTGTTTCGCTACCGCGCGCGTAACTTCCCCGATACGTTGAACGACGAGGAGCGACAACGCTGGACACTTTTTTGTCAGCAGCGTTTGTCGAACCCGGAGTGGGGCGCGCCGAATACCCTTGAGGCATTTAAGCAAGCCCGGCAGGAGTTTATTGTTAGTGCAACGCCGTTTCAGCAAGGGGTGCTGGAGCAGTGGCAGGAATATGCGGACTCTCTGGCCGCGCGAATGTATCTTTAGTCGTTTTTCACAGAATAGGCAGGCAATAAAAAAACGCCAGCAGGCTGGCGTTTTTTAATGTGTCGCTTATCAGGCGCGAGCCTGGCGAGGCTTAGCCCAGCAGGGTAGCCCAGCCTTCAACCACGTCACCGCCCCACTTGGCTTTCCACTCTTTCAGCGTTTTGTGGTTGCCACCTTTGGTTTCAATCACTTCGCCGTTGTGTGGGTTTTTGTATTGTTTAACCTTGCGAGCACGCTTGGTGCCGGTAGTTTTCACAGCGCCGCGTGGTGCTTTAACTTTCGACTCTGGATCCAGCAGCGCGATGATGTCACGCAGGGATTTGGAGTATTCACCCATCAGGGTGCGCAATTTGCCTTCGAATTCCAGCTCGGTTTGCAGTTTGTCGTCTTGGGACAGGTTCTTCAAACGGGCTTGCAGCTCTTTGATAGCTTCTTCGGTGGCACGGTATTCGTTGATCAGAGACATGTGGACTACCTTATGTAGAGCGCTGATTGACAGGGATAGTGGCCCAATAATAGTCAGGCGGTTTCCCCAAGTAAACATTTAAGGTCGAATTTATGTGAATTACTTTGAATGTTTGTAGCCTGGCTATGCATTCGAGTTAATTACTAGGGCGTAGACCTAAAGATAATCTCCTTGAAATGCATGGAACAGCCTTAGGCTAACCCAATGGATTCCATATAAAGGTGGTAAAACCTTAGGCTATTAAGGGGTAAGGCTGTGGCCGGTGATCAGAATAAGCATCAAGGAATACTGCAGTTTTGCTGCGCAATCGCTAGAATGGCGGCCTTTGCGAAGTTCTGGAGTTTCCCCCTAATGCGCACTTTTCGGCTGGTGATTGCTTGCCCGGACCGGGTTGGTATCGTTGCCAAAGTCAGTAACTTTCTGGCGTCCCACAACGGTTGGATCACCGAGGCGAGTCATCACTCGGACAATTTGAGCGGTTGGTTCTTCATGCGTCATGAGATCCGTGCCGATACGCTGCCCTTTGGCCTCGAAGCCTTCCGCGAAGCCTTTGCGCCGATCGCCGAAGAGTTTTCGATGAGCTGGCACATCACCGACACCGAGCAGAAAAAACGCGTGGTGTTGATGGCCAGCCGCGAGTCCCACTGCCTGGCGGATTTGCTGCACCGCTGGCACAGCGACGAACTGGACTGTGAGATTGCTTGCGTGATCTCCAACCACGATGACCTGCGCAGCATGGTCGAGTGGCATGGCATCCCGTATTACCACGTGCCGGTCAACCCGCAGGACAAGGAGCCGGCTTTCGCCGAGGTCTCCCGCCTGGTCAAGCAGCATGAAGCCGACGTTGTAGTGCTTGCACGCTACATGCAAATCCTGCCGCCGGAGTTGTGCCGTGAATACGCTGGCAAAGTGATCAATATTCACCACAGCTTCTTGCCTTCATTCGTAGGTGCCAAGCCGTACCACCAGGCTTCCCTACGTGGTGTGAAATTGATCGGCGCGACTTGCCACTACGTCACTGAAGAGCTGGACGCCGGCCCGATCATCGAGCAGGACGTGGTGCGTGTCAGTCACAGCGACAGCATCGAAGACATGGTGCGTTTCGGTCGCGACGTCGAGAAGATGGTGCTGGCCCGTGGCCTGCGTTACCACCTGGAAGACCGCGTGCTGGTGCACGGCAACAAGACGGTGGTGTTCTAACCGACGCGTTGTGATTGAACAAAGAAGGGCCTGGGCGTTAAATCGTTCCAGGCCCTTTTTTTGCGCCCCGTTGAGGATTGAGCAATGAGCGATCCGTTGGACAAAGCCACGTCAAAAGCCCCGGCAACATTAGGGGAGGGCTGCTTGAGTCGATTTGACCCGGATGACCTGGACAGTGAAGACGGCACCGATTTCCCCGGTGCCGCCGAGTTGTGGGAACGTGAGCAGGGCCGATCCCAGCCCGAGACCGAGTGATTGCCCGCCAGGATCAGATCCGGAAACTGCCCACCAGTTGCTTCAGTCGCGCGGCTTGCTGCTCCAGGTCGGCACAGGCGCGTAGCGTGGAATGCAGGTTTTCCACGCCTTCTTGATTGAGGGTGTTGATCTCGGTGATGTCCATGTTGATCGACTCCACCACCGAGGTTTGTTCCTCCGTAGCAGTGGCGACGGACTGGTTCATACCATCAATCTCGCCGATGCGTTGGGTCACGCTGTTCAGGCGTTCGCCGGCCAGGTTGGCGATGTCTACGCTGTCGAGGCTGTGGCGCTGGCTTTCACTCATGGTGCTGACCGAGTCCCGGGCGCCGACTTGCAGCTCTTCGATCATCTTCTGCACTTGTTGCGCCGACTCCTGAGTGCGATGCGCCAGGTTGCGCACTTCATCCGCGACCACTGCAAACCCGCGTCCGGCCTCACCCGCACGGGCCGCTTCAATGGCGGCGTTCAGTGCGAGCAGGTTGGTTTGCTGGGAAATACTGGTGATCACCTCGAGAATCTGCCCGATGTTCACCGTCTTGCTGTTGAGCGCTTCGATATTGCTGCTGGAAGCACTGATCATCGCTGACAGCTGGTTCATCGCCTTGATGTTGCGCTCCACCACTTGCTGGCCGTCTTCGGCCAGGTGGCGTGCGTCGCTGGCCTGGTGGGAGGCTTGCGCGGCATTGCGCGCGATTTCCTGGGCGGCGGCGCCCAGCTCATTGATGGCGGCGGCAACGCTGTTGGTACGGTTGGCCTGCTCGTCGGAGTTGACCATCGACGAGTTGGACGCACTGACCACACGCAGTGCCACTTCGTTGACCTGTTCGGTGGCCGAGGACACTTCGCGGATCGACGTATGAATCCGCTCCACGAAGCGGTTGAAGGCGTTACCCAGCGTGCCGAATTCATCATGATTCTGGATTGTAAGGCGGCGCGTCAGGTCGCCCTCGCCGTCGGCGATGTCCTGCATGGCGCGGGTCATCACATGCAGCGGTTGGAGCAGGATGCGGATCAGCATGCCGAGCAGGGCGATGATGATGACCACGGCAATGATCGTGGCGACAACCGCTGAGGTGCGGAATTCGCTGAGCATGGCGAAGGACTTGTCTTTATCTACTGTAATACCGAGGTACCAATTCACCGAGGGCAGACCCTTGATCGGTGTGAAGGTCACGATGTTGTCCTTCCCGTTGGCCTCGACTTCGCTGAAATCGGTGCTGATCTTCGGGGTGTTTTTCGGATACACATCGGCCAGGGTCTTCATCACCAGGTTTTTGTCCGGGTGTACCAACACTTTGCCGTCAGCGCTGACCAGGAACGCATAGCCCATGCCACCGAAGTTCAGCGCGCCGATGTTATCCACCAGGGTTTGCAGGCTCAGGTCGCCGCCGACCACGCCGATGCTCTGGGTGCCCTGCGTGCTCGGAGTGGCAACGGAAATAATCAGCTTGCCAGTGGCGGCATCGATATAGGGTTCGGTCAGGGTTGAGCCGTTGCTGCTCTGGGCGCCGGTGTACCAAGGCCGTACACGCGGGTCGAAGCCGTCCGGCATCTTGGTATCAGGACGGATGGTGAAAGCGCCCTTACTGTCGCCGACGTAAGTTGCCATGAATGAAGACGTCAGGGATTTCTGTTCCAGCAGACGGGCAACCGCGGAAGGCTCGGGGTTGATGGCAATGTTTTGCGCGGCGTTTTCCACCAGGGCAATGCGCCCGGTGAGCCAGGTTTGTATGCTGCTGGCGGTGACATCACCCATTTCATGCAAGTAGTTGTTGAGATCGTCGCGAATGGCGTTGCGTTGCAGGTAGTCGTTATAGAGGGTAAACAGCGCGAAAGCGGCGATGACGATAAGGGAGGCTGCAAGCAGGATTTTGTGGCTGAAGCGCAGATTTTTATTCATGGCTTGTAGGGTCCGCTAAGGTCTTAATATCCGAAGCGCGTCCTTATGGGAGGCGCAAAATGGCAGTGTCAAAAAAGGTGTGATACTTCTTGTGATAGCTCTGGGGGTCCCTGTAGGAACTATCTGACCTATTTTTAGACTTTGTGGGTCTCACATGAGCCTGTATCGACCTGGCGACACTAAAGATTAACCATAGGTGACGAAATGCCTGACTCCTCGCAACTGCTTATCGGGGCCGACCTTTCCGGCCAGCCTATTGCCCAGGCCATGCGCCTGGCCAACCGTCACGGGTTGATCGCCGGCGCGACCGGCACGGGCAAGACCGTCACGTTGCAGCGCCTGGCCGAAGCGTTCAGTGAGGCTGGCGTTGCGGTGTTTGCCGCCGACATCAAGGGTGACTTGTGCGGGCTGGGAGCGGCGGCCAACCCCCAGGGCAAGGTCGCCGAGCGTATCGCTGGCATGCCCTTCCTCAATTACACGGCCAAGGCTTATCCGGTCACGCTGTGGGATATCCACGGGCAGTCCGGTCATCCATTGCGCACCACCATCAGCGAAATGGGCCCGTTGTTGCTCGGCAGCTTGCTGGAACTCACCGACAGCCAGCAGTCAGCGCTTTACGCCGCCTTCAAGGTAGCGGATCGCGAAGGCCTGTTGCTGCTGGACCTCAAGGACCTCAAGGCGCTCCTCAACCACCTGCGCTACCACCCGGAGTTGTTGGGCGAAGACGCCGCGCTGATGACCACCGGCTCCAGCCAGGCGCTGTTGCGCCGCCTGGCGGTGCTGGAGCAGCAGGGCGCCGAAGCCCTGTTTGGCGAGCCGGCCCTGCAGTTGGAAGACATCCTGCAGCCCACCTCTGACGGGCGCGGGCGCATCCACCTGCTGGACGCCAGCCGCCTGGTTCACGAGGCGCCGAAGGTGTACGCGACCTTCCTGCTGTGGTTGTTGGCAGAGCTGTTCGAGCAACTGCCCGAGCGCGGTGATGCCGACAAACCGCTGCTGGCGCTGTTTTTTGACGAGGCGCATTTGCTGTTTGCCGACACGCCCAAAGCGTTGCAGGAGCGTCTGGAACAGGTGGTGCGGCTGATCCGTTCCAAAGGCGTTGGCGTTTATTTTGTGACTCAATCTCCTGGCGACCTGCCGGATAGCGTGCTGGCCCAACTCGGCCTGCGCATCCAGCATGGCCTGCGGGCGTTCACCACCAAGGAACAGAAATCCCTGCGCGCCGTCGCGGACGGTTTCCGGCCAAACCCGGCGTTTGATGCCTTGTCGGTCTTGACCGAACTGGGCACGGGTGAGGCTTTGGTGGGCACCTTGCAGGAAAAGGGCACGCCGGAAGTGGTCCAGCGCGTGCTGGTTGCACCGCCGCAATCGCGGATCGGGCCGCTCAGCGACGCCGAACGCACAGCATTGGTGGCCAGTTCACCGCTGCAGGGGCGTTATGACAAGCCGATTGACCGTGAATCCGCTTATGAAGTGCTGATGTCTCGCAAGGAACTGGGGCCGACCGAGGAAGCCAAACCTGCCAGCGACGAGCCGAGTTTCACCGACAAGGCCGGGGCGTTTCTGGGCACCACGGCGGGCAAGGCGCTGAAGTCTGCGATGCAGCAGGCTGCCAATCAGATGGGGCGGCAATTGGTGCGCGGCTTGTTGGGGTCGCTGTTGGGCGGCAGCAAGCGCAAATAGCGAGTCAGGGCTTGGGCTTGGCGTGGGCGGCCAGCCGTTCAAGCGCCGCGCGCAAGCCTGGGTTGCTGATCCCGTCGGCCGTTGCCTGGATGGTTTCGGCCGCATTCGCCGAGAGGTCGTGGGTATGCTCCGGCACGCCAGGCAGGGTGGTGGGCGGTTGCACTTTGAACTGGATGCGCGTCAAACCGGCAAATTCATCGAAGACCATCAATTGACGCTGCAGGCGTTTTTGTTGGTAGCGCAAACGCGTGGCCCAATGGCCATCCGTGACAATCAGTAGCAGGTTCCCTTCACGCCAGGACGCCACGCGACAGTGTTCGCGTGCGGCCGGTTGCAACTGGCTTTCGAGCAGGCGTTGCAGGAGGCCCAGGCGTTGCGCATGGCCAAAGATGGCTTTCAGCGGCTTGGCATCGCGAAGCAACACGCCGGGCGCGCGGGCTGTCAGGGGGCGAAATGCCATTATTGAGACACCTTAAGTAACAGAGCCGCCATCTTAGCAGAAAGCACCTGTACGCCCCCAGGCCATGCCTCCACCGGGCTTTTGGTGTGAAATCAATAGGTAACTTCTGCGTTCCATGGGTTGAAGTTCCGGCAAAAGCCCTTATTTTAAACAAGCCCTCTCACAGCCCCATGCCAGCATCGGGGAACAACGCCACTTTCCTCACCCACGAATCCGGGTAGAATGCGCGTTCGCATGCGGCCGTGAGGGCTGCTCGGGCCACTGACGGTGCGCCCTCCATCCCTATGTGTGGAAGAACCTGCCGATATGTTTGCGCCTTTGTTAAAGAAACTTTTTGGAAGCAAGAATGAGCGCGAAGTCAAACGCATGCTCAAGACGGTGCAGCTGGTCAATGCCTTCGAAGAGCAGATGGTTGCCCTTTCGGACGAGCAATTGCGCGCCAAGACCCAAGAGTTCAAGGCCCGCATAGCCAAAGGTGAAACCCTCGACAAGCTGCTGCCCGAAGCCTTTGCGGTCGCCCGTGAAGCCGGTAAGCGTGTCATGGGCATGCGCCACTTCGACGTCCAGTTGATCGGCGGCATGACCTTGCACGAAGGCATGATTGCCGAAATGCGCACCGGTGAAGGCAAGACCCTGGTGGCAACCCTCGGTGTTTACCTCAACGCACTGTCCGGCAAGGGCGTGCACGTTGTGACGGTGAACGACTACCTGGCTCGCCGGGACGCCAACTGGATGCGCCCGCTGTATGAATTCCTCGGCCTGACCGTCGGCGTGGTAACGCCGTTCCAGCCGCCGGAAGAGAAGCGCGCGGCCTACGCTGCCGACATCACCTACGGCACCAACAACGAATTCGGTTTCGACTACCTGCGCGACAACATGGCGTTCAGCATGGAAGAAAAATTCCAGCGCGAACTCAACTTTGCCGTGATCGACGAAGTCGACTCCATCCTCATCGACGAAGCCCGTACCCCGCTCATCATCTCCGGCCAGGCCGAAGACAGCTCGCGCCTGTACACCGAGATCAACAAATTGATCCCGCGCCTGGAGCAGCACATCGAGGAAGTGGAAGGTGTGGTGACCAAAGAAGGTCACTTCAGCATCGACGAGAAGACCCGCCAGGTCGAACTCAACGAAGCCGGTCACCAGTTCGTCGAAGAAATGCTGACCCAGATCGGCGAGTTGGCCGAGGGTGAAAGCCTGTACTCGGCACACAACCTGGGCCTGTTGACCCACGTGTATGCCGGCCTGCGTGCCCACAAGCTGTTCCATCGCAACGTCGAATACATCGTGCAGGACGGTCAGGTCGTACTGGTCGACGAGCACACCGGCCGTACCATGCCGGGTCGCCGCCTGTCCGAAGGCCTGCACCAGGCCATCGAAGCCAAGGAACACCTCAACATCCAGGCTGAAAGCCAGACGTTGGCGTCCACTACCTTCCAGAACTACTTCCGTCTGTACAACAAACTGTCCGGGATGACCGGTACGGCCGACACCGAAGCGTTCGAGTTCCACCAGATCTACAACCTGGCCGTGATGGTCATTCCGCCGAACAAGCCGTTGGCGCGTAAAGACTTCAACGACCTGGTGTTCCTGACGGCCGAAGAGAAATACGCGGCAATCATCAACGACATCAAGGACGGCATGGCCCAGGGTCGTCCGATCCTGGTGGGTACTGCCACCATCGAGACTTCCGAGCACGTGTCCAACCTGCTCAACAAGGAAGGCATCGAGCACAAGGTCCTCAACGCCAAGTTCCACGAAAAAGAAGCCGAGATCATCGCCCAGGCCGGTCGCCCAGGCGCACTGACCATCGCCACCAACATGGCCGGTCGTGGTACCGACATCCTGTTGGGCGGTAACTGGGAAGTGGAAGTCGCGGCACTGGAAAACCCGAGCCCTGAGCAGATCGCCCAGATCAAGGCCGATTGGCAGAAGCGTCACCAGGCCGTGCTGGAATCCGGTGGCCTGCAGGTGATCGCTTCCGAGCGTCACGAATCGCGCCGTATCGACAACCAGCTGCGTGGTCGTGCCGGCCGTCAGGGTGACGCCGGTTCCAGCCGCTTCTACCTGTCCCTGGAAGACAGCCTGATGCGCATCTTCGCCTCGGACCGCGTGAAGAACTTCATGAAGGCCCTGGGCATGCAGTCCGGTGAAGCGATCGAGCACCGCATGGTGACCAACGCCATCGAGAAAGCCCAGCGCAAGGTGGAAGGCCGCAACTTCGATATTCGTAAGCAACTGCTCGAGTTCGATGACGTCAACAACGAACAGCGTAAAGTGATCTATCACATGCGTAACACGTTGCTGGCCGCCGACAACATTGGCGAGACCATCGCAGATTTCCGTCAGGACGTACTCAACGCCACCGTCAGCGCACATATCCCGCCACAGTCCCTGCCAGAGCAGTGGGATGTTGCCGGCCTGGAAGCCGCGTTGAAGAGTGACTTCGGTGTCGACTTGCCGGTTCAGCAATGGCTGGACGAAGACGATCACCTGTACGAAGAAACCCTGCGCGAAAAACTGATGGCCGAACTGCTCGCCGCGTACAACGAGAAAGAAGAGCAGGCGAGTGCCGAGGCTCTGCGCACGTTCGAGAAGCAGATCGTTCTGCGCGTGCTGGACGACCTGTGGAAAGATCACCTGTCGACCATGGATCACCTGCGTCACGGTATCCACCTACGTGGCTACGCCCAGAAGAACCCGAAGCAGGAGTACAAGCGCGAGTCGTTCACGCTGTTCTCCGAGCTGCTGGATTCGATCAAGCGCGACTCTATTCGCGTGCTGTCCCACGTTCAGGTGCGTCGTGAAGACCCGATCGAGGAAGAAGCTCGCCTGCGCCAGGAAGCCGAGGCACTGGCTGCGCGCATGCAGTTCCAGCACGACGAAGCGCCGGGCCTGGAAGCCCCTGAGGTATTGGGCGAAGAGGTCGATGTGGCCCTGGCTCAAACCCCGGTACGCAATGATCAGAAGCTGGGCCGTAACGAGCTGTGCTGGTGCGGTTCGGGCAAGAAGTTCAAACACTGCCACGGCGAAATCAACTAAGATTTTTGCCTGACGCTGCAACACCCTGCGCCGCGACCGGCCTCTGCCGTCGCGGCGTTTTGCCATTAATTTCACCGTCGATCACGACGGCACAGACATCACCTATTTTTAAGGAGCGCATTCATGGCTGTTGGTCTTGGTCCTTTGCCCACATTGCACCCGGTTGCCGGTTTTGAACTCGGTATCGCTTCGGCCGGCATCAAGCGCCCAGGGCGCAAGGATGTGGTGGTGATGCGCTGTGCCGAAGGCTCGACCGTCGCCGGAGTGTTCACCCTCAACGCGTTCTGCGCGGCGCCGGTGATCCTGGCCAAGCAGCGCGTGGCCGGCACGATCCGTTACCTGCTGACCAACACCGGCAATGCCAACGCCGGCACCGGCGAGCCCGGCCTGGTGGCGGCCGCGCGCACCTGCGCCAAGCTGGCCCAGTTGACTGGCGTGGATGCCAGCCAAGTGCTGCCATACTCCACCGGCGTCATCGGTGAGCCGCTGCCCGTAGAAAAAATCGAAGGCGCGCTGCAAGCCGCGCTGGACGACCTGTCTGTGGATAACTGGGCGGCAGCCGCCACCGGCATCATGACCACCGACACCCTGCCAAAAGGCGCGAGCCGTCAGTTCGTGCACGACGGCGTGACCGTCACCGTGACCGGTATCAGCAAAGGTGCGGGCATGATTCGCCCGAACATGGCGACCATGCTCGGTTACATTGCCACCGACGCCAAAGTCTCCCGCGATGTGCTGCACAGCCTGATCCTGGACGGCGCCAACAAGTCGTTCAACCGCATCACCATCGATGGCGACACCTCGACCAACGACTGCTGCATGCTGATCGCCACCGGCCAGGCCAACCTGCCGGAGATCACCGAGGCCAGCGGCCCGCTGTTCGCGGCGTTGAAGCAGGCCGTGTTCGACGTGTGCATGGAAGTCGCCCAGGCCATCGTGCGTGACGGCGAGGGTGCGACCAAGTTCGTGACCGTGGAAGTCAACGGCGGCGGCAATCATCAGGAATGCCTTGATGTGGGCTACACCGTGGCTCACTCGCCACTGATCAAGACCGCATTGTTCGCTTCGGACCCGAACTGGGGCCGTATCCTGGCGGCCGTCGGCCGTGCCGGCGTGCCGGACCTGGACGTGAGCAAGATCGACGTGTTCCTCGGTGATGTGTGCATCGCCAGCCGTGGCGCGCGTGCCGAGACCTACACCGAAGCCCAGGGCTCGGCGGTGATGCAGCAGGAAGAAATCACCATCCGCATCGAGCTGGGTCGCGGCGAGTGCAGCGAAACCATCTGGACCACCGACCTGTCCCACGAATACGTGAAGATCAACGCGGAATACCGCACCTGATAGCCAAGAGGAAAAGCGCGGTGAAACGAGTGCATGTAGCAGCCGCGGTGATCCGCGGTGTCGACGGCAGGATCCTGTTGGCGCGCCGCGCCGATACCCAGCACCAGGGCGGCCTCTGGGAGTTTCCCGGTGGCAAGGTGGAGGCCGATGAGTCGGTCGCCGGCGCACTGTCCCGCGAATTGCAGGAAGAGTTGGGCATCCAGGTCACTGCCGCGCGTCCGCTGATCAAGGTGCAGCATGACTACCCGGACAAGCAGGTGTTGCTGGATGTCTGGGAAGTGTCGGCGTTTACCGGCGAGCCGCATGGTGCCGAGGGGCAGCCATTGGAGTGGGTTGCCCCGCGTGATTTACTCAACTATGAGTTCCCGGCGGCCAACGCACCGATTGTTGCCGCTGCGCGCTTGCCTGCTGAATACCTGATCACCCCTGGCGAGCTGGAAACCCCGGTGTTACTGCGCGGTATCCAGAAAGCCATCGCTGGCGGCATCAAGCTGGTGCAACTGCGCGCGCCCAACGGCTACGACCCCAAATACCGCGACCTCGCGGTGGATGCGGTGGGCCTGTGCGCGGGCAAGGCGCAGTTGATGCTTAAGGGGCCGTTTGAATGGTTGGGGGATTTTCCTGCAGCCGGCTGGCACATGACGGCGGCGCAACTGCGTAAATACGCCAGCAAGGGCCGACCACTGCCCAAGGACCGCTGGCTGGCGGCGTCGTGTCACAACGCGGAAGAGCTGGCCTTGGCGGAAATGATGGACGTGGATTTTGTCACGCTGTCGCCGGTGCAGCCGACCCAGACTCACCCCGATGCCCAGCCGTTGGGTTGGGAGCAGGCGGCGGAGTTGATCCGTGGGTTCAGCAAGCCGGTGTTTCTGTTGGGCGGGGTAGGGCCTGCCGAGCGGGAGCAGGCTTGGGACGCCGGGGCTCAGGGTGTGGCAGGGATTCGGGCGTTCTGGCCTGAAGTTTGATGCCGTTCTGACGGGCCCCATCGCAGGCAAGCCAGCTCCCACATTTGATTTGTGAATACATACAAGTGTGGGAGCTGGCTTGCCTGCGATGGGCCAAATCAGTCACCACACAATTATCAATGTGGCTTAGCGGCCGCCTGCCACAAAATCTCCGCAATCCCCTGGCGCTTGGCAATTATCCTGGCCGCCACAAACAGCAAATCCGACAGCCGATTGATATACGCCAAACCCACACCCTCCAGCGGCTCAATCGCATTCAACTGCTGACACCGCCGCTCCGCACTGCGCGCCACGCTGCGGCACACGTGGGCCTGGGCGATCAATGCTGAACCACCGGGCAGGATGAAGTTCTCCAGCGGCCCGACCTCTTCATTCCAGCGATCAATCGCCGCTTCCAGCCGATCCACCTCGGCCGCATTCAACGCCTTGTACTCCGGCATTGCCAACTCGCCGCCCAGATCGAACAACCGATGCTGGCAGGGGGTCAGCACCTCAATCACTTCCTGCAAGCCGGGATGCTGTCCGCCGAGTGCTTCGAGATAGGCCAACAGCAAGCCGAGCTGGCTGTTCAGCGTATCGACTTCGCCAATCGCCTCCACCCGTGGATGATCCTTGGGCACACGGCGGCCATCACCGAGGCCGGTTTCGCCCTTGTCGCCGGTGCGGGTGTAGATCTTCGATAGGCGAAAGCCCATGGTCATTGCTCCAGTTGGGTGAGGTCGTAAGGCGGCAGTTGGCTGCCGGCCAGTGGCAGGCGCAAGGTGAAACACGTGCCTTGGCCAAGGGTGGAGTGCACTTCCATCTGGCCCTTGTGGTTGTTGGTGATGATGAAATACGACACCGACAGCCCGAGCCCGGTGCCCTGGCCGATTTCCTTGGTGGTGAAAAACGGCTCGAAGGTGCGTTTGCGCACGTTCTCGCTCATGCCGATGCCATTGTCCTCCACCTGTATTTCTGCCCACGGCGGGTTGAGGCGCGTGCGCAGGATGATGCGCCCCGGCTCGCTGTCATCTTCACGCAGGTGAATGGCCTGGGCGGCGTTTTTCAGCAGGTTGAGCAGGACCTGTTCCAGTTCGTTGGCGGTGCCGGGTACCGGGCCCAACTGCGGGTCGAACTGGCGGATGATCGCTTGGCCCTTGAAGTCAAAGCCGATGGTGAGGTCGAAGTCGTTACCGGCGATTTCCACCGCTTGGTCGATCAGCGCCGGTAAGTCGCACGGTGCCATCTGCCGGTTGCTGCGGCGACTGAAGCTGAGCATATGGGTGACGATCTTCGCCGCCCGCGCCCCGGCTTGCTGAATGCCATCGAGCAGTTGCGGCACTTCGCGGCTTTGCAGGTAGTGGTCGACCGTTTCCAGCTCGATGCCGGCCTGCTCGGCGTGCTCCAGGTTCTTGGGCAGGTCGGGAGACAGGCGGCGGCGGATGTTCTGCACGTTATGCAGGATCGCGCCCAGCGGGTTGTTGATCTCGTGGGCCATGCCGGCGGCCAGGCCACCTACCGACAGCATTTTCTCGGACTGCACCATCATCTCTTCCAGGGACAGTCGCTGGGTGATGTCATCGATACGAATCACCACGCCACGCCCGGCGCCACCCATCAGTGGGTAGAAGGTCAGGGCGTAATGCTTGGGTTCGTCGTCCTTGAACCAGGTGACCCGCTCGATGCGCTCCACGGTGTGTTGTTCGACCGCTGCCCTGATCTGCGGCAAGTAGGGTTTGAGCGGCTGGAAGGCCAAGTAGATCGGCTGGTTCAGCGCTTCATCCAAGCGGGTACCGGAAAGCGCGCTGGCCTCCTGGTTCCACTGCGTCACGTAGAGCTGTTCATCCAGGGCGATCAGTGCCGAGGGCATCGAGTCGATGATGCTGTTCAGGTAATTCTGGAAGCCGGTGAGTTTTTTCTCGATCTTGCTGCGAACCTGGACTTCCAGTTCCAGCTTGCGGTTGGTGTGGCGCGTTTCTTCGGCCAGGCCTTGGGCTTGGTCGTAGGCCGCCTGGGAGTCGTCCCGTGCGCGCTTGAGTTGCTGTTCGCGGGCTTCGATCCGCGACAGCATGGTGTTGAAGGCTTCGGCCAGGCTGCCGATTTCATCGTGGTTGCCACGGCCAGCGCGTAGGGCGTAGTTCTCTTCGCGGGTGACCTGGCGCGACAACTCTTCGAGTTCGTGGATCGGCCGGGTGATCAGGCGTTTGATCTGGCGGGCGATGATCAACCACAGCAGCACGCTGAAAATCAGGATGCCCAGGCTGGCCGTCAGCGTGCCCGTGTAGAACGCCACCGGTAGCTCACTGCTGGCCACCAGCAGCAGGTGCCCGGACGCTTGGCCAGCACGGGGCAGGGTGATGATCTGGTTGCTGCGAAACTCGGTGACCCGCCACGCTTCGATATGCCGGTAGTTGTCGGGCAGGTGCAGGCGGTCGCCGTGTTGCATCTGCGCCAGGCGGTTGCCTTCACCGTCGTACAGGGCGGCGGCGCGCAAGGGGGAATAGCTGGTCAGCTCGTTGAGCAGGGCGTCCGCCTTGGCGGGTGATTCGAGGGCTTCGGCGGCGAGCGCGGGGTTGGACACCAGGCGACCAATCGCCTGCAAGGCTTGGGGGGCCATGCTTTCCTGGGAGATCCAGTAGGCGGCGCTGATAAAGGTCAGGTTGGCCACCAGCAATACGGTGGTCAACAGCACCAGCAGGGCGGCCAGCAGTTTCTGCCCGACCGGTAGGTTTTCAAGACGCTGGCGCAGCGGCATCAGGGTTTTCCCAGGTGATAGACAGGCGGGCAGAGTAGCGCGTGGCTCAGTCGCGGGGCAATCCGCGTGCAAGTAACTGCTCGACCAGGCGCACCTGCAACTGCTGCAAATGCGGCAGGTTCAGTTGGTGACGGGCGGCCGCCTGGCAAGCATAGCCCAATAGATAGCTGATTTCGGTGCGACGGCCGGCGGCCACGTCCTGGTACATGGAAGAGTAATTGGCGGCGGTGGCCTGGATCACCCGTTCCACTTCGTGTTGCAGGTCCAGCGCGGCAGCAGGCTGGCCGCAGCATTCCAGCAGTTCAGCCAGCTCTGCGCACAGGGTGGCGACTTCGCAGTGATGGGCCTGCAATTCGCCGTTACGACATTGATACAGCACGGTCAGCGGGTTGATGGCGCAATTGAGGGCCAGCTTGCGCCATAGCCGCGTAAGGATATCGGTACTCCAATCGTGGGGGATGCCAGCGGCGTGCAGGTCATCCAGCCACAGGGGCGGGTTAGGGTGGCTCGCGTCGCCCAGCCAGGTGTAGCCATGGCCGGCAAACACGACACGCCAGTCGCCATCGCGAAAGGCGCCTTCCGTGCTGGAGGCAAAGATGCAGCGCGCCTGGGGCAACTGCGCGGCGACCGCATCCTGGCTGCCAAGGCCGTTCTGCAGCAGGATCAGCTCGGCATCTGGAGCTAGCCGCTGTTGCAACTGTGCGACGGCGCCTTGGGCGTCGTAGGCTTTACACGCCACCAGCAGGCGATGAATCGGCCCAGGGCTGTCAGGCGTTTCGCCTGTCACGGGGTAAGTCTGCTCAATGCCTTGTTCCACCAGGGTCAGTCCCTTGCCCGCCTGATAACTGGCCAGGCGCGCCTCATCACGCAGGATCAACCTGACGGGCACGCCTGCGCGCGCCAGGCGGGTGGCCCAGAGTGTGCCTAGGCTGCCGGCGCCGAGAATATGCCAGGTGGTCGACATCTGTTTGTGCTCCATGGGGTCGCTCACAGTGAATGCGGCGAAAGAACCGCTATAATGCCCCGGCATTTTAGCTTGGGCGCGCTCCATCTCTACTGAGCCCGCCCCTTATATTGGAGAAATGACATGCCTTCGTTCGACGTGGTATCCGAACTGGACAAACACGAAGTCACCAACGCCGTCGAGAACGCCGTCAAGGAACTGGACCGTCGCTATGACTTGAAAGGCAAGGGCAGCTTCGAATTCAAGGAAAAAGAGCTGACCGTCAACCTGACCGCTGAAGCCGATTTCCAGCTGGAAGCGATGATCGAGATCCTCAAGCTGTCGCTGGTCAAGCGCAAGATCGACGCGCAGTGCCTTGAAATCAAGGATGCCTACGCCTCCGGCAAGCTGATGAAGCAAGAAGCCATCCTCAAGGAAGGCATCGATAAGGAGCTGGCGAAGAAAATCGTCGCCCACATCAAGGACGCCAAGCTGAAAGTCCAGGCCGCGATCCAGGGTGAACAGGTTCGTGTCACTGGCAAGAAACGTGACGACCTGCAAGAGGCCATTGCGGCCCTGCGCGCCAAGACCTTCGACATGCCGCTGCAGTTCAACAACTTCCGCGACTGATGGCACATTGGGGAACCTGTCGGCGTTTTTGACGTCCCACGCCCCAGAACCTGCGCCTACTATTGAGCCCTACGGGGCTCAATTGCATTTATGGCCACTCATTACGCCGAACATCCGGTAACCAGGAGAATGTAGATGGATTTGAACGCTGAAATGGATCACCTGATCAAGACCTCGGAATCTTGGCTGCCGATGATCATGGAATACGGCAGCCGGTTCTTGCTGGCTTTGGTCACCTTGGTCATCGGTTGGTGGCTGATTAACGTGTTGACCCATCGCGTGGGGCGCCTGCTGGCCCTGCGCAATGCTGACATGGCCCTGCAACATTTCATTACCCGACTTGCGAACGTCGCGCTCAAAATCATGCTGGTGGTCAACGTGGCCTCGATGATCGGCGTGGCAACCACCTCGTTCATTGCGGCGATCGGTGCCGCTACCCTGGCCATCGGCATGGCATTGCAAGGCAGCCTGGCGAACTTCGCCGGTGGCGTGCTGATTCTGTTGTTCCGCCCGTTCCGCATTGGTGACTGGATCGAAGCCCAAGGCACTTCGGGTACCGTCGATAGCATCCAGATCTTCCACACCGTACTGCGTACCGGCGACAACAAGACCGTGATCGTGCCGAACGGCATCCTGTCCAATGGCCTTATCACCAACACCAACCGTCAGCCGACCCGCAAGGTGGTGTTCGATGTGGGTGTGGACTATGAAGCCGACTTGCAAAAAGCCCGTGACGTGTTGCTGGAACTGGCGAAAGACCCTCGGGTATTGGCAGACCCTGCTGCTGTCGCAGTGGTGTCGACCTTAGGTGACAGTTCGATCACCGTGTCCCTGCGTTGCTGGACCAAGACGGCCGATTACTGGGACGTGGTGTTCATGTTGAACGAACTTGCACGGGACCGCTTGAAAGCGGCGGGGATTGATATTCCGTTTCCACAGCGGGTTATTCGTGTGATGCAGGAAACAGTTGCCAAGTAACTGGGGTCATTCTTGAACTTGGCCGTTAGGTCAGGTTCAAGGTGCAAGCGCTAATCTCGTTAGTTAGCTTGCTAGTTATTCCAGTGCTGAAATATTACAGCCAAAAAAAAGCCGCTCCCTTGCTAAATAAGGGAGCGGCTTTTTGTTTAAGGCCTAGGCCTTAAGTCATCGTTGTAATTAAAGCGTCAATTACAAGATGTTCAGCGGGTATTGGGCGATCAGACGCAGTTCGTCGATGGACGAAGAACCGTAGTACACGCCATCAGACGAACGATAGGTCGCTTGACGTACACGCAGGCTCAGGTCTTTGGCCGGGCCGCTCTGGATCACGTATTTGGCTTCGATGTCGCGTTCCCACTCTTTGCCGTTCGAGGTGGTGGCGGTGTTCGCGCCGCTACCGGTTACGTAACGAGTCATGAAGCTCAGGCCAGGAATGCCGAAGGTAGCCATGTTGATGTCGTAACGCGCCTGGTAGGACTTCTCGCCTTCGGCGTTGAAGTCGGAACGGGCGATGGAGTTGGCCAGGAACACAGTGCCGCCGCCGTCTACGCCGTAGCCGTAGTCGCCGTCGCCAGTGACTTTCTGGGCTGCCAGGGTGAAGGTGTGTGCACCGATGGTGTACGCACCCTGCAAGCTGAACGCGCGGTTGTCGAGCTTGGTGCGTTCTTCGAACGGCAGGGCGCTGTCCTTGGAAGCACGTTGCAGGCCTTCACCGTCGCTTTTCGTGTCGTAGATGTTGAAGTCCAAGGCGAACGACTGGTCGTCGCTCAGCGCGTGGGTCCAGTTCAGGTTGCTGTACCACTTGCGGAAGTAGTCTTCGGTTTTAGCGTAGTACAGGCTACCGGTGAACTCTGGGGTGAAGGAGTAGACTGCGCCGGCAAAGTCGGTTTTGGTCAGGCCCAGGCTGTCATGGTAGGTCTGGTTCTGCGCGATGCTGGAAGTGAAGTGACCACCTTCCAGCTTCAGGCCCTTGATTTCGTTGCTGGTGATCGAGATACCTTGTGGCAGCTCTGGCAGCAAGCGGCTGTCGTCAGACGCGAAGACAGGGGCTGTGGTGTACTGGTCACCGATTTTCAGGACAGTATCGGAGATACGGAATTTAACCGCGCCGCCGCCTTTGGAGTAGTCGTCTTGCGAGCGACCATCGGAACCGGTTGGGAACAGACCAGTGCCAGCACGGCCTTTGCCGCTGTCGAGCTTGACGCCCAGCAGGCCAATCACGTCAACACCGACACCGATGGTGCCTTGGGTGAAGCCCGAGGAGTACAGGGCGTTGAAGCCCAGGCCGGATTCTTCGGCACGGCTCTGAGAGTCCGGGCCCGACGGGTTGTTGCGGAAGTCGCGGCTGAAGTACAGGGCGCGAGTATTAATGCTGAAAGTGCTGTCTTCAACAAAGCCTTTGGAATCGCTTTGGGCGGACGCCATTGCGAACTGCGTAGTGCCTGCTGAAACAGCCAGGGCGATCATGCTCCACTTCATCACGCGCATCGTGATTTGCTCCTTTGGTTTTAGGAAGAGTACTGCCGTCCCACCTGTATTTTTGTCTGGGCGGCTCTTTCTTTTTGTGTCGGCGCAAAGTTATATCACGCTGACAATATTGGCGATACTTGCCCAACTTTCCTTTCAGCTTCTTTACGAGCTTGTCGTAGATTGCTATATCCATGTCGCAAATTCACAGCCCCACTGTAACGAGGCTGACAACTTCAATACTGTTTCTAAACCGTTAAAAGAACGCAAAAAAACGTTACTTTCGAAGTTTGAAATCATCCTTGGCGCGCATTGAACCGCTGCTGTTTTTCATCGCGAAACACCCGCTTCCCTACCGGTGCCGTTGCCGACGATAAAGGGATGAATGCAGCAAGCGTGCCCAAAGTGAAATTCGAATGTCATTTTTTCGTGAAAAACGTCGTGGCTTCGTGAAAACCGCATAAGCACGGGGTTTTTACGCCGATTGGTTTGGGCTTGACGCACGCTTCCTTTCCTTGGTGTGGGGTGCATAAATCCTGAACCTGGGTAAAACGTTACCGGTTCACCCCGCCCAGTGGGTAATCGGCGGATCTCTTTGAGGCATAAATGGGTCATTTTGGTGCAGGCCCCCCGATGACGCTCGACTGCAGTGATGGCTTAATGCCTTGACTTGCGAAGCCTCTGTGTCGCGGGTTTCGTCGTAATCGTTTGCTCAGTGTTTATCTATTTACGGCTGGATTGGTCATTGAGCGTAGTCGAATTATTCGTTTGTCTCGAAATGGTGCGCTTTTTTTCATCGCACTTGGCCCGGCGCGCAGGGGCTGGCGTGAAGCGTGCGCGATTCGCAGGTATGCTGGTGGCCTTGAACCTGACCTGCCGAACGGAGTGCCTGCGGTGTTCGCTTTAGATCAACGCCTTCAACAAGACACGCTGACCCTGGGGGACTTCCCCCTGTGCCGACTGCTGCTGTCCAATGACTCGAACTACCCCTGGTTCATCCTGGTGCCGCGTATCAACGGTATCAGCGAAGTGTTTCAACTGGATGTCGCCGATCAGCAACAGTTGTGGCAAGAGACGACGGCCCTGGCGCAAGTGCTGAATGACGGGCTGGCGGCGGACAAGATGAACATCGGCGCGCTGGGCAATGTGGTCAGCCAGTTGCACGTCCATGTGATCGTGCGCAAGCGCGATGATGCCGCCTGGCCGGCGCCGGTATGGGGCAAGCATCCGGCGCAGCCTTACACCGATGCGCAAGTGGCAGCCATTCGCGCCCGTCTGCGCGAGCTGTTGCCTGCTGACTTTGTCTTTACCCAGGGTTGAATCATGGATCTGCAAGACCGCGTCACTGACCTGGAGAGCCGCCTGGCCTTCCAGGACGACACCATCGAAACCCTCAACGATATCCTCGTCACCCAGCAGCGGGCCGTCGAGCGCCTGCAATTGCAGATGACCGCACTGCTAAAGCGCCAGGAAGAAATGGGCGGCCAATTCGAAACGTCCGAAGAAGAAGCGCCGCCGCCTCACTATTGATAGCGGCTAATGGCTGCGCATAAAAAAACCGCGAACCAGCCAGGCTGGATCGCGGTTTTTTTTGCTGCGAGCGCGGGTATCAGCGACGCGGCAGTGCAGCAATCACGTCTTCGGCCTGCAGGCCTTTGTCGCGATTCATGACGGAGAACTCCACGCGCTGGCCTTCCACCAGTACGCGATGGCCTTCGCCGCGGATGGCCCGGAAATGGACGAAGATATCGTCGCCCGAATCACGGGAAATAAAGCCGAAGCCTTTGGACGTGTTGAACCACTTGACGGTACCGGTATCCCGATTGGTCATGTCGTAGGTTTGCGACGAGGCCGCAGGGGACGAACGGTAGAAGCTGATGGCCAGGTGAAGAACGATGGCGACCACAGCAATCACCAGGCTGAGCAGGATGGCCGGGTGGCCGCCGACTTCAGGCATGGGTGCCAGGAGGGTGAGGGTTTGTACGACAACGGTCAGTACCAACAGCGCGCTGACCAGGTTTTGCAGTTGATGACGTGTGCCTTTGTTCCAGTAAGGGATCACCGGTGCCAGCGTCAGGTTAAGAAGGCCGAACAAGGCCAGGTACAGAGCGTCGTGTTGTTCCAGGTAGGGAGGGCTTCCCTGTTGCAAGCTCGGTATAAAGGACAGCAGCAAAGCTGCAACGCCCGTTAGCAGGTGGACGATTTTCAACATTTTGATTAACTCACGTTAAGACGGATCACAAGGAAGAGCTGACTGGCACGGTTCGCTTCTGAACAATGGGAGGCGTTGGGCACGTGCGCGGGGTATCAGCCTATGCCGCTGCCGCAGAAAGTAACGGCGACGACACGCCGCCTATTTAACAGCAAAGGCTGTGCCTACTCAAATCAAGCATTTCAGGGTGTTGCAAGGGACATGGCATTTCTGCGTCAAACGCTTGTCCTAGACACGTGCAGGTGTTTCAAGCGGGGTTGCAGGGATATTTCCTACTCTGGCCAAAGGCTTGGGACCCACCGTTTGACCGGCCACGCCGGGGCGAATTGCCGCGCCGGGCTGCGCATCGCTGCCACTCTTGCTAGAGTGGTCCTGCACCGGATCAATGAATGCTTGTCAATTGAAGGGGATAAACATGGCAATCGATATCGGTATCAGTGAAGAAGATCGTAAATCCATCGTCGACGGGCTTTCACGGCTGCTTTCCGATACCTATGTTTTGTATCTGAAGACCCACAATTTCCATTGGAACGTCACGGGCCCCATGTTCCGCACGCTGCACTTGATGTTTGAAGAGCAGTACAACGAGCTGGCGCTGGCCGTGGACTCCATTGCCGAGCGTATCCGTGCCCTGGGTTTCCCGGCGCCGGGTGCCTACTCCATCTACGCCCGACTTTCGTCCATCAAGGAAGAGGAAGGCGTGCCCAGCGCAGAAGAGATGATCAAGCAGTTGGTCGCCGGCCAGGAGGCGGTCACTCGTACCGCGCGCGGCATCTTCCCACTGCTCGACAAGGTCAGCGACGAGCCGACCGCCGACCTGCTGACCCAGCGCATGCAGGTTCACGAGAAAACCGCGTGGATGCTGCGCTCGCTGCTCGAAAATCAGTAAACGCCGACCCTGAGTGGCGCCGTCCTGGCGCCGCTCGCTTGTTTCCGCGCATTTCCTGGCGTTGTCCTACGTCTATCGACGCCGCGTCTTCTGGCTGCCTGCCTCTGCCTGCTGTTTTATAGGGCGACTGCCCAATGGGACAACCCATGGGCTGCTGTTTGGCAATGGAGTGTCAGGTGTATGTCACGCGGAGTGGGTAATGGAGTGATGGAAACCGGTGGTTTCCATAAGATAAAGATCGACCCCTTTGCAAAAGGGTTCGATATGGGACTGGCCAAGCCATTGTCCCGGTCAGTGAGGCTCAACGGGTTTTCCACTTGCCTGCGGCTGGAGCAGATCTATTGGAATATCCTCACGGAGATAGCCAGGATCAATGCCTGTTCAGTCAGTGCGTTGCTGTCTTACGTCGATCGGGAAGTGCACCTGCGTTACGGCGGTGTGAAGAACTTCAGTGGGTTGGTCAGGGTGGTGTGCGTGGTTCATGCCTTGAAAGGGTGTATTGAACCGACCTGTTTACCGGGGCAGTCCCTGGTATAGCCACCGGGCTTCGGGGCCGGCCTTCCTTCGTGGCGGGCAGGGCTCCGGGCAGAAAGCCGGCTGCGCTGCCTCGATTTACCAGATATAATCCCGCGCTTTGCTACGCATGCCGCCCACCCGTAGGCCAGGCGTGGCGCAGTAACGATCTGATCGCCGAGACATCTCCATGCCCATGTACGACTATCAATGTGCTTCCTGTGGTCATCAGTTGGAAGCCATTCAGAAGATCAGCGCAGCGCCGCTGGTCGATTGCCCAGCCTGCCAGGCGCCGGAGCTCAAGAAGATGTTGTCCATGCCAGGCTTCCGCCTGAGCGGCAGCGGCTGGTACGAGACCGACTTCAAGACCGGCTCGAAGAAGAACCTGGCGGGCGGCGACAAAGCAGACTGAGTTGAACTCTACGCGCAGGCTCCTGCATTATCCGTCCCCTGCTTTAATGTACGGTGACGAGGCAGGCCTCCACCGAATTTCGAATTACGAGAAGTGAAACCACTACCATGATGCGCAGCCACTATTGCGGCCAACTGAACGAGACCCTGGAAGGTCAGGAAATCACCCTTTGCGGATGGGTTCACCGTCGCCGCGACCACGGCGGGGTGATCTTCCTCGATATCCGTGATCGTGATGGTCTGGCCCAGGTGGTGTTCGACCCGGATCGCGCCGAGAGCTTCGCCGCCGCCGACCGCGTGCGCAGCGAATACGTCGTGAAGATCACCGGCAAGGTTCGCCTGCGTCCGGCCGGTGCCGTGAACAAGAACATGGCGTCCGGCGGCATTGAAGTGCTGGGCTATGAACTGGAAGTGCTGAACGAATCGGAAACCCCGCCGTTTCCGCTCAACGAATACTCCGACGTCGGCGAAGAAACCCGCCTGCGTTATCGCTTCCTGGACCTGCGTCGTCCGGAGATGGCCGAGAAGCTGCGCCTGCGTTCGCGCATGACCACCAGTATCCGCCGCTTCCTCGACGAAAACGGCTTCCTGGACGTCGAGACCCCGATCCTGACCCGCGCCACCCCGGAAGGCGCGCGTGACTACCTGGTGCCTAGCCGTACCCACGCCGGTTCGTTCTTCGCCCTGCCGCAATCGCCACAACTGTTCAAGCAGTTGCTGATGGTGGCTGGCTTCGACCGCTACTACCAGATCGCCAAGTGCTTCCGTGACGAAGACCTGCGCGCCGACCGCCAGCCGGAATTCACCCAGATCGACATCGAGACCAGCTTCCTCGATGAAAAAGAGATCATGGGCCTGACCGAGCAGATGATCCGCAACCTGTTCAAGGAAGTGCTGGGCCTGGAATTCGGCGACTTCCCGCACATGACCTTCGAAGAAGCCATGCGCCGCTACGGTTCCGACAAGCCAGACCTGCGTAACCCGCTGGAACTGGTGGACGTGGCCGACCAGCTCAAGGAAGTCGACTTCAAGGTGTTCAGCGGCCCGGCCAACGACCCGAAATGCCGCATTGCCGCCCTGCGCGTGCCTGGCGGCGCAAGCATGCCGCGCAAGCAGATCGACGACTACACCAAGTTCGTCGGCATCTACGGTGCCAAGGGCCTGGCGTATATCAAGGTCAACGAGCGCGCCAACGGTATTGACGGCCTGCAATCGCCGATCGTGAAGAACATTCCGCTGGACAACCTGAACGCGATCCTCGACCGCGTCGGTGCAGTCGACGGCGATATCGTGTTCTTCGGCGCCGACAAGGCCAAGATCGTCAGCGAAGCCCTGGGCGCGCTGCGCATCAAGCTGGGTCACGACCTGAACCTGCTGACCTGCGAATGGGCCCCGATGTGGGTCGTTGACTTCCCGATGTTCGAAGAGAACGACGACGGCAGCTTCAGCGCCTTGCACCACCCGTTCACTGCACCGAAGTGTTCGCCGGCCGAGCTGGAAGCCAACCCGGCAGGCGCCCTGTCCCGCGCTTACGACATGGTACTCAACGGCACCGAGCTGGGTGGCGGTTCGATCCGTATCCACCGCAAAGAGATGCAGCAAGCGGTTTTCCGTCTGTTGGGCATCAACGAAGCGGAACAGGAAGAGAAATTCGGCTTCCTGCTCGACGCCCTGAAATACGGTGCGCCGCCGCACGGTGGCCTGGCATTCGGCCTGGACCGCCTGGTGATGCTGATGACCGGCGCCCAGTCGATCCGTGAAGTGATCGCCTTCCCGAAAACCCAGAGTGCTGCGGACGTCATGACCCAGGCTCCAGGTGTGGTGGATGCCAAGGCATTGCGCGAGTTGCACATCCGCCTGCGCGAGACGCCGAAGGCTGAGTAAGGCTGCTGCGTGAAAGCGCACTGAGGTTTACGCAGTCTAAAAAGGCGCATCTTCGGATGCGCCTTTGCGTTACAAGGGCTGTGATTTAAAGAGAGAAGTCCTGCCCAGCGGGATTGACAAGGTTTCTACAGAATTTCGGAGTTGTGTTATGGCTGGCCATTCCAAGTGGGCGAACATCAAGCACCGCAAAGAGCGTCAGGATGCCAAGAAAGGCAAGATTTTCACCAAGTGGATCCGCGAGCTGACCGTCGCTGCCCGCCAGGGCGGTGGCGACCCGGGCTCTAACCCGCGCCTGCGCCTTGCGCTGGACAAGGCCCTTGGCGCCAACATGAGCCGTGACATCATCGACCGCGCCGTGGCCCGTGGTGCCGGCGCCGCCGATACCGACGACATGGTCGAGCTGAGCTACGAAGGCTACGGCCCGGGCGGCGTTGCAGTGATGGTCGAGTGCATGACCGACAACCGCAACCGCACCGCGGCAGCCGTGCGCCATGCCTTCAGCAAGTGCGGCGGCAACCTGGGTACCGATGGTTCGGTGGCCTACCTGTTCGAGCGCAAGGGGCAGATCTCCTTCGCGCCGGGCACTGATGAAGACGCGCTGATGGAAGCGGCGATGGAGGCAGATGCCGACGACGTGGTGACCAACGAAGATGGCTCCATCGATGTGTTCACTTCGTTTGCCAGTTTCTACGCCGTGCGCAACGCGCTGGAAGCCGCCGGCTTCAAGGGCACCGACGCAGAAATCGTGATGCTGCCGACCACCAGTGCCGAACTGGACCTGGACGGAGCGCAGAAAGTGTTGAAGATGCTGGACATGCTCGAAGACCTGGATGATGTGCAGAACGTGTATTCCAACGCCGACATCCCTGAGTCTGTAGCCGAACAGCTAGGCTGAAGGGCGATGTAGTTTTAAATGTGGGAGGGGGCTTGCCCCCGATAGCGGTGGTTCAGTCGATTGCGAGATAACTGACACACTGTCATCGGGGGCAAGCCCCCTCCCACATTGAACCTCCCGGTATCAAAAAATGTGTTTACCCAACCCGCAGGCGTTATGACTTTAATCCTAGGTATCGACCCCGGTTCGCGCATCACCGGTTTTGGCGTGGTGCAACAGACCCCGCGCGGCTGTGTCTATGTCGCGTCGGGCTGCATCCGCACCGGTGCGGGCGAGTTGGCCGAGCGCCTGCAGATCGTCTATCGCGGCGTGCGTGAAGTGATCCAGACCTACGGGCCGGTCACCATGGGCATCGAAAAAGTGTTCATGGCCAAGAACGCCGACTCAGCCCTCAAGCTCGGCCAGGCCCGTGGCGCCGCCATCGTTGCCGGCGCCGAGGAAGGCATGGAAATCGCCGAATACACCGCCACCCAGGTCAAACAGGCCGTGGTCGGCACCGGCGCGGCGAACAAAGAGCAGGTGCAGATGATGGTCATGCACATGCTCAAGCTCACGTCAAAACCGCAGATCGACGCCTCCGACGCCCTGGCTATCGCCATTTGCCATGCGCACACTCGCTCAAGCTTGCTGCCTCATGGCCTGGGCACGGCACGCAGTCGTGGCGGGCGCCTGCGTCTCTGATAGCATCAGCGCAATCGTTTTCCGGTCGGGCCGTGCTCTGACCCCAAGCTTTAAGGATCTGAACCGTGATTGGACGCTTGCGCGGCACCCTGGCTGAGAAACAGCCGCCGCACCTGATTCTGGATGTAAATGGGTTGGGGTATGAGCTGGAAGTGCCCATGACCACCCTGTATCGCTTGCCGTCGGTCGGTGAGCCGATAACGCTGCACACACATTTGGTGGTGCGCGAAGACGCGCAACTACTCTATGGTTTCATTGGCAAGCGCGACCGCGACTTCTTCCGCGAGCTGATCCGCCTCAATGGGGTCGGGCCGAAACTGGCCCTGGCCCTGATGTCGAGCCTGGAAGTGGATGAGCTGGTGCGTGCCGTCTCGGCCCAGGATACCTCGGCGCTGACCAAGGTGCCGGGCGTCGGCAAGAAGACCGCCGAGCGCCTGTTGGTGGAGCTCAAGGACCGCTTCAAGGCCTGGGAAGTCGTACCGAGCATGTTTGCCCTGGTGCCGAACCAGCCGGACATGCCGGCCGGCCAGGTCGCCAGTGCCGAAAGCGATGCGGTCAGCGCGCTGATTTCCCTGGGCTACAAGCCGCAGGAAGCCAGCAAGGCCGTATCGGCCATCAAGGACAAGAACCTGAGCAGTGAAGACATGATCCGCCGCGCCCTGAAGGGAATGATTTAAGTGATTGAAGCTGATCGTCTGATTGCAGCCACCGGCCCACGCGACCGTGAAGAGGTCCAGGACCGCGCCATCCGCCCCCTGAGCCTCGCCGAATACATCGGCCAGCCCACCGTGCGCGAGCAGATGGAGTTGTTCATCCAGGCTGCGCGCGGGCGCAGTGAGTCTTTGGATCACACACTGATCTTCGGCCCGCCGGGCCTGGGCAAGACCACCCTGGCCAACATCATTGCCCAGGAAATGGGCGTGTCGATCAAGTCCACCTCCGGCCCGGTGCTGGAGCGTCCGGGGGATCTGGCGGCGTTGCTGACCAACCTCGAGCCCCATGACGTGCTGTTTATCGACGAGATCCACAGGCTCTCGCCGATCGTCGAGGAAGTGCTGTACCCGGCCATGGAAGACTTCCAGCTCGACATCATGATCGGCGAAGGCCCGGCGGCCCGCTCGATCAAGCTCGATCTGCCGCCATTCACGCTGGTCGGCGCCACGACCCGTGCAGGCATGCTGACCAACCCGCTGCGAGACCGTTTCGGCATTGTTCAACGTCTAGAGTTCTATAGCACGGCCGACCTGGCGACCATTGTCAGCCGTTCGGCAAGCATCCTCGGCTTGCCCCTGGACCCGGAAGGCGCGTTTGAAATTGCCCGTCGGGCCCGTGGCACGCCACGGATTGCCAACCGCTTGCTGCGCCGTGTGCGCGATTTTGCCGAAGTGCGGGCCAAGGGGCATATCACCAAGGCCGTGGCCGACCTGGCATTGAACCTGCTGGACGTGGACGAGCACGGCTTCGATCACCAGGATCGACGTCTACTCTTGACCATGATCGAGAAGTTCGACGGTGGCCCGGTGGGTGTCGATAGCCTGGCGGCGGCCATCAGTGAGGAGCGCCACACCATTGAGGATGTGCTGGAGCCGTACCTGATCCAGCAGGGCTACATCATGCGCACGCCACGGGGGCGGGTGGTGACGCGCCACGCCTATCTGCACTTCGGGTTAAACATTCCGTCACGATTGGGCGAGATGCCCGTGGTAGACGAATTCCTCGATGCAGTGGACGATTAAAAGCTTCACGCAAGTCGATTTATTCGATGTTTGTGCTGTCCTAGTGGCTGGTGTCGTCATTCAGTCACTGGAAATGTTTCAGCGTATGAAAAAACAGTTGCGAGCCGGATTGGCAACCTGAGGAGTAAGCACTAGAGTATGCGCGCGCAAAACGGGGATCAGTCGTTCGCACATCGCTGTCGCGTTTATTACGAGGACACCGATGCCGGCGGCATCGTGTATTACGTCAACTACCTCAAGTTCATGGAGCGGGCTCGAACCGAGCGGCTACGGGAGCTGGGCTTTGCCCAATCCGAGCTGGCAGGGGAGGACCTGTTATTCGTCGTGCATTCCAGCGAGGCGCGGTATCACGCGCCGGCGCGATTGGACGACGAATTGTTGGTAAGCGCTGAAGTAATCGAATTGAACCGTGTCAGCCTGCGTTTCAAGCAGCAGGTCAGGCGGGCAACGGATGCAACGCTGCTCTGTGAGGGGCAGTTCCTGGTGGCCTGTGTGCGCACCAATAGTTTGAAACCCCGGGCCATTCCCGAAGCTCTACGTGCGGCCTTTGCCGATGTAAGCGGCGCGGGTAAACAATCAAAGCAGGAGATTTAGCGTGGAACCTACCGTCGTCGACCATTCCTCCATGTGGAGCCTGGTCAGCAATGCCAGTGTTGTGGTTCAACTGGTCATGCTGACCCTGGTAGCCGCATCGGTTACCTCTTGGGTCATGATTTTTCAGCGCAGCAACCTGCTGCGTGCCGGTCGACGTGCCTTGGAGAGCTTTGAAGAGCGCTTCTGGTCAGGTATCGACCTGTCCAAGCTGTACCGCCAGGCCGGCAGCAATCCGGACCCGGATTCGGGCGTCGAGCAGATCTTCCGCGCCGGTTTCAAGGAATTCTCCCGTCTGCGCCAGCAGCCAGGCGTTGACCCGGAAGCGGTCATGGAAGGCGTGGCCCGTGCCATGCGCGTGGCCATTTCCCGCGAAGAAGAAAAGCTTGAGCAAAGCTTGCCGTTCCTCGCCACCGTTGGTTCCGTGAGCCCGTACATCGGTCTGTTCGGTACTGTGTGGGGGATCATGAACTCCTTCCGTGGCCTGGCCCAGGCGCAGCAAGCGACCCTGGCCACCGTAGCCCCGGGTATCGCCGAAGCCCTGATCGCCACCGCGATTGGCCTGTTCGCTGCTATCCCCGCAGTAATTGCCTACAACCGTTTTGCCGCCCGCGGCGAAAACCTGATTGGCCGTTACTACACCTTCGCCGATGAATTCCAGGCGATCCTGCACCGTAAAGTGCACACCAGCGAAGAATAAGCAGGTACCTCCCGATGGCTTTAATCACTCGAGCTCGAACCAAGCGTAAGCCGGTCGCCGAGATGAACGTAGTGCCTTACATCGACGTGATGCTGGTGCTGCTGGTTATCTTCATGGTGACCGCGCCGATGCTCAACCAGGGTGTGAAGGTTGATCTGCCCAAGGTTTCCAGCGAAGCCTTGCCCCAGGACAACAACACCCAGGTGCTGACCATTTCGATCAAGTCCGACAAGACCTATTACTGGAACCTTGGCAGCGAAGTCGACACTCAGAAGCAGCAGGACAAGGCCCTGACCTTGCCGGCGATGACCGACGCGGTGACCAAGATCATTCGTTCCGGCAACGAAGGCGGCAAGCACACCCAGGTGTTCATCCGCGGTGACAAGGCGGTCGACTACGGCTCCGTCATGGGTGCCATGGGCGGGCTGCAGAAGGCCGGCGTGGGTAACGTTGGCTTGATTACCGAGGCGCCCTGATGCAGCAACAGCGAGAGCCGTCCGCCTCGGAAAGCTACTTCTGGCCTAGCGTCTGGGCAATTGCCCTGCACGTCCTGGTGTTTGGCATGCTGTTCGTCAGCTTTGCCATGACCCCGGACCTGCCGCCAGCCAAGCCGATCGTGCAGGCGACCCTGTATCAGCTGAAATCGAAAAGTCAGGCCACCACCCAGACCAATCAGAAGATTGCGGGTGAGGCCCAGAAGTCGGCTGCGCGCCAGACTGAAGTCGAGCAGATGGAACAGAAGAAGGTCGAGCAGGAAGCGGTGAAGGCTGCTGCGGAACAAAAGAAAGAAGAGGCGGCTCAAAAGGCCGAGGAATCGAAAAAGGCTGACGAAGCCAAGAAGGCTGACGAGGCGAAAAAGGCTGATGAAGCCAAGAAAGCCGAGAAAGCTGCCGAAGCGAAAAAGGCCGAAGAGAAACAATTGGCTGATATAGCCAAGAAGAAGTCTGAAGAAGAAGCCAAAAAAGCGGCTGAAGAAGAGGCCAAGAAAAAGGCTGCTGAAGACGCCAAGAAGAAAATAGTCGAAGACGCGAAGAAAAAAGCCGCCGAAGACGCCAAGAAAAAAGCTGAAGCAGACGAGGCGAAGAAAAAAGTCGCCGACGACGCGAAGAAGAAAGCTGCCGCCGACGCCCAGAAGAAAAAGGCCCAGGAAGCAGCGCGCAAATCCGCCGAAGAGAAAAAGGCCCAGGCCTTGGCAGATTTGCTCTCCGACACGCCGCAGCGTCAGCAAGCCTTGGCCGATGAGCGTGGTGATGAAGTCGCGGGCAGTTTCGACGACCTGATTCGAGCGCGGGCAGCAGAAGGCTGGACACGTCCACCTTCGGCGCGCAAAGGCATGACAGTAGTGCTGCAGATCGGCATGTTGCCGGACGGTACGGTGACTTCGGTCAGCGTGTCCAAGTCCAGTGGTGACGGTTCGTTCGACAGTTCGGCGGTTGCCGCGGTCAAGAACATTGGCCGGTTGACCGAGATGCAGGGAATGAAACCAAGCGACTTCGCTCCCTATCGTTCATTCAAGATGACATTCACACCTGAGGATCTAGCCTTGTGAGAAACCTTCTTCGAGGAATGCTTGTCGTTATTTGCTGTATGGCAGGGATAGCGGCGGCGGATGAAAAGAACATCCTGGTTACCAGCGGTAGCGATCGGGCCACCCCGATCGCCGTAGTACCGTTCGGTTGGCAGGGCGGCAGCGTGCTGCCGGACGACATGGCCCAGATCGTCAGCGACGACCTGCGCAACTCCGGTTACTACGCACCGATTCCGAAAGGCAATATGATCAGCCAGCCAAACCAGGCCAGCGAAGTCGTGTTCCGTGACTGGAAAGCCGTTGGTGCGCAGTACCTGATGGTCGGCAACATCACGCCGGCCGGCGGTCGCCTGCAAATCACCTACACCTTGTTCAACGTGGCAACCGAGCAGCAGGTCTTGACCGGCAGCGTCTCGGGCACTGCTGAGCAGATCCGCGACATGGCCCACTACATCTCGGACCAGTCGTTTGAAAAGCTCACCGGTATCAAGGGTGCGTTCTCGACGCGTCTGCTTTACGTAACGGCTGAGCGTTTCTCTGTAGACAACACTCGTTACACTTTGCAGCGCTCGGACTACGACGGTGCACGGGCTGTGACCTTGCTCCAATCCCGTGAGCCAATCCTGTCGCCGCGCTTCGCGCCGGACGGCAAGCGTATTGCCTACGTGTCCTTCGAGCAGAAGCGTCCGCGTATCTTCGTCCAGCACATCGATACTGGCCGTCGTGAGCAGATCACCAACTTCGAAGGCCTCAATGGCGCACCGGCCTGGTCGCCGGATGGTTCGCGCCTGGCGTTCGTGCTCTCGAAGGATGGCAACCCGGACATCTACGTGATGAACATGGCTTCGCGCCAGATCACTCGCGCAACCAGCGGCCCGGGTATCAATACCGAACCGTTCTGGGGCAAGGACGGTTCGACCATCTACTTCACCTCTGACCGCGGCGGCAAGCCACAGGTCTACAAGGCGAACGTGAATGGTGGTGGGGCAGAGCGTGTTACTTTTATCGGTAACTACAACGCCAACCCTAAGCTTTCGGCCGATGAAAAGACGTTGGTGATGATTCACCGTCAGGATGGTTTCACTAATTTCCGGGTTGCGGCCCAGGATTTGCAGCGCGGAACCGTAAAAATCCTCACAGATACCAACCTTGATGAGTCAGCCACTGTTGCGCCCAACGGCACCATGGTAATCTACGCCACCCGCCAGCAGGGCCGGGGAGTCTTGATGCTCGTGTCCATAAATGGACGCGTAAGGCTCCCACTTCCTACCGCACAAGGCGAAGTCAGAGAACCATCCTGGTCCCCTTACCTGAACTGACGCGGCGCTACAAAAAGAAGTACTTAACACACTGGGGTTCATTAGGAGTTTCACGATGGAAATGCTGAAGTTTGGTAAGTTTGCTGCTCTGGCTCTGGCTCTGTCCGTAGCCGTTGGTTGCTCGTCTAAAGGCGGCGACAATGCCGGTGAAGGCGCAGCTGTTGATCCAAACGCTGGTTACGGCGCTAACACTGGTGCGGTTGACGGCTCCCTGAGCGAAGAAGCTGCTCTGCGCGCTATCACCACTTTCTACTTCGAATACGACAGTTCGGACCTGAAACCAGAAGCCATGCGCGCTCTGGACGTTCACGCGAAGGACCTGAAAGCTAACGGCGCTCGCGTTGTTCTGGAAGGTAACACCGACGAACGTGGTACTCGTGAGTACAACATGGCACTGGGCGAGCGTCGTGCGAAAGCCGTTCAGCGCTACCTGGTACTGCAAGGTGTTGCTCCAGGCCAACTGGAACTGGTTTCCTACGGTAAAGAGCGTCCAGTTGCTACTGGCCACGACGAGCAGTCCTGGGCTCAAAACCGTCGCGTCGAACTGCGTAAGTAATTCGTCATGCGAACGTGCCGTCGTGCTCTAACTGTATTGGCTCTCAGCCTCGCACCGCTTGCGGTGTGGGCTGCGGTTCCTGTGGAAGATAGCAACTCTGGCTATAACAATAGCGGGAGCAGTTATCCGCCAGCGGGTTATGGCACGAACGGCGCCTATGCGGGGGGAGCGGCTACGTCCGCTCCCTCGGCACAGGGCGAACTGTTCAACCAGCTGCAACGCATGCAGGATCAATTGGCGCAGCAACAAGGCACCATTGAAGTACTGCAGAACCAAGTGAACCAACTGAAGCAAGAAGGCCTGGAACGTTACCAGGATCTTGATCGACGCATTGGAGCCGGCGTTCAACCTGCCGCAACTCCTGATAATTCTTCTGCCGGTGGCGCGCCAAGCGCTGCTGCCGGTGGTGCAGCAGCAGGGGCGGCTGCCAGCCAAGCCCCTGCCGCGAGCAGCGAACCGGGTGATCCGGCGAAGGAAAAGCTGTATTACGATGCAGCCTTCGACCTGATCAAAGCCAAGGATTTCGATAAGGCCAGCCAGGCATTTACCGCTTTCCTGCGTAAATACCCGAACAGCCAGTACGCGGGCAACGCCCAATACTGGTTGGGTGAAGTCAACCTGGCCAAGGGTGATCTACAGGGCGCGGGCCAGGCATTTGCCAAGGTCAGCCAGCTGTACCCCAAGCACGCCAAGGTGCCGGATTCGCTGTATAAACTCGCTGACGTAGAACGCCGCCTGGGTCATACCGACAAGGTCAAAGGCATTCTGCAGCAGGTGGTGGCCCAGTATCCTGGGACTTCCGCTGCCCAGTTGGCCCAGCGGGACCTGCAACGCTTGTAGGCAATGCAGCCCGTTTAGAAGAAACCCGCGCCTGGCGCGGGTTTTTTCGTTAGAATCCACGCCCTTTTATGAAACACGCTTTTTGGGGTCTACGCGTTGGCGGGGTCCCTCAAAGTGCCTGACGGAGGCGGACAGCCTGTTTAGCTGTTACGCCCGTGGCGACTATGCAAGACACATTACGTATTACCGAAGTTTTTTACTCGTTGCAGGGTGAAACGCGGACGGCTGGCCTGCCCACAGTATTTGTGCGCCTGACCGGTTGCCCTTTGCGTTGCCAATACTGTGACAGCGCCTACGCCTTCAGTGGCGGCACGGTGCGCACTCTTGATGACATCCTGGAGCAGGTTGCCGGCTACAAGCCGCGCTACGTCTGCGTGACCGGCGGTGAGCCGCTCGCCCAGCCCAATGCCATCCCATTGCTCAAACAACTGTGTGACGCCGGCTATGAGGTTTCCCTGGAGACCAGTGGCGCCCTGGACATCTCAGCGGTCGATCCCCGTGTAAGCCGTGTGGTCGACCTCAAGACCCCAGGCTCCAAGGAAGCGCACCGTAATCGCTACGAGAACATCGAGCTGCTGACGGCCAATGACCAGGTCAAGTTTGTTATCTGTTCGCGCGATGACTACGACTGGGCGAATTCCAAGTTGATTCAATACGGGTTGGACCGTCGCGCAGGTGAAGTACTGTTTTCACCCAGCCATCATGACCTGAATGCCCGTGACCTCGCCGATTGGGTGGTCGCGGACAACCTACCGGTGCGCCTGCAATTGCAGCTGCATAAATACCTTTGGAACGACGAGCCAGGACGCTGATATGACTGAGCACACCATGGATCAAAAACGCGCGGTAATCCTGCTGTCTGGCGGTCTCGACTCCGCCACGGTGGTTGCCATGGCGCAGGCGCAAGGCTATAGCTGCTACACCATGAGCTTCGACTACGGCCAGCGTCATCGCGCCGAACTGAACGCGGCTGCCCGCGTCGCCCGTGACATGGGGGTGGTCGAACACAAGGTGATCGGCCTGAACCTCAATGGTATTGGCGGCTCTGCCCTGACCGACAGCAGCATCGACGTGCCAGAAACCCCCGGCGAAGGCATCCCGGTGACTTACGTGCCAGCGCGTAACACGGTGTTCCTGTCCCTCGCCCTTGGCTGGGCAGAAGTGCTCAACGCCCGCGATATCTTTATCGGCGTCAACGCGGTGGATTATTCCGGCTACCCGGACTGCCGCCCAGAGTTCGTCGAGTCGTTCGAGCGCATGGCCAACCTGGCGACCAAGGCCGGTGTAGAAGGGCAGGGCTTCCGTATCCTGGCGCCGCTGCAAAACCTCAGCAAGGCCGACATCGTCAAGGCGGGCGTAGGACTTGGCGTCGATTATTCGCTGACTGTTTCCTGCTATCAGGCAGACGATGACGGCCGTGCTTGTGGGAAATGCGACAGCTGCCGACTGCGTGCAGAAGGCTTTCAAGCCGCCGAAATTACTGACCCAACGCGTTATTTCTGATTTATTTCAAATAAGGTGTTGAATAATCCTTAGAAATCAGTATTATACGCGCCACCACACAGCGGGTCGTTAGCTCAGTTGGTAGAGCAGTTGGCTTTTAACCAATTGGTCGTAGGTTCGAATCCCACACGACCCACCATTTTTGGCGGTTTAGAAAATCCGGAAGGCCCACGCAAGTGAGGATTTCCGGGTTTTTTTTTGCCTGCCTGAAAACACATCGAGCCCCAGGTGAATGAAAAGCCTGGGGCTTTCTTGTATCTGTGCCAGGGTGAAGCGTTCGCCAAAACCAATGGGTCACAATCGGGTTTAAAGGTCATTACGTGAAACGAAAAAACAGCCAAAGTCTTTGAAATACATATAATTGTCCGACAATTCCACACATGAAAAACTCTTCATAAACCCCCCGCTCGAACGTTGGTAGCTTCCTCGTCGCTGCCCCACAATTCGAGTCCTAATAATGAATAACAAAACTCTTAAAGGCGCCTTGGCGCTCGCCGTTTCCCTTGCCTCAACCCAACTGCTTGCCGGTGGTTTCGCGCTCAATGAACAAAGCATCAGTTCAATGGGCACGGGCTACGCGGGTCGCTCCTCCTCGGCCGAAGACGCCAGTACAGTGTTCGGCAACCCCGCCGGCATGTCGCGCCTGAAGCAGAATGAAGTCAGCCTCGGCGCGACTTACCTCGACGCCAAAACCAACATCAAGGACGCCAGTTCCTCGCAGTTCGGTGCCAACAACCCAGGCACTAACAAGGGCGACATGGTGCCCGGCATTGCCGTGCCGATGGGCTACCTGGTCACGTCCATCGATGAGCACTGGGCGTTCGGCCTGGGCATCTACGCGCCGTTCGGCTTGGTGACCGACTATGAGCACAGCTTCCAGGGCAATGGCTTTGGCAACAAGAGCAAGGTGTCGGTCATCACCGTGCAGCCCACCGTCAGCTACGCGTTCAACGACAAGATTTCGGTAGGCTTTGGCCCGACCTTTAACCGCATCAGCGGCGAGCTGGATTCCAATGTGCCACTGGGTGGTGGCGCTGGCGAAAGCGTGAAAGTCAAAGGTGATGACAACGCCACCGGGTTCAACGCCGGTATTCTCGTGCAACCCCTCGACAGCACGCGCATTGGCGTGACCTACCACTCGCAGGTGGTGTACCACCTCAGCGGCAAGACCCATGCGTCCGGCTTGATTTCCGATGCATTCGACGGCGGGCCGCAGAAGTATGACGCCAGCCTGGACGTGACCACGCCTTCGTCCGTGGATTTCTCGGTCACCCATCAATTGAATGACGATTGGACCCTCTACCTTGGCAGCACCTACACGCGTTGGAGCCAGTTGAAGAAGATCACCATCAACAACGACGGTGTCTCCGACCTCACCGCTCAATTCGGCGGCTTGGGCTCGATCACCGAGCAACAGCACTGGCATGACACATGGTCCCACGCCATCGGCGCGGCGTACCGGGTCAACAAAGAGCTGGTGCTGCGCACCGGTTTCTCGGTGGACCAGACGCCGACCAACAACACCGACCGCTCCGTGCGGATTCCTACGGGTGACCGCACGGTGTTCAGCCTGGGCGCCGGCTGGACGCCCGTCGACAACCTGACCTTCGACGTGGCGTATTCCTACCTCAAGGAAGAACCGATCAAGGTGCGGCAGAACCTTTCCCAGGTTGGCCTGACCTACGATGCCAAATATGAAAACAGCGCCAATGGCTTTGGTGGGTCGGTGACTTACCGCTTCTGATCTCTGCGAAACAGCAAAGAGCCTGTGGTAAAAAAGGGAGACTCCAACCCTGGCGTTTCCCTTTTTTTTGCCCGACAGATACGCCGGCGAATTCCAGATTTGGCTTTTGAAACCCTTGGATATTCTGTAGCCTTGCGCAGCTTCATCCCTAACCGTGCTTGATGAACACAATCACTTCGTCCGGCGGCGCCCGAAGGGCTCCAGAGCCGGTGGTACACTCGACTTTCGCGCAACTGCGCCTGCAGGTCTTGCGAACATGACGCAAATTTCCGAACGCCTTCTGGTACAAGCCCACCTCGACGCCAAGCAGCCCAAGGCTCTCAGTGCTGACGAAGAGGCGAGCCTGCGTACCGCCATCGCCGCCGAGCTCAAGGCTCAGGACGCGGTGCTGGTTGCCCACTTCTATTGTGACCCGGTAATCCAGGCCCTGGCCGAAGAAACCGGTGGCTGTGTCTCCGATTCCCTGGAAATGGCCCGCTTCGGCGCCGCCCACCCAGCCAAGACCGTGCTGGTCGCAGGCGTGCGTTTCATGGGCGAGACCGCCAAGATCCTCACCCCCGAAAAACGCATCCTAATGCCGACCCTGGAAGCCACGTGCTCCCTGGACCTGGGTTGCCCGGTCGATGAGTTTTCGGCGTTCTGCGACCAGCATCCCGAGCGCACCGTGGTGGTCTACGCCAACACGTCCGCGGCGGTCAAGGCACGGGCGGATTGGGTGGTCACCTCCAGCTGCGCGCTGGAAATCGTCGAAAGCCTGATGGACAACGGTGAGACGATCATCTGGGGCCCGGACAAGCACTTGGGCACCTACATCCAGCGCCAGACCGGTGCCGATATGCTGCTTTGGGACGGTGCCTGCATCGTCCACGAAGAGTTCAAGTCCAAGCAGTTGGAAGACATGAAGGCGCTGTACCCGGATGCGGCCATCCTGGTGCACCCTGAGTCGCCGACGGCGGTCATCGAACTGGCGGACGCCGTGGGTTCGACCAGCCAGCTGATTGCCGCTGCCCAGCGCCTGCCGAACAAGACCTTCATCGTCGCCACCGACCGTGGCATCTTCTACAAGATGCAGCAGCTGTGCCCGGACAAGGTCTTCGTCGAGGCGCCTACTGCCGGCAACGGCGCCGCGTGCCGCAGTTGCGCACATTGCCCGTGGATGGCGATGAACACCCTGGAGCGCACGCTGCAGTGCCTGCGTGAGGGCAGCAACGAAATCTTCGTCGAGCCTTCCGTGATCCCCCACGCGGTGCGCCCGCTCAAGCGCATGCTGGATTTCACCCAGGCTGCCCGCCTCAAGCTCGCCGGCAACGCCTGACTCAAGGCGGGCTCAGTAAAAAATGTGGGAGGGGGCTTGCTCCCGATAACGGAGTGTCAGTCAGCTCATCTGCAACTGATACCCTGCTATCGGGAGCAAGCCCCCTCCCACATGTTGATTTCCTCTCGTCAGGGCGTTATTTCTTCTGCTTCGGAATCCGCACCAACTGCGTATCCGAATAGATGTCATGCCAGCTGCGTTTGCGCTTATCCACCAGCGACCAGATAAACCCCAGCCCCACGCACAACCACGACGCAATCGACACCACAAAGCGCAACAGCGCCTGCCACAGGCTGATGCGCGAGCCGTCAGCGTTCTGTACGCGCACGCCCCACACCTGCATGCCCAGGGTCTGCCCGGAATGGGTCCAGAACTTGGCAAAGAAGCCGAACAGCACGAACAATAGAATCGTCGACAACAACGGGTCGCCGTCCAGCGCGCCGGATTCGGTGAGGGTGCGCATCTTCGCCTCGCCGACAAACGCGATCCAGATCAGCTTGTAGATAAACGCCGTGACGATCAGCAGGGCAGTGCACAACAGGAAGTCATAGAACATCGCTGCCAGGCGACGGCCCAGGCCAACGGCGGGGAACTCGCCTTGGGGGCTCAGCAGGGGTTTTGACATGGCAGGGCTCTCTGGTTAAAAAAGCCATTTTACGAGCATACGCATATAAAAAAGCCCCTGATGTCACCATCAGGGGCTTTTTGTCGCAGCAAGGATCAGCCTTCTGCTTGTACTTCGTCAGCCTGCATGCCTTTCTGGCCTTGCACGGCTTTGAAAGTGACCTTTTGGCCTTCTTTCAGGCTCTTGAAGCCGTTGCCCTGAATAGCGCGGAAATGCACGAACAGATCCGGACCGCTTTCTGGAGTGATAAAACCAAACCCTTTTTCGTCGTTAAACCACTTGACGGTACCGCTCTGACGATCAGACATTTTCTTCTTTCCTTTGACGCTAAAAATTAATGACAGCCCCTTTCGCATGAAAGAGTACTGGGCTGGGTTGCAGGAAAGTAAGAGACGTCGAACGGGTTGTAGCGCAACTACTTCAGCTACTGCCCAGGTCCAGGTTCCAAGCGACCCATGCAAACACAGTGGATAAACTCTACGCCAACTAATAGAGAAAAAACAAGCCCTGCCAAAAGCCCAGCGTTTGCTGGGGCATATGACACTTGGGTGACTGTTGTGGATCCCGACTTATTCGATAGAGTTGATCACTTGTTATAGGTTGAACCTTATAAGAAAGACTATCGGCAGTGCACTGTTTTATGGCGGTTGCGTTACAGATTAGTGCACGTTAACGCAACCGCGTTACTTATAGAAACATCCAATCAGCCGCGGAAGTAACGTTGCGGTACAAATGGCATTTTACTTACACGAAGTGGCACCTTTTTCCCACGCACCAGCGCAGACACTTCAGTGTCCAGTGCGATAAATGCACTGTCCAGGTAACCCATTGCCAGCGGGCCACCCAATGTCGGGCCGAAACCACCGCTGCACACACTGCCGATCACGGTGCCGTCTGCGTCGACGATCTCTGCGCCTTCACGCACCGGCGTGCGCTCCTGTGGCAACAGGCCTACGCGTTTGCGGCTCACACCGGCTTGCTGCTGGGTGAAGATCTTGTCTGCACCTGGGAAGCCGCCAGCGCGCGCACCCTCGGCACGGCGGGCCTTGGAGATTGCCCACAGCAGGCTGGCTTCGATCGGTGTGGTGTCGGTGTTCATGTCGTGGCCGTACAGGCACAGGCCGGCTTCCAGGCGCAGCGAATCGCGGGCGCCCAAGCCGATGGCCTGCACTTCGGTCTCGGCCAGCAGGCTGCGGGCCAGGCTTTCGGCGTTGGCGGCGGGCACGGAGATTTCAAAGCCGTCCTCACCGGTGTAGCCCGAACGGCTGACGTAGCAGTCCACGCCCAGCAAGCGCAGGGAAGCGAACTGCATAAAGGTCATCTTGGTGACTTCCGGCGCCAGTCGCGCCAGCACCTTGACCGCCGCCGGACCCTGCAGGGCCAGCAGGGCGCGCTCTTCGAACAACGGCTCGATGGTGCATTGGTCGCCGATATGCTGACGCAGGTGCGCCAGGTCCTGGTCCTTGCAAGCGGCGTTGACCACCAGGAACAGCTCGTCGTTGCCCAGGTTCGCCACCATCAGGTCGTCGAGAATGCCGCCCTGGTCATTGGTGAACATCGCATAGCGCTGCATGCCGACCGGCAGGTCGATGATGTCGACCGGTACCAAGGTCTCCAGGGCCTTGGCGGCGTTCGCGCCCGTCAGGCGGATCTGGCCCATGTGGGAAACGTCGAACAGCCCGGCCTGATCACGGGTATGCAGGTGTTCTTTCATCACGCCCAGTGGGTATTGCACCGGCATGTCGTAGCCGGCGAAGGGCACCATGCGCGCGCCCAATTCGATGTGCAGGGCATGCAGAGGGGTTTTCAACAGGGTTTCGGTGGACATATTCAGCTCCTGAAAAACGTGCCGGCGCGACTTTGGGCGTCAGCACTCGATAATGTTGACCGCCAAACCGCCACGGGCGGTTTCCTTGTATTTGCTTTTCATGTCGGCGCCGGTCTGGCGCATGGTGCGGATGACCTTGTCCAGCGAGACGAAGTGTTGCCCGTCGCCACGCAGCGCCATGCGCACCGCATTGATCGCCTTGACCGAGCCCATGGCGTTGCGCTCGATGCAGGGCACCTGCACCAGGCCGCCAATCGGGTCGCAGGTGAGGCCGAGGTTGTGTTCCATGCCGATTTCGGCGGCGTTTTCCACCTGGGAAACGCTGCCGCCCAAGACTTCGCACAGCGCGCCGGCGGCCATGGAGCAGGCCACGCCGACTTCACCCTGGCAGCCGACTTCGGCACCGGAGATCGACGCGTTTTCCTTGTACAAAATGCCGATGGCGGCGGCGGTGAGCAGGAAGCGCACCACGCCGTCTTCATTCGCGCCCGGGATAAAGCGCATGTAGTAATGCAGCACCGCCGGCACGATCCCGGCGGCCCCGTTGGTCGGCGCCGTGACCACGCGCCCGCCGTTGGCGTTTTCCTCGTTGACCGCCAGGGCGTAGAGGTTGACCCAATCCAGCACCGACAGCGGATCGCGCAGCGCCGATTCCGGGTGCTTGCACAACTGGCGATGCAAGGCCGCGGCACGACGCTTGACCTTCAGGCCGCCAGGCAGGATCCCTTCGTTGCGACAGCCTGCGTCCACGCAGTCCTGCATCACCTGCCAGATCTTCAGCAGGCCGGCACGGGTTTCCGCTTCCGGGCGCCAGGCACTTTCATTGGTCAGCATCACTTGGCTGATGGACAACCCATAGGTGGTGCAATGGCCCAGCAGGTCCTTGGCGTGCTTGAAGGGGAAGGTCAATGGCGTGGCGTCTTCGACAATCCGGTCTGCGCCGGCGGCGTCTTCATCCACCACAAAACCGCCGCCCACCGAGTAGTACTCGCGGCTGCGGATCTGGATATTGGCGGCGTCGAAGGCACGGAAAATCATGCCGTTGGGATGATAGGCGAGGGGTTTGCGAATCATCGCCAGGTGTTCTTTCTCGTTGAACGCGATGCTGTGTTCGCCGAGCAGATTCAGGCGGCCGTCCTTGCGCATCTGCGCCAGGCGCGTTGCCACGGTTTCGGTATTCACGGTGTCCGGGTGTTCGCCTTCCAGCCCAAGCAGCACGGCCTTGTCGCTGCCGTGGCCTTTGCCGGTGGCGCCGAGCGAGCCATAGAGTTCCACCTTGATGCTGGTGGTGGTGCCCAGCAGGTTGTCGCGCTTGAGGCCCTCGACGAATCGGGCGGCGGCGCGCATCGGGCCGACGGTGTGGGAACTGGAGGGGCCGATGCCAATCTTGAACAGGTCGAACACGCTTAAAGACATGAGTTGTTCTCCGGTTTCTTATTATTTATCGAGTGCACTCGGTCCAATTGTGGGAGCGGGCTTGCTCGCGAATGCGGTGGTTCAGTCACCAGATGCATCAACTGACACTCCGCATTCGCGAGCAAGCCCGCTCCCACATTTTTGACCGTATTCACCCAGTCAGATCAGGCGTAACTCTCGATCGACGGGCATGCGCACACGAGGTTGCGATCGCCAAACACGTTGTCGACCCGGCCAACCGGCGGCCAGTACTTGCCTTCGATCAGCGAAGCAACCGGGTATACCGCCTGTTCACGGCTGTACGGGTGCGACCACTCACCGACCACTTCAGCGGCGGTGTGCGGCGCGTTTTTGAGCGGGTTGTCGTCCTTGTCCAGGGTGCCGTTTTCCACCGCGCGGATTTCTTCACGGATGGCGATCATGGCGTCACAGAAACGATCCAGTTCTTCCCGGGATTCGCTTTCGGTCGGCTCAATCATCAAGGTGCCGGCCACCGGGAACGACATGGTCGGCGCGTGGAAGCCGAAGTCGATCAGGCGCTTGGCCACGTCATCCACGCTGATGCCGCTGCTGTCCTTCAGTGGGCGCAGGTCGAGGATGCATTCGTGCGCCACCAGGCCGTTGCTGCCGGTGTAGAGCACTGGGTAGTGTTCTTCCAGGCGACGGGAAATGTAGTTGGCATTCAGGATCGCCAGTTGCGAAGCGCGCTTGAGGCCTGCGCCGCCCATCATGCTGATGTACATCCAGGTGATCGGCAGAATGCTCGCGCTGCCGAACGGGGCTGCACATACCGCGCCTTCCTTGCGTTCCATGGCGGCGTGGCCAGGCAGGAACGGCGCGAGGTGCGACTTGACGCCAATCGGGCCAACGCCCGGGCCGCCACCGCCGTGAGGGATGCAGAAGGTCTTGTGCAGGTTCAGGTGGGACACGTCGCCGCCGAACTTGCCCGGTGCGCACAGGCCGACCATTGCGTTCATGTTGGCGCCGTCGATGTACACCTGGCCGCCGTTGTCGTGGATGATGCCGCAGATTTCGCGGATGCCTTCCTCGAACACACCGTGGGTGGACGGGTAGGTGATCATCAATGCCGCGAGGTGGTCGCGGTGCTCGATGGCCTTGGCGCGCAGGTCTTCAATGTCCACGTTGCCACGGGCGTCACAGGCAGTCACGACGACGCGCATGCCCGCCATGTTGGCGGTGGCCGGGTTGGTGCCGTGGGCCGACGAGGGGATCAGGCAGATGTCGCGGCGCTCATCGCCACGGCTCTGGTGATAGGCGCGGATGGCCAGCAAACCAGCGTATTCACCTTGGGAGCCGGCGTTCGGTTGCAGCGAGATCGCGTCGTAACCGGTGGCCGCGCAGAGCATGGCTTCGAGGTCCGAGGTCAGTTGCAGGTAGCCGGCGCTTTGCTCGGCCGGGGCGAACGGGTGCAGGGCGCCGAATTCGGCCCAGGTCACGGGGATCATTTCGCTGGCGGCGTTGAGCTTCATGGTGCACGAGCCCAGCGGGATCATGGTGCGGTCCAGCGCCAGGTCCTTGTCGGCCAGCTTGCGCAGGTAGCGCATCAGCTCGGTTTCGGAGTGATAGCGGTTGAACACCGGGTGGCTGAGGACTGGCGACTGGCGCAGCAGCGCGGCCGGCAGGGTGCTGTCCACGTTGGCAGCGAAGTCCGGCAGGGCCTTGCCGTCGGCGAAGATCGCCCACAGGGTTTCAATGTCGGCCTGGGTGGTGGTTTCGTCCACCGACACACCCAGACGCTCGGCGTCTACCACACGCAGGTTGATGCGCTGGGCGCGGGCCTTGTCGTGCAGGGCGGCGGTGTTGGCGCCGGTGTTGAGGGTAATCGTGTCGAAGAAGTGTTGCTGCTCGACCTTCAAGCCCAGGGTGGTCAGGCCCTTGGCCAGGATCGCGGTCAGCTGGTGTACCCGTTGGGCGATCTGGGTCAGGCCTTTGGGACCGTGGTACACGGCGTACATGCTGGCAATGTTGGCCAGCAGTACCTGGGCGGTGCAGATGTTGCTGGTGGCTTTCTCGCGGCGGATATGTTGCTCGCGGGTCTGCATGGCCAGGCGCAGGGCCGGCTTGCCAAAACGGTCGACGGACACACCGACCAGACGGCCCGGCATGTCGCGCTTGAACGCATCCTTGGTGGAGAAATACGCCGCGTGCGGGCCACCAAAGCCCAGCGGCACGCCAAAGCGTTGCGCGCTGCCGATGGCCACGTCGGCGCCGAATTCACCTGGCGGGGTCAGCAGGGTCAGCGCCAGCAGGTCGGCAGCCACGGCTACCAGGGCGTTGGCGGCGTGGAAACGCTCGGCCAGCTCGCGGTAGTCGAATACATCACCGTTGCTGGCCGGGTATTGCAGCAGGGCGCCGAAGAACGCGCTGACGTCGGTCAGTTCGCGCTCATCGCCCACCACCACGTCGATGCCCAAGGGCTCGGCACGGGTACGCAATACATCGAGGGTCTGCGGGTGGCTGTGGACCGAAGCGAAGAAGGCGTTGCTGCCCTTGTTCTTGCTCAGGCGCTTGCAGAAAGTCATGGCTTCGGCGGCGGCGGTGGCTTCGTCCAGCAGGGAGGCGTTGGCGATCGGCAGGCCGGTGAGGTCGCTGATCAGGGTCTGGAAGTTCAGCAGCGCTTCGAGGCGGCCTTGGGAGATTTCTGGCTGGTACGGGGTGTAGGCGGTGTACCAGGCCGGGTTTTCCAGCAGGTTGCGCAGGATCGGCGACGGCGTGTGGCAGTTGTAGTAGCCCTGGCCGATGTAGGTCTTGAACAGTTGGTTTTTGCCGGCGATGGCCTTGATCTTGGCCAGGGCCTCGGCCTCGCTCAGGCCGTCTTCCAGGCCGAGCACGCTGGTGCCCTTGATGCTTTCCGGGATCACGCTGGCGCTCAAGGCCTCCAGGGAGTCGAAGCCCAGGCTGGCGAGCATGTGCTGCTCGTCTTGCTGGCGCGGGCCGATGTGGCGGGCGATGAATTCGTTGGCGGTAGTCAGATTAACGGTCATGGCGCGCTCCTCAAGCTTCAGCGTTGGCTTTGATCAGGCGGTCGTACGCATCCTGATCCAACAGCTTAGCCACTGCACTGGCATCAGCGGGTTTAAAGCGGAAGAACCAACCTTCGCCCATCGGGTCTTCGTTGACCAGTTCCGGGCTGCCGTCGAGTTTGTCGTTCACTTCGAGCACTTCACCGTCCAAGGGCATGTACACGCCGCTGGCGGCCTTGACCGATTCCACGGTGGACGCTTCAGCGCCCTTGTCGTAGGCCTGCAACTCCGGCAGTTGCACGAAAACCACATCACCCAGCGCGTTCTGCGCGAAAGCGGTGATACCCACGGTGACGCTGCCATCGGCTTCGGCGCGCAGCCATTCGTGATCTTCAGTGAAACGCAACTCGCTCATGGAAACTCCTCGGGGCCAGATTCGTCTGGTGGACGGGATTGGAATAATGGGGAGTTGCTTAGCAATATCGCGGCCAAGGTTGTTAAGTCGTTATAAATCAACGATTTAAATAAAACGGTTATGACGATATGCCAGTTCGCTGTAGCGATTTCGCTACACTCGGGCGCCTGAAAAAAAGCCTATGTGGATCAAAGCCTTGCATGGCGCGCAAAAAACAGGGTTGTAGCGATATCGTTCCACTGTAGCGCTTTCAGTACACTGGATGTCGTTCCTGGACCAAAACTTAACGCTCGAATTGCAATTCCTGTGGGAGCTGGCTTGCCTGCGATAGCGGTGGGCCTGGCCCACCGCTATCGCAGGCAAGCCAGCTCCCACATTTTGATCGGTACTCGGCTTCAGGGCTTATTTGGAATGCCGTATTTGCGCAGGCGATGGGCGATGGCCGTGTGCGAGGTCTGCAAGCGGCTAGCCAGTTGGCGGGTGGAGGGGTAGTGGGCGTAGAGCTTTTCCAGCAGGCTGCGTTCGAAATCTTCCATGGCCTGTTCCAGGCTGTCGACTTCGCCGTCGCCCTGGCGCGCCATCGAGGTGCCGGCAATGTCCAGGTCGCCGATGTCCACCAGGCTGCTTTCGCAAATGGCGGCGGCGCGGAAGATCACGTTCTGCAGTTGACGCACGTTGCCCGGCCAGCGGTTGCCCAGCAGCGCAGGGTAAGTGCCGGGTGCCAGGCGGCACACCGGGCGCTGGATCTGGGCGCAGGCCTGCTGCATGAAGTAACGCGCCAGTAAGAGGATGTCCTGGCCGCGTTCGCGCAGCGGCGGCACTTCGACATTCAGCACGTTGAGGCGGTAGAACAGGTCCTCGCGGAAGGTGCCCTCGCTGACCATTTTTTCCAGGTCGCGGTGGGTGGCGCTGAGGATGCGCACATTGACCTTCACTTCACGGTCGCCGCCGACGCGCCGGAAGCTGCCGTCATTGAGAAAACGCAGCAGCTTGGCCTGCAGGTACGGCGACATCTCGCCGATTTCATCGAGGAACACCGTGCCCTGGTTGGCCAGCTCCATCAGCCCCGGCTTGCCACCGCGTTGCGCGCCGGTAAAGGCGCCCGGTGCGTAGCCGAACAGCTCGCTCTCGGCGAGGTTCTCCGGCAGCGCCGCGCAGTTTAAGGCCAGGAACGGCGCACTGTGGCGCGCACTGATGGCGTGGCAGGCACGGGCGACCAGTTCCTTGCCGGTGCCGGTTTCGCCCTGGATCAGCAAGGGGGCATCCAACGCCGCCACACGTTGCGCACGGGCCTTGAGGGTGCGGATCACCGGGGACTCGCCCAGCAGCGCGTCAAAGCCTTCGGCATGGTCATGGTGCAGCGCCGACAGTTGTTCGCCGATGCGGTTGGGTTGGTAAAGGGTGAGCAGGGCGCCGGCGTCGGTGATCGGCGTGGCGTCCAGCAGCAGGGTCTGGCCGTTGACGCTGATCTCGCGCAGCGGCAAGCGAAAGCCGTGTTCCAGCAGGGTGTCCAGCAGCGCCGGGTCATTGAACAGCTCGCTGATGCTTTCCCCGGCCGGTTCACGACCGTACAGCGTGATCAGCGCCGGGTTGGCCAGCAGGATCTTGCCCGCACTGTCCAGCGCCAGTACCGGGTCGGTCATGGCGGCCAGCAGGGCGTCGAGTTGCAGATGGCGGCGTTGGCCGGGGAGGATGTCCACCACCGTGACCGCCTGCACGCCGTGCACGCTGAACAACGCACCGCGCAGTTCTTCCAATACGTCGGCGCTCAGGGTCGGGGCGTCGATGTAGACATTGGGCGGCACCATCTCCACCGCATCCAGGTTGAGATTGCGCCCACCGAGCAGGGCCAGGACTTCCTGGGTAATGCCGACGCGGTCGATGAAGCTGACGTGGATACGCATGGGACGGTTGTTGGTTCTGGCGTACTGAGGGTGGCCAGTATGCCTGACAGGTGATGGAGATCAAAAATGTGGGAGCGGGCTTGCTCGCGAATACGGTGGGTCAGTGAAAAAATTGCTGACTGACACACTGCATACGCGAGCAAGCCCGCTCCCACATTTGATTGTTGGTGCCTGGGAAATCGGGTTATTCGAGGTGTTCGGGCTTGACCGGATCGCCTGCCTTCACATCCAACTGATGCCGCACATCCTCGAACATCAGGTCGTACTGCTTGTGCATCGAGCCGTTCAACACAGCAATTTTCGGCATGCCGTATTTCTGCGCGATGTTCATCGCATGCCGGGCAAAGTCGAACGCCTGGTCCTTGGGCAGGAAAAACTCCTCCTTCAGGTCCTTGCCCTGCACCGAGCCATGCAGCTTGAACAGCATCCCCTTGCCTTCCTTGGGATCCTGGCTGACTTCGTAGTCGATGCACAGGTTGTAGCTGTAGTCATCCTTGTTCAGCGCGTGACGTTCAACGTGCAGGTGACCCGGTTCAAAGGTGGCCATAGGCGTATCTCCTCTACTTCACAGATAGGTGATGCCAGGTGTTGCCGTGCTGATGCGTGTGCCGGCGCTGCCCTGGACGATGGCTTCGATGTCCGAGAGTGAACCGATGACGGCGGTTTTGCCAGTCTGGCGGGCGAACTCGCAGGCGGCCTGGACCTTGGGACCCATGGAACCGGCGGCGAAGCCGAGTCTTTCGATGTCGTCGGGGTGGGCCTGGCCGATGGCTTTCTGGGTGGGTTTACCGTAGTCGATAAACGCCGCGTTGACGTCGGTGGCGATCACCAGCAAATCGGCTTTCAATTGTGATGCCAGCAGCGACGAACACAGGTCTTTGTCGATCACCGCTTCAATGCCGCGCAGCTTGCCGTCCTCGCCGTACATCGTCGGAATGCCGCCGCCGCCGGCACAAATCACGATACTGCCTTTGTCCAGCAGCCACGTGATCGGGCGAATTTCAAAGATGCGTTTGGGCCGTGGGCTGGCGACCACGCGGCGGTACTTGTCGCCATCCGGGGCAATCGCCCAGCCTTTTTCGGCGGCGAGTTTTTCGGCTTCGGCTTTGGAGTACACCGGGCCGATGGGCTTGGTCGGGTTCTGGAAGGCCGGGTCCTTGGCGTCCACTTCGACTTGGGTGAGCAGGGTGGCGAACGGCACTTCGAAGTCCAGCAGGTTGCCCAGTTCCTGTTCGATGATGTAGCCGATCATGCCTTCGGTCTCGGCGCCGAGCACGTCCAGCGGGTACGGCGACACCTGGGTGTAGGCCGCCGCCTGCAACGACAGCAGGCCGACTTGCGGACCATTACCGTGAGCGATCACCAGCTCGTTGCCGGCATGGATCTTGGCGATCTGTTCGGTGGCGATACGGATATTGGCGCGTTGGTTGTCCGCCGTCATGGGTTCACCACGGCGGAGCAGGGCGTTGCCGCCCAGGGCTACGACGATGCGCATACAGAATGTCCTTCTGAAAGTTCTGATGAAGGAACGCGGTTAATGTGGGAGCTGGCTTGCCTGCGATAGCATCACTGCAGCCTTCTTGAAAGACCGAGGTGCCTGCATCGCGGGCAAGCCCGGCTCCCACATTTGTCCTCATTGCCAACTAGAGGTTTAGATATCTGCGAGTGCCGACACCAGAATCGCCTTGATGGTATGCATGCGGTTCTCCGCCTGCTCAAACGCAATGTTGGCCGGCGACTCGAAGACGTCCTCGGTCACTTCCACGCCGTTTGCCAGGTTCGGATAACGCGCGGCGATGTCCTTGCCCACCTTGGTTTCGCTGTTGTGAAACGCCGGCAGGCAGTGCATGAACTTCACGCGCGGGTTGCCCGAGGCTTTCATCATCTTGGCGTTGACTTGGTACGGCAGCAGTTGCTCGATGCGCTCGTCCCACGCTTCCACCGGCTCGCCCATGGACACCCAGATATCGGTGTGGATGAAGTCCACGCCTTTCACCGCTTCCTTCGGGTCTTCGGTGATGGTGATACGCGCGCCGCTTTCTTCGGCAAATGCCTGGCATTGCTTGATGAAATCTTCGTGCGGCCATAGGGCTTTCGGCGCGCCGATGCGCACGTCCATGCCCAGCTTGGCGCCGATCATCAGCAGCGAGTTGCCCATGTTGTAGCGCGCGTCACCCAGGTAGGCGTAGCTGATGTCATGCAGCGGTTTGTCGCTGTGCTCGCGCATGGTCAGGGTGTCGGCGATCATTTGGGTCGGGTGGAATTCGGCGGTGAGGCCGTTGAACACCGGCACGCCGGCGAACTTGGCCAGCTCTTCGACGATCTCCTGCTCGAAGCCACGGTACTCGATGGCGTCGAACATCCGGCCCAATACGCGGGCGGTGTCTTTCATGCTTTCCTTGTGGCCGATCTGCGACGACACCGGGTCGATGTAGGTGACGTGGGCACCCTGGTCATGGGCCGCGACTTCGAACGCGCAGCGGGTGCGAGTCGAGGTTTTTTCGAAGATCAGTGCGATGTTCTTGCCCTTCAGGTGCGGACGCTCGGTGCCGGTGTACTTGGCGCGCTTGAGGTCGCGGGACAGGTCCAGCAGGTAGTGCAGCTCGCGGGTGGTGTGGTGCATCAGCGACAGCAGGCTGCGGTTGCGCATGTTGAAAGCCATGATGGATCTCCTTCTGTTTAGGTTATCCCCCTGGCCGACGCTTTATGGGCGACGGCCAAGGCCTGGAAATTAATAGTCGATAGGGTCGCGGATGATCGGGCAGGTCATGCAGTGGCCGCCGCCACGGCCCCGGCCGAGTTCGCCGGCGCTGATGGTGATGACTTCCACCCCGGCCTTGCGCAGCAGGGTGTTGGTGTAGGTGTTGCGGTCGTAACCGATCACCACGCCAGGCTCCACCGCCACCACGTTGTTGCCGTCGTCCCACTGCTCGCGCTCGGCGGCGAAGCTGTTGCCGCCGGTCTCGACCACACGCAGCGCCTTGAGGTTGAGGGCCGCGGCGACGGTTTCGAGAAAGTTGGTTTTCTCGCGCTGGATGTCGATGCCGTGTGGCTTGCTCTCATCCGGACGCAGGGTGAACGGTACGATTTGGTTGACCACTTCGGGGAAGATGGTGACCAGGTCGCGGTCGCAGAAGCTGAATACGGTGTCCAGGTGCATCGCCGCGCGTGACTTAGGCAGGCCGGCAACGATCACGCGTTCCACGGCTTTATTCTTGAACAGGTTGCGCGCCAGTTGGCCGATGGCCTGGTGCGACGAGCGCTCACCCATGCCGATCAACACCACACCGTTACCGATTGGCATGACGTCGCCGCCTTCCAGTGTGGAAGCGCCGTGTTCCTGATCCGGGTCGCCGTACCAGATCTGGAAGTCGGCGTTGGTGAACTCGGGGTGGAATTTGTAGATGGCCGAGGCCAGCAGGGTTTCCTGGCGTCGCGCCGGCCAGTACATCGGGTTGAGCGTCACGCCGCCGTAGATCCAGCAGGTGGTGTCGCGGGTGAACTGGGTGTTGGGCAGCGGCGGCAGGATGAAACTGGCGTGGCCGAGGAAGTCGCGGAACATCTCGATGGTCTTGCCACCGAAGCTGCTCGGCAGGTCATCGGCCGACACGCCACCGATCAGGAATTCGCTGATTTTGCGCGGCTCCAGGCTGCGCAACCACGAGCTCACTTCATCGACCAGGCCCAGGCCCACGGTGTTGGAGGTGATCTTGCGTTCCAGGATCCAGTCCAGCGCTTCGGGGATGGCAACGATGTCGGTCAGCAGGTTGTGCATTTCCAGCACATCAATGTCCCGCTCGCGCATCTTGGTCACAAAGTCGAAATGGTCGCGCTTGGCCTGGGCCACCCACAGCACGTCATCGAACAGCAGTTCATCGCAGTTGTTGGGGGTCAGCCGCTGGTGGGCCAAGCCTGGGGAGCACACCATGACTTTGCGCAGTTTGCCGGCTTCGGAATGTACGCCGTACTTCACTTTTTCCGTGGTCATTACAGATCCTCCAGTGAACAAAAGATTCAGGTGTTACAGGGTCAGGAAGCCGTCGTAGAGCCCATAGGCCGCCACCAGGGCGCCAATGACCACTGCGGCGAAAATCAGCTTCTCGACGTGGGTGAAAATCGGTTTGCCCAACTCATGCTTGGCCTTGGCGAACAGGATTACGCCGGGGGCATACAGCAGGGCGGACAACAGCAGGTATTTGACGCCGCCGGCGTAGAGCAGCCAGACCGCGTAGATCAGCGCGATAGCGCCGATGAACAGGTCTTTCTTGCGCTCGCGCAGGGCGTTTTCGTAGGTCTCGCCGCGCACGGCCAGCAGTAATGCGTAAGCCGCCGACCACAGGTAGGGCACCAGGATCATCGAGGTGGCGAGGTAGATCAGCGACAGGTAGGTGCTGGCGGAAAACAGCGTGATCACCAGGAATATCTGCACCATGGCGTTGGTCAGCCACAGGGCGTTGGCCGGCACATGGTTGGCGTTCTCCTTGCGCAGGAACTCCGGCATGGTGTGGTCCTTGGCGGCGGCGAACATGATCTCCGCACACAGCAGCACCCACGACAGCAGCGCCCCCAGCAGCGAGATGATCAAGCCGACGCTGATCAGCACCGCACCCCAGTGGCCCACCACATGTTCCAGCACGGCGGCCATCGATGGGTTTTGCAGCTTGGCCAGTTCCGGTTGGGTCATGATGCCCAGGGACAGCACGTTCACCAGCATCAGGAACAACAGCACGGTGATAAAGCCGATTACCGTGGCCTTGCCCACGTCGGAGCGTTTTTCTGCGCGGGAGGAGAAGATGCTCGCGCCTTCGATGCCGATGAACACCCACACGGTGACCAGCATCATGTTGCGCACCTGGTTCATCACGCTGCCCAGGTCGGGGTTTTTCACGCCCCAGATGTCAGCGGTGAAGATGTCCAGCTTGAACGCGAACAGGGCGATCAACACAAACAGCACCAGCGGCACCACTTTGGCGACGGTGGTCACCAGGTTGATGAATGCCGCTTCCTTGATGCCGCGCAGCACCAGGAAATGCACGGCCCACAGCAGCACCGACGCACCGATCACCGCAGCAGGGGTATTGCCTTCGCCAAAGATCGGGAAAAAGTAACCGAGGGTGCTGAACAGCAACACGAAATAACCGACGTTGCCCAACCAGGCGCTGATCCAGTAGCCCCAGGCTGAAGAGAAGCCCATGTAGTCACCGAAGCCGGCCTTGGCGTAGGCATACACGCCGCCGTCGAGGTCGGGCTTGCGGTTGGCGAGGGTCTGGAACACAAACGCGAGGGTCAACATGCCAATGGCGGTAATCACCCAACCAATCAGCACGGCGCCGACATCGGCACTGGCGGCCATATTTTGCGGCAGTGAGAAGATCCCGCCGCCAATCATTGAGCCGACGACAAGTGCAACCAGTGCGCCCAGTCGTAGTTTTCCGGGAGATTCAGACATCGCATAACTCCAATGCAGGAGAAGAGAGACCACAGAATAAATCCGTGCGCTAATCAAACAGCTGACTCAGATCACTTCATTGGCACATTCCATTGTGAATTAATGACATAGGGTGCAAAGCCGTGGGCAATAGTTTTCCGCGCAAAGGGGCTTTCCAGAGCGATCCCTGCGGTATTGGTTATTCATTTAGTGCTACGTGTGGACATTTTAAGCTAGTCCGTTTTCCCGAATGTGCAAACTTTTCATACAGGCGACAATAAGTAGCCAATACACGACAAAGTAGTCGCCGTATTTAAATTCTAAATAAGCCTCAACCCTATAAACTGTCATGCCCTTGGGTTATTAGCGCCGTGTTTTATTGCGGTCTCTAATAAACGCTACACTCGCTGGGTTAATTAGTTGAGTGCACAGTTGTCAGCTAAAACGATTTATTCATTCAGGAGTGTTCATGTCCCAACCCGCCCAGAAACTTCGGCTCAGTGCCCTGATCGCCCTGGTAGTGGGGTCGATGATCGGCGGGGGGATTTTCTCGTTGCCGCAGAATATGGCCGCACGCGCCGAGGTGGGCGCCGTGCTGATCGGCTGGGCGATCACCGCCGTGGGTATGTTGACCCTGGCCTTCGTGTTCCAGACCCTGGCCAACCGCAAGCCTGAATTGGACTCGGGCGTGTACGCCTATGCCAAGGCAGGCTTCGGCGACTACATGGGCTTCTCGTCGGCCTGGGGTTACTGGATCAGCGCCTGGATGGGCAACGTGGGTTACTTCGTGTTGCTGTTCAGCACCCTCGGTTATTTTTTTCCGATATTCGGTCAGGGCAACACGCCGGTGGCCATCGGCTGCGCGTCCTTGCTGCTGTGGGCCGTGCATTTTCTGGTGTTGCGTGGGATCAAGGAGGCCGCGTTTATCAATCAGATCACCACCGTGGCCAAGATCGTGCCGCTGCTGATGTTTATCGTAATTGCCAGCGTGGCATTCAAGGCCGAAATCTTCACCCGTGATATCTGGGGCGCGGGCAACCCGACTATCGGCAGCGTGGTGGACCAGGTGCGCAACATGATGCTCGTCACCGTGTTTGTGTTTATCGGCATCGAGGGCGCCAGCGTGTACTCGGCGCGCGCCGAGAAACGCTCGGACGTGGGCCGCGCCACGGTCATCGGTTTTTTGGGCGTGCTGGCACTGCTGGTGCTGGTGAACGTGTTGTCCCTGGGGATCATGAGCCAGCCGGAACTCGCGCACTTGCAGAACCCGTCCCTGGCAGGTGTGCTTGAACACATCGTCGGCCCCTGGGGCGCGATGGCGATCAGCATCGGCCTGGCGGTCTCGCTGCTCGGCGCCTTGCTGTCCTGGGCGTTGCTCTGCGCGGAAATCCTCTACGCCACGGCCCAGGACAAGACCATGCCGGCGTTTTTGAAAAAGGAAAACGCCAACCAGGTGCCGGTTAACGCGTTATGGCTGACCAATGTAATGATCCAGGTCTTCCTGGTGATCACTCTGTTTTCCCACAGCACCTACACCACCCTGATATACCTCGCCTCCTCGATGATCCTGGTGCCGTACCTGTGGTCGGCGGCCTATGCGGTGTTGTTGAGCGGGCGCGGCGAAACCTACCAGGGCGCCCACGGCCAGCGCATGAAGGACTTGCTGGTGGGCCTGATTGCCCTCGGCTATGCGGTGTGGCTGCTCTACGCTGGCGGCTTGAAGTACCTGCTGCTGTCGGCGCTGCTGTATGCACCTGGCGTGATCCTGTTTGCCTTGGCCAAGCGCGAGCAGGACCAGCCCTTGTTTACCCACATGGAAAAAGGCATTTTCAGCTGCGTGATCGCCGGCGCGGGGCTGGCGGCGTATGGGTTGTACAGCGGGGTGTTGTCGTTGTGAGACTGGCGTATCAGCCGCCCTACGACTGGGCGGCAATGGTGGGGTTTCTGTCGGCGCGGGCGATCGGCGGGATGGAGACGGTCGAGGCGGGGGTGTACCGGCGCAGTATCAGTCTCCGCGGGCAGCACGGCTGGATCAGCGTGGCAATGGGGGATGGCGATTGGCTAGACGTGGAGGTGGGTTTTCCAGACCCGGCGGCATTGCCTGAGATCGAACGGCGCCTGCGCACGATGTTCGATCTGGATGCCCAGCCCCAGTCGATCAACCCGCAACTGGCGACGGACCCATTGATGGCGCAACTGGTCGCAGCGCGTCCGGGCTTGCGTGTGCCGGGCACCTGGGATGGCCTGGAGCTGGCGATTCGCGCGGTGCTCGGCCAGCAAATCACCGTGGTGGCCGCGATTCGTCTGGCGGGTAAGTTGGTGGCGCAATACGGTCAGCCGTTGGCAACGCCGCATGCCGGTATCACCCATGTGTTCCCCTCCGCCGAGGTGTTGGCAGCGGCGGACCTGGCGACGCTGGGCATGCCCAAGGCGCGTGGGCGGACCTTGTCGGGGGTGGCCCAGGCGTTGCTGGATGATCCCCGATTGTTCGAACCCCAGGCCAGCCTAAAGGCCGGTGTGGCGCGGTTGGTGGCGTTGCCCGGCATTGGCGACTGGACCGCGCAGTACATCGCCATGCGTCAGATGCGCGAGGTGGATGCGTTTGCGTCGGGGGATATCGGTTTGATCAATGCACTGGCGGCGTTGGAAGGTGGGCCGGTTTCGGCGCGGCAGTTGTTGGCGCGGGCTGAGGCTTGGCGCCCGCTCCGGGCGTATGCGGCGCAGCATTTGTGGACGTCGTTGCAGCGGGCGGATTGATAGTGCCTGTACTGGCCTCTTCGCGAGCAAGCCCGCTCCCACATTCGACCGCATTCCATGGAGGTACTCGGTCAAAATGTGGGAGCGGGCTTGCTCGCGAATGCGGACTCAAGGTCACCACTGAGGCCGGTGTGAACCCAATTCCCCAGCCGGCAAATCCCACTGCAACGGCGTGCCGCTGATAGCGACCGGTGGCAACAATCGATGTGCCTGGCCCCAGGCTGTCTGCTCCGCCAACAGGCCTTGATCTGCTGGCTCTTCGGCGCGCAACGCTGGCTGCTCCGGCACTTGTCCCGCCTCTACCAGCAACTTCGCCGTGCGCGCCAGCGACAACCGTGCCGAACCGCCGCGCCCCGACTTCAAGCGTTCGCTCAAGGCCTGAATCGCACTGGCCGCCATCAAATACCCGGTCGCGTGATCCAGCGCCTGCAACGGCAGGGGCACCGGTTTGTCCGTCTGTTTCCAGGCCATGCCAGCGGCGGCGATTCCGCTGCTCATCTGCACCAAACTGTCGAAACCCCGGCGATTACGCCATGGGCCGCTCCAGCCGTAGGCGTTGAGGCTCACATCGATCAGGCCGGGGGCAATGGCTTGCAGGGCGCTGGCGGTGTAGCCCAATTGCTCCAGGGCGTCGGCGCGGTAGCCGTGGAACAGGATGTCGGCTTCCTTGAGCAGGCCTTCGAAAACCTGCCGGCCTTCCGGGCTTTTCAAATCCAGGCGGGCGCAGCGTTTGCCCAGGGTCATTTCTGGCACTACGCCCGGTTCGTTCCAGTTGGGGGAGTCGATGCGCAGCACGTCGGCGCCCAGGCCCGCGAGAAAGCGACTGGCCACGGGACCGGCCAGCACGCGGGTCAGGTCCAGTACCTTGATGCCCGCCAGCGGCCGCGCCACCGAGCCGAGCCAGGGTTTAACGGAGGTGGTTTCATTGGTCTGACGCTGCACCAGCGCCTCGGCATTCACTGCCAGCCCTTGGGGATGCGACTGCCATGCCTGCCACGAACGCATCTGCGCCGCGCAACCACCCTCGTCGACAATCGCTTGCTCCAACTCGGCAGCTTTCCATTTGGCCACATTGGCGGCCATCTCGCTGCGGTCGGCGGCTTTGCCCAGCACCCGCTCGGCAGCGGCGCGGTGATGGGGCGCGTTGGTGTGCAGGCGAATCCAGCCATCGGCGCTGGCGTAGTCGCCTGCCACCGGGTCCCACAGCGGTGGAACGTCCCAGCCTACCGGACGAATCGAGGAGGAGAACCAGAAGGACGCGAGCCGCCGGTCCACGCTGACGCCAGGCAGGCGCCCGGTCTGTTGCTGGATCAACTGGGCCACGGCCTGGCCGGCGGCACCGATGCTGGCGGCGGCCAGGTCGGTGACAGCGAAGGTCGAGGGCAGGGCGCCGGCTTCGGTATAGGTCAGTGGCGTGTGCGGTAGATCGAGTGCGGCTTGGATGGGGGTCAGCAGGTCAGTCATCAAAGGCCCTCCGTAAGAGAAGGGCCACTATAGAAGATCCTCAGGCCGGTGTGGCAACCCCAGGTTCCAACGGCAGGTCGATGCTGGCGACAAAGCCGCCGTCGGAATGGTTGGCGAGGATCAGGCTGCCGCCATGGCGTTCGGCGGCGCGACGCGCAATCGCCAGCCCTAGCCCATGGCCTTGTGCGGTCTGGCCGGGCGCGCGGTAGAAGGGTTCGCCCAACTGGCTCAAGTGCTCGGCGTCAACGCCTGGGCCGTGGTCGCGCACGCTGATGAGAATGCGCTCGCCCTGGCGCTGGGCCTGTAGCTCAATTGCCCGACCCTGTGGGTTGAAACGCTGGGCGTTGCGCAGCAGGTTATCCACAGCGCGCTCGATCATGGTCGGCCAGCCCTTGAGGTGCAGGTCGCCTTCGGCGCTCAGTTGCACCACCTGGTCCGGCGCGCTGAGTTGGGCGTCCTTTTGCAAGGTTTTGAGCAGTGGGTAGAGGTCGATCTCTTCGGCGCTGGCATTGTCGGCATCGACGCGGGCCAGTACCAGGATCTCGCTGATCAACGCCTCCAGGCGATCGCACTCACGGGTCAGGCGCGGCCAGAGTTTTTCCCGTTCTTCGGGGCTGGCGCGTTCGGCCAGGGCCAGGGCGATCCGCAGGCGTGCCAGGGGCGAGCGCAGTTCGTGGGAGACATCGCGCAGCAACTGGCGCTGGCTGCCGATCAGGCTTTGCAGGCGGGCGCCCATGCGGTTGAAGTCGGTAGCCAGCACGCCGAATTCATCGCGGCGGTTGGCCAGGCGCGCCAGGCTGTTTTGCTGATAGGTGGCCTGACCAAGGTCATGCACCGCACCACGCAAACGGCTGAGGGGTCGGGTGATGGACAGTGTCACCAGCAGGCTGAACAGGGTCAGCACCACCAGCGCAATCGCCAACGCGCTCAACGGCCACAAAAGGCTGCTGCGGTGCCAGGCGTCGAGTTCCGGGTGCGGGATGCGGTAGATCAGCAGGTAGGTGTCGCCGGTCTTTTCGCTGGTGTACTCGGCGGTCAGGCGACGCCAGGGCAGATGGCCGTCCTGGCTGTCGTTCTGGCGCGCCTCGAAGGCGGCGGCGCGGCGCGGGAAGGTGCCGCGAACCACCGGATCGCCGCTTTCATTCAGCACTTGCACGTCGATGTGGTACTGGCGTTTGCGCTGTTGCAGCAAGTCCTGGGCAGCATCCTCACCCTGGGCTTCGTAGAGTTGGGTCCACTCTTCGGCCAGGTTATTAAGGCCGGGGTGGCGGCTGAGAATCCAGGCATCTTGATTGAGCATGTGCCCAAGCAGAATCGACAACCCGGCAACCAAGGCGATGGCCAGCCAGAAGCTGGCCAGGATGCGCCAGAACAATGAACGCACAGGAAACCCTCAAACAGGAAAAGCCCAGCGGCGCGAGCCACTGGGCTGGGAGTGTTAACGCGTGGGCATTATTGCGCTTTTTGCGGCTGTTGCGCTTTCCAGGCCTGGAATTCCTTCCATTCGGCGCGGCGCTGTTCTTGCTTCTTGACGATCTCGTCGAATTTCTTCTGTTGATCGGGTTTCAGCACGGCGCGGATGTCCGCCTGGGTTTTCTGCTTGCCGGCGGCGATTTCGTCCTGCATGGCTTTCTGGTCAGCGGCTGGCAGTTTGTCCAGGTACTTTTTGACCAAGTCCTTGCGAGCATGCCATTGGTCGCCCATCAGTTTGCCGATCTGCTCACGCTGTTCCTTGCTCAGGTCCAGTTGGCTGAACGGGCCACCTTTGCCACGCGGACCGTGTTCACCGCCGTGGCCCGGGCCACCCATCATGTGGCCTTCGGGGCCGCCCATCGGGCCTGGGCCTTCAGGCATTGCCGCCATGGCAACGGTTGGCAGGGCAGCGGCGAACATCAAAGCGATAAGGGTCTTGCGCATGGTGATTCTCCTGTCTCTATTCCGGTGAGTCCGGATGTGAGTAGATTACGGAGATCAAGGTCAGCCGCCGTCAGGAGAGGGTAAAGGTTTGGTAAGGGGGAGGGCGGCAGCGTCAAGTGGCGAGCGGCAAGCTGCAAGTGAAGAGCTTTTGACTTGCCGCTTGGAGCTGAAAACTTATAGCTGCCTCAAAGGCTGTAGTAGTAGCCCCGGCTGCGCAGCGCCACGATCCGTGGCCGGCCATCCGGGTGCGGGCCGATCTTTTTGCGCAGGTTGCTCACATGCATGTCCAGGCTGCGATCGTAAAGGGTCAGCTTGCGGCCCAGGGCAATCTGCGCCAGTTCCTGTTTGTCCAGCGGTTCGCCGGGCTGGCGCAGCAAGGCTTCGAGCAGGCGGCTTTCAGAGACGGTGAGGGCGAACTCCTGCTCGTCGATGCTGACCACGCCGCGCACCGGGCTGAAGCACAGGTCGCCCAGTTCCAACTGGGTAGACACGGCGGCCGGGTGGCTGCGGCGCAGCACGGCGCGCAGGCGGGCGGTGAGTTCGCGTGGGTCGCAGGGCTTGGCCAGGTAGTCGTCGGCGCCCAGTTCCAGGCCGAGGATGCGGTCCAGCGGTTCGCCACGGGCCGAGAGCATCAGCACCGGCAGTTCCGGGTGCTCATTGCGCAATTGCTTGAGCAACTCAAGGCCACTGCCGTCGGGCAGCATCACGTCGAGCACCACCGCGGCTGGGGCGCTGTCAGCCAAGGCTTTGCGGGCGCTCAAGCCGTCATGGCAGGCGCGCACCTGGAAACCTTCCTGGCTCAACCAGCTGGTCAGTAGCTCGCAGAGCTCCTGGTCATCATCTATCAGTAACAGCTCGCTCATGACTCACTCAATTTAGCCATTGTCGACGGCGACGGTGCCCACCGCTGGCGAAGATCCCGCACAGCAGGGCGATCAGTGCGACGGCCCCGCCGGTGACGAACCACTGTTGTTGCTCGGTCAGCCATCGGGTCAAGGCACCGCCTTGTGTCTCTTTGAGTTGCTGTGCCAGGCGTTGGTTCTCTTGGCGAAGGCGACTCAATTGGGCGCTTTCGCGGGCAGCATCCGCACTTTGCAGTTGCTTGCTCAGTTCTTCACGCTGGCGTTCGCTTTCTTTCAAACGTTGCTGCAACTCGGTGATCTGGGCGCCGGCACTCAAGGACAGGGGCGTGGAACTGCCGGTGTTCGAGGTTTCTTCAGCGTGGGCCGTAGCCCCGATCATTACCACTGCCAACAGACACAACTGACGTAAGCGCATCGGAACTCCTGATTCCACACGAATATTCAGAACGTTGTCGGCAGGTTACCGAGAATAATGAGCAATTAGCAGTACGCCGAACCGATTAGGTTCGGCGCGGCCGGAATCAAGGCAGGACTTGCTTGAACGGCTTGATCACGACGTCGGCGTAAACGCCCGCCGCAACATAAGGATCAGCCTTGGCCCAGGCCTGGGCGTCGGCCAGGGAGGCGAACTCGGCAACGATCAGGCTACCGGTGAAACCGGCATCGCCCGGATCATTGCTGTCCACGGCCGGGTGCGGGCCGGCCAGCACGATGCGGCCTTCGGCTTGCAACTGCTTGAGGCGCTCGACATGGGCCGGGCGCACGCTCAGGCGTTTTTCCAGCGAGTTGGCAACGTCGGTGGCAATGATGGCGTAGAGCATGTCAGTCCTCGGTTTTAGGCGTGGTAGGGGCGGCGTCATGCAGGTGGCGCGACAGGTAGATACCTTGGCCGACCAGGAATAACACGGTCATGGCCAGGCTGCCGAACACTTTGAAGTCGACCCAGTAGTCCTGGAAGGTAAAGGCCACGAACAGGTTGGCCGCGCCGCAGAACAGGAAGAACACGATCCAGGCTACGTTCAAGCGTGTCCACACCGGGTCCGGCAGGGTCAGCGCATGGCCCATGATCCGCTTGATCAGCAGGCGGTCACCGATGAAGTGGCTGCCGATAAAGACCAGGGCGAACAGCCAGTTCACTACTGGCGCTTTCCATTTGAGGAAGGTTTCGCTATGGAAGGCCAGGGTCAGGCCGCCGAATACCAGGCAGGCGACCAGGGTCAGCCATTGGCTTTTTTCCAGCTTGCGCTGGGAGATGAAGATGGCGCCGTAGACGACGATGGAGCTGATGATCAGTACGGCGGTGGCGCTGTAGATGCCTCCGAACGACAGCTCGTGACCGGCGATTTCGATGACCCTGGGGTCGAGTTTGGTAACGATGAAAAACAGCAACAGCGGGATGAAGTCGATGAATTGTTTCACAGTAAGAGCCAGAAGCTGGATGTGGCGGCATAATAACAAACATCCTTGGTAGCGAAAGCGCCAGCTGACTTGAGGTTACACATCCCCGTGAATGTTGATTTGCACTGCCACAGCACGGCCTCCGACGGCGCCTTGGCGCCTGCGGTACTGGTTGCGCGTGCGTTTGAAAAAGGCGTGCGAGTCTTGTCGTTGACCGACCACGACACCCTCGAAGGTCTCGACGAGGCCCGGGTCGCGGCCCACAGTCTAGGCATGCACCTGGTCAACGGCGTGGAATTGTCCTGCACCTGGGGCGGCGCCACCATTCATGTGCTCGGCTATGGTTTCGATCAGCAAGCCGCGCCTTTGGTCGCGGCCATCGCCCAATTGCACGATGGCCGCTGGCTGCGGTCCGAAGAAATAAGCCGCAAGCTCAGCCTTAAAGGCATGCCTGGCGCCCTCGAAGGCGCTCGCGCCATCCAGCAGGAACTGGGCGACAGTGGTAATGCGCCGGCTCGGCCGCACTTTGCCGACTGGATGGTGCGCGAAGGTTTCGTCAAAGACCGCGCCGAGGCTTTCCGCAAATGGCTGGGCGCCGGCAAGTTGGGGGATGTGAAGCAACACTGGCCGACCCTGGAAGACACCGTCGAGACCTTGCGAGCCTCCGGCGCCTGGGTGAGCCTGGCCCACCCCTGGCATTATGATTTCACCCGCAGCAAGCGCCGCAAGCTGATTGCCGACTATATTGGAGCGGGCGGCCACGCAATTGAAGTGGTCAACGGGCATCAACCCGCCGAACAGGTCGGCAGCCTGGCGATTCTTGCTCGCGAATTTGGTCTGCTGGTCAGCGCCGGCAGTGATTTTCATGGCCCAGGCGGCTGGTCCGAGATCGGCGAATACCGCGCGGTCCCGGAAGATTTGCCGCTCTTGTGGGGGCGATTCAAGCATGACCCCATTATTGCCACCGTCTGAACAGGTAGAGCACGTGAGTCAATTCTTCCAGATTCATCCGGAAAACCCCCAGGCGCGCCTGATCAAACAGGCCGTCGAGATCATTCGCGCCGGCGGCGTGGTCATCTACCCAACGGATTCGTCCTACGCCATTGGTTGCCAGATTGGTGACAAGGGCGCGGTCGAGCGTGTGCGACGCCTGCGCCAGTTGGACGACAAGCACAACTTTGCGCTGATCTGCAGCGACCTGTCCCAACTCGGGCTGTTCGCCAAGGTCGACACCGGCACCTTCCGCCTGCTCAAGGCCCACACGCCAGGGCCCTACACCTTTATTCTCAACGCCACCCGCGAAGTGCCGCGCCTGCTGCTGCACCCCAAGAAGCGCACCATCGGCCTGCGAGTCCCGGAGCATCCTATTGCTCTGGCGCTGCTCGAAGAGCTGGGTGAGCCGTTGATGAGCGTGTCGCTGATCATGCCGGGTGAGGATGAGCCTCTGTATGACCCCTACGAAATGCGCCGCCTGCTGGAAAAGCACGTCGACCTGATCATCGACGGTGGCTACGGCGGCAACAAAGCCTCCACCGTGATCAACCTGGCCGACGGCGAACCCGAAGTGATCCGCGTGGGTTGCGGCGACCCGGCGCCGTTCATGGTCGAGGCCTGAATGTCGGCCGTGGAAACCGTCGACAGCCAAGCGGGCGCCCAGCAGGAACTGCCGTTTGCCATGGTGTATGGCCAGGCGGTCATGGAAATGCCCTTGGACCTGTACATCCCGCCGGACGCCCTCGAAGTCTTCCTTGAAGCCTTCGAAGGCCCGCTGGACTTGCTGCTCTACCTGATTCGCAAGCAGAACATCAACATCCTCGACATCCCGGTGGCGGAAATCACCCGCCAGTACATGGGCTATGTCGAGCTGATGCAGTCGGTGCGCCTGGAACTGGCCGCCGAGTACCTGGTGATGGCCGCCATGCTCGCCGAGATCAAGTCGCGCATGCTGCTGCCGCGCTCGGAGACAGTGGAAGCCGAAGAAGACGACCCGCGCGCCGAACTGATCCGCCGCCTGCAAGAGTACGAACGCTTCAAGGCCGCCGCCGAAGGCATCGACGGCTTGAGCCGCGTGGGCCGCGATGTGGTGGTGCCCAAGCTCGACGCCCCCGAGGCCCGTGCGCGCAAACTGTTGCCGGACGTGAGCCTGGAAGAATTGCTGATGTCCATGGCCGAGGTGCTGCGCCGGGGCGATATGTTTGAAAGCCACCAGGTCAGCCGTGAAGCACTGTCCACCCGCGAGCGCATGAGCGACGTGCTGGAACGCCTCAAGGGCGGTGGGTTCGTGCCGTTCGTCGAGCTGTTCACCGCCGAAGAAGGGCGCCTGGGGGTGGTGGTGACCTTTATGGCAGTCCTTGAGCTGGTCAAGGAATCGTTGGTCGAGCTGGTCCAGAATGAGCCTTTTGCGGCTATCCACGTGCGGGCGCGAGCCGAATAAAGAGCTGAATCGATGAATCTGACTGAACCCCGCGAACTGGCGCCGCTGCTCGAAGCCTTCCTACTGGCCTCGGGTAAACCGCAATCCCTGGAGCGCCTGTTCGAACTCTTTGAGGAGGCCGAGCGGCCCGAGCCGCCGGTGTTCAAGAAGGCGCTGGAGATCCTGCGCAAATCCTGCGAGGGCCGCGCCTTTGAACTGCGCGAAGTGGCGTCGGGTTATCGCCTGCAGATCCGTGAGAAATTTTCCCCGTGGGTTGGCCGCTTGTGGGAAGAGCGCCCGCAGCGGTATTCGCGGGCGATGCTGGAGACCATGGCGCTGATCGCCTATCGCCAGCCGATCACCCGGGGCGAGATCGAAGACGTACGGGGCGTGGCGGTCAACAGCCACATCGTCAAGACCCTGCTGGAGCGCGAGTGGATCCGTATCGTCGGCTACCGCGACGTGCCCGGCAAACCGGCGATGTTCGCCACCACCAAGGTGTTCCTCGACCACTTCAACCTGAAGAACCTCGACGACCTGCCGCCGCTGGCCGAACTGCGCGAGATGGAGGCCGAGCCGGTGCTCGACTTCGACGACGCCCCGGTGCCCGCGAGCCTGCAGGAATTGGCCGACGCCAGCGCCGAGCCGGAAGAGCCGAAGGACGAGACCAGTTTTCATACGTTGTTGCTGGAATTGGACGACATGGAGCAGGGCATCAAGACTGACTTCGACGACCTGCTGCGTGACGGCGTCGCCGAACCTGAAACTCAACCGAACGTTGAGGCTGAGCCTGAAGTCGAAGCAGAACCTGAGCCAGAGGAAGACATCCTTGGCGTTGCTGAGGCCCGCGAAAAACTCCTCGCCGCCGTCGCCGCTCTCGAACAACCGCCTTTGAGCGACGAAGAAGACGAAGCCCGGGCCCTGGCCGAAGCCATCGAAGCCGAGCGCCGCCAGTTCGAAGACTGACGCAATACACCTGTGGGAGCGGGCTTGCTCGCGAATGCGGTGAGTCAGCTTGCAGATGCATTGACTGAGCCACTGCATTCGCGAGCAAGCCCGCTCCCACATTTGATCTCCATTGTCTGGGAGAAACCATGAGCTCTACCAAAGACCCGTGCATCAGCATCTGCAAATTCAGCGATGACATCTGCGTCGGCTGTGGCCGCAGCAAGCGTGAGATCCGCGCCTGGAAGAAACTCGACAAAGCCGACAAGCGCAGCGTCCTGGCCGAAGCCGAGCTGCGATTGCTGGCCCTGGGCGCCACCGGTCGGCGGAAAAGCAAATGACTTGGCGCTTATCGACTAGTCTGTGATGCGCAACGCGCGTCATGCGCGTATGATTCGCGACCCTTTGCCGAGCTATTCGGCCAAAGCCCCGCTTTCAACACTCTTCAGGCCACGCCTGAATCGACCCACCGGGAGGTGCTTAAGATGAACGACAAAGACCAGAACGACAGCCAGGAAATCGGCCCAGCAGGCGAAAAACTGCAAAAGGTGCTGGCGCGTATCGGCGTGGGCTCGCGCCGCGACGTCGAAGCCTGGATCACCCAGAAGCGTATCAAGGTCAACGGCGTCGAGGCCACCCTCGGCCAGCGCGTCGACCTGCACGACGCAATCACCATCGATGGCAAGGTCATCAAGCGTGAAGAGGCCGCCGAATCGGTGCGCCGCGTGATCATGTACAACAAGCCCGATGGCGAGATCTGCACCCGTGACGACCCGGAAGGCCGTCCGACCGTGTTCGACAAGATGCCTAAGCCGAAGGAAGGCCGCTGGATCAACATCGGCCGGCTCGACATCAACACCACCGGCCTGCTGATGTTCACCACCGACGGTGAGCTGGCCAACCGCCTGATGCACCCGTCCTACGAGATGGACCGCGAGTACGCCGTGCGTGTACGTGGTGAAGTCGATGATGAGATGATCGAGCGCCTGAAGGCTGGCGTGGTGCTGGAAGACGGCCCGGCCAAGTTCACCGACATCAAGCAAGCGCCTGGTGGTGAAGGTTTCAACCACTGGTACCACTGCGTGGTAATGGAAGGCCGTAACCGTGAAGTACGTCGCCTGTGGGAATCCCAGGGCCTGGTGGTCAGCCGCCTGAAGCGCGTGCGTTTCGGTCCGGTGTTCCTCAACTCCGACCTGCCGATGGGCCGCTGGCGCGAAATGAGCCAGTACGAAGTCGACATTCTCAGCGCCGAAGTCGGCCTGACGCCCGTCGCTATGCCGCAGATGAACGCCAAGAGCAAAGACAAGCTTGAGCGTATGCAGCGTAAATCGTCGCGCCCTGTGGCTCGCACCGAACGGGTTGCCCGCACCCTGCGCCCTGCGCTGAATGCACCGGCGACCGGCGGTCGTATTTCCCGTGAACCGCAGATTGAAGGTGAGCGTCGCCCAACCGCGCCGTCGCGCCAGGAAGGCGAGCGCGCGCCACGTGCGCCGCGTCCTGCTCCGTCGGGTGGTCGCAGCAATCGGGGTGAAGCCGATCGCCCAGCGGACAACGCCAGCACCAAGCGTCCAGCCAAGCCAGCAGCGAACAAACGCCCTGGCCCGAAATTGGTCGCGGACGAGCCGTCGGGCAAGCGCCGTGGCGCCCCGGCCGGTTCGGGTCAGCGTCCGGGTTTTGGTCGCAAGAAGCCGCAGTGATGCGCTAAACGCTGCACAAAAACGCCAACCCTCGGGTTGGCGTTTTTTTTGCCTTGGCACACGTGTCGGGATCTCGTTTGCTGAGTGATCAGTGCCCTGTATTGGGTAACCCGCTACCACCGGCTTTCAAGAAGGGCGCACTAGATTGTGGGCTCCTTTCACGTGTGGCCCGAGGTTACAGACATGGACATCCGCATCAATCACCGCTTTATGACCCGCGAACAGAAAGATACGTTGGTCGAGGCCATCCTGGTGTTGAAAAACGACGTCGACAGCGTACTGCGTCCTGGACGTCAAAACCGCTATGACGATTATGTGCAAGTGCACCACAGCGCTATGGGCGGTCCCGGGGCTTTCATGCCAATGCCGCATCGCTCTCCACTATTTTTCCCTTGGCACCGCGTATTTTTGCGCCAATTTGAGCAGGACTTGCAACGCGCCGTTGGCGACATGACGCTTACCCTACCGTTTTGGGACTGGTCGATGGATGGCCCAAGCAATCCGTTCACGCCTAGCTTTTTGGGCGGTAACGGTGACAGCGCTCAAAATCAGCGCGTTACTTCAGGTCCATTCGCCTTTAAGGGCGAGCGTTTTAAGATTCGCCTGTGGGATATGGAATTGGGTGATGCGGGGCTGCGCCGCGAGTTGGGCACAGAACCTGGCGCGCACTTGCCAGACTCCGACCAGGTGCTGATGGCCTTGTCCAAGACCCCGTATGGACCAGGTCCGGACACTTGGTCAAATTTTTGTGAAGGCGTGCTGCATGATCCCGTGCACCGGTGGGTGGGCGGGAACATGTCCATGCCAACTTCGCCCAACGATCCGGTATTTTTCCTGCACCATTGTTATCTTGACCTGCTGTGGGAGCGCTGGAAACGCCAGCACCCTACGTCTAAACCGTATCTGCCGGTATCGGGTGTGCCCGATTTAGACCTACGGGCTACGCTGGTTTTCCACGCGCAGTCCGATATTGCGCCTTGGCCAGGTAATTGGACTGTGGAACAGGTGATCAATTCTGAAGATCTGGACTACACCTATGGTCTATTTACCTCGAAAACCATACTTCCCTGTGCGCCAGCACCGGTCTGCCAGACCCCCCTGCCAGATGCCTGATCCTATTTGAGATCAGCCTGCGCACGCAAACGAGCGGGCCAGCGATAGCGGTGCCGTAGCCGGCTGGGGCATCGCTATCTGCAGCAGCCCAAGCGTTGGACCTGCATCATTTTCACGCCACTGATCAGAACGCAAAAGTCCCATCAAACACCGGCTTGTCGTCGAGCGCCAACACCCCGCTGGCAAAGATCAAATCCAGGTGATGGCTGCCTTTCTGCCCGCCCCCCAGGCCCAGGTGCAACCCACAGTGGCGCTCCTCAAACCCGGCATTGCGCGCATACAGGTCCTTCACGCCTTCATTGGTGCCAATCCCCAGTTCTTCCACACGCCGGTTCGACGGGTTGGCGTTCAGGTACTTATTGAAGTCGTCCGCCAGCCCCGGCACGTCGCTGGCCACGCTGCAGACGGTCGAGTTCTCGATCCACAGTTCCAGCGGTGACGCCAGCACGCCATATTTACGCGCGAACGGGATGGTGCTGAGAAAGGTGCCGACAAACCTCACCTGGCCATTGATGGCTTCGCTGTGGGTGGCGATCTCGCCTGGGGCCAGGTCGTGGTTGCCGATGCCGTTGATGTTGGTCCACTTCTTGATGCTGCTCATCGGCGCTTCCAGGCGTGAGCCATGCTTGTCGGTAAAGCTCAACACCTGGGCCTGGGACATGCGCCGGATCAGCGTGGCATTGAGGTCGGCAATGCGCTGGGGTTCGACGCTGAAGGTGTCGTAGAAGTAGTCACCGTAATCTTTGAACAGCAGGGATTTTTTCCAGTGCTCAGCCATCACGCCTTGCAGGGCGCGGATAAAGTCCGGGCCTTCGGCGCGTGGGTTGGGCAAGGTCGAGAAATCGTAGAGAAACAGGTACAGGTCACAGGCCTCGATGGCCTCGGCCAGGGTGTCGCTGGCAGCCAGGTCCAGGCGCTGTAGCTGGAAGTTGAAACGGGCGGCGCTGCTGTGGGTGATCGCCTGCGCGATGGCGTCGTAGCGCTCGGTATGGCCCAGCAGCACGGTGGGGCGGCTCAGACCGTTGAGGGCCGGGTGGTGCGCGAGGTAGTAGAGAAAGTGTTCGACGGCGCGGGCCTTGTCCATGACGTACTTCCTTCTGTGCCTTGGGAAAGGGGGCAGGTGCCGTGCACGGCACCTGCCGAATGCCTGCCGGTTATTAGAATGGCCACATCGCGGTGCCGAATGGCACAACGGCATCGGCTTGCATCATTTCAACGGCGGCCTCATGGGTCGGCGCTTCAAACCAATCGTCGAGTTGCAGTTCGGTTTCCAGGTCGTTTTCCAGTGCTTGCATGGTGTATCTCCTAGAGGACGTTGTTTGAGAACGGCTTGCCAACGGGCTTCGCTGGCAAGTGGGAAGAACCTAGGAGAGAGTGTTTGAAAATGCAAAATTTTTATTGACACGGTTTCATTTGGATATTTTGTTCTGTTTTTTGGCGTTGGCCGTTTCTTGAATAAATTCAGGGAGCTGGCGCGACTAATCTTTCGGAAATTTCCTACCGCCAATTTTTATCGAGATCACGGCTGTAACGTTAATTTTCCGTGCTGTAACGATTAATTTACGAGTAAATGGCGACTTTATTGGTCGATCAGGCCCTGTAAGGATTACCTGACAGATCGTCGCACACGTCTTTCTAGGGCGCCCCCAAGCTGTCGAGCGGTGTACAATCCGCCGCGTTTTACTGTGACCCCCTTGCGTAACCACGCAAAAGGCCAAGACCTCGGGGTTTACCCACCCTGATCACTCCGCCTGGCCACGAGCCGGACGGGTTCGATTTCGTCACAGATAAAAACAAACAGGTGACGCATGACCGTAAGAAAGACGCTGTACTCCTGGTGCCTGCGCTGGGGTTTGAGCAGCGCTGCTTGAGTCGGTAATTCAAGGCAGCAACCTGCAGTCAACATCCTCAAACCTTGCGTGAGACCCTTTTCATGAGTGGACCCCATTCCTCTTCAGGCGAGCTGAAACGCGGCCTGAAAAATCGGCATATCCAGTTGATCGCCCTCGGTGGCGCCATCGGCACCGGCCTGTTCCTCGGCTCCGCCGGGGTGCTCAAGTCCGCCGGCCCGTCAATGATCCTGGGCTATGCCATCTGCGGCTTCATTGCCTTCATGATCATGCGCCAGCTCGGCGAAATGATCGTCGAAGAGCCGGTCGCCGGTTCCTTCAGCCACTTTGCCCACAAGTACTGGGGCGGTTTCGCCGGCTTCCTGTCGGGCTGGAACTGCTGGATCCTGTACATCCTGGTGGGCATGTCGGAGCTGACCGCTGTCGGCAAATACGTGCACTACTGGTGGCCGGAGATCCCGACCTGGGTCTCGGCAGCGGCGTTCTTCGTGCTGATCAACCTGATCAACCTGGCCAACGTCAAAGTTTTCGGTGAGGCCGAGTTCTGGTTTGCCATCATCAAGGTGGTGGCCATCGTCGGCATGATTGCCCTGGGCAGCTACCTGCTGGTCAGCGGCAGCGGCGGGCCGCAGGCGTCGGTGAGCAACCTGTGGGACCACGGTGGTTTCTTCCCCCACGGCGTCGGCGGATTGGTGATGGCCATGGCGATCATCATGTTCTCCTTCGGCGGCCTGGAGATGCTCGGCTTCACCGCAGCCGAAGCCGACCAGCCACGCACCGTGATCCCGAAAGCGATCAACCAGGTGATCTACCGCATCCTGATCTTCTACATCGGCGCGCTCGTCGTGCTGCTGTCGTTGACGCCGTGGGACAGCCTGCTGGCAACCCTCAACGCTTCCGGCGACGCCTACAGCGGCAGCCCGTTTGTGCAGGTGTTCTCGATGCTCGGCAGCAACACCGCCGCGCACATCCTCAACTTTGTGGTGCTGACGGCGGCGCTGTCGGTGTACAACAGCGGTACCTACTGCAACAGCCGCATGCTGCTGGGCATGGCCGAGCAGGGCGATGCGCCCAAGGCCCTGGCGAAGATCGACAAGCGTGGCGTGCCCGTGCGTTCCATCCTCGCCTCGGCGGCCATCACCCTGGTTGCCGTGCTGATGAACTACCTGATCCCGCAACACGCGCTGGAACTGCTGATGTCCCTGGTCGTGGCCACGCTGGTGATCAACTGGGCGATGATCAGCTTCTCTCACTTCAAGTTCCGCCAGCACATGAACCGCACGGGCCAGGTGCCGTTGTTCAAGGCGCTGTGGTACCCGTACGGCAACTACGTGTGCCTGGCGTTCGTGGTGTTTATCCTGGTGATCATGCTGATGATCCCGGGAATCCAGGTGTCGGTGTATGCGATCCCGGTGTGGGTGGCGTTCATGTGGGTGTGTTACGGCATCAAGAACAAGCGCGGTGCGCAGCGAGCCTTGGAGGTGGCTGCTCCAGCAGGGAAGTGAGGCGTGCCTGAGATAAACCAAACCCGGCCTTGCGCCGGGTTTGTTGTTTCAGGAATGGGCGCGCGCATTCGCGTATCCTTGGTTGCCCCTACAGAGGATCCCGCTGCCCATGCTGGTGATTTCCAACAACGTCCACCTGCCCGATGCCGAGATCGAGCTCACCGCCATTCGCGCCCAGGGTGCGGGTGGGCAGAACGTCAATAAGGTGTCGAGTGCGGTGCACCTGCGCTTTGATATCCCGGCGTCGTCGCTGCCCGAGTTTTATAAGGAGCGGTTGCTGGCGCTGCGTGACAGTCGTATCACCAGCGAGGGCGTGCTGGTGCTCAAGGCCCAGCAATATCGGACCCAGGAGCAGAACCGCGCGGATGCGCTGGAGCGACTGGTGGAGTTGATCCTCAGCGCCACCAAGGTGGAGAAGAAGCGCCGCCCGACCAAGCCGACCCTGGGCTCGAAAAAGCGTCGCCTCGAATCCAAGACCAAACGCGGCAGTATCAAGGCCGGGCGCGGCAAGGTCGACTTCTAGTCGCCGCGTGCTTCGCGGGCCTTGGGGGCCTGGCGGTACAGGTACAGGCTCAGCAGCAACCCACCGAGTGCGGCGAGGGCGGCGAACAGGAAGATCGAGGCAAAGCCGAAGCCTGCCGCCACGGCCCCGGCGAGTGGGCCGGTGATGCCCAGCGAAAGGTCGATGAACAGCGAGTAGGCCCCCACCGCCGAGCCGCGGCTGGAGGCTGGCACCAGGTTGACGGCTTCGACGCCCAGGGCCGGAAACACCAGGGAAAAGCCGAACCCGCTCAACGCCGCACCGGCCAGGGCCAAGTTTGCGTCCGGTGCCAGCCACAGCAACAGCAGGCCGAGGATCTCCACCGACAGGCAGGCAATCGCCACGCGAAACCCGCCGATACGGTTGATCAGATTACCGAACAGCAGCCGCGCACCGATAAAACTGGCGCCGAACAGGCTTAGGGCCCACACCGCGTTGTCCCAATGCTGGGTGGTGTAATACAGGGTTATGAACGTGGCGATGGTGCCAAAGCCAATGGACCCCAGCGCCAGTGCGCAACCGTGGGGCAGTACCCGGCCCAGCACATTCATGAAGGGCAGGCGTACACCGGCAACAATCGGCGCGGCGACCTTGTTCCACGCCAGCAGCAGGCCGACGACCGCCAGCAGGATGATGCTGACGCCCATGCTCCACAGCCCGAAATTTCTCACCAGCAATACGCCCAACGGCGCGCCGACGGCCAGCGCGCCATAGCTGGCGATGCCGTTCCAGGAGATGACCTTGGCGGTATTCGCCGCACCGACCCGGCCAATGCCCCAACCGATGGCGCCCGAGCCCACCAGGCTTTCGGCGCTGCCCAGCACCAGGCGGCCGATCAGCAGGCTACCCAAGCTCAACGCGGGCAGGCTCGAGAACCACGCCGCGAGCAGCATGAACACACCGCTCAGGCCGCACCCGACCAAACCGATCAGCACGGCGCGCTTACTGCCCAGGTTATCGATGATTTTGCCCGCATAGGGGCGGCTCAGCAGGGTGGCCAGGTATTGCACGCTGATCACCAGGCCGGCAATGACCGCGCCGTAGCCCAGCTCACTGTGGACATAGCCCGGCAACACGGCCAGGGGAATGCCGATATTCAGGTAGCCGATGAAGGTGAACAACACGATGGAAACAACTTGCAGCGTGACCGCCATGGGGCGCTGGGTATCTGGCATGGGGAGAGGTCCACTGTCGCAGCAGGTAAAGATAGGCTGCTAATGATACCGGCGCTTTGGCCGGGCCGTGCGGCTAAAACTAAAAAAACGGTCGATCAACAGCGCATCAGGGCTGTGTGGGGGCGAGCAATCGGGTGGTCACCAGGGCGGCCAAGGCATTTTCCTGGGTGCCGAAGCGCTTGAGCAGAGCGGCTTGTTTGTCTGGGCCAAGGCGGTTCCACACCTCGACCATCTGCAGGGCAGCGTCGAGTACGGCAGCGTCCGGGTTGTCGGGGAGGGTATCGGTCATGGTGGGCGTCTCGATGGATTCAGGCAGTGTGGAAAGCGCTCAAAGTTGCGCTTTCCACACGGTCTGGTACGGCGTCAGTCCTGGCTTTCGCTGTCGACTGGTTTGGCTTCTTTGGCCTCAGGCTGTTTGTCGCTGGCCTGCTGCGGTGTTGGCTGCTCTGTAGGGTGCAGGCTTGGGAAGGGGAGATTAGGTATCTCGTGCATCGTCGTCGCTCCTCGCAAGGTCTGTTTTTTCAATCGCAGGTGATTCCGCGCTCTCAAAAAGCCTTGGCAGGATACAGCACTGCAAATGACAAAAAGATTTTTATGTCGGCAGATGGATGAACTTTCATCGTTTAAACGGTCGTTTGGCTAGAAGGGTACCTTGCCCAGGATCATGTCGCGGTACATCACGAAATCCCCCAACAGGCTGTAGAACGGGTGTTGAAAGGTCGCTGGGCGGTTCTTTTCGAAGAAGAAGTGGCCGATCCAGGCAAAGCTGTAACCGGCAATCGGCAAGGCGATCAACAGGAGAAGCGAACCTCTGCCGATGGCATAGGCCAAAATGCCGATCACCAGCGTGGTGCCGATAAAATGCAGGCGCCGGCAAGTGCTGTTGGCGTGCTCGGCCAGGTAATAGGGGTAGAACTCAGCAAAGCTATTGAATCGCTTGACGTTTTCCACGGTGAACGGCCCTTTGATTGTTATGCCGCCCAACAGATGTTCGGCGGGGAGCTTATTTGAGTCTAGAGTGATCAGTGGTAACAGCCAGTGACAATAGATGCCACTTTAGTATCCTTGGCTTCCTGGCTGCCGTTTGAGCCTGCTTTTTTAAGAAGACGCCATGAGCGAACGAACAACTTCTGCAAGCTGGGCGATGGGGATAGTCAAGGCATTGGAAATGGACGGCCTGGATTGCCGCGCCTTGTTCAAGCAACTCGGCCTCGACTACGCCGCCCTGAATGACCCTGATGCGCGGTTCCCGCAAGACTCCATGACCCGGCTATGGCAACGGGCGGTGGAGGTGTCGGGCAACCCGGCGATCGGCCTGAACATGGGCAAAGTGGTGCGCCCGGCGTCGTTCCATGTGGCCGGCTACGCGCTGATGTCCAGCAATACCCTCGCCGAGGGCTTTATGCGCCTGGTGCGCTACCAGCGGATCATCGCCGAAAGTGCCGACCTGAGTTTCCGATTGGTCCCTGAAGGTTATGCGCTGATTCTGACGGTGCACGGTGATCATCTGCCCCCCACCCGCCAAAGTGCCGAAGCCTCGCTGGCCAGCGCCCTGGCCCTGTGTGGCTGGCTGACCGGCCGTACCCTGCAGCCGCGCAAGGTGGTGTTGCAAGGTGAGCAACCGGCGGACCTGGCGCCCTATAAACAAGCCTTCCATGCGCCGCTGGAATTCAACGCGCCCTATGACGCGCTGATTTTCGAACAGGCGGACATGGACGCGCCATTGCCCACGGCCAATGAGGCCATGGCCCTGCTGCATGATCGGTTTGCCGGTGAATACCTGGCGCGTTTCTCGGAAAGCCGCGTGACCCACAAGGCGCGCCAAGTGTTGTGTCGCCTGCTGCCCCAGGGCGAGCCCAAGCGTGAGGTGGTGGCCCAGACGTTGCACCTGTCCCAGCGCACCTTGCAACGGCGTCTGCAGGAAGAGGGCACTAGCTTCCAGACCTTGCTCGACGACACCCGCCGTGAACTGGCCGAGCAGTACCTGGCGCAGCCGAGCATGACGCTGCTGGAGATCGCCTACCTGCTGGGCTTTGCCGACCCGAGTAACTTCTTTCGCGCGTTTCGTCGTTGGTTCGATGCCACGCCCGGCGAATACCGGGCGCGGTTGCTGGAAGCGCCGGCTGTCAGTGACGCCAAAACGCCGGAATGCACAGCACAAAGACTGTGATGATCTCCAGTCGGCCCAGCAGCATGCCGAGCGACAGAATCCATTTGGCCGCATCCGGCAGGCTGGCGAAGTTGCCCGCCGGGCCGATGGTTTCCCCCAATCCGGGGCCGACACCGGACACGGTGCTGGCGGCGCCGGTCAAGGCGGTCATCCAGTCCAGGCCCAGCAGCGACAGGGCCAGGGCGATGGCGCAAATGGTGATGGCGAAGAAAAACGAAAACGTCAGGATCGAACGCACGATTTCTTCATCGAGACGGTGACCGTTGTACTTCTGCTTGATCACCGCGCGCGGGTGGATCAGCTGGTTCAAGTTGGCCTTGAGCAGGATATAGGCGACCTGGAACCGGAAGATCTTGATGCCGCCCGCCGTAGAACCCGAACAGCCACCGATAAAGCCCAGGTAGAAGAACAGCATCAGTGAGAAGTTGCCCCACAGGCTGTAGTCGCCCAATGCGAAACCTGTGGTGGTCACCACCGATGTGACGTTCAGCGCCACATGGCGCAGGGCGTCCAGCCAGTGCAGGTTGGTGGTCCACCAGTACCAGGTGCCGAGTACCAGCCAGGTCACCAGCAACAGACCGAGCAGGCCTTGCACCTGCTGATCCTTGATCAGCGCCCGACGATTGCCGCGCAACGTGGCCACATACAGGGTGAACGGCAGGCTGCCGAGAATCATCACCACCACCGCCACCCAGTGCACGGCGGGCTGTTTCCAGTGCGCCAGGGATTCATCCGAAGTAGAGAACCCGCCGGTGGAGATCGCCGACATCGCGTGGTTGATCGCATCAAACAGGCCCATGCCGGCCCACCAGAACGCCAGGCTGCCGAGGATGGTAATCCCCACGTAGGCCGCCACGATCAGCCGCGCCACCATGTGGGAGCGGGGCATGACCTTTTCCGAGCGGTCGGAGGACTCGGTCTGGAACAGGCGCATGCCACCGATACGCAGCAGTGGCAGGATCGCCACCGCCATGCCGATAAAGCCAATGCCCCCCAGCCAGTGCAGCAGCGAACGCCACATCAGGATGCCCGGCGACATGGTGTCCAGGCCACTCAACACCGTGGAACCGGTGGCGGTGATGCCGGACATGCTTTCGAAGAACGAGTCGGTGTAGCTGATGTGCTGGGTCAGCAGGAATGGCAGCGCGGCGAAGATGCACACCACCACCCAGCTTGTCACGGTCAGCAGGTACATGTCCCGCGGGCGCAGGTGCACATGCTCGGGACGGCCGGGAATCACCAGGGCCAGGCCCGCGAGGAAGGTGATCATGCTGGCCCACAGGAACGAGGGCAGGTCGCTGGTGCGTTCGAAGATCACCAGGGTTGCCATAGGCACGACCATGGCGATCGCGAGAGTGATCAGGAAGATGCCGATGATGAAACCGATGATACGTAAGGTCGGCAACGCCATGAAGTGAGCTCGGGTGTTGAGGGTGGCGCCATTCTACCTGCGGTGCAGGTCTTGTAAACCGGGGCGTCCGCGGCGGCACGGTTCAAATGTGGGAGCAGGCTTGCCTGCAAAGGCGGCCTGACAGCCGACCACTCTCTAACTGCTGCCCCGCGATCCAAATGTGGGAGCAGGCTTGCCTGCGAAGGCGGCCTGACAACCGACCACTCTCCAACTGTTGCCCCGCGATCCAAATGTGGGAGCTGGCTTGCCTGCGAAAGCGGCCTGACAGCCGACCAGGATATTGGATCAGACCAGGTACATATCCGTTATTTAGGTAACGGCTGCTAATGGTTCCGCCCTTACGGCGGCTCACTTTTGAAAAGCGCAAAAGTAAGCAAAACGCTCTTGCCCCAACACTCGGCACCTCGCCTAGGCTCGGTGTGCCCGTAATCCGCCAGGTATTTGGGGGGCCGCCGCCACGCGCCATCCATGGCGCGGGGCGGCTAAACCGGCATCCCTGCCGGTTTACCCCCCAAATCCCTGTCGAATTCCGGCCAGCGTGTTTGACGGGGCGCCTAAGATCAAAAGCAAAGCGCGGCGGCCTTAAAGCCGACCGGGTTTTTGCTGTCGATCCCGTTCCCATGTGGCTGGCTTGCCAGCTCCCACAGGGGAGCGGTGTGGCCAGATACGCGGTATAAAAAAAGGCGACCCGAAGGCCGCCTTTTTCAACACCGTACTGATCAGAACTCGTGATCAGCGTTATCCGGGTTCAGGTCGCTGATGCCCAGCTTGCCTGCGGCCGCTTCGATCGAACCGGTCTGCTTGACGAGTGCGGCGATGGCGTCGCGTACGATCTGGTTGCCCGCATCGTTGCCGGCAGCGATCAGTTGGTCGTAGTGCTCACCCTTGTTGGCGTGGTCAACCATGACTTGGATCTTCGCTTCAGTCGCTGCCAGGTCCTCTTTCAATGCGGTATCGGCAGCCGGGTCGGCCTTGGCCACCAGGGACGACAGGCTGGCGCCGGTCAGCTTGGTGCCATCGACGCGGGTGTACTCGCCCAGGTAGACGTTGCGGATGCCCTTGGCGTCGTAGAAGTGCGAGTAGTGGGTGTTGTCGCTGAAGCAGTCTTGTTCGTCTTCCGGCGAGTTGGCTTCCAGGGAAACCTTCATGCGTTCACCGGCCAGCTCGCCCAGGGACAGGCTGCCCATGCCGAACAGCATTTTGCGCAGGCCGTCGGTGGCAGGTTCTGCCTCGAGGGTGGCGCGGTAGTTGTCTTCGACGTTGGGTTTCCAGTTGCCGACCATTTCTTCCAGGTCGCTGACCAACAGTTGGGTCACGGCGCTCAGGTACGCACGGCGACGCTCGTTGTGGCCGCCCGTGGCGCCGTCGCCGGTCAGGTAGTCCGACGCAGGACGGTTGCCGGCGCCCGGGCCGGTGCCGTTCAGGTCCTGGCCCCACAGCAGGAATTCGATGGCGTGGTAACCGGTGGCGACGTTGGCCTCGGAACCGCCCAGCTCATTGAGGCTGGCGAGTTTTTCCGGGGTGATGTCCTTGACGTCGACCTTGTCTTCGCCGACCTGGATCTCGGTGTTGGCGATGATGTTGGCGGTGGCGCCTGGGTTACCCAGGGCGTGTTCGTAGGACTTGTCGACGTAGTCGATCAGGCCTTCGTCCAGCGGCCATGCGTTCACCTGGCCTTCCCAGTCGTCGATGATGGTGTTGCCGAAGCGGAACACTTCGCTCTGCAGGTACGGGACGCGGGCAGCGATCCAGGCAGTGCGCGCGGCTTTCAGGGTTTCGTCGTTCGGCTTGGCGAGGAACGCGTCGATCGCGGTTTGCAGGGTTTTCGCGGTGGACTCGGCATCGCTGTAGACCGCAAACACCATGTCCGCGTAATGCGCGACCACGGCCTTGGCGGCCGCTTCGTCGACCTGGCCGGCAGGGGTGGCAGCCGCTGGAGCGGTAGTGCTGGCGGCCGGGGTCGGCGCCTGGGGTGCTGCGGCCTTGTCTTTACCTTCGCCGCAACCGGCGAGAGAAATGGCAATGGCCAGCAGACTGGCGGTGGCCAGGGGCATACGAATCATGGCGAACATCCTGCTTCGGTTGTTGATAGGGCGCGCGGGGGAGCGCAAAAACTGCGACATAATGCGAAAGATTTGCATTTTGTGTAAAGGGTTATACGCGGGAAATATTCAGTATCGGTTTGCGGTGTCAGAGAATCGCTGCGTTATTCCGCTCGGACTGCTTCAAAAACGCCGCCAGCTCCCGTGCCGGCAAGGGTTTGCTGTAGTGATAGCCCTGACCTTCATGGCAGCCTTCGGAGATGATGTAGGCCTCCTGTTCAGCGGTTTCCACACCTTCGGCGATCACCTGCATGCCCAGGCTTTTGCCCAGTTGGATGATCGCGCGCACGATGGTGGCATCGTCGTCATCGTCCAGCAGGTCCTGGACGAAACTCTTGTCGATCTTGATCTTGTCCAGGGGCAGGCTTTTCAGGTAACTGAGGGACGAGTAGCCGGTGCCGAAGTCATCGATGGCAATCAACGCACCGGAACGGCGCAGGCTCAGCAAGTGCTGGGCGGCGGTGCTGATGTCTTCCATCAGGCCGGTCTCGGTGACTTCCAGTTCCAGGCTGCGCGGCGGCAGGCGGTAGATCTGCATCAGGTTGTTGACCACCCGTGGCAACTCGGTGTGATGCAACTGCACGGTGGACAGGTTGACGGCCATGCGCAACTCGGTGAAGCCCAAGTCGTGCCATTCGCGCAGTTGCCGGCAAGCCTGGTCCAGCACCCATTCGCCAATCGCAATGATGGTGCCATTCTGCTCGGCCAGCGGGATAAACAGGTCCGGCGGCACCAAGCCATGTTCCGGGTGCTGCCAACGGATGAGCGCTTCCACGCCGACCACGTGGTGGTCGCGGTAGCTGATCTGCGGTTGGTACACCAGGTGGAATTGATCGCGGGCGAGGGCGTCGCGCAGGTCTTTCTCCAGCTCGCGGCGGCGGCGCATTTCGCTGTCGACGCTGGCGATATAGAACTGATAGCGGTTGCGCGACCGGGTCTTGGCCAGGGTCATGGTCTGTTCGGCTTTTTGCAGCAGCTTTTCGGTGCTGTCGCCGTCTTCCGGGAACAGGGTGATGCCGATGGTGGCGCGCAGGCGGATGCCTTCATGGTCGAGGGGGAACTCCGCCTCCAGGTCATCGAGGATACTTTGTGCCAGCTCGGCGGCCTCGTAGGGCTGCTCGATATCGGCCTGTACCAAGGCGAACTGGTCGCCGCCCAGCCGGGCCAGTGCGCCAAGGCGGCCGCTGTGGGCGCGCAGGCGGTCGGCCAGGGCCAGCAGCAGTTTGTCGCCAGCCTGGTAGGTGAACTGCTCGTTGACGCTTTTGAAGTCATCCAGCCCCACGCACAGCACGGCCACGCGTCGCTGCCGACGGCCGGCGTCGATGAGGATCTTGTCCAGTTGCTCCTGCAGTTTCTGGCGGTTCGGCAATCCGGTCAGGAAGTCATACTGGGCCATGCGCAGCAGGCTGCTTTCTGCCTCGTGGCGCAGGTGGGTATTACGTTCGATGGATTCAAGCAATTGGTTGGCGGTATTGATCCACAGCCCCAACTCGTTGCGTTCGTGACCCTTGATCTGAGGGATCTTGTGCTCGCTGGGCCTGTCGGGGTTGATCGAGGTAAGGTGCTCGATAATCCGTGACAGCGGCTTGGTCAGCAGCCAGTGATAGACCAGGTACAGCACCAGGCCCATGGCCAGGGCGCGCAGCACCCCGGAAATAAAGATGATCACTGAATTGACGATAAAACCCTGGCCGTACGTGGCGGTGTCGAGGGTGATGCTCAGGTCGCCGTAGTACTCGCTGTAAGGGCCTTTACCCACCAAGGCAGTAGTGAAGGTGCGTTCCTGGCCAAGAATCAGGTCGGTCAACCAGCGGCTGGGGGCTTGCTGCAAGGCACGGCTTTTCTCCGCCAGCATGGTCTCGTTGGGGTGGCCGATGGACGCCATGCGCACGGCGTCGTCCTGGAACAGGCCCTCAATGACTTGCATGCCCATCTCGCGGTCGAGGCTATAGACGGCCTGGGTCGAGGGGTCGCGAAACATATCGAGGATGCGCTGCGCATCGCCGGCCACAGCCTGTCGCGTCTTATAGGCATCGAAAACGATCTGCGCCACGCTCAGCGCCACGCCCACGATCAATGCCGACAGCAACACAACCCGTAGCAACTTCACCGACAAGCTGTTCTTGAGTTCCAGCTTCAAAGGGGCATTCCTTGTCTCATGCGGGTGGCCTTCAATATGCCATGAGTATTGGCAATCTGGGCATGGCAGTCAAAGGAACATTGGGGCGGGGGCAGGTTTGATGCGGACAGGGGCGGTCTAAAAGGAGCAGGCCCTGCGATAGGCAGGGCGGATTGGCATCCGCCTGCCCAAAAAACAACAGGTACTTAGGTTACATGAGGGGGCAGACGGTTATGCCGACTTAGACAGCTCATAGGAAATCTTTGTATCGATGGACTTTGCGAACTCGATTTTCTTCTGCTCGCTCTGATCGTTGCTGTCTTCTTCGGCAAATAGCTTCTTCGCGGCGGCATCCGCGAAGGGCTGGATGAGCGGGGTGATCGCTTTGGTGATCTCTCCAGCGGCCTTGGCGAGGTCGCCAACGATGGGCAGTGCTGCGAGTGCTCCAATAGTCATGGTTATTTCTCCGACAGGGGTGAGTGGCGAATTCCTCTCCCTATCTGGGTGGCAACGTCACGTGGCTCGGTTCCATCACCCACAAAAAAGCCCGGCGAATGCCGGGCTCTTTTTACTGCAAGCAGTGCTTAGGCAGTGAAGGTCTTGCCTTCGAACTGCTCAGCCACGAACTTCCAGTTGACCAGGTTCCAGAACGCTTCCACATACTTTGGACGCACGTTGCGGTAGTCGATGTAGTAGGCGTGTTCCCACACGTCGCAGGTCAGCAGCGGGGTGTCGCCGCTGGTCAGCGGGTTGCCGGCGCCGATGGTGCTGGCCAGGGCCAGGGAGCCGTCAGCCTTTTTCACCAGCCAGCCCCAACCGGAACCGAAGGTGCCGACGGACGTCTTGGTGAACTCTTCCTTGAACTTGTCGAACGAACCGAACGAAGCGTTGATGGCTTCAGCCAGTGCGCCGGTCGGTTGGCCGCCGGCGTTTGGCGCCAGGCAGTTCCAGTAGAAGGTGTGGTTCCAGACCTGAGCGGCGTTGTTGAAGATACCGCCCGAAGAGGATTTGACGATCTCTTCCAGGGTCTTGCCTTCGAACTCGGTGCCTGGCACCAGGTTGTTCAGGTTCACGACATAGGTGTTGTGGTGCTTGTCGTGGTGGTATTCCAAGGTTTCCTTGGAAATGTGCGGCTGCAGGGCATCGTGTGCGTAGGGCAGCGGCGGCAATTCGAAAGCCATGATGATTCTCCTAATCAGGTCAGTTGCGGTGAGCGCAAGGCCGATCACGGGCGGCCAAACAAGCGCCGGGGAGTTTGTACTCTTTGCGGCGCAGGGTCCGGATCATAGCACCGGGGGTGCGGCAAAACCACGCAACAACTGTGTGGGATAGAGGTTCCAGAGCGTTTTGGAATATTCCTCAGGCACTGATCAATTGATAGGCCACGCTGAACATCATCACTGCCACCAATAGGTCCAGCAGGCGCCACGTGGCGGGGCGTGCCAGCCAGGGTGCCAGCCACGCCGCACCGAGTGCCAGGGTGGAGAACCACAGCAATGAAGCGCTGGCCGCACCGGCCACATAGGCGCCCGGCTCGGTCTGCTGGGTACCGAGGGAGCCAATCAGCAGCACGGTGTCCAGATAAACGTGGGGGTTGAGCAATGTGACGGCCAACGCGCTCAGCAAGACCGCGCGCAGCGAGCGCACCTTTAGATGGTCTGCCTGGTCCAGGCTCTGTTTCGAACAGGCCCGGCGCAGCGCACAAGCGCCGTACCAGATCAGGAACGCCGCACCGCCCCAGCGCGCAACCGCCAGCAGTATCGGGCTTTGCGCCAGCACCGTCGCCAGGCCAAACACCCCGGCGGCCACCAGCAGGGCATCACACACCACGCACAGCGCCGCCACGGGTAAATGATGTTCACGGCGCAGGCTTTGCGCGAGGACAAAGGCATTCTGGGTGCCGATGGCCATGATCAAGCCCAGGGCGACCAGCAGCCCGTTCACATAACTCTGCCACATAGGGGTTACTCCGCGTTCGCTGCCAGTTGTTGCAACACCTGCATGGCCCGCTCGGCATCGGCACGGCCGACGAACAGGTGATCGTGGTAGTAGCCGGCAATCACGTTGCAACTGATGCCGGCCTTGCCCAGCGCGCTGGCGAAGGCGGCGGTCAGGCCCACGGCTTCCAGGGCCGAGTGCACATTCAAAGTGATCCACGCGGCGACGTAGTCAAAGGCCAGCCCGGCCTGTTGCGCCTGCTGGCGTTCGACGATCAAGGTCAGGCCTTCCTGCTCGCGGAAGCTGCCGATCACCTCGCACCCGGCCGGGATCTGGTGATCGGGCAGGGTGCAGAACACGTAGTCACCTTCATTAAGGTGGGGGCTCATGCTGCGCAGCAGGGTTGCCAGGGCGGTTTCGCCAGCCATTGGGAGGTTCCTTTAATAAAGAGAGAAGCGATGCTGGCTATTCTCAGGGTGCAGGCTGTATAAGAAAAACCAATATTGCTGATCGCTCATTAGAGAAACTGATGTTCGACTATAAATTGCTCTCGGCCCTGGCGGCGGTGGTGGAACAGGCGGGCTTCGAGCGCGCCGCTCAAGTGCTGGGGTTGTCGCAGTCGGCGATCTCCCAGCGCATCAAGCTGTTGGAAGCGCGCATCGGCCAACCGGTATTGGTGCGGGCCACGCCGCCGACGCCCACCGATATTGGCCGTCGTCTGCTCAACCATGTGCAGCAGGTGCGCTTGCTGGAACGTGACCTGCAAAGCCAGGTGCCCGCGCTGGACGAGGAGGGCATGCCCGAACGCCTGCGCATCGCGTTGAACGCCGACAGCCTCGCCACCTGGTGGGCCGAGGCCGTCAGCGACTTTTGCGCCGAGCAGCATCTGCTGCTGGATCTGGTCGTCGAGGACCAGACCGTGGGCCTCAAACGCATGCGTGCCGGCGAGGTAGCCGCCTGTATCTGCGCCAGCGAGCGCCCGGTGGCGGGCGCGCGCAGCCTGTTGCTGGGTGCCATGCGCTATCGCGCGCTGGCCAGCCCGGCCTTTACCGCCCGGCACTTTCCGGACGGCGTGCGCGCCGATCAACTGGCGCGCACGCCGGCTTTGGTGTTCGGCCCGGACGATTTCCTGCAACACCGCTACCTGGCTTCACTCGGGGTGGACGGCGGTTTCGAGCACCATTTATGCCCATCGTCCGAAGGCTTTATCCGCCTGACCGAAGCCGGCCTTGGCTGGGGGCTAGTGCCGGAATTGCAGGTACGCGACCAACTGGAAAAGGGCATATTGGTCGAGTTATTGCCAGATAAGCCCATCGATGTACCGTTGTACTGGCATCATTGGCGCAGTGGCGGGCAACTGCTGGGCTTGTTGACCGACCACCTGGCCCAGGCGTGTGGCCAATGGTTGGTGCCGTTGGAGTGATGGCGTGCGTCAAGGCAACAGCGATGAAAAACGAAAGAACACGGGGTAATACATGAAGATTCTGGTCACCGGCGCAAGCGGCTTCATTGGTGGACGCTTTGCGCGTTTCGCCTTGGAGCAGGGCCTGGACGTGCGGGTCAACGGGCGACGTGCCGAAGGTGTGGAGCATCTGGTCAGGCGCGGCGCCGAGTTTATCCAGGGTGATTTGAATGACGCTGACCTGGTGCGCGACCTGTGCCGCGATGTCGAGGCCGTGGTGCATTGCGCCGGCGCCGTCGGGCTATGGGGCAAGTACCAGGACTTTCATCAAGGCAACGTGCTGGTGACCGAGAACGTTGTGGAAGCCTGCCTCAAGGAGCGTGTCGGCCGGTTGGTGCACCTGTCTTCGCCGTCGATCTATTTTGATGGCCGCGACCACCTGGGCCTGACCGAAGAACAAGTACCCAAGCGATTCAAGCATCCCTATGCCGCCACCAAGTACCTGGCCGAGCAGAAGGTGTTTGGTGCCCAGGAGTTCGGCCTCGAAGTGCTGGCCCTGCGCCCGCGCTTCGTGACTGGCGCCGGCGACATGAGCATCTTCCCGCGCCTGCTGAAAATGCAACGCAAGAACCGCCTGGCCATTGTTGGCGACGGCCTGAACAAAGTCGATTTCACCAGCGTGCACAACCTCAACGAAGCGCTGCTCAGCAGCCTGCTCGCCACGGGCTCGGCGCTGGGCAAGGCCTACAACATCAGCAACGGTACGCCTGTGCCGGTGTGGGACGTGGTCAACTACGTGATGCGCCAGATGGAGCTGCCGCAGGTGACGCGGTATCGGTCCTACGGTTTGTCCTACAGCGTGGCGGCGGTCAACGAAGCCTTTTGCGCGATGTGGCCCGGCCGCCCGGAACCGGCGTTGTCGCGCCTGGGCATGCAGGTGATGAACAAAGATTTCACCCTCGACATCAGCCGTGCCAGGCATTATCTGGACTACGAGCCTAAAGTCAGCCTGTGGACCGCCCTCGACGAGTTCTGCAGTTGGTGGAAAGCCCAGGATCCGGGGTTCAAGTAAGCACACAAGAGGCAACACTTCGGTAACCGAATTTGGCATTCCAGGTCGATCAGTGCGCCGGGAACGCGGTTTATACTCCCGTCGCTCGCCCCTTCACCGATTCAGGGTTGATTCATGCGTAATGATGCTAAAGACGACTTCGACAACGTTCCCAGCCTGCGGGCGGATGTCGGGGATGACGATGATTTCGAACCTTCTCCCGCCACCTCGGTGCGTTCGCGCACAACCAAGGTGGTCAAGGTCAAGAGCGCCAGCACCGGCCCATTGTGGGCCTTGATCGGCGCGCTGCTGATCGCCTTTGCGGGCCTGGCCTGGTGGAGCTTCCAGCAGATTTCCCTGATGGGCCAGCAGTTGGTTGCCACCCAGGAAAGCTTTGCGCGCATCAGCGAAGAAGCGGCGGGGCGCCTGCAGGATATTTCCGGCAAGGTGGTGGCCAGTGAAGCCAGCGTCAACAATGGCAGCGAAGCGTTGAAGTTGCAGATCAAGCAACTCGAAAGCCAATTGCTGGAGCAGGGCAAGCAGCAAATCGGCGTGGCCGGCCAGGCCACCGAGCTGGACAAGCGCCTGGCCCAGATGACCGCCAGTACCACTGAGCTGTCCAGCGCCAACAGCAAATTGCAAGGCCAGGTCCAGGCGTTGACCGATGCCGTGGCGACCCTCAAGGCGGCGCAAGGTGATGCCGGCAAGCGCGATACCGAGATCAAGGAACTGACCGCTGACGTGGCCGCCTTGAAGAAACAGGGCAACCCGAGCGCGGCCATTGCCCGTATCGAGCAGGACCTTTTGGTACTCAAGAGCGCCCAGGACAACCAGCCGGCCAACAGTGATGCGCCTACCAACAAAGAGTTCGACGTGTTCCGCATCCAGACCACGCGCAACATCACCACGTTGCAGAGCCAGGTGCAGACCCTCAACCAACAGCTCAACGCGCCGGCGAAGATCACCCCTCTCGGCCAATAAGCGCGCTGACAGAAATGTCACCATCTGGTGACATTTCCCATCCCCTTCGTTACTTGCCCCCACCTCGCCCTTGTTTAGACTCCGGTCATCCCATAAAAAATAATAAGGGCCACCCATGACCACGCAACCACTGCCTGCCAGCAGTTGGCTGAACGCGCCTGCCCATCACGCCTGGCTCGCCGCCGAAGGCCAGCGCCTGCTGGCATTTGCCAAGGCTTCTCGACTGCCCGATGGCTTTGGCAACCTGGACGATAAAGGCCAGTTGCCCGCCGACGCCCACGCCGAAACCATGAACACCGCCCGCATGACCCACAGCTTCGCCATGGCGCACGCCTTGGGCTTGCCGGGGTATGCCGACATGGTGGCGCACGGTGTGGCCGCCCTGAGTGGCCCATTGCGTGACAGTGAGCACGGTGGCTGGTTCGCCGCACCCCACGCCCTCGATGGCAACCGTGGCAAAGCTGCCTACCTGCACGCCTTCGTTGCCTTGGCCGCCAGCTCTGCGGTGGTAGCCGGCGCTTCTGGTGCGCAAAACCTGCTCAATGACGCCATCCATATCATCGACCAGTTTTTCTGGAGCGAAGAGGAGGGCGTGATGCTCGAGTCCTTTGCCCAGGACTGGAGCGGCGTCGAGGCTTATCGCGGCGCCAACAGCAACATGCATGCCACCGAAGCCTTTCTTGCCCTGGCCGATGTAACGGGTGACACCCGCTGGCTGGACCGCGCGCTGCGTATCGTCGAGCGTGTGATCCACACCCATGCCGCCGGCAACCAGTTCATGGTGATCGAGCATTTCGACGTTCATTGGCAACCCTTGCTCGGCTACAACGAAGACAACCCCGCCGACGGCTTTCGCCCGTACGGCATCACTCCCGGCCACGGCTTCGAATGGGCGCGACTGCTGCTGCACCTGGAAGCTGCGCGCCTGCAAGCCGGGCTGGCGACGCCCGAGTGGCTGGTGGGCGACGCCAAGGGCTTGTTCGCCAGCGCTTGTGAATACGCCTGGTCCGTGGATGGTGCCCCCGGCATCGTCTACACCCTGGACTGGAACCACCGCCCGGTCGTGCGCGAGCGCCTGCACTGGACCCATGCCGAAGCCAGCGCCGCTGCCCAGGCCTTGCTCAAGCGCACCGGCGAGTTGCACTACGAGACCTGGTACCGGCGGTTCTGGGAGTTTTGCGAAACCCACTTTATCGACCGCACCCACGGCAGTTGGCACCACGAACTCAGCCCGCACAATCAACCGAGCAGCAACATCTGGGGCGGCAAGCCGGACCTGTACCATGCCTGGCAAGCGGTGGTGCTGCCTGCACTGCCCTTGGCACCCAGCATGTGCAGTGCCATCGGGGTTGGGCGTTATGTCACCAGCTGGTGACATTTGTGCATCCCTTTGTTACCTGCGCCTCAAAAATCCATGTTTAAACTCCGTGCAGCGCAAGCCTTAGACTTGCATGCATAACAACAAGAAAAGGTACTCAGATGAACGCGATTAATCGCCTCGCCGTTGCTATTTCCATTGCCTCGTTGTTTCCCCTCAGTGCATTTGCCGCCGACTCGAAAGGGACGGTTGAAGTTGTGCATTGGTGGACCTCGGGTGGTGAGAAGGCGGCTGTAGATGTCCTGAAGGCCCAAGTTGAGAAAGACGGCTTCACCTGGAAAGACGGTGCCGTCGCAGGTGGCGGTGGCGCCACGGCCATGACCGTGCTGAAAAGCCGCGCGGTCGCAGGTAACCCGCCAGGCGTTGCCCAGATCAAAGGCCCCGACATCCAGGAATGGGCGTCCACTGGCCTGCTCGACACCGACGTGCTCAAAGACGTCGCCAAAGAAGAAAAGTGGGACTCCCTGCTCGACAAGAAAGTCTCCGATACCGTGAAGTACGACGGTGACTACGTCGCCGTACCGGTCAACATCCACCGCGTGAACTGGCTGTGGATCAACCCGGAAGTCTTCAAGAAAGCCGGTATCACCAAGAACCCGACCACCCTCGAAGAATTCTACGCAGCCGGCGACAAGCTGAAAGCCGCAGGCTTCATTCCGCTCGCCCACGGTGGCCAGCCTTGGCAGGACAGCACTGTGTTTGAAGCGGTGGTGTTGTCGGTGATGGGTGCCGACGGCTACAAGAAAGCCCTGGTCGACCTGGATAACGGCGCACTGACCGGTCCGGAAATGGTCAAGGCTCTGACCGAGCTGAAGAAAGTCGCGACCTACATGGACGTCGACGGCAAAGGCCAGGACTGGAACCTCGAAGCAGGCAAGGTCATCAATGGCAAGGCCGGCATGCAGATCATGGGTGACTGGGCCAAGTCCGAATGGACCGCTGCCAAGAAAGTCGCCGGCAAAGACTACGAGTGTGTAGCTTTCCCGGGCACCGACAAAGCCTTCACCTACAACATCGACTCCCTGGCGGTGTTCAAGCAGAAAGACAAAGGCACTGCTGCGGGTCAGCAGGACATCGCCAAAGTCGTGCTGGGTGAAAACTTCCAGAAAGTGTTCAGCATCAACAAGGGTTCGATCCCTGTTCGCAACGACATGCTGAACAAAATGGATTCCTACGGCTTCGACTCCTGCGCCCAGACCGCTGCCAAGGACTTCCTGGCAGACGCCAAGACCGGCGGCCTGCAGCCAAGCATGGCGCACAACATGGCCACTACCCTGGCAGTGCAAGGTGCGTTCTTTGATGTCGTGACCAACTACATCAACGACCCGAAAGCCGACCCGGCCGACACCGCCAAGAAACTTGGCGCTGCGATCAAATCGGCCAAGTAACGTCTGGTAACGGCTTTTTGTAGGAGCCGGGCTTGTGTGGGAGCGGGCTTGCTCGCGAAGGCATCACCGCGGTGTAACGGTTACACCGCGCCGCCCGCTTCGCGAGCAAGCCCGCTCCCACACAAAGCCAGCGTCACAAGGTTTATTGGCTGGTCCTTTTTCCCTGTATTGGATTTTCCCATGAGTTCTGTTGCTGTGTTCAGCAAAGCCTCGCCGTTCGATGCACTGCAGCGCTGGCTACCCAAACTGGTGCTGGCGCCCAGCATGTTCATCGTGTTGGTGGGCTTCTACGGCTACATCCTGTGGACGTTTGTACTCTCGTTCACCAATTCCACGTTCCTGCCAAGCTACAAATGGGCGGGCCTTGCGCAATACGCGCGGTTGTTCGACAACGACCGCTGGTGGGTAGCGAGCAAGAACCTGGCCGTGTTTGGCGGGATGTTCATCGGCATCACGCTAGTGATTGGCGTGACCCTGGCGATCTTCCTCGACCAGAAGATCCGCCGCGAAGGCTTTATCCGCACCATTTACCTGTACCCGATGGCGCTCTCGATGATCGTCACCGGTACCGCCTGGAAATGGCTGCTCAACCCGGGCATGGGCCTGGATAAACTCCTGCGTGATTGGGGCTGGGAAGGCTTCCGTCTCGACTGGCTGATCGACCCGGACCGCGTGGTCTACTGCCTGGTGATCGCCGCTGTCTGGCAAGCCTCCGGCTTCATCATGGCGATGTTTCTCGCGGGCCTGCGCGGTGTCGATCAATCGATCGTGCGTGCCGCGCAGATCGACGGTGCGAGCCTGCCGCGCATTTACTGGAGCGTGGTGCTGCCAAGCCTGCGTCCGGTGTTCTTCAGTGCGGTGATGATCCTGGCGCACATTGCGATCAAGAGCTTCGACCTGGTGGCGGCGATGACGGCTGGCGGCCCCGGCTACTCGTCCGACCTGCCGGCGATGTTCATGTACTCGTTCACCTTCAGCCGTGGCCAGATGGGCATGGGTTCGGCCAGTGCCATCCTGATGCTCGGTGCGATCCTCGCGATCATCGTGCCTTACCTCTACTCCGAGCTGAGGACCAAACGTAATGACTAGTCTCGCCTCCAAATCACCTATCAGCCTGAGTCGCATCGCGATCTACGCGGTGCTGATCCTTGCCGTGCTGCTGTACCTGGTGCCGCTGGTGGTGATGCTGCTGACCAGCTTCAAGACCCCGGAAGACATCAGCACCGGCAACCTGCTGAGCTGGCCGACCGTGGTCTCCGGCATCGGCTGGGTCAAGGCCTGGGCCACCGTCGATGGCTACTTCTGGAACTCGATCAAGATCACCGTTCCCGCCGTACTGATCTCCACCGCCATCGGTGCATTGAACGGTTATGTGCTGTCGTTCTGGCGCTTCAAAGGCTCGCAGCTGTTTTTCGGCCTGCTGTTGTTTGGCTGCTTCCTGCCGTTCCAGACCGTGCTGCTGCCGGCGTCTTTCACCCTTGGCAAGATGGGCCTGGCCAGCACCACCACCGGCCTGGTGTTTGTGCACGTGGTCTACGGGCTGGCGTTTACCACGCTGTTCTTCCGTAACTACTACGTGAGCATTCCGGATGCGCTGATCAAGGCCGCGCGTTTGGACGGTGCGGGATTCTTCACCATCTTCCGTCAGATCATTCTGCCGATGTCGACCCCGATCATCATGGTCTGCCTGATCTGGCAGTTCACCCAGATCTGGAACGACTTCCTGTTCGGTGTGGTGTTCTCCAGTGGCGACTCCCAGCCCATCACGGTGGCGCTGAACAACCTGGTCAACACCAGCACCGGGGCCAAGGAATATAACGTGGATATGGCGGCGGCGATGATCGCCGGGCTGCCGACCCTGCTGGTCTATGTGATCGCAGGCAAGTATTTCGTGCGCGGCCTCACGGCCGGCGCGGTCAAGGGGTAATCATGGCTACGCTTGAACTTCGCAATGTAAACAAGACCTATGGCGCCGGCCTGCCCGACACCTTGAAGAACATCGAACTGTCGATCAAGGAAGGCGAATTCCTGATCCTGGTCGGCCCTTCGGGGTGCGGTAAATCCACGCTGATGAACTGCATCGCCGGGCTTGAGACCATCACTGGCGGCGCGATCATGATCGGCGACCAGGACGTGAGTGGCATGAGCCCCAAGGACCGTGACATCGCCATGGTGTTCCAGTCCTACGCGTTGTACCCGACCATGAGCGTGCGCGAGAACATCGAGTTCGGCCTCAAGATCCGCAAGATGCCCCAGGCGGATATCGACGCCGAAGTGGCACGCGTGGCCAAGCTGCTGCAGATCGAACACCTGCTCAACCGCAAGCCGGGCCAGCTCTCCGGCGGCCAGCAACAGCGCGTGGCCATGGGCCGTGCCCTGGCGCGTCGGCCGAAGATCTACCTGTTCGACGAACCGCTGTCCAACCTCGACGCCAAGCTGCGCGTCGAGATGCGCACCGAAATGAAACTGATGCACCAGCGCCTCAAGACCACCACGGTCTACGTGACCCACGACCAGATCGAAGCGATGACCCTGGGCGACAAGGTAGCGGTGATGAAGGACGGCATCATCCAGCAGTTCGGCACCCCAAAAGAGATCTACAACAACCCGGCCAACCAGTTCGTGGCGAGCTTCATTGGTTCGCCACCGATGAACTTCGTGCCCTTGCGCCTGCAACGCAAGGACGGTCGCCTGGTGGCCCTGCTCGACAGCGGCCAAGCCCGTTGCGAGCTGGCGCTGAACACCACAGACGCCGGCCTGGAAGACCGCGACGTGATCCTCGGCTTGCGTCCGGAGCAAATCATGCTGGCGGTGGGCGAGGCCAACAGTGCCTCAAGCATTCGTGCCGAAGTCCAGGTGACCGAGCCGACTGGCCCGGACACCCTGGTGTTTGTGCAGCTCAATGACACCAAGGTCTGCTGCCGCCTGGCACCCGACGTGGCTCCGCAGGTGGGCGAGACCCTGACCCTGCAATTCGATCCTTCCAAGGTACTGCTGTTCGACGCCAACACGGGCGAGCGACTGGGCACTGTGCAGTCACAGCCTGTCCCTGTGGGAGCCGGGCTTGCCCGCGATGGCATCACTGCGTTGTAACTGAAGGACCGAGTTGCCTGCATCGCGGGCAAGCCCGGCTCCCACAGAAGCAGATAAGTTGTTGTTTTAGATAAAAAAAGTAAACCGCGTTAGATAAAAACAGTTTAATAACAATAAAGACGAGGATGTAGGGATGAAAAAGCAACACAACAACACTCGGCTGATCTGCCAACTGTCAGCTGCAGCAGCCCTGGTATTGTCCGCCAATGCGATGGCAGACGATGCATTCAGCTCCAGTTCCAAGTGGATGACGGGCGATTGGGGTGGTGAGCGTACCAAGCTGATCGAGCAAGGTATCGACATCAAGGCTGACTACGTTGGGGAGATGGGCTACAACGCCCATGGCGGCTACAACGACGACAAGACCGGTCGCTACTCTGACCAGTTCGGTCTCGGTGTGGCACTGGACCTGCAAAAGCTGTGGGGCTGGGATAACACCCAGGCCAAGATCCAGTTGACCAACCGTAATGGCCAAAACATCTCCAACGACCGTATCGGCGACCCGCGTGCCGGTACCTTGAGCTCGTCTCAAGAGGTCTACGGTCGTGGCCATATGGTGCGTCTGACCCAGTTCTGGATTCAGCACCAGATGTTCGACAACAAGCTGGACGTGAAACTCGGTTACTTCGGCGAAGGCGAAGACTTCAACACCTTCCCATGCGACTTCCAGAACCTGTCGTTCTGCGGCTCGCAAGTGGGTAACTACGTCAACACCTGGTACAACTGGCCCGTTAGCCAGGCCGCGATCCGCGTGAAGTACAACATCACGCCAGAGCTGTACGCGCAGATCGGTGCGTACAACCAGAACCCATCGCAACTGGAGCACGGCAACGGCTTCAAACTCAGCGGCAGCGGCACCAAGGGCACCGTGATTCCGGTGGAATTGGTCTGGTCGCCGAAGGTCAACAGCCTGCCGGGCGAATACCGTGTGGGTTACTACAAGAGCGCGGCTGATGCCTCTGACGTCCGTGAAGACATCAACGGCAACGATGCGGCTACCACTGGCGCGGCTTACCGTACCCGCAGCAGCAAGAAAGGCTACTGGTTCGTTGCCCAACAGCAACTCACCACGCATAACGGCGACGCTTCCCGCGGCCTGAACATCGCAGCCAACGCCACCTTCCACGACAAGGAAACCAACCTGGTCGACAACTACCAGTCGATCATGCTGGTGTACAAAGGCCCATTCGACGCGCGTCCAAAAGACGACATCGGTATTGGCGTGGCTCGCCTGCACGTGAATGATGACGTGAAGAAAAACTCTGAACTGCTCAACGCCGCCAATGGCGTGAGCGACTATGACAACCCGCTGTACACGCCGATTCGCGAGACCGAGTACAACGTCGAACTCAACTACGGCATCAAGGTGACCAACTGGCTGACCGTGCGTCCTAACCTGCAATACGTCGTCCAGCCTGGCGGCGTGGACAAAGTCGACAACGCGTTGGTAGCCGGCCTGAAAATCCAGTCTACGTTCTAACGCTGTTGCGATAAGCTCCTCCTCTCTGTGCGCATTTTGCGGGTAGCCATGGCTACCCGCTTTTTTTGTGTGGGAGCTGGCTTGACTGCGATGGCATCACTTTGGTTTATCTGAAGCACCGAGTTGCCTGCATCGCAGGCAAGCCAGCGCCTACAAAGAATTTCAGGACCGGGCACATGCATGAGCAACCGCTGCAACGCTTTTTCAAATCCCTGCGCGAGCGACCGGTGTTCGCCTGGGAGCGCTTTCAGATGCGCGATGTGTTGGTGATCGACCATCCGCTGTGCCAGGCGGTGTTCAGTCGCCAGGGCGCGCAATTGCTGCACTTTCAGCCTACCGGTCAAAAGCCTTGGTTGTGGTGTGCGGCCAAGTGGCCGCAAGTCGGCGCCATCCGAGGTGGCGTGCCGGTGTGCTGGCCGTGGTATGGCCGTCACCCGAGCGAAAACGCCTGGCCGTCCCATGGCTGGGCGCGGCTGATTGACTGGAAACTGCTCGACAGCAGCACCGACGACGACGGCGTCCGCCTGCACTGGCAATTGCAACTGTGTGACTGGCAGGTCGACCTGCACGCGCACCTGGGCGAAACCCTGGAACTGCGCCTGAGCACCGAGCATCAGGATGAGCTGCCGTGCCAGTTGAGCCACGCTTTGCATGCTTACTGGCGTATTGGTCACGTCGATGAGATAGCGCTGTCTGGACTTGACGGTGCCCAGGGTTACGACCAGCTCAATCGCCAGGTTTGCCAGCAGGAAGGCGAGCTACGCGTGGAGGGCGGGTGCCAGCGGGTGTTCCAGCACGAGGGTGAATTACAGCTCAAGGACCACGCCTGGCAGCGTGAACTGTGCATCGACACCGGCGACAGCGCCGACACAGTGGTGTGGCACCCAGGCAGCCGGCCGCTGTTGGGCGTGAGCTTCAACGAGGCGTCGGGGTTTGTGTGTGTGGAGTCGGCGATGGCGGGGGCGAGCCTGGCGCCGGGGGAGAGGGCGCATCTCAGTCTGCAGGCAAGAGCGGGGGTTTAGCGTGGCATTGCGGTTGTTGTGGGCGGGCTTGTTGTGGTGAGCGGGCTTGCCCCGCGCTGGGCTGCGAAGCAGCCCCATTACAGGCGCTGTGTATGTACCTGATGTACCGAGGTGCCCGTTTTTCAGGGCGGCTTCGCCACCCAGCGCGGGGCAAGCCCGCTCACCACATACAAACTCCCTCTCACCGGCAGCGGTGTTGCAGGCTTAGTTGAACTCATCCCCCACCGGATACCGGCTGTCATTCAAGCTCTCTTTGATCTTGCGCAGATGCGGCTGGAAATCCACCCCGCGCCGCAGGGTCATGCCGGTTGCCAGCACATCCAGCACCGTCAGTTGGATGATCCGCGAGGTCATCGGCATGTAGATATCGGTGTCTTCCGGCAGCGGAATATTCAGGCTCACGGTACTGGCCTTGGCCAGCGGCGAGTTCTCGGCAGTCACGCCCAGCACTGAAGCGCCGTTCTCCCGCGCGATACGCGCCACTTCCACCAATTCACGGGTACGCCCGGTGTAGGAAATAATCACGAACAGTTCACCGGTGTGCGCCACCGAGGCGATCATGCGTTGCATCAGCACGTCCGCGTGCGCGGTCACCGCCAGGTTGAAGCGGAAGAATTTGTGCAGCGCATCCATGGCCACCGGGGCCGAAGCACCGAGGCCGAAGAAGTGGATCTGCCGCGCCTGGATCAACAGGTCCACGGCCTTGCTGATCAAGTTCGGGTCCAGGGCCTGGCAGGCGCTGTCGAGGGACGCGATGGCACTGCCAAAGATCTTCTGGGTGTAGGCCTCAGGGTTATCATCGGCCTCCACGGCGCGGCTGACATACGCCGCGCCACTGGCCAGGCTTTGCGCCAGCTGCAATTTCAGTTCAGGGTAACCGCTGACACCGAACGAACGGCAAAAACGGTTGACCGTCGGTTCACTGACCGAGGCGGCCTGGGCCAGGGCGGCGATAGAGAAGCGGGTCGCCTGCTGCGGGTTGAGCAGGATGACCTCGGCGACTTTTTTCTCGGCCTTGTTCAATTCTTCGAGGCGGTTCCGGATCTGTTCCAGAAGATTTCGCACGCGGTCCATTCAGTCTTTCCTTCGGGCGACGATGCAAATAAAAGGTGGCAACCAATCGATGAGTGGTCTTTTGCGGTGGCCTATCCTACTGAGGGTAGCTGAACACCACCACTCGGAATGCGTATTTCGGGAAAATGTTGTGGTTATTACTACATTTTTCCTTGAGTGATGCCTTGAAAAAAGGTATTTGTAGCTTAACTTGATAAAAGAACAAACATCATGCCTTCGATAACCGTAGAACCCTGCACCTTTGCCCTGTTTGGCGCCTTGGGTGATCTGGCGCTGCGCAAGTTATTTCCTGCCCTCTATCAACTCGATGGCGCCGCGCTCCTGCACGACGACACGCGCATCCTGGCCCTGGCCCGTGAAGCCGGTTCCGAGCAACAGCACCTGGCGCACATTGAAAAAGAATTGCGTAAATACGTCGGCAAGGAACTGGACGAAACCATCGCCCAGCGTTTCCTGGCGCGGCTGACCTATGTTCACGTCGACTTCATGAAAGCCGATGACTACGTGGCCCTGGCGGAAATCGCCGGCACCGAACAACGCTTGATCGCCTACTTCGCCACCCCGGCGGCGGTGTACGGCGCGATTTGCGAGAACCTGTCCAAGGTCGGCCTGGCGGAAAATACCCGCGTGGTGCTGGAAAAGCCCATCGGTTCGGACCTGGAGTCCTCGCGCAAGGTCAACGACGCCGTGGCGCAGTTCTTCCCGGAGAACCGCACCTACCGCATCGACCACTACCTGGGCAAAGAGACCGTCCAGAACCTGATCGCCCTGCGTTTCGCCAACAGCCTGTTCGAAACCCAGTGGAACCAGAACTACATCTCCCACGTGGAAATCACCGTGGCCGAGCAGGTCGGTATCGAAGGCCGTTGGGGCTATTTCGACAAGGCTGGCCAGCTGCGCGACATGATCCAGAACCACTTGCTGCAGCTGCTGTGCCTGATCGCCATGGACCCGCCGGCCGACCTGTCCGCCGACAGCATCCGCGACGAGAAGGTCAAGGTGCTCAAGGCCCTCGCGCCGATCAGCCCGGACGGCCTGACCACCCAGGTGGTGCGCGGCCAGTACATCGCTGGCTACAGCGCCGGCAAGCCTGTGCCGGGGTACCTGGAGGAAGAGAATTCCAACACCCAGAGCGACACCGAGACCTTCGTCGCCCTGCGTGCCGATATCCGTAACTGGCGTTGGGCCGGGGTGCCGTTCTACCTGCGCACCGGCAAGCGCATGCCGCAGAAGCTGTCGCAGATCGTCATTCACTTCAAGGAACCGTCCCACTACATCTTCGCTCCCGAGCAGCGCCTGCAGATCAGCAACAAACTGATCATCCGCCTGCAGCCGGACGAAGGTATTTCCTTGCGCGTGATGACCAAGGAGCAGGGCCTTGACAAGGGCATGCAACTGCGCAGCGGTCCGCTGCAACTGAATTTTTCCGACACCTATCGCAGCGCCCGGATCCCGGATGCCTACGAGCGCTTGTTGTTGGAAGTAATGCGCGGCAATCAGAACCTGTTTGTTCGCAAAGATGAAATCGAAGCCGCGTGGAAGTGGTGTGACCAGTTGATCGCCGGATGGAAAAAATCCGGTGATGCGCCCAAGCCGTACGCGGCGGGTTCCTGGGGGCCGATGAGCTCGATTGCACTGATCACGCGGGATGGGAGGTCGTGGTATGGCGATATCTGAATTGAAACTGCCCCAGGGCGTCACTCCCCATGAGTACCGCACCCCGGTGCTATTGGCGGAAGGGCTGGCCAATGACGTGGCCGAGCAGTTGCGCACGGCCATCAGTGCCCGTGGCGAAGCGACCCTGGTGGTGTCCGGTGGCCGTAGCCCAGTGGCGTTTTTCCAGCACCTGGCCAAGCAGGGCCTGGATTGGTCCAAGGTCACCATCACCCTGGCCGACGAGCGTTGGGTGCCGGTGGAACACGCCGACAGCAATGCAGGCCTGTTGAAGCAGCACCTGCTGCAAGGCCCGGCGGCCAAGGCCAGGTTCTTGAGCCTGTACAGCGCTGCCGCCAACCTCGAAGACGCTGCCGAGCAGGCTGACCGCCTGCTGGCCGAATTGCCAGCCATTGATGTGCTGGTCCTGGGCATGGGGGATGACGGCCACACTGCATCGCTGTTTCCCAACAGTCCGAACCTGAGCCAGGCCCTGCAGGCCGACGGTACCCGCCGTTGCTGGCCGATGCTGGCGCCGACCGTGCCCCACCAGCGCCTGACCATGAGTCGCGCATTGCTGGCCACGGCGAACTACACCGTGCTGTCGATTTCCGGCAGTTCGAAATTGACCACCTTGAGCGCCGTGCTGGCCAGTGACGATGTTGCTGCCATGCCGATCCGCGCGTTTTTGCAACCTACTTTAGAGATTTACTGGTGCCCATGAGCCAAGGATCAGCCGCTATGAAAAGCCCTCAACCGACCGTGTCCATGGCGGATAAAGTTGCCCTGATCGACAGTCTCTGCGCCAAGGCGCGGATCCTGCCGGTGATCACCATCGCCCGCGAACAGGACATCCTGCCGCTGGCCGATGCCCTGGCAGCCGGTGGTTTGACCGCATTGGAAGTGACCCTGCGTTCCGAGTTCGGCCTCAAGGCCATTCAGGTACTGCGCGAGCAACGGCCTGAACTGTGCACCGGTGCCGGCACCGTGCTCGACCGCCACATGCTTGAAGCGGCCGAAGTGGCCGGCTCGCAATTTATCGTCACCCCTGGCATTACCCGCGACCTGCTGGAAGCCTCGGTGCACAGCCCCATCCCACTGCTGCCAGGCATCAGCAATGCCTCGGGCATCATGGAAGGCTATGGCCTGGGCTACCGTCGCTTCAAGCTGTTCCCGGCCGAAGTCAGCGGTGGCGTGGCTGCAATCAAGGCCCTCGGCGGCCCGTTCGGCGAGGTGAAGTTCTGCCCGACCGGCGGCGTGGGCCCGGCCAACATCAAAAACTACATGGCGTTGAAAAACGTGATGTGCGTAGGCGGTAGCTGGATGCTCGACCCGGAATGGGTCAAGAACGGTGACTGGGCCCGCATCCAGGAAGTCACTGCGCAGGCGCTGGCACTGCTGGATTGATCTACTTTTACTGAATCGTTGTTGCTGTGCTTAACGGCATTTTTGCGGTGCACTTGGTCGGTGTACCGCTTTTTTTTGCCCGCTGAAAAGTGCACTACAACCTGTAGGAGCCCGGCTTGCCGGCGATGGCGCCATCGAGGTAGGTGCAAGTCTTGCGGGCCTCATCGCCGGCAAGCCGGGCTCCTACAAGGTATGGGTGTTCAGTTCGGTAATGGCTTTAACCAAGGCATTGATATCCGTTGCTGACGTCACCAACCCCGGCGTCACCCGGATACAGGTACCAAACGACGCTCCTACACGCGTCGTGGTGAACAAGTTGTAGTCTTTGAGCAAACGCTCCGTCATCACCTGCTGATCGCGCCCTATAAACTTGAACGCCGTAATTCCGCAATAAAGGCGCGGATCGTCCGGCGTCAGCACTTCGATCCCAGGCAGGGCCCGTACCTGGCTGACCCACAAGTCCCGCAAGTAATTCACTCGCGCGCCCTTGGCCGCCGCGCCGCCCAGTTGCAGATGTTCTTCAAGCACTAGCGGCAAGGTCATCAGTGCCGGAAAGTTCGGCGTGCTGTAGGGCGTACGTGCGCGAACGTCGGTGGCGGGGTAGTGGAACTCTCCCATGTCCGGATCAATGTCTGCCAGACGTTCCGGGGCGATGTACAGAAAGCCCAACGTCAGCGGGGCGCCAATCCATTTATGCAGGTTGAAACCGGCAAACTGGATCCCCAATTCGGCCAGGTTGAATTCGATCTGGCCCAGGGCATGGGCGCCGTCGAGGATTATGTCGATGCCCTGCTCGCGCGCAGCCTGGGCAATCGCGGCCACCGGCATGACCAGCCCGGTGCGGTGGGTGACGTGGGTCAGTGCCATCAGTTTCAAGCGTGGGTACTGCACGAATGCATCGCGATACGTCTGCACCAGGCTGTCGAAACTCGCCGGGTGCGTGTGGGACAGTTCGATGACTTCCACGCCGCGATAGCCCGCCAGCCAGCGCATGGCGCCTTTAACGGTGTCGTACTCCAGGTCGCTGATCAGCACCTGATCGCCCGGTTGCAGGCGGTTGTAGTTGCGGATCAGCGATTGCAGGGCTTCGGTGGCATTGCGGGTGAAGGCCACTGCGGCGGGGTCGGCGTCGATCAGCCCGGCCAGTTGGCAGCGGATCGCGTCGTTTTCGCCACGCTCGAATTGCTGGCGCACATGCAACGAATTGCTACGGTTGATAAACGCAACGTGTTCCAGGTACTGCGCCTGTACTGCTTGGCTCATGCGACCGAAGTAACCGTTTTCCAGGTTGATCGGGCCGGGCTCCAGCGCGTAACGCTGGGCGACGGTGTACCAGTGAAGCTCGTTGTCTGCATTCCGTGGCATGGGCTGGGCTCTTAATGACGAGGGGCGGGTTTGCCGTGTTTTGCGCGTAGCGGTTCTAACAATTCAGACAAGCCGTTGCTGTCGATTTCCTGCATCAGGGCCAGCAGACCACCGAGCTCGCCATGGGGGAAACCTTCGCGGGCAAACCAGTTCAGGTAGGGGCCGGGCAGGTCGGCGATGATCCTTCCCTTGTATTTGCCGAAGGGCATTTCGCGGGTGATCAGCAATTCGAGTTTTTCGGGATTCATGAAGGCTCAGGTGCTTGTATCGAGAGCTTGGAAAATACAGGCATTCTGCATGAAGGCCAAATGACAGATCATGCAAATAACGTACATACAGATGGTTCAATTTATCGTAAGTTATTGAAATATAAGATTAATTATATTTTTGAAAACCTGGCACGGGCGCTGCAAACACTAAGACAACCTTCTAACCCGTACAAGGAATTGAAAAATGACTGACATCAATAAAGAATCGATCTCCGTACTGAACGACCTGATCGAGACCAGCATCGACGGCCAAAAGGGTTTCAAGGAGTGCGCTGAAGACATCAAGCATCCAGAACTCAAAGCCCTGTTTGCCAAGCGTTCCGCTGACTGCGCCACCGCCGCCGCTGAACTGAAAACTGCCGTACGTGCCTTGGGCGGTGATCCGGAACATTCCGGCAGCGTTGCTGGTGCCCTGCACCGTGGTTGGGTCGACGTGAAGTCGATGCTCACCGGCAAGGATGAAGAGGCTGTGCTGAACGAAGCCGAGCGCGGTGAAGACCATGCCCTGAAGGCTTACAAGGAAGCGATCGAGAAGATCAATAAACACAACCTGCAGGGCATTCGTGACCTGGTTGAACGTCAGTTCAGTGGCGTTCAACGCAACCACGACCAGGTGAAAGCCCTGCGTAACCAGGCTCGCGCTCAGTCTTGAGTCGTAGCTGAATAGAAAAAGCCCCGCAGATGCGGGGCTTTTTTATGCGCGACGATCAACCAATGCTGATCGGCGGCAGCTCGGTCAAGGTTACGACCTGCTGCTTACGTGGCGCGAGGATCTCTGCTTCGCCGTCCACAACCAGCTCATCGCGCTGGTTGAACACACGGGTGGCGATGCGCACGCGGAATTTCGGCAGCTTTTCGAGGATTTCCAGGCGCACGGTCAGGGTGTCGCCAATCTTGACCGGCTTCTGGAAGCTCATCTGCTGGCCGATATAGATCGTGCCCGGCCCAGGGAGCTCGCAGGCCACTGCCGCACTGATCAGGGCGCCGCTGAACATGCCATGGGCGATACGCTCCTTGAACATGGTCGCCTTGGCGTACTCGGCATCCAGGTGCACCGGGTTGTGGTCACCGGACATCGCGGCGAACAGCTGGATATCGCGCTCTTCCACCAGCTTGCTGTAGCTGGCGGTCTGGCCGACTTCGAGGGCTTCGTACGGGGTGTTGGTTACCTGGGTCATCTAAAGGTGCATCCTGTGGCTAAACGGTCATTATCGGCCGATTTTAACTGGCTGATTTTAAAAGAAAAGTTATTCGCAGCGGGCCGGCCGGCGCAAGGTCAGGGCCTGATCCAGCCACGCCAGCACATCCCCTGTGATCTCGTCACGGTTGGTCTCGTTGAACACTTCGTGGCGCGCCTGCGGGTAAATCGTCAATTGCACGTGCTGGCATCCGGCTTCACGCAGCGCGTGGGCCAAGCTTTTGAGACGCTTGCCCTCACTGACCGGATCACATTCACCGCCCATGACCAGGATCGGCAGGCCTGGGTCGATCTGCGCGAGATTGGACGCTTTGCTGATTTGCTGCAAGCCGCCGAGCATGTCGATCCACAGTTGGTTGGTGCAACGGAACCCGCACAGCGGGTCGTTGATGTACTTGTCGACTTCCACTGGATCGCGGCTGAGCCAGTCAAAAGCAGTGCGATTGGGTTTAAACGCTTTGTTGAACGATCCAAACGACAAGAATTCGATCAGCGCACTGCGGCCACGCAAGCCCTGGCGCAGGCGCTCGGCCCGGGCGATCACTCGTGCGGCGCGGTAAAGGGCCGCCGGCTGGAAATTCGAACCGCTGAGCATCGCGCCATTGAGGCTGGCGCTGTGGTGCAGCAAGTACGCCTGGGCGATATAGCTGCCCATGCTATGGCCCAGCAGAATGATCGGCAGCCCCGGCTGTTGCTGGCCGATATGCTGGTTGAGGCTCGCCAGGTCGCCCACCACCTTATTCCAACCGTCCTTCTCGGCGTACAGGCCCAGGGTGCCTTCGTCGGCGGTACGGCCGTGGCCACGCTGGTCCGGGGCGTACAGGCCGTAGCCGGCGCCGCACAAGGCTTCGGCCAGGCGTGCATAACGCCCGCTGTGCTCGGCCATGCCATGGGACAGCATCACCAGGGCCTTGGGCGGGCCGTCGGGCATCCATTGATTGACGTACAGGCGGCTGCGGTCATTCGCGGTCAGCCAGAAGGTGCTGTGGTTCATGGCGCTTCCTTTGCTCAGGGTCGTTGCAGTGTATAGCTCATCCCACGGGAAGCGCCTGATCAGCGCAAGGCCTTGTAGGAAGATTCACGCAATTAATGACGCTCTTTCCCGTATTTGCCTGTTTGGCCATAGCTGCTAACGTCCCCAAAGCTCCGCTTTTTATCGGTGTAGAGGTTTTACACCTGCAGCGGCCGGACACACTCAGGTAAGAGGACAAGAATAATGCAACCTGATTTCTGGAATGACAAACGCGCGGCGGGCGTTCCCAATGACATCGACCTCTCTGCCTACAAGTCGGTGATCGAAGTCTTCGAACGTTCCTGCAAGGCCTTTGCCGACCGTCCGGCATTCAGCAACATGGGCATCACCCTCACCTATGCCGAGCTGGAGCGCCAAAGCGCGGCCTTCGCCGGCTACCTGCAACAGCACACCGACCTCAAGCCCGGCGACCGCATCGCCGTGCAGATGCCCAACGTGCTGCATTACCCGATTGCCGTGTTCGGTGCCTTGCGCGCCGGGTTGATCGTGGTCAACACCAACCCGCTGTACACCCCGCGCGAAATGCGCCACCAGTTCAAGGACGCCGGCGTGCGTGCGCTGGTCTACCTCAACCTGTTTGGTTCGCGGGTGCAGGAGGTGTGCAGCGACACCGAGATCGACTACCTGATCGAAGCCAAGATGGGTGACTTCATGCCTGCCGCCAAAGGCTGGCTGGTCAACACCCTGGTCGACAAAGTCAAAAAGATGGTCCCGGCCTACAGCCTGCCGCGCGCCGTGTCGTTCAAGCGTGCCTTGCACATGGGCGCGGGCCTGGGCGTCACGCGTCACCCGGTGACCTTGGACGATATTGCCGTGCTGCAATACACCGGCGGCACCACCGGCTTGGCCAAGGGTGCGATGCTCACCCACGGCAACCTGGTGGCGAACATGCAGCAGGTGCGTGCATGCATGTCCCAGACCGGCGATGACGGCCACCCGCTGATCAAGGAAGGGCAGGAGGTGATGATCGCGCCACTGCCGCTGTACCACATCTATGCCTTCACCGCGAATTGCATGTGCATGATGGTGTCCGGCAACCACAACGTGCTGATCACCAACCCACGGGACATCGGCGGCTTTATCAAGGAGCTGAAAAAGTGGCGCTTCACCGGGCTGCTGGGGCTCAACACGCTGTTCGTGGCGTTGATGGACCATCCTGACTTCAAGTCCCTCGACTTCTCCCACCTCAAGCTCACCAACTCCGGCGGCACTGCACTGATCAAGGCCACTGCCGAGCGCTGGCAGCAGATCACCGGTTGCGCCATCGGCGAAGGCTACGGCCTCACGGAAACCTCGCCAGTGGCCAGCACCAACCCCTACGGCAATAAATCCCGCCTGGGCACCGTGGGCATTCCCGTACCGGCGACGGCGATGAAGGTGATTGATGACCATGGCGCCGAGCTGCCGTTGGGCGAGCGCGGCGAGCTGTGTATCAAGGGCCCGCAGGTGATGAAGGGCTACTGGCAGCAACCGGCCGCCACGGCCGAAGCGCTGGACGCCGAGGGCTGGCTCAAGACAGGCGACATCGCCGTGATCGATGACGATGGTTTTGTGCGCATTGTCGACCGTAAGAAAGACCTGATCATTGTTTCGGGCTTCAACGTGTACCCCAACGAGATCGAAGACGTGGTGATGGCGCACCCGGCCGTGGCCAATTGCGCGGTGATCGGCGTGCCGGATGATCGCACCGGGGAGGCGGTGAAGCTGTTCGTGGTGGCGCGTGCGCAAGGGGTGAGCCTTGAGGAGCTGAAGGCGTACTGCAAGACCAACTTCACCGGGTACAAGGTGCCCAAACATATCGTGTTGCGCGAGTCGTTGCCGATGACGCCCGTGGGCAAGATCTTGCGCCGGGAGCTGCGCGACATCGCCTGACCGTGAATTGAAATGCAATCAAAAATGTGGGAGCGGGCTTGCTCGCGAATGCGGTGTATCAGCCAGCCTATCTGTTGACTGACACTCTGCATTCGCGAGCAAGCCCGCTCCCACATTTGTCTTGTGTTGGCCTGAATACCCCATTCCAGAGCCTTTCCAGGGCATATTTCAGCAATGTTTAAAGCGTGACCAATTATTGTAGGACAGTCGTGATTATGACCGCAGGGCCCTCCTTTGGCTCTAGGCGGCCCTTGGCAAAGCTGCTACTCTCGGCGCGCTTTGTGACGTCTCGGCCTGCTTGAAAGCGCCAGATTCACCTAAAAAAACATACACCAATAATAATCGCATCAAATGCGATGATGAATTCGCGTCGCTGACGTCGCTGAGGAGTGGGCTTCCATGAACGAAGACTTTTGGAAGGATAAGTACCCCGCCGGGATTGCTGCAGAAATCAATCCAGACGAGTATCCAAATATTCAGGCGGTACTGAAGCAGTCCTGCCAGCGCTTCGCCAACAAACCGGCTTTCAGCAACCTGGGCAAGACCATCACCTACGGTGAGCTGTACGAATTGTCCGGCGCCTTCGCCGCCTACCTGCAACAACATACCGACCTGCAGCCTGGCGATCGCATCGCCGTGCAACTGCCCAACGTCCTCCAGTACCCGGTCGCTGTGTTCGGTGCCATCCGTGCCGGCCTGATCGTGGTCAATACCAACCCGCTGTACACCGCGCGGGAAATGGAACACCAATTCAACGACTCCGGCGCCAAGGCGCTGGTGTGCCTGGCCAACATGGCGCACCTGGCGGAAAAGGTCGTGCCCAAGACCGCCGTCAAGCACGTGATCGTCACCGAAGTCGCCGACCTGTTGCCGCCGCTCAAGCGTCTGCTGATCAACAGCGTCATCAAGTACGTGAAGAAAATGGTCCCGGCGTATCACTTGCCCAAGGCGATCAAGTTCAACGACGTGCTGGCCAAGGGGCATGGTCAACCGGTCAGCGACGCGAGCCCGGCCAGCAATGATGTGGCGGTGCTGCAATACACCGGCGGCACCACTGGCGTGGCGAAGGGCGCCATGCTCACCCACCGCAACCTGGTCGCCAACATGTTGCAGTGCAAGGCGCTGATGGGCTCCAACCTCAATGAAGGTTGCGAGATCCTGATCACCCCGCTGCCGCTGTACCACATTTATGCGTTCACCTTTCATTGCATGGCGATGATGCTGATCGGCAACCACAACATCCTGATCAGCAACCCGCGCGACCTGCCGGCGATGGTCAAGGAACTGTCGAAGTGGAAGTTCAGTGGATTTGTCGGCTTGAACACGCTGTTCGTGGCGCTGTGCAACAACGAGGCATTCCGCAAGCTGGACTTCTCCGCGCTGAAAGTCACCCTGTCCGGCGGCATGGCCCTGCAACTGGCCGCCGCTGAGCGGTGGAAGGCCGTGACCGGTTGCGGCATCTGCGAAGGCTACGGCATGACCGAGACCAGCCCGGTGGCCACTGTGAACCCGATCCAGCATATCCAGATCGGTACCATCGGCATCCCGGTACCGTCCACCGTGTGCAAAGTCATTGCCGACGACGGCACTGAACTTGCCCTGGGTGAAACCGGCGAGCTGTGCGTCAAGGGCCCGCAGGTGATGAAAGGCTATTGGCAGCGCCAGGACGCCACCGACGAAATGCTCGACAGCGAAGGCTGGCTCAAGACCGGTGACATCGCGATCATCCAGCCCGACGGCTACATGCGCATTGTCGACCGCAAGAAAGACATGATCCTGGTCTCGGGCTTCAACGTGTACCCCAACGAGCTGGAAGACGTGCTGGCAGGCCTGCCGGGCGTGCTGCAGTGCGCGGCCATCGGTGTGCCGGACGAGAAGTCCGGGGAACACATCAAGCTGTTTATCGTGGTCAAGCCGGGCGCGACCCTGACCAAGGACCAGGTGATGGAGCACATGCGCGCCAACGTCACCGCCTACAAAGTGCCCAAGGCCGTGGAGTTCCGTGATGCATTGCCGACCACCAACGTGGGCAAGATCCTGCGCCGTGAGTTGCGCGACGAAGAGTTGAAGAAGCTCGGTCTTAAAAAGTAACGCTATACCAATGTGGGAGGGGGCTTGCCCCCGATGGCGGTGTATCAGTCAGCAATCTGTAGCTGACACACCGTCATCGGGGCCAAGCCCCCTCGCACATTTTGAACCGCGTTTTTTATAGGGCGAACTGCGCGAATCCCACGCCAGCACCCGCCGGACGCACATCCTTCAAGAACGAATCCTTGTCCGCACTCAGCTCCAGCGTAATCTCCGGCTTGCGCTTGCCCGCATTGCGCACCACCAGGCCTTCGAGCTTCTCGCGCAGGAACACGGTTGGCACCTTCAAATGCAGCAACTGGTCAGTCTCGGCGTTGTGCATCAACAGGTGGATCCACTCGTACTGGCCCACGGCAATCCGGCCCACCGGCAGGTCGAACCACCAGATGTTGCGTTTGCGGTCCAGGTCGGTGAAGTGGCAGTTGTTGACGCCGAGTACGGCACCGCCCAGTTCGGTGTTTCGGCGGGCGATGGCCTGTGCTTTATTGAGTTTCATAACCTTCCTACGGGATCTGTTATTCAGCGTGTGAGCCTGAATGTGCCGGGCATTCTCAGGGGTTGGCGGCAAAACATAAAGCCAAACCTGCGGCCGGCGATGAAATGCGTGGGCAAAAATAATTGAAACTCTGCTGAACGGCCTCGGGTCAATCTTTAGGTAATGACCCAAAACCCTTGATTGTTCTTTCGGAGAAATACCATGAGCAGCACATCTGACAAGGTTAAAGGCGTGGCAAACGAGGCGGTCGGTAATATCAAGCAAGGTGTCGGTAAAGTCACCGGCAACGACAAACTGCGCGCTGAAGGTGTGGTCCAGGAAAAGAAAGGCGAAGTGCAGAAAGCAGTTGGCGACACCAAGGACGCGGTAAAAAAAGCGACCAAGTAAGACTGCCAGTGCGCAACCAAGCGGCCATCCACGGATGGCCGTTTTTGTGTCACCTGATGCGGTTAAAGTTTCGAAATTGTTTCAAGGTCGCCAAATAGGCTACCTTGATGTAGAAAACGGCCCCTGAGTCGCCCACGAACTCAACCTTTTTGCGGCGAAAGGAGACGCTATGATTTTCCCGGTTCTCGATGGTCTCAAGCTGCACAAAGTGCTGGTGCGCACCGTCAAGGAATTCGTCGATGACGAAATGCCTACCTATGCTTCGGCACTGGCCTACCAGATGCTGTTCTCGCTGTTCCCCTTCCTGCTGTTCCTGATTGCCCTGATCGGTTTCCTGCACCTGCCGGACTTCTTCACGTGGCTGCGCATGCAATCGGAACTGGTGTTGCCGCCCCAGGCCCTGGAGCAGGTCAACCCGGTGATCGACCAGTTGCAGCAATCCAAGGGTGGCCTGCTGTCGGTGGGTATCGTGATCGCGCTGTGGACAGCCTCGGCCGGTGTGCGCTTGATGATGAGCGCGATGAACGCGGCCTACGACGTGGTTGAAGGGCGTCCCATCTGGAAGCGCTTCCCACTGTCGATTTTCTACACCGTTGGCATCGCCGGCATGCTGCTGGCCGCCGCCGCGCTGATGGTGCTCGGGCCGCAGGTGATGGAATGGCTGGCCGGGCAGATCGGCATGCAGGAATTCGTGGTCACCTTGTGGACCATCTTGCGCTGGCCGTTGATCGTAATTTTGCTGATGTTCGCCGTGGCCCTCATGTACTACGTGATGCCGGACGTCGAGCAGAAATTCCGCTTTATCACCCCTGGCTCGGTGCTGGCGGTGGTGGTGTGGATCGTTGCCTCCCTGGGCTTTGGCTACTACGTCAAAACCTTTGCCGACTACAACGCCATGTATGGCAGTATCGGCGCGATCATCGTGCTGCTCTTGTATTTCTATATTTCCGCTGCCGTGCTGTTGCTTGGGGCGGAGATGAACGCGGTGATCGAACACATGTCCGCCGAGGGCAAGGACCCGGGCGAAAAAGAGTTCGAAGAGCCTGGCCATACCGATGAAAAACAGCATGTCTCAGGCCTTGGCCGGGACCACTCCAAGCCCACTACTGATGAAGTCTGATCGATGATCCGTGAAATCCTGAAAATGGGCGACGAGCGCCTGCTGCGTATCGCGCCTCCGGTCCCGCCGGAAATGTTCGACAGCCCCGAACTGTGGCAATTGATCGATGACATGTTCCAGACCATGGAACACGTGGGCGGAGTCGGTCTGGCCGCGCCGCAAATCGGTGTCGACCTGCAATTGGTGATCTTCGGTTTCGAAGCCAGCGAACGCTACCCGGACGCGCCGCCCGTGCCGCAGACGATCCTGATCAACCCGCTGATCACTCCGCTGAGCCCGGTGCTGGAAGAGGGCTACGAAGGCTGCCTGTCCGTACCCGGCCTGCGTGGCGCGGTGGACCGTTACCAGCAGATTCGCTACGAAGGCTTTGATCCCAAGGGTGAGCCCATCGTGCGCTTTGCCGATGGTTTCCATGCGCGGGTGGTGCAGCATGAATGCGATCACCTGATCGGCCGGTTGTACCCGTCGCGGATCACCGACTTCAGCAAGTTCGGCTTTATCGAAGTGATGTTCCCGGACTTGGATCCCACTGCCGACGATTGATCCTGCATCTGAATGTGAGGCTGCTCGTTGTGGTGATCGGGCTTGCCCCGCGCTGGGCTGCGAAGCGGCCCTATCCAAGCCACCGCGGCGCGTCAGGCGCACTGCGGTGAAAGGTTTGGGTCTGCTTCGCAGCCCAGCGCGGGACAAGCCCGCTCACCACAGGAAAGCGATACTTCAATAATTGTTATCGGGTCGGTTTAACGAACCGCAACGTCATCCGGTCCGACTCCCCGATCGCCACATACTTCGCCTTATCCTGCTCGCCCAATCTCAGCGTCGGCGGCAACGTCCACACGCCAGCCGGATAGTCCTTGGTGTCCTTCGGGTTGGCGTTCACCTCGCTCTGTCCCGCCAGCTTGAACCCGGCATCGGACGCCAGCTTCACCACCTGCGCGGTGGTCAGGTAACCGCTGTCCTTGATCGCCTGCAGATCCGCGCCATCCTTGGCCCGGTGATCTTCCACGCCCAGCACGCCGCCCGGTTTCAGTACCTTGTAGAACGCGCTGAACGTGGCCGGCGCAGTACCTGCCTCAACCCAGTTATGCACATTGCGGAACGTCAGCACTGCATCCGCCGACGCGGGTTTGCCGAACACCGGGGCCTTGGGGTCGAACTCGACGACTTCAGCCTTACCGTACCGAGCCGGATCAGCCACGAATTTCTTTTTCAGGTTCTCTTCGGACGTGCGCGCATAGGCGCTGCTGCTCGCCGCCTGCACCGCGGCGATGTAGTGCCCATGATCCTTGAGCAGCGGCGCCAGCACTTCGCTATACCAGCCGCCACCGGGGGTGATCTCGATCACCGTCTGCTTGGCGCCCAGGCCAAAGAATTCCAGCGTCTGTTGCGGATGGCGATAACCGTCGCGGGCGCTGTTGGCAGGGTCGCGCCAACTACCGGCGAGTACGCTCTGGTACTGCTCGGCGGTGATGGCTGCGTCGGCTGCCTGGCTCAAGACCGGGACGAGCAGGGCGGTGAGGGAGAGAGCTGCAAGCGTCGTTTTCATGATCATCCTGTAAAGGGCCACTGTGCCGCTGAGGCTAGCATGGGCCCTGCAGGCGCTGATCACACATTATCTGCGGTCGACCTCACCAAACGATCTAAGCCCATCGCGATCATGGGTTTGTTGCGCTTGTAGCGTACCAAGCGTTCGCTGAGGGATTGCGGCAGCACGGTGTCCTGAGTGAAGCCCATGCGTTCATACAACCCTTCCAGGTCCGGGTGACACAACAACCACAGGGTGCCGTCGGCATCGGCCACCGCCGCCTCGATCACCCGCGCCGCCAACCCCTGGCCGCGATAGGCGGGGTCAACGAACAGCCCGGTCAGGAACTGCCCGCCAACCACCGGCGTCAGGCACAACCCGGCGACGATCTCAGCGTCGCGCGCCACCCACAAACGCCCGCCCTTGAGCGCCTTCATCGGGGAATTGTGGCTGCGGTAAAACTTGTTCAGCAGCGGCCACAGCGGCTCTGCCAAGGGTTCGATGTGCAATTCGGGCATGGTGTTCAGGCAAGCGTTATCAAGGACCGGGGATTATAAGCGCCTTCTGCCGGGCAATAGGTGGTATACCCAGTGCTACATCCCCTGTAAGTGGAGCATGCATCATGGCCAAAGGTATGGATTCAAAGAAAGCCGCGAAGAAAAAACCGGCAAAGACCGCGGATGAAAAACGCGCCGACAAGAAAGCCAAGAAAACCGAGACAGGCCTGTTCGGTCACTGAGTTACAAGCTTAGAACCAAACGATCTGCAAGATTTTCGCGCCTCATTGCACAGAGCAGGAAACACCTGCTCTGAGCTGCCGATGGCCAACTACCTTGATCCGACCCAACGCCGGGAAATCGAAGCCCTGGCCACCACCTTCACCGCCAGAACCGAATGGCCGACCTGGCTGTTGTTGATCGGCGTGTACACCGGCTGGTTCGCCGTGATCCTCGCCAGCCACTGGCTGGGCCCGTGGTTGAGCAGCCTGTTGCTGATCCCGCTCGTGACGCTGTGGCTGTCGGTGCAACATGAGCTGCTGCATGGCCATCCCACCCGTTCGCCGCTGCTGAATAAAATCCTCGGCTACGCCCCCTTCGCCGTGTGGTACCCCTACACGCTGTACCGCGACAGCCACCTGCTGCACCACAACGACGAAGACTTGACGCTGCCGGGCATCGACCCGGAAAGCCGCTACCTCAACCAGCAGCAATGGGACACCAGCTCGCTGTTCGAGCGTGGCGTGCATTGGCTGACCAAGACCGTGCTCGGCCGCTTCCTGCTGGCGGCGCCCTTGGCCATTGGCCGTTTGGCCCGCCATGAGTTGCAACGCCTGCCCCAGGTGTGGCCGATGTGGCTGGTCCACGGCGCCGTCACTGTGTTGATGCTGGGTTTCATCGCCCACTACAGTGCGCTGTCGGTGTGGCATTACCTGCTGCTGGTCAGCGTGCCGGCCTTGTCCCTGGCCTCGATCCGTTCCTACTATGAACACCGCCCGCACCCGCAGCCGGAGCAACGCACCGTGCTCAACGAAGCGTCCTGGCCGTGGACCTGGCTGTTCCTCAACAACAATCTGCACCTGGTGCACCACGACCTGCCGAAACTGCCCTGGTACTTGCTGCCGACGGTCTACCGCGCCCGACGTGAGCAATGGGTGGCGCGCAGCGGTGGCTTCCTGGTGCAAGGCTACGGCCAGTTGATCAGCCGCCACGGTCTCAAGGCCATCGACAGCCCCCGGCACCCTTTTGCGTGAGAGATGACCATGAGTGACCACTACGCCGAGCTGCTGATGTATGTCGCGCCCGAGCCGATCCAGCAGGCCAACCAGCAATGGCTGACGCGCATCCTTGAACACCTTGGGCTGCGCCGCCTCAACGCCGATCACCTCGACCTGCACGCCCTGTGGCGCGCACCTGAGTTACTGCTGACTCAAACCTGCGGCTATCCGCTGATAACCCAATTGCGCGGCCAGGTCCGCGTGATCGGTCGCCCGCGCTATGAGCTGCCCCACAGCAGCGATGGAGAACATTGCAGCGTGCTGCTGACCCGCGACGACAACCCGCATCAAACCCTGGCGGACTTCTACAACAGCCGAGGGGTGATCAACGGCCACGACTCCAACAGCGGCATGAACCTGCTGCGCGAGCGCCTGGCCCCTTTGCAGCGCGACGGGCGTTTCTTCGCCAGCGTCGGCATCAGCGGCGCCCACCGCGAGAGCCTGCGCTGGCTGCGCGAAAATCGCGCCGACCTTGCCGCCATCGACAGCGTCACCTACGCCTACCTGGCCCGTTTCGCGCCGCAGGAAGTGGCGGGGCTGCGCATCGTCAGCCTTAGCGCACCGAGCCCGACCTTGCCCTATATCGGCCCATTGGGCTTGAGCGATGAACAGGTCATTCAACTCCGCCAAGCCATGAATCAGGCGTTGCAGGACTTGCCGCAAGTCGCCGAGACGCTGGGCCTGCAGGCCGTGCTACCCGCCAGCGAAGACGACTACGAAGTGCTCCTGGACTACCAACGACAGGCCATCAACGCCGGCTTCCCGATACTTCAATAAGGTTATATAAAAATACCTTTTAAATATTATTAAAGAATAAGCAGCCTTGCTAGGATCGCTCCACCGGAACACCGGACATAACGCGCAACCTACTCAGATGGAGCCACTATGTCCGGCGCCGACACTTCTCACAGCGATTACGTGGGCGGATTGTTCCGCAGTCATTACGACTGGCTGTGCAGCCGTTTGCACCGCCATCTCGATTCCCGCGCGCACGCCGAAGACATCGCTGCCGATACCTTTGTCCAGCTCCTGAGTGCGCCGGGTGTCGTGCCCATCCGCCAGCCCCGTGCGCTGCTCACCACGATTGCCCAGCGCCTGATGTATCAACTGTGGCGCCGCCGTGATCTGGAGCGCGCCTACCTTGATGCGCTCGACAACGACGAGACCAGCAGCGCACCGTCGCCGGAAGAACTGGCGCAAATGCTGGAGGCGCTGCAAGCCATCGACCAGCTGCTCGACGGTTTGCCAGCCAAGGTCAAGGCGACCTTTTTGCTGTCCCAGCTCAATGGCCTGACCTACCCGCAAATCGCTGCCGAGCTGGGGATTTCCCAGCGTTCGGTCAGCGACTACATGACCCGCGCCTTCAACCGTTGCCTGCGGCTGTGCCTGGAATGAACGACGAACTGATCGACAGCGCCACGCGCTGGTACGTGCTGTTGCGTTCCGGCCAGGCCACGGCGGGCGACTGGCAGCAGTATGAACAGTGGCGCGCCGCCGACCCACGGCATGACGCCCTGTGCCGACAGTTGGAAACCCGCCTGGGTGTGTTCCAGGTACCCCAGGCGCAAGGCGTGAGTGGCCAGGTGTTGCAGCAGGCGCTGGAGGCGCCGTCCAGTCGACGCCAGGTGTTGCAGGTCGCGTTGGCCGGTGCCGGTGTGGCCGTCGGCGCAGCCTTGCTGGCCAAACCGCTGGGCTTGCCATTGACGGAACTCACGGCAGATATCCGCACTGGCACCGGGGAGCGCCGCACGGTGACGCTGGACGATGGCAGCGAGTTGTTGCTCAACGCGCAAAGCGCGGCCGATATTCAGTTCGACCCGCAACGGCGCCTGGTGCGCCTGCGCGAAGGCGAGTTACTGGCCAAGGTCGCCAGCGACCGCATCCGGCCATTCCTGATCCAGACCGAGCAGGCCCGCCTGCGCGCCTACGGCAACCGTTTCCTGGTGCGCGAGCGGGAAGGGCAGGGCCAGGTCGTCGCCCTCAACGGCGCGGTGGACATCGATGGCCAGAACGGCGAGCGCCTGCAACTCGCCGCCGGCCATGAGGTGCATTACGACCGTGCCGGGTTCGGCCCGGTACAGGCCAGTGCCTCCGGTGCCACGGCCTGGGTCGATGGCTTCCTGCAAGTGCGCGACCGGCCGCTGGCTGAAGTCATCGACGCGCTGCGGCCCTACCACAACGGCGTGCTGCGCCTGGACCCGTCCGTGGCCGGCCTGCGCGTCAGCGGCCTCTACCGCCTGGACAACCCCCGGCAAATCCTCGACACCCTGGCGCGCACCTTGCCGATCCACATCACCCGTCGCACCGGTTTGTGGGTGACTGTCAGTGCGGCATAGCCGATTCACTCGGTCCCTGTGGGAGCTGGCTTGCCTGCGATGCGGGCGGCTCGGTCTGTCAGTCCAACCGAGCCGACGTCATCGCAGGCAAGCCAGCTCCCACATAAAGCGAGGAGGCTATGCCTATGTGGGTTCTAAGGACATAACCAAACGATCTGCAAGTTTTCCCCCCGCTGGCCCACATCACTCCCGTAAGCGCTGCGGGGAGCAGCGTTCTCGTGTTTCCTTGGGGGGAGCCAAAGTGAATCAGTTCAACCGTGTGCCGCTTCGAACCTTTGCCCTGGTGCCGTTGGCCAGTCTATTTTTCTCGTTTGCCGCCGGTGCCGAAGAAGCACGCCAGGTCTATCACATCGCCCCTGGGCCGCTGGATGAAGTGCTGCTCAACATCAGTCGGCAAAGTGGCCAGGTGATCTCGTTCACCCCGCAACTGGGTAACTATTCCTCGGCCAGCGTGGACGGTTCGCTGTCGGCGCAACAGGCAGTGGACGCCGCGCTCAAGGGCACCGGCCTGCAGGTCCAGGTCAGTCCGGACGGTGCGTTAATCATCAAGGAAGGCGCGAGCAAAAACGCGACCAGCAACGTCAAGGCACAAACCAGCGCAGCGCAAGCGCCGACCCTGGACCGCGTGGTCGCCATCGGCACCCGGCGCAGTGACGCCACGGCCCTGACCAGTGCGGCCCCGGTAGACGTCATCAACGCTGAAGAACTCAAGCAAACCGGCGCCACCAGCCTCAACCAGGCGCTGTTCCAACTGCTGCCGTCGTTCAACTTTCCGCAGAACCAGAGCGCCACCCGTGGCCAAAACCCCAAGGGCGCGTCCCTGCGTGGCCTGGCGCCGGACCAGACGTTGGTGCTGATCAACGGCAAGCGCCGCCATGCCTCGGCGGTGGTGAACATCTCCGGTGGCGTGCCGTTCATTGGCGCGCAGCCGGTGGACCTGGACATGATCCCCATCAGCAGCATCGACCACGTCGAAGTGCTGCGCGACGGTGCCTCGGCGCAATACGGCTCGGATGCGGTGGCGGGCGTGGTCAACATCGTGCTCAAGGAGCGTGACAGCGGCGGACAGGTCAACACTCAACTGGGCAAATATGCCCAGGGCGACGGCTTCAGCAAAACCACCGACGGCTGGTACGGCCTGGGTTTGCCGGGGGATGGCTTTCTCACCCTGAGCTTCAACACCCTCAACAACAAACCCACCGACATTGGCGATAAATACGTCGCCGACGGCCAGTTGCAAGACCCACGTTGGGGCGGTGCAGGGCGCGATAAATTCAACCTGGCGGCCAACGCCGAAATCGGCCTGAGCGACCAGTGGCGCCTCTACAGTTTCGCCACCTTCGGCCAGGACAAGTCGGTGAACAACACGCCACCGCTGTTGGCGAATAACCCGAACAACGTGCAGGGCATCTACCCCAACGGCACCATTCCCAAATATCGCTACCGCTATGAGGATGGCGCGCTCACCGTCGGCACCCGCTATGAAGACGACACCCTCGGGCGCTTCGACCTCAGTGCCACCTACGGTCGCGACAAGCACGATGAGCTGGCCTTCAACACGGTCAACCCGAGCTACGGCCTGAACAGCCCGACCAAATTCGACGTGGCCACCCTGATCAACGACCAGACCAACATCGGCCTGGATTACGCCAAGGATTTGGACGTCAACTGGTCAAGCCATCCGCTGACCGTCTCGGCGGGCATTGCCTACCGGCATGAGCAGTATCGGCTGGAGGAGGGCGACTACGAGTCCTACTCCTTTGGTGGCATCAATGGTGTACAGGTCGGCGCGGTGCAAGCCTCCGGTCTCACGCCAGACGACGCCGGCACCTACAAGCGTGATGTCGGTGGCGTTTACGTCGGTCTTGAGCACCAGCTCACTGACAAATTCCAGGTCGGCCTGGCCGGGCGTACCGAGCACTATTCGGACTTTGGATCGGCCACCACCGGCAAGCTGTCGGCGCGCTATGACTTCACGCCGCAGGTGGGCTTGCGCGCCACGGTGAACAATTCCTTCCGTGCGCCGACCCTGGGCCAGATCGGCACGTCGTGGACCACCACCACCAACGTCGACATCAACGGCAACCCGGTGCTGACGCGCATGCTGCCCGCCGACAACCCGGCCGCCCGCGCCCTGGGCGCCGAGCCGCTCAAACCGGAAAAATCCACCAACTACTCCCTGGGCCTGGTGCTGCGCCCGATTGAAAACGCCTCGCTGACCATCGACGCCTACCAGATCTCGATCCGTGATCGCCTGCTCTACAGCGGCGGCATTTCCGGGCCGCGCGCCGAGCAGATCCTGCAGCAAGCCGGGTTTGGCCAGTACACCTGGGCGCAGTTCATGACCAACGCTGCCAACACCCGCACCCGTGGCGTCGACATCGTCGGCAAGTACAACCTGGACCTGGCGCAGTACGGCGCGTTGAGCCTGTCGGCCGGCTACACCAAGGCACGCACCACGATCGAGAAGGTCCACGAAAACCCCAACGGCTTCGACATTCTCACCCGCGAAGCCCGTGGTTTCCTCGAGCACGGCTACCCCGAAGACAAGCTGGTACTGGGCGCCACCCACCGCATTGGTGCCTGGACCATTGCCCTCAGCGAAACCCGCTATGGCGAATACCGCAAATACGCCGCCAGCGAAGCCAACGCGCAGTACGACCAGACCTTCGCGGCGCAATGGAACACCGACCTGGACGTGAACTACGCGTTCACCAAGCAACTGCGGTTGTCGGTCGGCGCCAACAACCTGTTCGACAGCAAACCCGATGACTTCAACACCCGCCTGCGCCAGACCCCAGGCCAGCAATACAGCTACCTGTCGCCGTCAGCGCCGGAGGGGGCGTTTTACTACACGCGGCTCAGTTATGACTTTTAACCGATCTTGAATACCGCAGAGATCGAATGTGGGAGCGGGCTTGCCCGCGAATGCGGTGGGTCAGCCAGCTCATGCATCGCTGACCCACCGCATTCGCGAGCAAGCCCGCTCCCACACTGAATCTTCTGTGTTCTAGAAAATGATTCACCACGAGGTTCTGCATGAAAAGACTTAAAACACTGCTCGGTGGCTCACTGCTGGCACTGGCCGTTTTAGCGCAACCCACAACCGCCGCCGAAACCGTCAAGCCCATCCACTTCGGTGACATCACCTGGGAAAGCGGCAGCTTGATCACCGAGGTACTGCGCCTGATTGTCGAGAAAGGCTACGGCCTGCCCACCGACACCTTGCCCGGCAGCACCGTGAGCCTGGAAGCCGCCCTGGCCAAGGACGATATCCAGGTGATCGGTGAAGAGTGGGCTGGGCGCAGTCCGGCATGGGTCAAGGCGGAAAACGAAGGCAAAGTATTTGGCCTGGGCGACACGGTCAAAGGCGCCACCGAAGGCTGGTGGGTGCCGGAGTTCGTGATCAAGGGCGATGCCGCGCGCGGTATCAAACCCCTGGCGCCGGACTTGAAGTCGGTGGCCGACCTGCCGCGCTACAAGGACGTGTTCCGCGACCCCGAAGACCCGAGCCGTGGACGCTTCCTCAACAGCCCAACGGGCTGGACGTCGGAGATCGTCAACAGCCAGAAGCTAAAGGCGTACAAACTCACCGACAGCTTCGTCAACTTCCGCACCGGCTCCGGCGCGGCGTTGGATGCCGAAGTGGCGTCGTCGATCCGTCGTGGCAAGCCGGTGCTGTTCTACTATTGGTCGCCGACGCCGCTGCTGGGCCGGTTCAAGCTGGTCAAGCTGGAAGAACCGCCCTTCAACGCCGAAGCCTGGAAGACCCTGTCGGACGCGAAAAACCCCAACCCCATCGGCACCCGCTCGATGCCGGCGCGGCTGGCGATTGGTGTGTCGGCACCGTTCAAGGCGCAGTACCCGCAACTGGTCAGCGTGTTTGAAAAGGTCGACCTGCCGATTGATCTGCTCAATGGCATCCTCGGCGAAATGAGCGAGAAACGTACACCGCCGCGCCAGGTCGCTGAAGCGTTCCTCAAGGACCACCCAGACGTCTGGGAGCAATGGGTGCCGGTCGATGTGGCGGCCAAGGTCAAGGGAGCGCTCTGATGCTTAAAATCTTCGCTGCTGCGGTACTTTCGCTGGTCGCCGGTCAGGTGCTGGCGGCCGAACCTGCCACGTTACGCATCGGTTACCAGAAAAGCTCGGTGAGCATGGTATTGGCCCGTGAGCACAAACTCTTCGAGGAAGCGTTGCCCGGCACCCAGGTGCAGTGGATCGAATTCCTCGGCGGCCCGCCGCTGATCGAAGCGCTGAACGGCGGCAGCCTGGACATCGGCAATATCGGTGATATCCCGCCGATCTTCGCCCAGGCCGCTGGCATCGACTTGCAGTATTTCGCCGTAGAACCCAACGAGGGCAAGACCGAAGCGGTGTTGGTGCCAAAAGCCAGCCGCGTACAGAGCGTGGCGGAACTCAAGGGCAAGCGCGTGGCGCTGCTCAAGGGCTCCAGCGCCCACAACCTGTTCCTTAAAAGCCTGCTGCGCGCCGGTTTGCAATGGAAAGACGTGAATGTGGTGTACCTGTCGCCATCCGACGGGCGTGCCGCTTTTGAGCAAGGCAAAGTCGACGCGTGGGTGGTGTGGGACCCGTACTACTCCGCGGCCGTGGTCGACGGTTCCGCCCGCGTGCTGGGCGATGGCCAGGGCCTCAATCCGGCGGGCAGTTTCTTCGTGGTCAGCAGCCCGTTTGCCAAGCAGTATCCGCAGTCCATTGGCGCGATCATCCAGACATTGGCCAAGGCGCAGCGTCTGTCCCTGGACCAACCTGACGAGAGCATCGCGCTGATGGCCAAGACCCTGGGCCTGCCACCGGCGGTGGTCAAAAGCTACTTCGAACACCGTTCCTCCACGCCGATTCGTCCGCTGCAAGCCGCCGACATCGCCACCCAGCAACACACCGCCGACCTGTTCTTTGCCAACGGCCTGATCCCGAAAAAGGTCGATGTACAGCAAGCTGTCTTCAAGGCGCCATGACCATGCAACCGATCTACATCGATTTTCTCAACGACCTCGATATCGACGAACTGGGGCTTACCAATGACGAAATCCTCAGCGCCATCGAAGCGAGCCTGGCGATCCAGGGGCGTGGCGAGGCGGTGATCGAGCCGCGTACCCACCTGATTCCCGGCGGCGGGATCAACGGTCACTTCAACGTATTGCGCGGTGTGTTGGGTGGCGATATCGGTTACGCCGGGGTCAAGGTGGTGGGGGATTTTGTCGACAACTACCGCAAGGGCCTGCCCTCGGAACTGGCGATCCTCAACCTGCTGGACCCGGCCACCGGCATTCCCAAGGCCATCCTCGACGCCTCGGCGATCACTGATATGCGCACCGGCGCCATCACTGCCATCGGCGCCAAATACCTGGCCCGGCCCGACAGCAAAGTGCTGGCGCACATCGGCGCGCGTGGCACGGCGTACTGGAACGTGCGCCTGCTCGACCACCTGTTCGACTTCGACGAAATCCGCGTGCACTCACGTCGCAGTGAAAGCCGCGAAGCCTTCGCCGAACGCTTGCGCCAGGACCTGGGCAAACCGGTGATCGTCACCGAGGATTGGGAGTCCGCCGTGCGTGGCGCCGACATCGTGGTCGAAGCCTCGCGCCTGGATCAGCCCGAGCCCTTGCTGCGCACTGAGTGGATCAAGCCCGGTGCCTTTGTGGTGCCCTACGGCACCATGAGCGCGGTAGAACTGTCGCTCACCGACATCATGAGCAAGCGGGTGGTGGACGATTGGGGCCAGTGCAAGGGCGGCCTGTTCGGTTCGCTGCGCGCGCATGTCGACGCCGGCAAACTCAGCGCCGAGACCCTGCACGCCGAGTTGGGCCAGATCGTTGCCGGCTTGAAAAGCGGCCGTGAAACCCCCGAGGAAACCATCCTGTTCTGGCACCGCGGCCTGAGCCTCAGTGATATCGCGTTGGGCCATGCGCTGCTGGAAAAAGCCGGGCGCCTGGGGATTGGCCAGCGGCTGCGCTGGGCATGATTCACTTCGATCCCGAAGGTTTGAGCCTCGCCGATTTGCTGGCGATTGCCCGCCAGGACGTACCGGCGGATTTCTCTGCGCAGGCCCGTCAGCGTATTGAAGAAGGCCACCAGTTGTTGGTGAAGCTGGCGGTTGAAGGCACGCCAATTTATGGGGTAAATACCGGCCTCGGTGCAGCGGTGGATACGGCGGTGGCGCCCGTGCAGGCGAGTATTCCGTTGGGTCGTGCGGTGGGGGTCGGGCGCCTTGCCAATCGCCAGGAGCTGCGCGCGATCACGGCTGCGCGGCTGGCCGGATTGGCTCAGGGGCGTTCGGGTATTTCTCCGGGGGCGGCGGATGCACTGCTAGCGTTGCTCAATTCCGGCGTCGAGCCCGATGTACCGTTGCTCGGCTCGTTGGGCGAGAGCGACCTGGCGCCACTGGCGCACCTGAGTCTCGCGTTGTCAGTGCCGCTGACCGGCAAAGATGGCTTGGCGCTGGTCTCTGCGAATGCCGCCAGTGTTGGGCTGGGCGCGTTGCTGGTGGCTGAGGCGCAGCGGGCCTTGGAGGTTTTGCTGGCGGCGCTGGCGTTGTCGTGCGAAGGCTACCGGGCCAACCTCAGTCCGTTCCAGCCATGGGCTTCACGCCTGCGGCCGGCACCTGGGCAAACCGAACAGTCGGCGGCATTGTTGCAGTTGCTGGCGGGCGGCGAGCTGGCCGACAGCCCGCGTCGCCTGCAAGACCCCTTGAGCTTTCGCTGTGCCACGGTGGTCCAGGGTGCGGCGCAGCAGGCGCTGCACGCCCTGCATGAATTGGTTGAATTGGAACTGCGCAGCGGTGCGGATAACCCGGCGTTGATCAGCGAAGCGTCGCTTGTATTGGCCACGGCGAATTTCGACAGCACCCACTTGGCGCTGGCCACTGAAGGGTTGGGCCTGGCGCTTACCCGTGTCGCCGCGTGCAGCGCTGAACGCATTGCCAAGCTACTGTCGCCGGCTTCCAGCGATCTGCCGCGCTTCCTGATCACTCAACCCGGTCATGTCGGCATGGCCGCCTTGCAGCGCACCAGTTCGGCGTTGGTCGCGGAAATCGGGCACCTGGCCAATCCGCTGCCGGCGGTCAGCGTGCCGGTGGCGGACCGTGTTGAAGACTATGCGGGCCAGGCCATGGCGGTGGTCGACAAGACTCGTCGCTTGACCGAGCGGGTGCTGTGGCTGGCCAGTATTGAACTGATCGTCGCCGCGCAGGCGGTGGATTTAAGGGGGGCGCTGCGGCTGGGGCAAGGTGTGCGGCTGGTCCATCAAGCCGTGCGCAGCCAGGTGGCTCATCTTGATGAAGACCGCTCAGGCTCGGTGGATGTACTGGCACTGGCCACCTTCCTCGAATCCACCCCATTCCCTCTGTAGGAGCCGGCTTGCCGGCGATAGGGCCCGTGAGGACGCCATTGCCGGCAAGCCGGCTCCTACAGGGGCTGCGTTTGCCTTATGGATTCTCGGCGGCCAATGCCGCAATCACCGCCTGCCGCTCACCCACCCGCTGCTGAAACGCCGCCAGCGCCGGCCACTTATCCAAATCAATCGCGTGAAACGCCGCCCAGCGCAGCACCACAAACAGGTAGGCATCTGCCACCGAGTACTGCGCACCCAACAGGTAATCCTGGCGCTCCAGCGTCTGCACCAGCACCGTGAAACGCTTGAACAGCGTGGCCTGGAATGCCGCTTTCACCTCGCCCTGGATCGCGCCGTTGAAGAACACCGCCAAGCCGCCATGAATCTCGGTGGCAACGAAGTTCAGCCACTCCTGCAGGCGCACGCGTTCCCAGCTGCCATTAGCCGGTGCCAGGCCTGCGGCGGGTTTCAGGTCGGCCAGGTATTGCAGGATCGCGCTGGCTTCGGTCAGCACCTGGCCGTTGTCCAGTTTCAGCGCCGCGACGTAGCCCTTGGGGTTGATCTGCAGGAAGTCTTCGCCGTCGGCGGTGGTCTTGGCTTGGTTATCCACCAAGACCAGGTCGAACGGCAGCGCCAATTCGCGCAGCACGATATGCGGTGCGAGAGAACAGGCGTGGGGGAAGAAATACAGTTTCATCTGGGGCAGCTCCGTTGAATTTGCGCCAGTCTCGCGGGCGTGGCACCGTGCGTAAAATTAAACGTTCAGACCCCTGCCATAAGGACAGCTACTGCCATGATGAACCTGATGCACTGGCGCTTGCTGGTGGCCGTGGCCGATCACGGCAGTATCACCGCCGCCGCCGAGCGCGTGGGCATGACCCAATCCGCCGCCAGCCAGGCGATGGCCGGTATGGAAGCGACCCTGGGCGCGCAGCTGTTTACCCGCGAACCGCGCAAGACCTTGCCCACCGCCCTGGGCTTGAGTGTGATCGAGCAGGCGCGAGTCATGCTTGGGGCGTTGCAGGCGATTCGTAGCACCGTGGACGAAGCCAGGCCCATGTTGCGTGGGACGATTCGCATCGCCAGTTTCCCCATGGTGCTGGCGACATTTCTGACACCCGCATTGCAGCGTTTTGCGCAGCTCTATCCCGGTATCGACGTCACCACCTTGGATGTCACTGACAACGAAGTGCTCACCCTGCTCAACACCGGCCTTATCGACTTGGGCGTGGTGCTCAACCCCACGCCCGAGCGCAATGCGACGGTGTTGGGCCGTGACTTGTGGATGGCCGTGCTGCCAGTGGAGCACGCGCTGGCGCAACGCCCCGCCGATGCCACGGTGTCGCTTGAGGAATTGCTTGAGCAGCCTTTCGTGCTGGCTACCGGTGGCTGTACCGCTAATGCCCGCAGCCTGGGCGCCGCCGCCGGGCTGACCCTGCGCGATGTACGCGTTGAGGTGCGTGAATGGAACAGTGCCTTCAGCCTGGTGCGTGAGGGCGTCGGCGTCACACTGGTGCCGGAAATGGCCTTGCCGTCCCAGCGCAAGGGCCTGCGCGTGATGGCGTTGGATGTGCCGCTGCACCGCGAATTTGCCTTGGTCGGCTCGCCGGATCGCCCGCTGTCAGCCGCGGCCCTCGCATTGTTAAAAATGCTGGCTGACTAGTGGCCTTGCATAGCGCCAAGCCCTGTCTATGCTCACCCGGAACCGTTGATGACGCTTGGCATATAAAGCGATTCGGATGGTTATTTCCCCATGAAGGTGTGCCAGCAATAGCCAACAAAAGAATGGAATGCGCCTTACGGGCGCCGGGAATCAAGGGTGATCTGACAATGTTCAACCGCCATCACAAATCCGACCTGCAACAAATCGAACGTTTTTCCTGCGCACTCACCGAATCCAACGCCAAACTCGCCGCTATCAGCCGTTCCATGGCCATGATCGAGTTCGACCCCAGTGGCGTGATCCTCGACGCCAACGACAACTTCTGCAAAACCATGGGCTATAGCGTCGAGGAAATACGCGGTAAACATCACCGCCTCTTTTGCGACGAGCCCTACACCCACACCGATGCCTACGCCAAGCTATGGCGCGACCTGGCGCGGGGCGAGGCCCTCAGTGGCACCTTCATGCGCCTGAACAAGCACGGCCAGGAAGTCTGGCTGGAAGCCAGCTACATGCCGGTGCTGGACAAGGACAATTACGTTCAGAGCGTAATCAAAGTCGCGTCGGACATTACTGCGCGAGTCCATCACGAGCATGAAAACCAGAGCCTGATCGATGCCATTGGCCGCTCCATGGCGGTGATCGAGTTCACCCCGCAGGGCCAGATCATCAACGCCAACGAAAACTTCCTGAAGACCGTGCAGTATTCCTTGGATGAAATCGTCGGCCAGCACCACAGCATGTTCTGCCACCGCAATGAAGTGGAATCGCCGGCCTACAAGGCGTTCTGGGCGTCGCTCAATCGTGGCGAATACCACTCGCACCGCTTCGAGCGCAAAAACAAATACGGCAAGACCCTGTTCCTGGAAGCCTCCTACAACCCGATCTTCGACACCAATGGCCGCCTGTACAAAGTGGTGAAGTTCGCCAGCGACATCACCGACCAGGTCACCACCCTGCGTAACGCCGCCGACTCGGCCCATGCCACCTCTGTACAAAACGACGCCTGCGCCCGCAAGGGGTCGGAGGTGGTGCAGCAAACCGTGCAGATCATCGAAGAAATTTCCCACGATTTGAACCAGGCCGCCGTGAGTATCGACGCAGTCAGCAAGCAATCGGACATCATTGGCGCCATCGTGCAGACCATCCGTAGCATTGCCGAGCAGACCAACATGCTCGCGCTCAACGCCGCGATTGAAGCGGCGCGGGCCGGCGAACACGGGCGCGGCTTTGCAGTGGTGGCTGACGAGGTGCGCAGCCTGGCCGCACGGACGAGCCAGGCGACGGTGGAAATTGTCGATGTGGTGCGCAAAAACCACGACCTGTCGCTGAGCGCGGTGTCGAGCATGCAGTCGAGCCTAAGCCGCACGGGGCTGGGGGTGGAATTGGCGAATGAAGCGGGGCAGGTGATCCTGGAAATTCAGGAGGGGTCACGGCATGTGGTGGATGCGATCGGTCAGTTCAACTCGACGTTACAACTGCAATAACCCAAACCCTGTAGGAACCGGCTTGCCGGCGATGGCGATCTTGAGAACGCTATCGCCGGCAAGCCGGCTCCTACAGTGACTTGGGGGGCTGTTAGATTGCGGCCAGGGTTTCTTTGACTGTCTGGGCCTGCGGGTCAGCAGTTTTGGCGGCTACCTGCTGTTCTTGCTGTTGCTTCAAGCGCTCGGCCACTTGCTTGGAGAAGGCATCCTGCTTTTCCTTCGACATGTTCTGCAAATCCGCCTCGGTCAAACCCTGCTCCTTGAGCAGTTGGTCACGGACGCGCTCGGCCGGGGATTTGCTCATATAGTCGGTGAACTCCGAGCGTGCACCGGAAGCGGCGCTGGTCGCCGGCACATCGCTGGTCGACGCGCTGGTCTGCAGCTGCACGCGGGTCTTGGCAAAGGCTTCGTCGATGCGGTCGGCGGCCTTGTCCAGTTCCTTCTGCGCGGCGGGCACGGTCACGCTTTGCTGCGCGGCTTGCAGGGCACCGCTGTACAGCGCGCTGGCGGCGGCGTTGGCGGGATCCATGTCGGGTCGCTTGATCTGTTGAACAGTCGAAACGGCTTGGGTGTTGTTGTTAACCAGCATGATCGGTCACCTGGGGAAATGTTCGGTGCCACAGGTGGAGCAAATAGTGTGCCGGCCAGTTGATCCAGCATTTACGTGGGCACGCGCGGTTAAAGCGGCAAAAACTGACCTCACTAAGGCCAACTCTTGCCGCTGGTGTTATCAGGTTTTGCCTGCGCCGTCCCAACGAATGGAAAATGATCCATCGAATGAGTGGTCTGTGCCATCCACAGCGGCTGTGAAACGGAATTTTCCCTCCGCATGCGCATTAGGATCATCCCATTTAGTCAGGAAGAGCTCGCCGCTTTTCGCATCGAACCGTGTTCGGTGGTGACCGCTTTGGCGAAAATACGCGACGTATATCGTTCTGCTAGGTAGCTCATGTAGGCCAGTTCGTATGTTGACGGGGAAATTGATTTGGATACCTATAAAGTTGTCGCTGTCTGTCTGCTGTATACCATACAACGTCAAATCATCAGGTGATTGGCGATAGTTGACATCTTTGGTGTTGATATCACCTTCGAAACTTGAAGATACCAACCACCCCACTGACGCCCGTTCCTGGCGGTGGTCCGCCTTTCTCTCTTTCATGTCTAGCTCCTTGCTATTCACAAAATGGCGGCCCTGGGTGGACGCGCCTACACCTTAGTAGAGCGAGACCAGTAGGGGATGTCTACTGTCAGAAATAACAGGTAAGCGCCTGAGTGAAAGGGGCAAGGCACAGGAGATGACACGCTATCTACCTTTTGGTCAGCCATCTCTTGCGGCTGGAAGGTCAGGTCAGGATGAAGCCCTTCTCTGTGATTTGTCACAGTATCTCTGCAGGTGGATAGTGCCAGCTTTTAGAGATGGTCAACGTTCACCGTCAGTGAGCGATATTCTCCAACGCCAGGTTTCGCGTACGCGGCCCGAACCAACTGATGGTGATCATCACGATCAGCATGCTGCTGGCAATGAACGCCAACACGCCCGGCGTGCCCAGGTGTTCGAGGATAAAGCCGATCAGCAGGCTGCTGAACACCGTGGACAAGCGGCTGAACGAGTAGCAGAAGCCCACCGCCCGCGCCCGGATGTTGGTGGGGAACAGTTCGCTCTGGTACGAGTGATAGCTGAAGCTCAGCCAGGCATTGCAGAAGGTGATCATCACGCCGCAAAACACCAGCCCCACCGCCGTGGTTTGCAGGGCGAACAGGCTGCCGAAGATCATCGCGCCCAGGGCCGAACCGACGATCTGCCATTTGTTTTCAAAGCGGTTGGCCACCTTCACGAACAGCAGCGGCCCCAAGGGGTAGGCGAGGGTGATGATAAAGGCGTAGAGCAAACTGTGGGTCACGCTCACGCCTTGGCCTGACAGCAACGCGGGCAACCAGTTGCCGAAGCCGAAGAAGCCGATGGCCTGGAACACATGGAACACGATGAGCATCAACGCGCGGCGGCGGTACGGCGGTTGCCAGATATCGGCAAAGCGGCCGCTGCCCTGCACGCTGACGGCTTCGGGCTCGGGCTCATCCAGCGGTTTGCCGTGATCTTTCTGGCAGCGCGCCTCCAGGTTGTCCATGATCGTGCCGGCTTCCTCAAAGCGGCCTTTCTGCGCCAGCCAGCGCGGGGATTCCGGCAGGCGCTTGCGCAGTTGCCAGATAAACAGTGCAAATACCGCACTGCTCAGCACTACCCAGCGCCAGCCTGACACGCCGAACGGCGCCTGGGGCACCAGCCACCACGACATCAATGCCACCGCCGGCACCGACAAAAACTGGATAAAAAATGCGAAGGCAAACGCCGAACTGCGCATGCGCTTGGGCACCAGTTCCGAGAGGTAGGCGTCGATGGTTACCAGTTCGATACCCAGCCCGATGCCCACCAAAAAGCGCATGCAAATGATGCCCAGCGCCGAGGTCTGGATGCCCATTAACACGGTGGCGACGGTGTACCAGATCAACGCAAAGGTGAAGATCGCCCGCCGTCCGAAGCGGTCGGCGATGGGGCTGAGCAGGCTGGCGCCGAGGAACAGTCCCAGGAAGGTCGCCGAGGCAAAGGCGGCCTGGTCCGAGAAGCCAAACACGCCCTGGCTGCCGGTGTGGAAAATCCCGTCGCTGATCAGGCCGGGGCTGATGTAGGCGGTTTGGAACAGGTCATACAGCTCGAAAAAACCGCCAATCGACAGCAGCGCCACCAGACGCCACACAGTGGCGACGGCTGGCAGGCGGTCGATGCGCGCGCTGATGTGGGCGGCGCGGAGGGGGTCGATGCCGTCGGTGGCGCGGGCGTTGAGTGTGGACATGGGCATATTCCAGGGGCAGTGACCTGGAATCTTAGCGTGCTAACGGAAATCTGCGCGTGTGAAGTTGCGCCCGTTGACACGCCGATTCGCTGATTTATTGCGCGCCGGCGTTATGTTTCAGGGTTTTATGGCGCGCGCTCAGAAGGTGATGGGTATGTCGAACGTCTGGAATGCGTCGTCCACCGGTTGGTAGCCCAGCACCCGCGTGGTTTCGCTGAGGTCCAGGCGTTTGAAGCGGTTGTTGGAAATGCCATGGGCGATCAGGTGCTTGACGCCCTCGGCTTCTACCGAGCGTTGCAGCAACTGCACCGCATCACGCGGGCTGAGCCAGGCGCTGAGGTCGCGGGTGTTGTTGAGGTCGTGGGTTTCGCGGAATTCGAAGGCGCCGATACGCAGGGCAATGGTCGACAACAGCGTTTTTGCCGCGTAGTAGCCGCACAGCGCCTCGCCGTAGCATTTGCTCACGCCATACAGGTTGGCGGGCATCACGGGCATGCCAGGCGTGATTTGGCGGTCCACCGGGTACCCTTCGATAGTTTGCGCGCTGCTGGCGAACACCAGGCGTTTCACGCCAGCGGCCACGGCAGCTTCGAACAGGTAGGTGGTGGCGAGGATGTTGTTGGGCAGCAGTTCTTCGAATGACGCGCTGGCGTGGGGGATGCCCGACAGGTGCACGATCACGTCGATGCCTTCGAGCAATGCCGCCAGGCTGGATCGATCGCTGAGGTCGGCGTGGACGAAGCGGTGCTCGCCCAGGTCGAAGTCCGGCGTGACGCGGTCGGTGAGGGTGAAGCGGTAGCGGTCTTGCGAGGCCTCGAAAAACGTCTTGCCGATTCTGCCGCAGGCGCCGGTGAGCAGTACGTTGAGTCCTTTCACGTGTAGTCCTTGTGGTTAGTGATGGCCGTCGAGGGCGAAGGTCTTGAACCCGGCGTGTTGGCCGAGGCGTTGATAGTACGCCGCAATGGCGGGGTAGGGCGGGCGCTCCATGGGCGTCATCTGCCAGCGGTGCACCGAGAGGCCGATAAGGATATCGGCGAGGGTGAATTCGTCGCCGGCCACGTAGGCCCCTGTCTTTGCCAGCTGTTGTTCGAGAATGCCCATGCTGTCATTCCAGCGCTGCACGGCGGCGGCAATCTGCGTTGCGTCCAGGCCGTCCGGGTTGTTGCGCACAAGGGCGGTGAAGGCGTCGCCCCAGGCGCGGTTGAGTTCGATGGCTTGCCAGTCAATCCATTGCTCGACCCGGGCACGGGGTGCCGGCTCGGCGGGCAGCAGGTCATGACGCTGGTACAGGTTTACGAGGTAGCGACAAATGGTGTTGGACTCCCACAGCACGCCGTGGTCGTCAATCAGCACGGGGATCTGGGCGTTGGGGTTCAAGGCCAGGAATTCGGCGGACTGGGTGGGCTTGAAGCCGATGCCCCAGTCTTCGCGCTGGTAGTCGATGCCCAGTGCCTGGCAGGTCCAGAGTACTTTGCGCACGTTGATAGAGGACGTGCGGCCCAAGATTTTCAGTGAGTGTCCCATGGTGCTTCCCTGGCGGTGGAGAGCAGCCAATCTAGCAGGGGCAGGCGGCTACGGCGATATTTCCAAGTGGGCACTGTAAAAACTGTGGGAGCGGGCTTGCTCGCGAATGCGGTAGACCAGCCAGCTTATTTGGTGCTGACAGACCTCATTCGCGAGCAAGCCCGCTCCCACATTTTGACCGAGTAGGGCCTTAACAGCGTGGCGTGTGCTGGTCCATCGCCTTGCCCACCAACAGCACGCTCAGCTCACTGAGTTGGTGAATGGCCAGCGCGACATCGCGTTGCTTGCCGGTGAGGTCGTCGGACAGGTCGAGCAACAGGGTGCTGACGGAACACACGGTTTCGTAGCTATTGATCAGCAGGGTTTCGATCGGGATATCGGGGATGACGGTGAACAGCGTGCTTGGCGGATTTTCGATTTGTTTGATCAAAGCAGTGCTCCTGGTTTAGGAGGTCCAAAAGTGGGCTACTAAACCCGATCACCGAGACATTCAGCGACCGGCAAACCTTAGAGCCCCCCACCCAGGCGCACAAGCCGGCGGATTCTGACGTAAGCGTAGGCAAACGGGCAAGGCGCTTACCGCAATGTCAGTCGCGTCCTACAGGCGTCCTACGTGCTCTCCCGCACCTGCAACTCAAACCCATATCCACCACCGGATTTACGGTTTGCGAGAGTTTTATGCCCATTGTGTCAATAGGGGGGGTATGAACAAACTTATGGTTTAGCAGCTAACTTTACCTTCAGCTGATTCGACGATACTGAAACTGTTCTTGGTTCGCGAGATCCTGAGGTTGCTGGGCGAGGGCTAACGCCTCTCTGAAGAGGGTCCGGCTCTAACTTTCTAATATAGAGCCGGAAAGCAGTGAGTTGTAAAAGGGAGTGAATTAGGGGGAGGGATTTATAAGCCCTTGTACGTTGAAATCGCCTTCACACTCATATTCTGTACCGCTGATACTTATGATAAAACTAAATTTGCCAGTTACATGTTTAGGCTTGTCGAGGTAGGTGTGTGTTGTTTTTCCGCGCCGAGCAGAGTGCGACCAGTTGCCTATATTGTGGTAACCCCATGGTGTTTCAACAGGGTCGCCAAAGTTGCCCGTGAATGTTCCTTCCATATCACGAAATAATATACTTACTCCTGTGCATTCACCACTGTCAAGTATTTTGTTCCCTTTGACAAAGAGATATCCGCTGTCTTTATACATTCTCACTTGGTCGGCGATAAATGGACCGTTTGGCGATTTTGTTATGTTGAAACTCCCAACTGAAAAGGGGTCGTCTTTTTTGTCTGTATAAAAAATCATGAGTGAAGCTCCTTTGTTTGTTTAAAGTGCTCACAGTTTTATAGTTTAACTAATACTATCGTCCTCCTTATTAGGCGTCGTAAGTGAGGCATTGTCTACTGTCATAGTTGACAGTATTTTTATTGTGGGGTAATGGCTAGGCTAAAAGCTTTTTTGAAGCGTTAAACAGAAGAATTTGCACCTCAGAGGGCACGCCTTTCCAGGTGCAATCTTTGTGTCAGTGGCGCGGGATGTGTTGTCCACGGCCTTGCCTATCAGAGCACGTTCAACTCTTCAAAATTATGGTCGGCTAGAAGCTCACGTGCTCTCCCGCACCTGCAACTCAAACCCCATATCCACCACCGGCTTGGCGATCTTGTTGCCCGCCATGATCGTCAACAAATGCTCCGCGGCACGCCGGCCAATCGCTTCGCGCGGGGTGCTGATGCTGCTCAGGCGCGGCACCATGAACGACGACGCCGGCAAGTCGTTGAAGCCCAGCACCGCCACACGCTCCGGCACTTTGATGCCATGGCGCAGGGCTTCTAGCAGCGCGCCCTGGGCCAAGTCGTCGTTGCCGAAGAAGATCGCGTCCACGTCCGGATGCGCCGCCAGCAGCTGCAAGAACAACTCGCCACCCAGGCCCACGGAGGAGGGGCGCGGTGTCAGCAGTTCCAGCGCCGGGTCATACATACCGGCCTGTTGCAGTGCGCGGCGGAAACCTTCACCCCGCAGCAGCGTGCGTTGGTCCAACTGCGCGCCAATGTACGCCAGGCGCTTGCGCCCACGGGACAGCAGGTGCGCCGCCGCCGTCTCGCCCGCCGCCAATTGCGAGAACCCTACGCAGTTCACGCCGGCGTTCGGGTCCAAATCCATCATGTACACGCAAGGCACATGGCTGGCCTCGACCATCCGTCGGGCGCTTTCGGTGCGATCAAACCCGGTCAGCAACAACCCCCGTGGCTGGTAGGCCATGTAGTTGCGCAGCAGGTTTTCTTCTTCGTCACGGGAATAGTGGGAGTTGCCGATCAGCACTTCGAAGCCCTTGGGCCGCAGCACCTGGTGGATGGCTTCGAGGGTTTCGATAAACAGCAGGTTGGACAGCGACGGTACCAACACCACGACCGAATGGCTCTGGGCCGAGGCCAGGGCGCGGGCGGCGGGGTTGACCACGTAGTTCAGTTCGGCGGCGGCCTGCTGCACTTTTTCCACCAGTTCGGTGGCGACGGTGCTGATACCGCGCAGGGCCCGGGAGGCGGTAATCGGGCTGACGCCCGCCAGGCGGGCGACTTCGTTGAGGGTCGGGCGACCCGTGGTGCGCAATTTTTTATCGTTCTTGGAGGTCATCAGGCAGCTTGCCAAACAAAAATCGAGGCACTAAGGTAGCGCTGTCTCCAGAGGGCTGCAAATTCTTGAATAACGGGTTGCCTGATCCGGTCTGAATTTGAGTAAGCCGCTTGGAGAGGATGCACGCGTCACTCCCAAAAAAAGACAAGACGGCGCGGGAAAAGCCTGTTTTTGCACTAGCCTTACAGCGTGCAAAGGTAGCGCTATCTGCGTCCTGAGGTGTTTCATGAGTCAACCTGTTACCGCCCTGGTCATCATGGGTGTTTCCGGCTGTGGCAAGTCCAGCGTCAGCGAGGCCCTGTGCCGCCTGAACGGTGCGACTGCCATCGAAGGCGACAGCTTTCACCCCGCCGCCAACATCGAAAAGATGAGCGCTGGACACCCCCTCAACGACGACGACCGCGCCGGCTGGCTCGACATCCTGTGCGATGAACTGCGCCGTTCGCTCAAAGCGGGCGAGCACCCCGTACTTACCTGTTCAGCCCTCAAGAAAAAATACCGCGACCACCTGCGCGAAGCTGCGCCGGGCCTGGGTTTCGTGTTTCTGGAGCTGACCCGCGCCGTGGCTGCCGACCGGGTGTCCCATCGCCCCGGCCATTTCATGCCGGCAAGTCTCATAGACAGCCAGTTCGCCACCCTTGAATCGCCCAAGGGCGAGCCGCTGACCCTGGCCCTCAATGCCAGTGAAGACAGCGTCGAGGAACTGGCCGAGCAGACCAACGCCTGGTGGCTGCAACACGGTTTTGAACCATCCAAATAATTTTTTGCCGGAAAAGATAGCGCTATCCCCGGCAGGAAATTCAACACCCGCTTTAATAACAACAACAAACAGGAGAGACCCCCCATGTTTGGCATGTCCCACGAGTCCTACCTACTGCTTGACGCAGTCGTTACCATCATCGGGTTGATCGTTCTGATCACCAAGTTCAAGGTGCACCCGTTCATTGCGCTGATCATCGCGGCCGGCTTCCTCGGCCTGACTTCGGGCATGCCCGTGGACAAGATTATCAAGGCGTTCCAGGACGGTTTCGGCGGGGTGCTCGGCTTTGTCGGCATTATCCTTGCGCTGGGCACGATGCTCGGCAAGATGATGGCCGAATCCGGCGGTGCCGACCAGATCGCCCAGACCCTGATCCGCGCCTTTGGCAAAGAGAAGGTCCAGTGGGCCATGATGTTCGCCGCGTTCCTGGTGGGCATCCCGCTGTTCTTCGAGATCGGCTTTGTGCTGTTGATCCCGCTGGTGTTCATCGTCGCGCGCCGTACGGGTGTGTCGCTGATCAAGATCGGCATCCCGCTGCTGGCCGGCCTGTCGGCGGTACACGGCCTGGTGCCACCGCACCCCGGCCCGTTGCTGGCCATCGGCGTGTTTGGCGCCGATATCGGCAAGACCATCCTGTACGGCCTGATCGTTGCTTTGCCGACCGCCATCATCGCCGGCCCGATCTTCGGTACGTTCATCGCCAAGTACATCCCGGGCAACCCGTCCCAGGAACTGGTCGATCAACTGGCCCGCGAACCTGAGAACAAAGACCTGCCGAGCTTTGGCATCACCCTGGTCACCGTGCTGCTGCCGGTGTTCCTGATGCTGCTGAAAACCTTCGCCGACATCGCGTTTGCCGAAGGCAATGTGGTGCGCAACTGGATGGACATGATCGGTCACCCGATCACCGCGCTGTTGCTGGCGTTGCTGCTGTCGCTGTACACCTTTGGCCATCGCCAGGGCATCCATTCCAAGCAGATCCTCAAGCTGCTCGACGCCAGCCTGGCGCCGACCGCTGCAATCATCCTGATCATCGGTGCCGGTGGTGGCTTCAAGCAGATGCTGGTGACCAGCGGCGTGGGTGATGTGATCGGCCACATGGCGGTGAATGCACAGATCAACCCGATCCTGCTGGCGTGGCTGGTGGCGGCGGTGATTCGTGTGGCAACCGGTTCGGCCACTGTGGCCACCATTACTGGCGCGGGTATCGTGGTGCCGGTGGTGGGGATGATTCCGGGGGTTAACCGTGAGCTGTTGGTGTTGGCGACGGGGGCGGGTTCGTTGATCCTGTCTCACGTCAACGATGCCGGGTTCTGGCTGGTGAAGCAGTACTTCAACATGACCGTGGCCGAGACGTTCAAGACCTGGACGGCGATGGAAACCATCCTGTCTATCGTGGCCCTGATCTTCATTATGTTGTTGTCGTTGGTGGTCTAAGCCGCACCACCGTTACCCATGTGGTAACCCGATCAAATGTGGGAGCTGGCTTGCCTGCGATGCAGACACCTCGGTGTAGCAGATACACCGAGGTGATGCTATCGCAGGCAAGCCAGCTCCCACATTTTTGATCACCTTTCTACAGGTGGATTGCGTCAGGCTTTGGTGACCAGCCCATCCGCCCGGAACATCCCGCGAATCCCGCGCACCGCCTGGCGAATCCGGTCCTGGTTCTCGATCAGCGCAAAGCGCACGTGATCATCGCCATACTCGCCAAAGCCGATGCCCGGCGACACACACACCTTCGCCTCCAGCAGCAACTTCTTGGCAAACTCCAGCGAACCCAGGGCGGCATACTGCTCGGGAATCTTCGCCCAGACGTACATCGACGCCTTCGGATTTTCCACCATCCAGCCCAGTTCATGCAGGCCCTTGACCAGCACATTGCGGCGTTGGCGGTACTGCTCGGCGATGTCTTTCACGCATTGCTGGTCGCCTTCGAGTGCCGCAATGGCTGCCACCTGCAGCGGGGTGAAGGTGCCGTAGTCGTGGTAACTCTTGATCCGCGCCAGGGCGTTGACCAGTTCCGGGTTGCCGACCATGAAGCCGATGCGCCAGCCGGCCATGTTGTAGCTCTTGGACAGGGTGAAAAACTCCACCGCGATGTCCTTGGCACCGGGCACCTGCATGATCGACGGGGCCTTCCAGCCGTCGTAGACGATGTCGGCATAGGCCAGGTCATGCACCACCAGCACGTCGTACTGCTTGGCCAGCGCAATCACGCGCTCGAAGAAGTCCAGTTCCACGCACTGCGCGGTCGGGTTGGACGGGAAACCGAGGATCATCATCTTCGGCTTGGGGATCGAGCCGCGAATCGCGCGTTCCAGTTCGGCGAAGAAATCCACGCCCGGAATCAGCGGCACCGAGCGCACCTGGGCGCCGGCAATCACGGCACCGTAGATATGAATCGGGTAGCTGGGGTTGGGCACCAGTACGGTGTCGCCCTGGTCCAGGGTGGCCAGCATCAAGTGCGCCAGGCCTTCCTTGGAACCGATGGTGACGATGGCTTCCGACTCGGGGTCGATGTCCACTTCATAGCGGTCCTTGTACCAGCGCGAAATAGCCCGGCGCAGACGCGGAATGCCTTTGGAGGTGGAGTAGCCGTGGGTGTCTTCGCGCTGGGCGACGGTGACCATTTTCTCCACGATGTGGGGAGGCGTGGCGCCGTCTGGGTTACCCATGCTCAAGTCGATGATGTCTTCGCCGCGCCGACGCGCAGCCATCTTCAGCTCGGCAGTGATATTGAAAACATACGGGGGGAGTCGATCTATGCGCGCAAAGCGGCGCGGCGAACCTTGGTCGGCCATTGTTGCCTCGAGAGTACGTAAGCGCCCGGAACCGTCCGAGCGACGTCGGCCACTGCGGTGGCCTGCGGGGCAGACAATACGGTCGATGATGGCCAGTTGTCCAGATGCGCAGGAAAATTTTCTACATGGAGTACAGCGTGGATATGCCCCTATACTCGATGCGGGTTTGTTCCCTCATAAGAAGGAGACTGTTCGTATGGATCAGCAGACAAAACAACCGTTAGAGCCACGCATGGAAGCCGGTAAAGCCCTGGTGATCGCCGGGGTGCAAGGGCGTTATTCGAAGGCCACCGTGGGCGATATCCCCAAGCTGTGGGAGTTGTTCGACACCTGCATCAAGGACATCAAAAAGCGCGTGGGGGGTGTGACCTATGGTGTTTGCCATAACCCCAAGCATGGCGAATTCGACTACATGGCCGGGGTCGAAGTCCCCACCAAAGGCGACGTACCAAGCAACTTCGAGTCCATCGAGATTCCGCCGCTCAACTATGCCGTGTTCGCGCATTACGGGCCGGTGCAGGCACTGGAGCAAACGTACGAGCGCATCATGTTCGAATGGCTGCCGCATTCAGGCTACAAGGTGATGGGCGCGGATTTCGAGCGCTACAGCGCCGACTTTGACGCGCGCAAAGGCACCGGTACGGTAGAGATCTGGCTGCCCGTGGGCGAACGAGGCTGACCACGACCGCGTAGGAGCCGGCAAGCCGGCTCCTGCAGTGGTATCAATACAGCGTGCTTCTGACTCGCTCGGGCATCTCCCGGTCATAGGCTTCGGCGTCAAACTGCCCATCGTTGAGCCGCTTGTGAAACGCCCCCGCCGACGGCAATGCCGAGCGGTCCAGATGCTTCTCGGGGTTCCAGCAGTCCGAGCGCACAAACGCCTTGGAGCAGTGGAAATATGCGGCCTCCACCTGCACCAGAATCACCGAGCGCGCCGGTTTGCCGTTCACTGCAAAACTCTCCAGCAGCTGCGGCTCGATGGAAATCTGCGCCCGGCCGTTCACACGCAAGGTCTCGCCGACCCCCGGGATGATGAACAGCAACGCAATGCGCGGGTCCTGCACCAGGTTGCGCAGGGTATCCAGGCGATTGTTCCCCGGCCGGTCCGGGATCGCCAAGGTGCGCTCATCCACAATCCGCACAAACCCCGGCACATCACCGCGCGGCGAACCGTCGATACCCTCCGGCCCGGACGAACTCACCACCACCAACGGCGAGGCCCGCACCATGGCCTGGTAGTCCTCGTTGAGAAACGGAATTTCCTTGCGCACGGCGCGCTCGTGGGGAAGGCCGTAGAGGGTTTCGAGTTGTTCGAGGGTTGTCAGCATGCTTACCACCTCCTTATCGTTCAAAATACTAACGCCAGCCGGCGTTCATACCCAATACGCCCCTTATACGCCTCCCCGCTGTCCACCCACCCAGCTCTCAGATACAACCCCGTCGCCGCCACATTGTCGGCGTCCACCGACAATTCCAGGCCCTTGATCTGCGGCCACGCTTCCAGTGCTGCCGCCGGTAGGGCTTGCAAGCAGGCCTTGCCGAATCCGCGCCCTTGTTGATGCCTATCCACCTGCAACGCGTGCAAGGTCGCGCTGTGTTCATCGGCCCAGTGGGGCAGGCAGGGTGGGCGTTTGAGCAGCAGGAAGGCCACGGGCAGGTCGTCGGCGAGCAGGGCGAAGCCTTTGATGGCGCCGGGGTTGGGGTTGACCAGCAGGCTGTTCAGCGCACAGTAGATATCACCGGAGTACGCCAGTTGCTCGGGATGCACTTGCAGGGTGTCGAGTTGCTGTTTCTGCACAAGGCTCAGCGTCTCATAGGGGACGAGGTGGGTTTCCATCGGTGGCGCATCCGAAATCCTACAAAGAGGCGTGGATTCTAGCGGGTTTGCCGGGGGCGAAATTATTTTTCAGTGGCTTGTCGATTTGCCGCTGGCTTGTTCGATTAAGGGTGTATTCCGCGCTTTTCCACCCGAAGGAGTCTCACCATGAGCACCGCCATCAGCACCCTGATCGAGCAATGGAAACACGCCGTCACCGCAAAGGACGTCGACAAAATTGTCAGCTTCTACGCCGACGATATCGTCGCGTTCGACGCCGTTAGCGCCCTGCAATTCAAGGGCAAGGCCGCCTACCAGGCGCATTGGAAGGCGTGCATGGAGTTCTGCCCTGGCCCCGGCGTGTTTGACTTTCATGAGCTGCAGATCGTCGCCGCAGACGACAGCGCCTTTGCCCACTGGCTTGCCCACTGCGGTGGCACCGGTCCGGATGGCGTGCTCAAGACCTGCTGGATGCGTGTGACGGCCGGCTACCAGCGCATCAATGGCCAGTGGAAGGTGGTGCATGAGCATTGGTCTGCGCCGTTCGACATGGCAACCGGCGCCGGTCTGTTTGACCTGAAACCTTGACCACCGCGATCTATAGTCAGTAGTCCGAAAACGGAGAACGCCATGAAATACCTGTGCCTGGTCTACAGCGACGAAGCGTTGCTGCACAGCCTGCCCGACAGCCCCAAGGACCCGGAATGCCATGCTTACGCCGAAGCCGTTCACGGCAGTGGGCGCATGCTGGCCGCCGAAGCGCTGGAGTCGGTCGCCACCGCCACCACCGTGCGCATGCGCAATGGCAAGCTGTCGATCACCGACGGGCCGTTTGCCGAAACCAAGGAGCAGCTCGCCGGCTTCTACCTGATCGAGGCGCGGGATTTGAACGAAGCGATCCAGGTGGCCGGCGGTATTCCGGCTGCCCGGGTTGGCAGTGTGGAAGTGCGCCCCGTGCGCGAATTGAATCTCTGAACAACAACCATAAGACTCAAGAGGTTTACCCCATGTCTACGCAACCTGCCGAGTTTGAACTGACCATCAGCCGCGTCATCGATGCACCGCGCAGCCGCGTGTTCCGTGCCTGGACCGAGCCCAGCTTGCTCCAGCAATGGTGGGGGCCCCACGGCATGACCACCCCCGAGTGCGAAATGAACCTGTGGGTCGGTGGCCTGTTCCGCACCCTGATGCGCGCGCCCGACGGCGCCGAATACCCGACCCAAGGCGTGTTCCTGGAAATCGTCGCGCCACGGCGGCTGGTGTTCACGGACGCCTTCGCGCCGGGCTGGATTCCGTCGGGCAAGCCGTTCATGACCGCCGAAGTGACCCTGCAGGAAGTCGAAGGCAACAAGACCCTCTACACCGCCCGCGCCATGCACTGGAGCGCCGAAGACAAACAGGCGCACGAAGCCATGGGCTTTCACGATGGCTGGGGCCAGAGCCTGGACCGCCTGGTGACGCTGGTGACCCAGGGCATGGGCGATTGACCCTCGCGATCGATGCTCTCTACCGCAGCGAATCGCGCCGGGTACTGGCGACGCTGATTCGCTTGCTGGGCGACTTCGAATTGGCCGAGGAGGCCCTGCACGAGGCCTTTCTGGTCGCGGTGCAACGGTGGCCGCTGGACGGTGTGCCGGACAATCCACGGGCGTGGCTGGTGTCCACCGGGCGCTTCAAGGCCATCGACCGGCTGCGCCGCCAGGCCCGTTTTACCCCGCTGTTGCAGGAGCAGGCCGACGCACTGGAGGCGGCTGACTGGAGTGACGAAGACGTGGAAGACGACCGCCTGCGCCTGATCTTCACCTGCTGCCACCCGGCGCTGGCGGCGGATGCCCAGGCCGCGCTGACCTTGCGTGAGATCTGCGACCTCACCACCGAGGAAATCGCCCGGGCATTCCTGGCCACGCCCACCACCATTGCCCAGCGCATCGTGCGGGCCAAGGGCAAGATCCGCGAGGCGAAAATCCCTTATCAGGTGCCATCCCGTGATGAATTGCCCGAGCGACTGGACAGCGTGTTACGGGTGATTTACCTGGTGTTCAACGAAGGGTATTCGGCGTCCATGGGCGCTGACCTGACCCGTGAAGAGTTGACGCGCGAAGCCATTCGACTGGGGCGTTTGCTCATGGAGTTGCTGCCCGAGCCGGAAGTGATGGGGCTGCTGGCGCTGATGCTGTTGCATGAATCCCGCCGCTCGGCGCGCACCTCGGCCAACGGAGAGTTGGTGCTGCTGAATGAGCAGGACCGCTCGCTGTGGGACGCAGCCCTGATTGCCGAAGGCTGCGCGTTGGCAGAGCAGGCGCTGGGCACTCGGCGCTTTGGCCCGTATGGCTTGCAGGCGGCCATCGCGGCAGTGCATGCCGAAGCCACGCGTGCAGATGAAACGGACTGGCCGCAAATCGTCGGGCTCTACGATGTGTTGCTCAGGGCCGTGCCCTCACCGGTGATCGAACTGAACCGCGCCGTGGCGCTGGCCATGCGGGACGGTCCGTTGGCAGGGTTGCAGCAGGTGGAGGGGATTCTGGCGCGGGGCGAGTTGCTGGAGTACCACTTGGCGCATTCGGCGCAGGGCGAGTTTTGTCGGCAATTGGGGCGCGTCGAGGAGGCGCGCGCAGCCTACGAAAAAGCCCTGTCACTGACCCAGCAAGCCCCGGAAAAACACTTCCTCGAAAAGCGCCTGGCCGAGCTGCAATCCCGTCAACACTGATGATCCACATGTAGGCGCTGGCAAGCCAGCTCCCACATTGAACCGCGTTGTTTGCAATATCCGGGTTACGGCTGCTGACGCGTCGCCGCCAACACGATCTCGCGAATGCACACATGCTGCGGTTGCTGGTAGGCATAGGCAATCGCCGAGGCCACGTCATCGGCGCTGAGCACGGTGCCGCCCATGTCCTGTTTCCAGGCTTGGTAGCCGCTCTTGATCGCCTCGTCGGTGGTGTGGCTGAGCAGTTCGGTTTCCACTGCACCCGGGGCGATGGTGATCACGCGCACGTTGCTTGGCGACAATTCTTCGCGCAGGTTTTCCGAAATCCCATGCACGGCGAACTTGGTGCCTACATACGCCACGTGATTCGGGAAGGTCTTGCGCCCGGCCACCGAGCTGACGTTGATGATCGTGCCGCCCTTGCGCGCAACCATGCTGCCCGCCACGGCGTGAATGCCGTTGAGCAGGCCCTTCACGTTGACGTCGAGCATCTGCGCCCATTGCGCCGGGTCTTGCTCGCTGACCGCGCCCAACAGCATCACGCCGGCATTGTTGATCAGTGCGTCGGCGGGGCCGAACTGGGCTTCGGCTTCTTGCACCGCGGCGACCAGGGCGGCGCGGTCGGTGATGTCGACGCCACGGTTCAAGGTGTTTGGCAGGCCCAGATCGTTGAGGCGATCAATGCGACGCGCCAGCAACAACAGCGGGTGGCCGGCGGCTGACAATAGGCGGGCGGTGGCTTCGCCAATACCGGAACTGGCGCCGGTAATGATGACCAATGGCTTGCTCATGGGTGGACTCCTGCAATAAGAAAAATCGATAACTGGATCGTGGGCGCAGTATATTTAGCGCCGCCAGGGCTGAAAAATGCCTTATTCCTCTGTCAGCCATCGGATTCAGCTATGGATGTTCGTCACCTCAAGGCATTTCTCGCGGTCTTTGAAGAACGCAATATCACCGCCGCAGCCCAGCGCTTGTTTATCAGCCAGCCGACCCTGTCGGTGACCATCAAGCAACTGGAAGAGGAGTTGGGCGTGGCGCTGTTCCTGCGCCAGCCGCGTGGTGTGGAGGTCAGCGCCGAAGCGCGAGTGTTGTACCCCCAGGCGCGGCGCATGGTGGCGGAAGCCGAGGGGTTGAGCCGTCTGTTTCGCGGAGGCGAAAATCGCATCGCCCTGGAGCTGGGGGTGGAGGGCGATATTGCCGACAGCCAGATCGAAACCTTCCTGCGCATGGCGCACCAAGGCCTGCCCGGATTACTGCTGACCTTGCAGGAGGGCTGCCAAGGCGAAGGACGCCTGGCCGTGGAGGAAATGTGCTGCGAGGACGAATTGTTCCTGCCGCTATGGGAAGAGTCCTACGTGATGGCCTTGCCTGCCGCGCACCCGATGGCGCAGGCGGGAGCGGAACAGGCGTGGGCGCCGATTGAAGACTGGATCACCTGCCCGCAACACGATTCCCATCAACGCTTGATGGCCCTGTACGGTCGCTCGCCGCAATCAGTGGCCGGGCATGCCGGCTCGCTGACCCAGGCCTTGCACATGGTGGCGGCCGGTGTGGGCGTGGCAATGTTGCCGCAGTCATTGGCGGCGGAGCGCGCAGGCGTGGTGATTCGCGAATGGCACCTGCCGGCCCCCACGCGCCGAGTCGGATTGTGCTTCGCCGCGCAAGCACTGGCGTTACCCGCACTACGTGCCCTGCACGAATACTTCCAGACCCACCGCCCGCCGCAACGCGTCGCGGCCTGACCCTATCGAGGGTGCAACGCCGCTCCCACAGTTTGATCTTTTTTGTTTATCAGTAAGTGTTGGTTATTCGATCATCTGGCTCAACATCCAACTGCACGCCGGCCCCGGTGGGTATTGCCGCGACCACAGCGCATCCACGGCCACCGAACGTGGCCAGCCGCGGACATTGAGTTCAACCAGCCCCGCATTGCCGAAACGTTCCACCAGCCAGCGTGGCAATTCCGCCCAGCCAAAGCCGAGTTGCGCCATCTCCATCAGCATCAGAAAACTCGGCGCCGACCACACACGGCCGCAGGGACGCGTTTCGTTGGGGCTGATGATGCTTGCCAGACGCAATTCACGGTGTTGCTGCAGGGTTTGCGGGTCGATGTTTTCTGCGCGGGTCAAGGCGTGGGCGGGCGCGACGAACAGCGCGATTTCCGTGCGTTCGGCCACGGGCGAGCGCGTCAGGTCGGGCGGGTAAACCGCTTGGGCCTCGATAAAGGCAATCTGTGCGCGACCGCTTTGCACCAGGGCGATCAAGTCTTCGCATTCGGCGATCAGCCATTCCAATTCAAGGTCTGGGTAGCGCTGTTCGAAGGCCTTGAGGGCGAGCTCAAAGCGTTCCGACTGGTACGTATCGGACATGGCGATCGTGACCTTCGGCTCCAACCCCTGGGACAACTGACTCGCCGCCAACTCAAGGCGACTGCTGGCCTCCAGCACCTGTTCGGCCCGTTGCAGCAACACATGGCCGGCCGGTGTCAGTGTTGGCTTGCGGCTGCTGCGATCGAACAGCACCACATCCAGGTCAATCTCCAGGCTTGCCACCGCCGCGCTGACGGTTGACTGGCTCTTGCCCAGCTTGCGCGCCGCCGCGGAAAACGAACCCTGGGTCGCCGCCTGGACAAACGCTTGCAACACTTCGTGGGAGGCCATGACTATCGCCTTGATCGATGGTTATTAGTTATGAAGTATCGATTCAAAGGGTAATCATGGCAACCATCACCACTCACGGAGACGGGTTATGCACCCCACCAAGTCGATGACTGAACGTGTTTGCCAAGCCTTGGGTTTCGAAGGCCTGGCCTTGTTGATCTGCACGCCGCTGCTGGTCTGGATCACCGGCAGGCCGGCCCTGGAAATGGGCGCGGTGACCTTGGGCCTGAGCCTGCTGGCGCTGACCTGGAACATCATTTTCAACAGCCTGTTTGATCGCCTCAAGGTGCGCCTGCGACTCTCCGGCGGGGGCTGGACGCGGGTGCTGCACGCGCTGATGTTCGAAGGCGGGCTGATCATCGTCGCCGTGCCGTTGATCGCCGCTTGGCTGAATATCAGCCTGATGCAGGCGTTCATGCTGGATATCGGGGTGCTGCTGTTCTTCCTGCCGTACACCTATGTGTATCACTGGGGGTATGACGTACTGCGGGAAAAATTCATGCAACGCCGCGCACTGGCCCTGTAGGAGCCGGCAAGGGCGTGAGCGAGGCCACGAAGTCGAGGAACGCCCGCACTTTGGCGGCGGGCAAATGCCGCGACGGGTAGTAGGCGTACAACGGAAAGCGCTCGTCCGGCCAGTCGGGGAATAAGTCCACCAGGGCGCCGCTGTTCAGCGCCGGCGCCAGGCCGAGGTCGAGCATCTGCGCCACCGCATGGCCGTGCTCGCACACGCTGTACAAGGTGCTGGCATCGTTGACCACCAGGCGGCCGTCAGTGCGCACGGTCATCTGTTCGCCGGGCCGGTGGAATTCCCAGGCAAACGGGCGACCGGTCTGAGAGTCGCGAAAGTCCAGGCACATGTGCCCGGTTTCCAGCGCTTGCGGCGTATTCGGCCGGCCGTATTGCGCAAGGTAAGCGGGGGAGGCCAGGGTGAGCACGCGCACTTCCATCAGCTTGCGTGCGATCAACGAAGACGATTGCGGGATACCAAAGCGGATCGCCAGGTCGAAGCCGTCGGCCACCAGGTCGCCGAGTTGGTCGCGGGTGTGCAGGTCCAGTTGCAGGTGTGGGTACTGGCGCATGAAGTCGCCCAGCACCGGGCCCAAGACCAGTCGCGAAAAATAGGGGTCGATATTCACCCGCAGGCGCCCGCGCACGGTCAGTGCACTGTCGGCGGCGGCGTTGGCGGCCTCTTCAAGGCCGGCCAGCAGCGGGGCGATTTCCTGATAGAAACGTCGCCCCTCATCGGTCAATTGCACCGAGCGGGTGGTGCGGTCGAACAGGCGGATGCCCAGGCGTTTTTCCAGGCGTGAAATCGCCCGGCTGACCCCCGAGGGGGTCATGTCCAGGCTGTCGGCGGCGCGGGCGAAACTGCCGCTGTCGACCACCGCTGCCAACACGCCCATGCCACCGGCCAAGCCTGGATCAAAACTCATCGATGATTGCCCGTCAGTGATCTGAAGGCATTGATGCTAGCGCAGAATGGTTAAAGAAACATGCCGCCCGAGGCCTCGATGCGCTGCCCGGTGATCCAGTTGCTGCCATCGGCCAGCAAGGTGGAAATCGCGCCGCCAATGTCGTCTGGCAAACCGGCGCGACCCAGGGCGGTGTTGTTGGCGACCATCGTATTGAGCGCCGCATTGTCGCGCACGGCGCCGCCGCCGAAGTCGGTTTCGATGGCGCCGGGCGCGAGGATGTTCACGGTGATCCCACGGCCGCCCAACTCCTTGGCCTGATAGCGGGTCAGCACTTCCATCGCACCTTTCATCGACGCATACGCCGCATACCCCGGCAGGCTGAATCGCGCCAGACCGCTGGAAATATTGATGATACGCCCGCCATCGCTAATCAGCGGCAGCAGTTTTTGCGTGAGGAAAAACGGCGCCTTGAAGTGAATCGCCACCAGTTGGTCGAACTGCGCTTCGGTGGTCTCGGCAAAGCTGGCGTAGGCGCCGATGCCGGCGTTGTTGATCAGAAAGTTGAAGTGATCTTGTGCAAATACATCCTTGAGCAAGCGGCCGACTTCACCGACAAAGCCATCGAAGCTGCCACTCTGCCTCACATCCAGTTGCAACATGGCGGCGCGGCCACCCATTGCTTGAACCTGTTCGACCACCGCTTGGGCTTCAACCGCCGCGCTGTGGTAAGTGCCGATAATGTCAACGCCCTGCGCCGCCAGGTGCAACGCGGCGCTTTTGCCCAGGCCACGGCTGGCGCCGGTGATGAGTGCGATTTTACGGGTCATGGTGCGGTCCTCTCAGGTGATCAGTGGGGCCCAGTGTATTTATTCGCCCATAACGTGATAAACAGCGCTATACCGGAATCACTGGTCGGATAAGGCGAACAATCCCATGAACAAACTTGAGCTGCTGCGCACCTTCGTGCGCGTCACCGAACTGTCGAGTTTTACCCAGGCCGGCGAGAGCTTGGGCCTGCCGCGCTCTACCGTGTCGGAACATGTGCAAGCGCTGGAAGAGTTGCTCGGCGCGCGTTTGCTGCAACGCACCACGCGCAAGGTGCAGGCGACCCAGGATGGGCGTGTGCTGTATGAGCGCAGCAAGGACTTGCTGGCGCACATGGAAGAGTTGGAAGGGTTGTTTCGCCAGGATGAGGCGCAACTGACCGGGCGGATTCGCGTGGACATGCCCAACGTGATGGCGCGCGGCATGATTCTGCCGCACCTGCCGCTGTTCATGGAACGCCATCCGCTGATCCAGATGGAAATCAGCAGCTCGGACCGCCAGGTCGACCTGATCGCCGAAGGCTTCGACTGCGTGTTGCGCGTAGGCGCCCAGCCCGATCAAACCGTGGTGGCGCGCCGGGTGTGCAGCATGCCGATGGTCAACTGCGCGAGCCCGGCCTACCTGCAGCGCTACGGTGTGCCGCAGACCCTGGCGGACTTGGCGGATCATCAATTGGTGCATTACGTACGGCCGTTGGGCGCTCGCTCATCCGGCTTCGAATACCTGTCGGGCGGCAAAGTGCTGCGGGTGCCGATGGCCGGGCGTGTCACCGTCAACAGCACCGATGCTTATCAAGCGGCGTGCCTGGGCGGCTTTGGTATCACCCAAGTGCCGCTGCTGGGTGTGCGCGATCTACTGGCCCGGGGCGAATTGGTCAGCGTCTTGCCGGACTACTTGGCGCCACCGCTGGAGGTGTCGCTGCTCTATGCCGGCCAACGCCATTTGCCGCAACGGGTGCGGGTGTTTATGGATTGGTTGGCATGCATTTTGAGGGAGCACATTTCGTCGACTTGAGTAATGGCTATTAGCTATTGCTGACGGTATGTATAAAATCTCAGCGCGCATTGCGCGATTATTATTTTTAACACCAGGGAAGGGATAGTACGTGTCGTATGACGTAGAAAAAATGAACGGTACCGCGTCGTTGCTGTTCAAGGGCACGCTGAGTGTTGGCGTTCTGGTTGTACTTATTTATTGCGTGAGGATCGGTTTTTTTCCAGTGGGCCTGACCCTGAGCGATAGCCTGTTATTCATTTTTCTGGCGGTCGGTTTTGGCGTGTTTTATGTGTTGTGGATTGGTATGGGCTTCATTTGTGTTTATGGGTCAAGTCTGGCCTATGACGAATGTCTAAAGACCCGGTCGAGGAGCATCATAAAACAGCAAAACCGAGCATTCACGCCTGAAGAAGAGGTACAGCTCAAATACGATCTTTCCGCCTGGATAATGTTCACCGCCGCTGTGCTCATGTTTATCTCACTGGTGGCCATCGCCTGGACGCTAAGGGATGTGTTTGTCCTATTAATTCCACTGATGAGCGGCTGGATATTTTTGTATGCCACGGTCAAGTGGAAACCCATGGACCCAGGTACTGACCCTACTGAAGTCGAGCAGCGGGAAAAACTGAGGAAATGGATGGTGGTGGTGGCTGTTGCCGTGGTGCCGATCCTGGCCATGTCGTTCATCAATGTGCTGGTGAATATCAACATGAAAAAACTGGGCTTTCGGCATGAAAACGTATCTTTGATACTGGATGACAAAAACTACAAGACATTAACCGTGGCGACTCGCTCCATTGGGCTTCAGATATTGGGCTGCCCCGGTGATAGCGCAGGCAACAACATTGTGCATAACGTCGATTTGCTCTGGTACGGATTTGGAGAGCGTGCTCTGGTTCAGTTGGGGGGGCCGGGAAAATCAGTGGAGCCAGCGGCTCGGCTGGAATTGGATCGTCAAGGGGTGAGTGTGTTATCCCTCACGGATATGAAGGCGCGTCGCTCTCTGTCCTACAAGGCCTGTTTGAACTTGGAGGTTGGGTCGTTATTTGAGAGTAACGGGTCGCAGCCCAATGCCCAGGGGCAGCGCAAAATCAATGAGTTCCGCCGGCAATTGCGGCAGTTTTCAAAAGCGTCTGGCTTGTCGGTGGTCGAGGTTTCTATCGCTGGTTACGCCGACCGGCAGCCGCTGAAAGCCAAGGGCGATTCCAATCGTGAGCTGTCCCGGCGCCGCGCAGTCAATGTCAGCAACTACTTGGGCTCTCTACTGGTGCCGCTGGGGGATGACCACAAGTCCATCGCCGGCCTCGGAGTGACCCGATCACGGGCTGAATGCCCAGACGGCTTGGCTGCGACGGACTTGGCCAGTTGCTTGTCGTCCGATCGACGGGTAGAGGTCGTGGTGGAGTTTGGGCTGTCTCAATAGAGGGGCTGGCGGAGGGAGCTTCAACCGCTTAAGCATCCTCCGGCAACACCCGCTGTGTCAGAACAGTTGGGTGAACAGCCAGTACAGGCTGCCCGAAAGCAGGATGGCCGCCGGCAACGTCAGCACCCACGCCATCGCCAGGTTGCGGATCGTGCGCATCTGCAACCCGCCTCCGTTCGCGACCATAGTCCCCGCCACACCCGACGACAACACGTGGGTGGTCGACACCGGCAACCCATACATGTCCGCCGCGCCGATGGTCAGCATTGCCACCATTTCTGCCGAGGCGCCCTGGGCGTAGGTCAGGTGTGTCTTGCCGATCTTCTCGCCGACGGTCACCACGATGCGCTTCCAGCCCACCATGGTGCCCAGGCCCAACGCGATGGCCACGGCGATCTTCACCCATAGCGGAATGAAGCGCGTGGAACTGTCGATCTGCTGCTTGAACAGTTGCAGCTTGCCCTGGGTGTCGGCATCGAAGTTGCCGACCTTGCCCTTGTCCATCAGGCGAATGGTTTCGCTGGTCAGGTACATGTCGTTACGCACGTTGCCGACGGCCTCGGCGGGCACTTTGGCCAAGGAACCGTAGCCTTTGACTTCATCACCGATCTGCCCGGCCAGGGCGGCGAGGGCGGGGACCAGTTCCGGGGTAGCTTCCTTGGTGCGCACGTAGGTCGAGAGGATCGGGCGCGGGTCGCCGGTCAGTGCCTGCGGCGCGCTTTTCACCAGCGCCACTTGGGTAACTTCGGCCACGGCCGCGAACTGCAACGACTGCTCGGCCGGCATGGTGCGGTTCAGCGCGTAGGCCATCGGCAGGGTGCCTACCAGGATCAGCATGATCAGGCCCATGCCTTTTTGCCCATCGTTGGAACCGTGGGCAAAAGACACGCCGGTGCAGGTGGCAATCAGCATGCCGCGTATCCACCACGGCGGCGGGGTGTCGCCTTTTGGCGCCTTGTACAGCGCGCGGTTCTTGACGAAGGCACGCAGGGCCAGCAACAGCATCGCCGCAAACGCAAAGCCGATCAGCGGCGACAGCAACAAGGCGTAGCCGATCTTGATCGCCTGGCTCCAGTCCACACCGCTGGTGCCGTCACGCCCGTGCATCAAGGCATTTGCCACGCCCACGCCGATGATCGAGCCGATCAGGGTATGGGACGAGGACGCCGGCAAACCCAACCACCAGGTGCCGAGGTTCCACAGGATTGCCGCGATCAACAGGGCGAAGATCATCGCGAAACCGGCCGACGAGCCCACCTGCAAAATCAGCTCGACCGGCAACAGCGCAATGATCCCGAAGGCCACCGCGCCACTGGAAAGCAATACGCCGAGGAAGTTGAAAAAGCCCGACCACACCACCGCAAAATGCGGCGGCAGCGAGTTGGTGTAGATCACCGTCGCCACGGCGTTGGCGGTGTCGTGGAAGCCGTTGACGAATTCGAAACCCAGGGCGATCAACAGCGCCACACCCAGCAGCAAGAACGGTGTCCAGGTGGTGAGTTGGGCGCCCATTTCATGCATGTCGTGCATCAGGCTGTAGGCGGTGAACAGCAGGCCCATGGCGAGCACGGCGAAGAAGATGATCACTGTCACCAGGCTGGGCTTCTTGTCCAGCCTGGGTTTGGGGGCAGCAGATGAGGCGTGGGGGGAGGCAGTCAGGGAAGGGGTGGCCATGCCGGGGCATCCAGTGTGGGGAGGATGTCGTTCATAGTCATTGCAGAATGTTACAGAGATGCTGCCATACATCAGTGTTTAGGTGATTGAGTTGGCCGCTGGTCAGTAATCCTTGCGCTTTCTGAAGGCCCAGCGCCCGGCGATCAATGTGAAGGTCGCGACGAGCGCCACCAGAATCCAGAAGCCTTCCGGGTCCTGGGAAAGCGGCACACCGCCCACGTTCATGCCAAAAAAGCCGGCGATGATGTTGATGGGCAACGCCAGCACTGTCACCACGGTAAGGGTGAACAGCGTGCGGTTGCTTTGCTCGTTAAGGTTGGCGGCAATTTCTTCCTGCAACAGCTTGATGCGTTCGCCCAGGGCCATCAAGTCGTTGATGATCAGCGCAAACTCCTCGGTGGATTTGCGCAGCTCCTTCACGTCTTCCTTCTGCAGCCACTGTGGCGGCCGGTTGAGCAGGCGCAGCAGCGAGCCCGGCTCCAGCGCCAGCAGGCGTTGCAGGCGCACCAGCACCCGGCGCGCCGCACCGAGTTCGGCGCGGTTGGTAGACAGGCGCGAAGACAGCAACTGGTCTTCGATATGGTCGACGCTGATGCTGGTCTTGCGCACGATCTGGGTCAGCACCTCACCCTGGTCGCGCAGCAGGTGCACCAGCAGGGCCAGCGGCGAGCGAAAGCTTTCACCGGCTTTTACCGACGAGCGCAGTTTATCCACCGAGTGCAGCGGTTGCAGGCGCGCACTGATCAACAAGCGGCTGCGGGCGCAGACCCATAGCGTGGAAATATCCGACGAGACCATGCTGCTGAAGTTGAACACCACGTCGTTGACCACCGCCAGCAAGGCCGAGTCGACGTGCTCGATGCGCGTGGAACGCGAGCCTTCATGCAGGGCTTCGAAGAACTCTTCCGGCAGGTCCAGGTTTGCCTGCATCCAGCGCTCGCACGCCGCGTGGGCGAGGTTCAGGTGCAGCCACAAAAATTCTTCCGGGTCGTCTGGTTGCCGCAGCGCCTGGAGCGCGGTGGCTGAATCGATCTGCTCGCCCTTTTCACCGGGGCGAAAACGGAAACCGTAAAGCAAGCCAAACAGGTCGGAGTCCTGGTGGCTGTGGTCAATGCTGTGGTTCATGAGGGCTCGCAGAGAAAAGGCCTGTAGGACGTTTCACAGGTCGCGTAGCGAATCATTGCAAGGGGATTTGACAGTTTTGTGACGGTTTGCGAAATATTTCTCTGAGGTGACATTTATTTGACCGTCTGTCAGGAACCGTTCAAGAAGCCTCTAGCACGGCCGATCCAAGCCATTAAGCACCGCTGCGGATGGGCGGTGCTTTTGATGACAAGGAAGTTACGGCGTGCATGCACCCCTTCCTTGTATCGAGGCTTTTCCCCGATGAATGTTTTGCGAACCTCCTTGAGAGCACAAATCCTCTCGCTGCTCGGCGGCAGTCTGTTGGCGATGCTGTTGATCGCGCTGGCCTGTTTCAATTTCCTGTCCAACGGGGTTCAGAGTTATCGCAGTTTGATCGAGGGGCCACTGCTGACCTCACAGTTGATCGACGAGGCCAACCTGCAATTCAAGGTTCAGGTGCAGGAATGGAAAAACGTCTTGCTGCGCGGCAAACAACCCCAGGACATGGAGAAATACTGGGGCCAGTTCCAGGACCGTCAGCGCGATGTGCAAAGAATCCTCACGCGACTGGTCACCCAGACCCACAGTGACCCGGCTCTGAGCCGACGCATCGAAACCCTGCGCCAGGAACACCAGCAACTGGGTGCGGCCTACCAGAAGGGCCGCGATGCCTATGTGGCAGCGGGTGGCGACGCAACCGCCGGCGACGCGGCGGTCAAGGGCGTGGACCGCGCCGCCAGTGAGCAGATGAGTGCGCTGGTCAGTGACTTGCGCGAACAAGGCAGCCAGCAATCCAAGGCCATCAGTGCCTACGCCGAGCGCACCGTGCTGGTGGGCCTGGCGATCATGTTGCTGTCCGGTGTGTTGATCGGCTTGTTCAGCTTGTGGCTGATCAACCGCAACCTGATCCTGCCGATCCGCAGCCTGATCGACTACGTGACGCAACTGAGCCACGGCCGCTTCGCCGAGCGCGTTGCCAGCCGGCGCCAGGATGAACTCGGTCATCTGGCCGCTGCTGCGAATACCTTGCGCGACTTCCTCGCCGAAACCTTCAGCCGCTTGCAGCGCAGCGCCAGCGACCTGGTCGGCGCCAGCGGCGAGTTGAATGCCATCGCCGGGCAGATGGCGACGGGGACCAACGATCAGTTCAACCGCACCGACCAAGTGGCTACGGCCATGACCGAAATGTCGGCCACCGCCCAGGAGGTCGCGCGTCACGCCGCCAGTGCGTCCCGTGCGGCGGATGAGGCCGATCACTCGGCCCGCGAAGGCGGTGAAGTGATGAAAGTCACCATTGCCACCATCGGCCAGATGCGCAACGAGATCCTCAACACCGGCACCATCATTCGTCGTTTGGAAACCGACAGCGTGCGCATCGGCAAGGTGCTGGAAGTGATTCGCGGCATTGCCGAGCAGACCAACCTGCTGGCGCTCAATGCCGCGATTGAAGCTGCGCGCGCAGGCGAAGCCGGCCGTGGTTTTGCCGTCGTGGCCGATGAAGTGCGCAGCCTGGCGCAACGCACGGCGGCGTCGATCATCGAGATCAACGGGATTATCGAGGCGGTGCAAACCGGCGCGGTGGATGCAGCCGAAGCGATTGTGAGCGGGCAGTCGTGCAGCGATGACAGTGTGGAGAAGGTCACCCAGGCCGGCGCCATGCTGGCTCACATCACTCAGGCGGTCGAGGCGATCCGTGACATGAACCGCCAGATTGCCACGGCGGCGGAGGAGCAGACCTCGGTGGCCGAAGACATCTCGCGCAACATCACGCAGATCACCACGGTGGCGACGACCAACCTCGACAACGTCAAGCGCACCGAAGCGGCAAGCCACAACTTGCGTGGATTATCGACCGAGTTGAATGAAGTGACGGCCCGCCTGGGCGCTTGATCAGGCCGTTGGCAGGCGGAACGTAAATACAGTGCCGTGCTCGGCGCTGGTGGAGACGCTCAATTCACCGCCATGGGCGTCGGCAATCTGCTTGACGATATACAACCCCAGCCCCAGGCCGGCCTGGGGTGTGTCCTTGGCGGGGCGTGAGTAGGGCTCGAACAGGCGGGGCAAGGCCAATGCGTCGATTTGCCCGGGGTTCTTGACCGTCAGGTTGAAATGGCCTTGCTCGATCTTTGCCGTGACTTCCACCGGCCCCTCGTGACGGCCATGGTGGATGGCATTCGCGACCAGGTTGGAGAGCAACTGCGCCAGGCGGTCGCGGTCGCCACTTACGCCCTGCAGGTCGCCGATGTCCGCGTGGATCAGCCGTTGCGGGTGCACGCTTTGCACTTCCGAGACCACATGCAGCAAGGCCTCCTGCAAACCCAGGCAATCGCTGATGTTCAGCGGGATGCCGCTGCCCAGGCGGCCACGGGCAAAGTCCAGCAAGTCTTCGACCAACTGCGCGGCGCGGCGACCGCTGGCGAGGATATGGCGTACGAGGGTGTCGGTGGCAGGGTCGGGGAATTTGCGCAGCAGCCGCTCGGCACCGAAGTTGATCGCGAACAGCGGGTTGCGCAGGTCGTGGCCGAGCACGGCAATGAACTGCTCGCGCAGTTCGGCGGTGCCGCGCTCTTCCTGCAATTGCGCTTGGGTGTGAAGCGCGGCTTCCTCGGCTTCGATCTGCAGGGACAGCACCCGGGCGAATGACTCCATGGTCGACTGGATGCTGCTGCTGCTGCGCAGGTCGGCCGGGTTGGGGTCGAGGGCGCAGATAGTGCCGAAGAACCTGCCGTCGGTGCGGAACACGGGAACCGAAATGTAGCTTTCGAATTGGTAGAGGCGCGGGGTGTGGTGGTCTTGGTAGAGCGAGTCTTCGCTGGCCTTGTCGATTACCACGGACACATGGGAGCCGCGAATTTCGTGGCAGATCGTGGTGGTGAGGTCCAGTTCACCGCCCACACCGAGGCCGAAGTCCAGTTGGTCGAGCACGGCGCAGGCGGTCCAGGTGTCGTCGGTCACCCGCGCTACGGCGGCAAAGCGCAGGCCGGTCATGTCGCTGATGACCTTGAGCATCGCGGGGACGGCACTGATGCGGCCAATGGTGGCGATGTCGGCGGCTTTTTGCCCCATGCAGCACTCTCGATCCGGAAGGTGGTGAGCGTTATGCCCCGGCCAATGAGTGGGATTTTAGCGACCTTGTGGGTTGTAGGTGTAATTTCATTCGTTAAGTGGGGATTTTTCCTATGTGCGGGCACAAAAAAGCCGCGCTACCCGAAGGCGCGCGGCGTTGAATGAAGCGGTGACTCAGCTGTCGATCTTGTCTTCCAGCACAGCACCGGTCTTGGCATCGAGCTTCACTTCAAACTTCTTGCCGGCGGTGTCGGTCAGGTCAACTTCGTAGACCAGTACGCCGCTGTTGTTATGGTCCAACTCGGTGTCAGTGATGGTGGCACCCGCGTGTTTGGCCACGGCGGCAGCATTGAGTTTTTCGAAAGGCATCACTGCGCCGGACTTGAGCAGGCCTTCAATCTGGTCTGGGCGAATATCTGCCTGGGCCAGGCCGGCGGTCAGGGTCAGGGCGGTAGCGGCGAACAAAGCGGTCAGGGTTTTCATGGTGTGTGTCCTTCTCTGGTGAGCTGTTTAAGTGGGGCCAGATTAACCAGCGCAACTTAATTCACCCTTAATTAATTCAAACAGTTGCGCAGTTTGTTCAATCCGCCAGGCGCGGGGGATTTCATGCTGGAGGCTCACTTGAAGGGAGACTCGGCATGAAACGGTTAGTGAGTTGGATCTATGCGCCGGCATTTCTGTTCGGCTTTATTGGCTGCGGACTGTGGCAGCCAGACACGCTGATTTTGCTGTTCATTGCAGCGGTTGGGGTGTCGTTCCTGGTGGAGCAGTGGTTGCCTTATGAACCGCAGTGGAATCGCAACCTGGGCGATCGTCGGCGCGACACGTTGCACGCCCTGGTCAATGAAAGCCTGAATGCTGTCGGCTTGTTGATCTTGCCGGGGCTCACCGCGCTGTTGGCGATTGAAGGCCTATGGCCGCGCGGTTGGCCGCTGTGGGAGCAACTGCTGATGGCGATTGTGCTGGCCGATGCCGGTATCACCTTGATGCATTACGCCAGCCACCGCATTGCCGCACTGTGGCGCCTGCATGCGGTGCATCACAGCGTGCAGCGGCTCTACGGCTTCAACGGCTTGATGAAGCACCCCCTGCACCAGATGCTCGAGGCCACGGCAGGTCTGTTGCCGTTGATCCTGCTGGGTATTCCCTTGGACGTGGCGCAACTGCTGGCGCTGGCCATTGCCCTGCAATTGCTGTTGCAGCATTCCAACGTGGACATGCGCCTGGGGCCGTTGCGTTGGGTGTTCGCCTGGGCGCCGGTGCACCGGTTTCACCACATGAAGTACGGTCGCGCCGGGGATGTGAATTTCGGGCTGTTCTTCAACCTGTGGGACTGGCTGCTGGGCACGGCGTTTTATCGCGAGGGCTATCGGATGGGGCCGGGGGACTTGGGGATTGGCAGCCGGCCGGATTTTCCGCGGGCATATGGGGCGCAGCTGTGTGATCCGTTCAGGCCGGTTGGCCTGAGCAAGGAACCACCACTGCCGGACGATTTACGTTAACAGCTGAACATCCAGCTGGCGCAATGAGGCCGCCGCTGTCACACCAAACAACTGCTTCATGGTCCGCGAGAAATGTGCTGAATCAGCAAAGCCCGCGCCGTGGGCGGCCTCGGTCAATGTGCCGCCAGCCAGCGCCAGTTGCAGGGCGATGCGCAACCGTCGCCACAGCACCAGCCGGCGCACGGGCAAGCCGAGTTGATCGCAGAACAGCCGCTCCAGTTGGCTTAATGACAGGTGCGCGGCCTGGGCCAGGGCCTGGGCTGACACTTTGCCGGTGAGTTGTTGATCCAGTGCGGCGAGCGCACGCTCCAGGCGTGGATCATCCAGGCTGCGCCGGGGGAGTTGGCGCAAGGCCTCAAGCGACAGGTCCTGGTGCAGCAGAGGGGCGATATCAAACACGGCAGGTTCGGCATACAGCACCGTGACCTCACCTTGAGTTTCAAGAATGGCGTGAGCCTGTCGCGAAGGGATAAACAGGCGATGGGCCGAAGTGACCTGCCCCTGAAGGCTGACCGTGATCGGCGCGCCGGGGCAGACCATCAACTGGTGGGCGTAGTGCGCATGGGGCGCGGTGCGCCCCAGCTCGCCGACGATCAGGCCGTAGTCACGCCCCAACCACAGGCGGCCTGACCATTCGGCCTTCACTCAGTACTTATAGTCGTTCAGCAGGTCCTGCACGCTGGACGACGGCCAGCGCTTGTAGAACTTCAGCAGTTCGGCGGCACGGTTGGTGAAGATGCCATCGACGCCGGCCTTCATCACTTTCTCGAAGTCCACCGGCTCATCGACGGTGTAGACGTGCACCAGCAAGCCTTTGTCGTGGGTCAGCTTGTTCATTTCCGGTTTGACCAGGTCCGAATAGCTCTGGTCGCCGTGGTCTGTCAGCTCAGCCGAGGGACCGGTGCCGATGGCGCCGAGGCTCTTGGCTTCGTCGACCCACTTTTCGAACTCGGCCGCGTCTTTCGGCTCTTGCTTGGCGTAGTAGGCGGCCTTGGTGGTTTCGCCGGATTCAGCAAATGTCTGCTTGTTCTTCGGCTCGATGCTGCCTTCACCCACCCACAGCAACAGGATCTTCGGGGTGTTGGGCATTTCTTTCTGCAGCTCTTTCAGGCTCGCCACTTCGAAAGTTTGCAGCACCACGCGGCCCTTGCCCTGGCCAACGCCGGTGTTGCTCTTGCCCAGCTTGGAGCCGGCGGAGCTCAGCCAGCCTTTGTCCAGGAGCTTGTTCTTGAGGTCGGCTTCGATGCCCGGGAATTGCTTGGGCTCCTTGGTTTCGATGTACAGGCCGGGTTTGTGCTGCGGGTTGCCTTCGGCGATCTTGATGATGTCGTCCAGGCTCTGGATTTTCAGGCCGACGAAACCTGGGCGCGCGCGGTCCGGGTAGGCGGCGTTGAACCAGCTGCCGGCGTCGAGGGTTTGCAGTTCTTTCCACGTGAACTCGTTGGCCGGGGCGTCCTTGCGGTCGGGGAACTTGGTGGCCACGTCGGTGGTGCGCTGCAGGTTGTTGTCATGCAGGGCGAACAGCACGCCGTCCTTGCTGCGCTGCAGGTCCATTTCCAGGTAATCGGCACCCAGGTCGCGGGCGACCTTGTAGGCGGCGGCGGTGGACTCGGGGGCATCAAAGGACGCGCCACGGTGGGCGATCACGGCCGGGTACGGAATGCCTTCGTTTGTCGCCAATTCAGCCGGGCTGATCGGGTCTTGCGCATGTGCCTGGCCAAGGCCGAGCATCAGGGCGAGCAGCAGGGCGCTCTTGGTAAACGTGACAGGCATATGCGAAGTCCTTTCGTGGAGGTAGCTTTGAGAAGGCCTCCTTTTTAACAATTGATTGCGAAAGGCGCTATCACCAAACCGACATTAACGTGCGCACGGGCAAAATTTTCGGGTTTTTAAAGGAGGCATTGCAGTATTCTTGGCCGCAGCTGCCCCGTCAGAGGGCGGTACTTCCCGCCACGCGTGTAAACCATCTTTCCAGTCCCAGTGGGACTTTTCAGTGAGGTTTACCATGCGCATCACTTCCGAGCTTATCTGCCAGGCCGCCGACCAACTCCACGGTTTTGTTGGCCTCAACCGCAAGACGGGCCAGTACATCGTGCGTTTCAGCGAAGATTCCTTCGGCATGGACGTGGCCGATGACGGCATCATCCCCACCGCCGAATTCGTCTGGCTACCGGCCCCGGAGCAGACCATGACGCTGTCCCGCGAACGCATCCAGTTGCTGCTGGACCAGAACATCGACGACCGCATCAATATCACCGAGCCGCTGCGGGTGTATATGCGGCGCGTGGAGATCCCGCAGATCAGTGCGTTGCGCAGTCTGGTGAGCTAGCCCTGTGGCGCTCGGCTTTTTTTGGCAGGCGTACTTGTTGTGGTGAGCGGGCTTGTCGAATCGTCGCAGGGGGTTACTTGCTTTCGAATGCGTAGGCCCGTTCGACTTTGCATACCCGGGTCTGGAAGGCCGAGTACCAAGTGGCGCGCCCCTGTTCGCGCACCGCCTGGTGCTCGGCCTGCTGCTTCCAGGCCAGGATCGCCGCTTCACTCTCCCAGTACGACACGGTGATGCCCAGGCCGTCTTCCCGTGCGGACTCCACGCCGATGAACCCCGGTTGTTCACGCGCCAGTTCCAGCATGCGGCTGGCCGCCTGGCCGTAGCCTTGATCGCCTTCGGTGCGCAGTGAGCTGAAGATCACCGCGTAATAGGGCGGCGAAGGTGTGCGGGCGATCATTCGGACGTCGCCTGACAAGCTTTGAGCAGGGCCACCGCCAAGGGCGGGGTAATACCTTGCAGCGCGGCGCGTTCGGGTTGGAAGAGGGTGGCGACGAAGAACGGGTGGTCGAGCAGTTCCACCGCGCGCAGGTCGCCAGCCGAATCATGGCCGCTGGGGATCAGGTCGCCTTCGAGCAGGGCATCGAGGAACTCGGGGTTCACGCCGTAACGGCAGCGATAACCTTCCTGCACATCCAGGGGGCCATAGGCCTCGGCGATCCGGGTGTAGGGTGCCAGGCGCACGGTGTCGGTGGCCTCCACCAGGGCACAGCTCAGTGGCGCGATCACGGCGCGCTTGGCCTGCGGCGCGAGTTCGCCATGCTCGGCATCCTTCCAGCCCAGGACATTGCGCGCGTATTCCAGCACGGCATGCTGAAAACCGCCGCACGTGCCGAGGAACGGTCGGCGTTGCTCGCGGGCAAACCGGATCGCTCGCATTGCGCCGTCAGTGTCGCGGTAAGGGCTGGCGGGGACGCACCAGAAACCGTCGAAGTCATGCAGTGATTGGGGCAGGTTATCGGTGTCGAGCCACCGCACGTGCACCCCCACGCCGAGGCTCTCGGCCGCCTGTTGCAGCGCCACGGGGATGGCCTGGTGGGCGATGACATCGGGGTTGTAATCGCCGATCAGGGCGAGGTGCAGAGGCGTGGTTTTCATCGTGTACATCCCATGGCTTGTGGTGTCCTGAGGCGCACTATAGATTGGCGCTCACGCAATCAATATTGGCGTTTTAGCACATGCTCAATGCAGTCACGCACTATTCAATTGACTACCCCGACCTGTCGCTGATCCTCGCCCTGGTGCGCGGCGGCACCCTCGCACGGGCAGCAGCATTGCTGCGGGTGGATGTGTCCACGGTGTTCCGCGCCGTGCGGCGCCTGGAGGCGGCACTGGGCCAGACGCTGTTTGAAAAAAGCCGCGCCGGTTACTTGCCCACCAGCCTGGCGAGCAATTTGGCGCAGCAGGCGGAACGCGCCGAACAGGCGTTGGAAGCGGCGCGCATCGGCGTGGAGCAGGGCGGTGAAGTGATCAGCGGCACGGTGCGCCTGACCTGTACCGACTCGGTGCTGCAAGGGTTGCTGCTGCCCGCCCTGGCGCAGTTCATGCCGCAGTACCCGGCGCTGACCCTGGAACTGAGTACGTCGAATGATTTTGCCAACCTCAGCCGCCGCGACGCGGATATCGCCCTGCGCTTGACCAAGGCACCGCCGGAGCACCTTGTCGGACGGTGCCTGGGCAGCGTGTCATACCAAGTCTGCGCCAGTGTCGACTATGCCCGCCGTCACGAAGGCGGCGAGTTGGCTGAGCTGGCCTGGATCGCCCCGGATGACTTCCTGCCCGATCACCCCACGGTCGCTTGGCGCCGCGAGCATCTGCCCGGTGTGCGCCCCAGTTATCGCTGCAACAGCATGCTGTCGGTTACCGAGTTGGTCCGCGCGGGGTTGGGGGTGGCGGCGTTGCCGGATTTTCTGCAGGGTGAAGGCCTGCAACCGCTGGGCCCCGCATTGGCAGGGCACGATACCGCGTTGTGGTTGCTCACGCGTCCTGACTGCCGGGCGTTGCGCTCAGTGGTGACCCTGTTTGATGAGCTGGGCCGGCACCTGCGCTTGCCTTAGGTTTTGCGCACAAAGTGCTCATGCATTTCGCACGTCAGGCTTTCGATATGTTCGGTCAGTTGTTTGGTCATTTCCGTGAGCCGGGTGTTTTGCTCCAGCAGCTCCAGTAGCTGCTTGGTGGTCTGCGCGGCCTGGGCCTGGCGTTCGGTGTTGGCGATTGCCAGGGCTTCACGGTGCTGGGCGTCGGCATCGGACTGGGCTTTGTCGCGGGCCGCCTGGCGCGTCTGGGCCAGCAGGATCAGCGGCGCGGCGTACGCCGATTGCAGGCTGAACGCCAGGTTGAGCAGGATGAACGGGTACACGTCGAAGTGCGTGACACCGGTCATGTTCAACACCACCCACAGCACCACGATTGCGGTTTGCGCGCCCAGGAAGGTCGGTGTGCCGAAGAAGCGCGCGAAGGCTTCGGCCTTGAGGGCAAAGGTGTCATTGCCGAAGGTCGGTGCCAGGTGGGCGTGGGCGCGGTGGAAACGAAGGTGGTCGACGGGGGCGGCTGCAGGCTTTTCTGGGGTCATGGCGGGCTCGGGTCATCAACAAATAGTCAGTGAAGCACTATAGACCGAGCCCCCGGCCGCCCGCATGAAGATCGGGTCAGTTGGCCCCACGCTCATTGGCAAACACACTCACCGCTTGCACGGCCTCGCTGGTGCCTTCGCGAATCTGCAGGATCACCGTGCCGGCGCGGTTGGCCAGGTCGACGCCTTGCGCGGCACGGTCGCGGGTGCCGTCCATGCTGTGGATGGCCTGGCGGGTTTCATTCTGGATCATCGCGATCATGCTGGAGATTTCCGCCGTGGAACCACTGGTGCGCGCCGCCAGTTGCCGTACCTCATCGGCCACCACGGCAAAGCCGCGACCTTGTTCGCCTGCCCGCGCGGCCTCGATGGCGGCATTGAGGGCCAGCAGGTTGGTCTGGTCGGCGATGCCGCGAATGGTGTTGACGATGGTGGTGATCTGCTGCGAACGCTCGCCCAGCCTGGCGATCTTCTGCGAAGAGCCATCAATGTCGGCAGCGATTTCGCGCATGCCGCTGGCCGTTTGCTGGATCACCTCGGCGCCTTTCTCGGCGATGTCCCGGGTGTTCAGCGAGATGTGGTACGCCTGGGCGGCACTGGCGGCGTCGGCGGCATGTTGCTGCACCCTGGCAGTGACGTCCGAGGCAAACTTGACCACTTTGCACAGGCGCCCGCTGGCGTCGTACACCGGGTTGTAATTGGCTTCGAGCCACACCGTCTGGCCTTTTTTGTCCACCCGCTCGAACTGGCCGCTGAACAGTTCCCCCTGGTTCAAGCGCCGCCAGAAATCGCTGTAGGCCGAACTGTTGGCCAGCTCGGTGGTGCAGAACAGGCGGTGATGCTGGCCCTGGACCTGTGCCAGGGTGTAACCCATGCGCTGCAGGAAGTTCGCGTTGGCGGTGATGATGGTGCCGTCGAGGTTGAACTCGATCACCGCCATGGCCCGGCCGATGGCTTCGAGCTTGGCGTTGGCTTCGCTTTCGGCCTGCAGGCGCGGGGTGACGTCCATGGCGTACTTCACCACTTTGATCACCTGGCCGGTGCTGTCTTGCACCGGGTTGTAGCTGGCTTCGAGCCACACCGACTGGCCATCGCCGGCCACCCGTTCAAAGGTGCCGGACTGGAACAGGCCGTTGCGCAGGTTCGACCACAGCTGGCTGTACTCGGCACTGCGGGCGAACGCCGGGGTACAGAACATGCGATGGGACTGGCCTTCAATCTGTTCGGCGCGGTAGCCCATGGTCTGGAGGAAGTTGGCATTGGCCCGCAGCACGTTGCCGTGCAGGTCGAATTCGATCACCGCCATGGAGCGCTCGATGGCGTCCAGCAGGCTGGTGTGCTGGGCAAGGGTGTGTTGCAGGGACTCTATGGTTTTCTTGTGCGCGTTGAATAGCATGTTCGGGTGCTCGGACAAGCAGGCTGCTGGAGTTTCCTTGGTATGCGCCTGCCCCCGTAAGGCGTGCGCCATACGGTTGACTTGCTCATTGTCAGCTTCCTTGTGCTGACAGAGGGGGTGGAACAACGGGTTAAGAGTGATCAGCCTGACAAGAAGTTCGCCCCAAGGGCAGGACCTTTTTTGGGTAGGCGACCAGTGGTGGCATTATGCTTTCTTGTGGTGTGTCGGCAGGAAGATTCAGACGAGCTGTCGTGCCACCGTTTCAGGCGGAGTGGGCGACCTTCTCGTCGCTCACGTTGACCCGGTTACGCCCGGTGTCCTTCGCCGCATACAGGGCGCGGTCCGCTGCATCGAGCCACATGGCGGCATTGGTAAACGACGGCTGGAACCCCGCCAGGCCGATGCTCAGGCTTACGCGCAATTCAGGGATCTGCGGGTTGCGGTAATTGCTGAAGGTTTCGCGCATGCGTTCCATCACTTGGGCCGCTTGTTCCAGGGGCATTCGCGGAAGAATCACACAGAACTCATCGCCGCCGTATCGCCCGGCCAAGTCGTTTTCCCGCAGGTTGCGCCGCAGCTCCAGGCTCAATTGCCGCAGTACCGCGTCGCCGACGATATGGCCGTGGGTGTCATTGATCTGCTTGAAGTGATCGATATCGATCAAGGCGATGGTGGCGTGGCTTTGCTGTTGCTGGCACTTGTGAAACTTGAGGTGCAGCAGGTCCTTCCAGGAACCGTGATTGAGCAGGCCCGTGAGGCTGTCGATGCGGCTCAATGCACTGAGGGCGCGTTTGTGTTCCGACAGTTTGATCGCCAGTTGATAGCAGACCATGCCAATGGCCATGGGGTAGAGCGTGAGCATGGGCAGGCAGGCGTAGACCTGAACCAGGCTGACCGAAGGGTTGAACTGCAGGCCGAACAGCAGGGCGCCGATACCCGCGCCGAGCACCTGGGCGTAGGCACCGCGTATCAACAGGCGCTTGCCACCGGCGGCCACGTTGTTCATGGCAACCATCGACAGCAGGGTCACGGTGGTCAGCGGGGTGAACTGCAGGGTGGCAGCCCAGAAACCGCTGAACAGCGCGTCATACACCAGGTTGCGTTGCTCGGCGTCGTAGGGAAATTTAGAGCGGGTCGCCCATTGATACGCCAGATGCGGCCAAACGAAACCATTGACCAGCAACAACGCCCAGATCCAGCCCGGCTTGGCCAATGGATACAGCGCCGCTATTACGCTGATGCAGCACATGGCTGTGCCGATGATCCTTGGCTTGTAGATGCGCCGGGCAAAGGAAAGCCCTTTGCCTTGTCTGTTTTCCATAAATTCCAGGGTGAGCTCTTTTGTGCAATACGACAACACGCGTTCGCAGGCTTAACCGTTGATCGGATAACACCCATGAATATTGTCAGTTATTCGCGTGGGAATAATCAGTGTCCTTCCAGGCCATTTGCGCAAAACAGAGGGCGAATGCGTCAAAAACGACCTGGGATGTCGTTTGCACAACAGCGTTACAGCGGGTGCGGCGGGGTGACTTCGTAGCCAGCCAGGAACAGGTCGATGGCAGACTCGATGACACTGGCCTGGCAGGCGGCATCGAGGGTGGGCTGGCCGAGGGTGATCTGTGGCCAGAAGGCGAAGGCCTTGAGCAGGCTTTGGATCTGGTGCGCGGCAAACGCCGGGTCGCTGCAATTGAGCCGGCCGTCTTCCTGCGCGGCGCGCACCCACTGGGTAAAGCCTTCTTCACGCTTGCTCAGGCGCGTCACCATGTCTTGCGCACGTTCCGGCGAATGGATGGTGGCAGCGATGGCAACCCGGGCCAGGTCAAGGAAGTTGGCGTCCGACATCATCTTCATCTTCGCCTCCAGCAGCCCGCGCAATTGGTCACGCAGCGGGCGGTCGCTGGCGTAGCTGACGTCGAGTTGGGCGACGCTGCTGGCCCAGAGTTGATGGAGAATTTCAGCGAACAATTCTTCCTTGCTGGGGAAGTGGTTGTACACCGTGCGCTTGGATACGCCGGCGGTGGCGGCGATCTTGTCCATGCTGGTCACCTCGAAACCGTTCGCGCGAAACTCGGCGATGGCCGCGGCCACGATGGCTTCGCGTTTGCGGTCGGTGAGGCGTTGAGGGGCAGTCATGGGTGGCGCTCGGCTCTTCAGGTCAGGGAAACTTACACTCGGTAGTTTACTTGCTCCGAATTTTGTTGCAATCTTGAAACTACACTGTGCAGTGTAATTTATGAGCGAGCCGTAGGAGTCACCCGGTCATGGCCACCCTCTCATCCCGTGTCGATTCATCGCCAGCCACGCGCAAGCCTGCCGAGCAGGACCAGAAGCACTTCAGCAATGAGGCGCCTGTGCAGCACGGGGGCTTCGGCAAAACCTTGCGTATTTTCTGGAACATGCTGTTCAACAAACCGCGCACCACGCGGCCGGTAGGGCAGATCCCGGTGCAACCACTGACCCGCGAACAGCTGCTGGCAGCCCCGGATCACAGCGTGTTCCGCCTCGGGCATTCCACCGTATTGCTTAAGATGCGCGGCAAATTCTGGGTCACCGACCCGGTATTCGCCGAGCGCGCCTCGCCGTTCAGCTGGGCCGGTCCCAAGCGTTTCCACCAGCCGCCCATCAGTCTTGAAGCGCTGCCGCCGCTGGAAGCGGTGATTCTTTCCCACAACCACTACGACCATCTCGACCGCAAGGCTGTCGTGCAACTGGCCGACAAGGCCCGCTATTTTCTGGCGCCGCTGGGCGTGGGTGACCTTTTGGTCAAGTGGGGCGTAGACGCCAGCAAAGTGCGCCAGTTGGATTGGTGGCAGGGTACCGAGGTGGAGGGCATTCGATTCGTCGCCACGCCTGCACAGCATTTTTCCGGGCGCGGTCTGTTTGATGCCAACCAGACCCTGTGGTGTTCCTGGGTGATGATCGATGACGCGCGACGGATCTTCTTCAGTGGCGACACCGGCTATTTCGACGGCTTTAAACGCATCGGCGAACAATACGGCCCGTTTGACCTGACGCTGATGGAAACAGGTGCTTACAACGTCGATTGGCCCCATGTGCACATGCAACCGGAGCAAACCCTGCAAGCACATATCGATCTCAAGGGGCGCTGGCTGCTGCCGATTCACAACGGCACCTTCGACTTGGCCTTCCATGCCTGGCACGAACCCTTCGACCGCATCATGGCCCTGGCTTGGGAGCGCAATGTGTCGATCACCACGCCGCAGATGGGGCAGGTGTTCAGCTTGAATCAACCTGAGCGCGGGGTGGCCTGGTGGCTGGAAGTCGAAACCCAAGGCGCGCAAGAGCACCTCGCCGGCTGAAGGCAGGCGCGTGGGAAAAAAGGAGTTTTCAAACTGTTTCAGTGCTGCGACAGGCGCCAGGCAACGGTGCGATGATCCCCGGCAAGTCATTTGTCGGGTGCGGGTTTCATGGAGCGCAAGTGTAAGAAATATTGGCAGCTGGGCTTGCCCTGTTCGACGGGGCTACCGGTGCCTGGGCCTGCTGAGTCGTCGGGTCTGGCAACGCCAACCCACGAGCCTGCAAGCCCGGGTGGTATCGCTTTCGGCGTCGATCCCCAGGCTCATGTCAGCTTGAGAGGCGGCGTCCCGATCCCGGGGTATGACGTCCCCGGATTACCCCTCAAACTCCAGCGCGACCCGTCGCTGTCATTGATTGCGCTGAGTGGCATTGACCCCTCCGGGCCGGTAATGGTGGAAGTGCCCCTGGTACAGAACAACACCACCTTTACGGCTGACAGTGCGTTGGAGGGCAGGCGCCTGGGGTTCGCCGAGCGATGGGTGGACGCTCAGGAACATCAGTTGATTGAGCACACCCCGTCCTTCCTGAGAGCGCTGGATATCCTGCGCCGCTCCGGAGTGGTGCTGGTTCCGGTGCATGCACACCGGACCAAGACCCTGCATGCCCGCAATGAAATCGATGAGCGTGTGCACGAATTCCGCTTGGACGCCTTGATATCCGACAGTCGCAGCGCCGCATTCCATGGGGCCTGCTGGAGTGGTTACCCGGGGGTTGGCGAGCCGCTCGATGATGGCGCGACGCTGTGGTTCTACGGTGCGCGATGGGCAAAAGAAAGGTTGGCGGCCCTGATACGGGAGTATCGAAGCATCCTTCGCTTGATGGCCCCATAGGAAAGGCTACCCGCTGCGCTGAACTGTCCCACACCGTAAATGGCCCACATCCCGCTGCCGGGCAGAAGAAGAGTTTTTAGACTGGCCCACGGATCAACGTTGATCCTTCGTCATGTCTTACTCTTCGAGAGGTCTTATGTTCGGTATTGCATATGGAATGGGCTCCGTCGTCCGGCAAGTTGTACAGTCGTTTGCAGGAGACTACTCAGCGGTTGCTTCAAACCCCGTTCCCCCTGGGACCGAGTACCTCAGTGTCAAAGAGCTTGGCGAGCACATGGCCCGGCCAGGCGGGCTCAGCTCGGCCGACCTGGTCACGTACCTGCAGGCGCGCATTCGCAGCGTCGACCCGCAACTGAACGCCGTCATCGAACTCAACCCCGGGGCACTGGAGGCCGCGCGCGAGCTGGATCGCGAGCGCGCCAGCGGCAAGGTACGCGGGCCGCTGCATGGCATTCCCATTTTGCTCAAGGACACCATCGAAACTGAAGGCATGCAGACCAGTGCAGGTGCTTTCGGGCTGGTGGGTGAAGCGGCCGGCAAGAACGCCCCATTGGTCGACTACCTGATCAGGCAGGGCGCGGTGATCCTCGGTAAAACCAACATGACCGAACTGGCTGGGTTTCGTGGTGGTCCCGATGGCTGGAGCAGCCGGGGCGGACAAACCCGTAACCCGCACCATGCGGATGCCGACGTCGGAGGTTCCAGCTCCGGGTCTGCCGCCGCAGTCGCGGCAGGGTTGGCCCCCTTGGCGGTGGGGGCTGAAACCAATGGTTCGATTATTGTCCCGGCCGCGCGTAATGGGGTCGTCGGGCTCAAGCCCAGCGTTGGCCTGCTGGACCGCAACGGGTTGATTCCCGCGAGTCAGAACCAGGACACACCGGGCCCGATGGCGCGTTCGGTGTTTGATGCTGCGTTGATGCTCAATGCCATGTCGGGCAGCGATCCACAGGATCCGGCGAGCGTGGGCGCACCCCAAGGCATTGATTACACGCAGTTGTTGGTTCCAGGCGCGTTGAAAGGCAAGCGTATCGGTTATCCCGCGACGTTTTCCAAAGATGGCGAAACCCTGTCAGTCGATAACAGCGAGCAATTCAATCGGACGTTGGACGTGCTACGCGAACAAGGCGCGGTATTGGTGCCGGTCAACCTGCGGCTGGCCGATGCATCACGTTACGACGAGTTGCTGCTCTCTGATGTTAAGGATGAGCTGAACAGTTACCTCGGCAAGCGTCCGGGCCTACCGGTCAAGTCGCTGACCGAACTGATCAAGTTCAACGACGAGCGCGATGGGGCTGACGCGGATCACCAGCCCATCCTCAAGGAAATCAATGCCCAGACCCTGACGCCGGAGCAGCGTAAACCCCTTTGGGACGCGCTCATTCAGGACTTCCGCAGCACCATGGATGACCCGATCAAAGCGGAAAACCTGGACGCCATGGTGTCGGATTTCGAGACTTACAGTTATTTCGGTGTGGCAGTGGCCGGTTACCCTGGAATCACCGTCCCCTCCGGTAAGGATGAGGATGGGCTACCGACCAGTGCCTATTTTTTCGGGACCCGATGGTCCGAACCGACCTTGCTGGCCGTGGCCCATGGATACGAGCAGGCAGCCCAGGCTGATTTCAAGCCGGCACTTTGACGCCGTAACGGGCGGCGGGTGTGCGATGTGACAGCGTTGGCCCCAAGGCCGGGCGCTACGCACCATTCGGTTGAGGGGTGGGTGAGTCAAGTGATGCGGACGTTGTGCCGATCAAACGAGAGATGATCCCTTGCGCTACGGGTTCGGCTGCGGCGGTGTCAAAGCGGCGCACACTCATGCCCCACCCCGGCGCAAACCCAGGGAAAAACACCAGCCCTTCAGCCTCCAAACGAAACGCCAGGGCCAGGCGGGTTTCGTCACCCACGTCGCATTGGCTTTCAAACTGTTGAACCGCTTCAACCGTCACGCCTGCCTGAAGCGCCAGGTGTTCCCGGCTCCAGCCCAGCATCGCACGGGCCTGTGCGCTGTGCTTGGCGGTGAATTGATGCAGGACGATCTGCTGTTCTACAAAAGAGCTCATTGCCAGGGAGGACATGGGGTTTCTCCAGGGTTCGACGGGGGAGGACAAACTATACTGTGTTTTTGTACAGTTGTTTTGACCGCTCATCAACTGGATTATCAACGACCCCCTATTCCAGCCCTGGCGCCTCGCGAATGATCAGGTGATCCAGGTTCTCGATATTTGCGCTGAACACCCCGAACGTCTGCTCGGGGTTCTTCTTGCTGGGCACCTGTTGGAGTGCTGGCGTCACCCCATAGAAGAAGCAGTACAACGCCCGCTCACTGTCCACCGCCGCCTTGATCTGCTCCAGGAATGCCTTGCGCTTGCGGTAGTTGTCGATGAGTTTTTTGCTCAGGTAGACATTCACCGAGTAAGGCTTTTTGTCGAGCCACACTTTCTTTTCGAAGTCGATGCGAAAGCTGCTGGTGTAGTCCTTGATCGCCTTGATTTTGCCCCAGTAGATCAAGCCCTTGTTGTCCTGCAGGTATTCGATCTTTTTGAAGTACGTCCAGTAGGTCGCGGTGTGCTCGCCGATCTTCAACGGCATGGACTTGAGTTTGTCCTTGTCATCGATGTTGGACACAAAGCATTCCACCGGGTGGGCGAACACGCTGGTTTTGTCCGGGGTGCTGTCGTGGTTGCCGGGGAATGCAGTGGCACGGACAGAAGGTGCTTTTGCGGGGGCTTGAGGGCTATTTCCTTCGGTGCCAGCCAAGGGCGGCTTGCGTTCGTACTGTCTACGAGTCAGTACAAATTCCGAGGGGAAATTGTCCTCACGCTCGTCGTCACCTTCACCGCTCGCGGTCTTGTGGGTGCTGGCATAACGACAACCGTCAATGTGTCGGGTACTGGTTTTGTTCTTGAAGTGCGGCGTGCGCAGGTAGTTGACGTTCTTGGCGTTGAACGTGCTCAGCGCGTTGCTCGCATCAAACGCTGCACGGCACTGATCGTTGGGGCAGAGGAAGCTGTCGTGGTCGGAATCGAAATCAGTGGTTTCGTCGAAATTCAGGTCTCGTACGTCGTAGATCGACAGCTTGTCGTCGAGACTCAGGCTGTAGGCCGTGTCGAATTTCATGGGGCTCGGGTCCGTGAGAAGTTTCGCTATTAATAGCGGGATCCGGCGCAAATATCAGCAAGAACCTGCAACCCTTCGCCCGCTCAAGAAGCACAGCGTTCCACCGACCGCAGTCAGCGCCCCCAATGCATAGAACATGCTGGCCGGCGCCGCATTGATCAGCAGATAGCCGCAAATCACCGGGCTCATCGCCCCTCCAAACGCGGCCAGGTTCTGCGCGCCGTAGTAACTGCCGCGCAGTGCATCCGGCGCGATGGTATCGATAAACAGGAACTCGGAGGGGTAGATGATCATCTCGCCGAGGGTGAATACGAACATCGCCAGGCACCAGGTAAGCAGGCTGTCCGCGAGGCTGAAACCGATCAGTCCGGCAATGAACAGCAGCGTGCCGAGCACGATCCAGTAGCGCAGTTGTTCACGCTTGAGAAAGCGGCCGATCTGGTACTGCATCAGAATTACGGTGATGGCATTGCACGCCAGCACCGCAGACAGAATCTTCAGCGCCTCGGCGGGCTTGTAGGCCACCAGCAAGAATTGCGACAGATACAAGGTGTAGCGCCCATGGACAATGGTGCTCAGCAAGCTGCCGCTGGTGAACAGGATGAGCGTGCGGTCGCTGCGCAACGTGCGCAGGGTGGTGAGAAAACTCAAGGGCTTGTTGCTGTCATCCCGTTGGGTGGGCGGGATGCCGATCATCAGGAACACGCTGCCAAAGGCGATCGCACTGGCAATCAGGAACGGGGCCAGTTGCAGGTGGCCGGCGATCACCACGCCGACCATCGGGCCTGTGGCGTAGCCGACGTTGGTCAGGGTGTAGCGCAGGGAAAACACCTTGGCACGGTCACCCACCGGCAGGTTCTCGCTGATGATGGCTTTTGAGCCAATCAGGAACAGCGCCGACGCTGCTTCGGTGATGACCAGGGTCAGGGTGGTGAGGTAGAGGTTGCTGGCAAAAGTCAGCAACAGAAAACCGATGGAGCTGGAGAGCATGGCCAGGATCAGCAGCTTGCGCTTTTCCAGGCGGTCGATGATGTAGCCGCCGTACAGGCCCAGCAAGGTCGCAATAAAGACGGCAATGCCCATCAGCAGGCCGATGTCCTGCTGGTTCAGGCCCAGGCGAGTACTCAGCAACAGGGCCAGCAACGGGCTGGTCATGGCGCGGCTGACCACGATGGTCACCGAGCAGATCATCAGGCGGCGGATTACCAGGGAGTAGGTGGCCACGGTGGGGGCAAGTGTCCTTGTTATGTTCTCAAGACAACACACATCAAATGTGGGCGCTGGCTTGCCTGCGATAGCGGTGGTTCAGGCAATGATGATGCAAGCTGACCTGCCGCCATCGCAGGCAAGCCAGCTCCCACACTTGGATCGACTTACTGACCGGAGTTGATGGTGATCTTCTCGACTGCGCCTTGCTCCAAGTCCCACTTTTTCAGGATCTTGCCGTAGGTGCCGTCATCAATCATGCCCTGCAACGCTTCACTGATCGCCGTGACCAGTTCCGTGTTGCTCTTCTCAATCCCAAGCCCCGTGAATTGCTTGGCAATCGCCAGGCCCACCGGCTTGTACTTGCCCTTGTCCAGCGACATCAAGTAGGGAATGGTCTCGCTGCCCTGCATCGCGGCATCCAGGCGATTCTGCTGCAACTGCGCCCGCGCATCCGCCGAACCTTCGGTGCCGATCACCACGATCGCCGGCTTACCCGCCGCCTCGCAGTTTTCCTTGCTCCATGCGGCAATTTCCGACGGCCAGGTGGTACGGCGGCTGGTGCCGACTTTTTTACCGCACAGGTCTGTCAATTCCTTGAGGTCTTCACGCTTGGCCAGGGTGTAGAACTGCGGGCCGCTGGTGAAGTAGTCGATGAAGGTCACGGCCTTCTGGCGTTCGGCGGTGTCGGACATGCCCGACAGCACGATGTCCACGCGCTTGGTGGTCAAGCCGCTGAGCATCTGCTCGAAGCCGGTTTCCTGCCACTTGATCTTCACGCCCAGGCGCTCGGCCAGGGCGTTGCCCAGGTCAAAGTCCAGGCCGGTGATCTTGTTGGTGGCCGGGTCCTTGAAATCCATCGGCGGATAGTTCGGCACGATGGCCGCGCTGATCTCGCCCTTGTCCTTGATTGCCGCCGGCAATGCCGCGAAAACAGCGGAGGAGGCCATCAGGCCTGCAAGCAACGTTGGGATAAACAATTTTTTCATGGGGGCGTTCTCGTTTGTTTTTTAGTTAAGTGCGAACGGCAGAAATAAAGCTTTGGGTACGCGGGTTTTGTGGGCTTATTAGAATTTCTTCCGGGCTGCCGGCTTCCACAATCTGGCCGGCATCCATAAACACCATGCGGTTGGAGACTTCGCGGGCAAAGCCCAACTCATGGGTGACCACGATCATGGTCATGCCGGTGGTGGCCAGGTCGCGCATCACCGACAGCACTTCGCCTACCAGCTCCGGGTCGAGGGCTGACGTGGGTTCGTCAAACAGCATCAATTTGGGTCGCATCGCCAACGCACGGGCAATCGCTACCCGCTGTTGCTGGCCGCCGGACAATTCCACCGGGTACGCATTGCGCTTGTCCGCCAGACCGACGCGGGCCAGCAGCTCCAGCGCGTCTTCGATGGCTTCCTTGGGCGAGCGCTTGAGCACCTGGCAGGGGCCTTCGATGATGTTCTGCAACACGGTCATGTGCGGGAACAAATTGAAGCGCTGGAACACCATGCCGGTGGCCAGACGCTGGCGGGCGATCTGCGATTCATTCATCTCATGCAGCTTGTTGCCGACGACGCGGTAACCCACCAGTTCGCCGTCGACCCACAGGCCGCCCTTGTCGATTTTTTCCAGTTGATTGACGCAACGCAGCAGGGTGCTTTTACCGGACCCCGACGGGCCGATGATGCACATCACTTCGCCTTGCTCGACCTCGATATTGATGTCGCGCAGCGCGTGATACTGGTCGTAATACTTGTTCAGGTTGACGGCCTTGACGATGCTTCTCATGGGGCAAATCTCCTCAACCCAGACTTACGAACGCTTGCCGGCGCCGCGGGCAAAACGACGCTCGAGGCGGCTTTGACCAAATGAAAGAACAGTCACCACCGCCAGGTACCAGATGCCGGCCACGATCAGCAGCTCCATGACCCGCGCGTTGGCGTAGTAGATGTTTTGCGCGTTGTGCAGCAGCTCCGAGTACTGGATCACACTGGCCAGGCTGGTCATTTTCACCATGCTGATGAACTCGTTGCCTACAGGCGGAATGATCACTCGCATCGCCTGCGGGAGAATGATCCTACGCAACGCCTGCAGGCTCGGCATGCCGATGGACTTGGCGGCTTCGTACTGGCCGGTATCGACCGACAACAGGCCGGCGCGCACCACCTCGGCGGTGTAGGCGCCCTGGTTGATGCTGAGGCCGAGCAGGGCGGCCACGAATGGCGTCATCAGGTCGACGGTGTCGATGCTGAACAGGCCGGGAATCGCGATCACCGGGAAAATCAGCGCCAGGTTGAACCACAGCAGCAGCTGCAGGATCAACGGTGTACCGCGAAACAGCCAGGTGTAAGTGATGGCCACGTAGCGCAGGATCGGGTTGGCCGACATGCGCATGATGGCTGTGATCACCCCGATCACCACACCCAGTGCCATCGCCAAAATCGACATGACAATGGTGTTCACCAGACCCCAGAGGATGGCCTCAGACGTGAGGAACTGACCGATGTAGGACCATTCGATCTGGCCATTGGCGAATGCGCGCAACAGCGCGGCCAACACGATCACGATCAAGGTGGCAAAAAACATCCGCCCGTAATAACGACGCGGCACGTGTTCGTACTGCGTGATATCGAACTGGTTCTCGGACAACTTGCGCTCGGCTTCCAAGCGCTCTGCCGGGGTTTGGTTCATGGTGATTCTCCAAAAAAGCGATTACCGCTGTACTCGGTGCAACTGTTGAAACCCGATTCAATGTGGGAGCTGGCTTGCCTGCGATGGCGATCTTGTGGACGCTATCGCCGGCAAGCCGGGCTCCTACAGGTGTGGGTTAAATTCTAAAACCGGTGTAGCTGTCGGCCCATTGCTGTTGGGTCGCCAACGCCACTTTCAACCGCCCAATCTGCTCCCGAACCCGCTCCGGCGCCGTCCCACCCCACCCACTGCGCGCGGCAATCGCCGCTTCCAGTGTCAGGCAGTCGCGCACTTCGGGTGCGAGTCGTGCATCCACCTCCGCCAACATCGCCGGCGAGGCTTCCCACAACTCAATCTCATGCTTCTCACAGGCCTGTACCAGCGCGCCGGTGATTTCATGGGCTTCTTTGAACGGCACACCACGGGTCGCCAACCAATCCGCCACCTCAGTCGCCAAGGTAAAGCCCATCGGCGCCTGACGCCGCAGCTCTTCCACCTGCACCTTCATGGTCGCGACCATTCCCGCCATCGCCGGCAACACCAGCAGCAACGTATCCACACTGTCCAGCACGCTGTGCTTGTCTTCACTCAAATCGCGGTTGTACGACAGCGGCAGCGACTTGAGCGTCGACATCAACCCGGTCAGGTTGCCAATCAAGCGCCCAGCCTTGCCCCGCGCCAATTCGGCAATGTCTGGGTTCTTTTTCTGCGGCATGATCGAGCTACCCGTGGCGTAGGCATCATCCAGCACCACCCAACGAAACTGCCGTGACGACCATAGGCAAAACTCTTCGGACAGGCGCGAAATATTCACCCCGAGCATGCCCGCCACAAACAGGAACTCCGCCACATGGTCACGGCTGGCGACGGCATCAATGGAGTTTTCGCACGGCCCGGTGTAGCCCATTTCCTTGGCCGAATGCTCAGGCTGGCGCGCAATCGCAGAACCTGCCATCGCGGCAGCGCCCAAAGGCGACAAGGCCGTGCGCGCATCCCAATCCACCAGACGTTGCACATCCCTCAACATCGACTGCGCGTGAGCCAGCAAGTGGTGAGCGAACACAATCGGCTGCGCTTGCTGCAAGTGGGTAAAGCCGGGGCAGATGCTCTCGATATGCTGCTCGGCCTGCTCCACCAACGCCTGCTGCAAACCCAGCACCTCGGTGGTGATGGTGCGCGCATGGTCACGTAGGAAAAGACGTAGATCGTTGGCGGTCTGGTCATTACGCGAACGCCCGGCGCGCAACTTGCCGCCCAAGGCGCCCAGGCGCTCGGTCAATACGCGTTCGATAAAGGTGTGTACGTCCTCGTCATCCAGGGTCGGGTGCAAGCGGCCGGCGGCGAAGTCGTGGCCGATCTGGTCCAGGGCTTCGAGGGTGCGCAGGGTCTCCGACTCATCGAGCAACCCGGCGCGCTGCAACTCACGGGCATGGGCACGGGAGCCGGCCAGGTCGTAGGGCGTCAGGCGGAAATAGCGCTCGGGGCAACGCGACAACGCGGCCAATGCAGCAGACGGGCCGGTCTTGAAACGAGCGCCCCAAAGGCGGTCGGTGGGCTGGGACATGGGTATTCCTCACGCTTGTTTTTAGAAGAGTCGGAGGCAGTAAAAATAAGGTTTCAACTAGACTGAATCAGCGTCTGACGCGCTGTATTCAAGGTTGCCAAGGGCGGATGTTTATGTTCATTATCGCCGCCTGGCTATGTTCAAGGACTGGGTTGAAGCCTGTTGAATATGGCACTTGAGGTCAACGCGTATTATGGAAACTCCACTTTCCACTTCTGGAAACCTGCCGCCAAAACCCGGCACAAGACCGCCCCTGCAGTTGAGCGGGCTGGACTTCAAATTGCTGCGCGTGTTCATGGCCGTGGTCGAAGCGGGCGGCTTCAGTGCCGCGCAAAACGAGCTGAACGTGGGGCTCGCGGCCATCAGCAAACAAATCTCCGACCTCGAGATTCGCATCGGCATGCGCCTGTGCACACGGGGCAGGGAAGGGTTCGGGCTGACCGAAGAAGGCAAGTTGGTGTATCAGGCGTCCATAGAGTTATTTACCTCGGTGGACAGTTTTCGCGACAAGCTTAGTTCGGCGCAAAACGAGCTTATTGGCGATCTTAGTGTGGGCGTTATTGATAACACCGTGTCCGATGTTAATTCCCCGCTAATTGCCGCGTTGGGGAAATTACATAGCGAATCGCCAAAGATTAGATTGCGCCTACACGCCTCGCAACTGGACGAAGTTGAGCGCGGCGTGGTGGAGGGACGCTTGATCGTCGGCATCGTGCCGGTGTACCAGCGCCGCGAAGAATTCGATTATTTCCCGCTGTATGAAGAAAAGGCCCACGCCTACTGTGCCGTAGGACACCCACTCTTCGACGCGAACGACATCACGCCCGAGGTCTTGCGCCAATACGAAGTGGTGAACCATCGGTATGCGATCCACCGCGACAAGGCCAACTTCGTCAACTATGACAGCCAGTCCGCCTCGGCCTCACAAGTCGAAGCCGTCGCGATCCTGATCCTTACTGGCCGTTTCCTCGGCTTCTTGCCCGAACACTACGCCATGCCCTTGGTAAGAGAAGGGCGCCTGCGCGTACTGTGCCCGGAGCACGTTCACCTGAGCACCGCCTTCAACCTCATCCTGCGCCACAACGCCCCGCGCAGCCCGATGGTAAAAGCCTTCGCCACAGCCCTGGGCGTAAACCTCAAAGCCACGACATAAACGCCCGTTGAACACCGATTAACGGGCTGACAAAGATCAAATGTGGGAGTTGTCGAGCCCTAGCGAGGCTACGAAGGGATCACATCGGGCTACCTATCGAGCCCACCCACCCGCATCACCGCTGCAACCGAGCCCGCTTCTTCTTCGCATGAAAATGCCGAAAATGCGCATCCTGCGCCGCCGCCAATAACTCCCGATCCCCACGCGTATCGCCCCAGGCCCGCAGCCGATATTCGCCCAAATCCCCATACACCGCTTCAAGTCGCAGCACCTTGTTCTCACAGCGGCAGTTGTTCCCAGTGAGCTTACCGGTCAACACTCCATCCACCACCTCAAGCTCAGTCCCGATCAACTTGATCCCGAGCCGATTCGCAAACGGCTGCAACACCAACGCCGGTGACGCCGAACACAGCGTGACCTCCGCTCCGGAGCCCAACTCCTGCTCCACCGAAAGCACCCCCGCCGGCCGCATCAACCGCGCCCAGTTGCGCTGGCAATACTCCTCGGCCTTCTGCTGCACCCACGTCTTCTGCACCCCAGTCATAAAGGTGCGGATCAGCTGCGCCTTCAACTCATCCCGGCTGATCTGCCGCACCAAAAAGCGCAGCCCCGGCACCGCCAGCTTGACCATCCGGCCATAAAACTCACCGGTGCCAAAGGCAAACTTGAGGAAGGGCACGAAACTGTCGTGGTGGGTCAGGGTGCCGTCGAAGTCAAAGACGGAGAGTACTTTGGCGTCAGCGGGGCCGGCTTCGAGCATGTCTGGGTTCACGGGTTGGCCTCGGTCCTATCTGGTATTTTTTGAGTGTGCATCAGGTGTGACAGCGGGAGATGACTCCCGTGCCAATCTTCCGACGTTGCGGTAAAGCGCTGCAGTGAAAGCGTTCCGATCACTCGACCGGTGACAACGCTGATGACAATTGGGGCACAAGGCTACAGCATTGGTGATGCGATCCGAACCCTTCTGGGCGAGGTGGCCGGCCTGATGTGCTTCAAGAAGTGGCCATTCATCGTGCATAAAAAAGCCCTGAACGTGTCAGGGCTTTATGGGGCTGCTTGGTTCAGGAATCAATCCCAGCTCAACGCGCCGCCAGTTTGGTACTCGATTACACGGGTTTCGAAGAAGTTTTTCTCTTTCTTCAAGTCCATGATCTCGCTCATCCACGGGAACGGGTTAGTCGTCCCTGGATACTCTTCTTTCAGACCAATCTGCGACAGACGACGGTTGGCGATGAACTTGAGGTAGTCCTCCATCATCGCCGCGTTCATGCCCAGCACACCGCGTGGCATGGTATCGCGCGCGTATTCGATCTCCAGTTGAGTCCCTTGCAGGATCATTTGGGTCGCTTCTTCCTTCATCTCGGCATCCCACAGGTGTGGGTTTTCGATTTTGATCTGGTTGATCACGTCGATACCGAAGTTCAGGTGCATCGACTCGTCACGCAGGATGTACTGGAACTGCTCGGCCACGCCGGTCATTTTGTTGCGACGGCCCATGGACAGGATCTGGGTGAAGCCGCAGTAGAAGAAGATGCCTTCCAGGACGCAGTAGTAGGCGACCAGGTTGCGCAGCAGCTCTTTGTCGGTCTCGACGGTGCCGGTTTCGAACTTCGGATCGGAGATCGAACGGGTGTACTTCAGGCCCCAGGCGGCCTTTTTGGCGACCGATGGGATCTCGTGGTACATGTTGAAGATCTCGCCTTCATCCATGGCCAACGATTCGATGCAGTACTGGTAGGCGTGGGTGTGGATCGCTTCTTCGAAGGCCTGGCGCAGGATGTACTGGCGGCACTCCGGGTTGGTGATCAGGCGGTACACGGCCAGCACGAGGTTGTTGGCCACCAGGGAGTCGGCGGTGGAGAAGAAGCCGAGGTTGCGCATGACGATGCGACGTTCGTCGTCGGTCAGGCCTTCAGGGTTTTTCCACAGGGCGATGTCGGCGGTCATGTTGACCTCTTGCGGCATCCAGTGGTTGGCGCAGCCGTCGAGGTACTTTTGCCAGGCCCAGTCGTACTTGAAGGGTACGAGCTGGTTGAGGTCGGCGCGGCAGTTGATCATGCGCTTTTCGTCAACGGCGACGCGGGCGGCGGAACCTTCCAGCTCGGCGAGGCCTTCGGCGACGTCGAGTTTGTCGAGGGCGGCCTTGGCGCGCACGATGGCGGCGGAGTCACTGGCGGTGACGGCGCGGGCTTCGATGGCGGCGGCAGCGCCGGCGCCGTCGAGGCGGTCCATGTTGGCTTCGGTGGCGTGGCCGGCGTTGGCGCCTTTGGTGGCTACTTCGCCTTCTTCTTCTTTGTCGAATTCGTCCCAGCTCAGCATGACGTGTCGTCTCCTGCGTGAGGGCTCAAAGGTGCCCGTGTGAAACCGGATGGTTGGGTGTTCACACGGCCCTGAGGCCGCGGTGGATCTTAAGGAATCGTTTGTTGCAGCTAGCGCACGCATTAAACGGAATAGGGTTACGGGTGCTCTGCGTGAGGCTTGAGGTGCGGAGCGGTAGGTGCTTGCTCCAGCGGGATGCCTCAGGTCTGGCTCTTCATCCCAGTGTAAAGGGATATTGCAGGCCCGATTTACCCGCGCATTATAGGGAAAAAATCGGCTTTGTGTTGCGGCGGATGCTCACGGATCGCAGACAAAAAGCCTACTTTTCAGGCCAAGACGCGGGTTTGCTGGGGTTGGTCGGAGGGACGAGCGGCAGGATTTTTTTCGAGGGGGCGCAGCGAGGGGCGGAGGGGGCCGGTTCTTTGCCGCAAGAACGATTTCTTGCGGCGAATAAGATCAGGTTCAGATCGAACGCATCAAGTTATTACCCGTTAGAGCAACCGTTGCCCATCACATGATAATTAAGAATATGCCGCTGACCTTGCGAATCTTCATATTCCATCTTCACCGGTACAACTTCGCATACTTCCGGGATGTTGCTCATGGACAATACTTTGGCGACGTCCAAGTGGGTGCTGTAAGTGTAATCCTCAACGATCGGGGTGTTCCGGCCAGCTACGTCAGTCGGGGCTTCGTCGGCCAGGGCGGCGGTTGCGCACAAGCTGCTGAGGGCCATAACTACTAAAGCTTTCATTTCTCTATTTACCTTATTCAGGGCGAGTGGGGTCACGGGGCCCTTGTGAGGCCGCGTGTGTAACTTAAGAGTTGGGAAGTTCGGATTAACGTTGCCTTCGTGGGGGCTGTTGCGTTGTTAATCACTGTGTCGTGTTGACGGAAGTGATTTTAGGCTGCCAGGTTATATTCATATACCCGTACTTTTGATAAACACTATTGGCGGTTTTTGTAACAATCCTGTGGTAAAGCTTTTTTCACAAAGGCGCAAAGCACCACGGCCCGCGGGCTAGAGCCGTGCAGGGGCATATCAGGGCAATTTGTAGGGGCTTGTTACTACCATCGTCGAATGGTTCTATAGGTCAGCCCCGGCTACAACAGGGCCATACAACAACAACTATGTCACCGAGGTAAGAAAGATGAGTGCGGCTTCCCTGTACCCCGTTCGCCCCGAAGTAGCAGCCAACACGCTGACCGACGAGGCGACCTACAAGGCCATGTACCAGCAGTCGGTGGTCAACCCCGATGGCTTCTGGCGCGAGCAAGCCAAGCGCCTCGACTGGATCAAGCCTTTCACCACGGTGAAGCAGACCTCGTTCGACGATCACCATGTCGACATCAAGTGGTTCGCCGATGGCACCCTGAACGTTTCCTACAACTGCCTGGACCGTCACCTCGCCGAGCGCGGCGACCAGATCGCGATCATCTGGGAGGGCGATGACCCTGCCGAGAGCCGCAACATCACTTACCGCGAGCTGCATGAAGAAGTCTGCAAGTTCGCCAACGCCCTGCGCGGCCAGGATGTGCACCGCGGCGACGTGGTGACTATCTATATGCCGATGATCCCCGAAGCCGTGGTCGCCATGCTGGCCTGTACCCGTATCGGTGCGATCCACTCCGTGGTGTTTGGCGGTTTCTCGCCGGAAGCCCTGGCTGGTCGTATCATCGACTGTAAGTCGAAGGTGGTGATCACTGCCGATGAAGGCATTCGCGCCGGTAAGAAAATTCCGTTGAAGGCCAACGTCGACGACGCCCTGACCAACCCGGAAACCAGCAGCATCCAGAAGGTCATCGTGTGCAAGCGCACCAATGGCCAGATCAAGTGGAACCAGCATCGCGATATCTGGTACGAAGACCTGATGAAAGTGGCGGGCACCGTGTGTGCGCCCAAAGAGATGGGCGCCGAAGAAGCGCTGTTCATCCTCTACACCTCCGGTTCCACCGGCAAGCCCAAGGGCGTGCAGCACACCACCGGCGGCTACCTGTTGTACGCCGGCCTGACCCACGAGCGCGTGTTCGACTACCGCCCGGGCGAAATCTACTGGTGCACCGCCGACGTCGGCTGGGTCACCGGCCACACTTATATTGTCTACGGCCCGCTGTCCAACGGCGCGACCACCGTGCTGTTCGAGGGCGTGCCGAACTACCCGGACATCACCCGGGTGGCGAAGATCGTCGACAAGCACAAGGTCAATATCCTCTACACCGCACCGACCGCGATCCGCGCGATGATGGCTTCCGGCACCGCTGCCTGTGAAGGCGCCGATGGCAGCAGCCTGCGTCTGCTTGGCTCGGTGGGTGAGCCGATTAACCCAGAGGCGTGGGACTGGTACTACAAGAACGTCGGCCAATCCCGTTGCCCGATTGTCGATACCTGGTGGCAGACCGAAACCGGCGGCAACATGATGAGCCCGCTGCCAGGCGCCCATGCGCTCAAGCCGGGTTCTGCGGCACGGCCGTTCTTCGGTGTGGTGCCGGCACTGGTGGACAACCTCGGCAACCTGATCGAAGGCGCGGCTGAAGGCAACCTGGTGATCCTCGATTCGTGGCCAGGCCAGGCGCGTACGCTGTACGGCGACCATGACCGCTTTGTCGACACCTACTTCAAGACCTTCCGTGGCATGTACTTCACCGGTGACGGTGCGCGCCGTGACGAGGACGGTTACTACTGGATCACCGGCCGAGTGGACGACGTGTTGAACGTGTCCGGCCACCGCATGGGCACTGCCGAGATCGAAAGTGCCATGGTTGCTCACCCTAAAGTCGCTGAAGCGGCGGTGGTGGGTGTGCCGCACGACATCAAGGGGCAGGGCATCTATGTGTATGTCACCCTCAAAAATGGTGAAGAACCGAACGAAGCGCTGCGCCTGGAGTTGAAAAACTGGGTGCGCAAGGAAATCGGGCCGATTGCTTCTCCAGATGTGATCCAGTGGGCACCGGGCTTGCCGAAGACGCGATCGGGGAAAATCATGCGGCGGATTCTGCGCAAGATTGCCACGGCTGAATACGACGGGCTGGGGGATATCTCCACCCTGGCGGACCCGGGCGTGGTGGCGCATTTGATTGAGACGCACAAGACCATGAACGTCGCTTAAGGCAGGTTTGAGCGATGGAGCCCCATTCGGCGTAGGCCGGATGGGGCTTTTTTATGCGCTCTCAAAAACACTGAAGATCAACTGTGGGAGCGGGCTTGCTCGCGAAGGCGGTGTATGAGTTGGCTGATATGCTGACTGACACACCGCCTTCGCGAACAAGCCCGCTCCCACAGTTTGATTGCATTCCAAGGCTGCTCATGGGTGGGGCGACTTACATAAGGTCAATAAATATCGGATTGTGCTGTGGGATATTTCTGAATGTTACCGTCGAACGCAAATGTGTAACCCGCCGCCCAAACCTGAGGCAAAGCGCTACGCCCATGCCTCGAAAAACCGCGTTTTAGACACCCCCGGAAATAAGATTAAACGCCAGACTTGCCGTGCTAGAAGGGTTTGCGAATAATAGGCCCGCAATTTGCAGCGTCTACAGGTTTAATGTCTTTTGTCTCTGCATAAAATTCAGAGGCTGTCAATGAGCTGGAACCGCTTTCTCGGTGCTTCTGTAAATTGTTGTCGCATTGAGGAAATATCGACTTCCGGCCTGTCGTTAGAATGCCGATCACTCGCTCGTCGTCTCCAGTGTGTAACTGGTGTGGGACGCAGCACCGCAATTCGGTTTCCCTTAAGTCGCATCGTGGGCCATGGCTCATACTGCTGTTTTGCCCTATACCGATGGAGTCCCAAGATGAAGAAACTCGTGCTGTTGGGCGCCCTGGCGCTGTCCGTGCTGTCCATGCAGGCTTTCGCTGAAGGCAAGCCCCTGAAAATTGGTATCGAAGCGGCTTACCCTCCGTTTGCCTCCAAAGCTCCCGACGGCAGCATCGTCGGTTTCGACTACGACATCGGCAACGCCCTGTGCAAGCAGATGGACGTGAAGTGCACCTGGGTCGAGCAAGAGTTCGACGGCCTGATCCCAGCGCTGAAAGTGCGCAAGATCGACGCGATCCTGTCGTCCATGTCCATCACGGATGACCGCAAGAAGTCCGTGGACTTCACCACCCGCTACTACCTGACCCCAGCGCGCCTGGTGTTGAAGGAAGGCACCACCGTCAGCGATAGCCTGGATGAATTGAAGGGCAAGAAGATCGGTGTGCAGCGCGGTTCGATCCACGACCGTTTCGCCAAGGAAGTCCTGGCTCCAAAAGGCGCCACCGTGGTGCCTTACAGCTCGCAGAACGAAATCTACCTGGACGTGGAAGCCGGTCGCCTCGATGGCACCGTGGCTGACGCTACCCTGCTGCAAGACGGTTTCCTGAAAACCCCTGCCGGCAAAGGCTACGCGTTCGTAGGCCCGGCCTTCACCGACGCCAAGTACTTCGGCGACGGCATCGGCATCGCCGTACGCAAAGGCGACAAGGAAAACCTGGACCGCATCAACGCAGCCATTGCCGCGATCCGTGCCAACGGCGAGTACAAGAAAATCCAGGACAAGTACTTCGACTTCGATATTTACGGCGCTGACCCTAAGTAAATCGTCGCAGCTGTCTGTCCCAAATGGCGCAAGCAACAGAATTCCTGAGGTTTGCGCCATTTTTTCATCCCCTTTTTCGAGGACCTGAATCATGTTGAAAGGCTACGGGGCCGTCATCCTCGATGGCGCATGGTTGACGCTTCAGCTCGCCTTGTCGTCCATGGCCTTGGCCATTGTTCTGGGTCTGATCGGGGTCGCGTTGCGCCTGTCGCCGGTGCGCTGGTTGGCCTGGCTGGGTGACTTGTACTCCACGGTGATCCGCGGGATCCCCGACCTGGTGCTGATCCTGCTGATTTTCTACGGCGGTCAGGACCTGCTCAACCGCGTCGCGCCGCTGCTCGGCTATGACGACTATATCGACTTGAACCCCTTGGCCGCCGGTATCGGCACCCTGGGTTTCATCTTTGGCGCCTACCTGTCGGAAACCTTCCGCGGCGCCTTCATGGCCATTCCCAAGGGCCAGGCCGAAGCCGGCCTTGCGTATGGCATGAGCAGTTTCCAGGTGTTTTTCCGGGTGATGGTGCCGCAGATGATCCGGCTGGCGATCCCCGGGTTTACCAATAACTGGCTGGTCCTCACCAAGGCCACCGCGCTGATTTCGGTGGTGGGCCTGCAAGACATGATGTTCAAGGCCAAGCAGGCGGCAGACGCTACCCGCGAGCCTTTTACCTTCTTCCTCGCAGTGGCGGCGATGTACCTGGTGATCACCAGTGTGTCGTTGCTGGCCTTGCGTCATCTTGAGAAGCGCTACTCGGTAGGCGTAAGGGCGGCTGATCTATGATCTTCGACTACAACGTCATCTGGGAGGCCATGCCGCTGTACCTTGGCGGCTTGCTGACCACCCTGAAACTGCTCGCCATCTCGCTGTTCTTCGGCTTGCTCGCCGCGTTGCCCCTGGGCTTGATGCGCGTGTCCAAGCAGCCGATTGTCAATGGTGCGGCCTGGCTCTACACCTATGTGATCCGCGGCACGCCGATGCTGGTGCAGTTGTTCTTGATCTACTACGGCCTGGCCCAGTTCGAGGCGGTGCGCGAGAGTTTCCTCTGGCCGCTGCTGTCCAGCGCCACCTTCTGCGCGTGCCTGGCCTTTGCGATCAACACCAGCGCCTACACCGCCGAGATCATCGCCGGTAGCCTCAAGGCCACCCCCAATGGCGAGATCGAAGCCGCCAAGGCCATGGGCATGTCGCGCTACAAGCTGTACCGCCGCATCCTGCTGCCGTCGGCCCTGCGCCGCGCGCTGCCGCAGTACAGCAACGAAGTGATCATGATGCTGCAGACCACCAGCCTGGCGTCGATCGTCACGCTGATCGACATCACCGGTGCTGCACGTACAGTGAACGCGCAGTTCTACCTGCCGTTCGAAGCGTATATCACCGCCGGTGTGTTCTACCTGTGCCTGACCTTCATCCTGGTGCGCCTGTTCAAGTTGGCCGAGCGCCGCTGGCTGAGCTACCTGGCGCCGAGGAAGCACTGATATGGAACGTATCGATCACCTGTTGCCCTGGGGCCACTTGGGCTGCGAGCGCCAGCTGAGCGTGTTCCGTTTCGGCAAGGGCGAGCGCAAGGCCTATATCCAGGCCAGCCTGCACGCCGACGAATTGCCCGGCATGCGCGCCGCGTGGGAGCTGAAAAAGCGCCTCGCCGAACTGGAACAGCAAGGCGCCCTCAACGGCGTGATCGAGCTGGTGCCGGTCGCCAACCCGATGGGCCTGGGCCAGTTGCTGCAAGGCAGCCACCAGGGCCGTTTCGAGGTGGGCAGCGGCAAGAACTTCAACCGTGATTTCGTCGAGCTGAGCGAGCCGGTGGCCGAGCTGCTCGAAGGCAAGCTGGGCGATGATCCCCACGCGAACGTGCGCATGATCCGCCAGGCCATGGGTGATGCACTCGCCTCATTGCCTGAGCCGAGCAGCCAGTTGCAAGGCATGCAGCGCATCTTGCTGAGCCACGCCTGCACTGCCGATGTGGTGCTTGACCTGCATTGCGACGCCGAAGCCGCACTGCACATGTACGCGCTGCCGCAGCACTGGCCGCAGTGGCGTTCGCTGTCGGCGCATTTGAATGTGAAGGTCGGCCTGCTGGCGGAAGACTCCGGCGGCAGTTCGTTCGATGAAGCCTGCTCGCTGCCGTGGTTGCGTTTGTCCCAGGCATTCCCTGAGGCGCAGATCCCGTTGGCCTGCCTGGCGACGACGCTGGAGTTGGGTGGTCAAGCCGATACGGGCCGCGACGAGGCGATCTTCCACGCCGAAGGTATCCTCGCGTTCCTCGCCGAGCAGGGCTTGATCAAGGGGGAATGGCCCGCGCCACAGTTCGAGCCCTGTGAAGGCTTGCCGTTTGAAGGCACCGAATTGTTGTTCGCGCCCCACGCCGGGGTGATCAGTTACCTGCGTAAAGCCGGTGATGTGGTCGAAAAAGGCGAGCCGATTTTTGAAGTGATTGACCCCCTGGAAGACCGCGTCAGCACGATTTGCGCGGGCACCTCGGGGGTGTTGTTTGCCGTTGAACGGCTACGTTATGCCCAAGCGGGTTTCTGGCTGGCCAAGGTGGCGGGGCGCGAAGCGCTGCGTCACGGGCGCTTGCTCAACGACTGACCACCTGTTTTTGTGAGAACCGACCGCATGTACAAACTTGAAGTCCAAGACCTGCATAAACGCTATGGCAGTCATGAAGTGCTCAAAGGCGTGTCCCTGGCCGCCGCAGCCGGTGATGTGATCAGCATCATCGGTTCCAGTGGTTCGGGCAAAAGTACCTTTTTGCGCTGCATCAACCTGCTGGAGCAACCCCACGCCGGCAAGATTCTGCTGAACAACGAAGAGCTGAAACTGGTGGCCAACAAGGACGGCGCCATGAAGGCCGCCGATCCTAAACAGCTGCAGCGCATGCGTTCGCGCCTGTCCATGGTGTTCCAGCATTTCAACCTGTGGTCGCACATGACCGCGCTTGAAAACGTGATGGAAGCGCCGGTGCACGTGTTGGGCATGTCGAAGAAAGACGCGCGTGAAAAGGCCGAGCACTACTTGGCCAAAGTCGGCGTGGGCCATCGTAAGGATGCGTTCCCAGGCCACATGTCCGGCGGCGAGCAGCAGCGCGTGGCCATCGCCCGCGCCCTGGCGATGGAGCCGGAAGTGATGCTGTTCGACGAACCCACTTCGGCCCTCGATCCGGAACTGGTTGGCGAAGTGCTCAAGGTGATGCAGGACCTGGCCCAGGAAGGCCGCACCATGGTGGTGGTGACCCACGAAATGGGCTTCGCCCGTGAGGTGTCGAACCAGTTGGTGTTCCTGCACAAAGGCATCGTCGAAGAGCGTGGCAACCCGCGCGAAGTACTGGTGAACCCGCAGTCGGAGCGTTTGCAGCAGTTCTTGTCCGGCAGCTTGAAGTAATCAAGACTGCCGTTGTGCACTGACTTAGTGCATGCTTTGCAGTCTTGAGTTTGGCCTCGACCCCCTGTGGGAGCTGGCTTGCCTGCGATAGCGGTGTATCGGAAACAGATGTGCCCACTGACCCACCGCTATCGCAGGCAAGCCAGCTCTCACCTCGATCTCCATTTGTGTTGAGCTTTGTGTTGCTTTACGGGCTAGCATTGGCCCTTGTCTTCATTACTGTTACTGGCTTCGGATAGCACTCCATGACCGCCCATAAAATTGGTTTCCTGATTTGGCCCAGCACAAAAGCACTGACGCTTGCGCTGGCTGAGGAGGCCTTGCGCGTTGCCCAGCGGGTGCATCCGGACGTGGTCTATGAGCTGTCGTTCCTGCAAGCCGAGCCGCCGAGCGATGGCGCCTGGCAATTGCCGGGCGAGCCGTGGGCCGGCAAGCTCGAGGGTTTCCAGAAACTGTTCCTGCTGGCGGATGAGCCGCCAACCGTGATCGCCTCGCAACTGAGCACCGCGCTCAAGCAGCTGGTGCGCGCCGGCTGCGTGATCGGCGGTTTGTCGGCGGGCGTTTACCCGCTGGCCCAACTCGGTTTGCTCGATGGTTACCGCGCCGCTGTGCACTGGCGCTGGCAGGACGATTTCGCCGAGCGTTTCCCCAAGGTCATTGCCACCAGTCATCTGTTCGACTGGGACCGCGACCGTCTCACCGCCTGCGGTGGCATGTCGGTACTCGACTTGCTACTGGCGGTGTTGGCCCGTGACCACGGCGCCGAACTGGCCGGTGCGGTATCCGAAGAGCTGGTGGTGGAGCGCATCCGCGAGGGTGGCGAACGCCAGCGCATTCCGCTGCAAAACCGCCTGGGTTCCAGCCATCCCAAGCTGACCCAGGCCGTGTTGCTGATGGAAGCGAATATCGAAGAGCCGCTGACCACCGACGAAATCGCCCAGCACGTCTGCGTGTCGCGACGACAACTCGAACGTATCTTCAAGCAGTATCTCAACCGCGTCCCCAGCCAGTACTACCTGGAACTGCGCCTGAACAAGGCACGCCAGATGCTCATGCAAACCAGCAAGTCGATCATCCAGATCGGCCTGTCGTGCGGCTTCTCCTCGGGGCCACACTTCTCCAGCGCCTACCGCAACTTCTTCGGCGCCACCCCGCGTGAAGACCGCAACCAGCGGCGCAGCAGCAGCCCTTTCGAGCTGTCCTCGGTGCCGTCAGAGCGGGGCTAGGCGTTATTCTTCCATGAGCTCCTCGTCCACCGATTCCAGTGGATTGTCGTTTTCGTCGACAGTGACTTCCAGAATCTGGAAATCATTTCCGGTTCGCTGGTAGTACTCCCTTAGAAGCTCGATGCTTTCCGGTGTCCAGGGGTTGTTATGCAAATCGCTGTCGTTGTCGAGCACTTGCTGCATTTCCATTATGTCCGCAGGAATATCACGTAGCGCGTTATTGCTCAGGTCCAGGTTTTGCAGCCCGTGCAATTGAAATAATCCGGCCGGCACCTGACTGATCTGCGTGTTGGACAGCTGCAGCGTGGTCAACTGCTGCAGGGCGCTGACATCCGGCGCATTGCCCAGTGGGTTGTTGTTCAAATGCAAGAACTCAAGGTTGTCCAGGTCGCTGATAGAGCGTGCTTCGGCTGGGGTAAGGGCGATTTCGCAGCCGGAAAGTTCAAGGCCGCTCAGCTTGGGCATTGCGAAAATCGCAGAGGGTAACTTCCCGAGCGTGCAATTCGTCACGATCAGGGTTTGCAGGCAGGGAAAGGCTTTGAGAGTGCCGTTTATATCGGTGATGGTGAACGCTCCCTTGAGCTCAAAGTACGTCACATGGTTCAGGCGTACGCTCAGTATCGGCAATGTGCCGATGATGGGTTGGTCGAGCACAACTTCATAGGTGGTGCGGTCATCCAGGCTTTCTTCATCTATCGGGCTTTCGCGTCGCCAGGCCTCTTCGAGCAGGCGCTTGTACTGCTGACGACTGACCTCGTCGGCAATGCGCAGGTCGTCCGATAAGACGCCACCGGTCAGTGGGTGCTGCTCGGGTGTATCGTTCGCCCAGTGCTGCAGTTCGGCGACCAGTCGCTGGTAATCACCCTCCAGTTCAGTCAATTTGGCATCAACGTTCTCCAGAGTTCCAGGCAGCCCGAAAATCAGCCTGTCCGTGTCTTTTTCGGCCATTCTTGGATAGAGCTGCCGGGCCCTGTTGCGGTGCTCGGCGGGTGTCTGGACGTGGAAGCATTCATCGGTGCGCTGGCAGTAGCTTTTGATCAGCTCAAGGCTCTGGTAGGTCAGGGGGTTGGCGGAAAGGTCGAACACTCGGCCCAGATGCTTTGGCAGGGCGAACAGTTCGGGGGGGAGTTGCGTGATGGCATTGCCGCTGAGGTTTATGGTGTAGCGCTGGACGTGTGTCAGCAGGGTCAAAGGCACCGTGTTGAGCCCGGTATCACGCAGGTGCAAGGTGGTCAGTTGAGTCAGATGGCTGAAATCAATGGGAGCGCCCAACGGGTTGCTGTTCAGGTTCAGGTGACTGAGATTTGACAGGCGCTCCAAGCGTGCGCGGCTGTTGTCTGAAAGGCGGATTGCGCAGTTTTCCAGACGCAGGTGCGTGAGCTTGGTCCGTGACAAAATCTCGGGCGGGATGTCGCCGAGTACCGTCTGACTGAGACTGATGGACATCAATTCGGGGAAGTGGGTAAGGAAGCTGTCGACATCCAGTGGGGCGTTATTGCCCTGTATGATCAGCACGGTGATGTGGTCGAACGAGGCGTCAATGGCGGGCAGCGCGCCCGTCAGTTCTTTTGGGATGAACAGCGAATGGCGTTGCACGCCGCTCTCGGTCAATTCATGGCGCCAGCATTTTTCCAGGCGTATGCGCAGCGCGATTCGCCTGGCGAACTCTTGACCACTAAGGTCAGGCGCGCCCTCCCATTGTTGGAGTCGCGCTTGCAGTGTTTGCAGCTCAGCCGCCCTGCGTGCCAATTCCACCTGGCCAGCTTCGACCGTGCCGGGGAGGTCGTAGATCAATCGATTGAGCGCTGACTTGCGCAAGCTTGGATAGAGCTGGTGTGCGTCGCGCAAATCAATGTGGAGTGCGTTGGCTTCAAACGTGAGGCCGTGGCTTTGATAGTAGGATTTGATCTGCTCCACTGCCGCCCGCGACAGCGGGTTGTCGCCCAAGTCGAAGGCGCTGCCCTTGTTCGGCGGCAATGAAAAAAGGGCCGGCGGTAGCTCGCGGATCCGGGTGTTGCTGAGCAGTGCAGTTTGAAGGTTGGGGCGGTCGACTATGCCGTCCGGTAGCTGTTCGATCTGGGTGTGGGATAAGTCGAGGTGAGTCAGCTCCGTCATGGCTTCGACGCTGGGCGCCAAGTCCAGAGGGTTGTCATGCAAAACCAGGGATTGTAAACCTCGCAGCGAGGCGATACGTGCCTGGTCTGCGGGCGTCAGCCTGATATTGCAACTGCTCAGGCTCAGGGAGTTCAAGTGTGGCAGGTTGAAAATGAGATCCGGCACGCTGCCGAGGTTTAAACCCCTGACCGTCAGTTGGCGCAGTTGCTGGAAACGCCCCAGAAACGCAAGGGCGCTAGCGGTTTGCGGGCGACCGCTGAGGGTCAGCAGCGACACGTGATCGAAATTTGCCGTCAGTTCCGGCAACGCGCCGAGAATCGGGTAATCCAGGCGCAGGCTGTAGCCATCTACGCTTGGGTCCAGGAAGAGGTCGGCGGCTTCTTCACGGCGCCAGCATCGGCGCAATTGTCTGGCGATCATGCGACGGTTCTGGCGCTCATTGCGCCGTTCGGCGACGGATAGCCGCGCGCCGGTTTCGGGGTGGGCGGTGGGGATTTGGCGCTGCCAGCTTGTCAGGTCGTTGCGCAGTTGTCGGTATTCCTCGGCCAGTGCCGCGAGGCCATTGGCTGCGCCACCTGGTTGGGTGTGCAAGTGGGTGAGCAAGTCTTGGAGTTGCTGCGGATCGAGCGCGGGGTATATCGCGCGAGCACGTTCCTCCAAGGTCGCGACTGGGGCAGGCGGCGCGTCCTGGATCGGGTAACCGGCATCCATTCCTAGCAAGCGCAGCGTTTCCAGTGTGGGCGGTTTGATAACGGAGGTGTCCAGTACCTGGCGCAGCTCTTCACGTGGCAGCGGTCGTTGTCGCAGTCGCTCTCGCAGCGCAGGCCCCTGATTGACGCCGAGCCCCAGGGCGTCGCGTTGTGCGTCAGGCAGGGCATTGAGTATGGCGGTGTACAGGTCGGTCTCACCTGACAGCGGGCCTTTTTCATCGTGGGGCACGTAACGGCCGTCGGCGGTACGCACCAGCGTGCGAACAACCGTGGCGTCCTTGACGCCAATCTGCAGCCACATTTCCCCCTGGGCAGTGAGGTGCCTGGCCTCAATGCGTACGTTGCCCGGCCAGCCGGGTTGAGTTCTAAGGGTGTTCAGTGCCAGGCGTTCGCTGTCGACAGTGGGCATTGCCTCAAGATGCAGACCTTCGTAGGCACGGTTGATCCGCAGTTCATCCAGCGTGCTGCGGGCAAGGTCGGCCAGGCGCGGCGGGGTGTGTTGGTTGTCCAGCTCTGTGAGCTCCTCAGCGCTGGCGTGGTCGAGCACGTGAGTGATGACCTGGGTTGGCAGGCCGGGGGCGCTCTGTATCAATTGTTGCGCAGGCGCGTGCGCTGTCGGTTGCAGCTGGGCGTAACGTGATTCGAACAGCGTGGCGCGATGCCGCTCGGCCACTCGCGCGAGTTTCTTGCGCCACTGATAGGCGCGGTGGTCCAGGCTCAGCTCAGGGTCGGCCGCGCGTTCGCCGAACAGCGTGCGGATCTCTTCCGGTGTCAGCCTTTGCAGCAGTTCCTTGAGCAATTGACCCTTGTTCAATTGCGCCTCTTGGATCTGCACCACCGGTTTGTTGGTGTCTCCAAACGCCCAGGCTGTATTGCCGTGGGCATCGAGTATCTGTAGGCAGCGGGTCTCGGGCCATTCGCCGTAGGCGGTGAGCAGGTGCAACACGTCTTGTGGATCGACGTGCTGGTACGTGGTGGGATCGTCACTGCCAAGCTGGTCGATAAGGGTGCGCAAACTGCGGTCAATACGCACACGTTCAAGGGTGTCAGCCAGGAGGGGCGGTACGGGTTCGCCCAGTACATGCATTCTGCGCAGCGCGCCGTCATCGACGCCACTGAGCGTCAATGCCAACTCCCGGTCGGCCTCACTCAATTCACTGACGTTATGGCCAAGACGGCGTAACAGGGTGGGACGGTCCCAATGCAAGGGGTCTTCCAGCTCGCTGTGCCAGGCTCCCGCACCGTTGTGCTGTAGCTGCGGGGTATAGGCGTCTGGGCGCGTTGGATGTGTGATTACATACTGTTCGCTGTCGGTCAGCGGTTGCACGGCATACAGATCACCCTCAAGAGGTAACACTGACTCACCGCGCAGGGTGTGCAGGCCCTGTTCATTGATCCCCAGGCGTGGCGGCAGGGTGGTTTTTTGCCGGTAGGCCGTCAGGTCCTTGTTCCAGTAGCGGCCGCTGCCATTGGCGAGGGTGACTGGCTTGAAACGGTCGATAAACGCCAGCACATCGGGCGGCGCGACCTGGCGCAACAGCTTCACCCCGATCGTGCTCCCGGCCGCAAAGGCGCCGATTTGCACCAGCGACTCCAGCATGCTCATCAAGTGACCGAAGGCTTCACTGGACTCACCTATAGCCCAGTCGATGATGCCTTCAAACACCTCATCCAGCAGTTGGTAGGCCATGTAGCCCAGCATCAACTCGCCCAATCCGGGAATGAACGGCGCCACCACCATCACCACCGCATTAACGATCGAAGACGCTACGTTGACGAAGGCATCCCAGGCCGCCCAGCGCGCCTTGCGGTCAGCCTCGGCAGTGGAGACGGCCCGTGTACGCGCATCATTGATGATCTGGTTGAGTCGTTGTTCATAGACGTGCTGCCAGAGATCGCCGGCAATGGGTTGCACAGAGAAGTTCAGCCGAGGATCCGTGGTGGGCTCCTTGCGCCATGGCGCCTGGTCGCTTCCCGATTGCGGTGGGTGCCAGGTAATGCGCGCCAGGCGTTGGCTGAGCCCGGAAAAAAATGGCCCGTGATGTTCATGGTTGACAAAGCGGCTGAAAAAACCCTGATATTGCTCGTCGCGCAGCTTTTCGGTCAGTGCTTGCTTGAAGGCCAGTGATGAGGGGTATTCCTTGATCGGGTGTCGAGGGTCATCAGGCACATAGGCGACGACGCGCTGCACGGAACGGGGGTGTTCAAGGTCAACGGCAAACAGCAGGACGCCGTTCAACGGGGCCTCCATCATGTGCAAATCATAGGCGCGCAGGGGCTGACCGTCCTGGAGCCGCGCAGGCTTGCCCTCGATCAGCTCGCCAATGGCAAGCCACATGTCTTCGGCGATGTCCCCGCTGATGCGAGCCAGGTGCAAGGCATTGCGCAAGGCGGCAGTGTGGCTGGCTATGACTTTGTGTTGCAGTGCGCTGGCGGCCACGGGCTCATCCAGGCCTAAAGCCTCACGCACATGACGAGCGTATTGGGCGCCGATGTCCAGCTCGCGGCACAACCGAGTGAACGCCGTAATCGACAACACCTTCTTGACCGCCGGCAATGTGTCGAATTGGCCGCTGGCGGACGGGCGGGTGATGAACGTTGAATCCGTCTCGTAGGCGTCGACCTCGGTCTCCGTGCTCTCGAAGTTGTGCAAGGCCGCATCGAGCAACGACACCGTCCACGTGCGCGCAGCCCCTGTGCGCACGGGAAACCAGGGGGTGGTCTGTGGGATGTACAGGCGTAGATAAGTGGTTTCGCAATTCAGCTCCAGGTTGAAGCGCTTGAGCAGGGCGTCTTCAAGAATGGGCTTGGCGAACGCCTTGGCATCTTCAAGCTGCTTGAGCGTTTGCTCGACCTTGTTGCGTGCTGTCCAATGCTCAGCTGTTGCCTTTGTGAACGCCGACTTCAAGGGGCTGGGGGCTGTGCCAAGCGCCTGACCCAGTGAGAGTTTGGCTGTTTTTACGGCATTGCGTGCCTGCTGTGAGGATTGGCCCAGCCATGGAGGGATTGCGCTCTTGAGCACCTCGTAGTGGCTGTCGGGTTGGGGGCTGCCGAGGGCTGCTGGCAGTAAGGAAGACGGGGTGGTCATGCGCGCTGATCTCCAATGGACGTGAAAACGCCAGTAGATCAGCCGCCTGGCGACGGATGAGCTTAGATAGATATGCGTGGACGCCTGGTTTTGGTCCTGCCGCAAAACCGCTGGGCAGTTTAAACTGCGCCTTTGCGACGGTAATTGTCGCATTGGCGTAAACCCGCCAAAAACGCGGGTTGGCGCTATAAGAAGTTGTCGCTTGGCGGCAAGGCCGCACTGAAAACTGTCCTTACAATCCCTGCATCGCCCGCCAGTTCCAGGCAGGCGTTCCTCTTCAGGAGACTCCGATGTCCGTTGAGCAAGCCCCGGTGCAACGTGCCGATTTCGACCAGGTGATGGTTCCCAACTACGCACCTGCCGCGTTCATCCCCGTGCGTGGCGCAGGTTCGCGCGTATGGGACCAGGCCGGTCGCGAGCTGATCGACTTTGCCGGCGGCATCGCGGTCAACGTATTGGGTCACGCCCACCCGGCGCTGGTCGGTGCGTTGACCGAACAGGCCAACAAGCTCTGGCACGTCTCCAACGTCTTCACCAACGAGCCGGCCTTGCGCCTGGCTCACAAGTTGATCGACGCCACCTTTGCCGAGCGCGTGTTCTTCTGCAACTCTGGCGCCGAGGCCAACGAGGCCGCGTTCAAGCTGGCCCGTCGCGTGGCGTTCGACCGTTTCGGCACTGAGAAATACGAGATCATCGCTGCGCTGAACAGCTTCCACGGCCGTACCCTGTTCACCGTCAACGTCGGTGGCCAGTCGAAGTACTCTGATGGCTTCGGTCCTAAAATCACCGGCATCACCCACGTCCCTTATAACGACCTGGCTGCGCTGAAAGCCGCCGTGTCGGACAAGACCTGCGCCGTGGTGCTGGAGCCGATCCAGGGCGAAGGCGGCGTGCTGCCGGCCGAGCTGGCCTACCTGCAAGGCGCCCGTGAACTGTGCGACGCCAACAACGCGTTGCTGGTGTTTGACGAAGTGCAGACCGGCATGGGGCGCAGCGGCCATCTGTTCGCTTACCAGCATTACGGCGTGACCCCGGACATCCTTACCAGCGCCAAGAGCCTGGGCGGCGGTTTCCCGATCGCGGCGATGCTCACCACTGAAGCGCTGGCCAAGCACCTGGTGGTCGGCACCCACGGCACCACCTACGGCGGCAACCCGCTGGCGTGCGCGGTGGCCGAGGCGGTGATCGACGTGATCAACACCCCGCAAGTGCTGGCCGGCGTCAACGCCAAGCACGACCTGTTCAAGGCGCGCCTGGAGCAGATCGGCAAGCAATACGGCATCTTCACCGAGGTGCGTGGCATGGGCCTGCTGCTCGGTTGCGTGTTGAGCGATGCGTTCAAAGGCAAGGCCAAGGACGTGTTCAACGCGGCCGAGAAAGAAAACCTGATGATCCTGCAAGCCGGCCCGGACGTGGTGCGTTTTGCCCCGAGCCTGGTGGTGGAAGAGGCGGACATCCAGGAAGGCCTGGACCGTTTTGAACGTGCAGTTAAAGCGCTGACGCAAGCTTGATGGACCGCTCGGCGTCCGAACAATCGGGCGCCGAACACAAATTCCAAAGGCCGGACTGGATCAAATGTGGGAGCTGGCTTACCTGCGAAGACGGTGGTACAGGCAACATCTGTGCTGACTGACGCACCGTAATCGCGGGCAAGCCCGGCTCCCACATAGATTTGTTTACACCGTGAGAGCGGTGTGAGCAGTTCTCCTGTCCGGCATTTTTCCCTCTGTGAGTTTTTCGAGTTAAGGAGTGACACCATGCTGGTGATGCGCCCCGCGCAAATGGCTGATCTGGGCGAGGTACAGCGTCTGGCTGCGGACAGCCCGATTGGTGTCACCTCCTTGCCGGATGATGTGGAACGCCTGAGCGACAAGATCGCCGCCAGCGAAGCGTCCTTCGCGGCCGAGGTCAGTTTCAACGGTGAAGAGAGCTATTTCTTCGTGCTCGAAGACACCGAGACCGGCAAGCTCGCCGGCTGCTCGGCCATCGTCGCCTCGGCCGGTTACTCGGAGCCGTTCTACAGCTTTCGTAACGAGACCTTCGTGCACGCGTCTCGCGAGCTGAAGATCCACAACAAGATCCACGTGCTTTCCCAGTGCCACGACCTCACCGGCAACAGCCTGCTCACCAGTTTCTATGTGGTGCCCGAGCTGGTCGGTTCGCCGTGGTCGGAACTCAATTCCCGTGGCCGGCTGCTGTTTGTCGCCAGCCACCCCGAGCGCTTTGCCGACTCGGTGGTGACCGAGATCGTCGGCTACAGTGACGAGAACGGTGACTCGCCGTTCTGGGACGCCATCGGCCGCAACTTCTTCGACCTCAACTACGCCGCCGCCGAGCGCTTGTGCGGGCTGAAAAGCCGTACCTTCCTCGCCGAGCTGATGCCGCATTACCCGATCTACGTGCCGCTGCTACCGGACGAAGCCCAGGAAGCCATGGGCCAGGTGCACCCGCGTGCACAGATCACCTTCGACATCCTGATGCGCGAAGGCTTCGAGACCGACCATTACATCGACATCTTCGACGGCGGCCCGACGCTGCACGCACGGGTGTCGGGCATTCGCTCGATCGCCCAGAGCCGTGTGGTGCCGGTGAAGATCGGTGAGATGGTCAAGGGTGTCGGTCGCCAGTACCTGGTGAGCAACGCGCAGTTGCAGGATTACCGCGCGGTAATGCTGGAACTGGACTACGCGCCGGGTAAACCGGTGACGTTGGACCTGGCAGCGGCCGAAGCCCTGGGTGTTGGCGAAGGCGCGAGCGTGCGCCTGGTAGCGGTTTAAAAAAAGAGTTTCGCGGGTGGCTGACAACAGCGGCCCGTTCGAGGAGATAGCATGATCGTTCGTCCCGTACGCAGCAGCGATTTACCGGCCCTGATTGATCTGGCGCGCAGCACCGGCACCGGCCTCACGACCTTGCCGGCCAACGAAGAGCGCCTGACCCACCGCGTGGGCTGGGCGGAGAAAACCTTTCGCGGCGACGCCGGGCGCGGCGATGCCGACTACCTGTTCGTGCTGGAAAACGACGAAGGCCGCGTGGTGGGCATTTCTGCCATCGCCGGTGCCGTCGGCCTGCGTGAGCCCTGGTACAACTTCCGGGTCGGGCTGACCGTCAGCGCCTCCCAGGAGCTGAACATCTACCGCGAGATTCCGACGCTGTTCCTGGCCAACGACCTCACCGGCAATTCCGAGCTGTGCTCGCTGTTCCTGCACGCCGATTACCGCACCGGCCTCAACGGCCGCATGCTGGCCAAGGCGCGGCTGTTGTTTATCGCCGAGTTCCCGCAGTTGTTCGGCAACAAGATCATCGCCGAGATGCGCGGGGTGTCCAACGACGCCGGGCGCTCGCCGTTCTGGGAAAGCCTGGGCCGACACTTCTTCAAGATGGAGTTCAGCCAGGCCGATTACCTCACCGGCGTGGGCAACAAGGCGTTTATCGCCGAACTGATGCCGAAGTTTCCGCTGTACAGCTGCTTCCTTTCCGAAGATGCACGCAACGTCATCGGCAAGGTCCACCCGGACACCGAGCCGGCGCTGAGCATGCTCAAGAGCGAAGGGTTCAGCTACCAGGGCTATGTCGACATCTTCGACGCCGGCCCGGCGGTGGAGTGTGAAACCACCAAGATCCGCGCAGTGCGCGACAGCCAGTCATTGGTACTGGCCATCGGCACACCCGGGGACGACGCCACGCCGTTCCTGATCCATAACCGCAAGCGCGAGGATTGCCGCATTACCGCCGCACCGGCCCGCCTGGCCGCAGGCACGCTGGTGGTCGATCAACAGACCGCCAAGCGCCTGCAACTGGTGGTGGGTGATCAAGTGCGTGCCGTACCGTTGTCCGCTGCTCGGGAGTCGAAATAATGAATTCGCTGTATATCGCAGGTAGCTGGCTGGCTGGCCAGGGTGAACTGTTTGAGTCGCGCAACCCCGTGACCCAGCAGGTACTGTGGGCCGGCAATGGCGCCACTGCCGAGCAGGTCGAGTCCGCCGTGCAGGCAGCGCGCCAGGCGTTCCCGGCCTGGGCCCGGCGCCCGCTGGAAGAGCGCATCAATGTGCTGGAAACCTTCGCGGCCACGCTGAAAAACCGGGCGGATGAAATCGCCCGCTGCATCGGCGAGGAAACCGGCAAGCCACTGTGGGAGTCGGCCACCGAAGTCACCAGCATGGCCAACAAGATCGCGATCTCGGTGCAGAGCTACCGCGAGCGTACCGGCGAAAAGAGCGGCCCCCTGGGCGATGCCACCGCCGTGTTGCGCCACAAGCCCCACGGTGTGGTGGCGGTGTTCGGGCCGTACAACTTCCCGGGCCACTTGCCCAACGGCCATATCGTGCCGGCCTTGCTGGCGGGTAACACCGTACTGTTCAAACCGAGCGAGCTGACCCCTAAGGTCGCCGAACTCACCGTGCAATGCTGGATCGAAGCCGGCCTGCCGGCGGGCGTGTTGAACCTGCTGCAAGGCGCGCGGGAAACCGGCATCGCGTTGGCGGCCAACCCAGGTATCGATGGGTTGTTCTTCACCGGCTCCAGCCGCACCGGCAATCATCTGCACCAGCAATTCTCCGGGCGCCCGGACAAGATCCTCGCCCTGGAAATGGGTGGCAACAACCCGCTGGTCGTCGATGAAGTGGCCGATGTGGATGCGGCGGTCTACACCATTATCCAGTCGGCGTTTATCTCGGCTGGCCAGCGTTGCACCTGTGCCCGCCGCTTGCTGGTGCCGGAAGGCGCCTGGGGCGATGCGTTGCTGGCGCGCCTGGTGGCGGTCAGCGCGACGATTGAGGTCGGCGCGTTTGATCAGCAGCCGGCGCCGTTCATGGGCTCGGTCATCTCCCTCGCCGCCGCCAAAGCGTTGATGGACGCCCAGGAGCTGATGCTCGCCAATGGCGCTGTGGCGCTGCTGGAAATGACTCAGCCTCAGGACCAGGCCGCCTTGCTGACCCCCGGCATCATCGACGTGACCGGCGTGGCCGAGCGTGAAGACGAGGAACTGTTCGGCCCACTGTTGCAGGTGATCCGCTACGCTGATTTTGAAGCGGCGATTGCCGAGGCCAACAACACCCAATACGGTTTGGCCGCTGGTCTGTTGTCGGACTCCGAAGCGCGCTACCAGCAGTTCTGGCTGGAAAGCCGCGCCGGCATCGTCAACTGGAACAAACAACTGACCGGCGCCGCCAGTACCGCGCCGTTCGGTGGGGTAGGGGCCTCGGGCAACCACCGCGCCAGTGCCTATTACGCGGCGGATTATTGCGCGTACCCGGTGGCCTCGTTGGAAACCCCAAGCCTGGTGGTGCCAACAACCCTGACCCCCGGTGTAACACTCAAGTGAAGGTGGCACCGATCTAATGTGGGAGCTGGATTGCCTGCGAGGCAGACGACTCGGTCTTTCAGTACAACCGAGTTGATGCTATCGCAGGCAAGCCAGCTCCCACAGTTGATCGGGATGACAAGTTGATGCCTATAAAAACAGATGTTCGTGGAGCCTCGCCGATGAAATCCTATGAAGTCAATTTTGACGGTCTAGTGGGGCCGACCCATAACTACGGCGGTTTGTCCTATGGCAACGTCGCGTCCCAGAGCAACAGCCAGCAGTCTTCCAACCCAAAGGAAGCGGCGTTGCAGGGCCTGCAGAAAATGAAAGCCCTGATGGACATGGGCTTTGTGCAAGGTGTGCTGGCACCCCAGGAACGTCCTGATGTGGCGGCCTTGCGCAACCTCGGTTTCAGCGGCACCGACGCCCAGGTCATCCAGCAGGCCGCCAAGCACGCTATGCCGTTGTTGGTCGCGAGCTGCTCGGCGTCGAGCATGTGGGTGGCCAACGCCGCCACCGTCAGCCCGAGTGCCGATACCTTCGACGGTCGCGTGCATTTCACCGCCGCCAACCTCAACTGCAAGTACCACCGCAGCATCGAACACCCAACCACCAGCCGCGTGCTGGGGGCGATGTTTGCCGACCAGAAGCACTTCGCCCATCACGCTGCATTACCGGCGGTGGCGCAGTTCGGTGACGAGGGCGCGGCCAACCATACACGCTTCTGCCGCGACTATGGCGAGGCGGGCGTGGAGTTTTTCGTGTACGGGCGCAGCGCCTTCGACACCCGTTACCCGGCGCCGCAGAAGTACCCGGCGCGCCAGACGCTCGAAGCGTCCCAGGCCGTTGCACGCTTGCACGGCTTGAAGGATGAGGGCGTGGTCTATGCCCAGCAGAACCCGGCGGTGATCGACGCCGGCGTGTTCCACAACGATGTGATCGCGGTGGGTAACGGCGAAGTGCTGTTCTATCACGAGGACGCGTTCCTCAACACCGAACAGATGCTGGGCGAGCTGCAAGGCAAGTTGGGCAAGCTGGGCGGCAACTTCCAGTCTGTCTGCGTACCGCGGGCCCAGGTCAGCGTCGAGGACGCGGTGCGTTCTTACCTGTTCAACAGCCAGTTGCTGAGCCGCCCTGACGGTTCGATGCTGCTGATCGTGCCGGAGGAGTGCCGCGCCAACGAACGCGTGTGGCAGTACCTGCAGAACCTCACGGCCTCTGGCGGGCTGATCCGCGAAGTCAACGTCTTTGACCTCAAGCAAAGCATGCAGAATGGCGGCGGCCCGGCCTGCCTGCGTTTGCGTGTGGCGTTGAACGAAACCGAGCTGGCGGCGGTGAACCCAGGGGTTATCATGACCGCGCCGTTGTACGACACATTGACCCAGTGGGTCGACAAACACTACCGCGACAGCCTGCGCGAAACCGACCTGGCGGACCCGCAATTGCTGCTTGAGTGCCGGACGGCATTGGATGAACTGACGCAAATCCTTAAACTGGGCTCGGTATATCCTTTCCAGATCAATTAACGCCACCTTCTTTTACGCCCTATGCTGAGAGCTACTTTATGACCACCGACACCCTGAAACTGATTCTTGAAGACACCGACGGCACCCAGCTGGAAACTTCCTGCACCCGCGTCGCCGTGGTCTGGCAGGGCAAGGAAATCTGGATCCAGCACGACGGCCGTGGTCAACTGCTGATCGGTGTGGACGTGGAAGAAGGCGACGCCGAGTACGCGAACCTGCTGATGCGCCCGCTGGCCACCAACCTGATGAGCCTGCAACTGGAAATGGAACCGGCCGACGTCGAAGGTGATGACGACGATCACGTCCACGGTCCTGGCTGCAACCACTAAGGAAGCTGCTTATGCTCGCCCTCGGCAAACTGCTTGAACTGACCCTCGCCGGTCGCGAACCGGCGCAAAAAATTCAACTGACTGTCGACGGCGTGCAGATGCGCTGGCTCAGCGAGGGCGCACTCGAAGTGCGCCCGCCTGAAGCGAAGGACAACGGCAGCGACGTGCTGCTGTCGTCCGGCATCCATGGCAACGAAACCGCGCCGATCGAACTGCTCGACCGCCTGTTGCATGGCATTGCCCGTGGGGAGATCAAGCCCCGTTCCCGTATTCTGTTCCTGTTCGGCAACCCCGAGGCCATGCGCCGCGGCGAGCGTTATCTCGAACTGGACGTCAACCGGCTGTTCAACGGCCGCCATGAAAAAAACATCGGCCCCGAAGCCATGCGCGCCGCTGAGCTGGAGCAATTGGCTCGCAGCTTCTTCAGCCTGTCGGGCCGTTCGCGCCTGCATTACGACCTGCACACGGCCATTCGCGGCTCGAAGATCGAGCAGTTTGCCCTGTACCCGTGGAAGGAAGGTCGCCAGCATTCACGTCAGCAGTTGGCGCGCTTGAACGCGGCCGGCATGCAGGCGGTGCTGCTGCAGAACAAGACCTCGATCACCTTTACGGCCTTTACCTACGAGCAACTCGACGCCGAGGCCTTCACCCTCGAACTGGGCAAGGCCCGGCCATTCGGGCAGAACCAGGGCGTGGATGTGTCGCGCCTGGAAACACGCCTCAAGCAGATCATCGAAGGCACCGAACCTGAGACTGACAGCCTGGAGGGCTTGCAACTGTTCGCCGTGTCGCGCGAAGTCATCAAGCACAGCGATGCCTTCTTGCTGCACCTGCCGGCAGACGTGGAAAACTTTTCGCCGCTGGCCAAGGGTTATCTGCTGGCCGAAGACGTGGCCAAGACCCGCTGGGTGATCGAGGAGGAGGGCGCGCGCATCATCTTCCCCAACCCGAAGGTGAAGAATGGTTTGCGCGCGGGAATTTTGATTGTGCCCACCACCGAGGACGGCCTGGTTTAATTATTCCGGTACTGTTTGCGCGGCGGTAACCCGAGTTCCTTGCGTAGCCCGTTTTCGCTGAACTCCCTCGGGTTGGTGTTGGTGGGCGGCGTGCTCGGGTCGCGATCAAAGTCGAACGGCGGTGCTGTCGTGGGCAGGCCCACGGCTTGCAGTTCGAGGTTTTTCACCGGATAGCGCGGTTTGTTGCCGTCAATACCGTCGGGGCTCTCACCGCGCAACAACGTGCCGCTGATGTGGTTCCAGGCGTGGCACAACTCGTGGAACAGGTTAATGATGCTGGGCGTTCCGGGGATTATGTCAGTGGTGTTGTACCAAATGTCTCCGCCGAACGAGGGACGGCCAGGCTGGTCATTGTCGATAAACGGCCAATCTGCGGTACCGGGCGCCGGGACGAATAGCCCGTTGAGCCTGGGGTAGAACTCATGAATGGTGATGGGGTGTCCGTTCTCGCGTGCGGCATGCTCCAGTTGCGCGAGCAAGCGTTGCCCGGTCGGTGAGCCGAGCAGCAGACGTAGATCGTCATTGACCCGCTGGACGAATTGCGCACTGCCTTGCACAACGAGTCCACTCTGGCCCAAGGGCTTGGGCTCCAAATGAACCACGTGGGAAGCCAATTGGCCGGGAGGAAGGTCATCCGGCACGTCCGGGTGCATCATCAAGGCACAGTCAACTGTCAGGCTGCTCTTGAAGTTGTAGTACGTGACATCGTCGGCCTTGAGCTGGGTGACGTCGTTGAGCCCATCGCCGGTGTAGATAACGTTTTTGGCCGGGCCGGCCTTGATCCGGTCGTTACCGGGGCCGCCGCTGAGGATGTTCAACCCGCGCCCGCCGACAATATGATCATTACCCTGGCCTCCATCCAGGAAGCATGAGCCGCTGCCGCCGCTGATCTCGTCAGCACCGGGGCCGCCATACACGGTCATGTGGGTATCTTGAAAACCGTGGACCTCGTCGTTGCCGTCGCCCGCTTCCACATGGCAAGCGCCGTTGACGACAGCGATGAAGTCATCGCCAGGGCCGGTGTAGAGGGTGGCCGTTTTGGCTGCGGTGACCACGCGGTCGTCGCCTTCGCCGCTGTACACAAAGACCGGCACAATGACGTTATCTTCAATATGAATTCGATCGTTTCCGCCGCGGGTGTCCAGCACCACTGTCTGGGTGCGCCAGTTGAGGGTGATCTCGTAGCGGGCCTGATTGATCTGCACCGTCAGTGTCAGTAGGGCGTCTATCGGAGGGGCGCCAACGATATTGACCATGTCGGGGGTGTTGAAGGTGGTGAGGCATAGTTGGTCGACCTCTTCATCCCTGAACAGCTTGCGTTCGATGCGCACATTTTCATTTTCAAGGATGTCGTGGATTTCGATAAAGCCCGGGCCGCCAGGACGTTTGTTGGTGGGTTCGCGCCTTGGTTTGGGGGTGAGTGTGCGTGCATCGATGACGTAGACGCCTTCGGCATTTTGATTGGGGTGCATCTCGCAGTTCCTTGCGTCGGAGGTAAGGGGGCAGGCCTTACTAAACCGCAGGGGTGCGCTCTTGAAACGGTAGATATGCAGCGTCAAAAAAAAGCCCCGGCAAAGGCTTGCCGGGGCATTTTTGATTACGGGCTGAGAAGGCGTCAGACCGCCAGTTTTTGCGGCTCTTCGCTGCGACGGATCGCGCGGACTTTCTTCAAGGTATCAGCGCAGGTACGGGCGGCTTCCTGGCCCTTGTGCACGAAGTGCTCGTAGAAGAATGTTTGGTGCTCGCTACCGGCGTGGAAGTGATGCGGGGTCAGGGACACCGAGAACACCGGTACTTCGGTTTCCAGCTGCACTTGCATCAGGCCGCTGACCACCGATTGGGCGACGAATTCGTGGCGGTAGATGCCACCGTCCACCACCAGCGCAGCGGCGACAATGCCGGCATAACGACCGGTCTTGGCCAGCAGCTTGGCGTGCAGGGGCATTTCAAAGGCGCCGCCGACTTCGAAGAAGTCGATGTCCGATTCCTGGTAGCCCTGGGCGATGATTTCGGCGAGGAAGCCTTTACGGCTCTGGTCGACAATATCCTTGTGCCAGCAGGCCTGGATAAATGCGATACGTTCGCCGTGGTGGTGTTTGCTTTTGCTGTCGATTGCGGTGGGTTGCATGTTCTGACTCCTGTTTAAGAAAAAAACAGGGCGTTATGAATCGAATGGGATTTAAGGGTACGCAAACACACGTCGTGCGCGGCCCTTAGGTGCCAATCCCGTTCTCTCTTCATCCGGACTATGACCGTCGGCCCCGGGATCACACCGGGTCTGCTGACCTTGGCGCCGTCCTGCATGAGCAGTTCGAGGCGCCAAGCGCTCGCGGGCTATGCACATTGCGTGCAATTACCGCCGGTGGGGAATTGCACCCCGCCCTGAGAACGTTGCCGCCAGAACCCTGGCGGCGGAGAGTTTTTAACACGGTTTTTCGAAAACTGCACGACCGCTGTATCGATAAGCTATATCGGTTTGTTTGGTTGGTATTCGATTGAATGCAGTTGGGGCTTGATATTGCGCGGCTTTGCCCGCAGTAATCACTCACAAAAGGAACTTACTCAACCCTTGAGAGGCGTGCTTCATGTCTGTGATCGACCTGCGCAGCGACACCGTGACCCAACCCACCCCCGGCATGCGGGACGCGATGGCCAATGCCCTCAGCGGCGATGATGTGTATGGCGAAGACCCCAGCGTCAACCTCTTGGAGGCCGAACTTGCCAAACGCCTGGGCTTTGCCGCTGCGCTGTTCGTGCCCACCGGCACCATGAGTAACCTGCTGGCGTTGATGGCCCACTGTGAACGCGGCGAGGAATACATCGTCGGCCAACAGGCCCACACCTACAAATACGAAGGTGGCGGGGCGGCCGTGCTCGGTTCGATCCAGCCCCAGCCACTGGAAGTGCAGGCGGACGGCTCCCTGGACCTGAACCATGTGCTCGAAGCCATCAAGCCCGACGACTTCCACTTCGCCCGCACCCGCCTGCTGGCGCTGGAAAACACCATGCAGGGCAAGGTGCTGCCGCTGGAGTACCTGGCAAACGCGCGCGCGTTCACCCGCGAACACGGCCTGGCCCTGCACCTAGACGGCGCGCGGCTCTACAACGCAGCGGTCAAGCTGGGGGTGGATGCGCGCGAGATTGCCCAGCACTTCGATTCGGTGTCGGTGTGCCTGTCCAAGGGCCTCGGCGCGCCGATCGGCTCGGTGCTGTGCGGCTCCACTGCGCTGATTGCCAAGGCACGGCGCCTGCGCAAGATGGTCGGCGGTGGCATGCGCCAGGCCGGCTCGCTGGCGGCGGCGGGGCTGTACGCGCTGGATCACCAGGTGCAGCGCCTGGCGGACGACCACGCCAACGCACAATGGCTGGGGGATGAGCTGCGCAAGGCCGGCTTTACCGTCGAGCCGGTGCAGACCAACATGGTCTATGTGCAAATCGGTGATCAGGCCCAGGCGTTGAAAGCCTTTGCCGCCGAGCGCGGGATCAAGTTGAGCGCCGCATCGCGCTTGCGCATGGTCACGCACCTTGACATCAGCCGGGCGCAGATCGAGCAAGTCGTGCAGACATTCGTCGACTTTTCCCGGAAATGACAGTGCAGACCGTCTAATTGACAGTTTCTATCGCATAAACACGCTGTACCACCGGCAAAGGGCCGATATAATGCGGCCCTTTGCCGTCGCTTCGTCTGATGATGTTGCGCACTGGCCTTTGGCCGCAGCCTCCGTGGAAGAACCTAATGAAAAGCGCAGAAATCCGTGAAGCCTTCCTTCGCTTCTTCGAAGAGCAAGGTCACACCCGTGTCGCCTCCAGCTCCTTGATCCCAGGCAATGACCCAACCCTGCTGTTCACTAACGCGGGGATGAACCAGTTCAAGGACTGCTTCCTGGGCCAGGAAAAACGCGCCTACACCCGTGCTGTCAGCAGCCAGAAGTGCGTGCGCGCCGGTGGTAAGCACAACGACCTGGAAAACGTCGGCTACACCGCCCGTCACCACACCTTTTTCGAAATGCTCGGCAACTTCAGCTTTGGCGATTATTTCAAGCAAGACGCGATCAACTTCGCCTGGACCTTCCTCACCGGCGTACTGAAACTGCCGAAGGAAAAACTCTGGGTCACCGTCTACGCCAGCGATGACGAAGCCTACGACATCTGGACCAAGCAGGTCGGCGTACCGGCCGAGCGCATGGTGCGCATCGGCGACAACAAAGGCGCGCCGTACGCCTCCGACAACTTCTGGACCATGGGCGATACCGGCCCGTGCGGCCCTTGCACCGAGATCTTCTACGACCACGGTGCCGATATCTGGGGGGGGCCACCGGGCTCGCCAGAGGAAGACGGCGACCGTTACATCGAGATCTGGAACAACGTGTTCATGCAGTTCAACCGCACTGCCGATGGCGTGTTGCATCCGCTGCCAGCGCCGTCGGTCGACACCGGCATGGGCCTGGAGCGGATCAGTGCGGTGATGCAGCATGTGCACTCCAACTACGAAATCGACCTGTTCCAGAGCCTGCTGGCCGCGGCCGCCAAGGCTATCGGTTGCGCCAATGAAGACCAGGCGTCGCTCAAAGTGGTGGCTGACCACATCCGTTCCTGCGGCTTCCTGATTGCCGACGGCGTGCTGCCGTCCAACGAAGGCCGTGGCTACGTGCTGCGTCGCATCATCCGTCGCGCTTGCCGCCACGGTAACAAGCTGGGCGCCAACGGCAGCTTCTTCTACCAGATCGTCGCGGCACTGGTGGCCGAGATGGGCGAAGCCTTCCCGGAACTCAAGCAGAACCAGGCGCACATCGAGCGCGTGCTCAAGGCAGAAGAAGAGCAGTTCGCCAAGACCCTGGAGCAGGGCCTGAAGATCCTCGAGCAAGACCTTGCCAACCTGCAAGGCAGCGTGGTGCCGGGCGACGTGGTGTTCAAGCTCTATGACACCTACGGTTTCCCGATGGACCTGACCGGCGACATCGCCCGTGAGCGCAACCTGACCCTTGATGAGGCCGGTTTCGAGCGCGAGATGGAAGCCCAGCGCGTGCGTGCACGTTCGGCCAGCTCCTTCGGCATGGACTACAACAGCCTGGTCAAGGTTGACGTGGCCACCGAGTTCACCGGCTACAAGGCCACCCAGGGTGCGGCCAAAGTGGTTGCCCTCTATAAAGACGGCCAGTCGGTTGACGTATTGAATGAAGGCGATGAAGGCGTGGTGGTCCTGGACCAGACCCCGTTCTACGCAGAATCCGGTGGCCAGATTGGCGACTGCGGTTTCCTCAAGGCGGCGTCCGGGCGTTTTGACGTGCGTGACACCACCAAGACCGGCGGTGCGTTCCTGCACCACGGCGTGTTGGCTTCGGGCAACCTGACCGTCGGTTCGCCGGTGGACACCCAGGTAGACGCCGACGTGCGCCACGCCACCGCGCTGAACCACTCGGCCACGCACCTGCTGCACGCCGCGCTGCGTCAGGTACTGGGTGAGCACGTGCAGCAGAAGGGTTCGTTGGTCGACAGCCAGCGCCTGCGTTTCGACTTCAGCCACTTTGAAGCGATCAAGCCTGAGCAGATCAAGGCCCTGGAAGAAATCGTCAACGCCGAGATTCGCAAGAACACCCCGGTAGAGACCGAAGAGACCGATATCGAGACCGCCAAGGCCAAGGGCGCCATGGCGCTGTTCGGCGAGAAGTACGGCGACAGCGTGCGGGTACTGAGCATGGGTGGCGACTTCTCGGTGGAGCTGTGTGGTGGTATCCATGCCAACCGTACCGGCGACATCGCCCTGCTGAAAATCGTCAGTGAAGGCGGCGTGGCCTCCGGTGTGCGCCGTATCGAAGCGGTGACTGGCGCAGCAGCCCTGGCCTACCTGAACGCGGCTGAAGAACAACTCAAGGAAGCGGCCACCCTGGTCAAGGGCAGCCGCGACAACCTGATCGACAAGCTGTCCGCTGTGCTGGAGCGCAACCGTGCCCTGGAGAAGCAGCTGGAGCAGTTGCAGGCCAAGGCGGCCAGTGCTGCAGGCGACGATCTGTCGGCCTCGGCCGTGGACGTCAAGGACGTGAAAGTCCTGGCTGCACGCCTGGATGGCCAGGACGGCAAGGCGCTGTTGGCCCTGGTCGATCAGTTGAAGAACAAGCTCGGCCGCGCAGTGATCCTGCTCGGCGGTGTCCATGAGGATAAGGTCGTTCTGGTTGCTGGTGTAACCAAGGACCTGACTGGCCAACTCAAAGCCGGTGATTTGATGAAGCAAGCCGCCGCGGCAGTGGGCGGGAAGGGCGGTGGTCGTCCGGACATGGCGCAAGGCGGTGGTGTAGACGCTGGCGCCCTGGACGCGGCCCTGGCCCTGACCGTGCCGTTTGTCGAGGCAGGTATTTAAGGCACCGTTAACCGGCCCGTGGTCTAGTCACGGGCTGCTCGGTGCTGGTTGATTGGATATTAGGCGCCCCTTTACGGGCTGAGGCGGCTTAGAAATGGCTTTGATCGTACAGAAATTTGGAGGCACCTCGGTCGGCTCTGTCGAAAGAATCGAGCAGGTGGCCGACAAGGTTAAGAAGTTCCGCGATGCCGGCGACGACCTGGTGGTGGTGCTGTCGGCCATGAGCGGCGAGACCAATCGCCTGATCGATCTGGCCAAGGCAATCAGTGGTGATCAACAGCCGCTGCCGCGTGAGCTGGATGTGATCGTGTCCACCGGCGAGCAGGTGACCATCGCCTTGCTGGCCATGGCGTTGAATAAACGCGGTGTGCCGGCGGTGTCCTACACTGGCAGCCAGGTGCGCATCCTCACTGACAGCGCGCATACCAAGGCGCGGATCCTGCAGATTGACGATCAGAAAATTCGTACGGATCTGAAAGCCGGGCGCGTGGTAGTTGTAGCAGGCTTCCAGGGTGTGGACGAGCAGGGCAACATCACCACCCTCGGGCGTGGTGGTTCGGACACCACCGGCGTGGCGCTGGCCGCGGCCCTCAAGGCCGATGAATGCCAGATCTACACCGATGTGGATGGCGTCTACACCACTGACCCGCGTGTGGTGTCCGTGGCCCAGCGCCTGGACAAGATCACCTTTGAAGAGATGCTGGAAATGGCCAGCCTCGGTTCCAAGGTGTTGCAGATCCGTGCGGTGGAGTTCGCCGGCAAGTACAACGTTCCGCTGCGCGTACTGCACAGCTTCAAAGAGGGTCCGGGCACCCTCATTACTATTGATGAAGAGGAATCCATGGAACAGCCGATCATTTCCGGTATCGCATTCAACCGTGATGAAGCCAAGCTGACTATCCGTGGCGTGCCAGACACCCCGGGCGTGGCCTTCAAGATCCTGGGCCCTATCAGCGGCGCGAACATCGAAGTCGACATGATCGTGCAGAACGTTTCGCACGATAACACCACCGATTTCACCTTTACGGTGCACCGTAACGAGTACGATGCGGCGGAGCGAATCCTGCAGAACACCGCGAAGGAAATCGGCGCCCGTGAAGTGGTCGGCGATACCAAGATTGCCAAGGTGTCGATCGTGGGGGTGGGCATGCGTTCCCATGCCGGCGTTGCCAGCCGCATGTTCGAAGCCCTGGCCAAGGAAAGCATCAACATCCAGATGATCTCCACGTCGGAAATCAAAGTCTCGGTGGTGATCGAAGAGAAGTACCTGGAACTGGCCGTGCGCGCGTTGCATACCGCTTTTGAGTTGGACGCTCCGGCCCGACAGGGCGAGTGATGCAGTGCCAGGAAGGCGCGGTTTACCGCGCCTTTCCTTTTTTTGTAGGGCGCATGTTCTTTTGCGTGCGCTCGACAATACTTAGGCAGTAGGACTATGACCTTTTGGTTGTAGGTCGAAGGCCTTTTTTTTGCAGACTGTTGTTCCTGAACTGAAATGCGTGAGGAGAAAGGTATGCTGATTCTGACTCGTCGTTGCGCAGAAAGCCTGATTATCGGTGATGGCGAAATCACCGTGACCGTGCTCGGCGTCAAAGGCAATCAAGTGCGTATCGGGGTTAACGCTCCGAAAGAGGTAGCGGTGCACCGCGAGGAAATCTACCTGCGGATCAAGAAAGAGAAGGACGAAGAACCAAGCCTTTAATTTTTATCGTTTTTTATGTTTGCAAACGGGGATGAACGTGGTTAATATACGCCCCGTGTTGCGGAGAGCTGGCCGAGTGGCCGAAGGCGCTCCCCTGCTAAGGGAGTACACCTCAAAAGGGTGTCGGGGGTTCGAATCCCCCGTTCTCCGCCATTATTTGCTTAGTACGTTGCAATCTGGTTTTTTCGGTAAGTTGTTGAAATTACTCGAAAAAATAGCTTTACATAGAGATTGAACGGCCTATAATGCGCGGCAACAAATGCACTCGTAGCTCAGCTGGATAGAGTACTCGGCTACGAACCGAGCGGTCACAGGTTCGAATCCTGTCGAGTGCACCATTTAAGAGTCAGTTGCAGCAATGCAAGTGATTCGGTTACAACCAGTTGTGATCTGGTCTAAAAACACAATCTGCACTCGTAGCTCAGCTGGATAGAGTACTCGGCTACGAACCGAGCGGTCACAGGTTCGAATCCTGTCGAGTGCACCATACAAACAAAAAGCCCGCCTAGTGCGGGCTTTTTGCCATCTGGGGTTTGTGTAGGACTTCATCTTTTTCTCCTGCCTGCATGTGTTTTCCTTTCCCGCTGCGTCGTCGCAGTTCTTAGATGCAGCCAATGCTTAGCTTTGGCTCGCAAGCGCTTGTTCTTTCCAGTTTTTTAACGTTTAAAGTGGCCGGGCGGTGTATCATTGCGCCCGTCAGCCCCGCCGGGGCTTGTGGAATACCTCCATGGACTTACCCAGTAGTTACTCAGTATCCCGTTTTACCAATCATGAATTGACTGATTGATCCTTCCGGCGTGCCCCGCTGCTGGGAGTGGAGTTCGCCTATGACCGAAGTAGAAGTAAAGAAAACACAAGAAAGCCTGCAGGATCGCCTCGCTCAAGTCATCGAGCTGCTGCAGCGCCAGCGCGTGGTCGAAGACCTGACGCATCGCCAGGACGGCCCGAATAACAACCTGGTCGAAAACCTGGTTCACCGGCAAAACCTCGTCGAGCTGCAACGCAAGCTCGACGACCTGCACTCCGCCGACGTCGCCTACATTCTCGAAGCCTTGCCGCTGGATGATCGACTGACCCTCTGGCAGTTGGTCAAGGCCGACCGCGACGGCGACATCCTGCTAGAAGTTTCCGACTCGGTCCGTGAAACCCTGATCGCCGACATGGACGATCACGAGCTCCTGGCTGCGGCCAAGGAGATGGACGCCGACGAACTGGCTGACCTGGCTCCCGAGCTGCCCCGTGATGTTGTCCATGAGCTCATGGAAGCGCTGGATACTCAGCAGCGTGAGCGCGTGCGCTCCGCGCTGTCCTACGATGAGGATCAGGTCGGTGCGCTGATGGACTTCGAGATGGTCACCATCCGCGAAGACGTCAGCCTGGAAGTGGTCCTGCGCTATCTGCGCCGACTCAAAGAGTTGCCAGGTCATACCGACAAATTGTTCGTGGTTGATTACGAAGGCATTCTCAAGGGTGTGCTGCCGATCAAGCGCCTGCTGGTGAATGATCCGGAAAAGAAAGTTGCGGACTTGATGGCCAGCGACACCGTGAGTTTTCATCCCGATGAGGATGCTTATGATGCGGCCCAGGCGTTCGAGCGTTATGACCTTATCTCGGCGCCGGTGGTCGACAAGAACGGCAAGCTGATCGGGCGTCTGACCATCGATGAAATCGTCGACTTGATTCGTGAGGAAAGCGAAACCGAAGTCCTCAACATGGCGGGTCTGCGTGAAGAGGAAGATATTTTTGCCTCGGTCTGGCGTTCGTTGCATAACCGCTGGGCCTGGCTGGCCGTTAACTTGATCACCGCCTTTATTGCCTCGCGTGTGATCGGGCTGTTCGAAGGCTCCATCGAGAAGCTGGTGGCGCTGGCGGCGCTGATGCCGATCGTGGCGGGGATCGGTGGCAACTCGGGTAACCAGACCATTACGATGATCGTACGGGCGATGGCGCTGGATCAGGTCAGTACGGCCAACTCATCGCGTCTGTTGCGCAAGGAGCTTGCGGTAGGCCTGATAAACGGCCTTGTGTGGGGTGGAGTGATCGGCGTGGTGGCCTACCTGCTGTATGGCAGTTGGTCGCTGGGTGTGGTGATGACCGCCGCCATGACGCTCAACTTGCTGCTCGCTGCCCTGATGGGGGTGTTGATCCCCATGACCTTGGCCCGTCTTGGTCGTGACCCTGCCATGGGCGCCAGCGTGATGATCACGGCTATGACCGACAGTGGTGGCTTCTTCATCTTCCTGGGTCTGGCAACCATCTTCCTGCTCTAATCCCTCTTGGCGCCAGCTCCCCTGTAGGAGCTGGCTTGCCAGCGAAAAATCCTCAACGATAACGCACAAGGCCCAGTAACCCGTTCGTTCTCTCCGGCGCTTTCGCGACCCCCCTCAAATCCCAGGCAAAAAAAAGCCAGCACATGGCTGGCTTCGGCTTTCAGCTGCAAATCAATTGGCTTCTGCGGCCGCCTCAACGTCATGCGCGATAAGCGAGACGAGAGCATTTTGCTGGCGGTGGGAGAGCTGACGAAAGCGCTGCAGCAGTTCGCGTTCGTGCAGCGACAGCTCGGGGCTGTCCAGGCGCATGCTTAACTCGTCGCCCAGCGCACCTTCCTGAATGAGGCTTTGTTCCAGGCGTGCGATGATTTCGGAGTTCATGCTGCGGTGATGATTGCGAGCCACCTCGGCAATGCGTTCCCGCATTCCGTCTGGCAGACGTACGACGAACTTGTCAGCCGTACGGCTGGAATAAATTGCCTGTTTCAATGGGCGCATATATTTAACCGGTTAGTTCAGGGGGGCGGTTTTTGGAATTGGCCGCAAGATGAGTGTTAAGACAAGGCTCACGACCAAAGTTCAACCTGAATTGCAAAGAGGTCGCATCATGCCTCAGATTTGCCATTTCCTTGGCGTCAATTCTGTGACAAATATTGAACTGCCTAAAGGCTTTATGCCAGCACTCATTTGCATTTTTGCGGACTGGTTGGAAAATTTTTCTTCGCGTAAATCCGCGAGGGAACTTCCCGCAAGTCAGGCCACCACAGGGTTTGAGGCCGCACATCCTATCGCAAAGTGGCCTTTTGCCCTTAGCTTTAAGACTAGTGGCAATTTGCCGATTAGCGAGGGTGAGGCGACATAAGGTAGGCGAGGGGGGGTGGGTTAGCGCAGGACGGGATCGAATTTGATGCGACGACCTAGAATCAAGGTCAGCACCAGAAGACTGGCAAACACGCCGCTGGCGATGAATGCGGTAGTTTGGCTGTCTGCAGACTCGGTGCCCATGCCAACAACGACGGCCAATGCAGTCAGGCAGAGAAACAGCCAGGCGAATTTGTTCATCAACGACTTCCTCAGAAAACCCAGTGTTCAGACGCAGGTGCAGATTGGGTGCCCTGGGCCAGACGGACTGGCGACTGCGCGTTCGGCGTCATGACCGCCAGTTGCGGACGTTGTTGCAGGTGATGCGGCACGGCCTGGCTGATCTGCGCCGGGTCGTTGGCACCTGTCGACTGGAAGTGAAACGTGACCAATGCAGCCAGGGCTACGGTGTTAAGGGCTAACAGAAGGGCACTGTTCATGATTATGTTCTCCGCTCAACGCCGTGGCTTATTGGGTTTGTAGGAGAAGTATTGCAGGTGTCGTGCCAATCTAATAATTCAATAAAATCAACAGGTTGAGTCTACTCCAAAGGGTGGAAAGGTTGCAATTTGCAATGATGGCGTTTTGGGGGAGTGCAATTTGCACGATGGCCTCGGGAGCCCGTATTTGCAGGGCCAAACCGCGATCATTCACAGAGGTATAGGCCTACACTCAAAAAGCCCACGGACGACATGACAAAACCCACCCTGACCGTTAACATGCACGCCGTCCGTCGCCATGCCCGTGGCTCGACGGCTGTCATTTGTCCCAGTAGCTCAATTGGATAGAGCATCCCCCTCCTAAGGGGAAGGTTGGCCGTTCGAACCGGCCCTGGGACACCAGATACAAAGCCCTGCACAGAACATTCTGGCAGGGCTTTTTTGTGGGCGTTTTCCGAACATGAGTCGAACCTTGAGGGTGAACAGGGTTCACAGCACGTACGCGGTGTATTTCTCGCAATTCGTGTATCCAGCAAGCCACCGGACAGCGTCTGAGTCCGTAAGCAAAATAATCCCCGGAAACAGCCCCTACCGGCTGTCCGGACTCCGTCACCCCGGACTATCATGCCGATAGGCCTGTCTCTCACTGCAAGGAGCCGCTCGGAACGCCGATGCGCCAGATCTGGAAATCTTTTCGAGCCCTTTATTTCGCCTCCTTGATGATGCTGATCGGCTCCGGCCTGCTCAGTACTTACCTGGCCTTGCGCCTGGCGGCCGACCATGTCGACAGCCTGTGGGTGGGTGCGCTGATGGCGGCCAACTATTTTGGCCTGGTACTGGGTGGCAAGATCGGGCACCGCCTGATCGCCCGGGTCGGGCATATTCGGGCCTATGCAACCTGTGCCGGCATTGTCGGTGCGGCCGTGCTGGGCCATGGCCTGATCGACTGGCTGCCGGCCTGGATCGTGCTGCGGATGATCGTGGGCCTGGGGATGATGTGCCAGTACATGGTCATCGAGAGCTGGCTCAATGAGCAGGCGGACGCCAAGCAGCGCGGCGTGGTATTCAGCGGCTATATGATCGCGTCTTACCTGGGCCTGGTCCTCGGCCAATTGATTCTGGTAATGCACCCTCAGCTCGGCCTGGAATTGCTGATGCTGGTCGCGCTGTGCTTTGCGCTGTGCCTGGTGCCGGTGGCCATGACTCGCCGTATTCACCCGGCTCCCCTGCACCCTGCGCCGATGGAGCCACGCTTCTTTATCAAGCGCGTACCGCAGTCGTTGAGTACGGTACTTGGGGCGGGTGTGATCGTGGGCTCTTTCTACGGCTTGGCGCCGCTCTATGCCTCCCAGCAAGGCCTGACCACCGAGCAGGTGGGTCTGTTCATGGGTAGCTGCATTTTCGCCGGCCTGTTGGTGCAGTGGCCGTTGGGCTGGTTGTCGGACCGTTATGACCGTGCGCTGCTGATCCGTTGTTTTGCCCTGTGCCTGGCGGTGGCTGCTTTACCGTTGGCGATAATGACCCAGGTGCCGCTTGAAGTGTTGTTCGTGGCGGGCTTCCTGTGTTCGCTGGTGCAGTTCTGCCTGTATCCACTGGCGGTGGCGTTCTCCAACGACCATGTGGAAGGTGACCGCCGCGTGTCGCTAACGGCGATGCTGCTGGTGACCTATGGCGTCGGCGCGAGTGTCGGGCCGTTGCTGGCAGGTGTGGTGATGAAGATGTTCGGCAGCCACATGCTGTATGCGTTTTTCAGCCTGTGCGCGTTGATCCTGGTGTGGCGTATTCGGCCGAAAGCCGTGACCAACCTGCATCAGGTGGACGATGCGCCGCTGCATCACGTCGCGATGCCCGACAGCATGTCCAGCTCGCCGCTGGTGGCCGCATTGGACCCGCGTGTGGATGAGCAGGTGGTGCAGGACCAGATGCAAACCGTCGTCCCGGAGCCGGAAGCGGACCCGACCCCGCCCGTGGATGAGCCGCCCTTTGAGGGGCCGCCTGAACCCCTGGGGCCGGACGACCACCCTCATGACCTGAGCAGGGCGCGCCCCTGACAGCAAAAACGGGCAGACCCCTTTAGGGGCTGCCCGTTTTTTTTGCCGCGATCTTTAAGTTTAAAAATCGTCGTCTTTGTCGAAGCGCCGCGCTTCGCGTTGCAGTTGGTACACAAAGCGTTCGACCTGGCGCTGCACCAAGCCACTCATATTGTGGAAGCGCACGCCGGCAAACGTGGTGTTGATCTTCTCTTCGAAGTGCAGGTAACGCAACTCGACCGAGGTGGTCATGCTGCCAAAGGGCAGGGCGGCGATGAAGCGGTCATACACCTGGCCCAGTTGCAGGCGCTCGGAGATGTCCCCTTCAAAGCGCAATTTGCAGCCGGTAGCGGAAATATCCAGCAGCTTGCCGCTGATGGGCGCCTTGAGCTTCTCGCCACCCAGCTCGATATTGACCAATTGGGCCAGCTTCAAGGCGGCGCGAAAGGCGTTGCGGCGCTGGTGGTAAACCACTTCGTCGGGCAGGCTGCCGGTGTAGATACGGTGGCCGTCCTTTTCGCTGATGCTCATGCCGCCGTTGCTTTCCCAGGCAACGCGCACGCCGTCATGGAAGCCTTCGATGCGGAAGGGTTCGCCATTTTCGAGGTGGCGTTCGCCGTCGCGGGGGATCATTTCGTCCAGGGCCAGGGTGCCGCTGTCCCGGTTGACGTCCACCAGGTAGCTCTGGAAGCGCTGGCTGCGTTCGTGGAAGGTAATGATCAGCGGGTCATGGCTGTCTTGCAGCATCCGCAAGGTGCTGGCGATTTCCAGAGGGGTGGTGAGGACCTTGGGTGGCTGCGGGGCATCTTCCGCATTAAGGGCGTTGAACACGGTTCTTCCATCTCCAGACAAAATACGACTACACGCAAGATCAGGCATTCTGCCAGTATGTGACGCGCCTTGGATAGGCCGCGCCATGATCCGGCGTCAGGCTTGGCTGCGGGTGCTTGGCTTGACCAGGCGTGAGGTGGAGCCCTGAGCGTTGTAAAGCGCCGGAGGCTCTCCGCCGTGAAGTATACGCAACTGGTTGGCGGTCGTAGCTTGCTGAAGCTGGATCGACTGACCGTTGAGCAGGTTGGCTTCCTGGCACTGGGCGAGCAATTGATTGAGTTCTTTGCTCTGGGCCAGTAATTGATCGCCGACCGAGGAATGGCTGGCCAGCTGTGCCAATCCGTCATGGTCGGCGGGCAGGCCCAGGCTGACGAGGATCTGGCTGCGTTTTTTGCCGTGCTGTTCCAGCAGGACAATCAGCGACTGCTTGCGCGCCAGAATTTCTTCCAGCAGGGGCATGTCCCGGCCATAGAGGGCCAGGGATTCTTCCCTGAGCAGCTCGAGCAGCTGTTGAGTCGGGGCGAGATCATCAATGATCAGTTGAAGCAGATTTTCGTCGTGATGCATGGCTGGCCTTGGGGTTTAAGCGTCCAAAAGCCCGGCGCAGGCCTTAGCCTAGCGCTCGGCTTCGAAATTAAGCAGCTTGCTGGCTACACGGTTGCTGTCGACTTTATAGCTGCCATCGGCGATTGCCTGTTTCAATTCGGCCACACGGGCTTTATTGACCACTGGTTGATCGCGCAGCGAGTCAGTGACCTTCTGCAACTGTTGAGCCTCATTGCTCAGGTGTACGGATTCCCCGCTCTGGCTGGCGCTGGCCTGTTCTGCCTTGGCGGGCAGTGGCTGGGCCTTGGCTTCTACGCTGTCCTTGGTGCCGGTGGTGCGCGTAGGGGCCGACGTGGTCGGGGTGTTATTCAAACGACTGAAATCGATGACCATGATTGAAAAAACCTCTGGGTATTTGGACGCTTTCCATTTTTTCGGCCATACCCGGACAAACTTTAGGCTCGATTGACAATAAACTGCACAGGCCGACATCCAGTCGACAGTGTAGGAAAAGCTGGCGCCCGATACCAGTGCTCTATAAAGCCACCTCTACCTGGCCAGGTGCCGTGACCCGTGCCTTGATCACGCGGTTGGAGTTGAGGTTCTTCACCCTTATCTGCTCACTCATGCCGCCGTTGGACAGCGCTTCCCCCGGCATTTTGACCTGCAGCGCACCGCTGCTGGCGGAAATCACCACCTGATCACCCTTGCGGATCACCTCCGCCTGTTCCAAATGCACCAGGGTGATGACCTGGTCGGTGACCACTGGTCGGGTCAGTTTCTGCCCCACGGCCTGATCGAGGGACGTCAGGTAACCTTGGCTGATCATGCTGATGTCGCGTTCGCGCAACACCACGTCCTCAAAACCGATGATGCCGGTGCGCTTGAGCGGGCGGGCAACGACCACCACATCGCGGAACAATTTGACTTGGGCTGGCACGAACACCGTCCAGGGCGAGGCGCCGTCGCAGCGGACCTTGACCGTCACGCGGCCGATCGGTTGGGCGGGGCTTTCCAGGGTGGCTGTCAATTCCTTGTCGCACATGGGCATGCGCAGGCGCGGGTCCAGCTGGTTGACCTGGATTTCGTAACGCCCCGGTGTCTGGGTGGTCGCCAGATAATCTTCTACAGTGAACTCAAGAAAGCCCTGGGTGACGCCGATAAGTAGATCAGGCAAGGTGACGTTGTCTGCGCGGGCCGTGGCGCCCAGGCCCAAGGCAAGCAACGCCAACGCTGCGCAGAGCGATCTGCGGTAACGTGTCAGGATGGGGCGTCGGGAAACTGTCGTTTTAATATCCATGACCAATAAATAGCAAAGGCCGTGCCGTTTAGCGTTGGGTGCGCGTCGCACCCTTTAAGGTTTTAGCGTAGGAGTCTGGGCATGGCAGGAGTAATGGATTCAGTAAACCAGCGCACACAGCTGGTAGGGCAGAATCGCCTGGAGTTGTTGCTTTTTCGCCTGGATGGCAAGCAGCTGTATGGCATCAACGTGTTCAAGGTGCGGGAAGTGTTGCAATGCCCCAAGCTGACGATCATGCCCAAGTCCAGCCCGGTGGTGTGTGGCGTTGCCAACATCCGTGGCGCGACGATCCCGATTCTTGACCTGGCCCTGGCCACCGGTTCCGCGGGTTTGCAGGACCGCGAGAACCCGTTCGTGATCATCACCGAATACAACACCAAGACCCAGGGTTTCCTGGTGCGCTCGGTGGAGCGCATCGTCAACATGAACTGGGAAGAGATCCATCCGCCGCCCAAGGGCACCGGTCGCGATCACTACCTCACGGCGGTGACGCGGGTCGACAACCAGTTGGTGGAAATCATCGACGTGGAGAAGATCCTTGCCGAAGTGGCGCCGACCTCGGAATCGATTTCCGTGGGTGTGGTAGACGCCGAAACCGCGCATAAGGCGATCTCCCTGCGTGTGTTGACGGTGGACGACTCCTCGGTGGCGCGTAAACAGGTAACACGTTGCCTGCAAACCGTCGGCGTGGAAGTGGTGGCCCTCAATGATGGTCGCCAGGCGTTGGATTACCTGCGTAAGCTGGTGGATGACGGCAAGAAACCGGAAGAAGAATTCTTGATGATGATCTCCGACATCGAGATGCCGGAAATGGACGGCTACACCCTCACGGCCGAGATACGTAACGATCCACGCATGCAAAAACTGCATATCATCCTGCATACTTCGTTGTCGGGTGTATTCAACCAGGCGATGGTCAAGAAAGTCGGTGCCGATGACTTCCTGGCCAAATTCCGTCCTGATGACCTGGCATCCCGGGTTGTCGACCGGATCAAGGCAGCAGATCACGGCTAGGGGGATTTCCCCCTGGCGGTCACACGATTTAAGAGGCGGTATCATTGTCTACGGGTAATTTGGATTTCGAACAGTTCCGGGTCTTCCTGGAAAAAGCCTGTGGCATATTGCTCGGTGAAAACAAGCAGTACCTGGTATCCAGCCGTCTTAACAAACTGATGGAGCAGCAGGGCATCAAGTCGTTGGGTGAGCTGGTCCAGCGCATCCAGGGGCAGCCGCGCAGCGGGCTCAAGGAAATGGTGGTCGATGCCATGACCACCAACGAAACCCTGTGGTTTCGCGACACCTATCCGTTTGAAGTGCTCAAGAGCAAGGTGCTCCCGGAAGCCATCAAGGCCAGCCCGGGCCAGCGCCTGCGCATCTGGTCGGCGGCCTGTTCCTCGGGGCAGGAACCGTACTCGATTTCGATGTCGATCGATGAGTTCGAGCGGACCAACATGGGCCAGTTGAAGGCTGGGGCGCAAATCGTGGCCACTGACCTGTCCGGCACCATGCTCACCAACTGCAAGACCGGCGAGTACGACAGCCTGGCACTGGGTCGTGGCTTGTCCCAGGAACGCCTGCAACGCTACTTCGACCCGAAAGGGGCGGGGCGTTGGGCGGTCAAGGCGCCGATCAAGAGCCGTGTGGAGTTCCGCTCCTTCAACCTGCTCGACAGCTACGCCAGCCTGGGCAAGTTCGACATGGTGTTTTGCCGCAACGTGCTGATCTATTTCTCGGCCGAGGTGAAGAAAGACATCCTGTTGCGCATCCACGGCACGCTCAAGCGTGGTGGCTACCTGTTCCTCGGTGCTTCCGAAGCGCTGAACGGTTTGCCGGACCATTACCAGATGGTGCAGTGCAGCCCTGGGATCATTTACCAGGCTAAGTAAGTCGTACGCGGTAAAAAATGTGGGAGCGGGCTTGCTCGCGAAAGCGCAGTGTCAGTCGATGCATGTATCAACTGACGGGCTGCATTCGCGAGCAAGCCCGCTCCCACATTTGTTTTTGCGGCAAACCTTTCAATAGCGGCAACCCGGATTGCCGCTTTACTGGCACCACGCGGAAACCCGTTGCCGCTTTTCTGGCATTGCCGCCCGGCAATCCGCCCCCAAGCCCTTTAAATACGGGCTTCCCACAAACTGGCACACACCTTGCTATAACCCTGTTAACGAACAGCAGGTCAGCCCTTAAAGGTTTCCGCCATGAGCATCAGCTTCGATAAAGCGCTCGGTATCCACGAACAAGCCCTGGGCTTCCGCGCCCAGCGTGCCGAAGTCCTGGCCAACAACATTGCCAACGCCGACACCCCGAACTACAAGGCTCGGGACCTGGACTTTTCCGCCGTGCTCGCCGCACAGCAGGACAAGACCAAGAACGGCACCTTCGCCTTGAACATGACCAACAGCCGTCATATTGAAGCGCAAGGCCTGAGCAATGGTGACGAGTCGTTGCTGTATCGCACGCCGATGCAGCCGTCGATCGACCAGAACACCGTCGACGCCCAGCTGGAGCAATCGGCCTACGCCGAGAACTCGGTAAACTTTCAAGCCAGCTTCACCCTGCTCAACAGCAAATTCAAAGGGCTGATGTCAGCCCTGCGTGGAGAGTAAGCCATGTCCCTGTCCAGTGTTTTCAATATTGCCGGCAGTGGCATGAGCGCGCAGACCACGCGTTTGAACACCGTCGCCAGTAACATCGCCAACGCCGAGACCGTGTCTTCGAGCATCGACCAGACCTACCGCGCCCGTCACCCGGTGTTCGCCACCATGTTCCAGGGTGGCCAGAACGGCGGCAGCGATTCGCTGTTCCAGGATCAAGGCGCCGCCGGCTCGGGCGTGCAGGTACTCGGTGTGGTTGAGGACCAGAGCAATCTGGAAGCTCGCTACGAGCCTAACCACCCGGCGGCGAACGAAAAAGGCTACGTGTACTACCCGAACGTCAACGTGGTCGAGGAAATGGCTGACATGATTTCCGCCAGCCGCTCGTTCCAGACCAATGCGGAAATGATGAACACCGCCAAAACCATGATGCAGAAGGTCCTGACCCTGGGTCAGTGATAAGGGGCGCCAAATAATGGCCATCGTTGATACGTCAAACAACACGGCAGTCCAGGACCTTTTCAACTCGAAGGTCAAGACTGCCCAGGACAACAGCAGCGTCAGCGACGCCGCCAACAAGGCGACGGGCAAGCAGGCGTTGGGCAAAGATGCGTTCCTGCAACTGCTGGTCACCCAGCTGAAAAACCAGAACCCGCTGTCGCCGCAAGACAACGGCGCGTTCGTGGCGCAACTGGCGCAGTTCAGCAGCCTGGAAGGCATCAACACCCTGAACGACTCGGTGAATGCGATCTCCAGCAACTTCAGCTCGTCGCAGGCGTTGCAGGCCTCGTCGCTGGTCGGACGCTCGATCATCATCCAGACCGACAAGGCCATGGTTGATACGAGCAAGAGCATGACCGGTTCGGTGGCGGTGACCTCGGCGGTGGGCAACGTCTCCGTCAAGATCACCGACAAAGACGGCAACGTGGTGCGCACCATCGACATGGGGGCCCAGAGCGCCGGCACCCAGAACTTCATCTGGGATGGCAAGAACGACAAGGGCGAAGTTGCCCCGGCGGGCACCTACACCTTCAACGCCACCACCAAGAACGACAAGGGCGACTCCGTTGCCCTGGCCACTTCGCTGCCAGCGACGGTAACGAGCGTGACCCTGAGCAAGACCGGCGGCGAAATGCTGCTGAACCTGGCGGGCGGCATGGGCAGCGTCAAGCTGTCGCAAATTCAGACTATCGGTACATAGAGCCGGCTAAATACGGCAGAGGGAGAGAAACATGTCTTTTAACATCGGCCTTAGCGGCCTCTATGCGGCCAACAAACAACTGGACGTGACCGGCAACAACATCGCCAACGTCGCGACCACTGGCTTCAAGTCGTCCCGTGCGGAATTCGCCGACATCTACGCCGCGTCCAAGCTGGGCACCGGCCAGAACAGCATCGGCAACGGTGTGAACCTGGCGGCCGTGTCGCAGCAGTTCACCCAGGGTGACGTCAACGGCAGCGGCGGTATCCTGGACATGGCGATCCAGGGTGGCGGCTTCTTCGTGCAGAAGGGCAGCGACGGTTCGCTGGAGTACACCCGCAGCGGTGCCTTCCGTGCCGACAAAGACGGCTACATCACCAACAACACCGGCACTTCGCGCCTGCAAGGCTACGCGGCAGATGCCGATGGCAAGATCATCAAGGGCGGCCTGACCGACCTGCAACTGAACCTGTCGAACCTGCCGCCCAAGGCCTCCACCAAAGTGGACTCCACCAGTAACCTGAACTCCTCGGAGCCGGTGATCGACCAGGTGGCCAAGCCGTTCAACCCGAACGACACCAGCACCTTTACCACCCAGTACAGCACCACCTTGTACGATTCCCAGGGCAACGCGCACCCGATGGTGCAGTACCTGGTGAAAACCGACGGTAACAAGTGGAATGCCTATACCCTGATCGATGGTCGCAACCCCAACGGTTCGGCGCCAACCGGCACCCCATCGACTCCACCTGTGCCATCGGCCTTGACCTTTGACGGCGCCGGCAAGCTCACCAGTGTGGTCACCGGTGGTGTCTCTGATAAGACCCTGACCATTACCGGTTGGGTTCCTGGCACCGTGACCAACGGTGTGTGGAAGGCCAACGGTGCGGATGCGAACCCAGCAGGGATCGCCGTCAACATGGCCAACATCACCCAGTACAACTCGGCCACCTACCGCAACCCACCGGTCACCGATGGCTACGCCACCGGCCAGATCACCGGCCTGAAAATCGACGGCAGCGGCGTGTTGTTCGCCACGTTCAGCAACCAGCAGAGCAAGGCCATCGGCCAGATCTCCCTGGCCAGCTTCAACAACGAGCAGGGCCTGCAGCCAGCCGGCGGTACTACCTGGAGAGAGACCTTCGCCTCCGGCCAGCCGGGTTACGACACCCCGCAAGCCGGTACCCTGGGTTCGATCGTGGCCAACTCCCTGGAGAACTCCAACGTCAACCTGACCAACGAGCTGGTAGACCTGATCAAGGCCCAGAGCAACTATCAGGCGAACGCCAAGACCATCTCCACCCAGAGCACCATCATGCAGACCATCATTCAGATGACCTGATGCGGTAGCGCTGCACAAGAAGCCCCTCGTAAGAGGGGCTTTTTTGTGGGCGTAGGAAAAGTGCCCTCGACACATCGGGTTACTCGCTTTGAGGCCTGGGAAGGAACGCTGCGTAGCCATTCTGCCACTGATTGAACCGGAGCCTGGCTGGCTCACCAATCAAGAGGGGCAAGGGTATGTTGCATTCAGGAGTGTCCGGGCCGGGGACCGGTCGTGTGGGGTATATGCCTGGCCTTGCCGGTGGAGAGACACCTGCGGTTGCGCCGGTGACTGAAGTGTCTGCGGTCAAGCAGTTGCTTGGCGAGCTGTTCGATGCGCAGCAGAGCGGCAAGCACCAAACGATGCAGGACACGCGCGACAAGTTGAATGCGCTGCGCGAGAAAATGGGGGATGAGGCATTCAAGGACGTCCTCAAAAAGATGATGGAGGAGGCTGACGAGACACTTCGCGCGTTTCTCAGGCAACTGTTGATGCAGTGGTTTCCGGATGAGGGCGATGCACCGTCACCTGCTCCGCCGTTACCTGCTCCATCGTTGCCGCGTGGTGGTGGCGGCGGCCCTAGGGTTCCCCGAAGTGGTTTCGGGCCCTCTGAGTCCATGAGCAACAAGCCGATTACTGAGGGCGCAAAACACTTCAACTACACACCTGATAACAGCAACCCCAGCAAAAAGCCTGACAATATCTGGAGTGGCTTCAGCCAGGGGCCGGATGGTAATTGCATCACGGTTTCCGCCATAAAAGCCGCAATGATGCAATTTGGCCAGAAGCCCACCGATGTCTTCAAAGACGTGAAGACGACAGCGACCGGCTATGACGTGACAATGCGCGATGGCTTCAAGCTTTCATTGACCAACGAGGAAGTGAAGCAGGCGGCCCGGCATGCACAATTCAAAGGGGATGACCCGGCGATGATGACGGATGCCAACTTCATGTATGCCGCGAGCGCCAAGCGGGCGCAGATGGAGGACAACGATGGCACGGCAGGGCGCAGTTTCATGGGCGCGATGAACAGCCTCAATGATGGAGAACACTCCCGTGAAGGTCTGGACCGCCTTGGGTTGAGGGGCCGCTACAGGTCGGCTACGGATGCCGAATTGAGAAGCGGCAAGGTGGGAACTGTGGAATACGGCGGCCATTCGATGGCCGTGATCGATGGTCGCGTTGAATTGTGGGGGCGGCGAGGCGGCGTGCCGCAGTCGGGTACCGCAACCGTGCTGTTCTAGGCAGATCCCGTGCATTTTCCAGGCAAAAGAAAACCCCCGATACACCGCAGGCATATCGGGGGTTTTGCAGCCTTGGGTGATTAAACCCAAGGCGGGCTCAGCTTATTGGCAAGCTTCGCAATCTGGCTCGTCGATCGCGCAGGCTTTTGGCACTGGGGCCGGGCCGGCTGGAGCGGCGAGGACCGAGTCATCACCGTGGTTGCCGCTGGAAACAGCGTTCAGCTTACCGGTGTTGATGGTCGACTTCTCGGTGCTGGTCGCGGCCAGGGCGCGGAGGTAGTAAGTGGTTTTCAGGCCACGGTACCAAGCCATGCGGTAGGTCACGTCCAGCTTCTTGCCCGAAGCGCCGGCGATGTACAGGTTCAGCGACTGAGCCTGGTCGATCCATTTCTGGCGACGGCTGGCAGCGTCAACGATCCACTTGGTGTCCACTTCGAAGGCCGTCGCGTAGAGCTCTTTGAGTTCTTGCGGGATGCGCTCGATCTGCTGCACGGAACCGTCGTAGTACTTCAGGTCGTTGATCATGACCGAGTCCCACAGGCCGCGAGCCTTGAGGTCGCGAACCAGGTACGGGTTGATCACGGTGAATTCGCCCGACAGGTTCGATTTCACATACAGGTTCTGGTAAGTCGGTTCGATCGACTGCGACACGCCGGTGATGTTGGCGATGGTGGCGGTCGGTGCGATGGCCATGATGTTGGAGTTACGAATGCCTTTCTGCACACGGGCACGTACCGGCGCCCAGTCCAGGGATTCGTTCAGGTCGACGTCGATGTACTTCTGGCCACGGGCTTCGATCAGGATCTGTTGCGAATCCAGCGGCAGGATGCCCTTGGACCACAGCGAACCCTGGAACGTCTCGTAGGCGCCGCGTTCGTCGGCCAGGTCGCAGGAAGCCTGGATCGCGTAGTAGCTGACCGCTTCCATGGACTTGTCGGCGAACTCGACCGCAGCATCCGAACCGTAAGGAATGTGCTGCAGGTACAGCGCGTCCTGGAAGCCCATGATGCCCAGGCCGACCGGACGGTGCTTGAAGTTGGAGTTCTGCGCCTGTGGCACCGAGTAGTAGTTGATGTCGATCACGTTGTCGAGCATGCGTACGGCGGTGTTGACGGTGCGCTCCAGCTTGGCGGTGTCCAGCTTGCCGTTGACGATGTGGTTCGGCAGGTTGATCGAGCCCAGGTTGCAAACGGCGATCTCGTCCTTGTTGGTGTTCAAGGTGATCTCGGTGCACAGGTTCGAGCTGTGGACCACGCCCACGTGCTGCTGCGGGCTGCGCAGGTTGCACGGGTCCTTGAAGGTCAGCCATGGGTGGCCGGTTTCAAACAGCATGGACAGCATTTTGCGCCACAGGTCTTTGGCCTGGATGGTCTTGAACAGCTTGACCTTGCCTGGGTACTCGGTGAGGGCTTCGTAGTACTCGTAGCGCTCTTCGAAGGCTTTACCGGTCAGGTCGTGCAGGTCCGGCACTTCGGATGGCGAGAACAGAGTCCACTTGCCGTCATCGAAGACGCGCTTCATGAACAGGTCAGGGATCCAGTTGGCGGTGTTCATGTCGTGGGTACGACGACGGTCATCACCGGTGTTCTTGCGCAGCTCGATGAACTCTTCAATGTCCATGTGCCAGGTTTCCAGGTAGGCGCACACAGCGCCTTTGCGCTTGCCACCCTGGTTCACGGCGACGGCGGTGTCGTTCACGACTTTCAGGAACGGTACAACGCCCTGGGACTTGCCGTTGGTGCCCTTGATGTACGAACCCAGTGCACGCACCGGGGTCCAGTCGTTGCCCAGGCCGCCGGCGAATTTGGACAACATGGCGTTGTCGTGGATCGCGTGGTAGATGCCCGACAGGTCATCCGGCACGGTGGTCAGATAGCAGCTGGACAGCTGTGGACGCAGGGTGCCGGCGTTGAACAGGGTCGGGGTCGACGACATGTAGTCGAAGGACGACAGCAGGTTGTAGAACTCGATGGCACGGTCTTCTTTCTGCTTCTCTTCGATCGCCAGGCCCATGGCCACGCGCATGAAGAACACTTGCGGCAGTTCGAAGCGGATACCGTCCTTGTGGATGAAGTAACGGTCGTACAGGGTTTGCAGGCCCAGGTACGTGAACTGCTGGTCGCGCTCGTGGTTGATCGCCTTGCCGAGTTTTTCCAGGTCGAAGGTGGCCAGGACCGGGTTCAGCAACTCGTATTCGATACCCTTGGCGATGTAGGCCGGCAGAGCCTTGGCGTACAGGTCGGCCATCTCGTGGTGGGTGGCGCTGTCGGCGACTTTCAGGAAGCCCAGGCCTTCGGCACGCAGGGTGTCCATCAGCAGGCGTGCGGTCACGAACGAGTAGTTCGGCTCACGCTCAACCAGGGTACGGGCGGTCATCACCAGGGCGGTGTTGACGTCGGTCAGGGCCACGCCGTCGTACAGGTTCTTCAGGGTTTCGCGCTGGATCAGGTCACCATCGACTTCTTCCAGGCCTTCGCAGGACTCGGTGATGATGGTGTTCAGGCGGCCCAGGTCCAGCGGTGCAAAGCTACCGTCGGCCAGGGTGATGCGGATCGACGGGTGAGCCTGTACGGCGGCTTCTTCGGCCGGGGAACGTACGGCACGTTCCTTGGCGCGCGAGTCGCGGTAGATCACGTAGTCGCGAGCCACTTTCTGCTCGCCGGCACGCATCAGGGCCAGTTCGACCTGGTCCTGGATTTCTTCGATGTGGATAGTGCCGCCCGAAGGCATGCGACGCTTGAAGGTCGCGGTGACTTGTTCGGTCAGGCGGGCAACGGTGTCGTGGATGCGCGACGAAGCGGCAGCGGTGCCGCCTTCAACTGCAAGAAACGCTTTGGTGATGGCGACGGTGATTTTGTCATCGGTGTAAGGAACGACAGTGCCGTTACGCTTGATCACGCGCAATTGGCCGGGCGCAGTGGCGGACAGATCCAGGTTCGAATCAGCGGCCTGCGGCACGGAGCCTTGCGGGTTCTCGCGAGTTGTGTCGGTTTGCATGGGGGGTTGTCTCCACATTCTATATTTATTTGGGCACCATCAAGGTGCCCACCGTTCCGTCCTGAAGCACTTACAGCAGGCCTGGGCCTGGCATAACAACTTCGGGACAGGAGGAAGGGAGCTGTTCGCGCCGCTTCCATGCCGAAGTCTTCGGTTCGGGGCTGCAAAGCCCTTGGCCGTATTCCTGGTGGGTGACAGTTGCCAGGTTCAAGCACTGCAACACCCGTACCGTTTTGCGCTGTTGGAGCGTGAAAACGGCTGCCATCCGCGTGCGCGGTTTGGTCTTTCAAAAAATGCGTTGGTTCAACCAAACGAGAGCAAGAAAGGGCTTGAGTTTCTTGTCTGATCTGTGTTTGGTCTTTTCGCTCAAAACCCTACATGTAGGGTTTTTTTAGCGCCGACCTACAAGATAATGCGTTTTGGGGGGCTTAGCAACGCACTACCTGTGGATAACGCTGTGGGTAAAATGTGTATGAAACGTGGAACACCCGTGTAGGCCGCATTACTGCTGGAGTCGGCCGTTTGTCACCGAATATTCCAAGGCAAAAACAGCCGGTTGGATTTTTGAGGGCGCGAACCCTATCACAAAAAATCGCGATCACCGAATGGATTTCCCGGCTTGTGTTTGGGGACTGGCCCATGGCTACAATCGGCCGCAACGGGCGGTGATGTGGTTCAGATCATGCCCTCCTTTTATGACAGACATTGAGGTCGCCCGTGGAGCAAGAAGCCTGGCAGGTATTGATAGTCGAGGACGACCAGCGGTTGGCCGAATTGACCCGTGATTACCTGGAGAGCAACGGCCTGCGGGTGTCGGTGGAAGGCGATGGCGCCTTGGCGGCGGCGCGCATCATCGCCGAGCAGCCGGACTTGGTGATCCTCGACCTGATGCTGCCCGGCGAAGACGGCTTGAGCATCTGCCGCACCGTACGCGAGCGCTATGACGGCGTGATCCTGATGCTCACCGCGCGCACCGACGACATGGACCAAGTGCTGGGCCTGGACATGGGCGCCGACGACTACGTGTGTAAGCCGGTGCGCCCGCGCTTGTTGCTGGCACGCATCCAGGCCCTGTTGCGACGCAGCGAGCCTGCGGAGCCGGCAACAACAGAGAGCCCGCGCCGCCTGCAGTTCGGCCCCCTGGTGGTGGACAGCGCCTTGCGCGAGGCCTGGCTGAATAATGAAGGTATCGAACTGACCAGCGCCGAATTCGACCTGCTGTGGCTGTTGGTGGCGAACGCCGGGCGCATTTTGTCCCGCGAAGAAATCTTCATCGCCCTGCGCGGCATTGGCTATGACGGCCAGGATCGCTCCATCGATGTGCGCATTTCACGTATTCGCCCGAAAATCGGCGATGACCCGATCCACCCGCGCCTGATCAAGACCATCCGCAGCAAAGGCTACCTGTTCGTCCCCGAAGCCGCCGCCGACATGTCGCTGTGAACTCGATCTTCCTGCGCATCTACGGCGGCATGTGCGCGGCGCTGATCCTGGTGGCGCTGCTCGGGGTGCTGGCCCTGCACCTGCTCAACGAGGTGCGCAGCGGCCAGTACCGCGAGCGCCTGGCCCACGGCACCTTCGCGTTGATGGGCGATAATCTGCAACCCATGAGTGCCATTGAGCGCCAGCGCGCCCTGGCGGTGTGGGAACGCCTGTTGGGCATTCCGCTGGAGTTGCGCCCGCTGGCCGAGGCGCAACTGGACCTGAGCCAGCGCACTCGCCTGCAACGCGGCCAGGTGCTGGTCGAGCAGACCGGGCCGCACGCCGCGCGGGTACTGCGCTTGGTCAGCGATCAGGAGCAGCTTGTTCTTACCGGTGAAGTGCAGCAGATCAGCGAACAGCTGGCGCGCGCTACCATTTACCTGCTGGCCGACGAGCTGGTGCGCTTCCCCGTGGCCGAACAGCCGCAACGCCTGGCGGATATCAAAGAAGCCAAGGGCTTTGGCTTCGATATGCATTTGATGACCCTCGACCAGGCCGATATGGACGAAGACCAGCGCCGCCGCGTCTCGGAAGGCGATACGGTGATGGCCCTGGGCAAGGGCGGCGATTCGATCCGCGTGTTTGCCGGCATGGTCGGTACGCCGTGGGTGTTGGAACTCGGGCCGCTGTATCAGATGAATCCTTACCCGCCGCAATGGCTGATCCTGATCGCCTTGATCGGCCTGACCCTGATCGGTTTGATCGTGTATCTGCTGGTGCGCCAGCTTGAGCGTCGACTGCGCGGCCTGGAAGCCGCCGCCACTCGCATTGCCAAGGGCAACCTGGAAGTGCGCGTGCCCGCCCGCGGTGCTGACTCGGTGGGGCGCCTGGCTGCGGCGTTCAATGGCATGGCCGAGCACTTGCAGCAGTTGCTGGCGATCCAGCGCGAACTGGTGCGCGCGGTGTCCCACGAACTGCGCACGCCGGTGGCACGCTTGCGTTTCGGCCTGGAAATGGTCGGCGATGCCACCACTGCCGAGGCGCGGCGCAAATACCTGGAAGGTATGGACAGTGATATCCAGGACCTCGACGGCCTGGTCGACGAAATGCTCACCTACGCGCGCCTGGAGCAGGGTTCGCCGGAGCTGAATTTCCAGCGGGTCGACCTCAATGCGCTGCTTGATCAGGTGATCGGCGAATTATCGCCACTGCGTCCACAGGTCAACGTGGCACGGGGGATTTGCCTGTCTTCGGCGCACTGGGATGATGCCTGGGTGGATGCCGAGCCGCGTTACCTGCACCGTGCACTGCAGAATCTGGTGAGCAATGCCATGCGCCATGCACAGGGCCAGGTGCTCATCAGCTATCAAGTGGGGCAGGTGCGCTGCCGCATCGATGTCGAAGACGACGGCCCCGGCGTGCCGGAGAGTGCCTGGGAGCGCATCTTCACGCCGTTCCTGCGCCTGGACGACAGCCGCACTCGCGCCTCCGGCGGGCATGGCCTGGGGCTGTCGATTGTGCGGCGGATTATCTACTGGCACGGCGGGCGGGCGTTGATCAGCAAGAGCAATAACTTGGGCGGGGCGTGCTTCAGTTTGAGTTGGCCGAGGGAGCAGGATAAGCCTTGATATCAGCCTTCGCTGAGGGGGCACATCGCAAATGTAGGAGCCGGCTTGCCGGCGATAGCGGCCTATCAGGCGCTGACGGCCACCAGGCTCAACAGCTGTCCGTCATCCACCGCAAACTGCCCCACCAACTCCTTGCCATGGCACCACTCTGTCGACAAGTCCGTCAGCAACCGCAGCCTTATATAGCCGGCCTCAGTCCACTCCATCACCTGCGCATGCTCAAAATAGAAGCGCTTCTGCACAATCGGGTAGAGCGCCTTGAACAAACTCTCCTTGGCCGAAAACGTCAGCGTCACCAGCAGGGCGTGCTGCTCGCGCGGGAGGGCGCCCATGCGCTGCAGTTCATCGGCGGTAAGAATTTCCCCCGCCAACCGTTCCGCCCGTTCCAGGTCCAGCACGTTCTCCAGGTCCATCCCCAGGCCACGCCATTGCGCCTTGTGCGCGACAATCGCAGCGGCATGCCCGGTACTGTGGGTGATGGAACCGCTGATGTGCGCAGGCCACACCGGCGCGCGGTCTTCACCGATCGCGGGGATGCAGTTGAGGTGATCGAGTTGTTGCAACGCTGCGCGGGCACACAGCCGGCCGGCCAGGAACTCGGCTTGGCGCTTGGCCACCGAGCGCTGGATGCTGGCCGGTGGCGGTACGGCACTGCGCTGGAAGTCGTCCGCCGTTAATAAGGCAGGGTTAAAGCGGGTGCTGAGAAACACCGCGCCCGGCAAGGGCTCAGGCAGGGGCCAGTGGGCGTCGAGTGGGGTGCAGCATGCGGGTAGGGAATTCATGGGCGGTATTTTGCCGAGTTGATGGGCGTGAGGATAGCCCGCAGCGGTTCAGGCGCGGTTCAGAGCCTGTTCAGGAGGAGTTCAGGGGCGCATGCGTAGCCTTGGGCATACACAGCCAAACGCGTAGAGGTAACACCATGACTGCGATCAAACAGCTGATGTTGGCGTTAAGCATGCTCAGTGCCACTGCCGGGGTGCAGGCCGCCGACGGTGCCTTTGCTGGATTCGGTGGTGAGAAGACCAAGAAATCCAGCACCTTGATCCAGCGTGTCAGTTTCGAAGAGTCTGGCAGCCAACCCGCGCCCTGGGGACAGTCCCTGGGCCTTGCAACCCCGCAGCCGGCCTATCGCGCCGGCTATGAACACCTGACCGCACAGTACAATGGCATTAAACTGCGCCCGCAAGACCTGCAGGGCCGCTATGATATCCCTCTGTCGGACAGTTGATTTGCCTTGGAGAGCCTTATGAAATTGCTGGTGGTGGAAGATGAGGCGTTGCTGCGTCATCACCTGTTGACCCGCCTGACCGACAGCGGGCATGTGGTCGAAGCCGTGGCCAATGCCGAAGAGGCCCTGTACCAGACCGGCCAGTTCAATCACGACCTGGCGATCATCGACCTGGGCCTGCCCGGCATGGGCGGCCTGGACCTGATCCGCCAATTGCGTACTCAGGCCAAGACCTTCCCGATCCTGATCCTCACCGCCCGCGGCAACTGGCAGGACAAGGTCGAAGGCCTGGCGGCCGGTGCCGACGACTACGTGGTCAAGCCGTTCCAGTTCGAAGAGCTGGAGGCACGGATGAACGCCTTGCTGCGCCGCTCCAGCGGGTTTACCCAGTCGACTATCGTGGCCGGCCCCTTGCTGCTGGACCTCAACCGCAAGCAGGCGTCCCTCGATGAGCAGCCGCTGGCGCTGACGGCTTATGAATACCGCATCCTCGAGTACTTGATGCGTCATCACCAGCAAGTGGTCGCCAAGGACCGCTTGATGGAACAGCTCTACCCCGATGACGACGAGCGCGATCCGAATGTCATCGAAGTGCTGGTCGGCCGCCTGCGCCGCAAGCTGGAAGGCCCGGGCGGGTTCAAGCCGATCGACACCGTGCGTGGCCTGGGCTACCTGTTCAATGAGCGCTGCCGTTGATTCGCTCGCTACGCGTGCGCTTGATGCTGGCGGCCGCCACCCTGGCCGTGCTGTTCATGCTGGGCTTGTTGCCGGCCATGCAGGGCGCGTTCAGCCTGGCGTTGCAGGACTCCATCGAGCAGCGCCTGGCGTCGGACGTCACCACCCTGATCTCTGCCGCACGCGTGGAGAACAACCGCCTGCTGATGCCGGCGCAGTTGCCCGACGAACGCTTCAACCTCACTGATAGCCGCCTGCTCGGCTATATCTACGACCGTGAAGGCCACCTGGTGTGGCGTTCGCGGGCGACCAAGGAAGAAAACATCAACTACAAACCGCGCTACGACGGGCGCGGTAACGAATTTGCACGGATTCGCGAGGCCAACGGCCAGGAATTCTTCGTGTATGACGTCGAGGTCAGGCTGCTGGGCGGCAAGAGTGCGGCATTCAGTATCGTCGCGCTGCAACCGGTGCGCGAATATCAGCTGACCCTCGAAGGCCTGCGCGAAAACCTCTACCTGGGCTTCGGCGCGGCCTTGCTGGTGCTGCTGACCCTGCTGTGGTTGGGCCTGACCTGGGGCCTGCAAGCGCTGCGGCGGCTGAGCCAGGAACTTGACCAGATCGAAGGCGGTACCCGCGAAAGCCTCTCCGAACAACACCCCCGCGAGTTGCTGCGCCTCACGGGCTCTCTCAACCGCTTGCTGCACAGTGAGCGTGAGCAACGGGCGCGCTACCGCGACTCCCTCGACGACCTGGCCCACAGCCTGAAAACCCCGCTGGCGGTGTTGCAAGGCGTGAGCGAAGACATGGCCCAGCGCCCGGAAGACCGTGACCAGGCCTGGGTACTGCAATCGCAGATCGAGCGCATGAGCCAGCAGATCAGCTACCAGTTGCAGCGCGCCAGCCTGCGCAAAAGTGGGCTGGTGCGCCATCAGGTGCGGCTGGAACCGGTGCTGCAAAGCCTGTGCGATACGCTGGACAAGGTCTACCGCGACAAAGGCGTTACGGTGTCTTTTGAGTTGCCGCAAGACTGCGACGTGCCGATCGAGAAGGGCGCTCTGCTGGAGTTGCTCGGCAACCTGCTGGAGAACGCCTACCGTCTGTGCCTGAGCGAGGTGCGCATCAGCCTGGTGGAAGGCCTGGAAGGCACCGAGTTGTGCATTGAGGATGATGGCCCTGGCGTGCCACCGGATCAGCGTGCGCGGATCCTGCAAAGGGGAGAGCGGCTGGACCGCCAGCATCCGGGGCAGGGGATTGGCCTGGCGGTGGTCAAGGACATCATCGAAAGTTACGGCGCGCGGCTGACCTTGGGGGATTCGCCGTTGGGCGGGGCCGCGTTCAAGATTCACTTTCCTGCCTTGTGATCTTTGTTGACTCCACTGGCCTCTTCGCGAGCAAGCCCGCTCCCACATTCGACCACGTTTATCCTGTAGGAATGCGGTCGAATGTGGGAGCGGGCTTGCTCGCGAAAGGGTCGGCAAAGGCAATACACCTCTAACTCTCCTGCGCGCGATACGCTCCCGGCGTCAACCCTGTCCACTTCTTGAACGCCCGATGAAACGCCGACGGTTCGGAAAACCCCAACTGCTCGGCGATCTCCTGCAATGACAAATCCGCCCGGCCCAAATGATAGATGGCGATGTCCCGCCGCAGCTCATCCTTGAGCGCCTGAAAGCTGGTGCCTTCTTCGCGCAAATGCCGGCGCAGGGTCTGTGGGCTGATATGCAGGTGCTGGGCGACGGCTTCCAGGTCCGGCCAGGGACTGCGGTCGCGGCTGAGCAAGCGGCGTAGCTGGCTGCTCAAACTGTCGCCTTCGTCCGGCCGCGACAGCAGATCGGCGGGGGAGCGCTCCAGGAAGTGCTTGAGCGTGCGCTCATCCTGCAACAGCGGCAGGCTCAGGTAGCGGGCGGGAAATACCAGGCTGCTGTTCGGTGCACCGAATACCTGGGCACAGGGAAACAGCAGGTCATATTCGCTGGCGTGAGCCGGCTGCGGGTAGCTGAAAGTGGCCTGGTGCAGCCGGATACGCTGGCCGATCAGCCAACTGCCCAGGCGATGCCAGATCACCAGCAGGCATTCACTCAGGAAGTGATCCGGGTCCCATAGCTGCGAGTCGTCCAGGCTCAAACGGGCCATTTCGCCTTCGCGTGTCAGCTGCCAGCGCGGGCCTTGCGGGAATAGGCTATAAAATAATAAGCCGCGTTCCAGAGCCTTCTCCAGGGTGCGGCAGTGGATCAACGCGTGGCACATCATGGCGAAGGTCCCGCGTTTACTCGGGCCGTCGGCGAAGCCCAGGTATTCGTCGTCCAGCGCCAGCCAGAGCATTTGCAGCAACCGGGTAAATTGCTCCGGCGCGATGCGCGCGCGGGGTTCGGTCAACAGCTCTGGGGTGATACCCACCTGTTGCAACAGGCCCGTATAGTCGTAACCGGCCCGACGCGCCCCGCCGAGGGCTGCCCGGGCGTAATGACTGGCGATGGTACGTTCACGCATGCGAAGGCCTCGTCCATGAAAGGGCGGATCGTAGCATCCCCGGACAGGGTCACAAGGCGGATATCCGCCAAATTGTAGGACGGGATTGGGTCGGTGGGCGGAAATCCGCCACTCGATCGGGGGCTTGGAAGAATGGCTGTAGAGCCCCAGGCCTGATGTCTAAAGGCCTTCAGGGATTTTGAGAGAAGTGGCACGGCGTTTGCGATAAGGACCACAGCGCAGGCCTGCATCTATAGGTCTCGCAAACAACAAATCCCTCCAGTGCAGGAGGGTTCGCAATTCAAGTGTCGTGGGCAATGGCGGATATTTGCCACACGGGACGATTGAGGAACTTTGCAATGACGACTCGTCAGCCAATCTACAAATCCCTGTACTTCCAGGTGATCGTTGCAATCGTTATCGGTATTTTGCTCGGTCACTTCTACCCGCAGACCGGTGTGGCCCTCAAGCCACTGGGTGACGGGTTCATCAAACTGATCAAAATGGTCATCGCCCCGATCATCTTCTGCACCGTTGTCAGCGGCATCGCTGGCATGCAAAGCATGAAATCGGTCGGCAAGACCGGCGGCTATGCGCTGCTCTACTTCGAGATCGTTTCGACCATCGCGCTGCTGATCGGCCTGATCGTGGTAAACGTCGTGCAACCGGGCGCCGGCATGCACATCGACGTAGCGACCCTGGACGCCTCCAAAGTGGCGGCCTACGTCACTGCCGGTAAAGACCAGAGCATCGTCGGCTTTATCCTCAATGTGATCCCTAACACCATCGTCGGCGCCTTCGCCAACGGCGATATCCTGCAAGTGCTGATGTTCTCGGTGATCTTCGGTTTCGCCCTGCACCGCCTGGGTGCCTACGGCAAGCCGGTGCTTGACTTCATCGATCGCTTCGCCCACGTGATGTTCAACATCATCAACATGATCATGAAGCTCGCGCCAATCGGTGCCCTGGGTGCCATGGCGTTCACCATCGGCGCCTACGGTGTGGGTTCCCTGGTGCAGTTGGGCCAGCTGATGATCTGCTTCTACATCACCTGCATCCTGTTCGTGCTGGTGGTGCTGGGTGGTATCTGCCGCGCCCACGGTTTCAGCGTGATCAAATTGATCCGCTACATCCGTGAAGAGCTGCTGATCGTTCTGGGTACTTCGTCTTCCGAATCCGCACTGCCACGCATGCTGATCAAGATGGAGCGCCTGGGTGCCAAGAAGTCCGTAGTTGGCCTGGTGATCCCGACTGGCTACTCGTTCAACCTTGACGGTACTTCGATCTACCTGACCATGGCTGCCGTGTTCATCGCCCAGGCGACTGACACCCACATGGACATCACCCACCAGATCACCCTGCTGCTGGTGCTGCTGCTGTCCTCCAAAGGCGCTGCTGGCGTGACCGGTTCGGGCTTCATCGTGCTGGCGGCCACCCTGTCGGCCGTGGGCCACCTGCCGGTTGCCGGCCTGGCGCTGATCCTGGGTATCGACCGCTTCATGTCCGAAGCCCGTGCACTGACCAACCTTGTGGGCAACGCCGTTGCCACCATCGTTGTGGCCAAGTGGGTCAAGGAACTGGACACCGACAAGCTGCAAAGCGAGCTGGCGTCCGGCGGTACCGGTATCTCGGAAACCCGTGAGCTGGATGACCTGGGCGTGGCCGAAGGCCCTGCACCTGTCGTCAAGTAAACAGCTGATGGCGTGACCTGACGCCAACTGCTGCCCACAAACGCCCCGACTGGTTCGGGGCGTTTGCGTTTCCGGCCGGTCACTTTTGCCGTGTTTTGATTTAAATTAAGTGAGTACTTCATCAAAAGCCGACGAGGCCTTTTTCACTTCACAGCCTATTTAGGCGAACCGGGTCTTCGCGGATGAAATTTGCGCCGCGCGGCACGATCTACATGCGATCATCAAATGAGCATTTGCGCCGGGGCGCGTGCGGGAGGTTATGTGGACAGTGTTGATTTGAATGTCCTGCGCAGCGTGCTTGAGTGGCGTCGCGCCGGGCAGCAAGTGGTGTTGTACAGCGTTGTTCAGACGTGGGGCAGTGCCCCGCGTCCACCGGGTGCCATGCTGGCGCTGAGAGGTGATGGGGTGGTGATCGGCTCTGTGTCGGGCGGTTGCATCGAGGACGACTTGATTGCACGCCTGCAGGATGGCCGGTTGCCTGCAGACGGGCCGCCGGTCCAGTTGGTGACCTACGGCGTGACCCGCGATGAAGCCGCGCGTTTTGGCCTGCCCTGTGGCGGCACCTTGCGCCTGACCGAAGAGCGTGTGCGCGATTGGGCGTGGGTGTCAGAGTTGCTGGCGCGGTGCGAAGACCATCAGATCGTCGCGCGTGAACTGGACCTGGCCAGTGGTGACGTCACATTGACCAGCGCAAGCAAGACCGATGTGGTCACCTTCGACGGCGAACGCCTGCGCGCCATCTACGGCCCGCGCTGGCGCTTGCTGCTGATCGGCGCCGGGCAACTGTCACGCTATGTGGCAGAGATGGCGCGTTTGCTGGATTTCGAAGTATTGATCTGCGACCCGCGTGATGAGTTCGTCTACGGCTGGGAAGAGCAGCATGGCCGCTTTGTGCCGGGCATGCCCGATGAAGCCGTGCTCAACATCCAGACCGATGAGCGCACGGCCATTGTGTGCCTCACCCATGACCCGCGCCTGGATGATATGGCCTTGCTGACAGCGCTGAATTCATCGGCGTTCTATATCGGCGCACTGGGTTCGCGGGTCAATAGCCAGAAGCGCCGGGAAAACCTCGCCGCGCTGGGACTGTCCGCCGAGGCGATCGCACGCCTGCATGGGCCGATTGGCTTGCACATTGGCAGCCACACTCCGTCGGAGATCGCGTTGTCGCTGATGGCGGAAATTGTCGCGATCAAAAACGGTGTGGCGCCGATGCAGAAGAAGCCATTGCCGGTGGTGGCTGAGTGACTGTCACTGCAATTGTGCTCGCGGCGGGGCAGGGCAGTCGCTTTCGTGCCGTGGCGGGGGTAGACCAGGATAAGTTGTTGGCTGATTGTGTGGGCCTGGATGGCGTAACACGGCCGGTGATCGAGCAGGTGCTGATGAATCTGCCGGCTGCTGTGGTTGAGCGCTGGGTGGTGACTTCACCGGACCGGCTTGAAGTGATTCGCTTGGCAGAGGCCTACGGTTGCAAGGTCTTGCTGCTGCGCTCAGCAGGCATGGGTGACAGTATTGCGGCGGCGGTTGCAGCCAGTGCGGCGGCGGACGGCTGGCTGGTGGTGCTGGGAGATATGCCGTTTATCTGTTCGTCCAGCGTTGAGCGGGTGATCGATGGGCTGGAGGCAGGTGGCATCTGTGTGCCGGTGCAGGATGGGCAGTATGGGCACCCTGTGGCGTTTAGCCGGGCATCTGGGCCAGGGCTGATGGCGTTGAAAGGTGATCGTGGTGCCAGGCCGTTGTTTGCGCAGGCGAAGGTATGTGAAGTGTCTGTTGATGATCCGGGCGTGCTCTGGGATGTCGACCTGCCACAGTCTTTACATTACTCCCCACCCTAATTGTAGGCGCCGGCAAGCCGGCTCCTACGGTTGAATGTGTACCCGTAGTCAATAAAAAGCCCCGCCTGATCACTCAGGCGGGGCTTTTTAGTCGCTGCGCGAATCAGGCGAGAGGTTTGCTCTCGTGCTCTGCTTCCTGTGCTGCGGCAGCAGCTGCGGCGGCTTCGGCTTCCTTGCGACGACGACGCACTTCACGTGGGTCGTTCGGGGCACGGCCGTTTTCGGTCAGCGCGCTGACCGGTGCTGCTTCAACCACGGGGGCGGCAACTTCGGCAACCACCGGCGCTTCAACCACTGGCGCAGGTTCAACGACCGGAGCAGGCTCAACCACTGGGGCTGGCTCGGCAACCACGACTTCGGCAACCGGTGCTGGCGCTTCTTCTACCACAGGGGCAGGTTGTGGCGCTTCAACCGGCGCGGCAGGCTCGGCAGTCCATTGGAAGGCGGTCTGTTCTTCACGAACTTCGCGGACTTCACGTACTTCTGGCGCTGCTTCGACAACCGGTGCTTCAACCACCGCTTCAACCACTGGCTGAGGCTCAACCACTGGGGCGGGCTCAACCGCTGCCACTTCAACTTCTGGCTGGGCTTCTTGAACCGGAGCAACTTCCACTTCCGGAACAACCGGCGCTTCGATTGGGGTGGTGGCTTCGACAACAGGCGCTTCAACAACCGGCGATTCTACGACTGCAGTTTCAGCAACCGGCGCTTCAACAGCAGGTGCTTCAACGACTGGCGTCTCGGCGGCAGGTGTTTCCACGGTGACGGTTTCTTCAACAGCAGCGGTAGCGCGTTCAGCCTGCTCGTGTGCCTGGGCTTCAGCAGGTGCGCTGATGACCGAGCTGGCAACGGCAGCGGTAACGGCCAGGCCGGCAGCCAGTTCGGCGCCAGTCGGTTCGCCGGTAGCGGCTTCTGCGTTTTCGCCGGTCTCTTCCGAGCCTTCGATCACGTTGCCGTTGGCATCACGCTGACGCTCACGACGGTTGCTGCGACGACGCTGGCCACGGGAACGGCGGCGTGGACGATCGCCTTCGGCGCCTTCCTGACCGTCTTCCTGCAGTTGCTCTTCGCCGGTCAGTACTTCTTCTTCGCTGGCAGCAGCGTTCTCGGCACGCGGTTGACGCTCTTCACGCGGGGCGCGAGGTTGGCGTTCTTCACGTGGCGCACGCTCTTCACGCGGCTGGCGGGCCGGACGTTCTTCAGCAACAACGGCAGCGCCGGCAACGGCGGGTGCAGCGTCCAGTGGCTCGCGCAGTTCACGTACACGTTCTTCGCGCTCGCCACGTGGCTTGCGGTCTTCACGTGGAGCGCGCGGCGTACGTGGGGCGCGCTCTTCACGCGGTGCACGTTCTACGGTCGGGGTTTCTTCACGGGCTTCGCGGGGCGCACGCTCTTCACGCGGGGCGCGTTCTTCACGCGGGGCGCGTTCTTCACGCGGCGCACGTTCTTCGCGCGGCTTGCGCTCTTCGTCGCGACGGCCATTGCGGTTACGGCTCTGCTGGCGACCGTTACGACGCTCTTCGTTGCGTGCTGGGCGCTCGGAGGCTGGTTTTTCAACCACAACCGGTGCGGCAGGCTCTTCCTTGGTGGCGAACAGGCTCACCAGCGATTTCACCAGGCCTTTGAACAGGCTTGGCTCAGGCAGGGCAGCCGGCGCGGCAACAGGGGCTGCAGCTTCGGTCGGAACCGGTGCGTTGGCGCGGGCCGGCGCAGTCTTCACGGCTGCTTCCTGGCGAACCAGGGTGCGGGTCGCGGCGGCTGGCTGGACTTCTTCCACTTCGGCGGCGGCAGCGGCGATTTCGTAGCTGGACTGGCCGCTGTGGGCTTCCGGGCTGTCATCACGCAGGCGCTGCACTTCGAAGTGCGGCGTTTCGAGGTGATCGTTCGGCAGGATGACGATACGGGCACGGGTGCGCAGTTCGATCTTGGTGATCGAGTTGCGTTTTTCGTTGAGCAGGAAAGCGGCAACCGGAATCGGCACTTGCGCGCGGACTTCGGCGGTGCGGTCTTTCAGGGCTTCTTCTTCGATCAGGCGCAGGATCGCCAGGGACAGCGATTCAACGTCACGGATGATGCCGGTGCCGTTGCAACGTGGGCAAACGATGCCGCTGCTCTCGCCCAGGGAAGGACGCAGGCGCTGACGGGACATTTCCAGCAAGCCGAAGCGCGAGATACGGCCAACCTGCACGCGGGCACGGTCAGCTTCCAGGCATTCGCGGACTTTCTCTTCCACGGCGCGCTGGTTCTTGGCTGGGGTCATGTCGATGAAGTCGATCACGATCAGGCCGCCGATGTCACGCAGGCGCAATTGGCGGGCGATTTCTTCAGCCGCTTCCAGGTTGGTCTGCAGGGCGGTTTCTTCGATGTCGCTGCCTTTGGTCGCACGCGCCGAGTTGATGTCGATGGACACCAGGGCTTCGGTCGGGTCGATCACAATGGAGCCACCGGAAGGCAGTTCGACCACGCGCTGGAAGGCGGTCTCGATCTGGCTTTCGATCTGGAAGCGGTTGAACAGCGGAACGCTGTCTTCGTACAGCTTGATCTTGCTGGCGTACTGCGGCATCACCTGGCGGATGAAGGTCAGGGCTTCGTCCTGGGCTTCAACGCTGTCGATCAGCACTTCGCCGATGTCCTGGCGCAGGTAATCGCGGATGGCGCGGATGATCACGTTGCTTTCCTGGTAGATCAGGAACGGCGCGGAACGATCCAGGGAGGCTTCTTTGATGGCGGTCCACAGTTGCAGCAGGTAGTCGAGGTCCCACTGCATTTCTTCGCTGCTGCGGCCCAGGCCGGCAGTGCGAACGATCAGGCCCATGTCGGCCGGTGCGATCAGGCCGTTCAGCGCTTCACGCAGTTCGTTGCGCTCTTCGCCTTCGATGCGACGGGAAATACCGCCGGCACGTGGGTTGTTTGGCATCAGGACCAGGTAACGGCCAGCCAGGCTGATGAAAGTGGTCAGGGCGGCGCCCTTGTTGCCACGTTCTTCTTTTTCGACCTGGACGATGACTTCCTGGCCTTCGCTCAGGACGTCCTTGATGTTCACGCGGCCTTCGGGGGCTTTCTTGAAGTACTCGCGGGAGATTTCTTTGAGGGGCAGGAAGCCGTGGCGCTCGGAGCCGAAATCGACAAAGGCAGCCTCAAGGCTTGGTTCGATGCGAGTAATACGGCCTTTATAGATGTTGGCCTTCTTTTGCTCGCGTGCACCGGATTCGATGTCCAGGTCGTAGAGGCGTTGGCCATCTACCAGTGCAACACGCAACTCTTCGGGTTGAGTTGCGTTAATCAGCATTCTTTTCATGTTGTACCGTCGGTTTCCGGGCTGCCGGAAACGGCGTTCGGCACACACGACTTCTCACGGTCGGTGTCAGGTGCGTCAAGAGTGGTTGGCCACTCCAGTGTCCAGCAATAACGAGCCAATTGGGCCGGTATCGCGACGGACGCGTCCTGCTTGTTAGCGGTGGTGACAAAGGCACCACTTCAACAAAAGCTAAGGTCAGGAGGAGGAATCAACCGGCGACTGTGGACGAGATGAAGCGTCTAAATATAAGCCTAGTGCTACACGGTCCGACGGTTGTGCATCTCCACCCTACACGTATCCCTGATAATTCGGGTGCTGCCGCGCGCAGAATCCGCAGCGGGTTGGCATTTACCGTGTTCTCCAATGGGGAGTCCACGCTCATGGCTAAACAAGACTAGGTGTGGGCGATTGCGCTCTCACTCAGCTCTTAACAGGCGTTGTTTCCGAAGCATTCGCCATGGTCTGGCTCAAGACTGACTGCACTTTGTGAACTGGCCGTAAATATCGGCGCAAAACGCGAGTATTCACTCTGCTTTCTGCACTCGCTTCAGGCCTCATGTCACCTGCGCTTGTTACAATCTCGAGCCTTCCAGGGTGGCGAAAGCCCCGTAGGACGGCCTCGCGTCCTGATGAATTGCGATGGTCAGGGCCGGCAGTTTGCCGCATGTCCTCTGTCCAGGCCGCTTTTGGCGGCGTTCGCGACTATAGCAGCAATGATTAAGTGCTTCAATTCCATAAAAAATTGTTATCATCGCCGCCATGACGACTACCGCCCCCCAGACCCCCAGCGTCCAGCTGCTCGAGGTCTCGCCGGAATATGCCGGCCAACGCATCGACAATTTTCTCCTGGCCAGGCTCAAAGGCGTGCCCAAGACCTTGATTTACCGCATCTTGCGTAAAGGTGAAGTGCGGGTGAACAAGGGCCGGATCAAGCCTGAGTACAAGTTGCAGGCGGGCGATATCGTGCGCGTGCCGCCGGTTCGCGTGCCGGAACGTGATGAGCCCGTGCCATTGGCCCAGGGCTTGTTGCAGCGCCTGGAAGCCTCGATTGTCTTCGAAGACAACAAGCTGATCGTGATCAACAAGCCTTGTGGCATTGCAGTCCACGGTGGCAGCGGCTTGAATTTTGGCGTGATCGAAGCCTTTCGTCAGTTGCGCCCGGATGCCAAGGAGCTGGAGCTTGTCCATCGCCTGGACCGCGACACGTCTGGCCTGCTGATGATCGCCAAGAAACGCAGCATGTTGCGCCACTTGCACACCGCCCTGCGTGGCGATGGCGTGGATAAGCGCTACATGGCGCTGGTGCGCGGCAACTGGGCCAGCTCGATCAAGAGCGTCCGTGCGCCGTTGCAGAAGAGCAACCTGCGTTCCGGCGAGCGCATGGTGGAAGTGGACGAGGAGGGCAAAGAGGCCCTGACCCTGTTCAAGGTGCTGCGCCGTTTCGGTGACTTTGCCACCCTGGTAGAGGCCAAGCCGGTGACCGGCCGTACTCACCAGATCCGCGTGCACACCCTGCATGCGGGCCACTGCATCGCCGGAGACACCAAGTACGGCGACGAGGATTTTTCCAAGGAAATCCGCGACCTGGGCGGCAAACGCCTGTTCCTCCACGCCTACATGCTCACGGTACCGCTGCCCGATGGGGGCGAATTGAAGCTGCAGGCTCCGGTCGATGAGATGTGGGCCAAGACTGTGGAGCGTTTGAGTGTCGCACCTTGATTACAAACTGCTGATTTTCGATTGGGACGGCACCCTGGCCAATTCCATTGGCCGCATTGTCGAATCGATGCACGCAGCGTCGACCCGTTCGGGGTTTGCGCTGTGCACGGATCATGCGGTCAAGGGCATTATCGGCCTGGGCTTGCCTGAGGCCATTCGCACCTTGTACCCCGAGATCAGCGACGCTGAGCTGGTCGCTTTCCGGGATCATTACGCCGATCACTACATCGCGCTGGAGGCTACGCCTTCGCCGCTGTTCGATGGTGTGGTGCAGTCCCTGGATGCCTTTCGCGCCGAGGGTTATCACCTGGCGGTCGCCACCGGCAAGGCCCGTCGCGGCCTGGACCGAGTGCTCAAGGCGCATGGTTGGGAAGATTATTTCGATATCACCCGTGCCGCCGATGAAACTGCCAGCAAGCCTCACCCTCTGATGCTGGAGCAGATCCTGGCCCATTGCGGTGTGTCGCCACGCCAGGCCTTGATGGTGGGCGATGCTTCCTTCGACCTGATGATGGCGCGCAATGCGGGCATGGACAGCGTGGCGGTCAGCTATGGCGCCCAGGCGGCTGAAGCCTTGCAACAATATGAGCCCAGGCTGACGATTGATCATTTTTCCGAATTGCAGGCCTGGCTCAGCCGGGCTCAATAAGTCTTTGCTGGGGTTGATGGCATGAGTGACGAGTGGAAAGCGCCCGAAAAGGCTGAAAGCAGTGATGACAAGAGCTGGAAGCTGCTGGAGAAAACCCTCCTGGCCAGTGTCCAGGAGCAGCGTCGTGCGCGGCGCTGGGGGATTTTCTTCAAGCTGCTGACCTTTATCTGGCTTATCGCCATGCTAGCGCTGTTCAGCCCGTTGATGGACATGGAAAAAAGCGCGACCCGTGGCGCCAACTACACCGCGCTGATCGAAGTGCGCGGGGTAATCGCCGACAAGGAATCCGCCAGTGCCGACAATATCGTCAGCAGCCTGCGTGCCGCGTTTGAGGACCCCAAGGTCAAGGGCGTGATCCTGCGCATCAACAGTCCGGGCGGCAGCCCTGTGCAGTCGGGTTATGTGTATGACGAGATTCGCCGTCTGCGTGGCCTGCACCCGGAGATCAAGCTGTACGCCGTTATCTCCGACCTGGGGGCTTCCGGCGCCTATTACATCGCCAGTGCCGCTGACCAGATCTACGCCGACAAGGCCAGCCTGGTGGGCTCCATCGGGGTGACGGCGGCCGGTTATGGGTTTGTCGGCACCATGGAGAAGCTGGGGGTGGAGCGTCGTACCTACACCTCGGGTGAGCACAAGGCTTTTCTCGACCCGTTCCAGCCGCAAAAGGCCGATGAAACCCAGTTCTGGCAGGGCGTGCTTGACACCACCCATCGCCAGTTCATCGCCAGCGTGAAACAAGGGCGTGGCGATCGCTTGAAGGATAAAGACCACCCGGAGCTGTTCTCCGGGCTGGTGTGGTCGGGCGAGCAGGCGTTGCCGCTGGGCTTGATCGACGGCCTGGGCAGTGCCAGTTCGGTCGCACGGGATGTGATTGGCGAGAAGGAGTTGGTGGATTTCACGGTGGAAGAATCGCCGTTTGATCGTTTCTCCAAGCGGCTCGGTGCCAGTGTGGCCGAGAAGCTGGCCTTTTATATGGGCTTCCAAGGCCCATCCCTGCGCTGATCCAGCAGGCGCATCGATTCAAATGTGGGAGCGGGCTTGCCCGCGATAGCGGGCCAGTCGACATCTATAGTGGCAGGACCACCGCTATCGCAGGCAAGCCTGCTCCCACAGTGGTTTGGTGGTGGGCTTAAGGGATCTGGACGCCTTCAGCCAGCAGCATGTCCACCAGTCGTATCAGCGGCAAGCCAACCAAGCTGGTCGCGTCCGGCCCTTCGGTGCTCTGGAACAGGCTCACACCCAAACCCTCAGCCTTGAAGCTCCCGGCGCAGTCATATGGCTGCTCGATCCGCAGATAGCGCTCAACACGCTCAACGTCCAGCTCACGCATGTGCACGGTAAAAGGTACGCAATCGACCTGGCAGTGCCCCGTCTCGCTGTTCAGCAGTGCCAGCCCGGTGAGGAAGCTGACGCGCTTACCGCTGGCTGCCAGCAATTGTTCGCGGGCGTTCTCGAAGGTGTGGGGCTTGCCGATGATCTGGCCGTCGAGCGCGGCCACCTGGTCGGAGCCAATGATCAAATGCCCGGGATGACTGGCGGCCAGGGCGCGGGCTTTCTGTTCGGCCAGGCGCTTGACCAGTTCAATGGCGGATTCATTTTCGCGGTGGCTCTCGTCGATATCCGGCGAGCTGCAGATGAACGGCAGGTGCAGGCGGCTCAGCAATTCCCGGCGATAAACCGAGCTGGATGCAAGTAATAAAGGCAGCATGGGCGTCTCCTCAGGGCAGCGGGGGATTCTAGCGGGGCGACCGGCTGACGCACAGGGCTGAATTTCCTTTGACATGGCTGGGTGCATCCCTATAATGCTGCGCCTATGTTGAATGACCCGATTCCACCTCACGTTGACCCGCGCAAATTGGCTGATCGTGGCACCTCCCTTCAAGGTGAGTTGCTGCTGGCCGATTTGGAGAGACTCTGCGACCCGCTTTCCGACACTGTCGGTACGGTGCAGGCCAAATTCGTTTTTGAACGAGATGAACGTAAATCTGTGGTCATTCACAGCTTTATCGACACCGAAGTCAAAATGGTTTGCCAGCGTTGTCTTGAGCTGGTCACCCTGCCGATCCACAGCGAGTGCAGTTATGCTGTGGTGAAGGAGGGTGCGAATACCCAGTCGTTGCCGAAAGGTTATGACGTGCTGGAACTGGGCGAAGATCCTTTGGATCTGCATGCACTGATCGAGGAGGAGCTTTTGCTCGCCTTGCCCATTGTGCCTGCTCATCATCCGGAAGAATGCCAGCAGCCGGCGGGCCTCGATGACGAGCCCGAACCGAGCGAGGACGAGGTAACGCGGTCCAACCCGTTCAGTGTATTGGCGCAGTTAAAGCGTGACCCAAACGTTTAGGAGTTAATCAATTATGGCTGTTCAGCAGAACAAAAAATCCCGCTCCGCCCGTGACATGCGCCGTTCGCACGACGCTCTCGAGGCTAGCACCCTGTCCGTAGAAAAGACCACCGGTGAAGTTCACCTGCGTCACCACGTATCGCCAGAAGGCGTATACCGTGGCCGTAAAGTGATCGACAAGGGCGCTGACGAGTAATCACTTGTCTGCTCTAGTCATCGCGATAGACGCAATGGGCGGGGACTTCGGTCCCCGCAGCATTGTTCAGGCCTGCATTGCCAGCCTGTCTGCAACACCCTCGCTGCACCTGACCCTTGTCGGTCAACCCTCCTTACTTGAAGAACTGATTGCCAGCCATCCGGCGGTGGATCGCGCGCGCCTGACGATTACGCCAGCCAGCGAAACCATCACCATGGATGAAAAGCCAGCGGCAGCCTTGCGTGGCAAGCCCGACTCTTCGATGCGGGTAGCCCTGGAGCTGCTGCGTGATGGCAAGGTGCAAGCTTGTGTCAGTGCCGGCAATACCGGGGCCCTGATGGCGTTGTCGCGGTTTGTGCTCAAGACGCTGCCCGGCATTGACCGGCCCGCGATGGTGGCGGCGATTCCGACGCAGAAGGGCTACTGCCAGTTGCTGGACTTGGGCGCAAACGTCGATTGCAGCGCCGAGCATCTGCTGCAGTTCGCCGTGATGGGCTCGGTGGCCGCCGAGGCGCTTGGCGTGGCGCGTCCGCGCGTTGCCTTGCTGAATATCGGTACCGAAGACATCAAGGGTAACCAGCAGGTCAAGCTCGCCGCCACGTTGCTGCAAGGTGCGCGCGGCTTGAACTACATCGGCTTTGTCGAGGGTGACGGGTTGTATCGCGGTGAGGCGGACGTGGTGGTGTGCGACGGATTTGTCGGCAATATCCTGCTCAAATCCAGCGAAGGCCTGGCGACCATGATCGCCACGCGTATCGAAGCACTGTTCAAGCAGAGCCTGGCCTCGCGCTTGGTTGGCGCGCTGGCGCTGCCGTTGATGCGCCGCCTGCAGGCTGACCTGGCCCCGGCGCGACATAATGGCGCGAGTTTCCTGGGGTTGCAGGGCATTGTGGTGAAAAGCCATGGCTCGGCCGGCGTGGAAGGCTTTCAAAGCGCGATTGCGCGGGCCCTGATCGAGATCCAGGAAAACCTGCCGCAACGCTTGCATGGCCGTCTAGAGGACCTGTTGCCTTAGGCGAATCGGCCCGGGAGTGCTTAAATGTGACCGGCCAGTTCAATTGACCATCCAATCTGTCAGTTTCGTGCGCTCCCACCGTAGGAGTGCGCATTTTTGACGACCAGATCATTAGGGGCTTGTTACATGTCTACATCCCTCGCATTCGTCTTTCCAGGGCAGGGTTCGCAGTCCCTCGGCATGTTGGCCGAGCTGGGCGCGCAGTACCCGCTGATCCTGGACACCTTTAAAGAGGCTTCCGACGCCCTCGGTTACGACCTGTGGGCACTGACCCAGCAAGGGCCGGAAGAGCAACTCAATCAAACCGATAAAACCCAGCCGGCCATCCTGACCGCTTCGATCGCCTTGTGGCGCTTGTGGCTGGCGGAAGGTGGCGCGCGTCCGGCATTCGTGGCCGGTCACAGCCTGGGCGAATACAGCGCCCTGGTGGCGGCGGGCAGCCTGACCCTCGGTGAAGCGGTCAAGCTGGTCGAGCGTCGTGGCCAACTGATGCAAGAAGCCGTTCCAGCCGGGCAGGGCGGCATGGCCGCGATCCTGGGCCTGGACGATGCCGTCGTGATCGAAGCCTGCGCCGAAGCGGCCCAGGGCGAAGTCGTCAGCGCAGTAAACTTCAACTCCCCTGGCCAGGTGGTGATTGCGGGTGCCAAGGCTGCCGTTGAGCGTGCGATCGAAGGCTGCAAGGCCCGTGGCGCCAAGCGCGCCTTGCCGTTGCCGGTGAGCGTGCCATCGCACTGCGAGCTGATGCGTCCGGCTGCCGAGCGCTTTGCCGAGTCCATCGCCGCCATCAACTGGCAGGCGCCGCAGATCCCGCTGGTGCAGAACGTCAGCGCAGCCGTGGCCGCCGACCTCGACACCCTCAAGCGCGACCTGCTGGAGCAGCTCTACAAGCCCGTACGCTGGGTTGAGTCGGTCCAGACCCTGGCGGCCAATGGCGCCACCGAGCTGGTCGAGTGCGGCCCGGGCAAAGTCCTGGCCGGCCTCAACAAACGTTGCGCCGACGGTGTGTCGACCGCCAACCTCAATACCCCGGATGCCTTCGCTGCCGCTCGCGCGGCACTGGCCTGATTTCCGCACTTAGGAGAAGCCTGCATGAGTCTGCAAGGTAAAGTTGCACTGGTTACCGGCGCTAGCCGTGGCATTGGCCAGGCGATCGCCCTGGAACTGGGCCGTCAGGGCGCTGTTGTGATCGGCACTGCCACTTCCGCTTCGGGCGCCGAGCGTATCGCCGCGACCCTAAAGGAAAACGGCGTGCAAGGCACCGGCCTTGAGCTGAACGTGACCAGCGATGAGTCCGTGGCTGCCGTACTGGCTGAGATCACCGCACAGTTCGGCGCGCCGGCGATTCTGGTGAATAACGCCGGTATCACCCGCGATAACCTGATGATGCGCATGAAAGACGACGAGTGGTACGACGTGGTCGACACCAACTTGAACAGTCTGTTTCGCCTGTCCAAGGGCGTTTTGCGTGGCATGACCAAGGCGCGTTGGGGCCGAATTATCAATATTGGCTCCGTAGTGGGTGCCATGGGCAACGCAGGCCAAGTAAACTACGCCTCCGCCAAGGCCGGTCTGGAAGGTTTCAGCCGTGCATTGGCACGTGAAGTCGGCTCGCGGTCGATTACGGTCAACTCGGTGGCCCCAGGGTTCATCGACACCGATATGACCCGCGAACTGCCGGAAGCACAGCGTGAAGCGTTGCTGACGCAGATTCCGCTGGGCCGTCTGGGTCAGGCTCAAGAGATCGCGAATGTGGTCACTTTCCTGGCATCCGACGGTGCGGCATACGTGACTGGGGCTACAATCCCGGTGAACGGCGGGATGTACATGAGTTAAATTGTGACGGATCGCTTCAAAAAAATGTCATACGAGCTGTCTAAAATCCGTTATAAAGCTGCAACTTAATTTATAGGCAGGTGGCCGACCGGGTACAGGGTGAAGCTTTCAGTTGAAAAGCTGAAAAGGCTTTCTATACACTTACCCACTGGCCAGCTGCCTGAATTTGTCCATTAGGAGTTAAACAAGGTATGAGCACCATCGAAGAGCGCGTCAAGAAAATCGTCGCCGAGCAACTGGGCGTTAAAGAAGAAGAAGTGGTCAACACTGCTTCCTTCGTAGAAGACCTGGGTGCCGATTCCCTTGACACCGTTGAGCTGGTGATGGCTCTGGAAGAGGAATTCGAGACCGAAATCCCGGACGAAGAAGCTGAAAAAATCACTACTGTTCAAGCTGCTATCGACTACGTTACTAGCCACCAGGCGTAATAGTTTGTAGTCGTCGCTTGCTGTCAGGGAAAAACCGCACTGCTGTAACGGCGTGCGGTTTTTTCTTTAGCCCTGATGAAAAGTACGCGCTGAAGCAAAAGTGTCGTCATTAGAAAAAGGAGAGTGCTGTGTCGCGTAGACGCGTCGTAGTCACCGGTATGGGTATGTTGTCGCCACTGGGCACGGATGTGCCAAGCAGTTGGCAGGGCATTCTGGCTGGCCACAGTGGTATTGGTCTGATCGAACACACGGACCTTTCTGCCTATTCCACCCGTTTTGGCGGCTCGGTAAAGGGTTTCAATGTCGAGGAATATCTCTCGGTAAAAGAATCCCGCAAACTCGACCTGTTCATTCAATACGGCCTGGCAGCCGGTTTTCAGGCAGTGCGTAACGCCGGCCTGGAAGTCACCGACGCCAACCGTGATCGCATCGGCGTGGCCATGGGTTCAGGTATTGGCGGTTTGACCAATATCGAAGAAACCAGCCGCACCTTGCACGATTCCGGCCCTCGTCGAATTTCACCGTTCTTCGTACCGGGCTCGATCATCAATATGATTTCCGGTTTCCTGTCCATCCACCTGGGCGCACAGGGGCCTAACTACGCCATCGCCACGGCGTGCACCACCGGCACGCACTGCATCGGCATGGCCGCGCGTAACATTGCCTATGACGAAGCCGACGTGATGATCGCGGGCGGCGCCGAAATGGCCGCCTGTGGCCTGGGCATGGGCGGCTTCGGCGCGTCCCGTGCGCTGTCGACGCGCAATGACGAACCGACCCGTGCCAGCCGTCCGTGGGACAAGGGCCGTGACGGCTTCGTGCTGTCCGACGGTGCCGGTGCCCTGGTGCTGGAAGAGTTGGAGCACGCCAAGGCGCGCGGCGCCACCATCTATGCCGAGCTGATCGGCTTTGGCATGAGCGGCGATGCCTACCACATGACCTCGCCACCGTCCGACGGTGCCGGCGCTGCGCGTTGCATCACCAACGCCCTGCGCGATGCCAAGGTCAATGCGGACCAGGTGCAGTACATCAACGCCCATGGCACGTCGACCCCGACGGGCGACTTGGCGGAAGCCGAAGCCATCAAGTCGGTGTTCGGCGAGCATGCCTACAAGCTGGCGGTCAGCTCCACCAAGTCCATGACCGGTCACTTGTTGGGTGCGGCAGGCGCGGTCGAAGCGATCTTCAGCGTCATGGCCATCAAGGACCAGGTCGCTCCGCCGACCATCAACCTGGATGAGCCGGACGAAGGCTGCGACCTGAACTTCGTGCCTCACGAAGCGCAACCCATGCCGATCGACGTGGTGATCTCCAACTCGTTCGGTTTTGGCGGCACCAACGGTTCCCTGGTGTTCCGCCGGTTCGCCGAGTGATGCACAGCTGGGTCGACGGTCAGCCAGCGGACAGCGTGCCCCTGAAAGATCGCGGCCTGGCGTATGGCGATGGACTGTTCGAGACCATCGCGGTCAAGGCCGGGCAGCCCTTGCTGCTCGACCGTCACCTGCACCGGCTCGATGAGGGGTGCAGGCGCCTCGCCTTGGTTGCGGATCATGCATTGATCCGCAGCGAAGTGCTGGCCTATGCCGCCGCCTTGGGTGACGGTGTTCTCAAATTGATCCTGACCCGTGGCGACAGCCTGCGCGGTTACGGCATCAACCCTGGCGCACCCGTGCGCCGCATCTTGCAGGGCAGTCCGCCCGCGACCTATCCCCACGCCCATGGAATGGACGGCATCCGCCTGTTTCCATGTGCCACGCGCCTGGCCGAGCAGCCATTGCTGGCCGGTCTCAAGCACCTCAATCGCCTGGAGCAGGTGATCGCCCGCGCCGAATGGCAGGATACCGAGCATGCCGAAGGCTTGATGCTGGACATGTCCGGTCGTGTCATCGAAGGGGTATTCAGCAATGTTTTCCTGGTGCGCAACGGCTTGTTACTAACCGCTGATCTGACCCGTTGTGGGGTTGCCGGGGTCATGCGCGCCGAGATTCTGGCCCAGGCACAGACCCTGGGCATCCCGGTGGCCGTGGCCGACATCGATCTTGAGCAACTGCAGCAAGCCGATGAAGTCTTTGTGTGCAACAGCGTTTATGGCATTTGGCCGGTGCGCGGGTACGCTGCGATGAGCTGGTCGGTTGGGCCGCTCACCCGTAAACTGCAGGGCATTGTTCGCGCGCTATTGGAAATTTGAGTTGATACGAAAACTGGTTGTACTGCTGCTGATTGGTCTGTTCTCGGCGGCTTTGCTGTTGGGCTATTCGGCCTGGAAGTTCGACGCTGCCTTGACGCAGCCCTTGAACTTGACCCAGGAGCAATTGCTCGACGTACCGGCAGGGGCGACCCCCACCGGTACCTTCAATCGCCTGGAAGCCGACGGTGTGCTGGAGGGCGCCTTCTGGTTGCGCCTGTACTGGCGCTTCAACCTCGACGGCCAGCCACTGCACAGTGGTGAGTACCGCATGACGCCCGGCATGACGGCGCAGGGCTTGATCGGCCTGTGGCAGCGTGGCGAAGTGGTGCAGTACAGCCTGACCCTGGTCGAAGGCTGGAACTTCCGCCAGGTGCGCTCGGCCCTGGCCAAGCATGAAAAGATCGTGCAGACCCTCTCGGGGCTCAGTGACAGCGAAGTCATGGACAAGCTCGGCCACCCCGGCGTGTTTCCCGAAGGACGGTTCTTCCCGGATACCTACCGCTTCGTGCGTGGCATGACCGACGTCGAATTCCTGAAAAAAGCCTACAACCGCCTGGATGATGTACTCGCCCAGGAGTGGAGCAAGCGCGCTGCCGATGCGCCGTATACCGACCCTTATCAAGCGCTGATCATGGCCTCCCTGGTGGAGAAAGAAACCGGCGTACCCGAAGAACGAGGGCAGATCGCCGGGGTATTCGTGCGGCGCCTTAAGGTTGGCATGCTATTGCAGACTGACCCGACGGTGATCTACGGCCTGGGTGAACGCTACAACGGCAAGTTGACCCGCGCCCACCTCAAGGAAGCCAACCCCTACAACACCTACATGGTCGCCGGCCTGCCGCCGACGCCGATCGCCATGGTCGGCCGCGAGGCGATCCATGCCGCGCTGAACCCGGTGCCGGGCAGCAGCCTGTATTTTGTCGCACGGGGCGACGGCAGCCATATTTTCTCTGATGACCTGGATGCGCATAATGCCGCCGTGCGTGAGTTCCAGCTCAAGCGCCGTGCCGATTACCGGTCCAGCCCGGCACCGGTGGTGAAGCCTGCGCAAGACGCGGCGCCTTCGTCGGACGCGCCCGAGCAGGCGCCGGTTGAAAAACCGGCCGAACCGACGCCGGGCACCGCCGCGCCGCAAAGCCCGCAATAATTCTGACTAAGGACTGCCTGTGACTGGCTTGTTTATTACCCTGGAAGGCCCCGAAGGCGCCGGCAAAAGTACCAACCGCGATTACCTGGCCGAGCGTTTGCGCAGCGAAGGCATCGAGGTGGTGCTGACCCGCGAGCCCGGCGGCACGCCGCTGGCCGAGCGTATCCGCGAGGTGCTGCTGGCCCCAGGTGAAGAGCAGATGAACCCGGATACCGAGCTGCTGCTGGTGTTCGCGGCGCGTGCCCAGCACCTGGCCGAAGTGATTTGCCCAGCCCTGGCACGCGGTGCGGTGGTGATCTGCGACCGGTTCACCGACTCTACCTATGCCTACCAGGGCGGCGGCCGGGGCCTGTCCCTGGAGCGCATCGCCACCCTGGAAACCTTTGTCCAGGGCGACCTGCGCCCCGACCTGACCCTGGTGTTCGACCTGCCGGTGGAAGTGGGCCTGGCACGCGCCAGTGCCCGTGGCCGCCTGGACCGTTTCGAACTGGAAGGCCAGGCCTTCTTCGATGCCGTACGTACTGCGTTCCTCACGCGCGCCGCCGCCGAGCCTGCGCGTTATCACCTGCTGGATGCCGCCCAGCCGTTGGTCAAGGTACAGCAAGCCATTGATGCCCTGCTGCCAACATTGCTGGAGCGCGCCCGTGGCTGAAGCCTACCCGTGGCAGGACAACCTGTGGCAGCAACTGGCCGGCCGTGCCCAGCACGCTCATGCCTACCTGCTGCATGGGCCGGTGGGTATCGGCAAACGTGACCTGGCCGAGCGACTCATGGCCAGCCTGTTGTGCCAGCGCCCGGTCAACCTGGAAGCCTGCGGCGAGTGCAAGTCGTGCCTGTTGCTCAAGGCCGGCAGTCACCCGGACAACTACCTGCTGGAGCCCGAGGAAGCCGACAAGGCGATCAAGGTCGACCAGGTGCGTGACCTCGTCAGCTTCGTGGTGCAGACCGCGCAGATGGGTGGGCGCAAGGTGGTGCTGATCGAGCCGGTGGAGGCGATGAACATCAACGCCGCCAACGCCTTGCTCAAGAGCCTGGAGGAGCCCTCCGGCGATACCGTGTTGCTGCTGGTGAGCCACCAGTCCAGCCGTCTGTTGCCGACCATCCGCAGCCGCTGTGTGCAGCAGGCATGCCCGCTGCCGAGCGAGGCCATGAGCCTTGAGTGGCTGGCGCAGGCATTGCCGGCATGCACCGAGGACGAGCGCGTCGAGCTGCTGACCCTGGCGGCTGGCTCGCCGTTGGCGGCGGTGAAGCTGCAGGCCCAGGGCGTACGTGAGCAACGCGCGCTGGTGGTGGATGGCGTAAAGAAACTGATCAAGCAGGAAGTGTCCGCCACTCAGCTGGCGGAAAGCGCCTGGAAGGATATTCCCCTGCTGTTGCTGTTCGATTGGTTCTGCGACTGGTCGAGCTTGATCCTGCGCTACCAGCTGACCCAGGACGAAAACGGCCTGGGCCTGCCGGACATGCGCAAGGTGGTGCAATACCTGGCGCAGAAAAGCGCCCAGGACAAGGTGCTGACGATCCAGGACTGGATCCTTGCCCAGCGCCAGAAGGTACTCGGCAAAGCCAACCTCAACCGCGTGCTGCTGCTTGAAGCGCTGCTGGTGCAGTGGGTCGGGTTGCTCGGCCGCCGTTAATTCCCGTGGCCGGCGGGTGTATCGTCGGCCGGACACTTTTCGTGACTGAAGTTGTAGATACCTATGCTCGTAGACTCCCATTGCCACCTTGATCGCCTCGACCTGGCCCAGCACGGCGGTTCCCTGGACGCCGCGCTAGAAGCCGCACGCCAGCGCGGGGTAGGGCACTTCCTGTGCATTGGCGTCAGCGCCGAAAACGCCGCCGACGTCAAAGCCTTGGCCGAGCGTTATGCCGATGTGGATTGTTCGGTGGGTATCCACCCGCTGGACCTCAAGCCCGGAGAAGCCCCGGCGCTTGACTGGTTGCTGGGTGAACTCAATCACCCGCGCGTGGTGGCCATCGGCGAAACCGGCTTGGATTACCACTACGAGCCTGAAGCCGCCGAGTTGCAGCAGGCCTCGTTCCGCCTGCACCTGCAAGCCGCCCAGCAGACCGGCAAACCGGTGATCGTCCACACCCGTGGCGCCCGCGCCGACACCCTGGCCCTGCTGCGCGAAGCCGCGCTGCCGCAGGCCGGTGTGTTGCACTGCTTTACCGAGGACTGGGACATGGCCAAGGCCGCCCTGGACCTTGGGTTCTACATTTCCCTGTCGGGTATCGTGACCTTCCGCAACGCTGATGCCCTGCGTGACGTCGCTCGCCAAGTGCCGGCTGACCGCCTGCTGGTGGAAACAGACTCGCCGTACCTGGCGCCGATTCCTCATCGCGGCAAGCCAAACTTGCCCGAGTACGTGCGTGATGTGGCGGATTACCTGGCGATGCTGCGGGGTGAGTCTTATGAGCGCTTTGCCGAGCAAACCACCGAGAACTTCAAGCGCCTGTTCCCGCTGGCTCACGTCGCTGGCTGACGCGACCAAATCGCAGGCAAAAAAAACCCGGGTTCTGGGGGGGTGAATCCGGGCTAAGACCATTAGGAGTAAAACAAGGGCACACGGTCCGTTGGTACCCAGGCCGGCGCTTCACTTGGGGGAGATGTCACGCCGACAGTTCAAGTATTGATCAGTATCTGATTCAGTCCAGTCGCGACTGGTCGTTTTTTAAACAGATTTGGAATACGCGCGCTTCGCTTGAGTTCTCATTGGGCAGGTGCACGGCGGCGGTTGTTGCGTATTATTTCTGACTGAGATCCATGAAAACGTTGGCACGCTGAAAGTAAAGTGCGTTTGCGGTTCACATAGGCATTGCCCAGCGACCGTTCAGTCGGGATAATCCCTCGCACCGGGTAAATCGTATCGCCGCGTATCCGTGGCCGTGCGCAACCCTCCCTATTTTGACCTTTGCAGACCTCTTCCTCATGCACAAAGAACCCCGTAAGGTCCGTGAGTTTCGCCGCCGTGAGCAGGAAATTCTCGACACCGCCCTCAAGCTGTTCCTCGAACAGGGTGAAGACAGCGTCACCGTCGAGATGATCGCGGATGCCGTGGGTATCGGCAAAGGCACGATCTACAAGCACTTCAAGTCCAAGGCGGAAATCTACCTGCGCCTGATGCTCGACTACGAGCGCGACTTGAACGAGTTGCTGCATTCGGCCGACGTCGACAAGGACAAGGAAGCCCTGTCCCGCGCCTACTTCGAGTTCCGTATGCGCGACCCGCAGCGCTACCGCCTGTTCGACCGCCTGGAAGAGAAGGTGGTCAAGGGCCATCAGGTGCCGGAGATGGTCGAGGAACTGCACAAGATCCGTGCTTCCAACTTCGAACGCCTGACCCTGCTGATCAAGGGCCGCATCAGTGAAGGCAAGCTGGAAGATGTGCCGCCGTACTTCCACTACTGCGCCGCCTGGGCCTTGGTGCACGGCGCCGTGGCGCTGTACCACTCGCCGTTCTGGAGCAATGTGCTGGAAGACCAGGAAGGTTTCTTCCAGTTCCTGATGGACATCGGCGTGCGCATGGGCAACAAGCGCAAGCACAGTACCGAGCATCCACCGCTGGAATCGCCTTCCACGTAATGATTTACTGCCGCGCGCAGTACCCCAGGAATATACTCAGGCATGGACCCTTGCTAAAAGCTGATTTTTCAGTCAGCTTTTAGCGCGCCCGAACCATCCTCTGCCGGAGTGATCCATGATCGTTGATCGTCAAGGTAGGCGTTTTCGCAATTTGCGGATCAGCCTGACCTCAGCCTGCAATTATGCGTGTACCTACTGCGTGCCCAACGGCAAGCGGCTGGTGGCTGCCCAGGACGAGCTCTCGGCCGAGGCCATGGCCCGTGGCGTGGCGTACCTGATTGAGGCTGCGGGCATCGACCGCCTGCGTATCACCGGCGGTGAGCCGCTGGTCAGCCCCAAGTTGGAAGCCTTTATGGGCGCCGTGGGTGGCATGGGCCTCACTGATATCAGCCTGACTACCAACGGCCAGTTACTGGCGCGCAAGCTGCCATTGCTGGTCGAAGCCGGGATAAAACGCATCAATGTCTCCCTCGACACCCTGGATGCGGACGCTTTTCGCAGCATCGCCCGTGGTGGCGACCTGGCCACCGTGCTCGATGGCATGGACCAGGCGCGCGCTGCCGGAATCAAGATCAAGGTCAATATGGTGCCGTTGCGCGGCCAGAACCTTGACCAGGTCATGCCGCTGCTCGACTACTGCCTGGAGCGTGGCTACGAGTTGCGCTTTATCGAGTTGATGCGCATGGGGCACCTGGCCAAGGATTCCAACGCGTTCCTGCAGCAATTTGTCAGCCTGCAGCAACTGCTGGGCCTGATCGGCGAGCAGTATGAATACCTGCAAGCCAATGCCCCCGTGGACGCCACCGCCGTGCGCTACGAAGTGCCGGGCAAGGGCTACTTTGGCGTGATCGCCAACGAAAGCGTGCCGTTCTGCCGTACCTGTTCGCGGTTGCGGTTGTCGTCCACGGGCTGGCTGCATGGCTGCCTGTCGTCGAGTAACCGTCACTACATCGGCGACTTGCTCGACAAGCCGCGCCATCAAGCGTTGCCGGCGCTGCAAGGCCTGTTGATGAAGGCCTTGGGCGATAAGCAGGAAGTGGCCTTCTCTGGCGGCGCCACCATCATGAAGATCATCGGCGGCTGACCACACCCCTTATGGATGTTGGCCTTGTAGGCGCTGGCTTGCCAGCGATAGCGCCCTGTCAGTCACGTATGCGATGGCTGGTGCGCCGCGATCGCCGGCAAGCCGGCTCCTACCGTTGTTCAGCATTGCAGATGAATGGCCTGGATTCTGCATCTCACGCCCATTCGCCGGTTTTCCGTCACCGGCTTCTGGAGGATTAGGATGCGTAGTCTGGTTTTGTTGCTGGCGTCGTTGACGCTAAGTGGTTGCATGACCGTCAGCGATATGGCCGAAGGCACCCGTTATCAGATGAGTGATGCCGGCTTGCTGGACCACAGCGATACTCGCCGTACCGCCTCGATTCGCGTGCAGCCGGACTCCTTTATTTTTATCGCCCAGGGCGCTTTCGTGCCACCGGGTAGCGCTTATCCGCGACCGAACGTGGTGGCTGAAGAAGCGTTCAACGGCTTTGTTGAATATTTCCCCATGGTGCGCCGCGCCCGTCAGCCGGAAGGCCTGGAACAGGCAATGACCGAAGCCCGTGCGGCGGGCGCTCACTACTTGCTGTACTGCCGCTTCGCCAAGGCGGATGACCGCATTGGCAACGCCGATGAATGGGCCGATCAGGAAGCCCTCGACCGCGTCGGTCTGGACAGCGGCGTCATCCAGATCATGTTGATCGAGACCAGCACCCAGTATTTGATTGATACTGCACGTATTCGCAGTCGTGGCGGTTTACTGACGTTCCACGACAACAAGCCAGAAGATTTGATTGCTCGCCCGCTGGCACAATACGCCCGTGGTCTGTTAGGGATGAGTAATCAATAAGAACCAGGAGAGCACCATGACCGATTCTGCCAAGGCCAACGACCTGTTGGCGCAACTGCCCAAAGGCAAGGGACCGGCACCGGTGCACCTGTGGAACCCGGACTTCTGCGGCCACATCGACATGCGCATCGCCCGCGACGGCACCTGGTTTTACCAAGGCACGCCGATCGGGCGTAAGCCGATGGTCAAGCTGTTCTCCAACATCATCCGCCGCGACGGCGATGATTACTTTCTGGTCACCCCCGTGGAAAAGGTTGGCATCACCGTCGATGATGCGCCGTTTGTCGCGGTAACCCTCGAAGTCGAAGGACAGGGTGAAGACCAGGTGCTGCGTTTTACCACCAATATTGACGACCAGATCGAAGCCGGCCTGGAACACCCGTTGCGGGTGGTGATCGACCCCGTCACACAGGAACCTGCGCCGTACCTGCGGGTGCGCACCAACCTCGAAGCCCTGGTGCATCGCAACGCGTTCTACCAGTTGGTGGAGCTGGCGGTATGCCGTCCGATCAACGGTCAGAACTGGCTCGGGGTCTGGAGCGGTGGGGAGTTTTTCCGCATTGGCCTGGAGCCCTGAGGCCGGTTTTTTCATCTCCCTGAAATAATTCGCTTGCTGCAAATGGGCGCTTTCGGTTATCAATTTGTACATGATTAGACATGTTCGATTTGATAAGAAAAAACGCGTCGTCGACGAGCTCATCCGCCGTATCGAGGGTGGGGTCATGGCTGACGGTTTCCTGCTGCCGGGCGAGCACCAATTGGCCGAAGAGTTCGCGGTCAGCCGCGGCACCCTGCGCGAAGCCCTCGCCGAACTCAAGCGACGCAACTACATCGCGACCCAGAGCGGCGTCGGCTCCATCGTCACCTTTGACGGCATGGTGCTCGACCAGCGCAGTGGTTGGGCCCAGGCCCTGGCCGACACAGGCGCGCGGGTGAACACCGACATCCTGCGTCTGGAAGCCGTTACCCGCCCGGACCTGTTCAGCCGATTCGGCAGTGAGCAATTCATCGCCCTCGACCGTCGCCGTCGCACCACCGATGGCACCGCGGTGTCGCTGGAGCGCTCGTTGATGCCCGCCTCCGGAGGCCTGGAGAGCCTGCCAGACGTGGGCCTGATCGATAACTCCCTGACCATCACCCTAGCCGCCTACGGTTATGTCGGCGCCGAAGGGGACCAATGGATCGGCGCCGAACCCCTCAGCGATGAAGATGCCGAATTGCTCGGTCGCCCCGCAGGCACGGTGTTTCTCAAGGCGTCGCGTACCACCTATGACCGTCGCGAGCGTTTCATGGAGTACGTCGAAAGCTTGCTCGACCCGCTGCACTTTCGCCTGCACCTCCAGTTTGGAAACTCGAAATGACCCCGCACAACCGCGCCCTCGGCGCCTTCTACGGCCTGGCCTTGGGCGATGCCCTGGGCATGCCGACCCAATCCCTGAGTCGCGAACAAGTCCGCGCGCGTTTCGGTGCCATCACTGGGCTGGAAGATGCCGATGCCCACCAGCCCATCGCGCCGAACATGCCTGCCGGCTCCATCACCGATGACACCGAGCAGGCCATCCTGGTCGGCGAATTGCTGGTGGAAGGCCAAGGCAAAATCGAGCCTACCGAGCTGGCCCAGCGCCTGATCGATTGGGAGGCAGTGATGCGCGCCAAGGGCTCGCAGGATCTGCTGGGGCCGTCTACCAAGCGTGCGATCGACATGATCCTCGCCGGTCACACGCCGGAAGAGTCCGGCCGCTACGGCACCACCAATGGCGCAGCAATGCGCATCACCCCGGTGGGGATTGCCGCCGATGTCAGCGACCCGGCGCAGTTTATCCAGGCGGTGATCCAGGCATGCCAGGTCACCCATAACACCTCCCTGGGAATTTCCAGTGCGGCGGCGGTGGCAGCGGTGGTGTCGGCTGGCATCAACGGCGTGGACCTGGGCGAAGCGCTGAATATCGGCACCCAGGTTGCCCAGAAGGCCGAAGGCCATGGCCACTGGGTTGCCGGCGGGCGCATTTCCACGCGCATCAGCTGGGCGCGGACCTTGAGTGTCGGCAGTGGCGACAAGGCCCTGTTTGCCGACCTGCTGTACGAATTGATCGGTACTTCTGTCGCGTCCCAGGAGTCGGTGGTGGTGTCGTTTGCCCTGGCCCAGCAAGTGGCGGTGGGCGAGATGAACGCCTTCGAAGCGCTATGCCTGGCGGCCAGCCTTGGCGGTGACACCGACACCATCGCCGCGATTCTCGGCGCGATGCTCGGTGCGTGCCTGGGCCTGCAGTGCTGGCCCGAAGTGCTGATTGAACAGGTCAAGCAGGTCAATGGCCTGGATTTGCAGCCGCTGGTCGAAGGGCTGCTGATATTGCGCTGAACCCCGTAGGAGCCGGCTTGCCGGCGATAGCGATCGGCGAGCCGGCGACGCATTGGCTGGGACACCGCCATCGCCGGCAAGCCGGCTCCTAACGAGTTCGCGTCGAGTCAGGATGACCGGTTGACGCTTTGATTCTCTGCCACAACCACAACAATACAGGCACTTGGAGCACCCCCTCATGAGCACGACTTCTTCCGGCCAAAGTGCCGGGCAATTGGAAACACGCGGCATCGAACCGGTTCCGGAAGGCGAGTGCAACGGTCACCCGCTGCAACTTTTCTGGGTGTGGTTCGCGGCGAATATCAGCATTCTTGGCTTGCCGCTGGGTGCGACCCTGGTCGCGTTCCGAGGCTTGGCAATCTGGCAGGCGATCATCGTCGCCATCCTCGGCGCTGCGGGCTCTTTTGCGGTGGTGGGCATCATCTCCATCGCCGGCCGTCGTGGCCGTGCGCCGAGCCTGACGCTGTCCCGCGCCATCTTCGGCGTGCGCGGCAATATCGGGCCGACGTTGGTGTCATTGATGTCACGCCTGGGTTGGGAGACCGTCAACACCACCACGGCCGCCTTCGTGCTGCTGTCGTTGTGCTCGATCCTGTTTGGTTCGCCGGTCGAGGCGAAAAGTGCGCCGGTGCTGACCCTGATCTTCATCGCCATCTTTGTGCTGCTGACCTTGTCGGTGTCAGGCCTGGGCCACGCCACCTTGCTGGTGATCCAGAAGTGGGCCACTTACGTGTTCGGCGCCTTGAACATCCTGGTCGGCGGTTTCCTCTGCGCCACCATCGACTGGAGCGCCGTGTTCAACGCCACGCCGGCACCGCTCAGTGCGATGATCATCGGCATCGGCACCATGGCTGCCGGTACCGGTATCGGTTGGGCCAACGCCGGCGCCGACATGTCGCGCTATCAGCACCGCAGCGTCAAGGCCGTGCGCCTGGTGGCCTCCGCCGCGTTTGGTGCAGGCATTCCGCTGGTGTTGTTGATTACCCTCGGCGGCTTGCTGTCGGTGGGCAACAACGACCTGGCCTCGGCCACTGACCCAATCGTCGCGATCCGCGACATGTTGCCCACCTGGATGGCGGTGCCGTACCTGATCACCGCGTTCGGCGGGCTGCTGCTGTCCAACAACCTGTCGGTGTACTCGGCGGGCCTCACCACCCTGACGCTCGGCTTGAAGGTCAAGCGCGTGCATGCGGTAATCGTCGACATCGTGGCGATCTTCGCCGGCTCGATCTACTTCATGTTGATCGCCGACAGCTTCTATGGCCCGTTCATCACCTTCATTTCGCTGCTGGCGGTGCCGATTACTGCGTGGGTCGGCATCTTTGTGGTCGATTTGATCCACCGTCACTACTACAGCCCCAAGGACCTGCTGGACGTGAGCCCAAGCAGCGCCTACTGGTATCGCGGCGGCGTGGAGTGGCGTGCGTTTGGCGCGTGGGCCGTGGCGATCGTGCTGGGTTTCAGCTTCACCACCATCGGCACCACTGCCGAAAACATCTGGTTCGCCGGGCCTTTGTCCGACTCCTGGCTTGGCCACAACGGCCTGGGCTGGATCGTCACCTTCCTGGTGGCCGGCGGGATTTACGCGGTACTGGGCGGCGCAGCTGATCGTCGTCCGGCTTTAGTCGAGAGCCCTAATGTCTAGATTGCTGCACACCGGCCAAGTCATTGTCGACCTGGTCATGGCCCTCGATACCTTGCCCGCCACCGGCGGCGACGTGCTGGCGCAATCGGCCAGCTTTGAAGCCGGCGGCGGTTTCAATGTGATGGCTGCCGCTCGGCGCAACGGGCTGCCAGTGGTCTACCTGGGGCGTCACGGTAATGGGCGTTTTGGCGACCTGGCGCGCGCGGCGATGCAGGCCGAAGGGGTGGAAATGGCCCAGACGGCCAGCACCGATAAAGACACCGGTTTGTGTGTATCGCTGACCGAGGCTACCACTGAGCGCACCTTCATTTCCCATATCGGCGCCGAGGGTGAGCTGAGTGCCGAAGACTTGGCCAGGGTTGTGCCGCAGGCTGACGACTATGTGTACGTCAGCGGCTACAGCTTGTTGCTGGAGGGCAAGGCGCAGCCGCTGATCGACTGGTTGCTGACGTTGCCACGGGAGATCGTGGTGGTGTTCGACCCAGGCCCGCTGGTGAAGGCGCCGGAATCAGCCGCAATGCGCGCGATATTGCCGCGCATCGACATCTGGACCAGCAATGGCCCCGAAGCGCTCGCATTTACCGGTGCGGCAGATATAGCCGCCGCGTTGCCCGAGTTGAGCCGACACCTGCCGGCCAATACGTTGCTGGTGGTTCGTGATGGGCCGAATGGCTGCTGGGTTGGGCGACCGGGAGCGGTTGCGCATGTGCCTGGCTTCAAGGTGCAGGCCGTGGACAGCAATGGTGCCGGGGATGCGCACGCGGGGGTGTTTATTGCGGGCTTGGCGAAGGGCTTGAAACCTGCCGAAGCGGCACGCCGTGCGAATGCCGCGGCAGCGTTGGCGGTGACGCGCCGGGGCCCGGCTACGTCCCCCGGCACTGCCGAGGTTGATGCGCTGACTGCTGAATAGCCTCAATCAAAATGTGGGAGCGGGCTTGCCCGCGATGGCGTCCAGTCAGTCGAGGAATAAGGTGACTGAAACTCCGTTATCGCGGGCAAGCCCGGCTCCCACACTGTGTTGCGGTGTATTCAGGATTACTGACGGGTCTCGCTGTCCAGCTTGCGCGCCTCATCCACACCGGATGCGGTCAGCTTGATCGGCAGGTTCAACGAATATTCACCGGCGTCGTCGGTGGTCACATGCCCATCCTTGATCAGCCCACGGTCCTGCAGGAACGCCAAGACACTGGCGACCTCTTTTTCGCCGCGGTAGTTATCCAGCACCTCTTTGCCCAAGCCTTGCGGATGAGCGTGCAGCAGGCGGGTGAGGACTTCTTTTTCAAGGTTTCTATCGACGTTCATGCGTACCTCTTCACTGGGAAATGATCGGGTGTTCGTCTTGCGTTCGATGGGTCAAGGCGCAGGTTGTTTCGGCGCACCAGGGACGTTGGAGTCATCGCCCTTGTTGATGTTGGGCTGATTGATCGCCGGGCCCATTTTGCCGTTACCGACGGCAGCAGGCGCTTGACGCTGGGTATCGTTGCCTTGGGTGCGCGGGTCAGCGCCGGGCTCAATGACCGCGCCACCATTGGTGTCCATGCCAGTACCCATGGATTTCTGCGACTCGGTGGTGGCGTCAGGCGTTGGATCGGTAGGTCCGGTGGTCGAGCTGGCGGCAAAGGCGCTCAGCGACGCAGCAGACAACAGGCCGGTGAGGGCGAGGGCGGCAAACTTGGAATTTTTCATGAGGGTGTCTCCATATGATTAATGTCCTTACCCTCTATTGGTCCGCCTAGGTTTGTCGTTCGTGCCTTGATGGCGACGAACGGTCTTGATCGACCTGTAAGATTTTGTGTGTGGACGCGCGTCGCGCGATCAGCCTCGCGACGGTTATCAGCCAATTGAACAGCGCCACCGCCACCAGGCTCAACAGCAGCGCCGGCAGGCCGTACGCGACGATGATCTGCCCCGCGAGCAGCGGAAAACCGAATACCCCGACGAAGTACGCCAAGCTGAATAACAGCAGCGCCTGGGAGGTCGTACCGCCGGGTGCTTCATTGGCGACCAGCCCGTTGATCACCGAATAGGTCAGGCCATAACCCACGCCCAGAGTAATGGCGGCCAGCAGATAGCTGAGGGTTCCGGACACCGTAAAACTGAACATCAACACTGACAGCAGCATCAGCCCCGACAGCACACACGCCGCGCGGTACGCATCGCGCTTGACGACAAATCCTGCGATCAGCAAACGGCTGGTGATCGCCGCGCTCAGGAAGCCCGCAAAGAACAGCGAATAGTCCAGCGCGTGCGCCGCCGCATAGCTGGTCTGGAACGAGGACAGCCCGCCGAAGACGCAACCGCCCAGGCCAACCATCAGGATCGCGAATGCCGCTTTGGAGGACAGCACCTGGCGAGTGGCGACCCAGGAGATTTTCGCCACTGGCGCGGTGTCCTGTTGCTTGAGTTGCGCACCAAGGCGCCAAAACAGCAGCACGCCGACGAGGCTGGCGATAGCGGCAATGTAAAAGGCGGTGGTCAACGGCAACCCCAGCGCGCTTGCCGCCCGCCCCAGCAGCGGCCCGGAACCGATCCCGCTCATCATGCTGCCCGACAGCAGCGCGAAATATTTGGCGCGATGCTGCGGCTCCACCAGCAGGGCGACGATGATCGGTCCCAAGGTGTAGAACACACCCCACCCAAGCCCAAGGGCCAGGCCAAACAGCATCAGGCCTTCGCCGAAGCCGGGCATCAGTGCAAAGCCCAGGCACGCCACCACCAGCAGCAGGCCCATACCTGCAATCGCCCGTGCCGCGCCCCATGCATCGGACAAATGCCCGGAGACCAGCACGGCCACAAAGGTGCTCAGCATCGCCGTGGAAATCACACTGCCCGCATCCTGTTCATTGCCGCCGCGTGTGTGAATCAGCAACGACAGCAGGAAGGTCGAGCCGTAAGACAGCGACAGCAGAAAACTGGCAAGACAGAACAGGGCGAACAGCGAGGTGCTCACCGGGGGCTTGGGATGCATGGGGCGGCCTTCAGGTCGTTGGCGTTATGCCGGGCTTTTTACCATGCAGGCCCTGGCTGATTGTTACGTGGTTGCTGGCGCCAGCGTTACCCGTGGACGGAGTAAGGGCGCCCGACGCAGGTGCAGTGAAAATGCACTGCAATCAGTCATCAAAGCGCCTTAGTATGTGAGCTTTGAAATTGCCAAGGCTCGCCCATGACCATCGAGATTCGCCCCGCCGTACCCAGCGATGCTGCGCAGATCCTGACTTTCATCACCGAGCTTGCCGAGTACGAGAAGGCCCGGCATGAAGTGATCGCCAGTGTGGTGGACATCGAGCGCAGCCTGTTCAGCGAGGGCGCCACCGCCCACGGCCTGATCTGCTCGCGCGATGGTGTGCCGATTGGTTTTGCGGTGTTCTTTTTCAGTTATTCCACCTGGCTGGGCAGCAACTGCCTGTACCTCGAAGACCTCTATATCAACCCGGAACAACGCGGCGGCGGGGCGGGAAAGAAACTGTTGCGCCACCTGGCGAAGATCGCCTTTGACAACGGTTGCGGGCGCTTTGAGTGGAGCGTGCTGGACTGGAACGAACCGGCGATTGCCTTCTACAAATCCATTGGCGCCCAGCCGCAGGAAGAGTGGGTGCGCTATCGCATGGAAGGCGATGCGCTGCGCGATTTCGCCCTGGGCTGAAGCGCTCCTTTCAAAAACACTGAAGATCAAAATGTGGGAGCGGGCTTGCTCGCGAATGCGGTGGATCAGTCAACTCATATATGGCTGACACACCGTATTCGCGAGCAAGCCCGCTCCCACATTCGATTTTGTTCGCCTTGAAGATCATGATTTGCTCACTATATGGGATGCAAATTTATATATTGAGATATTTCAAATGATAGGTTTATAGTCGGCTGCATCAGCACTCACTACCAAAAATAAAACAGGTGAAGCGATGCAGGCACAACCGTTGTCACTCCCCGCCGTGCCCGAGCCAACCTATGGCGAGCGGCTCAAAGGCAAAGTGGTGATCATCACCGGCGCCGCCCAAGGCATTGGCGAGGCAATCGTCGCGTGTTTTCAGGCCCAGCAGGCGCGCTTGATCATTGCGGATATCCAGGGCGAAAAAGTCGAGAAGGTCGCCGCCCACTGGCGCGAACGCGGCGCCGACATCTATGCACAAGCCGTCGACATCACGTCCAAAGATCAATGGCAGGCGCTGGTCAACCTGGCTATCGAGCGCTTTGGCCGCGTGGATGTGCTGGTCAACTGCGCCGGCGTCAACGTGTTCCGCGACCCGCTGGAGATGACCGACGAAGACTGGCGCCGCTGCTTCGCCATCGACCTCGACGGCGCCTGGTTCGGCTGCCGCACGGTGTTGCCGCACATGATCGAGCAGGGCATTGGCAACATCATCAATATAGCCTCCACCCATTCCAGCCACATCATTCCCGGCTGCTTCCCGTATCCCGTGGCCAAGCATGGCCTGCTCGGCCTTACCCGCGCCCTTGGTATCGAATACGCGCCCAAGGGCATCCGCGTGAATGCCATCGCGCCGGGCTATATCGAAACCCAGCTCAACGTCGACTACTGGAACGGTTTCCCCGACCCCCACGCCGAGCGCCAGCGCGCGTTTGACCTGCACCCGCCCAAGCGCATCGGCCAGCCGATTGAAGTGGCGATGACGGCACTGTTCCTGGCGACCGACGAGGCGCCCTTTATCAATGCCACCTGCCTGATGATCGATGGCGGGCGGTCTGTGATGTACCACGACTAAGACGTTTTCCAATAACAAGAACGAGGTGGTTCATGCTCAAGAAGACACTCGGCACCCTGGCCCTTGCGGTCGCGTTCAGCGGCGTTGTATCCGCCGAAGAAGTGAAAATCGGCTTCCTGGTCAAGCAGGCCGAAGAACCCTGGTTCCAGACCGAATGGGCCTTCGCCGAAAAAGCCGGCAGGGACCAGGGCTTTACCGTGATCAAGATCGCGGTGCCTGATGGTGAGAAAACCTTGTCGGCCATCGACACCCTGGCCGCCAATGGCGCCAAGGGCTTCGTCATTTGCCCGCCGGACGTGTCCCTCGGCCCGGCAATCATGGCCAAGGCCAAGCTCAATAACCTCAAGGTGCTGGCGGTGGACGACCGTTTTGTCGACGCCAAGGGCAAGCCCATGGAAGACGTGCCTTACGTCGGCCTCGACGCCTACAAGATCGGCCAGAAACAAGGCGAGGCCATGGCTGCCGAAGCCAAGCATCGCAACTGGGACTGGAAAGAAACCTACGCCGTCATCAACACCTTCGACGAGCTGGAAACCGGCAAGAAACGCACTGACGGTTCGGTAGAAGGCCTCAAGGCCGCCGGCCTGCCTGCTGACCACATCCTGTTCAGCGCGCAGAAAACCCTCGACGTGCCAGGCAGCATGGACGCCACCAACTCGGCCCTGGTGAAGCTGCCCAGCGGCGCGAAAAACCTGATCATCGGCGGCATGAACGACAGTACCGTGCTGGGCGGCGTGCGCGCCACCGAGAGCGCCGGTTTCAAGGCTGCCAATGTGATTGGCGTCGGCATCAATGGCACTGACGCCATCGAAGAGCTGAAAAAATCCGACACCGGTTTCTACGGCTCCATGCTGTTGAGCCCTGACGCCTCGGGCTACAAAACCGCCAGCGCGATGTTCGAGTGGGTCACCAAAGGCACCGAGCCGGCCAAGTTCACCGCCCTGGACAACGTGACCCTGATCACCCGCGCCAACTTCAAGGAAGAGTTGAGCAAAATCGGGCTGTGGAAATGACCGGCGCGGCCCTGCGATTCAACGGCATCGGCAAGGAATTTCCCGGTGTGAAAGCCCTGGCGCAGATCAGCTTTGAAGCGCGGCCGCGCGAGGTGCATGCGTTGATGGGTGAAAACGGCGCGGGCAAGTCGACGCTGCTGAAAATCCTTGGCGGCGCTTACCTGCCCAGCAGCGGCTCACTGCAGATCGGCGAGCAGACCATGGACTTCAAGTCTGCCGCCGACAGCATCGCCAGTGGGGTCGCGGTGATCCACCAAGAGCTGCACCTGGTGCCGGAAATGACCGTGGCCGAAAACCTGTTCCTTGGGCATTTGCCGACGCGGTTCGGGGTGGTCAACCGTAGTCAATTGCGCAAGCAAGCGTTGGCGTGTCTCAAAGGCCTGGCCGATGAAATCGATCCGGACGAAAAGCTCGGACGCCTGTCCCTCGGCCAGCGCCAACTGGTGGAAATCGCCAAGGCGTTGTCCCGTGGTGCCCATGTGATTGCCTTCGACGAACCCACCAGCAGCTTGTCGGCGCGGGAGATCGACCGCTTGATGGCGATCATCACCCGCCTGCGCGATGAGGGCAAAGTCGTGCTCTATGTGTCGCACCGTATGGAAGAGGTGTTCCGCATCTGCAACGCGGTGACGGTGTTCAAGGACGGCCGTTATGTGCGCACGTTCGACGATATGAACGCGCTGACCCACGACCAGTTGGTGACGTGCATGGTCGGTCGCGATATCCAGGACATCTACGATTACCGGCCACGGGAACAGGGCGACGTGGCGCTTAAGGTCGAGGGTTTGCTCGGACCAGGCCTGCGTGAGCCGGTGAGCCTGCAGGTGCACAAGGGCGAGATTCTTGGCCTGTTCGGATTGGTCGGGGCAGGGCGCACGGAGCTGTTTAGGCTGCTGAGCGGTTTGACTCGCTGCACCGCCGGTAGCCTTGAACTCTGCGGGCAAACATTGCAATTGCGTTCACCCCGCGACGCGATTGCTGCCGGCATCTTGCTGTGCCCGGAAGACCGCAAGAAGGAGGGGATCATTCCGCTGTCCAGTGTGGCCGAGAACATCAATATCAGCGCGCGCGGTGCCCATTCCACCTTTGGCTGGCTGTTGCGCGACGGCTGGGAAACCACCAACGCCGACCGGCAGATCAAGGCGATGAAGGTCAAGACGCCCAACGCCGAACAGAAAATCATGTACCTCTCCGGCGGCAACCAGCAGAAGGCCATTCTCGGTCGTTGGCTGTCGATGCCGATGAAAGTGCTGCTGTTGGACGAGCCGACCCGTGGCATCGATATCGGCGCCAAGTCGGAGATCTACCAGATCATCCATAACCTGGCGGCCAGTGGCATCGCGGTGATCGTGGTGTCCAGCGACCTGATGGAAGTGATGGGCATCTCCGACCGCATCCTGGTGATGAGCGAAGGCGCTCTGACCGGCGAACTCACCCGCGACCAAGCGGACGAAGCACGGCTGTTGCAACTGGCTCTCCCGCGTTCGCGGGCTTGAAGAATTCGAGGTGAATGATGTCTGAGGTAAAAACTGCAAAGGGCTTCTGGCCGGGTTTCAACCAGCGCAAGTTCCTTGACGATTGGGTGATGCTGCTCGCCGCGTTGAGCATCTTTGTGCTCAGCGCATTGTTTATCGACAACTTCCTGTCGCCGCTGAACATGCGTGGGTTGGGCCTGGCGATTTCTACCGTGGGCATCGCCGCGTGCACCATGTTGTTCTGCCTGGCGTCGGGGCACTTCGACTTGTCGGTAGGCTCGGTGATCGCCTGTGCCGGCGTGGTCGCGGGGATCGTGATCCGCGACACCGACAGCGTGGTGCTCGGCGTCTCGGCGGCGTTGGCCATGGGCCTGGTGGTGGGGCTGATCAACGGCATTGTCATCGCCAAGCTGCGCATCAACGCCTTGATTGCAACGTTGGCGACCATGCAGATCGTGCGCGGCCTGGCGTACATTTTCTCCAACGGCAAGGCGGTCGGGGTGATGGACGAAGGGTTCTTCGTATTCGGCAACGGCCAACTGATGGGCGTGCCGGTGCCGATCATCATCACTGTGCTGTGCTTTGTGTTCTTCGGCTGGCTGCTCAACTACACCACCTACGGGCGCAACACCATGGCCATCGGTGGTAACCAGGAAGCGGCGTTGCTGGCGGGGGTGAATGTTGATCGCACCAAGATCATCATCTTTGCCGTGCACGGTCTGATCGGCGCCCTGGCCGGGGTGATTCTTGCGTCGCGCATGACCTCGGGCCAGCCGATGATTGGCCAGGGCTTTGAGCTGACCGTGATATCGGCGTGCGTGCTGGGCGGGGTGTCGTTGAGCGGCGGCATCGGCATGATCCGCCACGTGATTGCCGGGGTGTTGATCCTGGCGATCATCGAGAATGCGATGAACCTGAAGAACATCGACACCTTCTACCAGTATGTGATCCGGGGTTCGATCCTGCTCCTTGCGGTCATCATCGACCGCATGAAACAACGCTAGGAAGAACATCGCCTAACCCCTGTGGGAGCGGGCTTGCTCGCGAAGGTGGTGGTTCAGTAAGAACATCTTTGACTGACACATCGCAGTCGCGAGCAAGCCCGCTCCCACATTTGGATCTCCACTGTATTGAGGTCCGTGATTTGCCATAATGGCGCCGTTTTCGTACTTCCCAATAGGCCCGATATGCAGGAAAACGCCCACACTCCCGTCAAAGACGCCGCGCCCACCGGCACCCAGACCCTGCTGCGTGGCCTGGGCGTGGTGCAGGCGGTGGCGGCCGGTGCGCGGGATCTGAAAGAGATCGCCAAGCGCATCGGCACCACCCGCAGCACCACTCACCGCTTGGCCAGTTGCCTGGTGGAAGAGCGTTACCTGCGTGTGGTGCCGCAGGTGGGTTACCTGCTGGGGCCGAAGTTGATTGAGCTGGGTTTCCAGGCGCGCGAAGAACTGCCGCTGGTGACCTTGGCCATCCCGTACCTGGATGAGCTGTCGGCGTTGACCGGTGACACCATCCACTTGGCCATCCGCGAATACGACGACGTGCTTTACCTGCACAAGAACCCTGGCCGCAATGGCCCCGAAATGCGTTCGCGGGTCGGCCACCGCATGCCGCTGGCACGTACGGGTATCGGCAAGGCGTTGCTGTTGGATGACTCGGCAGAAGAGTGGCAGCGCCTGTACGAAGTCAGCCTGCCGGCGGGTGGGAAAAACCTGCAATGGCCGCAGCACCCGGAGCAATCCTGGGCACAGTTCGAGCAGCGCATGCGTGAATACGTGGTGGGCGGTTATGCGTTCGACCTGGAAGACAACGAACCGTCGATCCGCTGCGTGGCGGCACCGGTGCGCGATGCCAGCCGGCGAATCATCGCCGGCATCAGCATCGCCAGTACCGTGCCCTACATGCCGCTGGAGAAAATGGCCGAGCTGATCCCTGTGGTCAAACAGGTCGCAGCACGGCTGTCAGCGGAGTTGGGCGCAAAGGCCTGATCAGGCCTTCAAGGTCGCCATGTCGATGACAAAGCGGTACTTCACGTCGCCGGCGATCATGCGGCTGTAGGCTTCGTTGATATTACGGATGTCGAGCATTTCGATGTCGCAGGTGATGCCGTGCTCGGCGCAGAAATCCAGGACTTCCTGGGTTTCGGCAATGCCACCGATCAAGGAGCCGGCCAGGACTTTTCGGCCCATGATCAGCTTGGCGGCGTTGACCGGTGGGTCGACCGGCTCGATCAGGCCGACCAGGATGTGCACGCCGTCAAAGCGCAGCACGTCGAGGTAGGGGTTCAGGTCGTGCTGCACCGGGATGGTGTCCAGCAGGAAGTCAAAGTGCCCGGCGGCGGCTTTCATCTGCTCGGCGTCAGTGGATACGATCACGTGATCGGCACCCTGGCGACGGCCTTCTTCGGCCTTGCTTGCCGAGCGGGTGAACAAGGTCACTTCCGCGCCCATGGCCTTGGCAAACTTGATGCCCATATGGCCCAGGCCGCCCATGCCGAGCACGCCGACTTTATCGCCAGCCTTCACGCCGTAGTGCTTGAGCGGCGAGTAGGTGGTGATGCCGGCGCAGAGGATCGGCGCGGCGCTGGCCAGGTCGAGCTTGGCCGGGATCTTCACCACGAAATGTTCACTGACCACGATGCTGTCGGAGTAGCCGCCCATGGTGTTGCTGCCGTCGACGCGGTCCGGGGTGGCGTAGGTCATGGTCGGACCTTCGAGGCAGTATTGCTCCAGGTCTGCCTTGCACGCGTCGCAGTGACGGCACGAATCGACCATGCAGCCCACGCCGACCAGGTCGCCGACCTTGTGTGCGGTGACATTGGCGCCGACGGCGGTGACCTTGCCGACGATCTCGTGGCCCGGCATCAGCGGGTACACGGCGATGCCCCATTCGTTGCGGGCCTGGTGGATGTCGGAGTGGCACACGCCGCAGTAAAGGATCTCGATGGCCACGTCATCCACACGCGGGCTGCGGCGCTGGAAGGACATGGGGGCGAGGGGAGTGGTGGCCGACTGGGCGGCGTAACCGATGGCGGTGTACATGGGGAGACCTCGCAAAAGCAATGACAGGTGAGGTGGCGCATTCTCCGCGCCGGGTCCTGATGCGGCCATGGCGATTGCTCCGAGTCTCATGCCTATTCGTCCGGGAGTGCCCCGTGTTTGGATCCATCGGCCGCCAGACCTGCGATGATGTTCTCATCCCTTATTCGCGAAGTTTTTTGCCATGTTGTTGACCCGCCATCTCGATGCCAACGCCACGCTGGTCTCCTTGATCGAAGGCCTTACGCCTTGCGACGGTTTCTCGCCGACGAACCTGCCCGGCGTGCAGGTACTGCGCGCCAGTTGCGACGTGGCGCGTGGGCCGCAGATCTACGAGCCGAGCCTGATGTTCGTGGCCCAGGGTAGCAAGGTCGCCTACCTGGGCCCGCGTACGCTGGAGTATGGCGCCGGGCATTACCTGATCCAGGCGATGCCGGTGCCGTTCGAGTGCGAGACGTTTGCCATGGGCGCCGATGCGCCGCTGTACGGGGTGACGGTGGGCATCGATCGGGTGGTGTTGGGTGAATTGGTGATGGCGATGGGTATGCAGGCCGGGCCACCGCCGACAGCGCAGACGCTGGAGTCTATGAGCTCGGTGGTGCTCGACGATGCGATGCGCGGTTGTGTCGAGCGGCTGTTGCAGTGCCTGCACGATCCGCTGGAAAGCCGGATCATGGGCCCGGCGCGGGTGCGGGAATTGCTCTTCACCGCCTTGCGTGGGCCACAGGCCGATGTGCTGCGCGCATTGGTGGAACAGCAGGGGCAGTTTTCCCGGATTGCCACCTCGTTGAATCACTTGCATGCCCATTACGCCGAGCCGCTGAATATCGAGACGCTGGCGGGGTATGCGCACATGAGTGCGTCGACGTTTCATGAGCATTTCAAGCGCTGCACGCTGTTGTCGCCGGTGCAGTACCTCAAGCGTTTGCGGCTGCTCAAGGCCCAGCAATTGCTGCTGGTGGAAGGCATGGGCGTGGCGCAGGCGGCGCATAATGTGGGGTATCAAAGTACGTCGCAGTTCAGTCGGGAATATAAGCGCTATTTCCTGCGCAATCCTGGTGAAGAACGCGCCGCATAATTCCACCAGGCACAACACCGTAAATGTGTGGGCGGGCTTGCTCGCGAATACGGTGGGTCAGCTAACACCTTCCTCAACTGACAGGCCGCCTTCGCGAGCAAGCCCGTTCCCACATTTGACCGAGGTGACTGGCTTTTTTCGGGCCACAAAAAAGGCTCCCATTTGGGAGCCTTTTTTATTCAAGCAGCGGGCTTACATATTCGGGTAGGTCGGCCCACCCGCGCCTTCCGGCGTGACCCACGTGATGTTCTGCGAAGGGTCCTTGATGTCACAGGTCTTGCAGTGCACGCAGTTCTGGGCGTTGATCTGGAAGCGCTTCTCGCCGTCTTCCTGGGTGATCACTTCATACACGCCGGCCGGGCAGTAGCGCTGCGCCGGTTCATCGTAGAGCGGCAGGTTGGTGCCGATCGGGATGCTCGGGTCCTTGAGCTTCAAGTGGCACGGTTGCTCTTCTTCGTGGTTGGTACCGGAGATGAACACCGAGCTCAGCTTGTCGAAGCTCAGCTTGCCGTCGGGTTTCGGGTAGTCGATTTTCTTGCTGTCTTTCGCCAGCTTGAGGCAGGCGTAATCCGGCTTGGTGTCGTGCAGGGTGAACGGCATCTTGCCGCCCAGGATGTTCTGGTCGAACCAGTTGAAGCCCGCGCCAAGGATCGGACCGAACTTGTGCATCGCCGGGCCGAAGTTACGGCTGGCGAACAGTTCTTCATAGAGCCAGCTCGACTTGAAGCTATCAACGTAAGCGGTCAGTTCATCACCGCCTTCGGACTCGGCAAACAGGCGGTCGGCCACGGCGTCGGCGGCGAGCATGCCGGACTTCATCGCGGTGTGGCTGCCCTTGATCTTGGCGAAGTTCAGGGTGCCGAGGTCGCAACCGATCAGTGCGCCGCCCTTGAAGACCATCTTCGGCAGCGAGTTCAGGCCGCCTTTGCAGATGGCACGGGCGCCGTAGCTGATGCGCTTGCCGCCTTCCAGGTATTGGGCCAGCACCGGGTGGTGCTTGAGGCGCTGGAACTCATCGAACGGCGACAGGAAGGTGTTGCTGTAGGACAGGTCGACGATCAAACCGACCACCACCTGGTTGTTTTCCAGGTGATAGAGGAACGAGCCGCCGGTGTTTTCGGCGCTCATGATGTCCAGCGGCCAACCAGCAGTGTGGACGACCAGGCCTGGTTGGTGCTTGGCCGGGTCGATTTCCCAGATTTCCTTCAGGCCGATGCCGTAGTGCTGGGCGTCGGCGTCGCTGTCCAGGTTGAAACGCTGGATCAGCTGCTTGCCGATATGGCCACGGCAACCTTCGGCGAACAGCGTGTACTTGCCACGCAGTTCCATGCCGGGGGTGTAGACGCCTTCTTTCGGGTTGCCTTCGCGGTCGACGCCGAGGTCACCGGTGATGATCCCGCGCACCACGCCGTTTTCGTCGAACAGCGCTTCCTGGGCGGCGAAGCCTGGGTAGACTTCCACGCCGAGGTTCTCGGCCTGCTGGGCCAGCCAGCGGCACAGGTTGCCGAGGGAGATAATGTAGTTGCCTTCGTTGTGCATGGTCTTGGGCACAAAGAAATCTGGCACCTTGGTGGAGGCGTCGGGGCTGCGCAGTACATAGATGTCATCGCGCACCACGGGGGTGTTGAGCGGGGCGCCGAGTTCTTTCCAGTCCGGGAACAGTTCGTTCAGGGCGCGTGGTTCGAACACGGCACCGGACAGGATATGCGCGCCGACTTCGGAGCCTTTCTCGACCACGCAGACGCTGATTTCCTTACCGGCTTCGGCGGCCTTCTGCTTCAGTCGGCAGGCGGCAGACAGTCCCGCCGGGCCAGCGCCGACGATGACCACGTCGAATTCCATGTATTCGCGTTCCACAGGCTATCTCCTACTCAAGGCTCAACAGGCTTTTTTTCTAATGGGTGGAGGTTCGGTGTCGTATCCATCATCACTGTGCCAAATGGCAGGGGATGACCCACCTTTCTCTCTAGGTGGCGCATTATATCTACACCACTGCTAGCGTCCAATACAAACGTTTGTTTGAATTGCCCGCAGGCTAGGTAAATCAAAGTGGTGCGGCTTATGACTGGCTATTTTGCCGTATTGACCAGAATAGGTGTTCCGGTCAATATACGGTCGGTTTTGCGCTAACCGTAGGCAGACTGCAGGTTTCAAGAGCACGTCCAAAAGCAAGACAGGTGACGCGTGCCCGGACAATGGCGCGCAGTTTACACGCTGCGATAAAGAATGACCTCTCAGTCACCACTGACGAACGGTCATCATTTCCCGTGAGCAAGGTCGCCGCCTGCGTTTTTGGAGGTGCCCTTGTGTGCCGATGAGCATCAACCGCCAGGTTCGCCTAGGCGACTTTCTTTTCACCGGAGAGTAACGAGGAATCCATGAAGGTTCTTGTAGCTGTCAAACGCGTTGTCGATTACAACGTGAAAGTTCGCGTCAAGGCGGACAATTCCGGCGTCGACCTCGCTAACGTCAAGATGTCGATGAACCCTTTCTGCGAAATCGCCGTGGAAGAAGCCGTACGCCTGAAAGAGAAAGGCGTGGCGACTGAAATCGTCGTGGTTTCCATCGGCCCTACCACTGCTCAAGAGCAGCTGCGTACCGCCCTGGCGCTGGGCGCCGACCGCGCTATCCTGGTCGAGTCCGCTGAAGAGCTGACCTCCCTGGCCGTTGCTAAGCTGCTCAAAGCCGTTGTCGACAAGGAACAGCCTCAACTGGTGATCCTCGGCAAACAGGCGATCGACAGCGACAACAACCAGACTGGCCAGATGCTGGCTGCACTGACCGGTTATGGCCAGGGCACCTTCGCTTCCAAAGTCGAAGTGAGCGGCGACAGCGTAGCTGTAACCCGTGAAATCGACGGCGGCGCGCAGACCGTTTCCCTGAAGCTGCCGGCCATCGTCACCACCGACCTGCGTTTGAACGAGCCGCGCTACGCGTCCCTGCCAAACATCATGAAAGCCAAGAAGAAGCCGCTTGAGTCGGTTACTCCTGAAGCTTTGGGCGTTTCCACCGCCTCCACCAACAAGACCGTCAAGGTTGAAGCACCGGCTGCTCGCAGCGCGGGCATCAAGGTCAAGTCGGTGGCTGAACTGGTCGAGAAACTGAAAAACGAAGCGAAGGTGATCTGATCATGACTATCCTCGTAATCGCCGAACACGATAACAAGGTGCTGGCCCCGGCCACCCTGAATACCGTGGCTGCCGCCGCTAAAATCGGTGGCGACATTCACGTACTGGTTGCCGGCCAGGGCGCTGGCGCCGTGGCTGAAGCCGCTGCGAAAATCGCGGGCGTGAGCAAAGTCCTGAACGCTGACAATGCCGCCTACGCGCATCAGTTGCCAGAAAACGTTGCTCCGCTGGTAGCTGAGCTGGGCGCTGGCTACAGCCACATCCTGGCTGCCGCCACCTCCAACGGCAAAAACATCCTGCCACGCGTTGCCGCGCAGCTGGACGTTGACCAGATCTCCGAGATCATCTCGGTAGAAAGCGCCGACACCTTCAAGCGCCCGATCTACGCCGGTAACGCCATCGCGACCGTACAGTCCAACGCTTCGGTCAAAGTCATCACCGTACGTGCCACCGGTTTCGACCCGGTTGCCGCCGAAGGTGGTTCGGCTGCCGTTGAAGCCGTTGCGGCTGCCCACGACGCTGGCACCTCCAGCTTCGTTGGCGAAGAGCTGGCCAAGTCGGATCGTCCTGAGCTGACCGCTGCCAAGATCGTCGTTTCCGGCGGCCGTGGCATGCAGAACGGTGACAACTTCAAGCACCTGTACGCCCTGGCCGACAAGCTGGGCGCTGCGGTCGGCGCTTCCCGCGCGGCCGTCGACGCAGGTTTCGTACCCAACGACATGCAGGTCGGCCAGACCGGCAAAATCGTTGCGCCACAGCTGTACATCGCCGTCGGTATCTCCGGCGCGATCCAGCACTTGGCCGGTATGAAAGACTCCAAAGTGATCGTCGCGATCAACAAGGACGAAGAAGCCCCGATCTTCCAGGTGGCTGATTACGGCCTGGTGGCGGACTTGTTCGAAGCCGTCCCTGAGTTGGAGAAGCTGGTCTAATCCAGTCGCTTCACTTATAAAGAGCCCGGTCCTTGTGACCGGGTTTTTTTTTGACTTGGAGACACACGCCATGGAATTGCGCCCTTGGGCGGTACTGCTGGGCCTCACATTGCTGCCGACGCTGTCGCTGGCCGCCGGCAAATGCGATCGCCTGGTGATCACCGGCAGCCCGGACGCACCGCCGTTGCTCTGGCGCGACCCGCAAGACCCCACGCACCTGATCGGCGCCACCGCCGATGTATTGCAACAAGTGGCCAAGGACCTCGGCTTGAAAGTCGACTTGCTCTACGGTGGCAAACGCTCCCTGGCCCTGGAGGAAGTGCGCAGCGGGCGCATGGATATCCTCGCCGACGCGCCGCTGAACCTGGGTGAGCTGGAAACCCTCGACTACATCCATCCGGCGCTGGTGCAGCTCGACTATCTGGTGTGGACGCGCAAGGATTCGGCGCTGGCCTACACCACGGCTGCCGACCTGCATGGGCACAAGGGTGCCGTGTCGGAGCGTGCACGCTTGAGCGCCGCCTTTGAAACCTTCGCCGGCGAGCAACTGAGCCTGCAACGCCTGCCGTCCCTGACGCCAGCGTTCCAGAAGCTGCTACTGGGGGAGGTGGACTACGTGTTGGCCGGACGTTATTCCGGCATGGCCATGGCGCAGACCCTGGGCATGAGCAATGACCTGGTGGCCCGCGACGTGCCCATCGACCAGCCGGGCCTGTACCTGGCGATTTCCCACAACTCGGCCTGCAATGATCCGTGGCTGCGCGGACAGCTGGCCAAAAAGATGACAGAATTGCCCGCGTCCGGTGTGGCGCAAGCTGCGTTGCAGAGCAATCTGGAGCGCTGGAAAGCGCAATTGCAGCAACCCGTCGGCACCCCAACAAAGTAGGGATTTTCAGTGACTCTTCGACCTCTTTTCGCGGCCCTCGCCGTTGTCGCTCTGGCGGGATGTGCAGCCGATCCTGCGCCGAATGAACAAATGCGCCTCACCCAGCAAGCCTTGGAGCAAGCCAGTGCCGTGGGGGCCAACGCGGATGAATCGCCTGAATTGAAACTGGCTGAAGCCAAGTTCGCCCGGGCCAAGTCGAGTATGGCCGACCAATCCTACAAAAACGCACGTATGCGTTTCGAGCAAGCCGAACTGGATGCACGCCTGGCCGAAGCCCAAGTGCTGACCCGCAAGAGCCAGGAACAGTTGAACGTGCTCAACGCCCGCATCACCCGTCTGCGCAAGCAGTTGCAGTTGGGAGAAGCCCAATGAGCCCGATGATCCGCGGTTTGAGCTGTGCGGTACTGTTGGGCACCGCCGTGTTGGGCGGTTGCGCCACCCATCCCGACAGCGAGCAGGCCTTGCAGCAGGCAAGTAACGACTTCCAGCAAGTCAAGGAAGACGCCAACGTTCTGCGTTTTGCGCCCAAGGACGTGATCCGCGCCGGTGAATCCCTGGCGCGCGCCGATCGCTTGTCCAGCTACTGGGGCAGCGGTGCCGATGTAGTGCATTACGCTTACCTGAGCCAACGCTACAGTGCCATCGCCCGCGAACATACCGAACAGGCGCTCAACCAAGAGCGGGGTGTAAAGCTCGAACTGGAGCGCCAGCGCCTGCAATTGGCCCTGCGTGAAAACAAGCTGATCAGCGTGCAGCAGCAGGGCAAATGGCTCGAAGAACAGATCGCCAGCCTGGCTACTACCCAAACCGACCGTGGCCTGGTGATGACCCTGGGCGATGTGCTGTTCGATACCGGTGAAGCAGAGCTGAAAAACTCGGCCAACCGCACGGTGCTCAAAATCGTACAGTTCCTGCAACTCAACCCCAAGCGCGTGGTGCGCATCGAGGGGTATGCCGACAATACCGGCGGCGAGCGCGAAAACCTCAAACTGTCGCGTGACCGCGCACAGTCGGTGGCGGATGTGCTGGTTGACCTGGGCATCGACGAAAAACGCATCCAGGTCGAGGGTTATGGCGACCAGTACCCGGTGGAGGCCAATGCTTCCGAGCGGGGCAGGGCGCAGAACCGTCGTGTGGAAATTGTGTTCTCCGACGAGAAAGGCCAATTGGGCGCAGCCCGATAAAGGCTTGCATCGATTTAACTGTGGGAGGGGGCTTGCCCCCGATGGCGGAGCGTCAGTCACCGAAGAGGTTGATTGAACCATCGCTATCGGGGGCAAGCCCCCTCCCACATTTGTTGGGTGTACACCCTCACAGTTTTTGCTGTCACTACAACGCGCGCTCGACTATTGTGGCAACTGTCCCCGTACACTTCTAAACTGTGCCGGTATGTTTCACACAAAAATAAAATACCCGTGAAATCGAGTGCTGCGTCATGACCAATCTGTTGCTTTACCAACGTATCGCCCAGCAACTGGCTGAGGATATCCGGCGCGGTGTCTACCAACCGGGCGAGCGTGTGCCTTCGGTACGCAAGATGAGCTCGCAGTTGAACGTGAGCCACGCCACGGTGTTGCAGGCCTACGCCAACCTGGAAGACCAGGGGCTGATCCGGGCGCGGCCGCAGTCTGGCTATTACGTGCACCAGACACCCGCGCTCACCGCGCCAACGCCGGACATCGCCCGGGTAGAGCGCCCGGGGTTGGTCACCCGCAGCAGTATCATCCAGCAGGTGTTGGGCGAGTCGCGCCGCGAAGGCGTATTCCCGTTGGGCGCCGCTGTGCCAAGTGTGGATTACTTGCCGGTGCGCGCGTTGCACCAGCAGTTGGCCAAGGTCACGCGCTTCCAGAGCCCACGGGCCTTCAGCTACATGTTCAGCCCCGGATTCGAACCGCTGCGCCGCCAGGTGGCGATCCGCATGCGCGATGCGGGCGTGGTGGTGGACCCTTCCGAAGTGGTCATCACCCACGGTTGCGTCGATGCCTTGCAGATGTCGCTGCGCGTGCTGACGCGGCCCGGCGACCTGATCGCTGCAGAGTCACCGACCTATTACGGTTTGCTGCAATTGGCTGATCTGCTCGGCCTCAAAGTCATCGAGATCCCCAGCGACCCCTCCACCGGCATGAGCCTGGAAGCCCTGCAACTGGCGGCCAACCAATGGTCGATCAAGGCGTTGGTACTGACCACGCGACTGAGCAACCCCCTGGGCGGCACCATGCCCGAGGAACGACAGAAACACTTGCTGCGCCTGGCCTCGGATTTCGATATCCAGATTGTCGAGGACGATATCTATGGCGAGCTGATGTTCGAACTGGGCCGCACCAAAGCCCTGAAAGCCTACGACCGCCTTGACCGAGTGATCTACTGCTCAAGCTTTTCCAAGACGCTGTCCCCTGGGGTGCGCATCGGCTGGATGATCGCCGGCAAGTACCAGCAGGAAATCCAGCGCCTGCAGATGTTCAGCACCCACTCCGCGTGCAGCGTCACGCAGATGGGCGTCGCCGCGTACCTGGAGAATGGCGGCTACGATCGGCATTTGCGCTATATCCGCCAGGAGTACCGCAAGAACCTCAGCGCCTTTCAGCTGGCGGTGCAGCAGTATTTCCCGGAAGGCACGCAAATGACCCGCCCGACCGGCGGCTTTATTCTGTGGGTCAGTTTGCCGGGGCGGGTCAATACCCAGGAACTGCACGTGCGTGCCCTGCAACAGGGCATCAGCATTGCGCCAGGGTTGATCTTCAGTAATACCGAGCAGTTCAACCACTGCATTCGCCTCAACTGCGGCACCCCGTGGAACCGCGAGGCAGAGCGGGCGCTGATGACCCTGGGGATGCTGGCCAGCCAGTTATGCCAGGAGACGGCGGCCGGCCTCTGAGGCGCAAAAAAGGGACAACTCCGATAGCTGGCTAATCACCGCGCTTGTCATGCCGTGCACAACAAGCGAGCATATGGCCCTCTGCCGTTAACGCTGTAGGCAATATGACTCGGATTTTTCGCGCTGTTTTGGTGATTGGCCTGTTAGGCCTGTGCAACGTCGGCACAGCGCTGGCGGCGGCCCCTGTGAGCGAAACCAAGCCTGCGGCCGACGCCGAACAGAAGGCCCCCGCGAAAAAACCGGCACCCGTCAAAAAGGCGCCCGCGGTGAAGAAGCCAGCTGCCACCGCCAAAAAACGTGCGGCAAGTAAGTCAAAATCGTCCCGAGAAGTGGCACAGACCCAATTGCCGCCGGCACAGTTGGACTTGTCACTGCCGTCGGACATGGTCAGGCACTTGCAGCCTATTGGCACCATGCCCAAGCCCAAGAGCGTGCCCTTGCTGCCGCCGATGTTCGGCGAGAAGCCCACCGATAACAGTGCTTTCCAGATCAACGGCCGCCTGCTCAGCAATGAGATGAGGCTGCAATTGCGCAACGAAGAGCGGCGCGATGTGGAAGGTGCAGCGCTGGATTTCGAATTCAAGCAGTAAACTTTTCCCACAAACGTGACGTGTCCCTTCGACCATCTGTCGCAGACTGGTCAGTCACTTTTGTTTTCTGCGAAAAACCCCTGTTAGACCATTTTAAAACGGCTGTTTTAGGGCGTACTCTAGCCCGGCCATCCACATTGAGTCGTCGAGGACCTGCTGGTCATGAATTGCCGTGAAGGCTGTGGCGCTTGCTGCATCGCCCCCTCCATCAGTTCGCCATTACCGGGTATGCCACAAGGCAAACCGGCGGGCGAACGCTGCCTGCACCTGTCGGTCGAACAGCTATGCCTGCTGTTCGGGCAACCGGAACGACCGGCGGTGTGCAGTGACTTCAAGGCGGACATCGAGGTGTGCGGCACCGACCAGGCCGATGCGATCCGTTTGATCGGCTGGTGGGAGCACATGACGGCGGCTTGATGGGCTTTACTATCGGAACTTCAACAATAAGGAATACAACAATGGGTTCGCTGAAACGAATGGCTGTGTTGTGCGGTTTTACGATGTTGTTTGCTGCCACTGCCCAGGCTGAGGATTGGCAAGTCGCCAAGGACGAAGACGGTATCAAGGTGTCCCTGAGCGAAATTGCCGGCTCCAAGTACAAAGCCTATCGCGGTGTGACCGTGATCAAGGCGCCTGTGGCCAAAATCGTCGCCCTGCAGGAAGACGTGGCCGGTGCCTGTGCCTGGATCCACGAGTGCAAGTCCCAGAAGCTGGTCGACAAGAAAGGCGATGAGAGCTGGACCTACACCCAATTCAAGGCCCCGTTCCCCGTAACGGACCGTGATTCCTACTTGCATATCACCACCACCAAGGCGGCCGACGGCACCCTGACCCGTAAGCTCGAAGGCGTCCCGACCTACAAGCCTGAAGAAAAAGGTTACGTACGGGTTGCCCAGGTCGATGGCTTCTGGAAACTCGTGCCAAAAGGCGATAACCAGACCGAAGTCACTTACCAGGTGCACACCGAGCCAGGTGGCAGCGTGCCTTCGTGGTTGGCCAACAAGTTTGTGGTGGACGCGCCGTTCAACACCTTGAAAGCCTTGAAAGAACACGCTGAAAAATAAGCGCAGTTGATCCGGTGCCTCCTGACTTGAGTGGAACGTTTGGCGAACCCTCAAGGTCCAGATAGTGGTAAGCCCACACACGGGTTTTATCGAGGAGGCACCGATGCAAAAGTGGCAGATTACCTTCGTTGATGATCACGGCGTTCAGACCGTCGAGCAGTTCACCTGCGATCAGAAGCCCAGCCTCGAAGATGCGGCACACATGATTCGCAACAAACTGGTGCCCATCGCCGCTGAACTGGACCTCAATGACCTGGAGGGCCGCAAGCCCGAGCCTACGGTCAAGATCCTCAAAGACCAGAACAGTATCCAGATCCTCGACATCTCTCCCGCCGCCTGAACATTCCCTGTACACACTTAAAGCGCCTCTGGTGGAGGTGATAGCTTCGCGCTACTCTGCAAGTGAGATCAGCGAATGAATCGCTAAGGTCTGGTCTTGTCAGCTACATGCTTGTTTTCCAGCGGTGATGTTTTTGCCGTAGCCCCCACGCCAGTACGGCGTGGGCTTCGGGAAGCACGGAAAGTCTATCCATCAATTCGAGGAGCACTTTTCATGAGCACAGCCTATCAAGAAGACATCAGCACCAACGTTCTGCGCCGCATGAAAGAGGGCGGCTTCGACTTTTCACGTTTTCACCCCATCGAGTTCTACGCCATTTTCCCGGATGAGGAACGGGCGCGCAGGGCTGCGGGTGAGTTTCGTGGGGAATCCCTGAATGCTCAGGTCAGTGCGCGCGACGATGGCGCCTGGTACTTGGAGCTGAGCAAAATCATGTCCGCCACCTACGACGGCATAGGAGACTTCGAGCAAGACTTTGAGGCGGTGGTCGAGCCGCTGGGCGGTATCATCGAGGGATGGGGCGTCAAGCAGGAGGTGCGTGGGTTACCCATGTAGCGGCAATGTATGAGCAACACAACGTATCGGCTGACCTTTGGGTCGGCCGATTTTGTTTGTGCAGCGTCGACATTTTCACCCACGCATTCACCGCGCAAAAAAAAACCACCCAAGAGGGTGGCTTAAAGGGAAGAGCGGTTCGCTGAAGCTGTAGGACGCATCCTGTTCAGCAGATGGGGCTGATTATCCGCAGACTTGGGCGGGCAGTGAAATCAACTCTGACTATGCTGTTGATAGGCAAAGCCCGCATTACGATGAAGCGTGCTGCCATGCACCGGGCATTCTGCGCACCAGGACGGTGCGAGAGGATTCTGGTTGTAATTCAACCCACTGATTTTTAAGTGTTTATGCCGCTGGCACGGGCCTTGCGATGGTTCTTGCGCCCGGGTGACAAGGAGTTCGGCATGATCCGCACTTATTACGATGAAATGTACGATGGGGCAGGGCAGGTCCGGCCTCATTACCGCGAGTTCGCCCGTTGGTTGGCCGAAACCCCGCCTGAATTGCTGGCTCAACGCCGGCGCGAAGCCGATTTGCTGTTTCACCGCGCCGGGATCACTTTCACCCTGTACGGGGACGAGCAGGGCACCGAGCGCCTGATTCCTTTCGACACCATCCCGCGCAGCATTCCCGCCAGCGAATGGCGGATTGTCGAGCGCGGCTGTATCCAGCGCGTCAAGGCGCTGAACATGTTTCTCGCCGACCTGTATCACGAACAGCGCATCATCAAGGCCGGGATCATTCCCGCCGAACAGGTGCTGGCCAACGAGCAGTACCAATTGGCGATGCAGGGCCTGGACCTGCACCGCGACTTGTATTCCCACATTTCTGGGGTCGACCTCGTACGCGATGGCGACGGCACGTACTACGTGCTGGAAGACAACCTGCGTACCCCCAGCGGCGTGAGCTACATGCTTGAAGACCGCAAGATGATGATGCGCCTGTTCCCCGAGCTGTTCGCCGCCCAACGCATCGCGCCCATCGACCACTACCCCAATCTGTTGCTGGACACCCTGAAAAGCTCCAGCCCCCTGGACAACCCCAGTGTGGTGGTATTGACCCCGGGCCGCTTCAACAGCGCGTTCTTTGAGCATGCCTTTCTTGCTCGTGAAATGGGCGTGGAACTGGTGGAAGGCGCCGACCTGTTCGTGCGCGATGACCGCGTCTTCATGCGCACCACCGATGGCCCCAAGGCCGTGGACGTGATTTACCGTCGCCTGGATGACGCCTTCCTCGATCCCTTGGCTTTCAACCCGGATTCCATGCTTGGCGTGCCCGGCCTGCTCGCGGCCTATCGCTCCGGCAATGTGGTGCTGGCCAATGCCATCGGTACCGGGGTGGCGGATGACAAGTCGGTGTACCCCTTCGTCACCGAGATGATCCGCTTTTACCTGGACGAAGAACCCATCCTGAAGAACGTTCCTACATTCCAGTGCCGCAAGCCCGACGAACTCTCCCACGTATTGGCCAACCTGCCAGACCTGGTCGTCAAGGAAACCCAGGGTTCCGGCGGCTACGGCATGCTGGTTGGCCCCGCGTCCACAGCGGCGGAAATCGAAGCCTTCCGGGCGCGTATCAAGGCCAAGCCCCACGCCTATATCGCCCAGCCAACCCTGTGTTTATCCACTTGCCCGACCTTTGTCGAAAACGGCATTGCGCCACGTCATATCGACCTACGCCCGTTCGTGTTGTCCGGCAAGGAAACCCGTGTGGTCCCCGGTGGCCTGACCCGCGTGGCATTGCGCGAAGGCTCGCTGGTGGTCAACTCGTCCCAGGGTGGCGGCACCAAAGACACCTGGGTGGTCGAGGACTGATGCCATGTTGAGTAGAACTGCCTCGGATTTGTACTGGATGTCGCGCTACCTGGAACGCGCGGAAAACCTCGCGCGCATGCTTGATGTCAGCTATTCGCTGTCGCTGATGCCCCAGGACGGGCGCGGTGATGGCCTGCATGAACTGGCTATGCCGCTGTTGATCACCGGCACCCTGGAGGATTATCACGAACGCCACGGCGAACTGCACGCCGAGCGCCTGTTGCACTTTTTTGCCCTGGATGCGGCCAACCCGGCCAGCATCTACAGCTGCCTCGGCGCGGCGCGGGCCAGCGCCCATGCGGTGCGTGGGCGGATTACCGCCGACATGTGGGAAAACATCAACGCGACCTGGCTGGATATTCGCGACATCGCCCAGCAGGGCCTGAGCCGCTATGGCATGAGCCGGTTCTGTGAGTGGGTCAAGGAGCGGTCCCATCTGTTCCGCGGTGCCACCTACGGCACCATCATGCGCAACGATGCCTTCCGCTTTATTCGCCTGGGCACCTTTATCGAACGTGCCGACAACACCCTGCGCCTGCTGGACGCCCGCTACGAAATGGCCGGTGACCGTGCCGAAGCAGTCACGGATGGCACGGCCCACGCCTACTATCAATGGAGCGCCTTGCTGCGTGCGTTGTCGTCGTTCGAGGCCTACACCGAGATTTATCGCGACGCCCCCGGTGCGCGGCAAGTCGCCGAGTTGTTGCTGCTGCGCGCCGATGTGCCGCGCTCACTGCGGGCCTGCAGTGAGGAGATCGACCAGATCCTCGCCAGCCTGCCAGGTATCAATGGCCGCCCGGCCCAGCGCCTGGCCGCGGAGATGGATGCGCGCCTTCGCTTCACCGCCATCGATGAAATCCTTGAGGAAGGCCTGCACGCCTGGCTGACCGACTTTATCCCCTTGGTCCGCCAGTTGGGCGACGCCATCTACAGTTCCTACCTGGAGGCGGCATGAGACTCTCCATCAGCCACGAAACCACCTACCACTACGAAGACCAAGTGCGCGCCAGCATCCAGTACCTGCGCCTCACGCCCCACGACAGCGAGCGCCAGCACGTACTGAGTTGGCAGCTTGACCTGCCGCGTCCGGTGCGCGCCCAGGTGGACCCGTTCGGCAACATCCTGCATGTTTTGACCCTGGATGAACCCCATGACGCCATTATCATCGGCGCCCGTGGCCAGGTGGACATCGACGAATTGCGCGAGGCGGAGCATGAGAGCCAATCGGCGTTCCCATTCCTGCGCTGTACCCGCCTCACCGAGCCCGATGAAGCCCTGCGCGGGTTTGCCGACCAGCATTGCCATCAGCGTCGCGACCGTACGGCGCTGATCGACCTGATGCATGCGCTCAGCCAGACGATGGTCTACACGCCTGGCGCGACCGAGGTCGACACCTGCGCCGCGCAAGCCTTCGCTGGCCGTGCAGGCGTGTGCCAGGACCATACCCATGCGTTCCTGGCCTGCGCACGCAGCCTGGGGATTCCGGCGCGGTATGTGTCGGGGTATTTGTACTCGGAGGACAGCACGCACCTGGCCAGCCACGCCTGGGCCGAAGCCTGGCTGGATGACGCCTGGTACAGTTTTGACGTGACCAACCAACTGGCCCGTCCCGAGCGGCATTTGAAGCTGGCGGTGGGGCTGGACTACCTCGACGCCTGCCCGGTACGCGGCATGCGCCGTGGCGGCGGGCATGAACAGATGCATGCCAAGGTGTTCGTGGCGCCGACGCCGGTTATTTCTGTCCAGCAGCAATAACCCAGAACACCGCAGATCAACTGTAGGCGCCGGCTTGCCGGCTCCTACAGGGGCAACGTCAAGATCAGGGTTGTAGCTTGCGCCCGGCCATATGCTTCAAATACCCCACCAATAAATCCAGCTCATTGTCGGGCAACACACTGGCGGCAAACGCCGGCATCTTCGCCTGTGGCCAATGCCGCAGGCTCTGCGGGTCACGGATATAGCGCTTGAGGAAATCACCGCCAAAATACTCGGTGGGGTTGTAGGGGATATTCAGGTCTGGCCCCACCTGCGCATCGCCGGCGCCATTTAGGCGATGGCAAGCCAGGCAGTTTTTCTGGAACAGCACAAAGCCCTGGTTGATCGGGTCATTGGCTGCCAGTTTTGGATCTGGCAACAAAGCCGGAAAGCGCTCCGCGACCGTCTTCAACTGTTTGATCCCGGAGATCTGGAACGGCCACTGCTCCGGGCTGATGTGCCCGGCTTGCGGGTCGGTCCACACCAGGTAGAACGGCCCGGCACTCGGTTTACCGTCGGCCAGCGCAGGCCATGGCTGGGCGGGATCTTCCACCGCGAGCCAGGCGCGGGCACCGCGTTTCTCCAGCAGCGGCGCAGCCGTGAGTTCGGCGGCGAACCCATCGAGGGCAACGGCTTGCAGGTGACTCTCAGGTTTCAACCCAGGCAGGAGCACCGCCAGCGGCACGGCGCGATAGGTCATGGTGCGCTTGTAGGACACGTCATCAGCGATCTGCACCGACTGCGCTTGTGGGTGCTTGAGCAAGTCGGCGGTCTGCCAAGTCTTGCGGGTGTGGTCGAGTTCGATGGTCAATTGCGCGGCCGCAGCGGGAAGCGTGATCAGCACGGCGAGGAGGGCGATGATGGGTTTCAAGACGCAGGCTCGAATCAAAGGTGTATTTAGGCTAACGATACCGGAATTCGACACGCAAAAAGGCAGCCCCTGCAGGACCGCTATGCGCAATGTCCCGGCAGGTGCTGCCAAAAGCTGCAAACCCTGTGCTGTGATGGCACGCAATGTAGGCGTGGAGGGGTCACCCCATAACCTTGGTTAAGTTGGGCAAGATCAGAATCAGTGTGGTGGCGAACAGAATGAGTCCCGCCTGACGTACTTTCGAATGTTTGAACATGGCTGACTGCCTTTTGTTGTTATTCCTGAGCGTCAAATGCGTGCCGGTTTTTATTTCAGTATGGCGAGATGACGTGTCGCTTTTCTTACAGTTGCTCCAGCAAAACCCGGCAGCAACTTCTTACTGATTGAACCTTAGAGCCCTCGTTCTTCGTGGCTTAGACCCATTTCATATCAGCTAATCAACTTTTGAGCTTAAAAAGGCATGAGGCATATCGCCATCTTGGCGCCAATGCCTTGGCTAGACAGCTAAAACGATTAATCAGGTAATTGCCGACGTTGGCTACCGTTCGTCCGAGCGAGGGGGTCAAAAGCAATGAGCGCATCCGTCATTGAAACCGTGTCAATCGGGCCTAAGGTAGAGGCACACATGCACAGCGGTTCGAGGACGTCATGACCCAAGCTTTGATCTTTGATGCGATACGCACGCCCCGTGGCAAAGGCAAGCCTGACGGCGCCTTGCACAGCGTCAAGCCGGTGAACCTGGTGGCCGGCTTGCTCACCGCCCTGGCCCGACGCAGCGACCTCGACACCCATCAGGTCGACGACATCGTGCTCGGCTGCGTGACCCCCGTGGGCGACCAAGGCGCCGACATCGCCAAGACCGCCGCGCTGGTGGCGGACTGGGACATCAGCGTCGCCGGCGTGCAGATCAACCGCTTCTGCGCCTCAGGCCTGGAAGCGGTCAACCTGGGCGCGATGAAGGTGCGCTCCGGCTTCGAAGACCTGGTGGTGGTCGGTGGCGTCGAGTCCATGTCCCGTGTGCCCATGGGCAGCGACGGCGGCGCCTGGGTGCTCGACCCCCAGACCAATATGCACAGCCATTTCACCCCCCAGGGCATCGGCGCGGACCTGATCGCTACCCTGGAAGGTTTCACCCGCGAGGACGTCGACGCCTTTGCCCTGCATTCGCAGCAAAAAGCGGCCAGGGCCCGTGCGGACGGTGCCTTCAATAAGTCGCTGATTGCGGTGCAGGACCAGAACGGCATTGTGCTGCTCGACCATGACGAATTCATTCGCGGCGACTCCACCCTCGAAGGCCTTGGCAAGCTCAAGCCCAGTTTTGAAATGATGGGGCAGATGGGCTTCGACGCCACCGCGCTACGGGTCTACAGCCATGTGGAGCGCATCCACCACGTGCATACGCCCGGCAATAGCTCCGGCATCGTCGATGGCGCCGCGTTGATGTTGATTGGCTCCGAGGCCAAGGGCCGCGAGCTGGGCCTGCAGCCACGGGCGCGCATCGTCGCGACGGCGGTCACCAGTACCGACCCGACCATCATGCTCACCGGCCCCGCGCCTGCCACACGCAAGGCCCTGGCCAAGGCTGGGCTGCGTGTTGAGGACATTGACCTGTTCGAGGTCAACGAAGCGTTTGCATCGGTAGTGCTCAAGTTCATCAAGGACATGGGCATCGACGCGGGGCGGGTCAACGTGAATGGTGGCTCCATCGCCATGGGCCACCCGCTGGGCGCCACCGGCTGCGCGATCCTTGGCACCCTGCTCGACGAGCTGGAAGTGCGCCAGCAGCGCTATGGCCTGGCCACTTTGTGTGTCGGCGGTGGCATGGGCATCGCCACCATTATCGAACGCCTCTGAGCCCAAGGAATCTGTCATGACCCAAGCCATTCGTTACGAAAAAGGCCAGGACGGTATCGTCGTGCTGACCCTCGATATGCCCGGCCAGAGCGCCAACACCATGAACAGCGTGTACCGCGAGGCCATGGCGGCCACGGTGGAGCGCCTGGAGGCGGAAAAAGACAGCCTTGCCGGGGTAGTGATTACCTCGGCCAAGAAGACATTTTTTGCCGGTGGCGACTTGAATGAACTGATCAAGGTCGACAAGGCTCACGCCAAGGAATTCTATGACAGCGTGCTGGTGTTGAAAGCACAGCTGCGGCGCCTGGAAACCCTTGGCAAACCGGTGGTGGCCGCCATCAATGGCGCGGCGCTGGGGGGCGGCTGGGAGATTTGCCTGGCGTGTCATTACCGTGTCGCGCTGGACGACAAGTCGGTGCAGCTAGGCTTGCCGGAAGTCACCCTCGGCCTGCTGCCGGGCGGCGGCGGCGTGGTGCGTATGGTGCGCATGCTGGGGCTGGAAAAGGCCCTGCCGTATTTGCTGGAAGGCAAGAAAGTACGGCCGCAGCAGGCGCTGCAAGCCGGGCTGGTGAATGAGCTGGCGGCGGACCGCGAAGCGTTGCTGGCTCAATCCCGTGCCTGGATCCTGGCCAATCCGGACGCCAGGCAGCCGTGGGACAACAAGGCCTACTCGATCCCCGGCGGTACCCCGTCGAGCCCGAAAGTCGCGCAGATGCTGGCGATTGCACCGTCGATTTTGCGCAGTAAGACCCAGGGCTGTTTCCCCGCACCGGAGAAAATCCTCTGCGCTGCCGTTGAAGGCGCCCAGGTGGACTTTGACACCGCGCACCTGATCGAAACCCGCTACTTCACCGAGTTGGTAACCGGGCAAGTGGCAAAAAACATGATGGGCACCTTTTGGTTCCAGCTCAACGAGATCAACGCCGGCAGTTCACGGCCGCAAGGGTATGCACCCTACGTCACGCGCAAAGTCGGTGTGCTGGGCGCTGGGATGATGGGGGCGGGGATCGCCTATGTCAGTGCCTGCGCAGGCATCGAGGTGGTGCTCAAGGACATCAACCTGGCAGCCGCCGAGAAGGGCAAGGCGCATTCGGCGGCGCTACTGGACAAGAAGGTCAGCCGTGGGCAATTGACCGCCGAACAGCGGGAAGCCACCTTGGCGCGTATCCATCCTACGGCCTTCGATGCCGACCTGGCGGGCTGTGATTTGATCATCGAAGCGGTGTTCGAAGACCGCGACCTCAAGGCCAAGGTGTCTGCTGCGGCGCAAAGCGTGGTCGGCGCCGAGGCCGTGATCGCCTCCAACACCTCCACCTTGCCCATCAGCGGCCTGGCCACGGCGGTGCCGGATCAAAGCCGGTTCATTGGCCTGCACTTCTTCAGCCCGGTGGACAAGATGCCCCTGGTGGAAATCATCAAGGGCGCGCGCACCAGCGACGGAACCCTGGCGCGAGGTTTCGACTTCGTCCTGCAAATCAAGAAAACCCCGATCGTGGTCAATGACAGTCGTGGGTTCTTCACCTCAAGGGTGTTTGGCACCTTCACCAACGAAGGTATTGCCATGTTGGGCGAAGGCGTGGCGGCGCCGATGATCGAGACCGAAGCGCGCAAGGCCGGTATGCCGGTGGGGCCGTTGGCGGTGTCGGATGAAGTTTCCCTCAGCCTGATGAGCCATATAAGGCAGCAGACGGCCACGGATCTGCAGACCGAAGGCAAGGCCGTGCCGACACACCCGGCAACGGCGGTGATCGATCTGTTGGTCAACGAATACAAACGCGTGGGCAAGGCGGCGGGGGGCGGTTTTTATGAATATCCCAACGGTGGACAGAAATACCTTTGGCCAGAGCTGAAAAGCCGCTTTGAACGGCCCGACCAACGCATCTCGCCACAGGATGTGCGCGACCGCTTGCTGTTTATCCAGGCCATCGAGACCGTGCGTTGCGTGGAGGAGGGTGTGTTGATGTCCACGGCGGACGCCAACGTGGGCTCGATCTTCGGCATTGGTTTCGCGGCCTGGAGCGGCGGTGCGTTGCAGTTCATCAACCAGTACGGTTTGAACGACTTCGTCGCCCGTGCTCGATACCTGGCGGAGCAATATGGCGAACGTTTCACGCCACCGGCGTTGTTGCTGGAGAAAGCGGCGCAAGGTGACGTGTTCCGGTGAAGCAGGAGGGGCTTGCCTTGAAGGGGTATTTCAAGGCAGGCTCTGGGGTGTGCATTATTCCCATCACCGTGTCAGGTATTTTTTATGTCGCTACGCGTCTGTATCCTGGAAACCGATATCCTGCGTCCAGGCTTGATCGATCAATACCAAGGCTACGGGCAGATGTTCAAGCGCCTGTTCTCCAAGCAACCGATTCCCGCCGAGTTTGTTGTCTATAACGTGGTGAACGGTGAATACCCGTCCGACGACGAAGTGTTCGACGCTTACTTGGTGACCGGCAGCAAGGCCGACTCCTTCGGCACCGACCCATGGATCCAGACCCTCAAGACCTACCTGCTCGAACGTTACGAACGCGGCGACAAGCTGCTCGGCATTTGCTTCGGCCACCAGTTGCTGGCACTGCTGCTGGGTGGCAAGACCGAACGCGCCGGCCAAGGCTGGGGCATGGGCATTCACGACTACAAGCTCGATGCCAAGGCGCCGTGGATGAGCCCGGAAGTGGAAGAGCTGACGCTGTTGATCAGCCACCAGGACCAGGTGACCACGTTGCCGGAGAACGCCACGGTGGTTGCATCCAGCGCGTTCTGCCCGTTTGCGGCGTACCACATCGGCGACCAGGTGCTGTGCTTCCAGGGCCACCCGGAATTTATCCACGACTATTCCCGCGAGTTGCTGGAGATCCTTCAGACAACCTTGGGCGAAAAGGTCTACACCAACGGCGTCGCAAGCCTGGAGCGTGACCACCACGGTGCAACCGTGGCGGAATGGATGATGCGTTTTGTGGCACACAAGCCCGAGGCCCGGGTTTAAAGCCAACCCGAACGCTTGAAGCTCGCCCACAAACCTGTGCAGCCTGCCGCAATAAACCCGAGCACCGCAAAATAGCCGTAGTGCCATTGCAGCTCGGGCATGTTCTGGAAGTTCATCCCGTAGATCCCCGCCACCGCGGTGGGGAAGGCGAGTATCGCTGCCCACGCGGCGAACTTGCGCTGCACCACGCTCTGGCGCGAAGCCTCCAGTAACACACCGATCTCGATGGTCTGGCTGGCGATATCGCGCAGGGTAGTGAGGTCTTCCATCTGGCGTGTCACGTGAATCTGCACGTCGCGGAAATACGGACGCATGTTCTTGTCGATAAATGGAAAGCTGAGCTTCTGCAGCTCCTGGCTGATCTCCACCATCGGCGCCACGTAGCGCTTGAGCCGCAATACGTCGCGGCGCAGGCCGTGGATCTTCTGGATATCACGCTCGCTCAACGAACTGCACAGCACATTACGCTCCAGCTCATCGATCTCGGCATGGATCGCTTCGCTCACCGGCTGGTAGTTCTCGGTGACGAAATCCAGCAGCGCATAAAGTACGAAATCTTCCCCATGCTCCAGCAACAGCGGCCGCGCCTCACAGCGTTGGCGCACAAAACCGTAGGACGCCGAGTGGCCGTTGCGTGCGGTGATGATGTAGCCGTTGCCGGCAAAGATATGGGTTTCGATGAACTCCAGCTTGCCGTTCTCGCGCACCGGTGAGTAGGTGACGATAAACAGTGCGTCGCCGAAGGTTTCCAGTTTGGGGCGGCTGTGTTTTTCCAGGGCGTCTTCAATGGCCAATTCATGCAGGTTGAACTGGCGTTGCAGGTTGGCCAGCTCCTGGGCATCGGGTTCTTCCAGGCCGATCCACACAAAGTGGTCGGGTTTGGCGGCCCAGGCCGCGCCTTCATCAAGGGTGATATCAGTGACTTTCTTACCGGCGCTGTAGACGGCGGCCGCAACAACTCTACCCATGGTGCTGATCGCTTCTTATTGGGAGGACAGATGTTGGGCAGCTTAGCCTGAATGGCGTTCCGTCGTAGCGGCAAGCTTTTTTGTGGTGAGCGAGCTTGCTCGCGCCGGGGTGCGAAGCGCCCCCAGAATGTTCAGACAGCTCGCAACTCGCGGTCCATCTGCGCGATGCATTCATCCATCTGCACATGACACGCCTGCATCAACGCCGGGATGTCATCCGAAGTCAGGCCTGTCGTAGGAATCGGCGGCAACGACCGTATGAGCACATCCCCACTGTTCCAGCGATTGAGCTGCATGTGTGTCACGTAGTTACTGACACACACCTGCACGATCGGCACACCGGCCGCAATCGCCATATGGAACGCGCCTTTCTTGAACGGCAGCAACCCTTTACCCAGGTTGCGCGTGCCCTCCGGGAACACCCAGATCGACGTGTCCTCATGCTGCAACGTGCGGGTGGTGGTGAGCATCGCGCGGCGTGCCTTGTGCGCATTGCCCCGGTCGATCAGCACATTGCCCGCCAGCCAGAACAACTGGCCGAACAGCGGCACCCATTTCAGGCTTTTCTTGGCGATGCACACCGTGCGATGCGGCACCACGTTACCGAACACAAACAGGTCGTAGTTGGACTGGTGGTTGGCAATGATCACGCAGGTGCCGGGTTTGTGGCGTAGCGAGTCCACATCGGCCTTTACGTTCAGCCGCAGGATCCACATGGCCGGCAACGCGTAGAGGCGTGCGCACAGACGGCTGTTGTCCGGATTGAACGGCCGGCACAGACCGACCAGCACGCCCAGTACACCGGCGAGCATAAAGTGCAGGCCCATCAACAACATACGTAACAGAAAAAGCATCGACAAGGCCCATCGGGAAAAAAGGTGGCGCAGTGTACGGTTGTGCACTGTATTCGGCAATTACCCCGGTACAGCTCGGAGATAGGCGATGTTTAAGAGCATGTTTCAACATCTACCGACATGGGCACGCTAGAGCGGCTGTAGAAGAATCAGAATTCTTTGTAAGAAAAAGCCCGACTCAAGGTCGGGCTCTGGCGTATCAGGTGTAGGGCTTAGCTCAGGATATGCCCTTGGTCTTGGATGATGGCGTCGTCCAAGGCTTCCAGCAGCGCCTTACGCACCTTCAATTTAGTGTGCTTGTGAGCGTTCATATTGAGCTTCTTCAACTGACGCGCCGCTTCCAGCGCTGCGGCGTGCAACTCTTCCGGTGCCACCACCTTGTCGAGGAAACCGGCTTGCAACGCGCCCTGTGGGTCAAACATCTCGGCATTGATCACAGAGCGATGGAACGCCGACTTGCGCAGACGATCCCGCGCCAACTCGATACCGGCGTGGTGCATGGTCATGCCAATCGCCACCTCGTTCAGGCCAATGCTGAACGGACCTTCCACGCCAATCCGGTAATCCGCCGACAACAGCAGGAACGCGCCCTTGGCCACCGCATGCCCAGGGCACGCCACAATCACCGGGAACGGGTGCGACAACAGGCGACGCGCCAACGTCGAGCCGGAAGTCACCAGGCCGATCGCCTCTTTAGGGCCGGCGGTCATCACCTTCAAATCATAACCACCCGACAGAATCCCCGGCGTACCGGTGATCACCACCACCGCCCGGTCCTTCTCCGCCTGATCCAGCGCTTCATTAAACGCACTGACCACCGCCGGAGAAATGGCATTGACCTTGCCGTTGCTCAAGGTCAGGGTCGCGATACCGTCTTCGAGGTGGTAGGCAATCAACTCACTCATGACGCGGTTCCTTGTAGGACTTGTTATAGAAGTATGCAGCAGACGTTACCCACCACGCCCGCCCCGGTAAAGCGCTGTGACTGACTGGCCAGTCAGGGTTTTCCCCTGCACCGGGCGTTGGAATGCCAGACGCAGGGCGCAATCACCGTCCCAGACGCACACCGCCGATGCCTGAGAATGGCACAATCACCACCCCTTGCCGGGCGTTGAACGGCATAACGGGCTAACCGCATGAATATTCTGAAAAAAACCTTTGCCATCAGAAAGGCTTTCGACTACATTAGCGCGCCTCGACAGACTGAACTGGTTTGACGAGATACGGTGAAGTGTCCGAGTGGCTTAAGGAGCACGCCTGGAAAGTGTGTATACAAGAAATTGTATCGAGAGTTCGAATCTCTCCTTCACCGCCAAATTGAAAAAACGCAAACCCCTGATTTTCCTAGAGAAAGTCGGGGGTTTGTGGTTTTTGACGTCCTAAAAATAGCCCCATGGGACCACCATGGGACTGGCGCGCTATTTTGGTGCGAAAAGGGGGCCGTAGTTATCTAGCAAATAGCGCGGTTTTTGGAGAAGGAAATCGAAGCTTTCAGGTCGTGGGTGAGGAATTTTCGGAGATGGGGTGAATGAGGCTCTGCCCTAGGTAGTGCCGTAGGCTGCCAAGAAGGTTTCTGTGGCTCGAGCAGCAGTTTCTCTGCAGAAGACCTGATCAAATCCCGACATCGTTGAAAACAAAAACAGGTCGAGCCATTCCGATTCCAAGAGAGCCCGCAGATGAAGTGCAGCCACTCGCGCATCTGTCTGACGAAGTTTTCCTTCGTCCATATACTGTTTTAACAAAGCGGACGTGGCGTCCAAGAACTGCGCTGGCCCCGCGTTGTAGCAAGCCTTCCCCAGCCCCGCCTTCCTGCCAGCGGCTGATAGTAAAAGCCGACGGACAGCCATTACCTCTTCTGAGTAAAGCAGCGTGATCACCTGCTCTCCTAGCGTTTGAAGTGCTTCACCAATTGGGAGTGATGAACTCTCCATTGCTGCGAAAGTGTCGCGCATCTGTGTACTTGCCGCGCTCATCAGCACTTCGTAAAACAGGACTTCCTTGGATTCAAAGTACGAGTAGAGCGTTGCTTTAGAGCAGCCGAGGCTTAGCGCTATCTGCGCCATGGATGCTCCTTCAAAGCTCTGGTCGTGAAAAATCTGCCCTGCGGCTTTGAGGATTGCGGCTCGCCGCACCTCTGACTTCGTTCGCATTTACGGTCTCTTTGAAAAATTTTCCTATAGTAGATCATCGGTCGTCGCACACGCATCAAAAGCTAAACTGGTCTGAGTGGTTTAGTTTAGAATCTGGGCCTGGCATACGTTGATCGTTGCCAATCCATCGTGCTGTCAGCCAACGAGCCTGACGTGATATCGGAAATTTGGAGTGGAAATGAACAAGAAGCGGCCAGTAAATCTCGACCTGATGTCTATGAAATACCCCGTCACGGCGCTGACTTCGATCCTGCATCGCCTTTCTGGAATACTGCTTTTCCTATGTCTGTTTGCGATGTTGTACGCCTTGGGTAAATCATTAAGTTCAGAGGATGGGTTCAACGAAATCAAAGGTATGCTGCTGTCGCCCCTCGGCAAGCTGATCGTGTGGGTGCTTTATTCGGCCTTGATCTACCACCTGGTGGCAGGTGTAAGGCATTTGATTATGGACGCCGGTGTCGGGGAAACGCTGGAGGGCGGAAAGCGTGGCTCCGTTATCGTCATCATCGTTTCCGCTATTCTTATTGCAGCCGGTGGAGTCTGGCTTTGGATATAAATAGCCAGGCATTGATGCGAGCGTTCTATTTCTAATAACGCCGCTTATGTTCAATGGCCCCCACTTCTGTGCCAGGTGTGGGGGCCTTTTCACGTGCCCTCGGAAACCAGCACCCCTTGGATTGGTATACCGAACCAAGGGAAACTGGCAGCTATAGTCCTAAAGCGGCATGCAATATCTTCTAGGGCTGCGATACATCCATTCGCCGCTCTATGACATCCAGCAAGTCACACCCATCCCGCAACGGGATAGAGCACAGTAAGGCAAAGTCGCTGAGTACCACCGCATCGCTGCTTATCTCACTACGCAGCGCGAGGTTCTCAAGCACCTGCGTCACAGCACGAAGTCGATAGTTCGCGGCGTCGAGGAGGATTTCAAGCGGGACGGTTGTGTCGACGAAAAGGGCAGGCGTGGTGCTGTCGTTGCTGGTGAGGGCCATGTATGGGTTCATGCGTTAAGTCCGTTCACGTAGGGGGGAGCCACGCATTTGTCGCCAAACAAAAGGTGGCAGCTGTACGCAGGTTGGCGAACCGGGACAAGAACGGACTAAGACCGGCAGACCCGAAGGTCTCCCACGCACAGCTACCATGGAGCAGCTTATTGCGTGCAGGGGCATCCCGCAAATCCACCGGGAGGCTTCTGCCATCTTGTAGTCGAGTCGCCAAACCCGGTCGCCATGTGAGCGACCGCTGGACTATAGGCGGGTCGAATTTGAAGTGGGAGAGTGGCGCTTCTGAATAGGCCGTAGGAAACGGCCCAAATCAATTAGCAGGCCCACATCCTCAAGGCGCCTCTTCCGTATTCAACAAGGGCCCCACCGACCCAAACGGATAACTTCCCATCCCAATCCGCAACGGTGCTATCGGGCTCGCCGCTGCACCCATCAGCAGTACATTGTCGATAACAATGGTTTCCCCTGGCGTGCGGTTATCGGCTGCGACGATAAGGTAGTAAGTCCCGCTGCTTTTCACCGTGCCCTTCAAGACTTGGCTGATAACCCCCACGATGCCCGTCGCCTTGCCAAAGCCTTCAGCCTGCACATTGCCTTGGGCGTCCATCAAGATCAAATAAGGGTTCAGGGCGTATTTGCTGAACCCCAGGCACGAGTTGACGCACCAAGAGTTGACGTCGATATGGAAGGGTTTGTCCTTTATCAAGGCGACGCTGAACAACCGGTAGTTCGACGGTACCCCGTTGATTAGGATGCGCGGTTCCGCGGCAGTGATTTTCCACTGGGGCGGCCGCCATCCCGGGTCGATCGGCATGGGCACCGCCTGCGTATTGTGCATGGCCTCGGAGGGAGTTAGTGCTAACGGCGTGGTGCTATTTTTGACGTGTTCTTCAAACAGTATTTTCGGGTTGCTTGAACAGGCGGTGATCAATAAACAGCCCAGCGCTAAAAACAGAATCCGCATCAGTACTTCCCTGTAGTCGACTTTTTCGAGGTGGCAAGATTACCACCCCGCGCTTCCGGCCTGCGCGTACACCCAAGCAGTCAACCCCGAAGCCACGGTTTCTTCGGGTTATGCGGACACCGGTTTTCCCTCGGCTTGAAGTGAGTTGTTCGCCATTCCTTTTACTCAGCAGCGCTGTAATGGCAAAGGGCTTACATCAACGCTGGAGAAGATTTCCAAGCTTTGTTAAGGTCGCCGCCTTTCCAATAAAGCCATTCAGAGGGATCTAAATGCACCCGGTACTTCGCAAGACATTTGGCGGGCTTTCTGCTCAGTACTACATCCGCAACTTCCTGTTCGGGCTGATTTTTCCCGTGCTGATCTATACCGCGCTGACCCATTCGAAAACCGGTGTGTTCACACTGGGCGCGCTGTTCTATTGCGTGGTCAACAGCCTGCTTTATCCCTACGCGCGTTTCGTTTACGAAAGCATCATGGATTACATTTTTGGCAACAACGTGTTCTTTGTGAATGCCATTCTGATGCTGACCGTCAAGGTGTTCACCATGGCGATCTGCTGGACCATGGCGATTTTCATTGCGCCTATCGGGCTGGCGTATCTGTACTTCCACCATAGCCGTGCGGCGAACCGAGCCTGATTCGATGCTGCGTAGTGCATAGACTGTGGCGCTGGAGCTTGTCGAACCGTCGCAGCGTCCCGTTGGGCCGCGAAGCGGCCATGAAGATGGGACTGCTGCGCAGTCCAGCGGGAGCAAGCTCCCTCGCCACAGGTACTGTGTGTTTGGAAGTGGTTAGATATGCAGCCAGGCGAGGCTCCCTAGTATCACTGCTGCGCCGCCTGCGGTGTACGACATCCGCTTCAACCACTCCCGCCGCGTCAGCAAGGTAATCGCCGCCAACGAAATCGCGATCTGAATCGCGGTCATTGCCTGGGCCCAGCGATGATGCTGGTGCAGGGCCTGTTCCGATTTTTCATCCCATTCCTTCGACGTGGCTTCAAGCTTCTCGGCCTGTTTGCGCACGTCTTCCTTCTGGTTCTTGTAGCGCTCGATTTCTTCCTTGTAATGCACCGCGTCCACACCGGGAATGTGAGTGGCCAGTTCCGCGAGGTTTTGCCGGCTGGACTTGGCCTGGTAGTAGTTCCACTGGTTGGCCGCTTCGGTCTTGAAGATGGCGGCGTTGTTCTTGTCCATCGCCGCTTCGCTTTCGGTCGAGCCGGCCTGGTAGCTGAGCATCGCGCCGAGGGTGGCCATGAGGGCGGTCATCACGGCGATACGGCTGGCGAAATTATCGCCGCGGCCGTGGGCATGCTCGGTGGTGTGTTCGATGTGTTTTTCGTGAGGGCTGGGGACTTCGAAAGCTTCGGACATGGGGGCGTCTGTGAAGGGAATGAGGGAGTTTGATTCTTTACCAGTGAAGCTGTCTCAAACCTGTACATAACGCCGGATCAACCATCCGTATACGGCGATGTTGATCACCAGCACCAACGCGCCCAGGCCCAACTGGATCTGCGGAGTCAGGCCGGCGGGGTAGATCAGCGTGTGAATGTAATGCTCGATAAATCCACCGCCATAGCCGTCCTGCCCGGCGAGGTGACGAAACAGGTTCTCCCAGCGGGTCAGTGGGCAGGGCAGGTGGAACACTTCGACCGCCACGCCCCATGCCGCGGCGGGCAGGTGCAGCCAGATCACCGGGCGCCATTTCAGCGCAAGCAACCCGCCGAACAGGACAAAGAGGATGAAGCTCAAGTGAAATAGCACGAGGCTGTCGGCAGCTAGACGGTAAAGCATTGCGGATACTTTGAAAGGTGAGGTCCACAGTCTAAAGGGTTGCTTGCTGACAAGTGTGACCGTTATTGTGCTGAATCCTTTTAGTCCTTCCCCCCAAGGATCTGTTTTGATGAACGCACCGCGTAGAGTCGGCCCAATCAAGGCTGTGATTTTCGATATGGACGGGCTGTTGCTGGACACTGAAGGCATCTACACCGAAGTCACACAGATCATCGCCGAACGCTACGGCCGCACCTACGATTGGAGCATCAAGCAGCACATCATCGGGCGCGGCGCCCAGGATTTGGCTGACTACGTGGTGAGGGCGCTGGATCTTCCAATCACGCCCGCCGAATTCCTGACGATCCGTGAACCGCTGATGAGCGAGCGCTTCCCAAAAGCCTTGGGCATGCCCGGCGCGGAAGCTTTGGTGCGGCACTTGAAGGCACATAACATCCCGATTGCCGTGGGCACCAGTTCGTCGCGCAATTCGTTTGGCCACAAGACCACCTTGCACCGCGAATGGTTTGGCCTGTTCGACACCATCGTCACCGCTGACGACCCGGAAGTCGGCGCCGCCAAGCCCGCGCCGGACATTTTCCTCACCGCCGCCCGCCGCCTGGGCGTTGCACCGGAGGATTGCCTGGTATTCGAAGACTCACCCTTCGGCGTCACTGCTGCCAAAGCTGCCCATATGACTGCCATCGCCGTACCGGATGAAGCCATGGCCGACAGCAAATACCACCATGCCGACCAGATCATCCGCAAGCTCGCGGACTTTGACCTGGCGGCCTACGGCCTGCCACCTCGACCTTGACTGATCGCGGTTAAAAATGTGGGAGGGGGCAAGCCCCCTCCCACATTTGATTTGCGGTGTCCAGGAAGCCCTAGGCGCTGAAGCCACCATCGATGGTCAGGCTTGCACCGGTGATGTAACCGGCTTCTGGCCCAGCCAGGTAGGCTACGAAGCTGGCAATTTCCTCGACATGCCCATACCGACCTACTGCCATCAAGCCAATCAAACTCTCAGCAAAATCGCTGTTGGCCGGGTTCATGTCGGTATCCACCGGCCCAGGCTGCACGTTGTTGATGGTGATACCACGCGGCCCCAGGTCTCGCGCCAAGCCTTTGGTCAACCCCACCAGCGCCGCCTTGCTCATTGCATACGGGCCACCGCCACCAAACGGCATGCGCTCGGCATTGGTACTGCCGATATTGATCACACGACCGCCGTCACCCATGTGCTTGGCCGCTTCCTGGGTTGCGATAAACACGCTACGTACGTTGACCGCCAGGGTCTGGTCAAAGTCTTCCAGCTTGAAGTCTTCCAGCGGCGCGATGGCCAGCACACCGGCGTTGTTCACCAGGATGTCCAGGCGCCCAAACGCTTCGACGGTGGCGTTGACCGCATTGCGGATTGCCGCCGCGTCGGCGCTGTCGGCGTGAATTGCCAGGGCTTTACCGCCTTCGCTGATCACGCTGTTCTGCAGTGCTTCGGCCTTGGCGGCGGAGCTGACGTAGGTAAAGGCGACGGCGGCGCCCTGTGCTGCGAGGCGCTTGACGATAGCGGCGCCGATGCCGCGAGAACCGCCTTGAATCAAGGCGACTTTGCCGCTGAGGTGTTGTGTGGTCATGTCGATCTCCTAGCTGTTCAAGGCGGGATGCCTTGTTGTTGGAACCGAGTATCGACCTCGCCAGCCCCTCCCGGTAGATCGTGATTGCTATAGTCTGTGTAAACCAAAAGTTTAGAGTGGGGCGATATGGAAAGCTTTGGCAGTATCGAATGCTTTGTGCGCAGCGCCGAAGGTGGCAGCTTTGCCGAGGCGGCCCGGCACCTGAGCCTGACCCCGGCAGCCGTCGGCAAAAGTGTCGCCAAGCTGGAGGCGCGCCTGGGTGTGCGCTTGTTCCAGCGCAGCACTCGGCGCCTGACGCTGACCGAGGCTGGCAAACTGTTTCTCGACGAAGTCAGTGGCAGCCTCACCACCATCCAGAACGCCGTGGCCAACCTGGCCAGTGCCGAAGGACGGCCAGTGGGCACGCTCAAGGTCAGCATGGGGACGGTGTTTGGTAATCGCTATGTGGTGCCGCTGCTGGGGACGTTCATGCAGCGGTTTCCGGATATCAGCCCGGACTGGCATTTCGATAACCGCCAGGTCGACCTGATCGGGCAGGGCTTCGATGCCGCCATTGGTGGTGGTTTCGAGCTGCCCCAGGGCGTGGTGGCGCGTAAGTTGACGCCGGCTCATCGCGTGCTGGTGGCGTCACCGGACTACCTGGCGCAACGCGCGCCGGTGTTAACCCCAGAAGACTTGGCGCACTGCACAGGCATTCTTATCCGTTCACCGCAGACCGGTCGCATCCGTTCCTGGCAGTTGACCAGTATCGAGCGTGAACACAGCCCGCTGGTACTCAAACCGAGCATGACCATGAGCGACTCCGAAGCCGCCTGCTGCGCCAGTGCCCAAGGCTTGGGCATTGCGCTGGTGAGCATGCCGATGGCCGTGCCATTTCTCGACAGTGGTGCCGTCGTGCGTGTGCTGCCCGACTGGTGTGTCGACGACGGCAACATCTCCATTTACTACGCCGAACACAAACTGCTGCCCGGCAAGACCCGGGCGTTTGTAGATTTCATCATTGAGCAGTTTGCCGAGCAGCAATTGGGGCAGCGATTCAGTGCCATTTGATTGCACGCTTACACCGCATCGCGGCCATCGCAGGCAAGCCAGCTCCCACCTTGGAATGCCTTCCCCTTTGGGAGCCGGGCTTGCCCGCGATGGCCACACCTCGGTCTACCGTCCGAACTGGCCCGGCCAACCGATGACTTTTTTCGGCCTCGGCGTTGCATAGGTCCTGATCTTCGACGTCGACAGCCCCAACCGCACCAGCGACTCGGCAATGGTCACCGCTGCGGTCACGCCATCCACCACCGGCACGCCGGTACGGTAGCGGATCTGTTCATCCAGCCCAGCCATGCCACCACAGCCCAGGCAGATTACTTCGGCCTTGTCTTCGCTGATGGCCAGTTCAGCCTGGCGCACGATGGCTTCCATGGCCGCCAGCGGGTCTTCTTCCAGTTCCAGCACCGCCATCCCGCTGGCGCGCACCGAGGCGCAGCGCTGGTAGAGGCCGGCCAGTTTCAGGCGGTCCTCGATCAGCGGCACAGTGCGGTCCAGGGTGGTCACCACCGAATAGGCGTGGCCCAGGAATATGGCCGTGCTGGCAGCGGCTTCGGTGATGTCCACCACCGGCACGTTGAGCAGCTCCTGCAAGCCTTCGCGGCCATGCTCGCCGTAGCCGGCCTGGATCACCGCGTCGAACGGCTGGTCGTAGGCCATCACCCGGTCCATCACCGCGATGGCGGCCAGGTAGCTTTCGAAGTTGCCCTCCACTGACTCCGCGCCGAAGTAAGGGGTGAGCCCGACAATCTCAGTGCCTGGCGCAGCCACGGCCCGCGCCTGCTGGGCGATGGTTTCAGTGATGGATTCGGTGGTGTTGACGTTGACCACGAGGATACGCATGGAAGGTCCTTGATTAATGACTGACGTTATCGACTGCAATGCTTTCGCCGCTGACATCGGCATAGAACGGCTGGCGCTTGGCAATCAGCCCGTACAGCAACCCTGCAATACCGGCGCCAAACATCCAGGAAAACGGTGAAACGCTGGCGAAGCCGGGCAGCAGGGCCAGGAGAATGGCGATCACGGCCGCCGGAATGAACGCCGCCACCGCCCGCAGATTGACGCCACGGCTGTAGTAATAAACGCCGTTCGGGTCTTCGCTATACAGCTGCGGTACGTCGACCTGGCTTTTACGAATCAGCCAGTAATCGACCATGATCACCCCGTACAACGGACCCAGCAGCGCGCCCAGGCCAGAGAGGAAATACACGATCACCAGCGGGCTGTTGTAGAGGTTCCACGGCAGGATCAGTACGGCCACCGTGGCGCTAATCAAACCGGCGCGACGAAAGTTCAGGTACTTGGGCGCCAGGTTGCTCAGCACAAAGGCCGGCGCAACGAAATTGGCCATGATGTTCACCGCCACGGTGACGATCAGGAAGGCCAGGCAGCCCAGCACCAGGAAGAAGGTGTTCGGGATTGCGGCGATGATCTCGGTAGGGCTTTCGATCACCCGGCCATTGAGCTGGAACTGCCCGCCGCACAGCAACACGGTGATCGCGGCAAACACCAGGATATTTACCGGCAGGCCCCAGAAGTTGCCGACCTGGATGGTCTTGCGGCAGGGCGAGGAGCGCGCGAAGTCGCAGAAATTGAGGATCAGCGTGCCGTAGATCGCCAGCCACAGCGCACCACCGGCGAAGATATTGCGCCACATCTCGCCGCCGCTCAGGGGTTCGCGGATCGACCAAGCGATGTTGCCGCCCGTCTGGAAATACATCCAGCCGGCCAACGACGCCACGGTCAGCAGAATCACCGGCCCGGCGAAGCCCTCATAGCGGCGCACCATTTCCATGCCGTAGGCCAGGATCACCAACTGCACCAGCCAGATCGCCACAAAACATGCCCAGCCGAGGGACGAAAGACCAAGGATTGCGTTGTGGTCGTATTCGGCAAAGCCTGGATGAATCGCCGTCAACAGCACCCGGAAAACCACTGACGCCAGGTAGGTCTGGATACCGAACCAGGCAATCGCAATCACTGCGCGGATCAACGCCGGAATCTGCGCGCCATGGATGCCGAAGCTGATGCGGCTGATTACCGGAAAGGGCACGCCGGTCTTCTGGCCCATATAGCCCGACAGGTTCATGAAGAAGTACACCAGCGCCGCACCAATACCCAAGGACAACAGAATCTGCCAGCCGCCCAGGCCCAATGCATACAAGCCAATGGCGAACGAGTAGTTGGCAATGTTGTGCACGTCATTGGTCCACAGCGCGAAGATGCTATAGCGCCCCCAGCGCCGGCCTTCGACCTTGGTGGGTGCCAGGTCCTTGTTATGCAGGCGCGGGCTGAGCACCAATGGACCGGGACGGGTGGCTTCGGGGTTCAGGGAAGAGGAGGGCAGATCCAGTGCGATGTTGTTCGAGAGGCTTGTACGCATTCCGGCAGGCTCCAGCACATCGGCAGCCATGCCGCCGATGGCAAAGTGTATGTAGGTTTTGTATTTATTGTATACAAAGCGTTTTTCACCTTAAGCCACATGCGTGCCAGTTTTCGATCTATGAAAGTGCTGGGTAATTTCGTTTTTATAGGGGATGAATATAAATAGCTGAATTAAAAGCGATATAAATTGACCGTTTGAACAGCTATTTATTTTTTCGAGGAGCGGTGTGAACCGCGATGGGAAATAGCGAGCGAGTAGAGGTGTTACGTTATGGTGCGGCTTTAGAAGAATTGCACACATAAATGGCACCGATCGTTACATCTATGTGTACATGTTGATCGTGCACATAAAACAACTGTGGGAGCGGGCTTGCCCGCGATGACGGAGAATCAGCCACGAAAATTCCGACTGGTCCACCGCCATCGCGGGCAAGCCCGCTCCCACATTGATGACCCGATTGCGAAAAAATCAGGCCTTGCTGATGATATTCCCCGCATGCAGCCCGCATTCCTTCTGCGTGGCTTCCTCCCACCACCAGCGGCCTTCGCGCTCGTGCTGGTTCGGCAGCACCGGGCGGGTGCAGGGCTCGCAGCCGATGCTGATGAAGCCGCGCTCATGCAGGCTGTTGTACGGCAGCTCCAGCATGCGGATGTAACCCCAGACTTCCTCACTGGTCATCTGTGCCAGCGGGTTGAATTTGTACAGGGTGCGTTCCGGTGTGGAGAAGGCCGTGTCGATTTCCAGCGCCGCCACTTGGCTGCGGGTGCCGGGGCTCTGGTCGCGGCGCTGGCCGGTGGCCCAGGCCTTCACGCCTGCAAGTTTACGGCGCAGCGGCTCGATCTTGCGCACACCGCAGCATTCGCCGTGGCCGTCCTTATAGAAGCTGAACAGCCCCTTCTCTTTGACGAAGGGTTCCAGCTTGCTCTGGTCCGGCGAGATCAGCTCGATGTCGATCTTGTAGAAGTCACGCACCTGCTCGATAAACCGGTAGGTCTCCGGGTGCAGGCGGCCGGTGTCGAGGCTGAACACCTTGACGTTCTTGTTCAGCTTCCAGGCCATGTCCACCAGCACCACGTCCTCGGCGCCGCTAAAGGAAATCCACAGGTCATCACCGAACTGGCTGAACGCCAGCTTGAGAATATCCTGGGCGGATTTGTTGGCATAAGTCGCGGCGAGTTCAGCGACGTCGAAGGCTTGGTTCATCAGGACGGTTCCTACAGGTCAGTGGCGCTGAGCGCTCTATAGGGAAGCGATGGTATCAAAATCCGCTCTGCGTTGCGGCGGCGAGCTTGAATCGCTAGAGTTCGGCAGTCCTTTTGCTCGCTCAACCAACAACATACAAATGGGAGTGTCTTGTGGAAATTGCCTGTCTCGACCTGGAAGGGGTGTTGGTTCCGGAAATCTGGATCGCCTTCGCCGAAAAAACCGGTATTGAATCCCTGCGGGCGACCACCCGGGACATTCCCGACTACGACGTGCTGATGAAGCAACGCCTGCGTATCCTCGATGAGCACGGGCTCAAGCTGGCCGACATCCAGGAAGTGATCGCCACCCTCAAGCCCCTGGACGGCGCCATCGAGTTCGTCAACTGGCTGCGCGAACGCTTCCAGGTGGTGATCCTGTCGGACACCTTCTACGAGTTCTCCCAGCCGCTGATGCGCCAACTGGGTTTCCCGACCCTGCTGTGCCATCGCCTCATCACCGACGAAACCGACCGCGTGGTGAGTTACCAACTGCGCCAGAAAGACCCCAAGCGCCAATCGGTATTGGCCTTCAAGAGCCTGTACTACCGCGTGATTGCCGCGGGTGATTCCTACAACGACACCACCATGCTGGGCGAAGCCGACCGTGGGATTCTGTTCCATGCGCCGGAAAATGTGATCCGTGAATTCCCCCAGTTTCCAGCGGTGCATACGTTCGAGGATTTGAAGAAAGAATTTATCAAGGCGTCGAATCGGTCGTTGAGCCTGTAAGTTTTTCAGTGCGGCGGATGGCCTCTTCGCAGGCAAGCCAGCTCCCACATTCGACTGCGTTTATCGTGTAGAAATGCGGCCGAATGTGGGAGCGGGCTTGCTCGCGAAGGGGCCAGTACAGCCACCGTATATTTTCCAGTCAAACCCCTGCAAGCAACCGCTCATAAGGAATACTCAGGCCTTCGTGCAAGCGCTTGATCATCGACAAGCTCAACTTGCGCTTATGATTGAGCACTTCGGACACCCGCCCGCTGGTGCCGATAAATGGCTCCAGGTCCCGGGCGGTCATGCCCAGTTGCTCCATGCGAAATTTGATCGCTTCCACAGGATCCGAGGGCGGCATCGGAAAATGCTCTGCCTCGTACTTCTCAATGAGGACAGCAAGAATTTCCAGCTCGTCACCCTCAGGTGAGCCGATTTCCGCTCCCCATAGCTGCTCCACGCGCGCAAGTGCCGCGGTAAGGTCTTCCTGGGAATGTATAGGTTTGATGTTCATCACACGGTCTCCGCGTTGATCTGGTCGTACTGCGCGTGAGTTCCTACGAAACGTATGAACCCAAGCTGGCGCTGATAATCGATGGCCATAATGACCCGGTACTTGTTACCGCCCACGTTGAAGGCAACCCTGCCACTTTTAAGGATGCTTGCCGTTCTTAGCTCTGCTTTGAGCGCTTGCGGCGTTGGGTAAGTCGCGCTTTCCAGATGGCGGTACAGTTCGACCAGGGGCGTCTTGGCGTCGGAATAGGCTGGATGACTTTCCCAGAATATTCGTAGGGTTGAGAGAGCGATTATGCGCATCGCGCTGATCTCCCAATTTGGGAGAATATAGGCGCGGCTGGATGGAGATGCAATCCCGGAAACAATTTCTGACGAGTAAGCAGTCGGTTCATGTGATCCCTCACAGACGGCTAATGGACGGTCCGAGCCGGACGCTATCGTCCGGCCCGAATACAGTCCATAAACGTTCTGATTCAGGTTTTTTCCTGCCGGTCGGCGCTGTCGACGAGAGCCAGGAAAGGCTTGGCTGCTACAAGTTTTCCAGCGTGTGTAACAACACGCGCACCTTGGTCAGCGACTCCTGATACTCCGCTTCCCATTGCGAATCCGCCACGATCCCACCACCGCCCCAGCAGCATATCTGGCCATCCTTCACCAGCAGGCTGCGGATGGCGATCGAGCTGTCCATCTCGCCGCGCACGTCCAGGTACACCAGCGAGCCGCAGTACAGCCCGCGTCGGGTCGGTTCCAGTTCGTCGATGATCTGCATGGCGCGGATCTTCGGCGCGCCAGTGATGGAGCCACCGGGGAAGCTGCCGGCGATCAAGTCGAGGGCGTCTTTGTCGTCGGCCAACTCACCCGTCACGCTGCTCACCAGGTGATGCACATTGGGGTAGCTTTCCAGGCTGAACAACTCCGGCACGCTGACCGAGCCGATGCGACAGGTGCGGCCAAGGTCGTTGCGCAGCAGGTCGACGATCATCAGGTTTTCGGCGCGATCCTTGGGGCTGGCCAGCAGTTCGGCGGCGTTGGCAGCGTCTTCTTCGGGTGTCAGCCCACGTGGGCGGGTGCCTTTGATGGGGCGGGTTTCGACGCGACCCTCGCTGATATGCACGAAACGCTCAGGCGACAGGCTCAGCACCGCTCCGTCGTCCGGCAGGCTCTGGAACCCGGAGAAGGGCGTGGGGCAGGCTTCGCGCAGGGCGCAATAAGCCACCCAAGGATCGCCGCTGCACGGCGCTCGAAAACGCTGGGCGAAGTTGACTTGGTAGCAATCGCCGGCCTGGATGTAGTCCTGGATACGCACGATGGCCTGGCGGTAAGTCTCGGCGGTGAGGTCAGGCGCCATCGGGCCCTGAAGTGTGAAGGTGGCCAAGGTGTCGACACGTGCCTGGCTGAACAAGGCGATCAGCCGTTGCCGCTCGCTATCGGTCAATGTCGGGTGAAACACCAATTGACTGGTTTGCGCCTGGTGATCACTGATCAATGCCCAGGCATACAACCCGAAGCGCGCATCCGGCAGGTGCAGGTCGTCTGCGGCCAAGTGCGGCATGTGCTCCAGGTGCCGGCCGAAGTCATAGCTCAGGTAGCCGATCAGGCCGCCGGCAAACGGCAACTCATAGCCGGCGGGTAGATCCGCTTTACCCAGCTGGGTCAGGTTTTCGCGCAAGCGTTGCAGGAAATCACTGCCGCTCTCGTCAGGTGAAACCGTCAGGGTTGCGTGCGGCCAGGCGCTCAGCAGGTCATAACGCCCGCGCTCGGCCGCCGGTCGGCCACTGTCCAGCAGCACGGCACCAGGCACATGGCGAATCGCCGCAAAATACGCAGCGGGGTTGGCCTGGTAAGGCAGTGGGTATACAGAGCAGGTCGACATGCGAGGCGAATCAGCTATGGGCATAGAAGGGGCGGCAATTGTACCGCATTCCACTGTAGGAGCCGGCTTGCCGGCGATGCGATCTTCAGCCTTCCACAGGTGGAATATGCCCAAACATTTCCTGCACGAACTTCACGCGTTCTTCCGGGGTTTCCGTCACGCCGGCGGCTTTCAGCTCTTCCAGCCGGGCTTCCACTGCATGGGTGCGCAGGGTCAGGCCACAGTCGTTGGCGATCTGGATATTCAGCCCTGGCCGCGCATTCAGCTCCAGGATCAGCGGGCCTTTTTCCTGGTCGAGCACCATGTCCACGCCGATATAGCCCAAGCCGCACAGCTCATAGCAGCCCGCCGCAAGCTTCATGAAACCGTCCCAGTTGGGCAGTTGCACGCCATCCACCGCGTTGGTGGTGTCGGGGTGTTTGGTGATGATGTTGTTCAGCCAGGTGCCCCGCAGGGTCAGGCCGGTCGCGAGGTCGACACCCACGCCAATCGCCCCTTGGTGCAGGTTGGCCTTGCCGCCCGACTGGCGTGTCGGCAAACGCAGCATGGCCATCACCGGGTAGCCCATCAGCACGATGATGCGGATGTCCGGCACGCCTTCATAACTGATGCTCTTGAAGATCTGGTCGGGCACCACGCGGTACTCGATCAGCGCGCGATCACGGTGGCCGCCCAGCGAGTACAGGCCGGTGAGGATGCTGGAGATCTGGTGCTCGATCTCTTCATGGCTGATGATCTTGCCGGACACCGTGCGATAGCGCCCTTCGAAGCGGTCCGCCACCACCAGGATGCCGTCACCGCCGGCGCCCTGGGCCGGCTTGATCACGAAGTCGCTGCGCCCGCCGATGATGTCGTCGAGCTTGTCGATTTCCTTCTCGGTGGAGATCACTCCGTACATTTCCGGCACATGGATGCCGGCGGCCAGCGCACGTTCCTTGGTGATGATCTTGTCATCCACGATCGGGTACAGGCTGCGCTTGTTGTACTTGAGCACGTAGTCGGCGTTACGCCGGTTGATGCCCATGATCCCGCGCGCTTCCAGGGCCTTCCAGGTCTTCCAGAAGCCGAACATTACGAATCAGCCTTGAGGAAGGCCTTGAAACGCACCAGCTCGGTCAGGCGGTAGCCGCGATAACGACCCATGGCCAGCATGAAACCCACCAGGATCAGCAGGACCGCCGGGAAGGTAAACACGAAGTAGACCAGTTCCGGCACGCTCATGATCAGGTGCGCCAGGGATGCGGCGAACAGCGTACCAATCGCCACTTTCAGCGCATGGTTGGCGCCGCGTTCTTCCCAGGTGATCGACAGGCGTTCGATGGTCATGGTCAGGATCACCATCGGGAACAAGGCCACCGACAACCCACGCTCCAGGCCCAATTTATGGCTGAACAGGCTGATGGCCGCGATCAGCACCACCACGAAGGTGAGCACCACCGACAGCCGCGGCAGCATCTGCAGCTTCAAGTGTTCCAGGTACGACCTGAGGGACAGCCCCAGCGCCGTGATAATCGTGAACAGCACAATCCCGAAGCCCAACTGCGTCTCGCGGAACGCCAGGGCGATCAACACCGGGGTGAACGTGCCCAGGGTCTGCAGGCCGATCAGGTTGCGCAGGATCAGGATCACCAGCACGCCAATCGGGATCATCACCATGATCATGAAGGTCTGCTGGGTCTGCAGCGGCAGGCCGTACAGCGAGTATTCGAGGAAGTTGGCGTCGGTGTTCTCGTCGGTCAGCTTGGCCAGGCGAATCGCATTCATCTCGCTGTTGTTCAGGCTGAAGGTGACCACGGCTTTCTTACCGCCATCGACGGTGATCAGGTTCTCATCACCGGTCCACCACAGCAGGCGGTCGGCCGGCAGGCCCTGTTCGCCGGTTTCCGGGTTGAAGTACAACCAGTCGCTGCCATTAAAGCTGCGCAGCCACAATTCCGGTGCTTGCGGTTGGTCGGCTACCAGGCGGATGGTGTGGACCTTTTCGACCGGCACGTGGGCGATAGACAGCACCAACTCGACGATCTTGGCGCGCTTGGCAACCGAGGTGTCGGCGCCCAGCAGCAGTTTGACGCTGTCGTCATTGAGGTTGTTGGTGCGCTTGATGGCTTCGCTGACGAAGGTTTCGACGTCGGCCGAGTGCTGGCGAATCGGTGCCAGCAGAGCCTCGGCGGCGATTTTCTCCGGGCCTTCTACCGCAATGCTGTCGCGAAAGGTCGGCCCCTTCAGCTTGACCTTGTCGGCTCGGTCTCGCTTGATCAACACCACGCGGTAATACAGCGTCTGGTTGCCCTTGGCCCGGCGCGCAGACCAGGTGACTTTGCGGTTGCCGTCGGTCCGGTTGACGCTGACCCCGTAGTTATTGGAGATAAAACTTTCGTTCAGGCTCACGTAGTCGCGGTTCAGGGGCGGCACAAACATCTGGATCTTCACCGGGTCCTTGGCGCTGGCAACAAACTCGACCTTGGCGTCGACGTTCCACAAGTCATCGGTGGCATTCTCGGTCACGGGGATCCCCTGCACGAAAATCTGGTAGGCGGTGACCGAAATACCCAGGACCACCAGGATGGTGATCAGGATTCTCAGGTGCAGGGTCAGAGAGCGCATTCGGTTTACTCGGCGGTATGAGCGTCGGCGGCGCAGGCAGGTTTGCCTGCTGCGTATTTAAGACTGGGGTCGACCAGCGCATCAAAGCGCTTCAGCGCTTCGGAGCCAATCAGCAGCGGATATTGGAATGCGCTGCGGTCAGTCAAGTTCACTTCGATGCTGCGTAAAGCGGTGCCCATGCAGATATCCAGGGCAATCACAGGACGGGCGGTGTAGTTCTTGTCCTCATCGGGGTCGTAGTCACCGGCGCGGCGCTTGATCTTGCTCACGCGGGCCAGGGGGCGTTCGATGGGGTGGGAATGGGCGGTGTCGATGGCCAGATAGAAGCGCACCCAGGATTCGCCGTTGCGCTTGAAGCGCTTGATATCACGGGCACTGAGGGACGCGGTCTTGGCACCGGTGTCCAGTTTGGCGGCGACTTCCAGGTCGATTCCGGCCAGTTGGGCATATTCGTTGAGGCCATACACGGTCTTCTCGGCGGCAGCGCCGAGGCTGGGTGCGGTCAACAGGCACATCAATAGAAGGAAGGGTTTGAGTCTCATAGATCCCGAGGCGGCAGTGCGATGTTCAATTCAAGGCGACTGGCATTGCTGCGCAAACTCCCTCGTACGCCGTTTCATCCAATGATGTCAGGCAAAAGTGGCGGGCATTCTAACATGATGCTTTTTTGGCGCCAGCGCTGGCAGCCGGCCATGCCCCGATAGGGTGCAACAGCGGTTATTAGACGATTGTCGACAATGTGGATTTATTCTTTGACTATCCTGGGCTGATTGGCTAGTTTTTGCGGCATTGCTTTTAAAGGTGTCGACAATATGCTGGATCAGCTGGAAACCCCAGTGATGGCGCAAGACGATTCGCAGACGATGTCCGAGAACGTCTTCCGGCGTATCCAGGCCGCCATCGTCAAGGGTGAGATCGCCCCCGGCAGCAAGATCTCCGAGCCGGAACTGGCGCGCACCTACGGCATCAGCCGCGGCCCATTGCGCGAGGCGATCCACCGCCTGGAAGGCCAGCGCCTGCTGGTGCGCGTGCCGCATGTCGGCGCGCGTGTGGTGTCCTTGACCCATGCCGAGCTGATCGAACTCTATGAAATCCGCGAATCCCTCGAAGGCATGGCGTGCCGCCTGGCAGCCGAGCGCATGACGGACGCGGAGATCGAAGAGCTGCGCCAGGTGCTGCACACCCACGAACGCGACGAAGCCTTCCAGGCCGGCGTCGGCTATTACCAGCAGGAAGGCGACTTCGATTTTCATTACCGGATAATTCAAGGCGCCGGTAATCGCACCCTCACTCAAATGCTCTGCGGCGAGCTGTACCAATTGGTGCGCATGTACCGCATCCAGTTTTCCGCCACCCCCAATCGTCCACGCCAGGCCTTTGCCGAGCACCACCGCATTCTTGACGCGATTGCCGATCGCGACGGTGAACTGGCCGAGCTGTTGATGCGCCGGCATATCGGCGCGTCCAAACGCAACATTGCCCGTCACTTCCCGGACGGTGCTGCCCAATCACGAGGTGAATGATGACTTCCAATAACAAGAGCACCCCAGGCCAGCGTTTCCGTGACGCCGTCGCCAGTGAACACCCCTTGCAGGTGGTGGGCGCAATCAACGCCAACCATGCGCTGCTGGCCAAGCGCGCTGGGTTCAAGGCGATCTACCTGTCAGGCGGCGGTGTAGCGGCCGGTTCCCTTGGCGTGCCGGACCTGGGCATCACCGGCCTGGATGACGTGCTGACCGACGTGCGCCGCATCACCGACGTCTGCGACCTGCCGCTGCTGGTGGACGTCGACACCGGCTTCGGTTCCTCGGCGTTCAACGTGGCGCGCACCGTCAAGTCGATGATCAAGTTCGGCGCGGCCGCGATCCATATCGAAGACCAGGTCGGCGCCAAGCGCTGCGGTCACCGCCCGAACAAGGAAATCGTGTCCCAACAGGAAATGGTCGACCGCATCAAGGCTGCCGTGGACGCGCGCACCGATGACAGCTTCGTGATCATGGCGCGTACCGATGCCCTGGCCGTCGAAGGCCTGGAATCTGCCCTTGAACGTGCAGCTGCCTGCATCGAGGCCGGCGCCGACATGGTGTTCCCGGAAGCCATCACCGAGTTGGACATGTACAAGCTGTTCGCCTCCCGTGTGAAAGCGCCGATCCTGGCCAACATCACCGAGTTCGGCGCCACGCCGCTGTACACCACCGAACAGTTGAAATCTGCTGATGTTTCCATCGTGCTGTACCCGCTCTCGGCCTTCCGCGCCATGAACAAGGCGGCCGAAAATGTCTACACCGCGATCCGTCGCGACGGTACCCAACAGAACGTGATCGACACCATGCAGACCCGCATGGAGCTTTACGATCGCATCGACTACCACACCTTCGAGCAGAAGCTCGACGCGCTGTTTGCCGCCAAGAAATAAATGCCTGACGAACAACTGTAGGTGCCGGCTGGCCGGCGATTGCGCCTTCGAACCTGGCGCCAGCCTCAAGGGCCGATCGCCGGCAAGCCGGCTCCTACAGGGCCGCGATTAACCAAGGCCTCCTTATAAATACAAGATTGGAGAAGAGAAATGGCTGAAGCAAAAGTATTGAGTGGCGCCGGCCTGCGTGGCCAGGTGGCCGGGCAGACTGCACTGTCCACCGTGGGCCAGGCCGGTGCTGGCCTGACCTATCGCGGCTACGACGTGCGCGAACTCGCCGCCGATGCGCAATTTGAAGAAGTCGCGTACTTGCTGCTGTACGGCGAACTGCCGAGCAAAGCCGAGCTGGCGGCCTACAGCGCCAAGCTGAGCAAGTTGCGCGACCTGCCGCAAGCGCTGAAAGAAGTGCTGGAACGCATTCCCGCCGACGCCCACCCGATGGACGTGATGCGCACCGGTTGCTCGTTCCTGGGCAATATCGAGCCAGAAAAAGACTTCAGCGTGCAGCGCGATATCACCGACCGCCTGCTCGCCGCCTTCCCGGCGATCATGTGCTACTGGTACCGCTTCAGCCACGACGGCAAACGCATCGACTGCGTGACCGATGAGCCGACCATCGGCGGCCACTTCCTGCACCTGCTGCATGGCAAGCAACCGAGCGAGCTGCACGTCAAGGTGATGAACGTGTCGTTGATCCTTTACGCCGAGCACGAATTCAACGCCTCGACCTTCACTGCACGGGTGTGTGCCTCGACCCTGTCCGACCTGTATTCCTGCGTCACCGCCGCCATCGGCTCCCTGCGTGGCCCGCTGCACGGTGGTGCCAACGAAGCGGCGATGGAGATGATCGAGCGCTTCTCGTCCGCGGAAGAAGCGGTGGAAGGCACCCTCGGTATGCTGGCGCGCAAGGACAAGATCATGGGCTTTGGCCACGCGATCTACAAAGACAACGACCCGCGTAATGAAGTGATCAAGGGCTGGTCGAAAAAACTCGCTGACGAAGTAGGTGACAAGGTGTTGTTCCCGGTCTCCGAGGCCATCGACAAAACCATGTGGGAGCAGAAGAAGCTGTTCCCTAACGCCGACTTCTACCATGCCTCGGCGTACCACTTCATGGGCATCCCGACCAAGCTGTTCACGCCGATTTTCGTGTGCTCGCGCCTGACGGGCTGGGCTGCCCACGTGTTCGAGCAGCGCGCCAACAACCGCATCATCCGTCCAAGCGCCGAATACACCGGCGTAGAGCAGCGCAAGTTCGTGCCAATCGAACGTCGCTGAATGGAGAAACCGCTGAACCCGGGGTGAAACCGGATCAAAAATGTGGGAGCGGGCTTGCTCGCGAAAGCGGTGTGTCATTCAACACACATGGCGACTGTTAAACCGCCTTCGCGAGCAAGCCCGCTCCCACCTTTTGATCGCATTCTCTCCCAGGATCCGTGGGCTCCTTTTGCAACCACCGTGACCGAGTCCTGACGATGAACACTGAATTCCGCAAACCGCTCCCCGGCAGCCGCCTGGATTACTTCGACGCCCGTGCGGCCGTTGAAGCAATCACCCCCGGCGCCTACGCCACCTTGCCCTACACCTCCCGCGTGCTTGCGGAAAACCTGGTGCGTCGCTGTGACCCGGCCACCCTCAACGCGTCCCTGAGCCAGTTGATCGAGCGCAAGCGCGACCTCGACTTCCCCTGGTTCCCGGCGCGTGTGGTGTGCCATGACATTCTCGGCCAGACCGCGCTGGTCGACCTCGCCGGCCTGCGCGATGCCATCGCCCAGCAAGGCGGCGACCCGGCCCAGGTCAACCCGGTGGTGCCGACCCAACTGATCGTCGACCACTCCCTGGCCGTCGAAGCCGGTGGTTTTGACCCGGACGCGTTCGAGAAGAACCGCGCCATTGAAGACCGTCGCAACGAAGACCGTTTTCACTTTATCGAGTGGACCAAAAAAGCCTTCAAGAACGTCGATGTGATTCCGCCTGGCAACGGCATCATGCACCAGATCAACCTGGAGAAAATGTCCCCGGTGATCCAGGTGCGCGACGGCGTGGCCTTCCCGGACACCTGCGTCGGTACCGACAGTCACACCCCCCATGTAGATGCCTTGGGCGTGATCGCGATCGGCGTCGGCGGCCTCGAAGCCGAGAGCGTGATGCTCGGCCGCGCGTCGTGGATGCGCCTGCCGGAAAGCGTCGGCGTGGAACTCACCGGCAAGCTGCTGCCGGGTATCACCGCCACCGACATGGTGCTGGCGCTGACCGAGTTCCTGCGTAAACAGAAAGTGGTCGGCGCCTGGCTGGAGTTCTTCGGCGAAGGTGCTTCGGCACTGACCCTGGGCGACCGCGCGACCATCTCCAACATGGCCCCGGAATACGGCGCCACCGCGGCGATGTTCTACATCGACCAGCAGACCATCGCCTACCTGAAACTCACAGGTCGTGAAGACGAACAAGTCACCCTGGTGGAGCAATACGCTCGCCACACCGGCTTGTGGGCCGATGACCTCAAGGGCGCGCGATACGAGCGTGGTCTCACCTTCGACCTGTCCAGCGTCGTGCGCAACATGGCCGGCCCGAGCAACCCGCACGCCCGCGTGGCCACCAGTGACCTGGCCGCCAAAGGCATCTCCGGCCAGTGGGATGACGTGCCGGGGCAAATGCCCGACGGCGCGGTGATCATCGCGGCCATCACCAGTTGCACCAACACCAGCAACCCGCGCAACGTGATTGCCGCAGGCCTGCTGGCGCGCAATGCCAACAAGCTGGGGCTGACCCGCAAGCCATGGGTCAAATCGTCCCTCGCCCCCGGTTCGAAAACCGTGGCCATGTACCTCGAAGACGCGGGCCTGGGCCACGAGTTGGAGAAGCTCGGTTTTGGCGTGGTGGCCTTCGCCTGCACCACCTGCAATGGCATGTCCGGAGCGCTGGACCCGGTAATCCAGCAGGAAATCATCGACCGCGACCTGTACGCCACCGCTGTGCTCTCGGGCAACCGCAACTTTGACGGGCGCATTCACCCGTACGCCAAGCAAGCCTTCCTCGCGTCGCCGCCGCTGGTGGTGGCGTATGCGATTGCCGGTACCATCCGTTTCGACATCGAGAAAGACGTGCTCGGCCTCGATGCCAACGGCAAGGAAATCCGCCTGCAGGACATCTGGCCGAGCGACGAAGAGATCGACGCAGTGGTCAAGGCATCGGTGAAACCTGAGCAGTTCCGCGCGGTGTATATCCCGATGTTCGCCATCCACGAAGACACCGGCCCGAAAGTCGCGCCGCTGTACGACTGGCGTCCGCAAAGTACCTATATCCGCCGTCCACCCTACTGGGAAGGCGCGCTGGCCGGCGCGCGTCCGCTCAAGGGCATGCGCCCGTTGGCGGTGCTGCCGGACAACATCACCACCGATCACCTTTCGCCGTCCAACGCGATCATGCTCGACAGCGCCGCCGGCGAATACCTGGCGAAAATGGGCCTGCCGGAAGTGGACTTCAACTCGTACGCAACGCATCGCGGCGACCATCTGACTGCGCAGCGCGCGACCTTCGCCAACCCTAAACTGTTCAACGAAATGGTGGTTGAAAACGGCAAGGTCAAGCAGGGTTCCCTGGCGCGTATCGAGCCCGAAGGCCAGGTCACGCGGATGTGGGAAGCCATCGAGACCTACATGGAACGCAAGCAGCCGCTGATCATCATCGCCGGCGCCGACTACGGCCAGGGTTCGTCCCGCGACTGGGCGGCCAAGGGCGTGCGCCTGGCCGGTGTGGAAGCGATTGCCGCTGAAGGTTTCGAGCGCATCCACCGCACCAACCTGGTGGGCATGGGCGTGTTGCCGCTGGAGTTCCTGCCGGGCACCGACCGCAACACCCTGAAGATCGATGGCAGCGAGACTTACGACGTGGTCGGTGCACGCACCCCGCGTGCGCAGTTGACGCTGGTGATCAATCGCAAGAATGGCGAACGTGTCGAAGTGCCGGTGACCTGCCGCCTGGACACCGCCGAAGAAGTGTCGATCTACGAGGCGGGCGGCGTGTTGCAACGTTTTGCCCAGGACTTCCTGGAATCGGCGGCGACGGCCTGAGAGGTAACCATGGCACACGCAGCGCAAATCAAGATCCCCGCCACCTACATGCGTGGCGGCACCAGCAAGGGCGTATTTTTCAGCCTCAAGGACCTGCCCGCATCGGCGCAGGTGCCGGGTGCCGCGCGCGACGCCTTGCTGTTGCGGGTGATCGGCAGTCCCGATCCCTACGACAAGCAAATCGACGGCATGGGTGGCGCTACGTCGAGCACCAGCAAAACCGTGATCCTGGCTAAAAGTACCCGCGCCGATCACGACGTGGACTACCTGTTTGGCCAGGTCTCCATCGACAAACCGTTTGTGGACTGGAGCGGCAACTGCGGCAACCTGTCGGCCGCGGTTGGCTCCTTCGCCATCAGCGCAGGCCTGGTCGACCCGGCCCGTGTGCCCCATAACGGCGTGGCCGTGGTGCGAGTGTGGCAGGCCAATATCGGCAAGACCATCATCGCCCATGTGCCAATCACTGACGGTGCGGTGCAGGAAACCGGCGACTTCGAACTCGACGGCGTGACCTTCCCGGCCGCCGAAGTGCAGTTGGAATTCATGGACCCGGCGGCAGAAGAAGAGGGCGGTGGCGGTTCGATGTTCCCCACCGGCAACCTGGTCGACGACCTGGAAGTTCCCGGCGTCGGCACCTTCAAGGCCACGCTGATCAATGCCGGCATCCCGACGATTTTCATCAACGCCGAAGACCTCGGCTACACCGGCACCGAGCTGCAAGGCGCGATCAACAGCGACCCCAAGGCCCTGGCGATGTTCGAAACCGTGCGGGCCCACGGCGCCTTGCGCATGGGCCTGATCAAGCACCTGGACGAAGCCGCCCAGCGCCAGCACACGCCGAAAGTGGCATTCGTGGCCAAGCCTGCGGATTACGTGGCGTCCAGTGGCAAGGCGATCAAGGCGGGTGATGTGGACCTCCTGGTGCGGGCGCTGTCCATGGGCAAGCTGCACCACGCGATGATGGGCACGGCGGCGGTGGCGATTGGCACGGCGGCGGCGATTTCCGGGACGTTGGTCAACCTCGCAGCCGGTGGCGTCGAGCGTAACGCAGTGCGCTTCGGGCATCCGTCCGGCACGTTGCGCGTGGGCGCTGAAGCCACTCAGGTGAACGGCGAATGGGTGGTGAAGAAAGCCATCATGAGCCGCAGCGCGCGTGTGCTGATGGAAGGCTTCGTGCGCGTCCCCGGTGACGCCTTCTAAGGTTCAATACTGGACCCATGTGGGAGCGGGCTTGCTCGCGAATGCGGTGGAACAGTGACATTTCAGTGCCTGACACACCGCCTTCGCGAGCAAGCCCGCTCCCACAGGAGATATCTATTCCAAGGCAGGCATCCAAGATCTGCTTTTTGACAACCGTGAGCCCGAGGACTGATCCCAACCCTCTTCTTGGAGTACTGCCATGAGCGCCAACGTCGACCAGAACAACCGTCCCGACTATGACCAGGTCCTGCAGGACATCGCCGACTATGTCCTCACTTACCGGATCGATTCCCAGGACGCACTGGACACCGCCCGCAACTGCCTGATGGACACCTTGGGCTGCGGCCTGCTGGCCCTGCGTTTCCCCGAATGCACCAAGCACCTGGGGCCGATCGTCGAGGGCACGGTGGTGCCGTTTGGCGCGCGGGTGCCGGGCACGTCGTTCCGGTTGGATCCGGTCAAGGCCGCGTGGGACATCGGCTGCATCGTGCGGTGGCTCGATTACAACGACACCTGGCTCGCCGCCGAATGGGGCCATCCCTCGGATAACCTCGGCGGCATCCTCGCCGTGGCCGATCACCTGTCGCAAAAGCGCGTGGCCAATGGCGACGCACCGTTGACCATGCGCGCAGTGCTGGAAGCGATGATCATGGCCCACGAAATCCAAGGCGTGATTGCCCTGGAAAACTCCTTCAACCGCGTGGGCCTTGACCATGTGCTGTTGGTGAAAGTCGCCTCCACGGCGGTCACCGCCAAGCTGATGGGCGCCAATCGTGAGCAACTGTTGGCAGCCTTGTCCCATGCATTTGTGGACGGGCAGGCGCTGCGCACTTATCGCCATGCGCCGAATGCCGGCTCGCGCAAATCCTGGGCCGCGGGCGATGCCTCCAGTCGGGGCGTACGCCTGGCGGATATCGCGCTGCGCGGCGAGATGGGCATTCCCGGCGTATTGAGCGCGCCGCAATGGGGGTTCTACGATGTGTTGTTCAGCCACACCAACAAGGACCTGGCGCTCAAGCCGCAGGACAAGCGCGCGTTCAGCCTGTCCCAGGCCTACGGCACCTATGTGATGGAAAACGTGCTGTTCAAGATCAGCTTCCCCGCCGAGTTTCACGCACAAACTGCTTGCGAAGCGGCGGTGACGTTGCACCCGTTGGTGAAAGATCGCCTGCATGCAATCGAGCGCATCGTGATCACCACCCATGAATCGGCGATTCGCATCATCTCCAAGGTCGGCCAACTGGCCAACGCCGCCGACCGCGACCATTGCCTGCAATACATGACGGCGGTGCCGCTGGCGTTCGGCAACCTGGTGGCCGAGCAGTACGAGGATGAATTCCACGCCGCGCATCCGATCATCGATGAACTGCGGGACAAGATGGTCATCGTCGAAGACCCGCGCTACAGCCGTGAATACCTGGAGGCCGACAAGCGCTCCATTGCCAACGCGGTTCAGGTGTTCTTCAAGGATGGCACGCATACCGAACAGGTGGCGGTGGAATACCCGATCGGCCATCGCCGCCGCCGGGTGGACGGCATTCCATTGCTCGAAGACAAGTTCAAGGCCAACCTGGCGACGCGGTTCACCGGACAGCGCAGTGCCGAGATTTTTGCGCTGTGCAAGGACCAGGCACGGCTTGAGGCCACCCCAGTCAATCGGTTTGTGGACCTGTTCGTGATCTAAGCCGTTACAGGGTCAATGTGGGAGCTGGCTTGCCTGCGATAGCATCACGTCGGTTTGCCTGAGGCACCGAGTTGCCTGCATCGCAGGCAAGCCAGCTCCCACATTGAATCGTGTTCACTCAAACCGCAGGATCACCCTGCGGTTGTGCTTGCTCTTCTTCTCGATCTTCTCGCAGAACACCCGTCCGATTTCTTCGGTGTTGATCACATGGGTGCCCCCGCATGGCTGGATATCAATGCCGGCAATTTCAATCACCCGTACCGAGCCCTGTATCACCGGCGGCGCCACCGCCTGGGTGCGGGTTATCTGCAGCAGGGTGGAATACTCGGTGGCCGGCATCGACAGGGTTTTCACCGGGTGGGCCTGCTCGATCAGCGCATTGAGGTCGCGAGTGATGCTGTCTTTGTCGAGGGTCATTTCCGGCAAGTCGAAATCCAGGCGGCCCTTGTCTGCACTGATGCTACATCCCGTCACCGGTGCGTCGATGATCGAGCACAGCAGGTGCAGGCAGGTGTGCATCTTCATGTGCTGGTAGCGCCGGTCCCAATCGAGACCGGCGTCCACCTGCACGCCGGCAGTCAACTGCGGTGGGCAGTGGTCCACCTGGTGCCAGATGATGGAACGTAACACCGGGTCTCGCACCGTGCCTGTCACTTCGATGCGCGTACCGTCGGCCAGGGTGAGGTGACCGGTGTCTCCCGGCTGTCCGCCGCCAGTGGGGTAGAACAGCGTGTGTTCCAGGGCAATACCCTGTTCGCTGACCGCAATCACCCGCGCGCTGAAGGCGTTCTGGTAGGGCGCGCTGTCGAACAGCGCCAGGGTTTCCATGGTATGCACGGACATGTTCAACCTCCGACAATCAGTGGGCTGGCTTGCAACAGGGAACGCACCATCGCACTCAAGCCAGGGGGGGAAAGCAATGTGATTTCAAACTCCGGGCCGCACACCTTCAGGTTCAGTGGCAGGCGCGGCAGGTGGTCGCCCGACTCGACACGGTGCAGGCGAAATTGCAGGTGGTGACGTTCCTTCACGGTGGGCTCCAGCATCAGCCCGGGCAGGGGGTAGAAGTCGGCATCCAGTACCGTGACCTTGTGGCTGGTATTGACCTCGCCGACCACGTGCAGACGCTCATCCAATGCGAAGGCGCCGAGGTAGTTACTGTGGTCCGACTCGTCATTTTTTTGCAGCTGGATCTGGTTCACCACCTTCACTTTGGTGCCGGCGGGTACATCCTGGGTGATCACGCAGGATGGGCTGATGAACACGTTGTCGCCGATCAACACATAGCCCAGCACGCGGGCACCGGAACCGACCTCGACGTTATTGCCCAGGCGCGGGTGACGCTTGCCGTCAGGGTTGTTGGCGATGCCACGGGCGCCCAGGGTTACGCCGCAGAGGATGTAGCAGTCGTTGCCGATCTCGCAGGTTTCGCCGATCACCGTGCCGTAGCCGTGGTCCAGCACGAAGCGCCGACCGATACGCGCCGCCGGGTGGATCTCGGCCCCTGAAAGCACCTTGCCCTGGTTGCTCAGCTTGAGGGCGATGCGCGAGAACGTCCCGTTGGTCTGGTCGGGGAAGTTCCACACCAGATGCGCCAGCCGGTAATACAACACCGCCTTGAATGAGGCGTAGGAGTCCAGGATCAGCTCGCCGCGCCCGCGCGATGCCGGGTCGCGATAGGCGTAGGCGATCAGGTCCTCGGCCACCGCTTGTGCGGCATTCTGGATCAGCGGCGCCAGGTGCGGCTCCAACTGCTTCATCTGCACAGGTGTGAGGGTCTTGATGAGGTGAGTGAGCAACTCATCGTGCAATTGTTGCATGTCGATAAAGCCACCCATGAAGGCACCCCCGTAATGTGGTTGGTTGGAAAACCGCTTATTCGAAACTGGGCAGGTAGCTGTCGGCATTGTCGTAGACCATGGTCAACACCACCGTTTCGGGCGGTAGTTCCGGGGCGAGCTGGGCGATGGCCACCATGTTGGCGGCGGACGACAAGCCCAGGCTGATGGCGTCGGTGCGCATGATGCGTTTCATCATGTCGATGCAATCCTGGCGCGAGACCTTGAGCATGCCGTCGATCACATCCAGGTTGAGGATGCTCGGGATCAAACCGATCGACAGGCCCTGGATATGATGGGGCGCGTGCTGGTCTTTCAGCAGGTCGCATTCTTCCGGTTCCACGCCCATGACGCGCAGGCCAGGCCAGGCCGCTTTCAGGGTCTCGCCGATGCCGGTGATATGCCCGCCGGTGCCGATGCCGCTGACGAAGTAATCCACCCTGCGATCACCGAAGGCACGCAGGATTTCCGGGGCGGTGGTATCGCGGTGGGTCTGCGGATTGGCGCCATTGCGCTGCTGGTTGAGCATCACGTAGCTGGGGTTTTCCAGCTGCAGCTCCATGCACTTTTCACCGTGGGAGTTGTTGCCCAGTCGGCTGTCCGACAGCACCACCCTGGCACCGTACAGGCGCAGCAGTTTCTGTTTTTCGGGGCTGTAGTTGTCGGGGATCACCAGCACCACCTTGTAGCCCAACACATTGCCCGCCATCACCAAGCCGATGCCGGTGTTGCCGCCGCTGGGCTCGATGATGGTTTGCCCGGAATCACGGATCAGCACGCCCCGGCGCTCGGCGTCGAGGATCATGCCCAAGGCGATGCGCGCCTTGTGGCTGCCGCCCGGGTTGAGGGATTCGAGCTTGGCGTAGACCTCGATGCCGAGGTCTTCGGAGAACTGCGCCAGGCGCACGATCGGCGTTTGGCCGATCACCTCGAGAATGGAGTTATGCAACATCATTCAATCCTCGGCTCAATACAAAGGCATGTCGGGTTCGACGTCGCGTACCCAATGCTTCATGCCGCCTTGCAGGACTTTGGTGTTGGCGAACCCGGCCGCCAGCAAGGTACTGGCGGCTTGCTCGGCGCGGGTGCCGGCATAGCAGATCAGGTAATGGGTGTTGTCCCGGCTGAGGCTGTCGAGGTGGCCGTCCAGTTCGGCCAGGGGGATATGCACCACGCCCGGCAATTTGCACACTTCCAGTTCGCTGGCATCGCGCACATCCAGCAGCACATCGGCGCTGCTGTGGTGTTCCAGAACCTGCTTGAGCACCCGGGGCTTGATGTAGCGCTCTTCGGCCAGGGACGGTTGGGTGGGCACGGCATCTGCGCACATGGCGGGCGCCAGGGTCTCGTTGTGGCGCGCTTCGGAGCAGCAGGGGCAATCGGCGCGGCGCTTGAAGCGGATCTCGCTGAACTTCATCGCCAGTGCATCGAAGCGCATCAAGCGGCCTGACAGCGGTTCGCCGATGCCAATCAGCAACTTGATTGCCTCGGTGGCCTGGATCATCCCGACCACACCGGGCAGCACGCCGATCACGCCACCGGCGCTGCAATTGGGCGCCAGCTCGGCGGGCGGCGCGCTCGGAAACAGGCAGCGGTAGCACGGCCCGCCTTGATAGTTGAGCACGCTGATCTGCCCGTCGAAGCGGTAGATGGCGCCGTACACCAAGGGCTTGCCGAGTTGCACGCAAGCATCGTTGACCAGGTAGCGAGTGTCGAAGTTGTCGGTGCCGTCGATCACCAGGTCGTAGGCGCCTACCAGTTCCAGGGCGTTGTCGGCATTCAACGCGGTGTCGTGGGCGTTGATCTGGATATGGCGGTTGAGGTCTTGCAGGCGCTGCTTGGCGGATTCGACTTTGGGCATGCCGAGGGTGCTGTTGCCGTGGACGATCTGGCGTTGCAGGTTGCTGCTTTCCACCACATCAAAGTCCACCAGCCCCAGGGTGCCGATACCGGCGGCGGCCAGGTACAGGCTGATCGGCGAGCCGAGGCCACCGGTGCCGATGATCAGCACCTTGGCTTTCTTGAGGTTCAATTGGCCTTCGCGACCGACGCCGGGCAGGGTGATGTGGCGTACGTAGCGCTGTACCTCTTCGTTGCTCAGTGTGTCGACATCCATGCCGCCGGAGGTGGCGAGCAATACTTCGATTCTGGCTTTTTGCGGCAAGGGTTCGTCGGCGTCGATCAGCGCTTCCTCGGCGGTAAACAGGAAGTGTTCCTTGAGCTGGTTGTTCTTCTCGTGGAACAGGTGCGGGCGCAATTGCGGGTGGCTGCTGCAGAGGTTTTCAATGACTTCGCGCAATGTCGATCCGGTGCCCTCAAGGGTCGATTCCGGCAGCTTGGCCACGCGAACCAGAATGTCGGGGAAAGAGACAGCGTTCATGGACAACTCCGTGTGCAGGTCGTTGAAAGGGTTAAGGGCGAAATGCTTGCCATCCCAGGCAAACAGCTTGGAGCCCAGGGCCTGGCCCTGGCGAACGTCTACCACCAGGTAGCTGACGGGGTAGATCGGCTCGCCCATGAACAGCGCCTTGTCCTGGTCTTCGTCGCTGAAATAGGCACCGACATCCGGGTGGGAGTGGTAGATCACCACCACCGGGTTGTCGCTGCGAAACGCCTTGTTCATCAGCAGGGTGTCGGCCACCGAGAACGTGTAGCCGTTGGCCGCGCTGCGCGGGTACATCTCGGGGTTCTTGCGGTGCAGTTCATTCTGGATATTGCTGCCCAGGTACACGCTGCCGTCTGCGAAGATAAAACCGCAGCATTCCTCGGGGTAGCTGCGGCTGGCGTGGGCGTAGATCTGTTCCAGGGCGGAGGGGCGGAGGACGTCCATGTGGCTCTCGCGTTGTTGTAAAGAGGTCAATTTTTCTTGGCCAGGAGTTTTTCAACCGGCAACTTGGTGATCGCAAAGCCGGCCAGCAGGATGGCCGAGTACAGCATCAGGTCGCGGGAAATCGATACGCCTTCGTACCAGGCGCCAATGATCACCGCGAACACCGGGAAGATGATGAACACGAATGACAGGATGATCGGGCTCAAGCGCTTGAGCAGCATGAAGTACACGATGAACCCGCCCACTGAGGCCACCAGCCCCAGGTAGAACAGTGCGCCCCAGGAGCGCAGGGTGATGGCGTCGAAGGTTGGCGCTTCAAACCACAGCCCGGCGACGAACAGCATCAGCCCGGCAATGCCGATGGGCAGGGTGTTGTAGGTGATCACACTGATGGCGCTGCCTTTCTGCTTGGTAATGACATAGCACAAGGCATGCATGATCGCGGCGGTCAGAATCGCCAGCACCCCGAAGAACTCGGCGTGGTCCAGGTGCAGGCCCTGGCTCCTGATGATCATGTAGAGGCTGCCGAAGCCGATACCGATGCCAACCACTTGGGAAAAGTAGATGCGTTCGCGCAGGAACAGCGCGGAGAAAATCAGGATGAATACCGGCATACAGCTGAACAGCAGCGCGGTCAGGCCGGACGAGACATGCATCTCGCCATAGTTGAGCAGGTAGTAGGGCACGCTGAAGTAGGAGAGGGTGACGAACACGAAGAACCAGCGGCTCTCGCGGGGAAACAGGATCGGCTCGCGGCGCACCATGGCAAAACACAGGAACAGCGGGAAGGCGATGAGGAAGCGCAGGCCGGCGGACGTCAATGGCGGCACGCTCTCCACGGCAATCTTGATCCCCAGCCACGTGGTGCCCCAACTCAGGCACACGATCAGGAACATCACACTGGTGATCAGCCCGGCCAGCCACTGTTTTTGGGTTTTTGTCTTAGCGGTATTTTCGAGAACGGCGGACATTGGCATCGTTTATTGCTTCCCTGAGCCGGAATTGAACTCTATATTGAGCTTGTAATGAGTTGTAAAATTCGGCGATTGAACCCGTAAAAGCACACTATTAGGGCGAAAGATGGCTGTCAAAACAAATATTGACATGGTGTCAATTATGCGTGAGGGGTTGTCCAACGGGCAGGGCGTGAAGTACAAGCGCCTGTCCGATGTCATGGAACGGGGCATCCTCGAAGGCTTGATTGAACCGGGAAGAAAACTGCCGCCTCATCGGGTGCTTTCCGACAACCTGGGTGTGACGATTGGCACCATCAGTCGAGCCTACGGCGAACTGGAACGCCTGGGGTTGGTTGTGGCGCGGGTCGGTGACGGCACTTTCGTGCGCAAGCGTGGGATGGAGCGCCAGCGCGATGAAGGGTTTCGCAACTTCAGCGAAGAGCCGCGCCAGTACTTCGACATGAGCCGAAACATGCACATCCCGGGGCAGGAAACAGTATTTCTGGCCCAGAGCTTCCAAACCCTGTCGACCAACGCCAAGTTCCTCCAGGACATCAGTGCCTACACTCCGGACGCCGGTCTGCCGCGCTACCGTGAAGCGGGCGCGCAATGGCTGGTGCAGCGCGATTTTCATCCGATTCCCGAGCAGGTCATTTGCGTCAATGGCGGCCAGCATGGCTTGCTGTGCGCGATGATGGCGCTGTTACGGGCGGGCGATACGGTGGTCACTGAGCAACTGACTTACCCTGGCCTGATAACGGCCGCGCGCATGTTGGGCATCCGCCTGATCGGCCTGGAGATGGACGAGGAGGGCGTGCTGCCGAGCGCGCTGGACGAAGTCTGTCGTAATCACCGAATTTCAGCGCTGTACTGCACGCCGACCATCCAGAACCCCACTACCGCCGTGCTCTCGGTGGCGCGTCGCGAAGCACTGGCCAAAGTGTGTCGCGAACACAACCTGCTGATTCTTGAGGATGAAGCCCACGGTGTATTGGTGGAAGACCGGCCGCCGCCCCTCAGCCATTTCGCCCCTGAGCGTACGATTCTGATCAGCAGCCTGAGCAAGGCGGTGTCCGCCGGGCTGCGCGTGGGCTATGTGCATGCGCCGCCGGCGTTGGTCAGCCGTATTTCGGCGGCCCTGCGTTCGACCTGCTGGATGGCCACGCCCGTCACCCTTGAGCTGGCCACCCAGTGGATCGAAAACGGCACGGCGGAATACCTGCTGCGCCAGCAGATCAATGAGATCAGTCGACGCAAGGCCCTGGTGCGCGACCTGCTGACAGGGTTGGAGTACCGCACCCATCTCAATAGTCCGCATTTCTGGATTGAAGTGCCGGAGCCGTGGCGTGCGTCGGAAATCGAGGCGGAGCTCAAGCAGAATAATTACCTGATCGCCACTGCTGAAGCCTTTGCCGTGGGGCAGACGGCAGTGCCGCAGTTTATTCGGGCGAGCATCTGCAACACCTCGGGGGATGATCAGTTGTTGCGGGCGGGGTTTGATGCGCTGGCGACGGCGTTGGGGCAGGGGGGAGGGAGGTTTCAGTTGTAGGCCTTGATCCTTGTGGTGAGCGGGCTTGCCCCGCGCGAGGCAAGCTCGCTCACCACAAAGTAATAGGCGACAACATTATTTGAAGCGTCGCTCCACGCCTTTCTCCACCAGAATCTTCGCCGAAATCTCTTCCACCGAAAAATGCGTGGAATTGATGTGCGCAATATTCTCGCGACGGAACAGATTTTCTACCTCACGCACTTCGAACTCGCACTGGGCATAGCTCGAATAGCGGCTGTTGGGCTTGCGCTCATTGCGGATCGCCGTCAGCCGGTCCGGATCGATGGTCAGGCCGAACAACTTGTGCGAATGCGCGCGCAGGGCGGCCGGGAGCGTCAGGTGCTCCATGTCGTCCTCGGTCAACGGGTAGTTGGCGGCGCGGATACCGAATTGCATGGCCATGTACAGACAGGTGGGCGTTTTGCCGCAGCGCGACACGCCGACCAGGATCAAGTCGGCCTTGTCGTAGTAGTGGGTGCGGGCGCCGTCGTCGTTGTCGAGGGCAAAGTTCACCGCCTCGATACGCTCCATATAATTGGAGTTGTGCCCAATGGAATGGGACTTTCCGACCGAATAAGACGAGTGTTCACTCAACTCCTGCTCCAGCGGCGCCAGGAAGGTCGAGAAAATGTCGATCATGAAACCATTCGACGTTGCGAGAATCTCACGGATGTCTTGATTGACGATGGTGTCGAAAATGATCGGTCGAAAACCGTCTTTTTCAGCCGCCAGATTGATTTGTTGTACCATGGCCCGCGCTTTATCCACGCTGTCGATATAGGGCCGCGTGAATTTGGCGAAGGTAATGTTTTCGAACTGCGCGAGCAGGCTTTGACCCAGTGTTTCGGCTGTGATGCCGGTGCCGTCGGAGATAAAGAAAGCAGATCGTTTCATTTGAGCCCTGGGCCTTAAGCTGATGGCGAATCTTGGATATGATAGGCGCGATTTTGCCGTCCCGCAGTGGGCCGCATTCTCACTTATTTTCCAGGTCCAGGCCACAAGCGCTGGCGAACGCTCCTACTGAGCAGCCGGCGTCCTGAGCTTTTCCAACACAGAAAGTGGAGAGATCACCTTGGTAGAGTACGTAGTTTCCCTCGATAAGCTCGGCGTCCATGATGTAGAGCACGTGGGGGGCAAGAACGCATCCCTCGGCGAGATGATCAGTAATCTTGCAGGCGCTGGTGTGTCGGTGCCCGGTGGTTTCGCCACCACGGCCCAGGCTTACCGCGATTTCCTCGAACTGAGCGGCCTCAACGCTCAGATCCACGCCGCGCTGGACGCCCTGGACGTCGATGACGTCAATGCCCTGGCCAAGACCGGTGCCCAGATCCGCCAATGGATCATGGAGGCCGAGTTCCCCGAGAAGCTCAACGAAGAAATCCGTACCGCCTTCGCCACCCTGTCGGCCGGCAATCCGGACATGGCCGTTGCCGTGCGCTCTTCGGCCACTGCCGAAGACTTGCCGGATGCCTCCTTCGCCGGCCAGCAAGAAACCTTCCTGAACATCCGCGGCGTGGAAAACGTGATCCGCGCGGCCAAGGAAGTGTTTGCCTCGCTGTTTAACGACCGTGCGATTTCCTACCGTGTGCACCAGGGTTTTGACCACAAGCTGGTGGCCCTGTCTGCCGGCGTGCAGCGCATGGTGCGTTCGGAAACCGGCACCGCCGGCGTGATGTTCACCCTCGATACCGAATCGGGCTTCCGTGACGTGGTGTTTATCACCGGCGCCTACGGCCTGGGTGAAACCGTCGTACAAGGTGCGGTCAACCCCGACGAATTCTACGTGCACAAGCACACCCTTGAAGCCGGTCGCCCGGCCATTTTGCGCCGCAACCTGGGCAGCAAGGCTATCAAGATGATCTACGGCGACGAGGCCAAGGCCGGTCGCTCGGTTAAAACCGTTGAAGTCGACAAGGCCGAGCGCGCGCGTTTCTGCCTGACCGACGCCGAAGTCAGCGAGTTGGCCAAGCAAGCGATGATCATCGAAAAGCACTACAAGTGCCCGATGGACATCGAATGGGCCAAGGACGGTGACGACGGCAAGCTCTACATCGTGCAGGCGCGTCCGGAAACCGTGAAGAGCCGCACTTCGGCCAACGTCATGGAACGCTACCTGCTCAAAGAAACCGGTACGGTGTTGGTGGAAGGCCGTGCCATTGGCCAGCGCATCGGCGCAGGCAAGGTGCGGATCATCAAGGACGTGTCCGAGATGGACAAAGTCCAGCCAGGCGACGTTCTGGTCTCCGACATGACCGACCCGGACTGGGAACCGGTGATGAAACGCGCCAGCGCCATCGTCACCAACCGTGGCGGGCGTACCTGCCACGCGGCGATCATCGCCCGTGAACTGGGCATCCCTGCAGTCGTGGGCTGCGGCAACGCGACCCAGCTGTTGAAAGACGGCCAAGGCGTCACTGTTTCCTGCGCCGAAGGCGACACCGGCTTCATCTTTGAAGGCGAGCTGGGCTTCGACATCAAGCAAAACTCCATCGATGCCATGCCGGACCTGCCGTTCAAGATCATGATGAACGTCGGCAACCCGGACCGTGCCTTCGACTTCGCGCAGTTGCCGAATGCCGGTGTGGGCCTGGCCCGCCTGGAGTTCATCATCAACCGCATGATCGGCGTGCACCCCAAGGCCCTGTTGAACTACGACGGCCTGCCGCTGGACATCAAGGAAAGCGTCGACAAGCGTATCGCCGGCTACAACGACCCGGTGGGCTTCTACGTCGAGAAGCTGGTGGAAGGCATCAGCACCCTGGCGGCGGCGTTCTACCCGAAAAAGGTCATCGTGCGCCTGTCGGACTTCAAGTCCAACGAATACGCCAACCTGATCGGCGGCAAGCTCTACGAGCCGGAAGAAGAAAACCCGATGCTGGGCTTCCGTGGCGCCTCGCGTTACATCAGCGAAGCGTTCCGTGACTGCTTTGAGCTTGAATGCCGCGCCCTCAAGCGCGTGCGCAACGAGATGGGCCTGACCAACGTCGAGATCATGGTGCCGTTCGTGCGCACCCTGGGCGAGGCAAGCCAAGTGGTCGACCTGCTGGCTGAAAACGGCCTGTCCCGTGGCGACAACGGCCTGCGCGTCATCATGATGTGCGAACTGCCGTCCAACGCCATCCTCGCGGAAGAGTTCCTGGAATTCTTCGACGGTTTCTCCATCGGCTCCAACGACCTGACCCAGCTCACCCTGGGCCTGGACCGCGACTCCGGGATCATCGCGCACCTGTTCGACGAGCGTAACCCAGCGGTCAAGAAGCTGCTGGCCAACGCCATCCAGGCCTGTAACAAGGCCGGCAAGTACATCGGTATCTGCGGCCAAGGCCCTTCCGACCACCCAGACCTGGCCAAATGGCTGATGGAACAGGGCATCGAAAGCGTCTCGCTGAACCCCGATTCCGTGCTGGAAACATGGTTCTTCCTGGCGGAAGGCCAAGCGTCCGCCTAAGATCGTGACGTCAAAAGTGCCGGTCACCTGTCGAGGGTGACCGGCATTCTTATCTGTGCAGGGCGGAACTCCTTCCGGACGCCGCCCTTTTTTGTGCAAGAGCATTATGCAAAGCAGCAGCAACCTGTTTCCCGTCGCCCTGATCAGCGCTGAACGTCGTGGCGACCTGAGTGAAGACGTGTACCGCCTCAAGCCCGGTAACAGCCCTGACGGCACCGTCGAACTGGCCGTTACCCGCTTGGGCCTGGCCGATGTCCCGGAAAACCGGGGCATACCGGTTATTTTGTTGCACGGCAGTTTTTCCAATCGGCGCTTCTGGTATTCGCCCAAAGGGATCGGCCTGGGTGCCTACCTGGCGCGCCAGGGGTTTGATGTGTGGATCCCGGAAATGCGTGGCCATGGGTTGTCCAAGCGCAATCATGACTACACCCGCAATCGCGTCGCCGACTATGCGCGCTATGACTTGCCGGCCATTGGCGCATTTGTGCGTGAGCAAAGCGCGCAGATTCCCCACTGGATCGGCCATTCCCTGGGCGGCACGAGCCTGGCTGCGGCACTGGGCGGGCAGCACCTTGGCGCGCCTGCAGTGGCGTCGGTGGCCCTGTTTGGCTGCCAGGTCAGTCGCACCCACTGGCCGTTGAAAGTACCGCCGGTGGAATGGACGGGCCGCTTGCTCCTGAAGCGCTTCGGCGAATTATCCGGCTCGCGGTTCAAGCGTGGCCCGGAAGACGAGCCTGCGGGCGTGTTGATCGAAGCCATGCGCTGGAATGGCCTGTTTGGCCGTTTTGGCGAAGGGAAAAACGACTGGTGGAAAGGCTTGGCAAGCGTTGATGTGCCGTTGTTGGCGGTCAGTGCTGCCGGCGACCATCAGGACCCCGATTGGGCGTGTCGCAAGCTGTTCGAACAGGTCGGTTCCGAGCACCGTCAATACCTGTGCCTCGGCCGCCAGCAAGGTTTTACCGAGGATTTCGGGCACGTTGAAATGCTCGTCAGCAAAGCCGCCCAGGCCGAAGTGTGGCCGCTGGTGGCGCAATGGCTGAAAGACCCGCTCACACCGCTGTTCGGCGCACAGGCCGAGGTGTTGGCCACGGTTTGAGGCAGTGCTCTGCCAAGGGCGTTTCACTCGTGTGTGGTTGCGGCTAAGATATGACGCGTTAAACGCTTCTGGTCATATTCAGTCGCGCAGTGGCTATTGCGTTGCGGCGAAGCGGATGGGATGTTTCGCACCTGCCTGGGCTGGCGCTTCTTTCGAAAGACACTTCTTTGACAGAAAGGAATTTTTCAATGAACCATTACGTGACCCCCGACCTGTGCGACGCCTACCCGGACCTGGTGCAGGTGCTCGAACCGATGTTCAGCAACTTCGGCGGCCGAGATTCCTTCGGCGGTGAGATTGTCACCATCAAATGCTTCGAAGATAACTCGCTGGTCAAGGAACAGGCCGACCAGCCTGGCGCTGGCAAGGTGCTGGTGGTCGACGGTGGGGGTTCCCTGCGCCGCGCGTTGCTGGGCGACATGATCGCCGAGAAAGCCGCGAAAAACGGCTGGGAAGGGCTGGTGATCTACGGCTGCATTCGTGATGTGGACGTCATCGCCCAGACCGACCTTGGCGTGCAGGCCTTGGCCAGTCACCCGATGAAGACCGACAAGCGTGGAATCGGCGATCTGAACGTAGTGGTCACGTTTGCAGGCGTGACGTTCCGCCCGGGTGAGTACATCTACGCCGACAATAACGGCGTGATTGTGTCGCCCAGCCCGCTGAAAATGCCTGAATAAACTGCTGTAACCGACGGGGTGAGGATGTTCGAGGAAGAAAACGCGCAATGGGGGCTGGTGCATGCCCTGGTGCTGGACGGTAAAGGCGGTGCGCGTTCGATTGCCCGGACAGAGCTCGACGACTTGCAACTGCAGCCCCAGGAAAGCCTGTGGCTGCACTGGGATCGCAGCCACCCGCAGACACAGACCTGGCTGCGCAAATCCAGCGGCTTGAGCGAATTCGCCTGTGACCTGCTGCTGGAGGAAAACACCCGCCCGCGCCTGTTGCCACTGCCTGACGCGGAATTGCTGTTGTTCCTGCGCGGCGTCAACCTCAACCCGGGGGCTGAACCGGAAGACATGGTGTCCGTGCGTATCTTCGCCGCAGCAAGCCGGGTGATTTCCCTGCGCCTGCGTCCGTTGCGCGCCACCGATGAATTGCTGGTACAGCTGGCGGATGGCAAGGGGCCGAAGACCGCCTCCGAACTCATCCTTTATATGGCTCAGTACCTGACCAATAAAGTGCAGGATCTGGTCAGTGACCTGTCTGAAATCGTCGATACAGAGGAAGAAAAACTCGATACCGACGAACGGTATACTCCGGAACATGGCAGCGTCTTGCAGATCCGTCGGCGAGCGGCCGGGCTGAAACGTTTCCTCGCCCCGCAGCGGGATATTTTTGCCCAGCTTACGCGGATCAAACTGCCGTGGTTCTGTGATGACGATGCCGACTATTGGAACGAATTGAACAACAGCCTGACCCGCTATCTGGAAGAGCTCGAATTGACTCGAGAGCGCGTGGGGCTTGTGCTTGAGGCCGAAGACCGGCGCTTGAGCGTGCGCATGAACCGCACCATGTACCGCTTCGGGATCATCACCGGGATCTTCCTGCCGATGAGTTTTCTCACCGGCCTGCTGGGTATCAATGTGGGTGGGATTCCGTTCTCTGCCAGCCCTTATGGATTCATGATTGCGTGCCTGTTGATGGTCTCGGTGGCGCTGGGACAATGGTGGCTTTTTCGACGATTGCGCTGGGTTTGAGCTGAATATGACCTGAACGTAGGAAAGGTCTTATGTGACCCCAAGAAATTTACCCTCGTCTTTTAAATCACTTGCGAGAGGTCTTTATGCACGATCCGTTCGAACAGTCTTTGCGTGACATGCTCAATGCCTCGCCGTCCAACCGCGACGACGATGCCTGCCTGGGCCGCGTGTTGAAAACCGCCAACCGCCAGGTCGGTGCGGGAGACCTGTTCGGTCTGCTCGGCCGCTGGGTACCGGCGCTGATGATGGCCCTGAACAACGGTTCGGCCCATGTATCGCCCGTTTCCCGTCGTAAACCTCTTGCTCGCACTGCTGATAAGGCTGATTGAATATGGAACTTGATCTCTGGACCCAGAGCCTGGTCACTGCGATGACCGCATTGTGGACCAAGGTGGCGAATTTCATTCCCAACCTGTTTGGTGCCCTGGTACTGGTGTTGCTGGGCTTTGTCGTGGCCAAGCTGCTCGACACCCTGCTGTCCAAATTGCTCGCAAAACTGGGCCTCGATCGCCTGATGGCAGGCACCGGCCTGACCAAGCTGCTGGGGCGTGCAGGCCTGCAAGTACCGATCTCGACATTGATCGGCAAGATCGTTTATTGGTTTGTTTTGCTGATTTTTCTGGTTTCTGCGGCTCAATCCCTTGGACTTGAGCGAGTTTCAGCTACGCTCGACATGCTGGCGCTGTATTTGCCGAAGGTTTTCGGCGGCGCGCTGGTACTGCTGGTAGGCGTTTTGCTGGCGCAACTGGCCAATGGGCTGGTACGCGGCGCCGCCGAAGGCGTGGGGCTGGACTATGCTGCCGGCCTGGGACGAATTGCCCAGGGCCTGGTGATCATCATTAGTATTTCGGTCGCGATCAGCCAGTTGGAGGTCAAGACTGACCTGCTCAACCATGTGATTGTGATCGTTTTGATTACCGTTGGTCTGGCCGTTGCGCTGGCCATGGGCTTGGGAAGCCGGGAAATTGCCGGTCAGATTCTTGCGGGAATCTACGTGCGTGAGTTGTATCAGGTTGGGCAACAGGTGCGTGTGGGCGAGGTCGAAGGGCAAATCGAGGAGATCGGTACCGTCAAGACGACGGTGCTGACCGATGACGGCGACCTGGTGTCGCTGTCCAATCGGATTCTCCTGGAGCAGCAGGTCAGTAGCCGCTAAACCGGCAAACCCTGCTAATGTACGCCGCCGCTGGCCCGGCTGACCGGGTTGTGGCGGACATTGACCTGACTGTCGGCACGACTTGTTTTGAATAAAGCCCAAACGCTGTCCACGCGCTATGACCCCCGTGAGCTCTCTGATGAGGAGTTGGTCGCGCGCTCGCACACGGAGCTGTTTCACGTAACACGCGCGTACGAAGAATTGATGCGCAGATATCAACGCACTTTGTTCAACGTTTGTTCAAGGTATTTAGGGAACGATAGAGATGCGGATGATGTCTGTCAGGAAGTGATGCTCAAGGTGCTGTACGGCCTGAAGAACTTCGAGGGCAAATCGAAGTTCAAGACGTGGCTGTACAGCATCACGTACAACGAGTGCATCACGCAGTATCGGAAGGAACGGCGAAAGCGTCGCTTGATGGACGCGTTGAGTCTTGACCCCCTTGAGGAGGCGTCTGAAGAAAAGGCGCCGGCACCCGAGGAGAAGGGCGGACTTGATCGCTGGTTGGTGTATGTGAACCCGATTGACCGGGAAATTCTGGTGCTACGATTTGTCGCAGAGCTGGAATTTCAGGAGATCGCTGACATCATGCACATGGGTTTGAGTGCTACAAAAATGCGTTACAAACGTGCTCTTGATAAATTACGTGAGAAATTTGCGGGCGAGACTGAAACTTAGTGCGTGGCAAATATCTCTTACGTGTAGGCAAGTTCTGTTAGACTTGTCGCCGAGTTGTCCCCCGGTTTGTGGGACTGCTTTACAATCACCAGATGGGGATTTAACGGATGAAACTGAAAAACACCTTGGGCTTGGCCATTGGTTCTCTTATTGCCGCTACTTCTTTCGGCGTTCTGGCACAAGGCCAAGGCGCAGTTGAAGGCGAGCTGTTCTACAAGAAGCAGTACAACGATAGCGTCAAGCACATCGAAGACGGCTTCAATCCTGGCGCTCGCATCGGTTACTTCCTGACCGACGACCTGTCCTTGAACCTGTCCTACGACAAGACCAACCACACCCGTTCGAACGACGGTACTGGTAACCAGAAGATCAAAGGCGATACCGGCAGCCTGGTTGCCCAGTATCACTTCGGTCAAGCTGGCGTAGACAGCCTGCGTCCATACGTAGAAGGCGGTTTCGGTCACCAGAGCCGTACCAACGTTCAGGCTGACGGCCACAGCGGTCGCGACCAGACTACCTTCGCTACCGTTGGTACTGGCGTGAAGTACTACTTCACCAACAACCTGTACGCTCGTGCCGGTGTTGAAGCTGACTACGGTCTGGACAACGGCAAGTGGGACTACTCCGCACTGGTCGGCCTGGGCGTGAACTTCGGCGGTAACGCTGGCGCAGTTGCTCCAGCTCCTACCCCAGCACCAGCTCCAGAGCCAACTCCAGAGCCAGAAGCTCCAGTTGCTCAGGTTGTTCGTGTTGAGCTGGACGTTAAGTTCGACTTCGACAAGTCGGTTGTTAAGCCTAACAGCTACGGCGACGTGAAAAACCTGGCCGACTTCATGGCTCAGTACCCAGCTACCAACGTAGAAGTTGCTGGTCACACTGACTCCGTCGGTCCAGACGCTTACAACCAGAAGCTGTCCCAGCGTCGTGCTGACGCTGTTAAGCAAGTCCTGGTTAAAGACGGCGTTGCTCCTAGCCGCATCACCGCAGTAGGTTACGGCGAATCCCGCCCAGTTGCTGACAACGCAACTGAAGCTGGTCGTGCTGTTAACCGTCGCGTAGAAGCGTCGGTAGAAGCTCAAGCTCAGTAATTACTGAGTGGTAGAAAAAAGCCCGGCTTAGGCCGGGCTTTTTTTCGCCTGGAATTTGCCTCAGGCACTGGCTGCTGCGAGGTATGCGGCCTGTTCGCTGCCGGCGACACGGCCGATCACCAGGATTGCCGGGCTCTTCAAGGCAAATGCCTGTGCATCCTCATGCATACGTGCCAGCTCGCTGCGACATTCGCGTTGCTGGGGCAGCGATGCGTTTTCGATCATCGCCACCGGCATATCCGCCGCCATCCCACCGTCCAGCAATTGCTGGCGGATCTCCTCCAGCTTCGCCACGCCCATGTACACCACCAACGTAGTCCCGCCCTCCGCCAGGGCCCGCCAATTCAGGCGGCTGTCGTCCTGGGTATGCGCCGTGACCAAGGTCACGCCACGACTCACCCCACGCAACGTCAACGGCACCGCGCAATTCGTCGCGCCCGCCAGGCCCGCCGTGATTCCGTTGACCAATTCGACCTCGACGCCCCGATCACGCAGCCACAGGGCTTCTTCACCGCCGCGCCCGAAAATGCACGGGTCACCGCCTTTGAGCCGCACCACGCATTTGCCCTGGCGCACATAGCGCAACATCAGGCGATGGATAAATGCCTGCGGGGTCGATCGGCAGCCACCGCGTTTGCCCACGGTAATCACCCGCGCTCCGACACCGTGCTCCAGCACCGCCGGGTTGACCAAGTCATCGATCAGTACCACATCGGCTTCGCGCAGGGCCCGCACGGCCTTGAGGGTCAACAGTTCCGGGTCGCCGGGGCCTGCGCCTACCAGCCAGACTTTTGCATTCATAAGGTGTTCCTCGTCCAGGGATGACGTCAGCGGTGAAAAAGTGAGTACAACAGCACCAGGTTGATCAGCATCGACAGCAGTGCCAAAGTGCGCCAGACCTTGAGGGGTTCACGCTCCAGCAAGGGCCTGGGGCGTATGCTCAGTTCCTGGCGATCCGCTTGTTCGAGCACGCGCAGCCACTCTTCGGCGGTTTCATAACGGTGGGCTGGCTGAGCAGCTACGGCACGTTCCAGGCTGAGAGGCAGCCAATCCGGCAGGTCGGGGCGGTAGCGACTGGCGCTTACCGGGTGGGTAAACCGTGGCCGTTGGAAGGCTTCGATTTCGCCGTAGGGGTAGTGCCCGGTCAGCAGGTAATACAGGCAGACGCCAACACTGTATAAATCCTGCTGGGCCGTAGGGCGGTCGCCACTGAATGCCTCGGGTGCAATAAAGCTTGGCGTGCCCGGCAGCGCATGGGCGCGGTCTTCCGACAGGCCAGGACAGTAAGCCAGGCCGAAGTCCAACACGCGCAGTTCGCCGTCGTCCCCCAATAGCAGGTTTTCCGGCTTGATATCGCGGTGCAGGATCTGCCGCCGATGCAGCATGCCCACCGCTCGCAGCAAACGTTCGGCTATCGATTGCCATTGCGCCAGGGGCAGGGGGCCTTGATGCTGGAACAGTTCGGCCAGGGTCTGGCCGGAATATTCCCGCATCACATAGTACAAATGCTGGCGCCCGCTGCCGGAGTGGACTTCAGGAAATGCCCGCCCGGCAACCCGGCGCAGAAACCATTCCTCCGACAGCAAGGCCTGGCCGGCGTCGCTGTCATCGTCGCGGCTCAGCGGCAGGGTTTTCAGCAGCCAGGGCTGCTGCTGGGCATCCCGCACCCGGTACAGCAATGACTGCCGGCTTTGCGCCAAGACGCTTTCCACCTGCCAGCCTTCAAAATGTTGCCCGGCTTTCAAGGGCGGTGGCAGTGGCCATTGCTGCAACTGCACCAGGGCATCGCCGAGGGTCGCCGCGCCGAGGGTATCGACGCGTACCAACAGGGCGCTGGCATTGTCCTGGCTGCCGGCCAGGTGTGCGGCGTTCACCAAGGTGTTTACCGCCCGCTCCAAGTCCGCTTGTTCGCGCAGAATCGCCCGGATGCTGTGATCACCCAACGTTGCCCACACGCCATCACTGAGCAGCAGGAAACATTCGCCTTCGCGCAGCTGGCCGTCGAGAAAATCCAGCACCAAGTGTTGATCCAGGCCAAGGGCGCGCTTGAGCACATGCTGCATGCCTGGCTGTTCCCATACGTGATCCTCCGTGAGGCGCTGCAATTCGCCATCCAGCCAGCGATAGGCCCGGCAATCGCCGACATGCGCCAGGGTAAAGCGCTGGCCGCGAAACACCAGGGCGCTCAAGGTGGTCAGCAAGGGCTGGCCGCCGCCATTGGCTTGCAACCAGCGATTCTGGGCCAGCAGCAAACGTTCCAGGGCCTGGGCCACGCCCCAGGTCTGCGGCGTGGCGTAGTAATCCAGGGCCAACGCCTGCAAGGTCGAGCGCGCCGCCAGGCCACCGTCGGCGCACTGGCTCACGCCGTCGGCGATGGCGCACAGGTAGCCTTTGCTGGCTGCCAGTTCGGCCACGGGCGTCACCACTCGCAGCGCGTCCTGGTTTTCCGCCCGTGGGCCGATGGCACTGGCGTGGGCGACGCTCAATTGCAGGCTCATCAGACCCGTGCAGCCGTCACGGCGGCCGAGCCCCAGGTGGTCCTCCAACGGCGCTTCACGCCATGCAGGCCGAACCAGGCCAACACGCCCAGGCTGGCAAACAGCCAAAGCGCCATCTGATAACTGCCGGTGCTTTGTTTGATCGCCCCCATGCCGGCCGCCAGGGCGAAGCCGCCGATGCCACCGGCCATGCCGATCAGGCCGGTCATCACGCCGATCTCGCGACGGAAACGCTGCGGCACCAATTGGAACACTGCGCCATTGCCGGCACCCAGGCCGAGCATGGTGCAGACGAACAAGGCCAGTGCCGCGTAGGAACTCGGCAAGTTGAAACCCACCGCCGCGATGCAGATCGCCGCCACGCTGTACATGCCCAAGAGGGTACGGATCCCGCCGAAGCGATCTGCCAGGGCGCCGCCCAACGGGCGCATCAGGCTGCCGCCGAACACACAGGCGGCGGTGTAGTAGCCGGCAGTCACCGGGCTGAGGCCGTACTGGTCATTGAAGTAACCGGGCAGGGCACTTGCCAGGCCGATAAAGCCGCCGAACGTCACACTGTAGAAAAACATGAACCACCAGCTGTCACGGTCGCCCAGGGCTTTGAAGTAGTCGGCCATGGACTTGGCTTTGGGCCGTTCAGGCGCATTGCGCGCGAGCCAGGCAAACACGATCAGGGTCAGCACCAGCGGGATCAAGGCGAAGCCGAAAACGTTGCTCCAACCAAATGCCGCAGCCAGTACCGGCGCCAGCAACGCAGCAAACACCGTACCGGAGTTGCCCGCGCCGGCAATGCCCATGGCCTTGCCCTGATGTTCGGCCGGGTACCATTGGGAGGCCAGCGGCAGTGCAACCGCAAACGATGCGCCGGCCATGCCAAGGAACACGCCCAGCAGCAAGGCTTGCTCGTAACTGTGGATTCCCAGTTTCCAGGCACCGAACAGGGCGCAGATCACTATCACCTGGCCAATCAGGCCGGCGGTCTTGGGCGACAGCTTGTCCGCCAGCATGCCCATCAGGAAACGCAGCACGGCACCCGCGAGGATCGGCGTCGCCACCACCAGGCCGCGCTGTTGGGTGGTCAGGTGCAGGTCGGCAGCAATTTGCACCGCCAACGGGCCCAACAGGTACCAGACCATGAAGCTCAGGTCGAAATACAGGAACGCGGCAAACAGGGTCGGGGTGTGCCCGGATTTCCAGAAGCTTGATTTCATCACGCACCTCAACGGTTGGGAGTCTTGTAAGAAGGCCTGGTGATGGAACAGCCGGCGAAGGCCGCCCCACCGGCCCCGTCTCCGGGGCCAAAACGAAAAAACGCCGCCACCGGGTTCGCGAGGGCAAACCGGGTGTGCGACGTCTTTGTCGTGGAGGGGCAACCGCCGTTGGCTACCTGTGATGAATCCTTAGCAAGAGCTGCGCCAAATCAGCCCAGCAACTCACTCATGGCGATGATCTGCTCCGCCACCTGGATCAGCTTCTGCTGACGGCTCATGGCTTGGCGGCGCATCAGGGTGTAGGCCTCTTCCTCGTTGCAGTCCTTCATTTTCATCAACATGCCCTTGGCCAGCTCGATACGCTTGCGCTCGGCCAGTTGCTGGTCCCGCGCCTGGAGCTGGGCACGCAAGGCCTGGTCGCTTTCGAAGCGGGCCATGGCCACGTCGAGGATCGGCTGCAGGCGCTGGGCCTGGATGCCTTCGACAATGTAGGCGCTGACGCCTGACTTGATCGCCTGGCGCATCACGTTCGGGTCATGTTCGTCGGTAAACATCACGATGGGGCGGGGTTGGTCGCGGCTGACCAGGACCACTTGCTCCATCACGTCGCGGCCCGGTGACTCGGTATCGATCAGGATGACGTCCGGGCGCACCGTTTCGACGCGCGCGGGCAGGTCGATGGTCAGGCCGGACTCATCGATCACTTCAAAACCGGCCTCGATCAGCGCCGCCCTGAGACGGCCGACCTTGCGCGGGGTGTCGTTGATCAACAGGATTCGCAGCATCGGGAGCCCCCTGTCAGCGCAAGGCATGGCGGTTGGATGGGGCAGCCAGGGCATGCAGGCGGAAGCTGCGCGCGTAGCTGGCGGGGTCGGAGCCGTCCCAGACCTTGCCGTCGATCAGCTGACTGCTGCGCATGTCCTGGCCATTGTCGGTAATACCCAGCACCTCGGCCGCTTGGCGGAAAAGCGCCAGTTGCTGCACCTGGCGGGCCACTCCCAGGTAGTCGGGGTCCTCGCGCAGCAGGCCCCAGCGCCGGAACTGGGTCATGAACCACATGCCGTCGGAGAGGTAAGGCAGATTCACCTCACCATCGGCAAAAAAGCGCAGGGCGTGGGGATCCTGCCACTGGTTGCCCAGGCCATCGTCATAGACCCCCAGCAGGCGCGGCTCGATGCAGTCGAGTGGGGCGTCGAGGTACTCGCGGCCACTGAGCAATTGCGCGGTGGAGCGGCGGTTTTCGCTGCTTTCTTCGATAAACCGGCTGGCCTCCAGAATCGCCATCACCAGCACGCGTGCCGTGTTGGGGTACTGGTCGACAAATGCCTGGGTGCAGCCGAGCACCTTTTCCGGATGGTCGGGCCAGATCGCTTGAGTTGTCGCCAGGGTGAAGCCCTGGTTCTGCTTCACCGCGCTGGCGCACCAGGGTTCGCCGACACAGAAGCCATCGATACGCCCGGCTTGCAGGTGCGCAACCATTTGCGGCGGCGGGACCACCACGCTGTCCACATCCTGCAACGGGTGGATGCCTTGGCTCGCCAGCCAGTAATACAGCCACATCGCATGGGTGCCGGTGGGAAAGGTCTGGGCGAAGGTCAGTTTTGTTCGGCTTTGGTGCACGTGGCGGTCGAGCGCCTCAGGAGTGATCACGCCTTGTTGCTGCAAGCCATGGGACAGGTTGATGCTCTGGCCGTTCTGGTTGAGCCCCATCAGCACGGCCATGTCGGTGGGCGCAACGCCGCCGATGCCCAGGTGCACTGCATAAATCAGCCCGTACAGGCTGTGGGCGGCGTCCAGTTCGCCGCTGACCAGTTTGTCGCGCAGGTTGGCCCAGGACGATTGGCGCTTGAGGTTCAGGGTCAGTCCGTAGGGTTGGGCGAAGCCCTGGGTGGCCGCCACCACCATCGAGGCGCAGTCGCTCAAGGCCATGAAACCCAGGTCAAGGCTGCTCTTTTCCGGCGCATCGCTGCCGTTGACCCAGGCCAGCGGGTCGTTCATTGGGCTGTTGCCTGCCGAATCGTTCATCAACACCTACCTTTTCACTCAAAAAAAAGCGTCGTTCCCTCAGATGGCGATGCAAGCCAGTGCGGGTAACGACGCCTTTGTCCGTAAGCACGCTCCGCCGTTGGCGCGGGCTCTGATACCGAGTTCATAGCAAGGCACATGCCACGGGCGGCGCGGCCGGGCAGCCGTCAACTTTCCATCAAGATTGAAACCGGGCGGCCTTTCAGTATGGCGACACTTTCAATGCCAGACCGCCCAGGAAACCCCACGGTGTATGCCGACGTACCTGCAACGATGCCCCGCCGCCGGTTTTGCCGGTGGTTATGGTTCGCCGCGCTATTTGCCGCGCTGCTGTCGACAGGTGCGCTTGCCTCGGGCAAGCCCTATCCCGCACAGGACGAAAGCCTGCATACCGTATTTACCGCGCTCTCGGAGCCACTGGGCTTGCCCATCGTTGTCAGCCAGGCGGTGGCCCGTAAACGCCTTAGCGCCACGCTGGATTTTGCTGCACCGCAACAGGCCCTGGAGCATCTTGCGCGGCAACAGGGGCTGATCTGGTACGGCGACGGGCAAGCGCTCTATGTCTATGACGCTGACGAGGCAAAGAGCTCGGCGGTGACCTTGCGGCATATATCCGTCGATCGACTGCGCAGCCTCATGCGCCGCTCGGGCATCGATGAGTCTCGCCATCCCTTGCGCGAAAGTGGGGGGCGAACATTTTATGTGTCGGGGCCACCCAATTATGTCGACCAGGTACTGCGCCTGGCCCAATTGATGGACCGGCAAAGAGCCGACCTGCGGGTGGGCAAGCAGGCCTTTGCCGTCATGCAAGTGTTCAACACCGATGTAGCTGACCGCGAGTACGGCACGCGCGACAAACCGGTCACCGTACCGGGGATGGCGTCGATGGTTGAGACCCTGCTGGCCAGCGAGCACAAGGGCATGTTGGCCGACAAGCGTGTGGGCGTGATCGCCTACGCGGACAGCAACAGCCTGCTGATCAAGGGCACGTCGGCGCAGGTGGGTTTCATCCAGAAACTGGTAGCGGAACTCGACATACCCAAGCGTCCCATCGAAGTCTCGCTGTGGCTGGTGGATGTGGAGCGCGCTGAACTGAAGAAGCTGGGCCTGGAAGGGGATGGGGAAACCAACGCGTCGTCCACGCGAGTCCTGGAGCCACTGGAGGATAGCCAACTGATGGCCAAGATCGGCGCATTGGAGCGTCGACGGCGAGCGAAGGTGGCGACGTTGCCGGTAATTCTTACTCAGGAGAATGTGCCTGCGGTGTTTCAGGACAACCACACGTTCTATCTGCCCACTCCTGGCAGTGACCGGACTGATTGGAAACCTGTGCGCTATGGCACCGAGGTCAGCGTATTACCGCGATTTGTCGAGGCTAACCAGATCGAGATGCGCCTTGAGGTTGAAGAGGGGCGCCAAGTGAGTGAGGCGGGGCGACGGGAAAAAAACACGGCGGTGGGGCAGATGAACGTCAACAGTGTGGTGCGCTTACCCCAGGGCAGACGGCTATGGCTGGGCGCCTTTCATCGAGAGCGGACGGGGGGCTCGACGCAGGTGCGGCTGTTCGTGATCCAGGCAAAGGCGGTGGGCAGTGAGTTGAATCAGGCGTTCGGGGGCGTAGGGCCACCGCCGTTGACGGCTACGCAATACGAGCGTGTCCGGCGTGCATTTGTTCGGCAGGAGCGCGATGTCTCACAGTGAACAAGGTTTTAACCCATGCATCTGGAAATACTTCTACAGGAACAACTGATCAGCCGCAGGCGCCTGGCGGCCTTTGCCCCAGGGAAGGTCTTACCGTTGGCGCCGCAGGTCATTCACTGCGTGGAGGTTCGGGTTAATGGGCACTTGATGGCCTTGGGCGAGTTGGTGCAATTGGAGGACCGGCTAGGGGTTGAGTTGCATGAGGTGTATGAGGCCTGGCTGCCAGGCGAGGGTGGGTAGTGAAGCGTCCTACATGTGCGTGTCCAAAACCGGTGGAGGTATGGGCTTTTTCCTAGGGTGAGTCGTGAGGCAGGTTCTTATAGTCGTGGCATGGATACCTGAGCCAGTAATGAAAATGAGGACTTCAATGTCAGTAGTCGGATGCCGAGGTAATAATGGCTAGGGTGAGTGAGGGAGGGACGACGACTCCCCTGTTTTTTGCGTGCTGGGCCCTGCATGGCGATGGTCGGCTGACGGGGGCGGGGACTGACGTTCAGCTACCGCCCAAAGAGTGGCAGGTGTTGCGGCTGCTGTTGGTGTCTGGCGGCGTGTTGATGACCAAGGATCGGCTGCTGGAGCAGGCCTGGCCCCAGGGGGAAGTTGCCGAGGAGTCGCTGACTCGCTGTATTTACTCGCTGCGCAAGTACCTGGGAGCCGACAAGGGGTTTATCAAGACGATCTACGGTCGAGGCTACCGCTTTACCTGCCCGGTGCGAAGCGAGGGCCAGGCGCTGGATCGTATGGAACATGTGTGCTCGTCCTGCGGCCAGGTCAGCCACGGCTCGGTGAAACAGGGCTTGGTGAAGCATGGCTAGGTTCTGGAGCAAGGCCCTGGTGTTGAGCGTGGCGATGGCCAGCAATCACGTCATGGCATTTTGCTGGGAGCAGGCTGCCAGCCAACACAATATCGAGCCCGAGTTGCTGCAAGCGATCGCCGCCGTGGAATCGGGCTTCCGTGCGCAGGCGATGAATCACACCAACCGCAATGGCACCCGAGATATCGGCCTGATGCAGATCAACAGCATCCACTTGCCACGCTTGCTCAAGCAAGGCATAACCGAGGATCGGTTGCTCAATGAGCCCTGCCTGTCGGTTGAGGTGGGCGCGTCGATTCTCGCCGAATTCATCCAGCGCTTTGGCTACAACTGGACGGCGGTGGGTGCCTACAACGCAGGCCCGGGTTCCGGTCCAGAGCGTGAGGCGTTGCGCAGGCAGTATGCCGAGAAAATCTGGGCGTATTACGAGCAGTTGGTAGCGCATCGCTACTGATGATTGAGGTTCACGCCTCGCGCGCTACCCGTGACCCCGGCTATAATCGCCGCCACCTTTCGCCGCCATCCGAGTCTAGCCCGCCCATGTATACCCTGGCCCGCCAGCTGTTGTTCAAACTCTCCCCGGAAACCTCCCACGATCTGTCCCTGGACCTGATCGGTGCCGGTGGCCGCCTGGGGCTCAATGGCCTGGTATGCAAGGCACCGGCAAAAATGCCGGTCTCGGTGATGGGGCTCGATTTCCCCAACCCGGTCGGGCTGGCGGCGGGCCTCGATAAGAACGGCGCGGCCATCGATGGTTTCGCACAGTTGGGTTTCGGCTTTGTCGAAATTGGCACCGTGACCCCACGCCCACAGCCAGGCAACCCCAAGCCGCGTATTTTTCGCCTGCCGGAAGCCGAGGCGATCATCAACCGCATGGGCTTCAACAACCTGGGCGTCGATCACTTGCTGTCGCGGGTTCAAGCCGCGAAGTACAAGGGCATCCTGGGTATCAACATCGGCAAGAACTTCGACACGCCAGTTGAGCGTGCGGTGGATGACTACCTGATCTGCCTGGACAAGGTCTACGCCCACGCCAGCTATGTCACGGTCAACGTCAGCTCGCCCAACACCCCGGGCCTGCGCAGCCTGCAGTTTGGCGACTCCCTCAAGCAACTGCTCGAAGCCTTGCGCCAGCGCCAGGAAGACCTGGCCGTGCGTCATGGCAAGCGCGTGCCGTTGGCGATCAAGATTGCCCCGGACATGAGCGACGAAGAAACCGTGCTGGTGGCCCAGGCCCTGGTGGATTCGGGTATGGACGCGGTGATCGCAACCAACACTACCCTCAGCCGCGCAGGCGTCGAAGGCTTGTCCCATGGCGACGAAGCAGGCGGCCTGTCGGGTGCGCCGGTGCGCGACAAGAGTACCCACATCGTCAAGGTGCTGGCTGCCGAACTGGCCGGGCGTTTGCCGATCATCGCGGTGGGTGGTATCACCGAAGGCAAGCATGCCGCCGAGAAGATTGCTGCGGGTGCCAGCCTGGTGCAGTTGTACTCCGGCTTCATCTACAAGGGGCCGGCGCTGATTCGCCAGTCGGTGGATGCAATCGCCGCACTGCCGAAACGGTAGGCGCTGGCGTGCCGGTGATGGCGTCCGAAAGATCAATCGCCATTGCGAAGGCGCCATCGCCCAGGCAATAAAAAGGGCTCCTCAAAAGGAGCCCCCTGGGCCGAAGCCCGCCGCCCGGATGGGGCGTGCATGGTAAGTCGTTACAAATTCAAAGGTGGTGTCGGAATTAAAAGCCCTTGATTAGCCGACGGCGTGAAGTTCGTTGAGTCTGTGGATGCCCGCAGTGCCAGTCATACCGTCCCAGTTGTCGCCGCGTCCTTCTCGCCAGCCGTTGATCCAGGCTTGGCGCACCGACGGTAGAGTAAATGGGCAAAGCTCACGGGATTTGCCATGAACGCCATATTGATATCCGCGTAAAAATGCTCTTTCCAACGGATCACGCTTAAGTCTTCTCATAGGGTGTTTCCCTCACTTGTTGACTGTCTTGATATCCTTCGGCCTCGTCCGAGGCCGGGCAGAGTTTTTCTGCCGTTGGTGGGCTCGCTGCCGGCGTGGCGAGCCAATGTGTCGGCGTCGTTACGGCGCCAACCTGTGTTGAGTTCTAACCAATAGGTCACATGGATTCAATGATCGTTTTGTCATAAGCACGTAACGATAACGATGCTATAGCCATAAGCTGGGATGGCTTTTAGCCCCATTTATTGGGCAAAGCCAGCTATGATGCACCCTGCAAAGAGGATGGGTTTAATCCTTTAGTGAGAATGTCCGCCCGTTGCAGTCGGTTATTATTCGACGAAGGGTCGAGATATTTCTTTTTGTTGCTGCAAATTCTTTATCTGCCCCGTCAATCAAGGCCCACGGGCTCATTAGACGGGGTGGGACGGCACATTCGTGCCACGCGAGCACTCTTCAAGAAAAGTGCTTGATTGAAAACCGAACCGGCGATGCGTCGCTCGTTCATTTATTGCTGAAAAGCCTGGAATGCCCCATGTCGGACCGTTTTGAACTCTTCCTCACCTGCCCCAAGGGCCTCGAAGGCCTGCTGATCGAGGAAGCCGTCGGGCTTGGCCTTGAGGAAGCCCGCGAGCACACCTCGGCCGTGCGCGGCATGGCCGACATGGAAACCGCCTACCGCCTGTGCCTCTGGTCGCGCCTGGCCAACCGCGTGCTGTTGGTACTCAAGCGTTTCCCGATGAAGGACGCCGAAGACCTCTACCACGGTGTATTGGATATCGAGTGGGCAGACCACATGGTGCCCGACGGCAGCCTGGCCGTTGAGTTCAGCGGCCACGGCTCGGGCATCGACAACACCCACTTCGGCGCGCTGAAGGTCAAGGACGCAATCGTCGACAAACTGCGCACCCCGACCGGCGAACGCCCATCCATCGACAAGATCAACCCGGACCTGCGCATTCACCTGCGCCTGGACCGTGGCGAAGCCATCCTGTCCCTCGACCTGTCCGGCCACAGCCTGCACCAGCGCGGTTATCGCCTGCAGCAGGGCGCGGCACCGTTGAAGGAAAACCTGGCGGCCGCGATCCTGATCCGTTCCGGTTGGCCACGTATCGCCGCTGAGGGCGGTGCGCTGAGTGACCCGATGTGCGGTGTGGGCACCTTCCTGGTCGAAGGCGCGATGATCGCCGCCGACATGGCGCCGAACCTGAATCGCGAACTGTGGGGGTTTACCACCTGGCTCGGTCACGTCCCGGCGCTGTGGAAGAAACTGCACGCCGAGGCTGCTGAACGTGCCGCCATTGGCATGAACAAGCCGCCGCTGTGGATCCGTGGCTACGAAGCTGACCCACGCCTGATCCAACCCGCACGCAACAACATCGAACGTGCCGGCTTGAGCCACTGGATCAAGGTGTACCAGGGCGAAGTCGGCACCTTCGAGCCGCGTCCGGACCAGAATCAGAAAGGCCTGGTCATCTGCAACCCGCCGTACGGCGAGCGCCTGGGTGACGAAGCCAGCCTGTTGTACCTCTACCAGAACCTCGGCGAGCGTCTGCGCCAGGCGTGCATGGGCTGGGAGGCGGCGGTGTTTACCGGCGCGCCGGACCTGGGCAAGCGCATGGGCATCCGCAGCCACAAGCAGTATTCGTTCTGGAACGGCGCGTTGCCGTGCAAGTTGCTGCTGATCAAGGTCAACCCGGATCAGTTCGTTACCGGCGAGCGTCGTACCCCCGAACAGCGCCAGGCCGAGCGTGAGCAAGCCGCTTACGATCAAGCCCCGGCCGAGCCGCAAGAGCGTCAGTACAACAAGAACGGTAACCCGATCAAACCCGCCCCGGCCCCTGTGGTCGAGCAGGCGCGCTTGAGCGAAGGCGGGCAGATGTTTGCCAACCGCCTGCAGAAGAACCTCAAGCTGCTGGGCAAGTGGGCCAAGCGCGAAGGCGTGGATTGCTACCGCGTGTACGATGCCGACATGCCGGAATACTCCATGGCCATCGACCTGTACCACGACTGGGTCCACGTGCAGGAGTACGCTGCGCCGAAGTCCATCGACCCGGAAAAAGCCTCCGCGCGTATGTTCGATGCGCTGGCAGCCATTCCACAGGCGCTGAACATCGACAAGAGCCGCGTGGTAGTCAAGCGTCGCGAGCGTCAGAGCGGCACCAAGCAGTACGAGCGCCAGAGCGCCCAGGGCAAGTTCACCGAAGTCAGCGAAGGCGGCGTGAAGCTGCTGGTCAACCTCACCGACTACCTGGACACCGGCCTGTTCCTCGACCACCGTCCGATGCGCCTGCGTATCCAGAAGGAGGCCGCCGGCAAGCGCTTCCTCAACCTGTATTGCTACACCGCCACCGCCAGTGTGCACGCGGCCAAGGGCGGCGCGCGCAGCACCACCAGTGTCGACCTGTCCAAGACCTATCTGGACTGGGCGCGTCGCAACTTCTCCCTCAACGGTTTCTCTGACAAGAACCGTCTGGAGCAGGGTGATGTGATGGCGTGGCTGGAGGCCAGCCGCGATGAGTTCGACCTGATCTTCATTGACCCGCCGACCTTCTCCAACTCCAAGCGCATGGAAGGCATCTTCGACGTGCAGCGCGACCACGTGCAGTTGCTCGACCTGGCCATGGCGCGCCTGGCGCCGGGCGGCGTGTTGTACTTCTCGAACAACTTCCGCAAGTTCGCGCTGGAGGACAACCTCAGCGAGCGCTATGTGGTCGAGGAAATCAGCGACAAGACCATCGACCCGGATTTCGCGCGTAATGCGAAGATCCACCGGGCGTGGAAAATCACCGCGCGCTGATCGCTGCCACTAAAAGAGCCGCAAGCCTGGATTATTCCGGGCTTGCGGCTTTTTTGCGCTGGTCAAATTCAAGGCCCGTGGCTATAACTTAAGGCCTAGCCAAAGTGACACCCCCCGCACGCTGGCGTTGTGAGTGTTGCCTATGCCGTTGCAAGCTGTTCGCCCGAAAATCCTAGGCTTTATCAGTGAGCAGGCGTCGGCTTGGCTGGTGGCATTGGTGGTGTTACTGGCAGGTTTTGCCTTGACGGCAATCGTTGCATGGGCAGCCTCCGACCTCTATCAGCAACAGGTGCGCCAACGCTTCCAGTTGTTGGTCAACGAGCGTTATACCCGCCTGCAGGAACGCTTCGAAGACCAGGAGCAGCGCCTGAACAGCTTGCGGCGTTTCTTCGTCAATTCCGATGAGGTGTCCCGCGAGGAGTTCGACGGCTTTGCCCAGCCCTTGTTGTTGCGCGCCCGCGCTTATTCCTGGGCGCCACGGGTGTACCGCGAGCAGCGCAGCCAGTTTGAACAAGCGGTGGCCGAACAGCGCGGCACTCCCTTTGTTATCCGTGAGCTGAATTCGGCCGGCGAGTTGGCCCCAGCGCCCGAGCGCGATGAATACGTGCCGGTGCTGTACAGCCAGACCCAGAGCCTGCTGGGCGCACCGCTGGGCTTCGATCTGTTGGCCCAGCCGCTGCGGCGTTCAGCGCTTGAGCGCGCGCAGAGCACCGGTAAGTTCGCGGTCTCCCAGCCGATGCAATTGGTCGGGGTAGAGCCGGCCTATGCCACCGGGGTGCTATTGGTCGCGCCGGTGAGCCATCAGCCCACTTCCGAGCAGTCCCAGAATGAGCCCTATGGTTATGTGATGGCGGTGATCAGCATGCGCCAGTTGGTGGCCGATGGTTTGCCCAAGCCGGACCGGGACAACCTGGTGATGCAGATTGTCGACACCTCTGACCTGCAGAATCGCGTGCTTTTCGAATCCAGCAACGAGGTGGGCAGCAGTGACCTTGTCGGCGCGCGCCGCCTCACGTTGGGTGACCGTGTTTATGCGCTGAAATTGCGCCCAAGCCAGGTGTTCGACCAGGCCAACCACTCTTCGCTGTCCACGGTCTTGACCATGGGTGGCCTGCTCAGCCTGTTGCTCAGCGCCTTGCTCTATGTGCTGGTGAGCCAGCGCCAACGTGCGTTGAAACTGGTTGAGCAGCGCACGGCGCAATTGCGTCTGCGCGAGCAGGAATTGCGCGGCGCTCATGGCCAATTGCGCAGCGTGCTGAATGCCGCGACCCAGGTCGCGATCATCGCCACCGACCTGCGGGGTGTCATCAACACCTTCAACGCCGGTGCCGAGCAGATGCTGGGTTTCAGGGCCGAGCAGGTAGTGGGCACCCACACCCTGGAAAGCCTGCACCTGGCGCCGGAACTGGAAGCCCGCTCCGCCAGCCTGAGCGTGGCCTTGGGCAAGCGCATCCCGGCGAGCCAGGCCATGCTGGTTGAAAGCCCTGACACCCTGCATGAAGCCCGTGAGTGGACCCTGGTTCGCGAGGACGGCAGCCAACTGACCGTGAACATGCTGGCCACGGTGTTGCTGGACGACCATGGACTGTGGATCGGCCACCTGGCGATCTACCTGGACGTCACCGAACAAAAGCGTGCCTACGAGGCCCTGGCAGCCCGGGACCGCCTGCTCAAGAAACTCAGCGCCCACGTGCCCGGAGGGATCTTCCAGTTCACCCTGGAGCCCCGGGACAACTGGAAATTCATCTACGCCAGCGACGGCATGCGCGATATCTATGAAATCGAGCCCGGCGTGCTGCAGCAGGATGCAAAGAAGGTCTTCGAGCGTATCCACCCGCTGGACGCGGAGCGGGTGCGCGCCTCGATTCGCTTGTCGGCGTTGCAGTTGAGCCATTGGCGCGAGGAATACCGCGTGCTGTTGCCACAACGGGGCCTGCGCTGGATTCGTGGCGAGGCGACGCCGGAAGAGTTACCCGCGGGCGGCACGTTGTGGCATGGCTACGTGTCGGATATTTCCGATCTCAAGCGGGTGGAAGAGGAGCTGCGTGCACTCTCGATCACCGATGCACTGACCGGGATCCACAACCGCCGCTACTTCCAGGATCGTCTCAAGGCCGAGATGGTGCGGCTCAACCGCACCTCGGGGGCTTTGTCGGTGATCATGCTTGATATCGATCACTTCAAGCGTATCAACGACCAGCATGGGCATGCGGTGGGCGATGGGGTGTTGCAGGAGCTCTGCAAACGCATCAGCCAGCGCCTGCGCCGTACCGATGTGTTCTGCCGCCTGGGCGGTGAGGAATTCATGGTGCTGTGCCCCCACACTGATGGCGATCAGGCCTACCGCCTGGCGATGGAATTGTGGGAGTCGCTGCGCAGTGCGCCGATGGAGCCGGTCGGCGTAGTCACCGCCAGCTTTGGCGTGGCCAGTTGGCGCGTAGATGAAGACGTCGACGGGCTGTTGCTGCGCGCTGACTCGGCGGTGTACGTGGCCAAGCAGGCGGGCAGGGACCGGGTGGAGGCCGAAAGACTGCGTGCCTGATCAACCCCGTAGGAGCTGGCTTGCCGGCGATGAGGACCGAATGTTCAGTGGTGCTCTTTCGGACGTCATCGCCGGCAAGCCGGCTCCTACAGGGTACAGATTCAGAGGACGGGAGCAGCCGCCACTGCCTTCGGCTGACGATACAAGTCCAGCAGCACCTGATCCAGCACCGACGAAGCACCCCATGGCTTCGGATCGTTGAGGATTGCCACCACGGCCCAGGTATTGCCGTTGTTGTCGCGGCTGAACCCGGCGATGGCGCGTACGGTGTTCAAGGTGCCGGTCTTGACGTGGGCTTCGCCGCGCATGGCAGTGGTCTTCAGGCGTTTGCGCATGGTGCCGTCGGTGCCGGCGATCGGCATCGAGCTGATGTATTCGGCGGCGTAAGGGCTTTTCCATGCGGCTTGCAGCATGGCCGCCATTTCACGGGCGCTGACGCGTTCGGCACGCGACAGGCCGGAGCCGTTTTCCATCACCAGGTGCGGCGCGGTAATGCCTTTTTTCGCCAGCCACTGGCGCACCACACGTTGCGCCGCCTTGGCATCATCGCCGTCGGCATCGTTGCGGAACTGCGCGCCCAGGCTCAGGAACAGTTGCTGGGCCATGGTGTTGTTACTGTATTTGTTGATGTCGCGGATGATTTCCGCCAGGTCCGGTGAGAACGCCCGGGCCAGCACCTTGGCATCCTTGGGCACGGGTGCCTGGATGTCACGGCCCTGGATGGTACCGCCCAGTTCTTGCCAGATCGCCCGCACGGCGCCGGCGGTGTAGGTGGCGTGATCGAGCAAGGACAGATAAGTCTGCGAGCTGCAGCCATCGGCCAACTGGCCGCTGACCGTCACTGTCACGCTGCCATCGGCGGCGGTCACCGGGTTATAGCGCACATCGCCAGTGCACTGCTTGGCGTTGGACACCTTGACCTGATTGTCGATGCGGATGCTCGCAATCGGCGGCTCGACCGACACCAGCACCCGGCCGGAGTCATTGCGGGTGACGAAACGCAGCGCCTTGAGGTTGACCAGCAGCGCGTCCGGCTTGACCAGGAAGGGCTTGTTCTCGTCGTTGCCATCGTCGTTGAATTCCGGCAACACCGGTTGGTTGAAGAAACTGCGGTCCAGCACCAGGTCGCCGGTGACTTGCTGCACACCGTTGGCGCGCAGGTCGCGCATCAGCAGCCAGAGTTTTTCCATGTTCAGCTTGGGGTCGCCGCCGCCCTTGAGGTACAGGTTGCCGTGCAACACGCCTGCGCTGAGGGTGCCGTCGGTGTAGAACTCGGTTTTCCACTGGTGGTTGGGGCCGAGTATTTCCAGGGCCGCATAGGTGGTGACCAGCTTCATGGTCGAGGCCGGGTTCACTGAGACATCGGCGTTGAAAACGGTCGGTGTACCGGGGCCGTTCAGGGGAATCATCACCAGGGACAGCGCGGTGTTTTGCAGCTTGGCTTTGGCGAGTGCCTGCTGAACATTCGGTGGCAGGGTATTGTTGACGGGGGCAGCGGAGGTGGAAAAGGCCAGCGGAAGGAGAAGACCGGCGAGCAAGACGGAACGCAAAGATTTGATCATAAGAAGTAAAACCCTACTGCTGAGGAGGGTGAAAAAGGCGAGGGGTAAATAAGAAAAATCCCTCAATAGTCATGAAAGTGTCGGCATTATGCCCCAAGGTTGATCCACTTGTAGCTGAACGATAGCTGGTATTGCGCGTTTTTTTTAGCGCCATTGTGCCGCCTGTCCCAGAGAGTCGGGCAATTGCCGCCTTAAACTGCTAAAGTGCCGCCCGTTATTACTTATGAGGATTGTTCCAATGGCGACTAACCGTTCCCAGCGTCTGCGCAAAAAACTGTGCGTTGATGAATTTCAAGAGCTGGGTTTCGAACTGAACCTGGACTTCAAAGAAGGCCTGAGTGAAGAAGCTATCGACGCTTTCCTCGAAGCATTCATCAAAGAAGCCATGGAAGCCAACGGTCTGGGCTATGTCGGCGGCGATGACTACGGTCTGGTTTGCCTGCAGAAGCGCGGCTCGGTCTCCGAAGAGCAGCGTGCTGCTGTTGAAGCCTGGCTGAAAACCCGTTCCGAGCTGACCAAGGCTGAAGTCAGCCCGCTGCTGGACGTGTGGTATCCGGAAAAGCCGATCAACGCGGCTAAGTGATACTGAAAAAACGGCGACCTGAAGGTCGCCGTTTTTTTATGCCTTGCGCCAATTCAGAATCAGCAGCGTCAACACCCCCGCCACAATTCCCCAGAACGCCGAGCCGATGGAAAACAGCGTCAAGCCAGACGCCGTGACCATAAAGGTGATCAGCGCCGCTTCACGTTCCTTCGGCTCATTCATGGCGATGCTCAGGCCATTGATGATCGAGCCAAACAGTGCCAATGCCGCAATCGACAGCACCAGTTCCTTGGGCAAGGCTGCGAACAACGCCGCCAAGGTCGCACCGAACACCCCGGCAATCCCGTAGAACACTCCGCACCACACGGCGGCGGTGTAGCGTTTGTTCCGGTCTTCATGAGCATGGGGCCCGGTGCAGATGGCCGCGCTGATCGCCGCCAGGTTGATGCCGTGGGAGCCGAAGGGCGACAGCACCAATGAGGCCAGGCCGGTGGCGGTGATCAGCGGCGAGGCGGGTACGTTGTAACCGTCGGCCCTGAGCACGGCGACGCCGGGCATGTTCTGGGATGTCATCGCCACGACGAACAGCGGGATGCCGATGCTGATGGTGGCAGCCAGCGAGAAGTGCGGCGTGGTCCACACCGGCGTCGCCACTTCCAGGTGAAAACCACTGAAGTCCAGCAACCCCATCAAACCGGACAATACGGTGCCGATCACCAATGCCGCCAGCACCGCATAACGCGGCGACAGGCGCTTGATCACCAGATACGTGAAGAACATCCCCAGTACCAGCCCGGTGCGATGCTGCGCGGCGACGAAGATCTCGCTGCCGATCTTGAACAGAATCCCTGCCAGCAACGCGGCCGCCAGCGAGGCCGGGATGCGCTTGACCAGTTTTTCAAAGCTGCCGGTCAACCCGCAAATTGTCACAAGGACGGCGCAGGTGATGTAGGCACCGATGGCCTCGCCATAACTCACACCGCCCAGGCTGGTGATCAGCAGTGCCGCGCCCGGCGTCGACCAGGCAATGGTGATGGGGGTGCGATAGCGCAGCGACAGGCCAATGCTGCACACCGCCATGCCGATGGAAATCGCCCAGATCCATGAAGAAATCTGCGCCGTGGTCAAACCGGCGGCTTGCCCGGCCTGAAACATCAGGACCAGGGAGCTGGTGTAGCCGGTCATCATCGCGATGAAGCCGGCGACAACGGCCGACGCAGACGTGTCGGCCAGCGGGCGCATTGGCGCTTGGGTGGCGTCGTTCATGGAAGGTGTTCCTTTTACCTGGGTGTTTGCCGTTGTCGGCACGGATTCAAGCCTAAACTTAAACGTAACGACTCATTGCAATACAGCCGACGGCGCAAACAGCCGTACAGTGTGTTGGCGCATTGGGTTGTGTACAATGTGCCCTGATTTTAGGTGATACTTGCCAGCGACACGCTGTTGCCGTATTACCGTTAATTCGCCGCCGTTCTCCATACCCGAGTGCCCATGAACGAACAGTTGCAACCTCTCAAGAAACAACCGCGTGCCGGCAAGGCTGGTCGCAGCGGAACCCAGGACGATATCGTCTATGCGCATATCTTCGAGGCGATCCTCGAACAACGCCTGGCACCCGGTACCAAGTTGAGTGAAGAGGCACTGGGCGAAATCTTTGGCGTGAGCCGCACCATCATTCGCCGTGCCCTGTCGCGCCTGGCCCATGAAGGCGTGGTGCTGCTGCGGCCCAATCGCGGTGCGGTGGTGGCCAGCCCAAGCGTCGAGGAAGCACGCCAGGTGTTCCTCGCGCGGCGTCTGGTGGAGCGGGCGATCACTGAATTGGCGGTGCAGCACGCCACGGCCGAACAGTTGGCCGAACTGCGCCAGATGGTCAACGATGAGCGCGACAGCTTCTCCCGTGGCGATCGCGGTGCGGGCATCCGCCTCTCTGGCGAGTTCCACCTCAAGCTGGCCGAAGCGGCGAAGAACGCCCCGCTCATCAGCTTCCAGCGCAGCCTGGTATCCCAGACTTCATTGATCATCGCCCAGTACGAAAGCGGCAACCGCTCGCACTGTTCCTACGATGAGCACACCCAGTTGATCGACGCGATCGAAGCACGGGACGCGGCGCTGGCGGTGAACCTGATGATGCATCACATGGACCATATCGACAGCAAGCTCAACCTCGATGAAGAGAGCGCGTCGGATGATTTGCATGCGGTGTTCTCGCATTTGTTGCAGACCAAGAAGCCGGGGCGCTCGTCTGTGAAGTTGTAAGCCCTGTAAAAGTGTGGGAGCTGGCTTGCCTGCGATAGCATCACCTCCGTCTTGCTGAAAGACCGAGGTGTCTGCATCGCAGGCAAGCCAGCTCCCACCTTTGTCTTGTGGTGTGGATGAAATTAGCGCTGGTGCACCAGCTGCCCGGCTGCATACGTCTGCAACACCGTCCGGTCATCCCCCAGCGTCATCAGCACAAACAACGTCTCGGCAATATTCTTCGCCTGTTTCAAGCGATAGCTCAGCAGCGGCGTGGCGTTGTAGTCCAGCACCAGGAAGTCCGCGTCCGTACCCGGTTGCAGGGTGCCGATCTTGTCTTCAAGGCGCAGCGCCCGCGCACCGCCCAGGGTGGCCAGGTACAGCGACTTGAACGGGCTCAACCGCGCCCCCTGCAGCTGCATGACCTTGTAGGCTTCGTTCAGGGTTTGCAGCAGTGAGAAACTGGTGCCGCCGCCTACGTCGGTGCCCAGGCCAACGTTCAGCTTGTGCTTCTCGGCCATCGGCAGGTTGAACAAGCCGCTGCCTAGGAAGAAGTTCGAGGTCGGGCAGAACGCGACCGCCGAACCCGTCTCTGCCAACCGTGCGCACTCGTCATCACACAGGTGCACGCCATGGGCAAACACCGAGCGCTCGCCCAGCAGTTTGTAGTGGTCGTACACATCCAGGTAGCCCTTGCGCTCCGGAAACAGCTCCTTCACCCACTCGACTTCCTGCTTGTTCTCGCTGATGTGCGTTTGCATGTACAGGTCCGGGTATTCGCCCAGCAGTTGCCCGGCCAGCGCCAGTTGCTCGGGTGTGCTGGTCGGTGCAAAACGTGGCGTGACCGCGTAGTGCAGGCGACCTTTGCCGTGCCAGCGTTCGATCAGCGCTTTGCTTTCCTGGTAGCCGGATTCGGCGGTGTCGGTCAGGTAGTCCGGCGCATTGCGGTCCATCATCACCTTGCCGGCGATCATGCGCAGGTCGAGTTTCTCGGCGGCTTCAAAGAACGCATTCACCGACTGCGGGTGCACGCTGCCAAACACCAGCGCGGTGGTGGTGCCATTGCGCAGCAGTTCCTTGATGAAAATATCCGCGACTTCTTCGGCGTGGGCCTTGTCGGCGAACTGGCTCTCGCACGGGAAGGTGTAGGTGTTGAGCCAGTCGAGCAACTGCTCGCCATAGGCGCCGACCATGCCGGTTTGCGGCAGGTGGATGTGGGTGTCGATCAGGCCGGGCGTGATCAGCGCGTCCTGGTAGTGGGTGATTTCGATGTCGGCGGGCAGGGTTGGCAGCAAATCGCTGGCATGGCCAAGGGCACTGATCTGACCGTTTTCGATCACCAGCAGGCCGTCTTCGAAATATTCGTAGGAGGCTTCTATCCCCACTTCAGCAGGATCGGCGATGCTGTGCAGAAGGGCGGCACGGTAGGCTTTGCGAGTCAAAGGCATGGTGATCTCAATTCAAATGGCTTGGCTGCGACGTGAAGCCGGCAGCAGTTTGGCAATAGGTTCGGCGCTGGCGGTGTGCTGGCCGAAATTGGCGTTATAGGTGGCGATGATTTCCCCGGCGATGGAGATGGCGATCTCCACCGGCAACTTGCCCTTCACCTCGGTGAGACCCATGGGGCAGCGCATGCGTTGCAGCTGAGCGGTGTCGAAGCCACGGTCACGCAGGCGGTGTTCGAACTTGACGCGTTTGGTCTTCGAGCCGATCAGGCCGAAGTAGGCGAAGTCATTGCGTTTGAGCAGGGCGGCAGTCAGTTCCAGGTCCAGCGCGTGATTGTGGGTCATGACGATGCAGTAACTGCCCACCGGCAAGTCGGCAATTTCGTCGACCGGCTCTTCGCTGACGATTTTACGCACGCCCTGGGGGATATGTTCCGGAAACTCCTGGTCACGGGAATCGATCCAGCGCACCCGGCACGGCAGGCTCGCCAGCAACGGCACCAGCGCACGGCCGACATGCCCGGCGCCAAACACCGCGATCTGTGCCTGCACCTGGCCCATGGGCTCGAACAGCAACACCGTCACGCCGCCACAGCACTGGCCCAGGCTCGCGCCGAGGCTGAAGCGCTCCAGATGGGTGTTTTGCTGGCCACGCACAAGCATGTCGCGGGCGATCTGCATCGCCTTGTATTCCAGGTGCCCGCCGCCGATGGTGTCGAAGGTCTGGGCGGCGCTGATCACCATCTTCGAACCGGCATTGCGCGGCGTAGAGCCGAGCTCTTCGATGATGGTCACCAGCACGCAGGGTTCACCCCGGTTTTGCAGGTCGGCGAGGGCGCTGATCCAGTTGTTCATAGTCACCTCTTGTGGTGTCTGTCAGGCCGTCATCGCTGGCAAGCCAGCGCCTACAGGGGGTGGGGTGGTTTGCAACTGCCGCATTTGTTCGCAACCCCACAACACCCGCTCCGGCGTGGCTGGCGCATCGATCTTGGGTTGATGGCGATAGTCACCCAGGCTCGCCACCGCGTCCTTGATCGCGCACCACGAAGCAATCCCCAGCATGAACGGCGGTTCGCCCACGGCCTTGGAATGGAACACCGTGTCTTCCGGGTTCTTGCGGTTTTCCACCAGCTTCACCCGCAGGTCCAGCGGCATGTCGGCCACGGCCGGGATCTTGTAGCTGGCCGGGCCATTGGTCATCAGCTTGCCCTTGTTGTTCCACACCAGCTCTTCCATGGTCAGCCAGCCCATACCCTGGATAAACCCGCCTTCTACCTGGCCAATGTCGATGGCCGGGTTCAGCGAGGCGCCCACGTCGTGGAGGATGTCGGTACGCAGCATCTTGTATTCGCCGGTCAGGGTGTCGACGATCACTTCGCAGCAGGCCGCACCGAACGCGAAGTAGTAGAACGGCCGACCACGGGACTGGCTGCGGTCATAGAAGATTTTCGGGGTCTTGTAGAAGCCGGTGCTCGACAGCGAGACCTGGGCAAAATACGCCTGTTGGATCAACGCTTCGAAGGTGAGGATCTGGTCACGCACGCGCACGTGGCCGTTGTGGAATTCCACATCCGCTTCACTCACGTCGTATTTGCGTGCGGCGAATTCCACCAGGCGTTGCTTGATGGTTTCGGCGGCGTTCTGCGCAGCCTTGCCGTTCAGGTCGGCACCGCTGGAGGCCGCCGTTGGCGAGGTGTTGGGCACCTTGTCCGTGTTGGTGGCGGTGATCTGTACACGGTCGATGTCCACCTGGAACACCTCGGCCACCACTTGCGCGACCTTGGTGTTCAGGCCCTGGCCCATTTCGGTGCCGCCGTGGTTCAAGTGGATGCTGCCGTCGGTGTAGATATGGATCAGTGCACCGGCCTGGTTGAGGAAGCTGGCGGTAAACGAAATGCCGAACTTCACCGGGGTCAATGCCAGGCCTTTTTTCAGGATCGGGCTGTGGGCGTTGTACAGGCGAATCGCTTCGCGGCGTTCGGCGTATTGGCTGCTGGCCTCAAGCTCGGCGGTCATCTCTTCGAGCATGTTGTGCTCGACGGTCTGATAGTAGTGGGTGACGTTGCGCTCGGTCTTGCCGTAATAGTTGGCCTTGCGCACCGCCAGTGGGTCCAGCGTCAGATGGCGAGCGATGGCGTCCATCACTTCCTCGATGGCAACCATGCCTTGCGGGCCGCCGAAACCACGGTAGGCGGTGTTGGACGCGGTGTTGGTCTTGCAGCGATGGCCGTTGACCGTGGCATCGCCCAGGTAATACGAATTGTCGGCGTGGAACATCGCACGGTCGACAATCGAGTTGGACAGGTCCGGCGAACAGCCGCAGTTGCCCGCCAGCTCCAGGTTGATACCGTGCAGGCGCCCTGTGTCGTCGAAGCCCACGTCGTATTCGATATAGAAGGGGTGGCGCTTGCCGGTCATCAACATGTCTTCGACGCGCGGCAGGCGCATCTTGGTCGGCTGGCCAGTCAGGCGCGCCACCACCGCACACAGGCATGCGGGGCTGGCCGCCTGGGTTTCCTTGCCGCCAAAACCACCGCCCATGCGGCGCATGTCGACCACGATCTTGTTCATCGATACGTCCAGCACTTCGGCCACCAGCTTCTGCACTTCGGTGGGGTTCTGCGTGGAGCAGTAGACAATCATGCCGCCGTCTTCGGTGGGCATTACCGAGGAAATCTGGGTTTCCAGGTAAAAGTGTTCCTGGCCGCCGATATGCAGCGTGCCCTGGATGCGGTTTTTTGCGGTGGCCAAGGCGCCGGCCGAATCGCCGCGCTGGTGGGTGTGGCTGTCGAGTACGAAATGTTTTTTACGGAAGGCCTCGACCACGTCCAGCACCGGTTCCAGGTCTTCGTATTCGATCACGGCTGCCATGGCGGCCTTGCGTGCGGTTTCCAGGTCGCGGGCGGCGACCGCCAGTACGACCTGGCCGACAAACTGCACGGTGTCGATCGCCAGCAATGGATCGCCCGGCATCAATGGGCCGATGTCTTTCAGCCCCGGCACGTCTTCGTGGGTGATGACAATGCGCACGCCTTCAAAGGCATAGCAAGGCGTGGTGTCGATGCTGATGATGCGGGCGTGGGCGCGGTCGGACATGCGCGCATACAGGTGCAACTGGTTGGGGAATTCCAGGCGGTCATCGATGTACTGCGCCTCGCCGGATACGTGCTTGGCGGCGCTGTCATGCTTGACGCTGCGACCGACCCCGGAGGTGAGGTCCTGGGCGAACAGCTCGGCGAGTTCGGCCTGGGTTTTAACGACGGCGTGATGGTTAGACATAAGCGGTCACCCGAGTCTCGATGTGCGGCGTTTGCAGTTCGATGAAGTATTTGCGCAGCAGGTTCTGCGCGCTGAGCAGGCGGTATTCCTTGCTGGCGCGGAAGTCCGACAGCGGAGTGAAATCCTCGGCCAGGGCGGCGCAGGCTTTCTCCACGGTGGCGCTGTTCCAGGTGGCGCCGAGCAACGCGGCTTCGCAGCTTTTGGCGCGCTTGGGGGTGGCAGCCATGCCGCCGAACGCCACGCGGGCCTCGCTGATCACACCGTTGTCGATCTTCAGATTGAACGCAGCGCAGACGGCGGAAATATCATCGTCCAGGCGCTTGGAGACTTTGTAGGCGCGGAACAACGTGTGGCCTTTCGGCACGATGATCTTCTCGATGAACTCGCTGTCCTGGCGGGCAGTGACGCGGTAGTCGATGAAATAGTCTTCGAGCGCCAAGGTGCGGCGTGTCTCGCCCTTGCACAGCACAATCTGCGCGCCGAGGGCGATCAGCAGCGGCGGTGAGTCCCCAATCGGCGAGGCGTTGCCAATGTTGCCGCCCAAGGTGCCCTGGTTGCGGATCTGCAGGGAAGCGAAGCGGTGCAGCAGCTCGCCGAAATCCGGGTAGGCGTGGTGCAAGGCGGTGTAGCAGTCGGAGAGGGCGGCGGCGGCGCCGATTTCCAGGCGGTCATCGAAGTCTTCGATGCGCTTCATTTCTTCAATGTTGCCGACGTAGATCATCACCGGCAGCGTGCGGTGGAACTGGGTGACTTCCAGCGCCAGGTCGGTGCCGCCCGCCAGCAGGCGGGCTTGTGGGTAGGCGTCATAGAGGTCGGCCAGGTCGGCGACGGTCAGCGGCACCAGGCAGCGTTTGTCGCCACTGTTGAGTTCACCGGTTTGGGTCGGCGCGATGGCTTTGAGACGGGCGATGGTCTCGGCCTGGCGGCTGTCGAACTGGTCCTGGGGCTTGTTGCAGCAGGCCTGTTCGGCGGCGGCAAGAATCGGGCGATAACCGGTGCAGCGGCACAGGTTGCCGGCCAGGGCTTCATGGGCTTTCTGGCTGTCGGGAGCGTCGCTGTTCTTTTGCAGGGCGAACAGCGACATCACAAAGCCTGGGGTGCAAAAGCCGCATTGCGACCCGTGGCACTCCACCATGGCCTGTTGCACGCTGTGCAGTTGGCCCTGGTGCTTGAGGTCTTCGACGCTGATCAGTTGTTTGCCGTGCAACGACGACACAAAGGTCAGGCACGAGTTGAGGCTGCGATAACGGATCTGCTCGGCGCCTTGAGCATCGGTATGCAGCTCGCCGACCACCACCGTACAGGCTCCGCAGTCGCCGCTGGCGCAGCCTTCCTTGGTGCCGGATTTGCCCACGTGCTCGCGCAAATAGTTGAGCACGGTCAGGTTGGGGTTCAGGGCGTGCTCGCTACGGAGTTCCTGGTTAAGTAAAAACTGGATCACGGAAGGCCTCGCAGACTCATTATTGTTGTTAACCGCTTTGCGCCGAATCTAGTCATGTCTGACTTTTCGGTCAATGATTTTCTGACTAGAAGGTCAAGAAATTGCGATCGCAACACATTCAATTATGGTCCAGTCTTCTGGAACCGTTGTTTTTGGCGGCTTATGGGCTTTGCGTGTTGCTTATTTCATGCCAAATTCGCCACGGTGGGCGTAGCGCCATCAGCGGGCCAATGCGCTACACTGCCGCGCTTGTACCGATAGAAGATTTTGAAGGGAAAACATGACGTTCAAGGCGCCGGACAGTCTCGCCGAGCAAATTGCTCACCACCTCGCCGAACGCATCATTCGCGGCGATCTCAAGCCTGGGGAGCGGATCCAGGAGCAAAAGGTCACGCTGGCACTCAATGTCAGCCGTGGTTCCGTGCGCGAAGCCTTGCTGATCCTCGAACGCCGCCACCTGATCGCGATCCTGCCGCGCCGGGGCGCCCACGTCACCGAACTCACCGCGCACAAGGTGCAGAGCCTGTGCACCTTGATGGGTGAGTTGTACATCCTGCTCGGCAATGCGGTCGCCCAGGGTTGGCAGGTGCAGGCCGACATGGCGCCGTTCCTGCAGATCCAGCAGCGCCTGGTGAGCAGCTTCGAGCGCCAGGATATCCGTGCTTTCGTCGAAGAAAGCTTCAACGTGATGCGCGCCGCGTACCCCTTCGCCAATAACCCTTATTTGCAGGAAACCGTCGAGAACCTGCAGCCGGCGATGAACCGCGCCTATTACCTGGCGCTGGATCAACGCAAGGCCTCCATGAGCGAGTACCTGGCATTATTCGAACAGCTGCTCGCCGCCGTGCTGGCGCGTGACTTGGTGCAGATCCGCCAAGTGCTGTCGGCTTACGGCCAGCGCAGCTGCTCGCTGGTCATCGCAGCGTTGGCGGACGCCTAAGCGTGCGGCTCAAGTGCATCAAACTGGCGGGGTTCAAATCCTTCGTCGACCCGACCACGGTGAACTTCCCCAGTAACATGGCGGCGGTGGTCGGGCCCAATGGTTGCGGCAAGTCGAACATTATCGACGCCGTCCGTTGGGTGATGGGCGAGAGCTCGGCCAAGAACCTGCGTGGCGAGTCGATGACCGACGTCATCTTCAACGGCTCCACCAGCCGCAAGCCGGTGAGCCAGGCCAGCATCGAACTGGTGTTCGATAACTCCGACGGCACCTTGATCGGCGAATACGCGGCCTACGCGGAAATCTCCATTCGCCGCAAAGTGACCCGCGACAGCCAGAACAGTTACTTCCTCAACGGCACCAAGTGTCGCCGTCGGGACATCACCGATATCTTCCTCGGCACCGGCCTGGGCCCGCGCAGCTATTCGATCATCGAGCAGGGCATGATCTCCAAGCTGATCGAAGCCAAGCCCGAAGACCTGCGTAACTTCATCGAGGAAGCGGCTGGCATCTCCAAGTATAAGGAGCGCCGCCGCGAGACCGAAAACCGTATCCGCCGCACCCACGAGAACCTCGCCCGCCTGACCGACCTGCGCGAAGAGCTGGAGCGCCAGTTGGAGCGCCTGCACCGCCAGGCCCAGGCTGCCGAGAAGTATCAGGAATATAAAGGCGAGGAGCGCCAGCTCAAGGCGCAACTGTCGGCCCTGCGCTGGCAGGCGCTGAATGACCAGGTGGGCCAGCGTGAAGCGATCATCGGCACCCAGGAAATCAGCTTTGAAGCTCTGGTGGCCGAGCAGCGCAACGCCGACGCCAGCATCGAACGTCTGCGTGACGGTCATCATGACCTGTCCGAGCGCTTCAATCTGGTGCAGGGCCGCTTCTACTCGGTGGGGGGCGACATTGCCCGCGTGGAGCAGAGCATCCAGCACGGCCAGCAGCGCCTGCGCCAGTTGCAGGATGATTTGAAGGAAGCCGAGCGCGCGCGCCTGGAAACCGAATCGCACCTGGGCCACGACCGCACCTTGCTACTGACCCTCGGCGAAGAGCTCGACATGCTCACCCCCGAGCAGGAAATCACCAGCGCCGCCGCCGAAGAAGCCGCCGCCGCACTGGAAGAATCCGAAACCACCATGCACAGCTGGCAGGAGCAGTGGGACACCTTCAACCTGAAGTCCGCCGAGCCACGCCGGCAGGCCGAAGTGCAGCAGTCACGAATCCAGCAGTTGGAAACCAGCATGGAGCGTTTGGCCGAGCGCCAGCGTCGTCTGCAGGAAGAGCGCGTGTTGCTCGCCGCCGACCCGGAAGACGCGGCGATCATGGAGCTGAGCGAGCAACTGGCCGAAAGCGAAATGACGCTGGAAGAGCTGGAAGCCAGCGAAGAACAACAAGTGGAGCGCCTGGAGCAATTGCGTCAGCAACTGCAACAGGCGACCCAGGCGCAGCAACAGGCCCAGGGCGATTTGCAGCGGCTCAATGGTCGGCTTGCGTCTCTCGAAGCCTTGCAGCAAGCCGCCTTGGACCCCGGTACCGGCACTGCCGAGTGGCTGCGTGACCAGCATCTGGCCGAGCGCCCGCGCTTGGCGGAAGGCTTGAAGGTAGAGGCAGGTTGGGAGTTGGCGGTTGAAACGGTCCTGGGTGCCGACCTTCAAGCCGTGCTGGTGGATGATTTTGGCGGTTTCGACCTGGCCGGTTTCGCCCAGGGCGATTTGCGTCTGCTCAGCCCGGCCGCCGATGGCACGCGGGTGCCGGGCAGTTTGCTGGATAAGGTTGAGGCGGCGATTGATCTGTCACCATGGCTGGGCCAGGTCAAGCCGGTCGAATCCCTGGAGCAGGCCCTGGCCCAACGCGGCCAACTGGCGGCCGGCGAAAGCCTGATCAGCCGCGACGGCTACTGGGTCGGCCGCCACTTCCTGCGCGTACGCCGCGCCAGTGAAGCGGAAAGCGGCGTGTTGGCCCGTGGCCAGGAAATCGTCAACCTGATCGCCGAGCGTGAAGAGCGCGAAGCGACCCTGGAAAGCCTGGAAACCGAACTGCAAACCCTGCGCGCCACCCAACGCCAGCAAGAGACTGGCCGCGAACACTTGCGCCGCCTGTTGCAGGACGAAGCGCGCCAGCAAGGCGAATTGAAAGCCCAGCTCTCCGCGAGCAAAGCCAAGGTCGAGCAACTGACCCTGCGCCGCACCCGGCTCGACGAAGAAGTCGCCGAGATGGGCGAACAACGCGCCCTCGAACACGAACAGATCGGCGAAGCACGCTTGCACCTGCAGGAAGCCCTCGACAGCATGGCGCTGGACACCGAGCAGCGTGAACTGCTGCTGGCCCAGCGCGACAGCCTGCGCGAGCGCCTCGACCGCGTGCGCCAGGAGGCTCGCCAGCACAAGGATCACGCCCACCAGTTGGCGGTGCGCCTGGGTTCGCTCAAGGCCCAGCACGCGTCCACGGCCCAGGCCCTTGAGCGCCTGGAGATGCAGTCTGAACGCCTGACCGAAAAGCGCGAGCAACTGAGCCTCAACCTGGAGGAGGGCGAAGCGCCGCTGGAAGAGCTGCGCCTCAAGCTCGAAGAGTTGCTCGACAAGCGCATGACCGTCGACGAAGAACTCAAGACCGCGCAGATCGCCCTGGAAGACGCCGACCGCGAACTGCGTGACGCCGAAAAACGCCGGACTCAGGCCGAGCAGCAATCCCAGCTGATCCGCGGCCAGCTCGAACAACAACGCATGGAATGGCAAGCCCTGACCGTGCGCCGCAAGACCCTGCAAGACCAATTGCTTGAAGACGGCTACGACCTGCACGGCGTGCTCAATACCCTGACCGCCCAGGCGAACGAGAAAGAAGCCGAAGAAGAACTTGAGCGCATTGCCGCGCGTATCCAGCGCCTGGGCGCGATCAACCTCGCGGCCATTGACGAATACCAGCAGCAATCCGAACGTAAACGTTATCTGGACGCCCAGGACGCCGATCTGGTGGAAGCCCTGGACACCCTGGAAAACGTGATCCGCAAGATCGACAAGGAAACCCGCAACCGCTTCAAAGATACCTTTGATCAGATTAATGGCGGTTTACAGGCCTTATTCCCAAAAGTTTTCGGCGGTGGCAGCGCTTACTTGGAACTGACGGGCGAAGATCTACTCGATACAGGGGTGACGATCATGGCGCGGCCTCCGGGCAAGAAGAACAGCACCATCCATTTGTTGTCCGGCGGCGAGAAAGCCCTGACCGCATTGGCCCTGGTATTTGCGATCTTCAAGTTGAATCCGGCGCCGTTCTGCATGCTCGACGAAGTTGACGCCCCGCTGGATGACGCTAACGTTGGACGGTACGCGCGGTTGGTGAAGGAGATGTCCCAGACCGTGCAGTTCATCTATATCACCCACAATAAGATCGCCATGGAAATGGCGGATCAACTGATGGGGGTCACGATGCATGAACCGGGTTGTTCGCGCCTGGTGGCGGTGGATGTAGAAGAAGCGATGGCGATGGTGGAGTCTTGATCCATGTCAGCAAAGAATTTTGATAGCGCGCGGTAAGACGCTTTACCGGTCTGGCGAAAGTGGCAAATGGACATATTTGTTCAAGGCATTTTGACAGACGGTGTAAAGTTATCTTTGGTCGTGCTAGTTTAATGTCAAATTTTCGTATGCGTGGGCAAAACGTCAGTCAGAACATAGAGTTGGCGCCACGTTTTAAAGCGGTTTGCACGTTGCTAAACCCCTTATTTTTCAGCATTTTTTATTAGAGGCACGGGATTACATGGAAATCGGTCTGCGCGAGTGGCTGATCGTCATCGGCATTATTGTCATTGCCGGTATTCTTTTTGATGGCTGGCGCCGGATGCGCGGTGGCAAGGGCAAGCTCAAATTCCGTCTGGACCGCAACCTGTCCAACTTGCCTGACGACGACGGCAGCGCCGAGCTGCTGGGGCCGCCCCGTGTGCTGGATACGCACAAAGAACCGCAACTGGACGAGCACGACCTGCCGTCGATGAGCGCCCCCGTGCGTGAAGCCCGCGAGCCGTCCTCCAAGCGTGGCAAGCGCGCCGCGCCTGTGGTGGCAGAGCCGCGCCAGGCTGACCTGGACCTGGACGTCGATGACGGCCCTGGCTTCAGCAGCCGCGACGATGATTTCCCAGACGAAAACGCTGGCAAGAATGCCCCGCGCCAGTCCGTGAACGACCAGCCGGCCGCCGAAGAAGTGCTGGTGATCAGCGTGATCTGCCGCGACGCCGCTGGCTTCAAGGGCCCGGCGCTGTTGCAGAACATCCTCGAAAGCGGCCTGCGGTTTGGCGAGATGGATATTTTCCATCGTCACGAAAGCATGGCCGGCAACGGTGAAGTGCTGTTCTCCATGGCCAACGCGGTCAAGCCGGGCACGTTCGACCTGGACGATATCGACCTGTTCAGCACCCCGGCGGTGAGTTTCTTCCTCGGTTTGCCAGGCCCGCGTCACCCGAAACAGGCGTTCGACGTGATGGTGGCCGCAGCCCGCAAGCTGTCCCAGGAACTGAACGGCGAGCTCAAGGACGATCAACGCAGCGTCCTCACCGCGCAAACCATCGAACATTACCGTCAGCGCATCGTCGAGTTCGAGCGTCGCGCCCTGACACAGAAACGCTGAGGATTGGTCTTCAGCGTTGTCAGTAGAATAAGCGCACTAACATATTGAGCAGCTTCGGCTGCTCTTTTGCTTTCTGAGAGAACACCCATGACCGCCGCCCACACCCGCATCCTCGAACTGCGCGCTGAACTGGATCAGCACAACTACCGTTACCATGTCCTCGACGAGCCGAGCATCCCGGACGCCGAGTACGACCGGCTGTTCCACGAGCTCAAGGCCCTGGAAGCCGAGCACCCGGACCTGGTCACGCGCGATTCGCCGACACAGCGGGTCGGCAGTGCGGCGTTGTCGGCGTTCACCCAGGTGAGGCACGAGATTCCGATGCTCAGCCTCGGTAACGCCTTTGATGAAACCACCATGCTTGAGTTTGATCGCCGGGTCACCGAAGGCCTCGACCTGCCGGTGGGTGATCTGTTCGGGGGCGGCGCGGCCGTTGAGTACAGCTGCGAACCGAAACTGGATGGTCTGGCGGTCAGCCTGTTGTATCAGGACGGCGAACTGATACGCGGCGCCACCCGAGGCGACGGCACCACCGGCGAAGACATCAGCGTCAACGTGCGCACCGTGCGCAATATTCCGTTGAAACTGCACGGCAGCGGTTGGCCAGCGACCCTGGAAGTGCGTGGCGAAGTGTTCATGTCCAAGGCCGGTTTCGAACGGCTCAACGCCTCGCAACTGGAGGTCGGCGGCAAGACTTTCGCCAACCCGCGCAACGCGGCAGCGGGCAGCTTGCGCCAACTGGACTCGAAGATCACCGCCAGCCGCCCGTTGGAATTCTGCTGCTACGGTGTCACCACCGACATCAGTGACACCCATATCGGCAACCTGCAACAACTGAAGAAGTGGGGCATGCCGATCAGCCATGAGCTGAAACTCGCCAAGGGGATCCAGGATTGTCTGGACTACTACCGCGACATCGGCGAACGGCGTAACAGCCTGCCGTATGAAATCGACGGCGTGGTGTTCAAGGTCAACAGCATTGCCTCGCAGCGCGAACTGGGCTTCCGCGCCCGCGAACCGCGCTGGGCCATCGCGCATAAATTCCCGGCCATGGAAGAGCTGACCGAACTGCTCGACGTGGAATTCCAGGTCGGCCGCACCGGCGCTGTCACGCCGGTGGCGCGGCTCAAGCCGGTCAAGGTCGCGGGTGTGACCGTGTCCAACGCCACCCTGCATAACATGGATGAAGTCGCGCGCCTGGGCCTGATGATCGGCGACACCGTGATCATCCGCCGCGCCGGCGATGTGATCCCGCAGGTGGTCTCCGTGGTGGCCGAGCGCCGCCCGGAAAACGCCCGCGCCGTGCAGATCCCCGAGAGCTGTCCGGTGTGCGGCTCCCACGTGGAGCGCACGCAACTGGTCAAGCGCAGCAAGGGCAAGGAAACCGTCACCGAAGGCGCGGTGTACCGCTGCGTCGGCCGCCTGGCCTGTGGTGCACAGCTCAAGCAGGCGATCATTCATTTCGTCTCGCGTCGCGCCATGGACATCGACGGCCTGGGCGACAAGACCATCGAGCAGTTGGTGGATGAAAAACTCATCGGCTCGCCCGCAGACCTCTACAAGCTCAAGTACGAGCAGATCATCGACCTGGAAGGCTTCGCCGACATCTCCAGCAAGAAGCTGATCACCGCCATCGAAAACAGCAAGACCCCGACCCTGGCACGGTTTATCTACGCCCTGGGCATTCCCGACGTGGGCGAGGAGACGGCCAAGGTGCTGGCGCGCTCGCTGGCCTCCCTGGAGCGTGTGCAGAAGGCCTTGCCGGAAGTGCTGACGTACTTGCCGGACGTGGGCCTGGAAGTGGCGCACGAGATTCACAGCTTCTTCGAAGACAGCCACAACCAGGACGTGATCGGCGCGCTGCTGTCGCCGCAGGAATGCGCCTTGCAGTTGCAGGATCAGGGCGAGCTGAGCGCCGAGTTCGCCGCCAGCACCACCCTGGGTGGCTTGCTCGACAAGCTGCACGTTCCGAGCGTCGGCCCCGGCGCGGCGCAGAAGCTGGCGGACAAATTCGTCACCCTTGAAGGCGTGATCAAGGCCGACTGGCTGGATATGCGCCAAGCCCTGCCCGAGAAGCAGGCCAAGGCCGTGCGCGAGTTCTTCGATAATGCAGACAACGCCAACCACGCCCTGGCCATCGAGCAGCAGCTCAAGGACTTCGGCATGCACTGGCTGAGCGAGAAGAAAGTCGTGGAAGGTTTACCCGAAGCAGGGCACACCTGGGTGCTCACCGGTTCCCTGGAGCTGATGAGCCGTGACGTGGCCAAGGACAAGCTCGAAAGCCTCGGTGCCAAGGTAGCGGGTTCCGTCTCGGCGAAGACCCACTGCGTAGTTGCGGGGCCAGGCGCCGGTTCGAAACTGGCCAAGGCCAACGAGTTGGGCCTGAAGGTATTGGACGAAGAGGCTTTCGTCGCCTTCCTCGCCAAGCACAACATCACTGTCTGATGTGGACTGTGGGGTAAACAAGCGTGTTGTGGTGAGCGGGCTTGCTGTGGTGAGCGGGCTTGCCCCGCGCTGGGTGGCGAAGCCGCCCCAACAAGGACGCCGAAGTGTTTCGGATAGACCGAAGTGCCGGGTTTGGGGCCGCTACGCAGCCCAGCGCGGGGCAAGCCCGCTCACTACAACAATGTGGAACGATTCTGAAGCGAAAGTGATCTAGTCTCAGTCACCCAGGGAGAGATCGCCATGTTTCGCTACTTCGAGCAACTCAGTTCGCGCATTGCCGCACCGTTCGTGGCCGGCTCGTCTCGTGACAGCAAGGTCTGGCAGTGCCGTTGCGGCCAATCCCTGTTCTTTCGCAACAGCCAGTGCCTGGCCTGCCAGGCGCTGCTGGGCTACCAACCCCAACAAGCCCGGTTGGACTCCCTGCGGCCCGGCCCGGTGGAAGGCACCTGGCTGCAAGATGGCAACCTTGACGCCGGCGCTTTCCGTCGCTGCGCCAACCTCGACACGCCAGCCGCCTGCAATTGGCTGATCCCGGCTCACAGCACCGCGCCGCTGTGCGTGGCCTGCAGCCTCAATCGCACCATCCCTGACCTGTCGATCGTAGAAAACCATGAGCGCTGGCGCAAAGTCGAAACCGCCAAGCGCCGCTTGGTCGCGCAATTGATCAGCCTTGGCCTGCAAGTGGTGCCCAAGAGTGTCGACGAAGACAACGGTCTGGCCTTCGACTTCGTCGGTATCGACCTGGAGGGCAACGCGCCGATGACGGGCCACGCGAACGGCTTGATCACCCTCGACATCAAGGAAGCCGACGACGCCCACCGTGAAAAGGTGCGCGTACAAATGCGCGAACCCTACCGCACGTTGCTCGGTCACTTTCGCCATGAGGTTGGCCACTATTACTGGGATCGCCTGATCGCGAATACCCACTGGCTCGAACCGTTTCGCGCCCTGTTCGGCGACGAACGCGCCAGTTACGCCGATGCCCTCGATCAGCATTATCAAAACGGCCCGCGCCCTGACTGGCAGCAAACCTGCGTCAGCGCCTACGCCACCATGCACCCCTGGGAAGACTGGGCCGAAACCTGGGCCCATTACCTGCACATGATGGACGCCGTCGACACCGCCCTCGGCTTTGGCATGAGCGCCCGCGAGATGGACCTGGATTACCAACCCTTCCCCCTCAGCACGCTCTACGACCCCGAGCACCCCGGCGGCGCGGCGTTCCTGTCGTTCGTCAACGCCTGGATTGAACTGGCCGGCATGCTCAATGAACTGTCACGCAGCATGGGCCAGCCGGATTTCTATCCTTTCGTGCTGCCTCCGGCGGTAATCGCCAAGCTGCACTTCATCCACCTGGTGATCCAGGAGGAAGGTGGCCGAGCAGACGAAGCCGTCACCCTGTAGGAGTCGGCTTGCCGGCGATGGCGTCCCCGCGATAGACACAAGTGCTTGAACCATCGGATATTTTTAATCCGGCCCCAACGGTTGTAACTTCCGATGAGATCGGTACAATGGCCCCGCTTGCCGAGAGGCAGGCGTCGTTATGGTGACCCCATCGGTCCCCCCGCAACGATTACCCGTGAACCTGGTCAGAGCCGGAAGGCAGCAGCCACAGCGGGAACATTGTGTGCCGGGGTGTGGCTGGTGGGGTTGCCTCCATAACGTAAGTCCTTGAATTCTCAAGGATTTCTAAGTCAAAAATTTCGAAGTGTGACAGCGTTTAGTGACCGTGAAGTGGTGCACTTGCTCTGCACTTTAACTCCCTGAATTTGATTTCTCCACTCATCTGATCTCGGCTCGACCTAGGGCATCTCATGCCCGCTGATTAATGCGTCTGGAAAAATTGGCTTTCAGCTCAGCTACGGTATAGTGGCAATCTGTCTTTGCGGTTTTTTTTTGAGTTTTCGTCAGACTCATGCCGCAGATAGATAGAGGTAGCTCAAACCGAATCGTGTAGAGGTGGAGTGACAGGGAATGGTCAAGATTGCAGAGATAAAATCTCTGATTGCAGTGAATAACGATGACTATACTGCGTGCATCGATTCTATTGAGCACAGCGATACAATAAGTTCGCTTAAAGCTAATCTGCGATTTCATCATCTAAAGTTCGATGGTAATGGGCGGCCAATGGTAAAGGCATTAGCCGGTCTATTATATAATTATATAATAGACTATTGTATCGCTGCAAAAAATCGACCTGGACCTATAACCTTCAATGATGCTGCGCGTCTAACTAAAGAAGCTAGAAAGCTCTTTCGTCATCCGGATGTAACTGATGATAGCCCCGATAAGACAGGGGAAGCAGGCGAAGCCCTACTATACTTTTTAGTCGAAGCAATAATTCAGGCTCCGCAAGTAGTGGCGAAGATGGAGCTTAAGACAAATAGGAAGTTAGAAGCAAACGGTTCTGATGGTATTCACGTTAAATGGAACGCAGAAGATCAAATTGTTGATTTCTATTTTGGTGAGTCAAAGCTTTATAAAAATATAGATGATGCAATAACTTCTGCTATAAAAAGTATTGAAAGCTTTCATGCGGACGAGGTCTACAAGCATGAATTCACAATGATTACGAAACACTTTAAGTATGCAGACAAAGAAGTTCAGGATGCTGTTACTGAGCATATACGCCTTGGAGAGCCCGGTCCTGGGGCAAGAATCAACCACGCTTGCCTAATAGGCTATAACTGGGACGCTTACTCAAGTGCTCCTGGTGTCGCCCATTCAGTGTTATCTAAAGAGTTTAAAGAAAATTTCTCGAAAGAAACAAGTCTTATTGCTTCAAAATTAGAAAAAAAGCTTACAGGGTTTTCGAGGTCTTATCTTTGTCTTGATGTTTTTTTTATACCGTTTCCCTGTGTACAAGAGTTCAGAAATGAATTCAATGCGGCGTTAGATTAATATGGCATTCGAAGTTGATAAGTTTGAGGTGGAAATTGAAAAGCTATTCAAATATAGCGTAGATCATTTACTTCCTGGGCGCAGGTTAATAGAAGGACTAAATTCAGAAGAAGTAAGGAAATTGATAGGCGTATCTTCAATTCTCTCGCTCTCAGATGCTCCTGAGGACTTGGCTCTAGCTTATGAGGTTATAAGCCGTCTCGTTGAAAGTTCGTCCAATGAGAAGACTAAAATAGTCCAAGCTGCCGATATAATTTTCTCAAGGATTGGTAACTTTCCGGGAAGATCCCTTTTGCGGGATCGGTACAGAGAGCTAGAAAAATATTCTCCATCGTTGTTATTGTCGTTGGAGCGTATTGCTAGAGAAGCTGAGAATACGGTAGCTGATGAAGTGATGTTAACAGACTTTCAGCACAAACTTTACACTTCATTAGAGAATCAAAAATCTGTAAGCGTTTCTGCACCCACCTCTGCTGGAAAATCGTTTATTCTTAATCTTGATTTAGTAAGGAGACTAAAGTTCGGTGCTGAAGAAAATATAGTATATATTGTTCCTACAAGAGCTCTGATTTCGGAAGTTTCTTCTAGGATAAGGCGTACAATAAAATCCAAAGAAATACATGGGGTTTTGGTTAGGACTGCTCCATTTCCCCTTAAAGACTCTCAGAATATTAAAAATGTAATATATGTGTTGACCCCTGAAAGATTGCTGAGTTTGCTTAAGCCGGAAAATAATAAAAAAAGAATTACGTCTATATTTATAGATGAGGCTCACGAAATCCAGAAGGGAAATCGAGGTATTACTTTGCAAAGTGCCGTCGATTTGGCATTGGATAAACATCCATTAGCCTCGATATTATTTGCGAGCCCGCTTATAAGCAATCCAGGTTATTTTTTGAGCTTGTTTGGGCGCCAAGAAGAAGGATTGTTTTTTACTGAGACTGTATCTCCCGTATCTCAGAATCTGCTTCTTATATCTGAAGTTGCCCGTCAGCCCAGCATGATTAACGTTTCATTGCTTGCTGGGGGGCGTGGAGTAAATCTCGGAAATACGTCTGTTGATTTTTCCTTTAGAGGATCACGTACGAAACAGCGTGCTCTATTTGCTAATGAAATTACGGGAAGTGATGAGTCCACTATTATATTTGCTGATGGGCCAGGGGAAGCAGAGAAAGTCGCTGAAGAATTGCTAGCCGTAAATAAAGAGTTTTTTATATCAGAAGATGTGAAAGACTTTATTAGCTTCATAAAGACTGAGGTGCATGAAGAATATCCTTTGGCTGTGAGTTTAGCATCAGGGGTAGCCTTTCACTACGGGGTTATGCCTTCAATAATTCGATCTGGTGTTGAGGACTTGTTCAAGGCTGGAGAAATTAGATTTTTATGTTGTACTAGCACGCTGCTGCAAGGTGTAAATCTACCGGCAAAGCATATTGTTATAGAAAATCCCCATAGTGGTACTAAGCCGATGTCTAGATCAGATTTTCTCAATCTGTCTGGACGCGCTGGAAGGCTCCTTCAAGAGTTTCATGGCAACATCTGGTGTATCAGACCGAGTGAATGGGAAGAGGAGTCCTACAAAGGTGAGAATCTTCAGGAGGTAAGGGCTTCAATGGAAAAACTTATGGATGATGGTGGTTCCATTATTCAAAGGTTGATGAGTGGCGAGATAGATGCTGATAAAAAAGACTTCGCTGAAGCAGGTTTTAGTAGACTTTATCGCGAGATAATTGAGAATGAAGAGAGCGAGGTTATAAAAAAATACCAAACAGTAGAGAATTCCGAGGTTCTAGCTCAGAATTTGAAGCATGTCCAGGATTTGACATTAACATTGCCTCAAGAAATTTTAGAGTCCCACAGTAGCTTAAGGCCGGATCATTTACAGATTCTTTACGATAAACTCTATGGCGCGGTTTACACCGAAGAATTTTCGCTGTTAAACCCTTTCTCTGTGGGTGGTTATCACCGAATGGAACGGGCTATAGAAATAATATCTGACGTTTTTCAATGGGCGGAAAGCCAAAAGTTCCGCAGTTGGGTTTGCTACTTAGCACATCAATGGGCAACTGGAACGCCAATAAATGTGCTGATTAAAGATAGAGTTAACTATATAAGGCGCCAAGATGATTTTTCTACTCGAACCTCCACGATCATCAGGCAACTTTTAGGCATCATAGAGACAGATATACGCTTTAAGCTAGTGAAATATTTCAGTGCCTATGAGGATGTAATTAGATATTGCCTCCAGATGAAGGGAGTTTCAGATGACGAGGCGAAACAAGCTGCTTATCACACCTTCCTCGAGTTTGGAGCGTGTTCTCCCATTGAGTTAAGCTTAATGTCGCTTGGGTTTTCAAGGTTTACAGCGTTGCGTCTGGGGAAAATGCTGGATTGGGGGGACTCAGTCGAAGTGGAAGACTATGCGTCAGTTATTGCTAATAGCAATATTGACTCTTTAAAAATCCCAAGAGTTTGTATAAAGGAGATTAAAGAAATTATAGGTCAGCAATAGTATTGTCAGTTTTGTGATTTTGACCTGTTTGAATGTTTTCGGAGGTGAGTATTATTTACTATATTTTTCGGGTTGTGGTCAAAATCTGAAAATATTAAAACCTTAGCAAAGTCAGTTGGCTTGGTATAGGCGGTGTTGCTTATGAGACAAAATGCTATTACAGGGTGCGGCGCTACAAGGACAAGGATGAAAAAATGAAATCACGAAACTTGTATACGATCCATGACGTTATTGTTAGAGGCTATACCGTTACAGAACTTCCGAATGGTAAGTTCTTGCATCAGTTCACTCCTGCCACTACTGGTACTCTTTATCAGTTTGAAACGAATAGTAGTGCTGCCGAACTTGTAAATGGTGATCGTTACAATATCGGATTTATAACTGATCGTGAGGGGAGAAATATTATTGAACCTTCAGCTTTAGGAAAAGCTGATAGTGTCAATAAGTTGCTGAGCTATTCAGCGGCGAAACATTTTTCTCTGGATAAGCTTGCAGAAAACCAAGGGAAAAACGATGATCGTGTCAAGCATCGAGCTACTGACGGTTATTATTGGGGACGGAAATACGCTTGGCGACGTTTTGGGTTAGTAATGGCAAAGGGAGCTTTTTACAAGTATATGAAAGAGATCGCTCACCCTTTTGTCGTTTGTAAAACTATCAATGGCGACATCGGTATTCATTCTAATGAAGAATCAATAGCTTATAAGGAAGACGGTCTGGAAGAAGCGATGGATGCACTAATTGATACGGCGGAAAAGGTCGGTCGTTACTTTAAATCGCCTCTTTATAGTGGTAGATTTCAAATTATTCCTGTTAATGCTATATCCGACAAAAAATAATTAAGGTCTAGCTGTTGGAAACTATAATCCCCCTATGTTGTACGGGCTAGGGGGATTTCCTTTGCATTAACCAATATGCACTAGTGTGCGATCAGCTACTAATTAATAGAAGCCCATTGCCAGCGTGTGTGAACCGATTTTCCTGTAAGAGCATTGAGGGCTCTACACATTTGTTTTGAAGATTTATCGAGCATTGTACGTTACTCAGTTCGATTTGGGAGAGAAAGCTTTACTGATTTAAGGCTTTCAGCGATACTCGAGCATGCTTGCATGCGACATGGTCAGAGCCGGAAGGCAGCAGCCACAGCGGGAACATTGTGTGCCGGGGTGTGGCTGGTGGGGTTGCCTCCATAACGCTCTTCCTTGCAATACCTCCTCAAACTCAATTCAAAAAATGCTTTCACGCCATCTGCCATCGGGCAGTCCATGGCGGCATACTCCAGTGCCTGGCATCCGGAGACAGAACACGTGGAAAAAGTCGACGACCTCACTCGCGAAAAACTGCGGGAATGGCAGATGCGGCGCCTGGAGATCAAGGACCGTATTCAATCGCACCCTGAACAGACCCTGGAGTTATCGAAGGTGCTGGACCTGATGGATGACGAGCACGCGGACATCCTCAGCCAGGCGGAAATGATCCGCGCGACCGATGCGGCCGATGAGCCCGCGCCGCCCGCCGAGCCGACGCCGCCGCCACTCACAGGGGCCTTCACGCTGCAATTGAATGTGGCCGCACAGAGTGCCGAAGACTTGCGCAGGCTGCTGGACATGGCGGTGTTCGAACTTCAGCAGCAGATCAGCGCGATGGCTTCAACGCCTGACGCGCGTCCCCAGGGCGGCGGTATGTCAGGCTCCCTTGGAGAATATCGGTTTGAGCTGGGCAGTCAGGGCAATGCCTGATTGCCTGGTTGCGAGGAACTATGCAACCGGAACACTTTGATTTATCCAGCCCCGTCTTCCTGCCTGTCACGCAGGAAACTTGCACGGCGCTGCTTGGCGCGGACGGTGCCAAGGCCCTGACCGGCCTGTCGGACCCGGAGCTGGCCGCCGTGCTGGTCATCCAGAACCTGGCCCAGGCCGTGGAAAAAGACCTGACCTGTGCCGGCGCCGAGCGCATCCTGACCAAGCTGATTGACTGGGCGGTCGACGCGCCGGCAGGGGGCGCCGCGACCTTGCTGTCCGAAGCCCAGCGGCTGTTCGATCCGCGCAAGCTGTACTTCGGCTTCAATGCGCTCAAAACCGTCAACCTGCGGCTGCTGTCGGCTGAAGAAGTCGCGGCGCGCGATTACCTGCTGCCGTCGGGTAAATGGGATATCGGCTACAAGGTCCGCCACCTGCGCAGCAATGACCCGTTCAGCCAGCAGATGATCACGCCCCGGCAGCGCGAGCGCTGGCTCAGCCCGGCCCAGGACAAACTGGTGCGCACCTTCCGCGCCAACCTGAACGAAGACCTGCATGTGCAAGGCTACGCGGGCATCGGCAAGAGCCACCTGCTCGGCGCCTTGATGGAGTGCCTGCGGCCGGCGCAAACCTTGATACTGGCGCGTACTGGAGCAAAACTCGCGACCCTGCGTGAACGCATGGGACTGGCCAAGGACAGCAAGACCGGTTCGACCTTTGCTGCCTTCGCCAAGGCGCTGTTGCAGGGGCAACGGCCCGCCGCGCAGTCCACACCCACTCGGTTGCCCGGCAAACACGAAGTGTCGCAGACCCTGAATATCCACGGCTGGCGTGGTCACGATGGCGCGGCAACGCTTGATATCTGCCTGAAGGTGCTCGACAGCTACTGCCACTCCAACCATCACAGCCTGTCGGCCAGGCATTTGCCGCATTTCAAGCAAGCCTTGTCCAGCGTGGACGCCCAGGCGTTGCTGGAGTATTCCAGCCGGTTGTGGACCTATCTGGACGCCAACCCGCAGTGGGCCGGTCAGACGGCCTTCGCAGCCCTGTTGCTGATCAAGCGCGCAAGCCTCGATGGATGCGTGGTGCCGCCCCGATACACCCATGTGCTGATCGATGAAAGCCAGGACATTCCACCCTCGTTGTTGCAGATCATCGAACGCGGCCGCCAGGTGTTGATTACCCTTGGCGATGAGTACCAATTGGCCAGCGGTGAGGTGGTCAGGCGCAAGCGCGAAGTCCGGCACACCGACATCAGTTACTCGGTGCGTTCGGGCCGCAACGTCGAGCGCCTGGTCAACCCGCTGATCAGCGTGCATTCGCAGAAGGGCAAGACGCCCTTCGAAGGCGCGCGGGATGCCGACGTCGGTATCGAGCACTACCCCCAAGGCTTCGTGCCGCCCGAAGGCTGCGTGGTGTTGACCGCTTCCCATTGGGACACCATGAAGTGGGCGATTCAGTTGCAGCAAGCCAACTGCCCGTTCGGGTTCCCCGACAACGCGGCGCAGCAGGACCTGCAACGCTTTATGACCAGCGTTATCGCCTTGTTCAAGCCGCAGTTCTACAGCAACGAGCACAGTGACAACGGCCCCCACGCGTATTTCAGCGACATGGACGACTGGCAGCAGGTGCGCGATGCCAGCCAATTCGATGAGGCGTTCCTGTGGGTCGAAAGTGAGCTGGAAAAAGGCTTCAACGTCGCCGATATCACGCGCTTGAACCGGCTGGGTGGCGTGCCTGGCAAGCGATGCCTGCTGATGCTGGCGGAGGAGGCGGGCGGCATGGAGTTCGACCGGGTGCTGCTGACGCCCGAACTGCTGACCAACGTGAAGTTCAAGGACGCCTACGCGTTCGACCAGCGGCTGTGCGCGGTGTACATCGCCATTTCCCGGGCGCGGATGCAGCTTTACCTGCCTTACGACGTGGTCGAGTGGATTGATTTCCACACCTACCAGAAAACCCGTGAATTCCACGGTTACTGATTTATTTAATTCGGCTGTTTCACAACTTTCAGCGGTCGCTCTGGACAACCTAAAACCACCTTGTTAGTTTCCGCCAGCCACTTGTTTCAGAGTATGACAAGGGTGCGGATTTGATATTGAAGTGCCATCACTTCTTTAACTAACAAGGATGTCTGTGATGAAAAGCCTGCAAGGGTTGCCCCGTCTTATCAGTGCTTCGGTAGGCGCTCCCGGTAAAGCCCGTAACTTGCCTTCCGATGTGCAGTGCATCCAATATCTATTCAATCTGATCATTCCCAAACTGGGCTTCCCACTGGCCGAAAACGGCAAGTGCGACGGTCAGTTGGTGCAGTGCATCAGCCAGTATCAGTTCCGTCATCTCAAATACGCGCACCCCGATGGTGTGATCGACCCGACCGGTAAAACCTTCAACAGCCTGATCGAAGAGGCGGTGAAGGTACCGGTGAAGGCGTTTCCGAGCATGCGTATTCCAAGCTTTCTGAATGCATTCGGTAACAACCAGGGTGACGCAGTGCAAGCCACCGTCAACGTGTACCTGGACCGTATGCGGGCAATGATCGAGGCTGAGCGGCGCAATCGCCAATTGATGCTCCAGGCCACGTGCGATGGCGGCATGACGCTCACCGATACGGATTTTCAGAATGCCGCCAAGCAGTTGGGCAACGGCATTTCGGTGAATGTCATCAGGGCCTTCGCCACGGTGGAGTCCGGTGGTCGCTCGGGTTTCGGGCCGGCCAAGTTACCGATCATTGCGTTTGAAGGGCACCAATTTCGCAAGTACACCAAGCATATCTACGACCAGGCGCATCCGCTGCTTTCGTACATCTATGTGAGAAAGGCCGGGCCGCAGTGGCAGGTCAATAACAAGGATCAGGTCAAGGCCTGGGAAACCATGGCCACTGCATTCGCCCTGGACCAGGAAGCGGCGTTGATGTCGGCGTCGTGGGGCATGTTTCAGACCATGGGGTTCAACTACGCCTCATGCGGTTACAAAACGGTGTTTGAGTTTGTCGCGGCATTAAAAGTGAATGTCGGTAACCAACTGAAGGCGTTTCTCGCGTTTTGCGCTAACAGCCCGGCGTTGATGACGGCCATGAAAGCCAAGGATTTCACTTCGATGGCCCGTAACTATAACGGCAAGGACTACGGCAACTATGACGTCCTGATGAAAGAAGCCTACGAGAAACTTGAAGGAAAAAAATAAGATGATCCGTTTTCTAGCAGTGGGTGTGTTGTCGTTGTGCGCCGCAGCGCCTGTCTTGGCCGGTTCACCGGCGTTGCATTCAGGCAAATACGAAGGGCTGATGCTGGCCGTGACGCCTGAGCATCAGGTGGAAGGCTATTACGCGGAAGAGATGGGCGAGGGCGTTACTCGCAGCTGCACGTTCTACCTGCAAGGCAAGCCCTCAGCACTGACCACCTGGAACGACACTGCCTACCCCGGCAGCGTGGCACCCTCGTCCGATGGCGTGACCCTCACCGTGGCAGAAGGCCGTCAGCATCCGGGTTGCCTCAATGTGCTGATGCCGGAAGTTGCCACCGGCCTGGACCTGACCCAGACCGCCAGCAAAAAATGGATCGCCCTGGTCAAGGTCTCAGCCGACAAGGCTTACCTGCTGAAAAATCCAAGTGCCAAGGCGGCTAAACGTCCCTACATCGTCAAGAACGACGTGGTCGGTGTGCTGGCATTCAAGGATGGCTGGGCCCAGGTCGAGTTCATCAACGCAGAGGGTCGCTCGTTTACGGGGTGGATCAGCCAGGATCAATACGCGCGGTTGGCGGCCCCCAAAAGCTGATCTCGAAAACGGCAAAAATCTAAATGTGGGAGCGGGCTTGCTCGCGAATACGGAGTGTCAGTCGCTGGATGCAGTGACTGAGCCACCGCTTTCGCGAGCAAGCCCGCTCCCACATTTTGGATCTTCATCAACCGAATATTTCGCGGAGTAACCCGGCAAACGCATCCCGTGCCACATGCCGCTGGGTGTCCTTGTGCCAGAACAGCAGGTTGTCCACTGCCTGCAATTCCTCAAAGCGATACGACGCCAGCTGATTGGCCTGCTCATAGCGGGCCAGGATGCCTTCCGGCGCGAGCGCCACGCCAATCCCGGCACTGACGCAACCGATGATCGTGCCCCAACTGGCATAGCTGGCAATCGCCGGCTTGAAGGCGTGCGGCTTGACCCAGTTTTCCAGCGCCGCCCGGTAGGGGCAGCCGGGAGGCCACACCAGCAAGGTGCGGCCGGCCAGGTCTTCGGCGCCGTGGATCGGGTCGCTGGTGGCGCTGGCGATCAGCACCAGGCGTTCGCTGTAGACCACGCTGTGTTCGAGCTTTGCGCGTTTATTGCCGGCGGCCACCAGGGCCACGTCCAGGCGGTGGTGTTGCAGGTCGTCGAGCAGTTCGCCCCAGGCGCCGGTGACCAGTTCCAGGCTGACGTCCGGGTAGCGTCGGTGATACTCCGCCAACAGTGGCGGCAAGCGCCCGCTGGCGCTGGACTCCACCGCGCCGATACGCAGGGTGCCACGGGGAATGGCGTTGGCGTCCACGGCGCGTTTGGATTCGTCCACCAGCGCCAGGATGCGTTCGCAGTACTCCAGGAAGATCTCACCGGCAGCACTGATCGCCAGCCCACGCCCGGCGCGAATAAACAGCGGTGTGCCCAACTCGTTTTCCAGCTGCTTGATACGCGTGGTGATGTTGGACGGCACGCAATGCAATTGCACGGCGGCCTGGGCCACGCTGCCGGTTTGTGCCACCGCTCGCACCATTTTCAGTTGGGCCAGTTCCATCGCTCAGTTCCAGTGATTTCAGAAGTCAGAAACGGTTAATTGTCCTGCGCCTTGCCCCGGTCAAGACTGACGGCATTCCTTCTCAGTGTTTGGATGCCGTCGATGAATACCCCGTCACCCCTGAAGCTTACGCTAGTCATCGCCAGCGTCATCCTCTGTTGGGCCTATTCGCCGATTGGCGTGCACATGGGCCTGCACAGCTACAGCCCCGGCCAGCTCGCGTTGTTGCGGTTTCTGATCGCCTCGGTGTTCATGGCCGCTGTGGCCCTGGTGCTGGGCATCGGCCGGCCATGCCTGCGGGATGTGCCGTGGCTGCTGGTGCTGAGTTTTTTTGGCGTGTTCCTGCACCACACCAGCCTTAATTACGGCCAGCAGTTCGTGACTGCGGCGGCATCCAGCGTGCTGGCACAATCGGCACCGCTGTTCAGCGTGTTGATCGCGTTTTTCTGTTTGAAGGAACGGGTCAGCCTGTGGCGCTGGAGCTGTGTGTCGCTGGGCTTGCTCGGGGTGCTGGTGGTGATCTGGGGCGATCACGGCGTGGGCGATATCGACCCGCGCGGCTTGCTGATCCTGCTGGCGGCGGTGTCGTGGAGCCTGTACTTCGCCATCCAGAAACACTACGCCCATCGCTACAGCCCGCTGACGATGGCGTGCTACATGGTGTGGGCGGGCACCTTGATGCTCTGCGTGAACCTGCCGGGGCTGCCCGCTGCCGTGATGCAGGCGCCGGCGCCCGAGAACCTCGCGGTGCTGGTGCTCGGGGTTTTCCCCAGCGCCCTGGCATACTTGGCCTGGGGGTATGTGCTGAAACATGTCGAGGTCAGCCGCGCGTCGGTGGCCATGTACCTGATCCCGCCAGTGGCGATGACGATGGCGGCGACGCTGCTGGGTGAGCACATCGCCCTGCAAGTGGTGCTGGGCGGTGTGATCGTGTTGACCAGCGTGGCCGCCATCAGCCTGGAAGGGCGCTGGCGGTCAGTCGCTCAGGCAAAACGCACGCAGCCGGTGGCCATCGAGGTCCTGGGCGACGAAGGTGTAGCCGAAGTCCAGGGTGGTCGGTGATTGGATGATCGTCGCACCGCGCTCTACCCACTGGTCGTGCAACGCATCCACGGCGGCTTTATCGGCCAGCGACAGGCCCACTTCACCGCCACCGCCCGTCAGTTGGGCCGCTGGCTCCACGGTATGGCGCGACCACAAACCCAGCTTTACTCCATTGTCGAGAATAAACAGGGCGAAGGTGGGGTTGAGCTCCACCGGCGGCTTGCCCAGCAGGCGGCTATAGAAGTTGGCGCTGGTGGCCGGGCTGTCGACGTAGAGCAAAAAGTAATGGGCGACGGTGTTCATGCGGGCTCCTGGGGGCTGCGTGTGTGAGGGAGCCGAGTCTATAAGACGGTCCTGTCAGTTCCTGTCAGGAGTCTCGCCGGTGTAGAGCTGGATGATTTGGTCGATCTCCCCCGACATTTTCATCCGCAGCAAGGTGCGCAGGATGAGCTGAACCGGCACGTTTGGGTCATTGCGCACGGTGCAGCCAAGGTTCTGCTCATCAATCACCGCGACCTTGTGCAACCGCTTGCCCACCGGCATCCGCTGGTTGAAGCGGTCGAGGATCCATTCGTTGGTCACGGCAAACTTGAAACGCCCGGCCACCAGTTTGTGCAGCACCTGTTCTTCGCTGCGGGCGTCATCGCGGCTGAGCTGGCCGTTGGCGAACAGCGGGTCGAGGCTGGCATAGCGGTAGTTGAGCACGGTGCCAATGGCCTGTGGCGCGAGTTTGTCGACCTGCACCGGCTGAGGAGGAATGTGGGTGCTCACCAACAGGTTACGCTGCACCATCAAGGGGATGCTCCAGGTGTAGTCCCCGGACAGGTTGTCGACCCAGGCCTGGGTGACATAACAGCGCACATCGATGTCGCCATGTTGCATGGCACTCGAGATGCGCGCCCGCGCCAGTACATGGAACTCAGCCGGTCGGTCCACCTGGGTGGCCAGGCTCAACATCAGGTCATACAAAATGCCCTGGGTGGGCCGGCCGTCCTCCAGTTGCACCATGGGCATCGCCCAGCTGTCGGAAACCGAGAAGCGCAACGGTGCAGGCGCAGCACTGCAAGCCGTGGTAATCATCCATAAAGCGCCCAGGACTACGCGCATATGCTCTCCGGGATCAGGCCTTTTCGGGGCCAACCAGAAGAGCTTAGTCAGATTAGGCGAGCGTGCCGGATGCAATTTCCCCCTTGCTCCGCTAGCATTACCGGCTCCCGCTTCCCAGTTGCGACGGTTTTCGATGAGTTATCAGGTTCTTGCACGTAAATGGCGTCCGCGCTCGTTCCGCGAAATGGTCGGCCAGACCCATGTGCTCAAGGCTCTGATCAATGCCTTGGACAGCCAACGGCTGCACCACGCCTACCTGTTCACCGGTACCCGGGGGGTGGGCAAGACCACCATTGCGCGCATCATCGCCAAATGCCTGAACTGTGAAACCGGTATTACTTCAACGCCGTGCGGCACCTGTTCGGTGTGCAAGGAAATCGACGAAGGGCGTTTTGTCGACCTGATCGAGATCGACGCCGCGAGCCGCACCAAGGTCGAAGACACCCGCGAGCTGCTCGACAACGTGCAGTACGCGCCCAGCCGTGGCCGCTTCAAGGTCTACCTGATCGACGAAGTGCACATGCTCTCCAGCCACTCCTTCAACGCTTTGTTGAAAACCCTGGAAGAGCCGCCGCCCTACGTCAAATTTATCCTGGCCACCACCGACCCGCAGAAACTTCCTGCAACGATTCTGTCTCGGTGCCTGCAGTTCTCCCTGAAAAACATGACCCCCGAGCGCGTGGTCGAGCATTTGACCCACGTGCTGGGCGTCGAGAACGTCCCGTTCGAAGACGATGCACTGTGGTTGCTCGGCCGCGCCGCCGACGGTTCGATGCGCGACGCCATGAGCCTCACCGACCAGGCCATCGCCTTTGGTGAAGGCAAGGTCATGGCCGCCGACGTGCGCGCCATGCTCGGTACCCTGGACCACGGCCAGGTGTTCGACGTGCTGCATGCGCTGATCGAAGGCGACGCCAAGGCGTTGCTCGAGGCCGTACGCCACCTGTCGGAGCAAGGCCCGGACTGGAATGGCGTGCTCTCGGAAATCCTCAATGTGCTGCACCGCGTCGCCATCGCCCAGGCCCTGCCCGAAGGGGTCGACAATGGCCACGGCGACCGCGACCGCGTGCTGGCCTTGGCCCAGGCGTTGCCGGCCGAAGACGTGCAGTTCTACTACCAGATGGGCCTGATTGGTCGCCGCGACCTGCCCCTGGCGCCCGACCCGAGGGGCGGCTTCGAAATGGTGCTGCTGCGGATGCTGGCCTTCCGACCTGCCGATTCGGCCGATGCGCCGAGACAGCCGCTAAAGCCAGTGGGGATCAGCCAGGCCACAGTTGATTCCGCCAAACCAGTGGCTGGCGCAGCAGTGGTTGCGCCAGTGGTTGCTGCGCCTGCGCCAGTTGCGCCGGCGCCTGAGCCAGAACCTGAACCTGAACCTGAACCTGAACCTGAACCTGAACCTGAAACTGTGTCGGCTGCGCCGGTGGTCGCGCTGGAACCGGTCAACGAGCCTGAACCGGTCGTCGACCTGCCCTGGAATGATCCGGTAGAGACTGACGTCGAGGTCGAGCTGGCGCCCGCCGTGGAGCCCGTGCTGGAAACCAGCAGCGAGCAGCCCGAGCTGACGCCGATGCCTACGCCGACCCCGGACAGCGTAGTGCTGGATGCACCGGAGTGGGTGTCTGCGCCGGTCCCCGAGCCCACCGTGGCTCAGGTGGAAGCCGCTACGCCGGGCATCGACCTCGACGACGAACCGCCGCTGGATGAAGACTACATCGAGCCGGACATGGATTCGGCCTACAGCTACCTGGACGACCTGGCCAGCGAACACACCGCCGAGCCAGCCCCCGAGCCCGAGGCTGAGCCTGCCGCGGCCCCGGCCACCGGCCTGGCCCTGCAATGGCTGGAGTTGTTCCCGAAACTGCCGATTTCCGGCATGACCGGCAGCATCGCCGCCAACTGCACACTGATCTCCATCGAAGGCGACCACTGGCTGTTGCACCTGGACCCGGCCCACAGCGCCCTGTTCAACGCCACCCAGCAGCGCCGCCTGAACGATGCGCTTAACCAGTACCATGAGCGCCCGCTGACCATCGCCATCGAGCTGATCAAGCCGGAGCAGGAAACCCCGGCCCAGGCCGCGACCCGCCGGCGTATCAACCGTCAGCGCGAGGCCGAGGATTCGATCCACGGTGATCCGCTCATCCAGCAAATGATGCAACAGTTCGGTGCGGTCGTCCGTCACGATACTATTGAACCTGTCGAAGCCCCGGTTCCCCAAGCGTCATGAAACCGGGCTACTAATTGATCCACGTACTTTTGAGGTGATTCCCATGATGAAAGGTGGCATGGCCGGCCTGATGAAGCAGGCGCAGCAGATGCAGGAAAAGATGGCCAAGATGCAGGAAGAACTGGCCAACGCCGAAGTCACCGGTAAAGCCGGTGGCGATATGGTCAGCGTGGTGATGACCGGTCGTCACGACATCAAGCGTGTAAGCATCGACCCAAGCGTCCTGCCGGGCGTTGGCGAAGATGACCTGGAAATGCTCGAGGCGCTGTTCGCCGCGGCCGTCAACGACGCCGTGCGCAAGATCGAAGCCAACAGCCAGGAAAAAATGGGCGGTGTCACCGCTGGCATGCAACTGCCACCGGGCATGAAGCTGCCGTTCTGATCGACGAGCGTTAGCTAGACTCCAATGCCAGGCCCCGTGCCTGGCATTTTTGTTTGTGCCAATCGGATCGAACCCTGGCACCGCACGCATGGTCTGCACCCTATACCGATGGATTTGGATAAAGGAGCCCCTTCATGCCTCAAGAACCGACCCTGAACCAGCGCATCGTCCTGGTCTCACGCCCGCAGGGCGCACCCACCCCGGAAAATTTCCGCCTGGAGCGTGTGAATCTGCCGGAGTTGGCAGACGGCCAAGTCCTGCTGAAAACCCTGTACCTGTCCCTCGACCCCTACATGCGCGGACGTATGAGCGACGCACCGTCCTACGCGGCGCCAGTGGAAATCGACGAAGTAATGACCGGTGGCGCTGTCAGTCGCATCGAACAGTCGCGCAATCCGAAATTCGAAGTGGGCGACCTGGTGGTCGGCTCCACCGGCTGGCAAAGCCACAGCATCTCCGACGGTCGTAACCTGATGCCGGTGCCCAATGGCCTGGCCAGTCCGTCCATGGCCTTGGGTGTGCTGGGCATGCCGGGCATGACCGCCTACATGGGCCTGATGGACATTGGCCAGCCCACGGCCGGGGAAACCCTGGTGGTGGCCGCGGCGTCCGGCGCAGTGGGCTCGGTGGTGGGGCAGGTGGCCAAGCTCAAGGGCTTGCGCGTGGTCGGGATAGCAGGTGGCGCAGACAAGTGCCGTTATGTGGTGGACGAATTGGGCTTCGATGCCTGCGTCGACCACAAGAGCGCGACCTTTGCCAATGATCTGGCGCTGGCGTGCTTCAAAGGCGTCGATATCTATTTTGAAAACGTCGGCGGTAAGGTGTTCGACGCCGTGGTGCCGCTGCTCAATCCCAAGGCGCGCATTCCACTGTGCGGGCTGATCGCCGGCTACAACGCCCATAAAGCGCCCAGCGGTCCCGACCGGTTGCCGGCGCTGCAACGAACGCTGCTGACCAAGCGCGTGCGCATCCAGGGCTTTATCGTGTTCGACGACTACGGTGACCGCCAGCCCGAGTTCCTCAGCGCCATGGCGCCGTGGGTGCGCGACGGCAAGATCAAGTTCCGCGAAGACGTGGTCGACGGTCTGGAGCAGGCACCCGAGGCCTTTATCGGTTTGCTGGAAGGGCGCAACTTCGGCAAGTTGGTGGTGCGCGTCGCGCAGGATTGAGGATTTGACGCTAATCCGGGGCGCGGGTATAAACCGCGTCTCGTTGTTTTGTCGGACCATTGCCCATGAGCTTCAGCCCCCTGATTCGCCAACTGATCGACGCCCTGCGCACATTGCCGGGCGTGGGCCAGAAAACCGCCCAGCGCATGGCGCTGCAACTGCTTGAGCGTGATCGCAGCGGTGGCACCCGGTTGGCCCAGGCCTTGAGCCAGGCCATGACCGGGGTAGGCCACTGCCGCCAGTGCCGCACGCTGACCGAAGAAGAACTCTGCCCGCAATGCGCCGACCCGCGCCGTGACGACACGCTGCTGTGCGTGGTGGAAGGACCGATGGATGTGTATGCGGTGGAGCAGACTGGCTATCGCGGGCGCTACTTTGTGCTCAAGGGCCACCTGTCGCCGCTGGACGGCCTGGGCCCGGAGGCCATCGGCATTCCACAGCTGGTGACGCGCATCGAAGAACAGGGCACCTTTACCGAAGTGATCCTGGCCACCAACCCGACAGTGGAAGGTGAGGCGACCGCGCATTACATCGCTCAACTGCTGACCAACAAAGGCTTGATCACTTCGCGTATTGCCCACGGTGTGCCGCTGGGCGGCGAGTTGGAGTTGGTCGATGGTGGCACGCTGGCGCACTCCTTCGCCGGCCGCAAACCGATCGCCCTTTAAGGTTCACCGCCGGACAAAGTGTGGGAGCGGGCTTGCTCGCGAAAGCGGTCTTTCAGTACCAGATGTATTGACTGTTCCAGCGCTTTCGCGGGCAAGCCCGCTCCCACATTAGTGTCGTGTTGTTGGCAAAAGGTGTACATGTCTTGATAACCAAGCAAGCGCTTGGTAATTTCGCTCCATCTCGCCATGGAGCTTGCCGATGTCTGCCTACCAGGACTACTTCGACCCCAGCCACCAATTGGTCCGCGACAGCGTGCGTCGCTTTGTCGAGCGCGAGCTGCTGCCGGGCATCGAGCAGTGGGAGGAGGCGCAGAGCTTTCCGCGCGAGCTGTACCTCAAGGCCGGCGCTGTGGGGATCCTCGGCATCGGTTATCCGCAAGCCTTGGGCGGTAGCCATGAAGGTGACCTGTTCGCAAAGGTTGCGGCCAGTGAAGAGCTGATGCGTTGTGGCTCTGGTGGTGTGGTCGCCGGGCTTGGTTCGCTGGATATCGGCCTGCCACCGGTCGTCAAATGGGCCCGGCCCGAGGTGCGCGAGCGCGTGGCGCCGCAGGTCCTGGCCGGTGAAAAGATCATCGCCCTGGCGGTCACCGAGCCGGGTGGCGGCTCTGATGTCGCCAGCCTGCAAACCCGCGCCATCCGCGACGGCGACCATTACCGCGTCAGCGGCAGCAAGACCTTCATCACCAGCGGTATCCGCGCCGATTTCTACACCGTCGCCGTGCGTACCGGCGGGCCGGGCTTTGCCGGCATCAGCCTGCTGCTGATCGAAAAAGACACGCCGGGTTTCACTGTCGGCCAGCCCCTGAAGAAAATGGGCTGGTGGGCGTCGGACACGGCTGAATTATTCTTTGACGATTGCCGGGTGCCCGTCGGCAACCTGATCGGCGCGGAGAACATGGGGTTTGCCTGCATCATGGGTAACTTCCAGAGCGAACGCCTGGCGCTGGCCCTGATGGCCAACATGACCGCGCAGTTGGCCCTGGAGGAAAGCCTTGCATGGGCCGCCCAGCGCGAAGCCTTCGGTAAGCCCATCGGCAAGTTCCAGGTGATCAAGCATCGACTGGCAGAGATGGCCACCGCCGTGGAAGTCTCCCGCGAATTCACCTACCGCCAGGCGGCGAAAATGGCGGCCGGCCTCAGCGTGATCAAGGAGATTTCCATGGCCAAGAACCTCGCCACTGACACCGCCGACCGCGTCACCTACGACGCGGTGCAGATTCTCGGTGGGCAGGGCTATATGCGCGGCAACCTGGTGGAGCGGCTGTATAGGGATAACCGCATCCTGTCGATTGGCGGGGGGACGCGTGAAGTGATGAACGAGATCATCAGTAAGCAGATGGGGTTGTGATTTGCGTTGCTCTTGCGGGCCTCATCGCGGGCAAGCCCGGCTCCCACATTTGATTGGGCTCACACATTCATATCGGTGAAGGCGATCACCTGTGGGAGCCGGGTTTGCCCGCGATGAGGCCGGCCCAGGCGACCGTTACTGTTCAGTCAACGCAAACTGCGTCAAACAAAACGTCGGAATCCCCATGTCCTCCAGGCGTTGCGACCCACCCAGCTCCGGCAGATCAATAATCGCCGCCGCTTCGAAGATCTTCGCTCCCATACGTCGCACCAGGTTCGCCGCCGCGATCAGGGTGCCGCCAGTGGCGATCAGGTCATCGAACATCAACACCGAATCGCCCTCGCACAGGCTGTCGGCGTGCACTTCCAGGAAAGCCTCGCCGTACTCGGTCTGGTAACCCTCGGCCAGCACGTCCGCGGGCAGTTTGCCCTGCTTGCGGAACAGGATCAGCGGCTTGTTCAGTTGGTAAGCGATGATCGAACCGATCAGGAAGCCCCGCGCATCCATTGCGCCGATATGGGTGAAATCGGCTTCGACATAACGCTGGGCAAAGCTGTCCGCCACCAAGCGCAGGGCGCGGGGCGATTGGAACAAGGGCGTGATGTCACGGAAGATCACCCCAGGCTTGGGGAAGTCGATGACGGGGCGGATCAGGGATTTGATGTCGAACGAATCGAAGGTCATCGTCGAAGAGTCCTGGGGCTGGAAACGGACTCGAAGTATACCTGCGGCCTCGGCAATTGGCGCGGCCGCAGGTGTCTGGATCAATCCTTCTCTTAACCTTCGAGCGAGCCGCCCGCCAGCGCGCACAGCTGGATAGGGTCGAGGATATGCACTTCCTTGCCTTCGGCGGCCAACAGTGCGTTCTGCTGGAAGCGCGTAAACACGCGGGACACGGTTTCCACTGCAAGGCCCAGGTAGTTGCCGATTTCGTTGCGCGACATGCTCAGGCGGAACTGGTTGGCGGAGAAACCACGGGCACGGAACCGTGCCGACAGGTTGACCAGGAAGGTCGCGATGCGCTCGTCGGCGGTCTTCTTCGACAACAGCAGCATCATTTGCTGGTCGTCACGAATTTCGCGACTCATGACACGCATCAGTTGGCGACGCAGTTGCGGCAATTGCAGGGCCAGTTCGTCCAGGCGTTCGAAGGGAATTTCGCACACCGAAGTGGTCTCCAGCGCCTGGGCCGACACCGGATGAATCTCGGTGTCCATGCCCGACAAGCCCACCAGTTCGCTGGGCAGGTGGAAACCGGTGATCTGCTCTTCGCCGCCGTCGCTGAGGCTGAACGTTTTCAATGCGCCCGAACGTACTGCATAAACGGAATCGAACTTGTCGCCCTGGCGAAACAGAAATTCGCCTTTTTTCAGCGGGCGACCGCGTTTAACGATCTCGTCCAGCGCATCCATGTCTTCCAAATTCAACGAAAGTGGCAAGCACAGGGGAGCCAGGCTGCAATCCTTGCAATGAGCCTGGCTGTGAGCGCGCAGTTTAACTGGCTCGGACATTTCTTAAATCCTTGTGGGAAAACACACATAAGACGTAAGGGTAACGCACTGGGGGGCGATGAGGCCAGCGTGTACAAAAAACCGCCAGCGGTATAAAGCTTTTTGTATCAGGGTCGATACAGGCTTATGTCTCAACAATCCAGGGTTTGGATCATGGCTTCTATTGGCGGTATTAACCCCTCAAGTATTCGCATACCCACAATGCCGGACCTCAAAAAGGACGCCGTGGTGGACGATGCCAGCAACCCATCGGCACCGCAGGCTGACGCCAAGCCGGTCGAAGGCGTGGCGGTGACAATTTCCGGTGCGGGTCTGCAGGCTGCCCGTAACGACGCGAATAAAGACATCGACGACAGCAACCTGAGCGACAGCGTCAAGCAGTTGTTGAAGATGATCCGTGAGCTCAAGAAACAACTCGAAGACAAGATGGCCGAACTCGCAGCGGCCATGGCTGATACCTCGATGACGCCGGAGGCGCGCCAGGCCAGAGTCGCGGGCTTGCAGAGCGATGTGACGTCATTGCAGGCCGCGCTGGCAACCACCCAGACCCAACTGGCCAAAGCCATGAAAGACCAGCCGCCAGAGGCTCAGATGGAAGCCATGAGCCTCATGGCCAAGTAAGGCGAGTCGACTAGATAACCTTCGAGAAACGCTGCCTGTTCTGGTGCTCCAGATAGGCGTCGAACACCATGCACACCGACCTCACCAGCAGGCGCCCGGCCGGCAACACACGAATGCCCCGGGCGTCGAGTTCAATCAGGCCATCCTCGGCCATGGCCTCCAGTTGTGGCCAGATGTCAGCGAAATACCCGCGAAAATCCACATTGAAGGCCTGCTCGATCGCCTCGAATGCCAGGCTGAACGTGCAGATCAGCTGCTGAATCACCTCCCGCCGCAACCGATCGTCCGTGGTGCAGACCAGGCCACGGCTGGTGGCCAGTTGCGCGCCCGCCAGGGTGTTCTGGTAGCCGTTGAGGTCGCTGCTGTTCTGGCAGTACAGGTCGCCGATCTGGCTGATCGCCGACACCCCGAGCCCGATCAAGTCGCAGTGACCGTGGGTGGTGTAGCCCTGGAAGTTGCGCTGCAGCGTGCCTTCTTCCTGGGCGATAGCCAACTCATCGTCCGGCAGGGCGAAGTGGTCCATGCCGATGTAGCGGTAGCCGGCCTGGGTCAGTTGCTCGATGGTGGTTTGCAGCATCAAGAGTTTAGACGCCGGGGAGGGCAGTTCATCGGTGTTGATACGCCGCTGGGGCATGAAGCGCTCTGGCAGGTGCGCGTAATTGAACACTGACAAGCGGTCTGGTTGCAGGCTGATTACCTCTTCCACGGTACGCGCAAAATTGATCGGTGTTTGCTTGGGCAAGCCGTAGATCAGGTCGATATTGATCGAGCGAAATTGCAGGGTGCGCGCCGCATCGATGACCGCACGGGTTTCCTCCAGGCTCTGCAGGCGATTCACTGCCCGTTGCACCTCGGGGTCAAGGTCTTGCAGGCCGATGCTCACGCGGTTGAAGCCAAGTTCACGCAGCAGGCCCATGGTCGCCCAGTCCGCTTCACGGGGGTCGATCTCGATGCCGTAGTCGCCGGAATCGTCATCCAGCACGTTGAAGTGCTGGCGCAGGCAACTCATGACCTGGCGCAACTCGTCGTGGCTGAGAAAGGTCGGGGTGCCGCCGCCGAAGTGCAGCTGTTCCACCGGCTGTTTCGGGTCGAGGTGGCAGGCCATCAGCTGGATCTCCTGCTCCAGGCGCTGCAGGTAGGCCTGGGCGCGGCCACGGTCCTTGGTGATGACCTTGTTGCAGGCGCAGTAGTAGCAAATGTTCGCGCAGAACGGTACATGCACATACAGCGACAAGGGTCGCACGGCCTTGCGGCTGTCGCGTAGGGCGTGGAGCAGGTCGAAGGTGCCGACCTGGCTGTCGAATTGCACGGCAGTGGGGTAGGACGTGTAGCGCGGTCCCGCCATGTCGTAGCGGTGAATCAGATTGGCGTCCCAACGAATGGCGTCGAGCATGCGGGCGTTCCCCCGGATAGGCTAGTGGGCCGAGTCTAGGGGCGTGGCGGGGATGGCATCTTGATTTGCATCAACGGGGAGCGGCGCTATGCCACATGGCGCCGAGCGCCCTGCCTCGCAAGTACTGATCGTTTTTGACGGCGTCTGTTGCCGTCATGCTGCGTTGCCGCTCCTCCCCATAGCCAGCTATGAGTCGTCGCGGCGCCTTGCCTGACGACAACAGCCACTCGTCAAAAACGATCGTACTTACGAGGCAGGGCGCTAGTGGCCCATCAGCCAGTGCTGGTGCGGGCCGGGCAATGTCCAGATACCGAACAGAATCACCAGCAAGCCGCCGGCCATCCGCACACTGCGTTTGCGCAACAGCGCCGTCACCCGCTCAGCCGCCAGGCCTGTAGCCAACAGCACCGGCCAGGTGCCCAGGCCGAACGCCAGCATCAGCAACCCGCTGTCCAGTGCATTGCCCTGGCTCGCTGCCCATAGCAGCGTGCTGTAGACCAATCCGCACGGCAACCAGCCCCACAGCGCGCCCAGCAGCAAGGCGCGCGGTACGCTGGACACAGGCAGCAAACGGTTGGCGACTGGCTGGATGTAGCGCCACAGGCCGCGTCCGAGGCTTTCGATACGGGTGAGGCCGCTCCACCAGCCGGCCAGGTACAGGCCCATGCTGATCAACAACAACCCGGCCAGTACGCGCATGAACATCGCCGCCGGGCTGTTCGCCACTGCCCAACCGGCAAGGCCGATCAACACCCCGGCAGCGGTATAGCTGAAGATGCGCCCCAGGTTGTAGGCCAGCAGCAGTTTAAACCGGCGACCACGCTGCTCCTTGGGGATGGCCAGGGTCAGCGCACCCATCAGGCCGCCGCACATGCCCAGGCAATGGCCGCCGCCGAGCAGGCCGAGGATCAGCGCGGAGACCAGCAGCGGCGCCAGTTCAAGCATGGGGCGGGTCTTTGGGCGGTTGCTCGTGGTGGTTGGCCTCTTCGACGCCGGCCAGGTGGTTCGGGTCCTGGTCGTCGAACAGCACGCTATGGGCCGGGCCGTCGAGGTCGTCGTACTGGCCACTGTCCACGGCCCAGAAGAAGATGTAGATGGCCACGCCCACTAACAGCAGCGCCGCCGGAATCATCACGTATAAAGCTGGCATCTGCACTCCATGTCCGCGCGGTTCACACCGGCAGCGGGCGGGTTACTGAGGGGGCTCGGGCCGCTGGCGCGCTCGGCAGGCGAGTCAGGCGCAGGGCGTTGAGCACCACGGTCAACGAACTGAGGGACATGCCGATCGCGGCCCAGATAGGGGTGATCCAGCCTAGGGCGGCAAACGGCAGCATAAGGCCATTGTACAGCCCGGCCCACAGCAGGTTTTCAATGATCACTCGGCGGGTGCGCCGCGCCAGGGTAAAGGCTTGTACGAGGGCGTCCAGGCGGTTGGACAGCAAGACCGCGTCGGCGCTGGTCTTGGCCAGGTCGGTGGCCGTGCCCATGGCCACGCTGATGTCCGCGGCGGCGAGCACCGGCACATCGTTGACCCCGTCGCCAAGCATTAGCACCTTGCGGCCTTCCTTGTGCAGTCGTTGCAGCACTTGCAGCTTGTCATCGGGGCGCAGGCCGCCGTGGGCTTCATCGATCCCCAACTCGGCGGCGACACTGGCGACCATCGGCGAGCTGTCCCCGGACAGCAGCAGCGTGCGCCAGCCACGCGCCTTGCACGCGGCCAGCAACGCTGGGGCATCGCTGCGCAGGCGGTCGTCGAGTACGAACCAGGCCAGGGCGCCTTCGCGGTCGCCGAGCAGCAGCCATTGGCCCGACACTTCCGGTGCGGCAGGAATCGGGCAGCCACTGAGTTCACAGACAAAACCGGGTTGACCAATGCGCAGGAGGCGTTCGCCCACGCGGCCTTCAAGGCCAAGCCCAGGCGAACTGAGCACCTCATCGGCGGCCAGCGGGGCGCGACCAAAGGCGCGCGCGATCGGGTGTTCGGAACGGTTTTCCAGGGCGGCGGCGAGGCTCAGGCACAGGTCGGTGCTCAAGCTGCCCAGGGGCCGGATGGCTCTCAACGCCAGGCGTCCTTCCGTCAGGGTGCCGGTCTTGTCGAAGATCACCGTGTCGATCTGGTTCAGTCCTTCCAGCACATGGCCACGGGTCAGCAGCAACCCGAGTTTGTGCAAGGTGCCGGTGGCGGCGGTGAGGGCTGTAGGTGTTGCAAGGGACAACGCACAGGGGCACGTCGCCACCAGCATTGCCAGCACAATCCAGAACGCGCGCGACGCGTCCAGCTCCCACCACAGCAAGCCGATCAGGGCGGCGGCGATCAGCGAGCACAACAGGAACCACTGCGCGGCGCGGTCGGCGATTTGTGCCAGGCGTGGTTTCTCGGCCTGGGCCCGTTCCAGCAGGCGCACGATGGCGGACAAGCGCGTTTCATGGCCCAAGGCGCGCACTTCGACGGTCAAGGCACCCTCGACATTCAGCGTGCCCGCTGTGACGGCGTCGCCGGTCTGGCGCGGTTGCGGCAGGTATTCCCCGGTGAGCAACGATTCATCAATGCTCGATTGGCCATCGAGGATCACGCCATCCGCCGGCAACACAGCGCCCGGATGCACCAGGACGCGGTCGCCCAGTGCCAGTTCCGGGAGCAGGATGCGTTCACTCTGGCCATCGGCCTTGAGCCGCAGGCACGAGGCGGGCAACAGGTTCACCAGCTGCGCGGTGGCGGCGGCCGTGCGCTCGCGGGCGCGGCGCTCAAGGTAGCGCCCGGCCAGCAGGAACAGTGCAAACATGCCCACTGCATCGAAGTAGAGCTCGCCGATGCCGGTGATCGCGGTCCAGATGCCCGCCAGGTACGCACCGCCGATGGCCAATGACACCGAGACATCCATGGTCAGGTGGCGGGTGCGCAAGTCGCGCATCGCCCCCTTGAAAAACGGTGCGCAGCTGTAGAACACAATGGGTGTGGTGAGAAACATCGCCACCCAGCGCAGGATCACGTGCAGCTCCGGGCTCAGGTCGATATTGAATTCCGGCCAGGTGGCCATGGTTGCCATCATGGCCTGGAACCACAGCAGCCCGGCCACGCCCAATTGGCGCAAGGCCAGGCGATTCTCACCGGCCAGTTGCTCGGCAGCGCGGTCGGCCTGATAGGGGTGGGCGGCGTAGCCGATATGGCGCAGCTCGCTGAGCAACTGGCTCAGCGGCAGTTGCCCATCGGCCCAGCGCACCTGCAAGCGATGGTTGGACAGGTTCAACCGCGCCTCGGTCACGGCGGGCAGGCCGCGCAGGTGTTTTTCGATCAACCAGCCACAGGCAGCGCAACTGATGCCTTCCATCAACAGGGTGGCTTCGGCCAGCTCGCCCTCGTGGCGCACAAAAGGTTTTTGCACGTCGGCGCGGTCATACAGTGCCAACTCGTCGACGAGTTGCACCGGCAGCGTCTCAGGGTTGGCCGAGGCTTCGCTGCGGTGCTGGTAATAGCTTTCCAGGCCGCCGGCCACAATCGCCTCGGCCACGGCCTGGCAGCCCGGGCAGCAGAGTTCGCGGTGTTCACCGAGGATCACGGCGGTAAACCGGCTGCCGGGCGGGACGGGCAGGGCGCAGTGGTAGCACGGAGTTGGGCTGGTCATGGCTAGGGATCTTAATCGGCTGGGAGGGCCTCATCGCCGGCAAGCCGGCTCCTACAAGGGATCGCGTTCGAGCGGTAGGAGCCGGCTTGCCGACGATGCGCGAAGCGCAGGCTTATTTTTTCAGGTCTTCAGCGCCCTGCAACGGTTCATCACCCAGCAGCAAGTCCTTGTCGTGGCTGACCAGTTCTTCTTCAAACATACGCCAGGTGCGATCGCCTTCCACGCCGAGCAATTCGACAAAGCGCCGGCCCTCGACCTTGTCGGTGACCTGGCCGATGTAGCGGCCAGTTTCGCTGTCACTGCGGGCCAGGTTGATCTTGCGATCCTTCTCTGGCTGGGTCGGGGAGATCAGGTTCAATTCCAGGGTGGCTGGGTTGCTGTTGCCGGTGAGGTTCACTTCGACTTCACCGGTCAGCTCATCCAGGTGCACCTTGGCGCGCAATTGCAGGGTCTGGGCCAGCAGCTCGCGGTCCAGGGAACGGTTGATGCCCTTGCCGGCCTCGTAGTAGTTGTCGTTGACCAGGTTGTCGGGGTTGTTCACCGCGATAGTCACCATGGACAGGGTCAAGGTCACCGAGCAGGCCAGGATCCCGATGATGATCCAGGGCCAGAGGTGCTTGTACCAAGGGCTTGCGGCAGTTGCTACGGACATTGTTCGGTTCTCTTGATTAACGAACTTGCGGGCCGATGAATCGGCTCTTGGCTTCAATGTGGACGCTGGCGTCATCGGCGTCGGTGAGGATGAATTTCACCTCGTTGGTGCTCGACGGCAGTTGTTCCGGCGCGCTCGACAACTCCACCGGCATGCTGACGATATCACCGGCAGCCACCTTGATTTCGCGGCGGCCTTGCAGCTTGAGGTCGGGCAGGCCGGCAGCGTCGAGCACGTAGGTGTGGTCGCGCTGGTCCTTGTTCATGATCTTCAGGCTGTAGACGTTTTCGATCCGGCCTTCGGCGTTCTCGCGGTACAGCACACGGTCCTTGCTCACGTCGAAACCCACCAGCGAGCGCATGAAGAAGGCCGCCACCAGCAAGCCGATCATCGCCAGCAGCACCAAGGCGTAGCCGATCAGGCGCGGGCGCAGCTTGTGAGTTTTCTGCCCCGACAGGTTGTGCTCGGTGGTGTAGCTGATCAGGCCGCGTGGGTACTCCATTTTGTCCATGATGTTGTCGCAGGCGTCGATACAAGCGGCGCAGCCGATGCACTCGATCTGCAGGCCGTCGCGGATGTCGATACCGGTGGGGCACACCTGCACGCACATCGTGCAATCGATGCAATCGCCGAGGCCCTGGGCCTTGTAGTCGATGCCTTTTTTGCGCGGGCCACGCACCTCGCCACGGCGCGGATCGTAGGAGACGATTAGGGTGTCCTTGTCGAACATCACGCTCTGGAAACGCGCGTACGGGCACATGTAGATACACACTTGTTCGCGCAGCCAACCGGCGTTGCCGTAGGTGGCGAGGGTGAAGAAACCGACCCAGAAATACGACCAGCCATCGGCTTGGCCGGTGAAGAAGTCAAACACCAGTTCGCGGATCGGCGAGAAGTAGCCGACAAAGGTCATGCCGGTGACAAAACCGATCAGCAGCCACAGGGTGTGCTTACTGAATTTGCGCAGGAACTTGTTGGCGCCCATGGGCGCTTTATCGAGCTTGATGCGTTGGTTGCGGTCGCCTTCGGTGACCTTTTCGCACCACATGAAGATCCACGTCCACACGCTTTGCGGGCAGGTATAACCGCACCACACACGCCCGGCATACACGGTGATAAAGAACAGGCCAAATGCCGCGACGATAAGAATGCCCGAGAGCAGGATGAAATCCTGGGGCCAGAAGGTCGCGCCAAAAATAAAGAATTTACGCTCTGGCAGGTTCCACCACACGGCCTGGTGGCCACCCCAGTTCAGCCACACGGTGCCGAAGTAGAGCAGGAACAGAGCGGCGCCGCCGAGCATGCGCAAATTGCGAAACAGGCCGGTGAAGGCGCGGGTGTAGATCTTCTCTCGCGAGGCGTAGAGGTCGACAGTGCTGCTGGCGTTTTTGGCAGGCGGGGTAACGTCATGTACCGGTATCTGGTTGCTCATCATTGCATCCCACGGCGGTGGAGATTTGCCTCGGCCAGTACGTGCCAACCGGGGTCAAATTAAGGGTGTTGCAGTGGCCTAATGATACGCCCCCGATGCGGTGCAAGGGGTGCGACCTTTGGTCGCGTTGGGGAAAATCAATTGATGGTGTACGTGATCTGGATCAATTGACTTGGGAAGTATGGACGGTTTTGGTGGGTAAGCAGGTCATTCGTCCCATGGATTGATCAGTGGAACGCCGCTGGATTTAAAGTCGCTGACATTGCGTGTAACAACAGTAAGGCCATGGACCAGAGCGGTTGCCGCAATCAATGAATCACTTTCATTGGCTCGGTCTGGCACATGCAAGTGTGCACAGCGCAACGCTACTGCTGCATCGATGGGCAGGATTCTGGCATTGAAGGCGGGTATGACATGACGCTTGAGCCAGGTGCGTAATACCTTCCCTTGCGCCGGGTCTCGCTGCTCTATGCGCAGGACGCCGGTTTCCAGTTCTTTGAGTGTGATCGCCGACATATACAGGCGTGGAGCGCTGACGCTTTTAGCCCAGGCGACCACCTTTGCATCGGCGTGGGGTTTGCGAAGTTCGGAAATGACGTTGGTGTCGAGTAGATACATCAGGAGAGGTCCACAGGTCGATGAGTGATCACGGCACGTTCGGTTTCGAAGTCGATATCGGCCGCTTCTGGCATCACTAGCAGATCAACGATGTCGGCATTGAGCCCTGTCAGTTTCTGGTAGTCCTCAATGCTTAGCAGTACGTGGGCTGGCTTGCCTCTATCGGTGATAAAAACCGGCCCCTGGCGGGCTGCTTTTTTGGCACCACTTGTGTCTTGGTTGAATGCGCGGCTGGAAATAGTGGTGATTGTCATGGGGTGGCTCCCCTTTCGCTGGATTCGATGTAGTTACGTTACTACCTCGTTATTGGGCGCGGCAAGCTTCAAGCTACGAGTGGTCGTGGGTTCATGTTTTGAACAGTTACGAGAGCCAGATACAACGAAGCCCCGCCAGCTTTCGCTGCACGGGGCTTCGTTTTTTTTCAAGACTTTACTGCTCTTCGGCCTTCTTATCCCCATGGGACAAGCTGTAAACATACGCTGCCAGCAAGTGCACCTTGTCATTCCCCTGCAGCTGCTCCTGCGCAGGCATCTGACCCTGGCGGCCCCAACGGATGGTCTGTTGCAGTTGGGCAAAGCTCGAGCCGTAGATGAATGCACCCGGGTGGGTCAGGTCGGGCGCGCCCATGGCGGGGGTGCCTTTGCCGGCCGGGCCGTGGCAGGCCACGCAGTTGGCGGCGAAGAGTTTCTCGCCGTTGGCCACATCGGCTTTCACGCCTTCGGGCAGCTTGCGGCCGTCGAGGTTGGTGACCACGAACGCGGCCACATCGCTGACGCCTTGTTCTTTGAGGATGTCCAGCCAGGCCGGCATCACCGCATGGCGGCCCTTCATGATGGTTTCCTTGATGGTGGCCGGCTCGCCACCCCAACGCCAGTCGGCGTCGGTCAAGTTAGGGAAGCCATACGCGCCCTTGGCGTCGGAACCGTGGCACACCGAGCAGTTGGAGGCGAACAGGCGGCCCCCCATCTTCAGGGCTTGCGGGTCCTTGGCCACTTCTTCAATCGGCATCGACGCGAATTTGGCGAAGATCGGCCCGAACTTGGCGTCCGACTTGGCCATTTCCTTTTCCCATTCGTGCACGCCGGTCCAGCCGGTCTGGCCGTTGGCGAAGGGGGTTTGCTTGTCGTTGTCGAGGTAGGCATAGCCCGGCAACAGGCCCTTCCAATTGCCCAGGCCGGGGTACAGCGCCAGGTAGCCGAGGGCGAAGATGATGGTGCCGACGAACAGCATGAACCACCACTTCGGCAGTGGGTTGTCGTACTCCTCGATGCCGTCGAACGAGTGGCCGACGGTCTCGTCGGTTTGCTCGGTGCGCTGGCCCTTGCGGGTCGACAGCAGCAGCCAGGTCAGGGCGAAGATGGTACCCAGACTGAGGACTGTGACGTACAGACTCCAGAACGTAGTCATTCTTTGTTACTCCTAGAAGCTTGCTCGACGTGCTTGATGGCTTCGGGATCATCCGCGAAGGGCAGCATGGTTGCGTCGTCAAACTCCGACTTGCGCTTGGGGCTGAACACCCACAACGCCAGGCCGATAAAGGCCACCATCACCACAACGGTGCCCAGGCCTCGAATCATCCCGATATCCATGAAGGTCACCGTTTGCTTTTGATGAGGGTGCCCAGGCCTTGCAGGTAGGCCACCAGTGCGTCCATTTCGGTCTTGCCCTTCACGGCTGCGGCTGCACCGGCGATGTCTTCGTCGGTGTAGGGCACGCCCAGGGTGCGCAAGACTTCCATCTTCTTCGCGGTGTCCTTGCCGTCGAGCTTGTTTTCCACGAGGAACGGATACGCCGGCATTTTCGATTCAGGCACCACGTTGCGCGGGTTGTACAAGTGCGCACGCTGCCAGTCATCGGAGTAACGTCCGCCGACACGGGCCAGGTCTGGGCCGGTACGCTTGGAACCCCACAGGAACGGGTGGTCCCACACGCTTTCACCGGCGACGGAGTAGTGGCCGTAGCGCTCGGTTTCGGCACGGAACGGACGGATCATCTGCGAGTGGCAGCCGACACAACCGTTGGCGATGTAGACGTCGCGGCCTTCCAGTTCAAGCGCGGTGCGCGGCTTCATGCCTTCGACCGGCTTGTTGGTGACGTCCTGGAAAAACAGCGGAACGATCTGGGTCAGGCCGCCGATACTCACGGCGATGACCATGAAGAAGGCCAGCAGGCCGATATTCTTCTCGACTACTTCATGCTTCATCAGTGGGCTCCCACAACGGCGATCTTGGCGGCGGCTTCGGCTTCTGCAGGGTCGGAGGCACGCACGGTGCGCCAGACGTTGTAGGCCATGAACAGCATGCCGGCGGCAAAGAACGCACCGCCCAGGGCGCGGACGATGTAGCCCGGGTGGCTGGCTTGCAGCGCTTCGACGAAGGAGTAGGTGAGGGTGCCGTCATCGTTGATCGCACGCCACATCAGGCCCTGGGTGATGCCGTTGACCCACATCGAGGCGATGTAGAGCACGGTACCGATAGTGGCCAACCAGAAGTGCGTGTTGATCAGCGCGACACTGTGCATCTGCACGCGGCCAAACAGTCGGGGGATCATGTGATAGATCGCGCCGATGGAGATCATCGCTACCCAGCCGAGGGCGCCGGCGTGTACGTGGCCGATGGTCCAGTCGGTGTAGTGGGACAGCGAGTTGACGGTCTTGATCGCCATCATCGGCCCTTCGAAGGTCGACATGCCGTAGAACGCCAGCGATACCACCAAAAAGCGCAGGATCGGGTCGGTGCGCAATTTATGCCAGGCGCCCGACAGGGTCATCATGCCGTTGATCATGCCGCCCCAGCTCGGGGCCAGCAGGATGATCGACATCGCCATGCCCAGGGACTGCGCCCAGTCCGGCAATGCGGTGTAGTGCAAGTGGTGCGGGCCGGCCCAGATGTACAGGGTGATCAGCGCCCAGAAGTGCACGATGGACAGGCGATACGAGTAAATAGGACGTTCGGCCTGTTTCGGCACGAAGTAGTACATCATCCCCAGGAAACCGGTGGTCAGGAAGAAACCCACGGCATTGTGGCCGTACCACCACTGGATCATCGCGTCCGTTGCCCCGGCGTAGGCCGAGTAGGACTTGAACAGGTTCACTGGCAGCGAGGCATGGTTGACGATGTGCAGCATCGCCGTCACCAGGATGAACGCGCCGTAGAACCAGTTGCCCACGTAGATGTGCTTGGTCTTGCGCTTGACGATGGTGCCGAAGAACACCACGGCATAGGTCACCCACACGATGGCGAGCAAAATGGCGATCGGCCATTCCAGCTCGGCGTATTCCTTGGTGGTGGTGTAGCCCAGCGGCAAGGTGACGATGGCGCTCACGATGACCGCTTGCCAACCCCAGAAGGTGAAGGCCGCGAGGCTGTCGGAGATCAGTCGCGTCTGGCAGGTTCGCTGCACGACATAGTAGGAGGTGGCAAACAGTGCACATCCACCGAAGGCGAAGATCACCAGGTTGGTGTGCAGCGGGCGCAGGCGACCAAAGGTCGTCCATGGCAAACCGAAATTCAACTCCGGCCAAACCAGTTGCGAGGCGATGAACACCCCGAGCCCCATGCCAAGGATCCCCCAGACCACCGTCATGATGGCGAACTGGCGGACTACCTTATAGTTATAAGCAGTCGGACTGATTGCTGTGCTCATTCTAAGGTTCCACGGTTTAGGTTTTTTTATAGGTAAAATCGGCCGCAAGTATGTAGAAAGCGAGGGGCCATTGCAACGCAATGGCTGACCTGTATCAATGCGTTCCACGCCAGATTCTGCGCCCTTTCCATGTTTTGCGTAGGGACAAAATCAGAAATCGAAAGCTGATCGAGTGGACAGGAAAATTTTGGGGTCTCAACGAATGTCGTTGCGTACGCCAGGATTGGTCCGCTGTGGGAACAAGCGTAGACCCGAAAGTGAGGGGGGGAAAGGTGTGCTTTGGAAGGGTGCGACACTTGGTCGCGCAGCTAGGTTGAGCTGCCGCCCCAGAGTGGGGCAGCAGCTCAGAGGTTACTCAGGCTGGCTTTCTGGCGTTGCACCATCAGCGGTGTGGGACAAGCTGTAAACATAGGCCGCCAACAAGTGCACCTTGTCATTGCCCTGCAGCACTTCCTGCGCGGGCATCTGGCCTTGGCGGCCATGGCGGATAGTCTGCTGCAATTGCGCAAGGCTGGTGCCGTAGATATAGCCGGCCGGTTTGGTCAGGTCGGGCGCGCCCATGGCTTCCATGCCGTGGCCTTCCGGACCGTGGCAAGCGACGCAGGTAGTGCTGAACGCCGCCTGGCCTGCTGCCAAGTCTGCGGTGCTGTTGGCCGGCAAGGGCAGCTTGGCCACGTCGTGACGAACATAGGCCGCGACGTTTTTCACCCCGTCATCGCCGAGCATGTCACCCCAGGCCGGCATCGCCGCGTGGCGGCCGTTGAGGATGGTGGTCTTGATCGCTTCGGCCGAGCCGCCCCAGCGCCAGATGTTGTCCGCCAGGTTCGGGAAGCCAAACGCGCCCTTGGCATCCGAGCCGTGGCACACCGCGCAGTTGGAGGCAAACAGGCGACCGCCCATTTTCAGCGCTTGCGGGTCTTTGGCGACTTCTTCCACGGGCATGGCCGAGAATTTGGCGAAGATCGGCCCGAACTTGGCGTCGGCCTTGGCCATTTCCTTGTCCCATTCCTTGGTCTGGGTCCAGCCGTCTTCATAGCCCGGCAACACGCCTTTCCAGTTGCCCAGGCCCGGGTAGAGGATCAGGTAGCCGACCGCAAACACCAGGGTGCCGGCGAACAGCATGAACCACCACTGGGGCAGCGGGTTGTCATATTCCTCGATACCGTCAAAGGCGTGGCCCATGGTCTGGTCGACACTGCCCTTGGTCTCGCCCTTGCGGGTCCCGATCAGCAGCCAGGTCAGGCCGATCAGGCTGCCGAGGGTCAGTACGCAGATCCATGTACTCCAGAATAGGGTCATGGCCGAGTGCTCCTTATTGCAGGCTCTTCTTGAGCGTCGGATGGAGAAGGTTCATCGGCGAAGGGCAGCAGGCGGGCCTGCTCGAATTCCGCATTGCGCCGGTTGTTGAACACCCACAGCGACAGGCCGATAAAGGCGATGGCGACCACCAGCGTGCCGAGGCCGCGGATGGTGCCCGCATCGAATTCAAATCCCATGGCTCACCTCTTGCTCTTGATGGCAGTGCCGAGCACTTGCAGGTACGACACCAGTGCGTCCATCTCGGTCTTGCCCTTGAGGCTGGCGACAGCGCCATTGATATCGTCGTCGGTGTAGGGCACGCCGAGGGTGCGCATCACTTTCAACTTGGTCTCGGTGTGGCTGCTGTCGACGGCGGCGGTGACCAGCCACGGGTAGGCCGGCATTTTCGACTCGGGCACCACGTTGCGCGGGTTGTACAAGTGCGCGCGGTGCCAGTCGTCCGAGTAGCGCGCGCCAACGCGGGCCAGGTCCGGGCCGGTGCGCTTGGAGCCCCACAGGAACGGGTGGTCCCACACGCTCTCGCCGGCGACCGAGTAGTGGCCGTAGCGCTCGGTCTCGGCGCGGAACGGGCGGATCATCTGCGAGTGGCACTGTACGCAGCCTTCGCGGATGTAGATGTCACGGCCTTCCAGTTGCAGCGCGGTATAGGGCTTCATGCCTTCCACTGGCTTGTTGGTCACGTCCTGGAAGAACAGCGGGACGATCTGGGTCAGGCCGCCGATGCTCACGGCGAGCACCATGAGCAGCATCAGCAGGCCGACGTTCTTTTCAATCGTTTCGTGTTTCATCATCGACTCCTCAGGCCATCTGCGCGGCAGCGGTGACTTCGGCAGGTTGCGCCGAACGCACGGTGCGCCAAGTGTTGTAAGCCATCAGGAACATGCCGCTGAGGAAGATGGCGCCGCCCACCAGCCGCACGATGAAGCCTGGGTGGCTGGCCACCAGGGTTTCGACGAAGGAGTAGGTCAAGGTGCCGTCTTCGTTGACCGCACGCCACATCAGGCCTTGGGCGATGCCGTTGACCCACATCGAGGCGATGTAGAGCACGGTGCCGATGGTGGCCAGCCAGAAATGCGCGTTGATCAGGCCGAGGCTGTACATCTGCTCGCGACCAAAAATTTTCGGGATCATGTGGTACAGCGCGCCGATGGAGATCATCGCTACCCAACCGAGGGCGCCGGCATGTACGTGGCCGATGGTCCAGTCGGTGTAGTGGGAGAGGGCGTTGACGGTCTTGATCGCCATCATCGGGCCTTCGAACGTCGACATGCCGTAGAACGCCAGCGACACCACCAGGAAGCGCAGGATCGGGTCGCTGCGCAACTTATGCCAGGCGCCCGACAGGGTCATCATGCCGTTGATCATGCCGCCCCAGCTCGGTGCCAGCAGCACCAGCGACATCACCATGCCCAGCGATTGTGCCCAGTCCGGCAGCGCGGTGTAGTGCAAGTGGTGCGGGCCGGCCCAGATGTACAGGGTGATCAGTGCCCAGAAGTGCACGATGGACAAGCGATACGAATACACCGGACGCTCGGCCTGCTTGGGCACGAAGTAGTACATCATCCCCAGGAAGCCGGCGGTGAGGAAAAAGCCTACCGCGTTGTGGCCATACCACCACTGCACCATGGCATCCGTCGCACCGCCGTAGAGCGAGTAGGACTTGGTCAGGCTGACCGGGATTTCCAGGTTGTTGACGATATGCAGGATGGCCACGGTGATGATGAACGCACCGAAGAACCAGTTGCCGACGTAGATGTGCTTGGTGTTGCGCTTCATCACCGTGCCAAAGAACACGATGGCATAGGCCACCCAGACGATGGTGATCAGGATATCGATCGGCCATTCCAGCTCGGCATATTCCTTGGAGCTGGTGTAGCCCAGCGGCAAGGAGATGGCGGCCAAGAGAATGACCAACTGCCAGCCCCAGAAGCAGAACGCGGCGATCTTCGGCGCGAACAGCTGGGTTTGGCAGGTGCGTTGTACCGAGTAGAAGGAGCTGGCGAACAAGGCGCAGCCACCGAAGGCGAAGATCACCGCGTTGGTGTGCAACGGGCGCAGGCGGCCGAAGCTGGTCCACGGCAAATCGAAGTTGAGTGCAGGCCAGACCAATTGGGCCGCGAGAAAAACCCCGAGCCCCATGCCGACGATGCCCCACACCACCGTCATAATGGCGAATTGGCGGACCACCTTGTAGTTATAGGCGGTACTTAAAGTAGTGTTCATGGTTCCCCATCCACGGTTCAACCCAAGCAGATGCGGCACTTGGGCTGGAGTTATAGGCAGACTAAAAAGCGAGGCAAGCATGGGCAAAGAGCACAAGGCCAGTATTGACGGGGATCAATGGGCGCAGTGTGTGCGGGAGCGGGGCTGGTTGTGGGATGCCGCGTCGACGGTTGCGAAGGACGCGCCGGTGACGCTGATCCTGGCCCACGGCGCCGGCGCACCGATGGACTCATCCTTTATGAACGACATGGCTGCACGCCTTGCCGGGCATGGCGTGAACGTGTTGCGCTTCGAGTTTCCGTACATGGCCCAGCGCCGGCTGGACGGCGGTAAACGCCCGCCGAACCCGGCGCCCAAACTGCTGGAAGCCTGGCGTGAGGTGTACGCCGAGGTGCGACGTCATGTCGCTGGGAAACTGGCGATTGGCGGCAAGTCCATGGGCGGGCGCATGGCCAGTTTGCTGGCGGATGAGTTGGGTGCCGATGGGCTGGTGTGCCTGGGGTATCCGTTCTATGCGGTGGGCAAGCCGGAAAAGCCACGGGTCGAGCATCTGGCGGGGTTGAAGACGCCGACGTTGATTGTGCAGGGCGAGCGGGATGCGCTGGGCAATCGGGCGGCGGTGGAGGGGTATGACTTGTCGCCGAGCATCGAGGTGATGTGGCTGGTGGCGGGGGATCATGACTTGAAGCCTTTGAAGGCGTCGGGGTTTAGTCATGAGCAGCATCTGGAGGCTGCGGCGGTGAAGGTCGCCAGGTTTCTCTGCGGCTGTTAGGGCCTTATCGCAGGCAAGCCAGCTCCCACATTTGAATGTATTCACCCATCAAAATGTGTGAACACAGTCCAGTGTGGGAGCTGGCTTGCCTGCGATAGCGGTTTACCGGTTAAAGCGCTCAACCAGTGAGTACTGGGTATTCGC